>CAVWHH010000015.1:0-504471 GCA_963754785.1 uncultured delta proteobacterium | reverse complement strand
TTCTCCTTTACGCTTAAAACCACCTGCCAGCGGGTTTTTTCTGCTTCAACGATGAGGATAACGCCGTCCACCTGGGAAGCAATCGCGGGGCCATCAGGAAACATCATGGTTGGCGGAGAGTCTACAATAATAAGATCAAATCTTTCCTTCAGGGGCTCCCAAAAACCTCACGCTTTGCTAAGTCAAGGGTTCGTGGCGTAACCATAGTCTTCTGAAAAAGGGGCGTGGCGTAAAGGCTGCTCTCCTCTACCTGGCATAAGGCGTTTTCTGCTGAATTTTCTTTTTTGTCGACATCGTCTGCGGCATCAGCGGTATTTTTTTTCCGACTGGCTCTTGTATAGATATGGTGTTCGGGACGGCTTCTCTCAAGGTCTATGAGAAGGACATTTTTCTCCATTCTCAGGGAAGCCGCCTTCGCGAGTTCCCTGGCTACGGTGGATGTCCCCTCATTTGTTCGGGACCCCACAAAGAGGACCGAACGGTGATTAATGTCGGGTAGAGCTGTAGTAATTGTCTGATATAGAGAAATCATTTCCGCTTCCATGTCAATATCTGCTTTGCCTGGTTGAGGAGACATAGGCAATGAGACAGAAGGAGGAGGTGGGGTTCGTCCGATACGTTTCCTCCCCTTCGGGCATTCTCGATGGCTTCAAAAATTTTACTCACTTATACCTCCGTTTGCTAAATATGCTACCGCCGTTCCACTTTATCAATGGATGACTTGAAGAAGTTTCATGTTTTTTTCCGTCGATCTATCAACACATTTCATCTGTGTCGCTGGTTACCCAATTTCTCTATGTATCGCTCTTCAGAGCTTACTAGCAAGTTGTGTGCCACAGTAACATCAAATCGTAACACCTTGAAATGATTATCTTTCCTTACAACGATCCAGTTGTGCTCGACAAAACCCTACATTTCTTGTCGTAGGAGCTACATATTTATAGAGATATAATCGTATTGTCCTACCCTCCTAATCTGTCCATATACTTATTATCTGCTTCTCCCCGACTTTTCGTTAGTTTTTGTCTCCTCGCTGTTCTTTGCGCCTAATGATTTTAAGATTACAGCTGTTCAACAGGCGCTCCAGTCATCCAACGTTACCACGAAAAAGATCGGAGTCGACTTCCACAACGTTCTTTTTCACATTGTGGATTGTCTTGATTCTATTCAGACAAAATCCTTCATTTTTTGTAGAATGAACTATGAATCGGGTATGACGTCCTACCGGTCAGTTGGCTCTCCCTCTTTCAGAGAGTTCGGGAAGGATATTGTACTGCCCGTATGGATGAGATTTGGGTCGACAATCTGGGGATTGTTTTGTCGGATCAATTGTATGACCTTCGTACCTGCATTACCGTATACTTCCTGTGCGAGTTTGGAAAGGGTATCACCTCGGGCTACAGTCTTCATGATGACCTTGGGACCGCTTTTCCCAATAGGAAGCGGTGCCTCTCGCTTTGCTGGAACCGGCTCCATCTGATCATCCTGTGCGGTCGGCTTCTCAGTCGGCTTTGCTTGACTGACTGAACTATTCAGATCCTTTTGCTTGTAGGGCATTATCATTCCGATTATTTTGCCGACATCGGGCTCTTTGTACAGTACGAACCATACGGTAATTCCAAGGAGTAATAGGGCCATCGCCAAGGCTGCGGAAAACCACCATCGGCCAAAGGACCTGTGTTTTAGTCCCTCGAAATCACGGATGATCTCTTTCGCGATCTTCCTCGAAACAGGTTTTTGACGGTAGCCAAACCCTGTAACAAGGGCGTTATCGCAGAGAATATTGAGGACTCTGGGAATTCCCTTTGCCCTCGCGACAATTTTTTTCAAGGCCTGGGTAGTGAAGACTGAGCCTAGGTTGGTGCCGGCCTTTTGCAGTCTGAACCGAACATACTCGATGCTTTCATTTTGGGTAAGGGGCAAAATTGTTGATCGGATGGCGAGGCGTTGTTTAAGTTGTCTCAATCTGCTGAGATTGAGTTCCTCCTCGAACTCCGGTTGACCAACCAGCACGATCTGAAGCAACTTGTCCTTGGATGTCTCCAGGTTTGAGAGCATGCGCAGGCTTTCCAGGGTATCTACAGGCATGTTCTGGGCTTCATCAACGATCAATATGACCGTATTGCCTTGCTTATACTCCTCGATCAAAACCTCATACAGTTTATTGACCATCTCCAAAACATCATTGCTATCAATATGAAGGCCAAGTTCCTGATAAATGGTTTTGAGGAGTTCGTCAAAGGTGAGCTTGGCGTTGAAGACATAAACAATCTTGAGACGTTTTTTCTCAGCAGTGTCCAGATAGGATCGAAGGATGGTTGTTTTTCCAACCCCCACGGCCCCAACAATTGCAATAAAGCCTTTCCTCTGTTCTATGCCGTATATTATGGCGGCCAGAGCTTCTCTGTGACTTGGGCTGAGGTAGAGAAACTCCGGATCCGGCGTGATGTGGAAGGGCTGTTTTTTGAGATTGTAGAAGTTCAGATACATAGTTTTAGTAACTTACAGCTGTAAGCTGAAAGCTTATAGGAAAAACGAAAAGAAAACAACGGGCCATTGCTGTAAGCAAAACCTTAGAAAAGCACTGTGCTCATAAGAACGGCCTCTGTTTAGAGTCTACAGCGACGAGCTAAATGGTTATTCTTTGTTTATAATCGCTACCATCACGGGAAGACCCAGGCGTCGTTCGGCGCTGTAAGGTGTTGTCATGCCTGAAGCCATGACTTCAAGAAAAAAAGCAAGGGCGATACCGGCCGCAATCCCGCCGAAGAACCCTACCGCGACCATTTGATTCTTATCAAGTTTTTGTTTTTTTAGAGCTGCCGGAGCTGTCGCTTTTTCAACCACGCTGATAGCCATCATCTTATGCCGCTCCATATCATCCATAATAAGGGACTCTCCCAGTTTTCGGGTATAGGTCTGGTAGCTTTGTTCCTGGTCCGCGGCTTCACGTTTTAGATCTTGCAGTTCACGTCCGCGTCCATCAAGGGCTGAAATCTCGCCTTCGACCTGCGAAAGCTGTCTTTTCAGGCTTTCAGCCCTGGCCCTGATGACCGTGAGTTCGCCTTCCGCTTTCCCAAGCTCTATTTGTCTCAATTCTTCACTATTTTTCTTTATGGAATCCTTTGCCACCTGAATTTCCTGACGCACGTTCTGGACCATGCGACTGTTTTCTGTGTATATGTCAAGAAGCTCTTGTTCCCGCTGCTGAAGGGCGGCCAGTTGGGTTCTCATCTCCGAAGGGGTATCAACTGTCCATTTGGAGCTTTTGATGAAAGCGATCTTCTGATCCACCTCAGTCATCTGGTTTTGGGCCGCCTTCAGGCTCGTATCAAGGGTAGCGCGTTGTTGTATCAAAGCAGTCTTTTGTTCATCGAAGGAAAAGACTCCATGTTGCTGTTTGAATTTGGCGAGATTACTTTCCGATTGCTCCAGCTTTTGCTGGGAAGTCTTCTGCTGATTTTCCAGGAACTCAGTACTGTTTGCACTGAAGACTTCCAAGTGTTTGTCTTTGAAAGCATCTACCAGTGTATTTACTACCTTTGGTGCCATATAGGGGTCGGGATGAACGAAGGTAACCTGTATCAAGCTCGAACCAGGAACATTTATTACGGTGAGACTATCTTCGAATGGTTTGATCGCTATCTGTTCCGGTGTTCCCGCTCCAGAGGGCCTCGTGTACATCGCCGGGTAAAGGTTTTCGGCTCCAATGGTATTAATTACCTTGCCTATGAGGTCTCTGCTTGTAAGTATGCTTATCTCCCCATTGATGATCGTCTGCGGTGGGATAGAGTATCCCCCCGGTTGTTCGGTTCCAACTTCGGGGCGGTTCATGAACTCCCTTCCAAGCTTTACGAGTAACACACTTTTTGCTTCGTATGTTCGGGGAAGATTAAGGGCAAATGTTGTAACGCCCGCGAAGATAACAAGAAACGTAATGAGGATCTTATATTTATGTTTGAAAACGATAGTAAGAAGATCCCGAAGGTTGGTAAAATCAAAAGGTTGATAACTCTGTTCTGTCATTGATATTGACCTCGGTTAAGGCTATCGCCCAACAGATATTGCAGCCCCTGTATCAGGATAAACCTTCGTAAAGCCACCAAAGGAGTAGGCGTAAGGGTTAGCAAAACCGGCAAATCCGGGGAAGTGGCCAGGAACAAACCTGTTTATATATTCATCCACGAATTTGTCAACTCTGGCTATGTTGGATTGGGGGACGTAGACTATGTCGTAAGGCATGAGATAAATGTCCTGGCTTACGTCTGTTCCGTTAATGACTTTTCTTAGGTCAAGATTCGCTACCATTGGTTTACCATCAGCGTCCTTACGAATCACGATTACATTACTCAGTCGTGCCGTGTCGCGAGCCCCATGCGCCTGGGCAATGGCCGCCATTACAGTTGTCGGACCTCTCAAATCAATTAAACCGGCGAACCCGACTTCACCGTCAACAAAGATTTTTTGGCCGGTGAAAGAACGTACTATCACCGCTATTTCAGGTTGTTTGAGTTCAGAGGAATATTTTTCCGTCAGTGCATCTTTCAACTGGCCCGGTGTCAGACCCGCAGCCTTTATGTCGGGAGCCAATTGGAGAGAAATACGGCCATCGGGCCTAACAGGCAGCAAGAGCTCATTGAATTCAGGGTTATGCATAAATTTGATATCAAGAGTATCCCCTATGCCAATAACATATTCCTTCTGAGGGTAAGCTCTTGCCTGTTGATCCATCTGGCCAATCGAGGCAGGATTTATAACAGTATTTGGAGCGCATGCTGGTGACACTGTAATGAGTATTAAAAGACCCACGTTCATGAACATTCTAAATTTCATTTGCATACCTCCTATAACATTTTATTGTATTCAACCAAGGTTCCCGTAAGAATTAGGAAATAATATAACTACCCAATAAAACAGAAAGGTATCAAATCCACCTAACGTCTCATGATCTTTTCGCTCCATGAGAAACAGTGCTCATGGGTTTGATGGCTACCGAGCCCTTGCGGGAGGCACGCCGACGGAAGAAAAGCTTGGGTTTCTCAGCGTCCCCGGTTCTTTGCTTCCCGAATCGGACGTTTTTGGAACGCTGATACTGTCTCCCGCTTTATACTGATCTGATCTGCCAGAGAGATCTGTATTGCGCGTCGTGCCATCATCACAGCTAACCAAAGCCGTGTTGTCATTTTTTTCAAGAATGATGCAGCGATCGGCCTGACAGAAACCCGTGCTGAACGGACCGAGCGTAAAGAGGAGAGCAGAAACAACTCCTATAAGATAATTCATTTTTTTCATGGCGACTTTATAACCTCCTTCAAACGCAACCCAACCATTATAACATGCAGTTGGAACATGTACAATTTTGGGTCAGTCTGAGCCTTACGCCCGGCATATCTAATCAAAGACAATGGTGCCTGGGAGTGAGCTTGCAAAGATGAGTAACCTGCAGGTCATTAAGAAAAGCTGTTTTCTTGCTTATGACACAAAAGAGACACTGATCAAAGAGTTCATAAAGGTGATCTATAAGCAAGCTACCGCCACTCCATAATTATGGTTCCAAATGCGTAACACCCTTTTTTCACAAATATACTTCTCTACCAAACATTCATCGTCGCTGAACATGAATCCACACGAGCGCGATTTTGCAACTTCTATACGAAACTTTTTGTTCCCCTCAGGTTACCCCTTCTCGATGCCCGTTCAGAGACGGCTCGGTCTCGGAAAAGCGATGAGCAAAAAATAATTTATGTATCACAACCGTATATTTCAAGGAATTATCCGGCTTACCTCCATTTCTGTCAGCAAAGGCATATCATAACGTTTGTAGCCGTGCGGGCCCGAAAGACAATGAAAAAAAGATGATTCGGTATCTGTCATTAAGCCTCCGAGTTTTGTTCCAGTTCGAAAAGGTTTCCTTTTTTCTGAAACAGGTCCTTACCCCCTGTAGCGAGCTATTTATCTCCACCGCCCACCCAGTCCATCTCTCGTTTTCGTTTGGGAATCTCTTATTAGCCTTCTCAGACACAAACCCAAAACCCCCTCAATCAAATTATGATAATAAATTATTTTCATTTTGTCAATAATTTACTGGCATTAGAAGCCTATACTAAGGTATTACGCATCATACTTTCATCAACTCATGTACCTACAAAGACAACTCCGGTTCTTTCAAGCTTGAAAGCAACTTATGTGCCACAGCGGTACTGCCTCGTAACATGTTGTCATGCCTAGCTTCGTAGAAGATAGATTGGTTCTCCTCAGCAAAATGCTACATTTTTTGTTGGAGGGGCTACATTTTCAGGAGGCATGTTTTGTACGACCGGAATTCTTGATAAATGCTGGCAGGGGCAGATGAGACAGATTTGTATTGAATGTCAAACCTTGTCTATGCTATAAAAATGCACGTTGGGCCGTTAGCTCAGTCCGGTAGAGCAGTTGACTCTTAATCAATTGGTCGGAGGTTCGAATCCTCCACGGCCCACATGGTTTTCCGCGATTTGAAAATTCCACTTCGTACCGTACTTTGTACCGCCTGTTTCCAGTCCTTCAAACACCTTGAATGAAAATCTGAAAAGTAGAAATTGAGGTTCATCCGGTTCTTGCTTACTGAAATCAACGAGAATAGATTTCTGAACAGAGTACAAGATTACAACCGGTGATCAACATATCGTAGCACACCATTATTGTTGACAATATATTTTGTAAATACTACTATTTCGGAAATTACTGCTTGCAGTGGATTAATTGTTGGGCTACAAGGAGGAACTGTGTGACGGAAATTGAAATAGTCTTTACGCCGTGGAAACCTTGGAGTGAACGAGAGCAAATTCAGGGTGCCGAGGATAAGGGCGTTTATCTCCTCGCTCACTTTGATGCAGGCACAGTTCCATCTGGACCTGCATCCGCGCTGGATCCCTGTCTCATATACATCGGCGAGACACACGGGCAAAGACAAACGTTTCTCAAACGGTGGGGCCAATTCGATCGATCGGCACGAAGTGGCATGCATGGACACGCCGGAGGCTGTACTTATCATGAAAAATTCGGAGCCGTAAGTGCCAACCTTCACGTTGCAGCCTTCTCCCCCAAACCGTCCGAAAGTCAGCGTTGCCGGTCGTTCTTCATTCGTTTCGTAGAAGCGAAGCTTGTCTGGAATTTCGCCCGGACACACGATCCGGATCAACTATGCAACAAACACTGAAGAGGCTCAACAAAGCATTGCAGCGGACGCGGAAGAACGGCTTCCTATATCCGTGGAGTTCTTAGCTGTGGGTTCTATTCTACTCGCTCCGCTGAATTCGTCGTTACGCAACATTTCTATCCGTAAGTGCGGCGATTCTGCATAATACGCCCAATAGGAAGTGCGCAAGAACCAGATGAACCAAAAAAAGTAATAGGTAGGTAATGGGATTATTAGGTTCTTGCTTATTTCCTGAAATTGAGTTTTTGACATTATATGACCCACCGCGAAGATAGCTTGCTCAGGCTGGGGGATTTATTCAGAATTCCCGCCCCCGAGAGGTTGATTGATTTTTTCTAAATTTCTAAACCAAAGATTCTCCCTTGACCTTTTACTTTCAGTCGCCAAGAGTCTTTGTCGACCTGTTCAGCAATATCTTCTAAAACTTGAAGTATGGTTTGATTTTCAGGCGTTATCCCATTTTTAAGTAATGGTAAAATATACAAAACAATCTCATCAAACGATGGATTTCTTTTTTCCCGTTCTGCTCTACGCAGATAACTTAATATATAGTAGCGTATTCTCAATCTAACATCGAGATGGGTTTTGAATTTGGTCTGTTCACGCAGAGTAAATTGTTCAGTTTCTTCATTGTAATCAAAATTATCACGTAATAAGGATGTCAAGTCGCTGTATTTTTCTTTGAGCAAGTGAAGGAAACCAAGCTCTAAACCTTTGATGATCAATTCATCATTAATTTGTTCAAGGGTTACGCTATACTTACCCCTGAAAACTGGACAGTCAATTAAGGTGGACAATCTCTCCTCTCTGAGGTGAAAATTATCAGAGAAGGAGGAAAGGGAAATATGACGGATCATCGGAAACGGTATGACGGAACATTCAAGGCCAAGGTAGTGCTAGAATCGCTGAAGAACCAGAGGACCATCGCAGAACTTGCCAGTGAATATGGTATTCACCCCAATCAGATCACACAGTGGAGAAAGCAGGCATTAGAAGAGCTCCCGGGTATCTTCTCGTCAAAACAGGCGAAGAAGGAAAAAACTCACGAGGAGGAGAAGGAAGAGCTTTACAAACAGATCGGCCAACTAAAGGTAGAGATGGAGTGGTTTAAAAAAAAGTCGGGGATTCTTCTCTCCGGGAGAAGAGGGAGAGTATAGATATGAACGCTCCTGTTATCTCCATCTTCCGGCAATGTGAACTTATCAACCTCAATCGGTCGAGCCTCTATTATCGACCTGCACCGGTCTGTGCATTGAATCTTAAGCTTATGCACCTAATTGACCGGCAATACACTAAGATGCCCTACTATGGGGCTCCCCGGATGACCACCTGGCTTAAGAACCAGGGATACCCGGTTAACCACAAGCGCATCGCCAGTCTTATGAGCATTATGGGCATTCAGGGTATTGTTCCCAAGAGGAAGCTCAGCATCCACAATAAGGAACATACGATATACCCCTATCTTCTGAGGGGAGTCGATATCGTCAGACCCAATCAGGTCTTTTCTTCGGATATCACCTACATTCCCATGAGAAAGGGCTTCATCTACCTCACGGCGGTCATGGACTGGTTCAGTCGCTATGTGCTCTCCTGGAATATATCGATCACCATGGATGCAGCCTTCTGTGTTGAAGCATTGCACGATGCCCTTGCCATCGGAGTCCCCGAGATCTTCAATACCGACCAGGGATCCCAGTTTACGAGCAAGGATTTTACGGACACACTGAAAAACAGCCATGTTGCCATCAGCATGGATGGAAAAGGAAGGGTCTTTGACAACATCTTCATTGAACGGCTCTGGAGAACGGTCAAATACGAGGAGGTATATCTCAAGGACTACGCCAATGTCGCAGAGACGATACGAAGCTTAGGAGTATACTTCCATCTCTACAACGAGGAGAGGATTCATACGGCAATCGGTAAGAAGACCCCTTATGAGGTCTACTATGGGATGGCAAAAATCCCAAAAACAACACCAACACTGAGGGAGGGAGTCCACCTTAAGTATGCTTAACTTTTGTCTTGACAATGGGGGTAAGCATACGCTATGGTTTTTTGCAATGATACCTTCAATGGTTTGCATAATGATTTGAGCGATATCCGTTCCTAAATTTGCTTTCATTATCGCTTTTGGGTTTCGTACTTTTTGGAAGTTTATGATTAACTGACCTGACAATACCGTGTAGGGATGTTGTCTCTTTTTAAAACTGGTCTGCCCATTCTTCTGAGGAACCGCCCCTTTATATTCAAAACCGCAACTCTCTGCCGTTTCTACGATTAAGTGCCAGAATTCAGGGTCTTGGTGTGCAAAAACAAATGATAGCCATCGATCGAACTTCAAGACACGATACATTTCCTTTATGCTTTGAGCAATAAGTTGGTTATATTCCGTTTTGTCCTTGTGATGTTCACCACCAACAATTGCTTCCCTTTCGTAATCAATCATACCATAACGCTCCATATGTTATTGACAATATATCTTGCAAATACTACTATTTCAGAAATTACTGCTTACAGTGGATTAAGTTTTAGTCGAAGAGGCAGCATAGAAAGAATATGTTAGACCTATTTGTTGAAAGCTTCGTGGAAAAACTGATACTCCTTGAGCAGCGGACGGGCGCTCGTATCCCATATCGATTGATGAATTCTTTTGGGATGATATTCTATGATGCTATTTCTCTCCAGAAAGTGGCTAAGGCGATTGCAGACTTCATCGGTCTCACCGGATTCACTTTTGTCATAACAACTTCTAAACAGAAGGAAAACACAGGGGGACATATTGACCTCCGTGATACCAGGAACTTTGTCTTTATAGAAATAGACGAATCAACTATGAAGTTCCCTAATGTGGTTGCTGGCATTTTGTGTCATGAATTATGTCACAAGTGGCTCCAAGTAAACGGTATTAACTGTCCGACAGATATAGAAAATGAAATTCTAACAGACATTACCACCGTGTTTCTCGGCCTTGGCAAGATCATGCTGAACGGTTGCAAGGGTGTAAACGTCAAACAGGGGATGACACTTAATGGTACAAGCACGACCACGCAAACAATTACATCGGGCTATCTAGACCGTGATCATCTTTCCTTAGTGTACCGCCTTGTGTGCGCTATGCGAAAAACACCAAAATCGGAGTATATGCAAGGCCTTAATTCTGAAGCAACGGATTCCATCCGTAACTGTGACAAAACCTTAGGTCAACACTACTCTGACCGGTTATACAGGGCGGAGGCGAGGCAGGAATCAGTTGGTTCATTTTGCGAGATTATCATTACCCTTCAGAAAGAAATGGTGGAACTTGACAAAAAGCTGACCTACATTAAGAAATCCTGTTGTGAAACAATGGATGGTTTCCTCAATCAAAGCCACAAGAAACTCAGCGTTTTCCGTCAGAAGGCCATGGCAATGATAGAGAAACAAGAGCTGGATCCAGCTTTGAGTTTTTTGACTGGAATAGACAACACCTTTGAGCTTGAGCGCATGAAGCAAGAACTCAGGGCAGTGAAGCGAGATACCAGCAGGCTTCTCGGCCATGCAAATGCATTGGGACTCCGTATCTATCGAAACAGCGACGCATTTCCCTCTCCCGCACCCAATATGTTCGACATCGTGACGTGCCGTCAGGACGGGACAAAACTCCGTTTACCTCAACAATCGGGAGACCTGATTGCCATATGCCCTAAGTGCAGATATAGGTTTCCATATGATACGACTTCCGTTTCCTTCTCCAAATCACTGGGTGTACGCCTAATTACATTCGTTCTTAGGCCATGGGAAGGCCTAATGAAGAGAAATCGAAACGGTAAAACTGAAGAGAGCCCAGGTTTCACGGATAACGAAACCAAACGCGAAGGCTCTACTGAGAGGATCATTGCCTGTCCTTGGTGTGGCACAGAAAATAGGGTTCCTTTTTCCAGCAGTGATAAGGAAGCTAAATGTAGGAAGTGTGGCAGCTACCTCTTCCTACAGCAACAGGAAGAGCAACCTGAGATCGACCGGGAGAATGTAACACTTTGCGGTGATGGAACCTGCATTGGCATCATTGATTCCAGCGGAAGGTGTAGAAAATGTGGGAAGACATATGAGGAAGGGATAGCCGCAGATAAAAGCAAAGCAGAAAGAAGTAAACAACAGTAAGCACAAGATAAATCAAGATTACAACTGGCAAGCAATCATATCGTAGCACGCCATTATTATTGACAGTACATCCTGTAATCGTTACCCACCAAGTGATTGTCGGATTGATGATTTTCTTCTTGAAATCCGTAGATTATTGCAGGAGAATGAAGTTGTAAACGAGAGTCGTAAGAAATGAAGAAATGTCCATATTGCGCTGAAGACATCCAAGAGGAAGCAATAAAATGCAAACATTGCGGTGAATGGTTGTCTATTTCGACAGATAATACCGGGATTGATGTCCCCGGCCCCTCTCAAGACAAACTCAAAGAAATGGAAATAAACTCAGCCAAAACCGAGCAGGAACCTGCAACTCCCCATGATACGGACGATACAGAATACTTGAAAATCCACCAAGAACTCCCCGGTGTAAAAAGCTTGCCCAAGAAACCCGGTAAATACGGTTGGGGTTGGCTTCCATTTCTTTTGATGCTTGAGGGCAGCGCGATATATAATTTCATTCATCACGCCGATTTTTCGTCCTTCGGCGCCGCCTGCCTAATGCCTCTCGTTTTCTTAGTTCCATATTTTGCTCTTCGAAGGATGTTTATAAAGAGGTGGGAGTTTTTCGGATTCAAGAGTAGGAGGGCTGACATAGCAGCAGCACTTTGTACTTGGTTTATGATCGTCCTCGTATCCACTGCTATCTTACTTTTGGGGCAAAAATATTTGAATATGGGCAAAGCTGAACCTCCAAAGCCTACACCTCAAGAGGCTGAGAGAGGCTTGATTGATCTGAATACGGGCCAAATTGAACCTCCAAAGCCTACACCTCAAGAGGCTGAGAGAGGCTTGATTGATCTGAATACGGGCCAAATTGAACCTCCAAAGCCTACACCTCAAGAGGCTGAGAGGACATTGACTGAGGGATTTGAAGTAGCCGCAAAAAAATTAAATGCTAATCCTCCAAGAACGCTTGATGGGAATATACGTTTTGATTGGGCGTCTGTAGGGCCTGGAGCACGTATCACTTACCATTACACACTAACAAAGCACTCCTCGAAAGATATTGGCCCAGATTGGATAGCGGACATTCTGCGCCCTATAATAAAGAACAAAGCTTGTGTTAAAATGAAGGAAACTCTGCAATATGGTGGTACTTATGTATACTCATATTCAGGAAATGACGGGGTATGGATAGCCAGTTTTCAAGTTGATCGAAATGATTGCGGGCTACCTAAAATCACACCGTAATGAGACAATCCAACCGACTCACTACAGTCGCGGCTGATCCAGTTGTTATAGGGTAAATAATATGAATTTAAATCTAAGAATAAATAACTACCACATCGCCCTAAACCAAGATCTAAATGAAGTAGATTTAAAAATGCATAATTTTAAAAAGATCGGATTCCTCGGTCGTTTATATATAAAACCTGGCAAAAATGAAATAGTGTGGTGGTCAAAGAATTGTGGTTTGAAATATCTGAATGATGATTTCCAAAACTCAATCTATCCTATTGTAGACGTTAAGGCTGGTGCTGAAATAATGTATGGCACCTCTGCCTATTTATGGCATAAAGAAAACAAATTGATAAAACTTACTTTCCAAATAATTGAAAATAAAATGGCCGCCGAAATAAATCTAAAGCAATTTGAAGAAAAACTTATTGAGTTAATTGGCATACCCACTTCATCAGAATGGCCCTTCATAGTCTGGGAAATAAAAAATCAAAATTTTATATTGGTATTAGAATATCCACACCGGATGCACGGGTACATCCATTTAATGAATAAAAAGCTATAACCCGTCGCTCCAGCAGATCGCTGCGCTCCGACTGAGCTTTTCGTTATCACTTTCAAGCAGTAATCATTCCTGTCTGAGCATCTTCTACTATCAACCTTCGTGAAAGAAAGAATCATCCTGTGGGTATAGAAAGTATGCAAAAACCGGGTGAACCCTCTGCTTTACAATAAGGGGACGACGCGCGTTTGTATTCTAATATCTATATGCAGTTTGATATTGCCTATCCTCATGGTTATTTTCAGAAAGTAGGAGAGGGACTGTGAACTACCGAGATAAAAGCATGAACAGAAATAATCACTTAGCGCAGTCACAAGTAGTATACTTTGTACCGTTCTTTGTACCGCCATAAAAAACCCTAAAATACCATAGAGTACATGTGATCTGTAACTAATTAATATCGCTATTCATTAAGAGATACACTGAGTTGCATAGTATACAACACCTAAGTATACATGAATACAAGGGTTCGTATTTTCGTCTATAATGTCAAATAGTTACAATGACTTTTGGGGTAAATTGGGGATGACTCTTAATCAATTGGTCGGAGGTTCGAATCCTCCACGGCCCATAATAAAATCCAGTAGTTACAAAACATCACACGAGAAAGGGAAATCTCAGGTGATGGGAAATGATGGGATTCATCCGGTTCTTGCTTCCTTCATGAAGTTGAGTTTTTCATAAAGAAGAAATACGTGCTGTATTTCTAATCAATCATGTTCCTCGGCAGTGGTAGATGAGTATCTTTTGGAACCCAACAGGTGTTTGCCGCGGAACTCAACACCCGCAGCTCAATGCCATCAATTAAAACCTTCCGGTAGGCGTTATCTGAAACATCGATATAATCTACCACAGAAGAGTCCGGTTTTAACTTTTTCCTAACACGACGAATTTTCCCCTTGAAATCTGCCACCGATTGCGGGAGAATAAATTCCTAGGTGGGAAAATCATCAATTGTACGAAATGGCGAAAGAGAGAGGAACGGGAAATCGGCACTGCTTTCATGTTAGTCAACTACACACCGGGCCGTAGTCCGGCAGACGATTTCGACTCCGAGAATAAACCCGATCTTTACCTCTTCATTGTTCCGGTACCTTGAGAAATAATCGAGAGGTAGAGTTTGAATCATCAAACATCTTCTAAAACCATAAGTGGTGTCTTTCTGCTCCTTTTTATGTGTGTATCTGGTCTTGTTTTTGATTTATCCCTCCCTCCTTTTCACGGGAACGTACATGCAGCGCAGGTCACCCTTGCCTGGGATGCGGAAAATGGTGTTGCCGGTTACAAGATCTATTACGGAACGGTAAGCAAACATTACACCTCCTTTATTGATGTCGGAAAAAATACCACTTATACGGTCCCAAATCTTTCTGACGGCATTACATATTATTTCGCCGCAACTGCTTATGATGTGTACAATCTTGAAAGCGACTATTCGAATGAAGTAAGCTACAGCTCGTCTTCGTATGACTTGCTTTATGCCAACTTTACCGGGGATGGTCTCTATAAGTACGACGGTACCACATGGAGCCAGATCGTTTCGACTGTACCGGCGAGTATGGTAGCTTCCGGCTCTGTCCTTTATGCCAACTTTACCGGATACGGTCTCTATAAGTACGATGGCACCGTGTGGAGCTACATTACGGGTACTAGCCCCCAGAGCATGGCGGCTTCCGGTTCCATATTGTACGGGAACTTCGGATCAGGTGGTCTCTGGGCATGGAACGGCACCGCATGGAGTGAGGTCAATGCAGTTGCTCCGAACAATATGGTGGCTTCAGGGTCGCTCCTCTACGGGAACTTCGGATCAGGTGGTCTCTGGGCATGGAACGGCACCGCGTGGAGTGAGGTCAGTGCAGTCTCTCCCACAAGCATGGTAGCCTCCGATTCATTATTGTATGCTAATTTCAGAGGATCAGGTCTCTGGGCATGGAACGGCACCGCATGGAGTGAGGTCAGTGCAGTCTCTCCCACAAGCATGGTAGCCTCCGATTCATTATTGTATGCTAATTTCAGAGGATCAGGTCTCTGGCAATGGAACGGCACCGCGTGGAGTCAGGTCGATGGAGTTTCTCCAACCAGTATGGTGGCTTCAGGCTCGCTCCTCTACGGGAACTTCGGATTAGGTGGTCTCTGGGCATGGAACGGCACCGCGTGGAGTGAGGTCAACACAGTTGCTCCGATCAGTATGGTGGCTGGCCCTTAAGAGATGCAAGAAGGTTACCAAATGTGCCATTGATTCGACGTACCGGTGACCTTCTTACTGCTACTTTGTAGGTAGGTGAAAGCGAGACTCATCCCGTAGTATCCTAATTTCCCGGAAAAATTATACCTATGCCATGCCAGGGAGTTGGATATCCAAGGCTTTGAGAATATCCCGCTGCGCCTTGGTCACCTCTGTGAGGATATGACCGTACTTCCCGGAATATTTAACCTTGGTCAACGTCTTCATCTCCTGCAGCAGTTCGCGCACCGTGTATTCCTCGATGAGTTTCGATGAGCGCATCTCCTTGCGTATCGCACTGATGAGAATCAGAGCTATGAACTGCACGAAAAGCCTTCCGTCTACGGTCGCCGACGTATGCATCCGCAGCCGCTTCAGGTCGAGCGAATTCTTCAGGTCGTCGAAGCACTTCTCCACTGCGTCCTTGTCGCGGTAGACCCGCATGGCTTCCACCGAATCCTTGATCCCGTTAGAGAGCAGCGCCTGGAAACCAGCGTAGCGGCTGATGTGTTGGCTCACCGCCTCCGAGTTGAAAGATACATGCAGTCCGCGCTTGGGGGTTGTCTTCTGGATGAGAAAGTCGTCATAGGCCTTCTGGTGGTCGGCCACCGGCTTGCCCGACTCGAGCTCGCCCTTGTACTGGAGCAGTTCCTCGTTGAACTTGTCCACATCCTTGGCCCGGTTGGTGGCGTTGTAGTACAAATGCAGATAGCAGCGGCGCTTCTCCTTCCCCCATGGATACAACCGTGAATGGACATAGAGTACCTCGTCATCGAGCTTGCGGTATCCCTCAGGACCGTGGATGGTCTTGTGGATGTCGTCTATGGCTTGCAGCAGCCATTTATTGCTCAACGGCACCGACATGGTGAATCGGTCGCGGTTCTCAACCAAAGCGTCCACGTTCTTCCTGCTGTAAAAACCCTTGTCCATCACGTAGTGCAGCCGCTTGACCTCCAGTGCCTTGAAGGTCAGCACGAGGTTGCGCAGCGTTGAGACGTCGTTTATGTTGCCAGGTACCCGGTGGTAGTACACCGGCAGCGCGGATTTCTGGCCGAACAGCATCGCGAGATTGAGCTGGGGGAGCTTCTCCCTGTCGCGGTTGTGACCCCATTTGATGAATTCGTTGAGTTCCGAATACGACGATACCGACGTGATGTCGTAGCAGATGTAGTCGTCCTTCAAGACCTTGCCTATCCACTTCGCAAGGAAGGTCTGCTTGCCGTCGGTCCCGATGGAGGAGAGTATCTCGCTTATGCGCTGGCTTGCCAAGGACGCCGCGAGGGCGGGCTCATGGCTTTTTGCCCAGGATTCGCAATAGCTGAGCGCTCCACCCTCTATGGCGAGGTAGTTGGCCATCGCCAGGATCTGCCGGTGGGTATCGGGAAAGCAGGACTTCAGCGATCTCTCCAGACCGGTGCGCTTGGAGAACTCATCCAACACAACCGCTGGGCCGACGATCTGCGCCGATGCGGTGACCGCGGGATCCCGGACCGCCGCCTGCTGGGGATCAAGGCGTTTGGAGGGGACAAACTCGCCAGTTACCCGGTCAAGCTTGCCGATACAATTTCGTTTATTCCTGGCCTGTTGTTTATTCTTATCCCAGTACCCGGATGATTCGTAAACATATGTAACGCCATTGTTCTTGTTCTTCACATAGACAAGCGACATATAAACACCCCATTCATTGGTATAATTATACCAATGAATGGGTAGAAAAGTCAAGCAAAAATTGCCTTTAGCCTTAATCTATAATGTTTGTTGCACGATCCTTGTTATAATTTCGGCGGGAATTTAGGTAGTATGAAAAGTACGCAAGAGCTGGAAGGACCATATTTTTCCGGTCTGTGTGCATGCCGTTACGATAGGTATAATTTTGTCCACATCATATACGTTTTGATTCACTTACAACCCATCGTCAAACTCGTAATCGACATCTACTGTCTCGTCAGTCCCACCGACTGAAGCAAACCTTGAGACGAGCGCTTGTACATGGGCGTCAATCTGGATGTTGTTCTGTTGCACGATGTTGAAGATAGTGGGAGAGGCATTAGGGAGAATACCCGCTGCTTCCAGTGCCTTCACCGTTGCCCGATATGAAAGCTCTCCGTTCTTGCGGTCTTTCTTGGGAAGGGTTGAAAACTCTTTCACCAACCCTTGCATATTGGATACCGCATCCGGCACAGATTCAATAAGGCGCATAGAGAGATGGTCAAGATCTTTTAGACAATCCACAGCAGTTTTTAAGTGGTTCGCCGCTCCGGTTCATATTGCCTCCCTTGCCTTTGGCAGTGTGCTCCAAATACACCTCGTCAGGTGTCCTGTCGCCAATACCTTGATGAGGACGCCGCATGTTGTATCGATCAAAAAACTTTGTAAGCTCCTTTTTCGCATGGTAACTGATTTGTATGCCTTCCAGTACCCTTCTTCGTATTTTGCCGTCTTCCAGCAGCGCTCGATACATATGTTGTCCCTAAAGCGCCCCCCGCCATCCATACTGATTCTGATATTGTTGTGGATAAGAATGTTTATAAACTGTAAAGAAGTAAACTGGCTTCCCTAGTCGGTATTGAATATGTCCGGCGTTCCCTATTTTATTATTGCTTCTTGGAGTGCCTCTATACAGGATATTTTGTCCACGCCTACCGTTGGTACTTTTCACAAAGAACGTTTTAGTGCAAACTGAAGAGTTTAACCCATATTTCGCACCTCCTCGAGCTCCGATAACGGTATTTTTCTGACCCAGCATTAGGGGGCCCTGGACTCCATGTTTCCCGCCTTCAGGGCCATCTCCGTGAAGATTGCGGGGTGAACATCAAGGGCAACGAGATAGGCGAGCTGTGCCTTGGTGAGGGGAGCGAAGAGAAATCTCTTGTGGTCTCTCACGCCGACGAAGACAGCTGAAAACTTAGACGCCATCATGAAGGATGTGGGCCTCAGCGTATCTACGTTGTTCCAACCCTTAAGTGTGATGTGTTCGTCGGTTGCTTTTCTTCTCATGGTCCGCTCCATAAGACGCCACAGGAGAAGAGAGAGCACGAGGACGAGCCCCATGGCTTCGATGCGCCGTGGCTTCTTGAGGAAGATATCATTGGCGACGAGGGGATCTTTGAGAAATCCGAAGTTTCTCTCGATACCGTCCTGCTCCTTGTACGTCCTAAGAATATCGATCCCGCTCTTCTCTTCCGTTGGCACGTTGGCGAGAAGGACGAAGCAACCGGCCTCTTCCTGGAGCTTCTCGATGGCCTCTTTGTTCTGCCTCACCTCGATGACTACCCGGTGACGGAGATCCTTCACGAGGCGTATTCCGCTTTTACTCGGCCGGCCCCGGTTATACACCGGGCGGCTCTCGAATGAACATGAGACCTCGTTGAGGTCTCCAGCCTTAAGGGCCTTTGCCGCTGCCTTTGCATCGGGGAGGCAGAAGAACTCCTTCCGCGAAAGTGCATTGACTCGTGTCGACACCTCCCGCGCGTCTTTCTCGACCGCCTTGTGAATGCGTTTCTGTCGGCGTTTGTCGTGGACGTCGGAGTGGACTACGATCGCACGGTACGTCCTCCCATAGAGATCGACGCGTAAATCTTGCAGCCGATATCCAGCGCAGACCTCCTTACCCTTCACCGTCCGGTGAGACAAAGGTCCTACCTCTTGCCAGGAGCTTAAAGCGACGGCTTTGCCGATGAGCCGGCCACAGACGCCGAAGTTCGCCGGCAACCGCGTGATGAAACGGATAGTGTCTCCCATGAGGGAGAGATTCTCTTTCGTGGCCAGGGCGGCATCGGCCACGTAGATGAACTCCTTCTTTCCGTGACGTGCCATGATCCGGGGAAGCTCATGAAGGATCTTTCCATTGGTCTTTTTGTCGGACGCGTTGCCATCGAGAATACCACCGTGGCAGGGGAGATTGCCCTCGACCAAGAGAAGAGAGAGCATGAACTGCTTGAGGTCGGGCCGCTTGTCTTTGCTGAATCCGTTCGTGATGCAGATGGGATCGTGAGGTGCCGGGGCGTACTCTCCCCACACGCTCACCGAGGTGGTGTCGTGATGAACCACGGATGCGTCTACGCTGAAAGCACGAAATGCCTGTACGCACACCTCCGAGAAGATCTTCCACGTACCATACTCGTAAATGCGGTCGAGCACCCGCCCGATGGCGTCGTCGTTGAGCATCTTTACGGTCATGTCACTTCCGAGAAGGAGCGCCACATCACGGGTGCGGAAAAACTCCTCCACACGGTAAAGGGGCGAGCGTCCGGAGAGGACATTCATCACGAGCGCTAGCAGAATCTTCCCGGGGCTTACCCGCATGTCGCAGGCAAGCGCCTTGTCAACGATCTTTACGAACCCCATCCGGGACGCATACTCCCTCACGATTGGCAGATGTGCCGGGGCGAAACCCGCCTCCATCTCATCGTCCTTTGAGCCCGAAGGTATTGGGACCCGTACGAACAAACAGAGCGCCTTTTTTTACCTTCTTGGTCAAAGCCGAGACTATCGATTCCCGGTCAAGGTCCACTCCGTACCGCGCCTTCGCCTGGCCGATGATCTTCGACACGTGAAGCGGTGTGCCCGCCGACGCGAGTATGTCTGTAACCATACTCATCTGTGACTTACGTTGCGAGGCCTTTTGCTCGCGTCCACCCGGTTCCTCACTTCTGAGATAAGTACGAACGACTCCAAGCTGTGTTTTGAGAAGCTCCTCCTGGAGCTTTGCCCATTCGGTAAGTTCCATGGTTCACCTCCATACGTCAGCATAGCATTACGGAGTATGTCTGTCAACAAATATATTGACTTACGTATGTGTTTTGATAGAATGTAGTCTGGAACTCTTCCCGTAGGACAGCTGTCAGAGAAGAAGAAAATGCCAATTATGGGCTATGAAAGAGTGCGAAATATGGGGTTTAATACCTACAATAAACGTGTAAAGACTACAAATAATGTAGACGCGTGGTCAATTAATATTGATCTATTCATAGCGTGATGAGTTATTTCAATATGTTACAAAGGTATCACTATGGCACATTTATTGCTTTTTCACCTGCGTCGGCCATGAAAGGACGGACCATGGGTTCAGAAAAAGTAAGATCCATAAGATCTGTTTTCGATATGAGGACGTTAAAAGCGGGTAGATTGGGACTAGCCATGGATATCCTTGCGGAAAAAGTCGATTTGGATGCAATCGGTTTAAGAAAACTAGATTTCATTGTTCAAAATGGTAAAGAAGCGGCGGAACAATTTACCCATTTTATCAGAATTATTGAGAAATTGATTGTCGAGAAAAGGAGATCGACAACCACCAAGACTGACTGCACAGCATTATTTGATCTCGTTCAGTTCATGTACCATCATGGTTTAGAAATCGAGGGAGAAGATGAACGTTCGGCCATGTTAGAAGACGTGGATTCTTCAGCAGTAGCCCCTGAATCGATGCTAAAGGGTGAAGCAGCTATCGATGGAGAAGAGCATGTGAAGCAACTGAAACACATAGGGCACATCCGTCTTGATGCCATACTTTTCAAGACACTTTGGGAAAACCAGCACCTTATCCCTGAGCATTGGAAAGGAACGACGGATGATCCCAAGTATATCTTCTTTGATGGCACAGTTTTTAGAAATAAGCACGGGAGGTATGTTATCTGCATGTATTGGGACAAGAACGAGAAGTGGAAATGGACGTATTGCCGCCTTGGTTTAGGAGGCGGGAGAGCAGAAGATCTGTCGGTGGTTCTCAAAGGGCGCTAAACTCATGACAGATTGTAAACGCTGTGGCAGAGACAGTGAAGATCCAAAGACAATAACGTGTTTTCCTCAGCCCATAGAGTACCAGGACGACACATCTGTAAAACGCCTGCCGTACGCGAGAGATGCGAAAGAGCGATGCCCCGTGTGTAATGTTATACCCGGCGGTATCCATCACGATGGATGCTATATGGAGAGATGTCCCAGGTGCGGGCGAAGGCTTATATCATGCGGGTGCCTCAAAAAATAAGGACCCGCGGTTTCAGTCTTGGGGTTCAGGTCACCAAGAACCAAGCAGTGAATGTTAGGCAATGTAGCAAGAGCCACAAATAATGTAGATCTTTTCGTGGACGAATGCTGTTTGTCAAAATCATACTCCATAATATCAAGAACTTACGGTAGTGTATCCATGTGGCATGGTTCTTGTATATTTACCTGTGTAGACACAAAGAAAGGAGGAAAATATGAATTCAGCGTTGAGACAGAGAACAGGAAATGTAGCAGGGCTTCGGCAACGCGGTTTTAGGAAACAATCCTTACCTCAATGCCTTTACCTCCTTGAGAAGAGCCTTGACAGGTACGAGTATTTCAAGAAGTCGGGAGCGCCTGATATTCTTGCCGATGTAGAAACAGTTCTGATCCGAGGACGGTTACTCTCTGTTCGTGGGGAACTGACGAAGAGAAACCGATGGGATATGCCACTCCATGTCTCAAAGGATTAGGGGTATCTCATGAGGAAGCTTGCCCAACATTACTTGAACGGGTTGCGGATTTCAGCCTTTTTTATTCACCACGGATTTAATCGGATGACAGTCAAACATTTTGTTTGCATGTATGAGAACTGGATCTATCCAATCCTTTATCCCGATCAGAGGTACTTCGCAAAGGAGTAAGGATAAAGGGAATTGAGAAAGGGTGACGTCTTCATGACCAACCAAAAGCCTTTTTTGCTCGTTTCTTAAGTGGTATCCATTTCCAATACAAGTAATTCTGGTCCCAGGGTAAAGCAACAATATTTATTGCATATCAATTGTAATGTTGCCTGTTGGGTGCAGAGTTTAAAAGCTTAAGAAGGAAGAATTTGGTGGTTGTTGCGGTCACCTACTGATGTATCCGCCAGGTTTTTTCAATCCAAGGGTTCCGACTTGAAAACGAATAATGCAAATTTCTTCCCGCACCCCTTAATCAAAGCGGTATATTACCATGCTTCCTTTTCTCATTAAAGACTTCCTTCGTTCGTAAGCTTTCCAGGGCGTTAATTAATTTTGGCCGTGTTTCATGAGGTAATATCACATCATCGATAAATCCGACTTCAGCCGCGATATAGGGAGAGGCAAAGGTATTCCTGTATTCTTGAGTAAATTTTGCCTTCAGCAATTCAGGATCAACTGATTCCTTTAATTTTTTACTATAAAGGATAGCTACCGCGCCTTCTGGACCCATAACAGCAAACTCCGCTGTCGGCCATGCGAAATTTACATCAGCAAAAAGGTTTTTACTGTTCATTACAATATGGGCACCGCCATATGCCTTTCGAGTGACAACAGTCAATCTGGGTACTGTTGCCTCGCAGAATGCGTATAACAACTTAGCGCCGTTTCTGATAATCCCACGGGCCTCCTGTTCCGAACCGGGATAAAATCCTGGGACATCAACAAAAGCGACTATAGGTATGTTAAAACAGTCACAGAACCTGATGAACCTGCTTGCTTTAATCGCTGCGTTACAATCTATGCAACCAGCAAAATACTTCGGCTGATTTGCCACAATACCCACTGAATAGCCATTTAACCGCCCGAACCCGCATATAATATTTTTTGCCCATAATTCATGTATCTCAAAAAAACTGTTCCTATCCAAAACCCTTTCAGTTATTTCCTTCATATCATATGGAGATTTTGGATTTACAGGAATAATAGTATCTAGCTTTTCATCCATTCTATCAATATCACTATCCGTTTCGATCCTATCGGGTTTTGTCTGGTTATTTGACGGAATATATGTCAATAGTTCCCTGATTTTTTGATAGCATTCAGCTTCATTTTCAACAGCCACGCTGGTTACTCCGCTGATTTCGGCATGGATTTTCCAACCGCCTAAGTCTTCAATTGTTGCATCTTCCCCTATCGATTCTTTAACAACGCTTGGGCCTGTGATAAAAATATACCCGATATCTTTTACCTGGAAAATAAAATCAGTCAGAGCCGGAGAATAAGAAGCCGCTCCTGCGCAAGGTCCCACGATGGCGGTTAATTGTGGAATCACCCCAGAACATCGTACGTTCCTGTAAAATATTTCAGCGCAACCTTCCAGTGACAAGATGCCTTCCTGAATCCTGGCTCCTCCTGAATCATTCAGCCCTATTATAGGGGATTTGTTTTTTAACGCCAGATCCATGATTTTCCCGATTTTTTTAGCGAACATCTCTGCAATAGTTCCCCCGAACACAGAAAAATCGTGTGCATAGACGTAGACCTTTCTCTTATCAATAGTTCCATAACCCGTGATAACGCCGTCACCAGGGATTTTTTGCTTCTCCATGCCAAAGTTCAGGCATCTATGGGTTACAAAGGCATCTATTTCAACAAAGGAACCCTTATCTAATAGTGATTCGATACGTTCCCTCGCATTCAATTTACCCTTTGAATGTTGGGAGTCGTCCTTTTCCATCCTTGCTTTCATAGTCATTTTCTTCTCATTGAGAAGCCCATATTCATCCATTGATTCACACTCCTATGCTTTTAATAAATTAGAATATCAACGAAGTATGCCTGTTCAGGTTCGGATGACAGATTAACGCTTGGATCAGCCGCGACTGGAAGTAGTCGGCTACATCCGGTTGTTGTGCAGACTCTATACGTTCTTTCGTGGTTCTTAATAATAGTCTTCCTTTCTCCCTTGTTGTCATCTAACGTTTATCGACACCAAAAACATATTATGTGCAATCATAAAAGATATACCATCCGCGGTTAAGGGTGACGCCCTCCCGACTATTGTACCACTTTTGAGGTTAGTTACTCCACTATAGAATTGTTCAATGATATTTATTATCTTGCATAAGGCCCCATAAGACTTTTTCTCACTTCATATCAAAATGGCTACTGCTCGCGCGGTTTTTTAGTCAACCTTCGGTTTCAGCTGCTTCATGTATATTCAACTGCAGTGCAGTTGAGATCAATGTAATGTAGCTTTTGTGCGGACAAGCTGGCACAAGAGTTTTGACCATACCTCGTGCTTTGTACCGATATCCGGAGAATAGCATCTCTGCCGTCGCTTCCCATCTGTGCAGGAAGGACGAAGTATTTGTACCATATGGTGTTGAGGCTATGAGTTTTCTCTTTCTTCCCCAAAGCTCACACCTGAAGAGGACGAAGAGGTTATAGACGAGCATCCTTAATAAGCATCTCCCCCCTTGGCAGCCGTGTGGTATCCCTGTGCGCAGACAGTCAGGACTTCGGTGACAGGTTGGAATGCTAATATTCCCGAAACAAGGCGCAGTAGTAACTCTGGGAATCCAATTCCAAGGTGTAACCATCAACCTTCATATTGGCCATGAAAATCTGTTGTTGCCATCAAGTCTTTTACTTCAAGCAACATCGAGAATTGAAGCTATGTTGGCATCTTTCTTCCCTTTGTAAACAGCGGCAATGAATTTACCAAAGAGGGGTCCTGAGGTGAAACCACTCATTAAGCGTATTTTAGTTATGATTTTTAAGATTATGACGATGGCGTAGACGATATGAGACGTACTTGTGACATGGATCATTGGTTCTAAGAAAACAAGTATTTTAGAATGGAGGTCTGAAAAGGCAAACTGGTCGAAAGACCGGGACGCAAAGCTACTAGCCTAGGTCTTCCACGTGGGGAGGATATGGCAGTAGGGCTACCAGGAAAAGTACCCCATGTGCCTTCCCTGGCTACAATGAATACGTCAGGAGGTCATTTATGGAATATTCAACAATATCTGACAAAAAACGGGGCCTTTTTCTGCACTTCTTTCTGGGGATATGTTGTCTCATGTTCTTTGTTTCTGTTTTTTTCCCTCAGGGGAATGCACATGCGCAACAGATAACCCTTGCCTGGGATTCGGAAAGTGGTGTTGCCGGGTACAAGCTCTATTCGGGATTGACGAGCAATACGTATTCGTGGGTTGTTGATGTTGGAGATGTGACAACTTACACAACCGCAAACCTTACCGTTGGTGACACCTATTACTTTGCAGCAACGGCTTACGACTCATCCGGTCTGGAAAGCTCCTATTCAAATCAGGTGAGCTATACCGTGCCCGCATGCTCCTGTGCGATATCGCCGGCAAGTGTTTCCATTGGCGCTGCAGGTGGAACGGGTTCTATTTCAGTGACAGCCCAGAGTGGATGCGCATGGACGGCGTCCAGTGGTGCCTCCTGGGCTACGATCACATCGGGCACAAGCGGCACAGGCAGTGGGACGGTGGCATACTCCGTAGCATCAAACAGTGGCACATCGAGAACGGCTGTTTCGACAATTGCGGGGCAATCTTTTACTTTCTCCCAGAGTGGCCTTCAGTCCTTCACCCTTACCGCCTCAGCGGGCACAGGCGGGACCATCTCTCCGTCAGGTGCGACGAGTGTCGCCTACGGGGCAAGCCAGACATTTACGATTGCGGCCAACAGCGGATATGCCATCAGTACTGTTACCGTCGATGGTGTATCAGCGGGTGCAGTGGCCTCCTATACCTTCTCGAATGTGACAGCCAATCATACCATCGCGGCAACGTTCACAGCAAATGCGTATACCTTGAGCGTAACGAAATCCGGCACCGGTACGGGAACGGTGACGAATAGTCCTACCGGAACAACCTTCAGTGCAGGCACGGTCGTAACCTTGACCGCCACACCCAACACAGGTTCTACCTTTACCGGATGGTCCGGTGCATGCTCAGGAACAACGACGACTTGCCAGGTGACCATGAATGCCAATACAAGCGTGAGTGCGAGCTTCGCCCTTCAGTCCTTCACCCTTACCGCCTCAGCGGGCACAGGCGGGACCATCTCTCCGTCAGGTGCGACGAGTGTCGCCTACGGGGCAAGCCAGACATTTACGATTGCGGCCAGCAGCGGATATGCCATCAGTACTGTTACCGTCGATGGTGTATCAGCGGGTGCAGTGGCCTCCTATACCTTCTCGAATGTGACAGCCAATCATACCATCGCGGCAACGTTCACAGCAAATGCGTATACCTTGAGCGTAACGAAATCCGGCACCGGTACGGGAACGGTGACGAATAGTCCTACCGGAACAACCTTCAGTGCAGGCACGGTCGTAACCTTGACCGCCACACCCAACACAGGTTCTACCTTTACCGGATGGTCCGGTGCATGCTCAGGAACAACGACGACTTGCCAGGTGACCATGAATGCCAATACAAGCGTGAGTGCGAGCTTCGCCCTTCAGTCCTTCACCCTTACCGCCTCAGCGGGCACAGGCGGGACCATCTCTCCGTCAGGTGCGACGAGTGTCGCCTACGGGGCAAGCCAGACATTTACGATTGCGGCCAGCAGCGGATATGCCATCAGTACTGTTACCGTCGATGGTGTATCAGTGGGTGCGGTGGCCTCCTATACCTTCTCGAATGTGACAGCCAAACATACCATCGCGGCAAAGTTTGCCCAGACCAGATTGAGTTACCGATCCAACAAGCGACGGTGATTCACGATGCTAAGCGTTGCAGGGGAAAAACGGGAACCGGGGAGTCACAAGCTCCCCGGTAATTCCCCCTTGATTGGCGCTCTCACTTCACAGTTACTGCACACCCAAGGAACAAAGGGGATCCATGCTTTCTACTTCGCACCCATACCCTGTGGTTTTTGCACTGATTAGTCGGGACGACCTCTCTTTCCCCAAAGAGTTGTCTCTATCTTTGAGACCTGATAAAATAGAAGGGATGGAACATGAGGTCGTGGATTATGAAGAAGATTTTTATTTCGGCAATAGCAGTGCTGTTGCTGATACCCACACTAACATGCTCGATGGCTAAAAATCGTTTCGATGGCGATACCTGGCATAATAATTAGTGACACTCACGGAGAAGGTGAAGGCAGAAATATACAAGGGAGGTATTTATGAGCATTACCATATCACGGTACAAGGTCCTGGTATGTATCCCTTTTCATCACCATGGCCGGTATACCTTATATACGCAAATGATGACCGGATCAACCTCAAAAAACCATGTGCCTATGTCAAAACGAATCAGGGCCTGTAAAGACTTTCGCTGAATATCGTCTTTACCGAACAGGGGCTCGTCTATATCAAATCCAACAACCCCACACATTTCCTTTTGGAAGACGCCGAATATTTTGTTTTTTCGGCAAATATGATTTTGGTATCTTCATTCTTTAGCCACGAAATAGCTATCCGGATCGCCTAGGAAACTACAATTCCGGCAGATTCTCCTACGAGATTTGCAGATGACGAAATCATATCGGTTCATGTATTGTCTTACAAGTGTATTACTAGTAGTTCAAAATCATTGGCTTATTCCACGTGGGCTCTACGATGGCATGCCAATTGCTAAGGTATTGTCAGAATGAAACATACATCAACACTAAGATGGCTCATGATTAAAGGAGGGGACAGATGAGAGCAGCAAATACGAAACTCCATGACATTATATCTAAAGGCGATCTTCATGGTACAGCGAAGGACAATAAGGGTGAGTTCGTCAGCATAAGGCTTAAGGCGGGAGACAAAATATATTTTGGCGATGTCTTTTTGCCAGAGAACTTTCGTGTAAGTGATCTGATTAATGACGACAGACGTTTTATCATCCTTACCAATGCGGTGGAAGAAAGGGAGAACACGGATCTGCCGATAGGCTATCTCGCTCTTAACAAAGATATGACTGAATGGATAGAATTAAAAACAGTAATCGAAGAGGCCGACTCTGATTGTACTGCCAGGCTTATCTATAATTCAACGCGATGGACGAAAATGTAGAGACACCCCTACGGGTTCCCTTTTTCCGCTATGTAGCTGCGCATAAATAACTTGTACAATAGGGCTTATTATGGTAGCCTTTTGTTGTGGTCACAATGGACATGATTAAGGGCAAATATGATTTAGTAAAGAGAAGGTTTGACGAGAAAGGCCGCCGGCAATGGGCAGCCATTGAAGCAAAAGCCCTGGGGCGCGGTGGTGTAACATTGATTTCCCGAGCAACCGGTCTATCAAGAACTACAGTAGTTTCAGGAATAAAGGAGATAGAAGGCATTCATACGGATACAGAAAGGATTCGCCAGAAAGGCGGGGGTCGTAAGCGCATTACCGAAAACGAGCCTGGCTTATTAGAGGATATTGAAAAATTAGTAGAACCGGTGACCCGTGGAGATCCTGAGTCTCCTTTAAGATGGACCTGCAAGAGTACAAGGAAACTGGCCGAAGAACTGAAAAAGCAAGGCTACAAGATAGGTGATAGAAAGGTCGCTCACCTTCTGCACGAATTGAGCTACAGCTTGCAGGCAAACAGAAAGACCCGGGAGATGACGTCGCATCCGGATAGAAATGCTCAGTTTGCATACATCAATCAATTGACAGGATTGTTTCAGTCAAAGGGCCAACCCGTGATCTCGGTGGATGCCAAGAAAAGGGAGCTTATCGGCGATTTCAAAAACGGGGGAAAAGAGTGGCGCTCAAAGGGCAGACCGGAAGAAGTCAGAATGTATGATTTTAAAGATGAGCAATTAGGCCACGGCATACCCTATGGCGTATATGACATCGCAGCCAATAAAGGCTGGATCGCTGTGGGAATGGACGGCAACACGGCTGAATTTGCATGTGAGACAATACGGCAGTGGTGGAAAAGGATGGGGGCTCGCGTGTACAAAAATGCCTCAGAACTCCTGATTACCGCAGACGGGGGCGGCAGCAACGGCAGTAGGAACAGGCTATGGAAGGTCTGTATCCAGAACATAGCAGATGAAATCGGCCTCAAAATCTCTGTATGTCATTTTCCCCCAGGCACCAGTAAATGGAATAAAATCGAGCACAGGATGTTTTGTCATATCACACAAAACTGGAGAGGCAAACCGCTGGTGAGTCATGAGGCAATGGTAAGCCTCATAGGAAGCACTACGACAAGAAAGGGTCTGAAAATAGAGGCCCGATTAGACGAAAAAAAATACGAGACTGGCATTAAGGTTTCTGACGAAGAAATAGATAGTTTGAACCTGAAGAGAGCTGAATTTCACGGGGAATGGAATTATTCAATCTCTCCCAGAAAAATGCATTAAACTGTTCATGTTATTTATGCGCAGTTACTTAGGTATAGCTCCACGCCACATTATATTGCGAACAACCTGGAATTATGTCAATGAAAATGAGACATTTTTATGAAACATTTAGTGTATCTGTACATCACTCCACAACAATGGTTTGTTGATCCAGACCATATCAGGGAGCGGCAGCGGTTTCAGTGATTTCCCTTTGAACCGCTCCGGATGTTTTTCACAAGCAGCCATGAGTAGTTCTTTACGGGCTTCAATGATGCGTTGAGCCCTTCCGTAATCAACATCCTCGGGCGTCAGAAGACCAATCCCGAATGGTAATGTTCCCTGTTGTACCAGGCAAAGAAGGTTTGACAGAAGGCCCCGGCGTCTTCAATGGAACCGAACCTGTCGGGGAACTCCGATCTTTCCTTCATGATTTTGAACTGTGATTTGGAATAGGGATTGTCATTACCCACCGACGGTCTTGAATTACTTTTAGTAACACCCAGATCTGCCACGAGGAAGGCAACTGGTTTTGAGGTCATACTCGATCCCCTGTCGGCATGGATCAAAGCTGTCCCGGCTTATTCATCTGCTTCTCACGGGTCTCTCTAATGAGTTTGCGGGCAAGAGCGGCAAGCTCTCTATGGTTACCATCCAGCCTACCACATAGCGACTATAAATTTCGAGGATCACAAAGCGATAGTAATGGATCCATTTCACGGGCCCTTTGAGTTTGGTAATATCCCAGGGCCACACTTCATTGAGACCTTGTGTGAGGCCGGGTTTTGTATAGTTCATTTAGTAACTGCAGGAGAGTATTTGTTGTATCCTCACATCTTCATACTCTGCAGAAGTTTGTCAGTTGAGGACTTGAGGAAGCAAGCGGTAACGACGTCGCGCAATCCTCTCGTTGGCCGCTTGCGATATTGAGCAAAGTGACGATATGTTTCACCGCCGTTACCCGGCTCGTTGTCTTCCAGCCCGTGTTACGGGCATCGATAATGGCCTTCGCCACGGCATCATATGCACGCCGGAACTCATCACTCATCACATCGGGTTCCGGTTGTGCATGGTTAAGCGAATTGACCCGTTTCCTCTCCGGCCTTCTCGCGTCTTTTATCTCTCGCACGGTTTCTTCAACGTGCTGTGCGGTCAGTCTGCCTTCCGGTGCAGTCTTTATGGCCCTCTGGTATGCTTCTCGCTGGTCCGAAGAACAAAGGGATGCAAGGGGGCGCAGATGGCTCTCCGGGATTTCGCTCATAAGCGCATGATCCACCACCGATAAGATATTCCTTTCCGCTTTTGCGGCCTCGAGTTGCCGGTAGAGATAGCTTTGGTGCTGTTTGAACTCTGCGGTGACGCATTCTCTCCAGCTTGCGTACCCTAAGGCCTTCCACCCTTCACGCTCGTAAAGATCAAAAAGAAGGGTACGGGTATTCTTCAGATTCTTATTGATTTCTGCTATACACGTCTGTGCTTCCTCCGAAGTCATCGGTTGTGCCAAAATCTCAGCCATGGGTGGCCTCCTCTTTCTCGTATCGTTCAAAGACCTCACGGTATATTTCATCTGTTTCATTACCTCCGGGAAACAATAGAGTAGCAAAAGGCGTGCCATTTAGAACCCACGTGGGATACACCAACGATTTTGCACCATTAGCAACACAGGTAGTGCTGATGCGTGGCATGTACCTTTTCTGCGGCTACAAATCGCGGAGGAGAATCTTCCGGAATTGTTGTTGCCTCTTCCTTTGATGAGCCCTTCTTGCCCGCTGCCATCTTAATCGGCTGGAAGGCCGCTCACGGTTTACGCACTTTCCCTAGAAAATTCCCTCCCTAATTCCTAATTGCCTTCCTTTTATTTTATGGTGTGGAATAGCCGGCGAGGGTTATAAAAATTTCTTCTGTACCCTGTGGCAACATTGTTTTGTCCTTATGACCGGCTGAGGTCAGTTTTTAATGCGGGGTTTAAACCACCAGTAATCGTCGATCTTTCTTCCACGGTAGCCTCTTGTTTTACGTGTCTACGCTGTTTCGTTTAGTGTTACCGTATACGCAAGGCTCATGAGTCTCTTCATATGGTTTTTAGTAATACGATCTTTGTTCCGTGCACCCAGATAGTTCGGTCCGAGTTCTTTGTAAGGTAGCTTGTATTTCTGTATTTGATGGCGCATGATGAGTATCTTATGCCCGACTCCAACAAGCACCGGCCGGGTGTCCGGGCACTCGTGGGCGAGTGCGTCGTATCCTTCGGACGGTAGGAGGGACTTTGGGCTCCGGCGGCAGCGCGTGTAGGACTGCCCTGCCTGTGCCTCCGCCGTTTATCATATACTTTTTCCCGCTTGACGTATTACGCGATGGTGCTATAATTAAAGGCATGGCTCTCCTTCATGCTCACAGCGTGTCTGAGAGTTACCCCTGGCCACCGGAATTGCCATCCCCAGACAGTTCTTCCGGTGGCCTTCTTCACTAAGCCACACACTTTTTAACCTCCCGTTCAGGCGTCCCTTAAGGTGCCAATCGATCCCCCGTTTAGCCCGATAGGACAAAACGAGTTTCAACACACCCGAAGAACACTTTCTTTACTTTTGAGAGGTCAGGATGGTTAGTGCTATATGGAGTTTATGAAAGGTGTACCTGATAAAAACTTTCAATCAATTGGTCGGAGGTTCGAATCCTGCACGGCCCATATGTTTCAAATACAATACCATGGAGATACAATGAAAGGGGTGCACCATGCACCCCCTTTTGTTTTTTTCGCTAAATGTTCTGTTTTGTATAACCAGCGATACTGTTTTATGACGCATCGGAGAAATCAGGATACAAAGTTTCCAATATATTGAATCCTCTCAGTTCTTTTTACGGGAACCTTTTGGCTTTTTTTGCGGCTCTGGCCGGCTGTGGTTTCTTTTTGGCCTGTAGCTTCTGTAGCTGCTCGTCGACTTCTTCCTTCTGCGTCTTTACCGTTTCCAATTCACCTTTTGTCTGCCTAAGCTCCGCATTCAGTTTGTCGTTTTCAACGTTCACGTCAGCAAGTTTTTTCTGGACAGAGGTCAGTTGGTCTTTGACGTTTAACAAGTTGGTAATTTCCTGATTGAGAGCGTTTACCTTCAATGCAAGCATTATGATCAAGACAAGAAGAATAATGGTGACCACTGCGAGAACGATAGGCGCCAAAGGTGTCTTCTTGCGAATCGATTTCGGCTTTCCAGTCCCGGATGTGTCGTCAGGATCTCGAAGATTCGGGAGATCTTCGTTATCGATCATCCGTTTTCGGTCTTCATCAATAGCGGACATAGTTGTCTCCTTTGGCGTCTTTTTTATCTTAATTACCATAGAACTGTTTCAAATACAAAAATAAAAGTGGCGCGGGGTAAAGTTTTTTCAATTTTTTGCGACCAACAATGTGGGAGCTTTTGGTGTGAAGGTCGATAACGTTAGAGAGATCGTAAGAATATTGATGGAGAGCAGGTTCTATTTCGAACTTAACCTGAGGGAAAGGCTACAGCTCGTTACGCATGTGCTTCAGGCCATGGAGAATAATCCGACCATGGAAAACATCGGGAAGTAGGCAGCGGCCATTCAAGGGACTTGCACCGCCCCTGTCCACGAGTGTGGCTTCGCCGGCGATCGGTACCAGGCCTTCTTTTCTCACTCAAAGAGGAGTTCAAGGGCTTGGCCCATAAACACCTCAGCCGCTCTTTTTCTATGATATTACACTCCGAACTCGTGACTCGTGACGCGTAACTCCGAACGCTTTTCTTCTTTCCAGGGACTTGGCATTCGTCCCTCATGTTCTCACTATTCCGTATCTCCAACCACTCTAACTATCTGAATAGCCTTGACAATCAGGCCAAAAAACGTTATTTTCAAATGGTCTATGGACAGGACTCTGCTTCTCAACACAACCTTTGAGCCTATTAGCGTATTACCGTGGAAAAAGGCAATTACCCTTGTTTATCTTGGTAAGGTTGAGGTATTGCAAGAGTACGAACGGCAGATTATAGGTGTCTCAATAAGCATACGGCAGCCGTCCGTCATCAGACTGCGCAGGCTTGTGCGGAGCAACCATGTGAACGTGAAGTTTTCTCGCAGAAATATTTTTCTCAGGGACGACCATACCTGCCAGTACTGCGGGGGAAAATTTGATGCAAAACGCCTCACCTGTGATCATATTGTTCCGAAATCAAGAGGCGGGATTACCGAATGGACGAATATTGTGACATCCTGCATTCGGTGTAATCTTGTGAAAGGTGACAAACTGCCCGAGGAAGTGAAGATGTTTCCAAGAAAGAGACCTTCGAGACCGAATGGTTTTTACATGTTCATGCTTCATCTTGGCGTAAAAGTCCCGCCGGATTACTGGAAAGATTATTTATTTTTGAGGGATTGATATGGACAGAACATGGGCTCCCTGGAGAATGGAGTATATAGGCAGCGCCAAACCGAACGGGGAGACGAAGTGTTTTCTCTGCGTTGAACCGGGTCACGATGAAGAGAACCTTGTGGTTGGCAGATCGGGCAGTGCATTTGTTATCATGAACAGGTATCCGTATACGAACGGTCATGTGATGGTGGTGCCTGTAAGGCATATCGGGCTCTTAGAAGAACTTTCTCATGAGGAATCGATGGACATAATGAGGCTCGTCAAGGGAATGGTTTCCCTGTTCAAGGAAGAATTTAGAGTAGATGGGCTCAATGTGGGAATGAATTTGGGCAGGGCCGCCGGGGCAGGGCTTGAGGACCATATCCACATCCACATGGTGCCAAGGTGGTTTGGCGATACCAATTTTATGCCTGTTGTGGGTGAAACGCGCGTCATATCCGAATACCTTCTCGAATCCTACGAAAGACTGAAGAGAAAATTTGTTGAAAAGGTTTTTTGATCCTTCCAAAACCTTGCTTGGGCCTTCCGATATCGTATCTGTCTTTACCGGAAGAGGTGCCGATCAACTTGTTTTACCAGGCAGGTCCATTATTGTTTTCGATGCCGGAGACTTAAGACGGATTACGAACAAAAAGGAAAGTGTGGCGAATGACGCATGGCTGCCTTTCCGTTCGCTCTTCCGGATAAAGGGAAGCGATACCATCATTACACAATGTCACTTTGGAGGACCCAATATCGCTTCCCTCATAGAGGAGTTGAGCGCTTTCGGTGTGAAAGAATGCGTGCTCTGGGGATATTGCGGCGGGATATGCGAGGGCATACAAATCGGTGATATAATCGTTGCGGCAAAAGCATTGCGGGAGGATGGGGTTTCCTATCACTATCTTGAGGAAGATAATCGTTTTGTTGAATCCAACTGGCTTGAGAAATGGGCATCCGTAAAGCACGCATACGGGTTTCATGAAGGTGCCGTGTGGAGTTGCGATGCCATCTATCGTGAGACGGAGAATAAGATATCCCGCTTTAAAGAGGATGGTATTCTCGCCGTGGAAATGGAAGTGGCGTCATTTTATGCGGTATGTCGCTCAAAGGATATCAAGGGTATGGCTTTTCTTGTTGTTTCCGATATGTTTTCCGATGGTTTCTGGAAAAGCGGATTCCACACGAAGCCCTTTAAACAAGGGGTAAAACGGCTTACTGACTTTATGCTCGGTCAGGTGGTGTGTTGAGGCCCGATAAAGGCCGCCCTCAGAATCTCAGTTTCCTTCGGACAGGCTTTTTCTCGTGGCTCACCATAATTCACCGCACAAATATTTTCGTGTCTGGTGCCGGTTCACCGTGTAGGACGATTTCATTACCCCATTTACCGTAAAGCTTCTTTCCGATCCTTGTTTCTTCAGTGAATCCGGCTTGAGCCATGCACGTGTGGCCGATACCAAGCCCTCATCTGTCAAAGAGCGTATCCGACGCAGGATGGGATAGCTTTATCAGTATACTGGCACACAAGGCGGAAGAAGCTGACTGCCCGTTCAAGAAGGTGCCATCCCGCCATACGAGCGTCAATTGCACCGATTGCGGGACACCAGTACAAAAAAACACTCACGGAAAGGGTCCACAGGTGCCCTGTTTAAGGGCTTGTTCTCGGGCATGAGCTTAATGCTGCAATCAATATTCTGCGAGAGGGGAGCGCGGGGATCGCAGGAAGTCACGCCTGGCAAGGGGTAGTTGAGCAAGGCCCCTTATCGAACCAGGAAGCCGCGGCGCGTGCATCATGTCAATCCTCTCCCAAAGCGTTTTTCAACGTTTTCAAGAAACGGGCGTTCCATCCATGTTTTCTTATTGGTACTCTGAGATACCGTTCGCTCTTTTCACCAAAAAAGAAGTCATCGATAAGGATGCCGTGGCGGGAAAAGATATCTTTCAAATGTCCTGGCTCTTTTTCAACCCTGAGCACAAAAAATGGACAAGGTGTGTCAAGGTAGACGACACCGTCAATAGCGGCCAAGGCCTTGAAAAAGTATTTCTTTTCTTCATCGATGAATCGATGCGTTCTTTCCTTGTAGGATTTGTCCTTCAGAGAAGCGATCGCGGCATGGATGGCAAGGGTATTTGTTTTTCCGGGAAAGATACTGGTCCTCATCTTTTCAATCATACCCTGAGGGCCTATTGCGTAACCGATTGGCAAACCGGCCAGGGCATAGAATAACGAAAAGGTCCTCACGATGATCACACTTTTTGAGATAATCACCTTTTTGACCGGTGAGTTCATTGTCGTGAAGTCGCGATATGATTCGTCAAGGATGAGGACTTTGTCCTGTGCATCAGCTTCGGCGATGAGCATATGCAAATCATCCACAGCGAGCGTAGCCCCCACCATATTATGAGGATGGGGCATGATAACGGCATCGGTCTTTTCCATCCCCTTGAGGATTTTATGAAGGTCCATTGAAACGAAGTTCTTGCCTTCGGATGGTTGCTCCTCAAGCATGGCGCCACTGTATGAAATTAATTTTCTCAATTCTTGAGAAACCGGCGCAGGAATGAATACCCGTACAGGCTTAATAGCCCGCAATATGGCGTTTAGAAGGAATGTTGAGCCCTCTCCGATGAGGATATTATCATCATCTACGTTTTCATTCCGTGCGATGAGCCCCCTTAAACAGCGGTCCTCTTTGCCGGGAAAGAATTCCAGGCCTCCAAGGTGTCTTCTCAATACATTTTTTGCCTTCTTCGAAGGGCCGAGAGGGTTTACGGCGGTTGTGAAATCCATGAGCTGTCCGAAAGAAAGTTTCTTCTGTTCCGTGTGGTCGTGCATATCCATAAAACCCTTGCGGTTCATACTTTATACTGATTTTGAGTCGATTATCAATGGATGTTTTGAAGAACCCATGACAGTATTTAAGCTGCCAAAGGTCTGATAAATGATGCTATAATGAAGCCCATGAACAAGATCATCTCTTTTGACCTTGATGGTACCCTTGTTAACGCCAGATATGGCGATATTGTATGGAATTACGGGATTCCGCTTGAGTATTCAAAAAAATACCGTATTTCCTTTGAGGAGGCTAAGGCCCTTGTCCGGGAGCAGTATGAATCTGTTGGCGATCATAACGTGTTGTGGTATGAGATAGATTACTGGCTTGAGAAATTAGAGCTCCCCGTCTCGTCAGAAGGACTTTTGAAGCGCTATGAATCTTACATAGAACCTGTCCCCTATGCTGGGGAGGTTCTTACTATCTTGGGCCGGAGACACACTCTTGCTGTCGCGTCCAACGCTGCACGGATATTTGTCGACCAAGAGTTGGATCATACGGGTTTCCGTCGTCACTTTACTCACATTATTTCGGCGACGACGGACTATAAGATGGTGAAAAAAGAAAAGGCATTTTACACAATGCTGTGCGAACATCTGCAGGTATCGCCCTCGCAGCTTGTGCATGTTGGTGACCACCCGGTGTTTGATTATGACACACCGGTAAGCCTTGGCATTGAATCCTATTATCTCATGGATAGCCAAACTGTTGATACAGGTGATGGGGTATATCTCAACGGAAGAAAGAGTATCCGGAACTTGAGGGGGCTTTTAGAACTGGAGAACGTATGAGAAAATGCCATAAGTGCAAGACGGAAATTTCTCTCGAGAAAATTTCTTTCCGGGAAGAATGTGGCATGTGCGGTTTTGATCTCCATGTCTGTTTGAACTGTTCTTTTTATGATACAGGAAAAGCGAACTTATGCAGGGAGGATCAGGCCGATTATGTGAAGGAAAAAGACAAGGCGAACTATTGCGAATATTTCCGGTTTGCCGATGAGACCCCGGGAAAATCAGCACGAGATGATGCCGAGAAACTCTGGACCGTATTATTCAAGAAACCATCCTGATACCCGCGAAGGCCCTTGAGCACCCCCGGTGCATTACAATCTTGATACAATTGAGTTGTTCATAACGAATACGAGTTGCAACCCCACATACTGATCGGATAATGGAGTAACTCATTTTACTTCCATTGATCGTTATCCTGATCCCGATTCCCGATTAAGCGCACAAATCGATACATCACACATGGGTTCTTGTTCCCCGGCTCGCGGCAGCGGGACCTTTGTCCCGGGACGCTCTTTTTTTGGAAAATAAAAAGGCAACGAACTTAAAGTCGATTATTTCGTGTATGATGGCGGCGCCCCGGCATTCGTCATCGTGCCGGTTGATGAAGGACGGTAAGGCTTAGGGCGGCCAAACTTCTCCCCAGCCGAGCGTCATCGCGCGTTGTAATCGGGTTTTCACGGCACGCCCGTTTCCCCTTGGCATGGTTCTTTTGGTAACCGGTCTTGTGGGTGTAGTGGTTTTGAAAAAAAGGATACACAGGCATCTCTCATAACACATTCCTGTTCATTCAATGCTGCGGCACATCGAGTTTGTCATTGTCCGTATCGATTTCTTCTTTTCAAGAGGCCCGGCATCATATTTTTAGAGTTCAAAAAAAACTCAAGAATCTGCCGGTCCATGTATATGGCAATTCGACTCGGTGCTATTTATTGTGTGCGGGTCTTGTGAAGATGATCCGATAACGATCCCTGTCAACATCAAAGCAAGCAGTACAGCCCGTATCAGCGCAGGATGATGTCCCGTCTTCTTCCAATTCTTCTTGGGTGGCGAGTGGTTCAAGGTCGACTTCAAGCCCTATCTCCTTGTACATTTCCACCATCTCCGACAGTCTTGGTTCGCAGGCAATAAAGCGTCTTTCCCATCCCGCTTTGATAAGTTCATCCTCGCGTTTCATGGGGTACTTTTGGCTTTGTTGAAGAACTCGATTGTCTTTTTCAAGCCTTCATCCAATGTTATGCGCGGTTTCCATCCCAGGATTTTTTGTGCTTTCGAAATGTCAGGACACCTGCGCATGGGATCGTCTTCAGGGAGTTTTTCAAAGACAAGTTTTGATTTTGAACCTGTTAAGCGAATGATTTTATCGGCAATGGAAACGATGGAAACCTCATCGGGGTTTCCCATGTTTATCGGTCCGGGAAAGCCGGACAAGTGTGGCTTCGTGTAATCGCGTTTTCTGTGATCTGCGTTTGTCTCGTGGTCCATCATTCGTATGAGGCCTTCTATCATGTCATCGATGTAACAGAAAGACCTGGTCTGGGACCCCTTTCCATAAATGGTAATGGGTGTATTATGAAGCGCACGAACCACGAAATTGCTTATGACACGTCCATCGTCTGATCTCATACGCGGACCGTATGTGTTGAAGATGCGCACTACCTTGATGTCCACCTTGTTTTGTCTCAAATAGTCAAAGAAGAGGGTCTCCGCAACCCGCTTGCCTTCGTCGTAGCAACTCCTCTTCCCGATGGGATTGACATGCCCCCAGTAATCTTCGGTCTGGGGGTGAATTTCAGGATCACCGTAGATTTCGCTCGTTGACGCTTGAAGTACGCGTGCTCTCACTCTCTTTGCGAGTCCCAGCATGTTGAGGGCGCCGAGAACATTTACCTTGATCGTTTTTACCGGATTGTACTGATAGTGGATAGGGCTCGCAGGACATGCGAGATTGAAGATCCAGTCAACCTCCACAAGAAGGGGCTCGGTTACATCATACCTCATGGATTCAAATCGCGGATGTTGTAAAAGATGGAGAATATTGTCTTTTGTTCCGGTGAAGTAATTATCGAGACACAATACGTCATGTCCGTCATGAAGGAGGCGTTCACAGAGGTGGGAACCGATGAAGCCCGCGCCACCCGTAACGAGTATGCGTTTCGGCTTGAGATAGGTCTTATAATGATACATCGGGTCTCCCTATACAGAAATATGTGAAGCCTGCTCGCGAGAGAGTGTGCGGGTTATACTGGTTTCTTCCATCAAAGATAACCGGCGACTTCATGAGTGACTTCATCTTTTCAAAATCGGGTTCCCTGAAAGAAAGCCATTCCGTGAGCAGTATAAGGCCGTCAACATCTTTTAAAACGTCATACTGGTTCTTGCCGAACCGGATATTTTTGTTTTTGCCAAAGATCCTTTGTGCGCTATTCATGGCTTTCGGATCGAACAGATGCGTGGCCGCGCCTTCTTTGGCCAACGCTTGTATTATGTATATTGAAGGGGCTTCTCGCATGTCGTCAGTGTTCGGTTTAAAGGCAAGTCCCCATATGGCGAACCTTTTCCCCGCGAGCCTGCCTTTGTAAAAAGACTTGATCTTTTCCGTGAATACTATTCGCTGCGATTCATTGATCTTCATGACTTCTTCGAGGATCGATGGCTTATAGCCCAGGTTCTGGGATGTTTTGATTAAGGACCGAACATCCTTTGGAAAACAGGAGCCGCCGAAACCCACACCGGGGAAAAGGAACTTCGGGCCGATTCGAGAATCACTGCCGATGCCCCGCATAACCATCATAACGTCGGCACCGACCCTTTCGCATATGCTGGCGATCTGGTTCATGAAAGATATTCTCGTTGCAAGCATCGAATTTGCCGTGTACTTTGTCATTTCGCTCGACTTCACATCCATGACAAGCAAAGGAGCTCCTGTTCTCAGAAAAGGAGCATAGAGCTCTCTCAATATCTCTTCAACCCTCTGGTCTTCGACTCCAACAATGACCCTTTCCGGTTTCATGCAGTCTTCGACGGCAACGCCTTCCTTGAGGAATTCCGGATTGGAAGCAATGTCAAAGGGTATTTCGACCTTTCTTTTTTTCAATGTTTCGTTGATGATTGACTTCACTTTCTCGCAGGTCCCGACCGGAACAGTTGACTTGATGACCACGATCCTGAATTTTTCTATCACTCTCCCTATGTCTTGAGCCACACTCATGACATGTTGCAGATCCGCGGAGCCATCCCCATCCTGAGGCGTGTTCACACAGATAAAAGTAATAAGGCCGTGTTCAATGGTCCGTCTGAGGTCTGTGGTGAAATGGAGTCTTCCTGCCTTGAGATTGCTCTTTACCAGGTCGTCGAGTTGCGGTTCATAAATGGGGATGATGCCCTTCTTTAATTGCGCGATCTTTTCTTTTTCGATATCCATACAGATCACATCGTTTCCCGTTTCCGCAAAACAGGCACCCGTGACAAGTCCCACATAACCGACTCCGATGACTGAAATATGCATAGAACCTCCGTTTTTGTTTTCTTTTTAACCCCTGAGGTTTATAAAGTCAATAAGAATTCAGGTAACGATGATAACAGGAAAGCAAGGAATTTTTGAACGCCCAGGGCCCATTGCCAATGACCCACGGGCGAGTATTATTTATTGCACTAAATTGCGTATTATGGTAATGTATTACGTTTAAGTGGGTTCGGCCCGCTTTTTTATTTTAAAGGGATGTTATCCAATACGGAAATAATAGAAAAGATCAGGGATATGGTCGTGCCTGTTTTGGAGGATGAGCGCCTTGATCTCGTTGAGCTTGAGCTTAAACCGGCCGGCAAGAGATGGCTTCTCAGGGTCTATATTGATAAAGCCGGGGGTGTTACCATAGGCGATTGCGAATACGTGAGCCGTGAGCTCAGCAGATACCTCGATGTCGACGATGTGATCGAGCATCCTTATACGCTTGAGGTTTCCTCGCCGGGCTTAACGAGACAGCTCAAGAAAAGCGATGATTTTTCACGATATCCGGGAAGAACATGCAGGGTGGTTACACGGGAAAAAATCGAGGGCAGAAACGAGTTCAGGGGAGAGATTACAAAGGTTACGGTGGGGGAAGTGGAAATCAAAGAAAAAATAGGTATTTTTACTATCCCGATTTGTGCTATAAAAAAGGCATACTTAGACTTCGAACTGTAAGGAGTTACGATGTATTTTGATTTGAATTATGTGATCGAACAGGTGGGAAAGGAAAAGGGAATACCGAAAGAGACGATCATTGAAGCCCTCGAAGAAGCCATTCTGTCTGCCTCGAAGAAGAAGTATGGCAGTCACCTGGAGCTTGAAGCGCACTATAACGAGGAACTCGGAGAAATAGAGGTATTCCAATTCAAGACTGTCGTCGAAGAGATCCATGAGCCCGATATGGAGATCTCTGTCGAAGATGCAAAGGTCCACGACCCGGAGTGCATGATAGGAGATGCCATAGGCATCAAACTGAACACGTCGTCTCTGGGCCGTATTGCGGCGCAGACAGCAAAACAGATCATCATACAAAAGGTGCGAAACGCTGAAAGCGATGTCATATATAATGAATACAAGAGCAAGAAGGGTGAAATCGTAACGGGTGTGATCCAGAGAATAGAAAAGAGCCACTTCATCGTAAATCTTGGCAGGACCGAAGGACTCCTGCCTGTGAAAGAGACAATACCGGGCGAAACGTTTCGACAGAGGGAACGGGTAAAAGCCTATATACTCGATGTGGAGAAGACTCAGAGGGGTTGTTCGATCTTGCTTTCAAGAACACATCCGGGCTTCCTTATGAAGCTCTTTGAGCTGGAAGTTCCCGAGATCCAGGAAGGCATTATCAAAATTCTCGGTGCCGCGCGGGAACCGGGAGAACGGGCGAAAATATCGGTATATAGCGAAGACCACGATATTGATCCTATTGGTGCCTGTGTCGGTGTAAAGGGATCGAGGGTCCAGGCAATCGTTCAGGAACTGCGCGGTGAAAAGATCGATATTATCCCTCACAGCAAGGAGATAGCAAAGTTTGTCTGCAACACCCTTGCTCCGGCAAAAGTATCAAAGGTGTATATAAACGAAGAGGACCATTCAATGGAGGTCATTGTCAATGACGATCAGCTTTCGCTTGCCATCGGAAAGAAAGGTCAAAATGTTCGCCTCGCGTCAAAACTGACAGGATGGAAAATAGATATCAGCAGCGAATCGGAAGTGGAGAAGACATCGAAGAAGATTATTGATGAGCTGACAGAAAAACTGAAAGTAAGCGAAATCCTTGCCCGCATACTGCATGACGAGTATTTAAGGGATCCCAAGGATATTGCCAAGCTGACACCGGAAGAGCTCAACAAGATTACAAGTATTTCAGTTGAGGATTGCAGGCGGATCATCGATGAAGCGAAGTCCGTCATCAGCGTAAACGAAGACAATCAAGCGCCGAAAGAAACCGAAGGAGGTAGGGAAGATAAACAAGCAGGGCCAGTATAAAAGCAAAGGCTTATGGAGAATTCCTCATATTTCAGGGAGCAAGGAAGGTTTAGGCAATGACAAAAATAAAGATTACCGCTCTTACCGATAAAGCGAATGACGACGAAATCCTCGCCAGATTAAAAAAGATCGGCGTTAAAATAAAGGATAAAGCCAAAAAGGAAGGGGACAAGGAGCAAGCCAAAGAACAGCTTTCCCCTTCGGGTGAAACACTCGTCGAAAAGAGAGTCGCCTCCACGATCATTCGCAGGAGAGTGCAGCCGCCGCCCCCTGCTTTGGAGAAGGAAGAACAGAGAGAAGAAATAAGAGAGGCCCCGGAAGAGAAAAAAGAACTCAGGGTGGAACCGAAGGCACCTAAAAAACAGGCGGAAGAAAAGGAAAAGTTAGCCAAAGAAGAAGAGAAGGAAGCTCCAAAACCTGCCGGCAGGCGACCGAGAGGAGGTCCTCACGTAGTCGTCGAAGAAAGACCGCGGGAGGAGCGTGTCGGCGGAGAACCTGAAGAGGGTCTTGAGGAGAAGGAAGGGGCACTCAAGGGCGACATTGAACATATTGAGCAAGATAAAGAGAAGGAAATAACAAAAGTTCTTGAAGAAGCCTATAAGCACGATCTGGAAAAAGATTTCACGCTCGCCGAGGAGGGTGGCGAGGAGGAACGACAGAGGAAAAAGACCGAGAAGCTGCTCAAAAAGATAGAGGAACAGGAGCTTGAGGAAACAAAAGTCAAAAAGAAAGGCATGCTCAAACGAAAGGTCGTCATCAAGGAAGAAGATCTTTATGCCTTCAGACGTCAGAGACCGAAAGGGGCGCCTTTCCGCAAGGACAAGAGAGAGAGGGGCACAGAAAAAAGGGTAGAGGCTGAAGAAGAAAAGAAGGAAGTAAAACCTCTTAAGAAAGTTGTGAAAATCAGCGATGAAATCCAGATCGGCGAACTTGCGAAGAGAATGAATATAAAGGCCCAGGATATCATCACGAAACTATTTCCCCTGGGAATTATTGCAACGGTAAACAAGAGCATCGATTATGATACGGCCTGTCTCGCAGCCCAAGAGCTGGGCTACGAGGTGGAGAAGATCGTCTCTATCGAAGACGAATTCTTGGCCCGTGAGGAACGGGAAGAAGGAGAGAAGGAAAAAGACGAGAACCTGAAGCCAAGGCCTCCTGTTGTGACAATCATGGGGCATGTCGATCATGGGAAAACCCTTCTTCTGGATACCATACGCAATACGCACGTGGCCGAGCGCGAAGCCGGAGGCATCACACAGCACATCGGCGCTTATAAGGTGAACGTAAACAACAAAGAGGTCGTTTTTGTCGATACCCCCGGTCACGAGGCATTTACTGCAATGAGGGCACGGGGAGCGCTGGTTACGGATATCGTTATTCTTGTTGTCGCTGCTGATGACGGTGTTATGCCGCAGACCATTGAGGCCATAAACCATGCAAAAGCGGCAGGTGTGCCGCTTATCGTGGCTATTAATAAAATTGACAAACAGAACGCAAACCCCGACAAAGTTATGAAAGAACTGTCGGAGCTCAACCTTATACCGGAAGAATGGGGCGGTACCACGCTCTTTGCGAAAATTTCCGCAAAAAAGAAACTGGGTATTGAGGAGCTTCTCGAACTTATCACACTTCAGGCCGAGATGCTTGAGCTCAAGGCTAACCCTGATAAGCTCGCCAAAGGCATAGTTATAGAATCAGAACTGGACAGGGGGCATGGGGCTGTGGGAACCGTCATTATCCAGGAAGGGACCCTGAAAATCCAGGATCCTTTTATTGCCGGTATGACCTTTGGAAGGGTCAGAGCCATGGTGGACGACAAGGGGAAAAGGATTTCGCAGGCGTCCCCGGCGACTCCCGTGATGGTTGTCGGTTTCCAGGACGTGCCCCATGGCGGTGACCGGTTCATTGTGACGACGGAAGAATACTATGCCCGGGAACTCTCCAAATTCAGGCAGGAAAGACTAAGAGAAAAGGAAGCATTAAAGAGCGCCAGAACCACGTTGGAGGATCTCTACTCCAAGATCGGCGGATCGGAGAAGGTCATATTGAATGTTATTCTCAAAGGTGATGTCCGGGGCACCATTGACGCGATTGTGGAAGCGCTGAAAAAGCTCTCTACTGATGCCGTGGAAGTGCAGGTTACCCATAGCGGCGTTGGAGCCATAACGGAGACCGATATCAACCTTGCCATATCAACCGGCGCCATCGTTATCGGTTTTAATGTAAAACCTATCCAGAAGGCACAGGCCTTGGCCGAACAGGAGAAGATCGAGATCAGGACCTATTCGATCATCTACGAAATGATTGACGATGTGAGAAAGGCCATGGAAGGCTTACTTGAGCCCAAGATCGTTGAAGTGAGGATTGGAAAGGCGGAAGTCAGGAAGGCTATTGCCGTGTCGAAAGTAGGCACGATTGCGGGATCGTATGTTACCGAGGGAAAGGTAACGAGAAATGCTTTCACGAAGGTTTTGCGAAACGGAGAGATACTCTTCACCGGGAAGATTGCTTCCCTGAAACGATTTAAAGACGATGTAAGGGAAGTCCAGTCGGGATACGAATGCGGGATTTCGCTTGAAGGGTATAACGATATACAGGAAGGGGATGTGTTCGATTTTTTTGTCGAAGAAAAAGAAAGGCAAACCCTTGATGGTTAAGAAAGATGGTTGTCGGCGTATCCCAGATAGAGATCTTCTTTCCTGAAGCTCAATCGTTAAAAGACAAGAGACAGATGATGAAGAAGATTGTTGAAAAAACACGGGCGAAGTTTAACATATCGATGGTGGAGATTGCTGACTCGAATCTCTGGCAGAGAGGGAGCATCGGTTTTGCGGTCATGGGTGTCAAGAAAGATCATGTTGATACCGCTATTGAGAATGTCCAAAGGTATATCGAATCGCTGTATGCCGGTGAAGTGATCGACACGTGGACGGAAATAATTGTGATGGGAAATGAGATATAGAAAGCTCAAAGTTCAGGATTTTTTACGGGAGGAAATTTCTCTTATCATTCAACGGGAGATACGGGATCCCGGAATGGGATTTGTTACCATTCTCGGGGTCAAGATGAGCGAGGACTTGAAGCTAGCCAAGGTGTTTCTCTCCATATATGGCGATGAGGAAGCAAAGAAAAATACGCTTGAGGCGCTGAAGCGGTCAAAGGGCTACATAAAATTTCTTCTCGGCAAGAGAGTAAACTTAAGGTACATGCCTGAGATCAATTTTGTCCTCGATGACACTTACGAAAAGGCAGCCAGAATTGAAGAGATCTTAAAGAGAGAGACCCATGCTCAGTCAGATTGAAAAGATCATACGTGAAGGAAAAAGGTTTTTTATTACAAGCCATGTAGACCCCGATGGAGACGCTCTTGGTTCTGTTTTTTCCCTCGCCTGGGTTTTGCAATCGCTTGGAAAGGAACCTCTCGTCTACCTCAACGATCGGATGCCTTACCGGTATGATTTTCTGCCACGGCCTTCCGATATCGCTCACAGTCTTAAACATGACCCATATGATGCCCTGTTTGTCCTCGATTGTGGTGATCTTTCGAGGATAGGGCAGGGAAGTGAGTCCCTGCAAACCATGGGGCCCCTTCTCAATATTGATCACCACGAAACGAATGCAGCCTTCGGAAGCATCAATTGTGTCGATTCCAAGGCCTCCTCGACAGCTGAAATCCTTTACGGACTCTATAAATCGATGAAGATCGACTTTACGGAGGATATAGCAATCAATCTCTATACGGCGGTTTTTACGGACACCGGTTCTTTGCGCTACGAGAGTGCTTCCCCGATGGCCTATGCTATCTGTAAGGAGATGGTTGATTTCGGGGTCAAGCCGTCATACATATCTCAGTTGGTCTACGAGAACCATCCAAAAGAGCGCTTCAAGCTCCTTGGCGAAGTTTTCTGCACGCTGCAAACCTTCGATAATGATAGAATTGCAATGGCGCACGTTACCCAGGAGATGTTCCGTAAGACAAAAACCGACAGGGACTATACCGATGGTTTTGCAGAGGAAATCAGGCAGATACGAGGGGTGGAGGTCGCAATACTCTTAAGACAGATGAACGAGAGGCGTTATAAGATCAGCATGCGGTCAAAGGGCGCTGTGGATGTGGCACAGATTTGCAATCGTTTCAACGGGGGCGGGCACAAAAATGCCGCCGGCTGCCAGATCGATGGGGATCTTCAGGAAGTGAAACAACGGCTTAAAGAAGTATTCAATATAGCGTGAATCTGATTTCGACAATGCGGAGGTCTTTGTTTTGAACGGGTTTCTGATTATCGATAAAAAAGCAGGCATATCTTCCTTTGATGTGATAAGACGGCTGAAAAGAATTCATACCTTTACCAAGATCGGTTACATCGGTACCCTCGACAGAAATGCGACAGGGATACTGCCTGTCGCTCTCAATGAAGGCGTCAAGCTCATCCCTTTTCTCGAAGATGTTGAAAAAGCGTATCGTGCGCGGTTTCTCCTTGGCGTTACCACGGATACCCTCGACATTGAAGGGAAGGTCCTTACTAAGGTCAATCCCCCGCTTTTCGACAGAGACACCCTTGAAACCATGCTTCACGGGTTTGTGGGAAAGATAACGCAGGTTATTCCTGTGTACTCTTCAAAAAAAGTCAACAAGAGGCCCCTCTATAAATGGGCACGAAAGGGTATTGCCATTGAGCCACCGGAAAAAGAGGTTGAGATCTTCGATATCAACTTTCTCGATTATTCGCACCCCTATGTGGACGTTGAGGTGACCTGTTCAAAGGGCACCTATATCAGGGCTCTTGCTAATGACTTCGGAAACAGACTCGGATGCGGGTCAACGCTCTATGCATTGAAACGTACCCGTCATGGTGAATTTACCGAGGACATGGGTATCAATGTCGACCGGTTCCAAATGAAGGAAGATGTAAATAACTATTTATTATCGTTGGAAAATGTACTACAATCTGTACGAGGTGTCATTGTGGAAACGGCATTGGAAAGGTTCTTGAAAAATGGCATGCCCGTGCCGATCACGGGTAATTTGAGAGAATGGAAGAACGGCGAGGCCACGCGGCTTCTCAACAAACAGGGCGCACTTATCGCTATGGGAGTTGCCGATTGTGCCTCAAAGACCATAAAGATTAAGCGATTAATTAACAATTAAGGAGGATTACATGGCGCTTACCACGGATCGGAAAAAGACAGTCATCGAGGACTTCAAAGTCCACGAAAAGGATACCGGCTCTCCTGAGGTCCAGATTGCTCTTCTTACGGAAAGGATCAAATCACTGACGGAACACTTCAAGAAATTCGAGAAAGACCATAATTCCCGGAGAGGCATGCTTGTCCTTGTGGGCAGCAGGAGAAGACTCCTCAATTATCTCAGGAAAAAAAATGTGGATCGGTACAAAAGGGTTGTTGAGAAACTGGGTTTAAGAAAATAAAAATAAAAAACATAGGAAAAAAACATGAAAGAGAGCATTAGCATTAATTTCGCGGGAAAACCGCTCACCATCAGTACAGGGGAACTTGCAAAACAGGCAGACGGCAGCGTTCTCGTTCAATACGCCGACACCGTCGTACTTGTAACCGCAGTCGCCCAGAAAGAAGAGTCGGTCAAGGATTTTCTTCCCCTTACCGTCAATTATCAGGAAATGTCCTACGCAGCCGGGAAGTTTCCCGGCGGGTTCTTCAAGAGAGAAGGAAGACCTTCGGGCCTGGAAACACTCATGTCGCGCCTCATAGACAGACCGTTAAGGCCCCTCTTTCCCAAGGGTTTCAGAAACGAGACGCAGGTCATCGCCACGGTCCTTTCCGCGGACCAGGAAAATGACCCGGCCATGGCCGGTCTCATTGGTGCTTCCTGTGCCGTGACCATCTCTGGGATACCCTTTGCAGGCCCCTTTGCGGGTGTGAAGGTAGGCAGGAAGGACGGTAGTTTTATCGTCAATCCATCACCGGCCGATATGGAAGGGACCGACATGGAGATTGTTGTCGTCGGCACAAGAGATGCCATTATCATGGTCGAAGGCGAAGCCCGCTTTGTGAGCGGATCTGATCTCATAGAGGCCATTCAGTTCGGCCACCAGAGCTTACTCCCCCTCATCGAAATGCAGGAGAAACTGCAGGACAAGGTGGGAACACCCAAGTGGCAGATGAGTCCGCCCGAGGACACAGAAGATCTCAAGAAAGGAATACGGCAAAAAATCGAGAAGGACCTTGTCGAAAGCTTTGCCATCAGGAATAAACTGGAGAGAGGTGTTCGACAGCGGGAAATTGTCGTTGATCTGGGAGGGGCATACCCTGAGACAGGGGAGGCCACGCTCAACAAGGTTTTTGAAGATGTGACCCGCGACGTCATGCGTGAACAGCTTTTTTCAACAGGCAAAAGGATCGACGGACGAGGTTCCGAAGATATCAGAAATATTTCCTGTCTGGTGGGTATCCTTCCGAGGACCCATGGCTCCGGGCTTTTTACGAGAGGCGAGACCCAGGCCCTTGCAGTAACTACCTTCGGGACGTCTGAAGACGAACAGAAGGTGGAGTCTCTCCACGAAGGCGAAACCTTCAAAACCTTTCTGCTTCATTACAATTTTACCCCCTTCTCCGTTGGCGAGATTGGCATGCTCCGTGGTCCAACGCGGCGAGAAATCGGTCACGGGAATCTGGCGGAGCGCGCGCTTACCCCGATTCTCCCGTCGAAGGAGGATTTTCCCTACACGATACGGATTGTCTCGGAAATCCTTGAATCGAACGGATCCTCATCAATGGCCACGGTCTGTGCAGGATGTCTTTCCCTCATGGATGCCGGTGTTCCCATTCAAGAACCCGTGGCTGGTATTGCGATGGGTCTCGTAAAGGAAGGGGATAAAGAAGTGATCCTTTCCGATATCCTGGGTGACGAGGACCATCTCGGCGATATGGATTTCAAGATTGCGGGCACACGCGAAGGCATTACTGCCATTCAGATGGACATTAAAATCAAGGGCATTACAAGGGAGATTATGTCCAAGGCCGTAACCCAGGGACAGAAAGGCATCGGAACGATCCTTGACATCATGGGCCAGACCATCGAGAAGCCGAGAGAACACCTGTCCCCTTACGCGCCGCGTATCTTTACGATGCAGATAAAACCGGACAGGATACGTGATGTAATCGGTCCCGGCGGCAAGATTATCAGAGGCATTATTGAGGAAACAGGCGTCAAGATCGATATTGAGGACTCCGGTATTGTCAGGATCGCCTCTATTGATGAAGGTTCTGCAAATGCCGCAATCGATATGATCAAGATGCTCACGAAGGAGATAGAGATCGGCACGGTCTATACAGGCAGAGTGAAAAAGGTCATCGATGCCGGTGTTGTCGTCGACTTAGGACCCAATGTGGACGGTTTTGTCCATGTGAGTCAGCTTGCCGACGGGTTTGTGAAAAAGGCATCCGATATTGCCAAAGAGGGCGACGAGATGACCGTAAAGGTCATCGATATTGAGGACAACGGCAGGATTAAACTGTCAAGGAAGGCTGTTCTGAGAGACCAGAGGGCACAGCGGGAGTAAATGTATAAAAAGACCGTCCTTAATAACGGCATCACCGTTGTAACGGAGTCCATTCCGTATTTCTCAACGGTTTCTTTGGGCGTTTGGTGGAGGGTAGGCAGCAGGTACGAAACTCCAGCGAATAACGGCATTTCGCACTTTATCGAACACATGCTTTTTAAGGGGACATCCTTGAGGAGCGCCTATGATATTGCAAGGGAATTCGATGCGATCGGCGGCTCCATCAATGCCTTCACCGGAAAAGAATATACCTGCCTCTATGCGCGGGTCCTGAAGAAGGACATGAACCTCGCCCTTGATATCATCTCCGACATGTATAAAAACTCCCTTTTTAAAAATGATGATATCGAAAAGGAAAAATATGTTGTTGCCCAGGAAATAAAAATGGTCGACGACACCCCCGAGGAATCCATTTACGACATGTTTAACGCCTCCTACTTCAAGGGCCACCCCCTCGGCATGACAATCCTCGGTTCCGAAAAGAACGTCGAGGGCTTCACCGAGAGCGCACTAAAGAGTTACTTCAGAGAATATTATGCCCCTGAGACGGCAATTATTACCATATCAGGCAGAGTGGATCATGACGATTGCACGAAAAGGATCGAACAGTTCTTTAGTGGTGTCCCTCATAACGGGATAGGCCGGGAGCTTAAGGCACCCGTAGCGAACAGGGGGATTGATATCTACGAAAAAGACCTTGAGCACATCTACCTCTGTATCGGTACCGGTGGCGTAAGCCAGGTCGACAAAAGAAGATATCCCATGTACGTCCTCAACGCCTTAATGGGTGGGAGCATGAGTTCTCATCTCTTTCAGGAAATACGAGAGCAAAGGGGGCTTGTCTACAACATCTATTCCTATGTAAACTGCTACCACGACACGGGGACCTTCGGTATATCGACGTCCACATCACTAGAATTCATTGAGGAAGTGCTGACGCTCATTAAAGGAGAGATAAGAAGGTTAAGAGATGACGGTATTACCGATGCCGAGCTTGCGTTCTCAAAGGAGCACATCAAGGGCAACCTGTTTATCTCGCTGGAGAGTTCGGAGACGCGGATGGGGAGGCTTGCAAAGAACGAAATATACTTCGGTGATTACATACCGCTCAAGGAAACCCTCCGTGAGATAGACGGCATACAGAAAAAAGATGTCGATAAAATTGCGCAGGAGATCTTTGAAAACCCCGAAGAAATATCCATAACGGTCCTTGGAAATGTTGACGCAACAAAGGTTGAAAAGGTATGGAAAGGGTAGAGGTCTTTATCGCCCGGAAGGACAGAGTAGAGGTTCCTGCCTATGCGACCGACGCCTCTTCCGGTGTGGACCTTTGCGCATTCATAGACAAACCGGTCATTCTCAAACACCTTGAACGTTCCCTGATACCGACGGGTCTTTTCATCGGCATTCCTGTGGGATATGAGGCGGAAATAAGGCCACGGAGCGGAATAGCAATAAAGCATGGTGTGACGGTCCTCAACACACCCGGAACCATCGATGCGGATTACCGGGGTGAAGTAAAAATCATCCTTATCAATCTCGGGGAAGAGCCCTTCGTCATTCATAGTGGAGACAGAATTGCCCAAATGATCTTCAAGAAGGTCGCCCGGGTAGACTTTAGGGTTGTTGAACAATTGGAAGAGACGGCCCGAGGTGAGGGCGGCTTTGGCTCAACCGGCATCGGTAATTTAGAAGAGCAGAAGATAAAAAGGTAAGAAGAGCAAAGAGAGACGGTTCGGAGTTGAGAGCTCGGAGTGAAAACCTTGAAAAGCATATCTGTTCTCAACTGTCAGTCATTATCTATTGTCTGTGACGTGAATTCATCCTTAGGCCCGGAAGACCGCTCCCGTTCAGGGGAGGGGAGTGTCAGATGATTCTCTATGGCTATCTTGACAGCTTTATTCAATACCTCATTTCCGAGAGAGGCGTTTCGCCACATACCGTCGATGCCTATAACAAGGATATTATCGAGTTTATCAAATTTATGGAGAACCTCTCCTCGGATACCCCTGAGCGTAGGCACGTGGAAGCCTATATGGGCCATCTCCATGAGCGAGGCCAACAGGCGAGAAGCATCGTGCGCGCCGTGTCGGCTCTCAGGAGTTTTTATAACTTCCTCCTTATGGACGGGAAGATCAAGGCAAGCCCCCTGGAAGACATTGAAGTTCCCCGGTTCAAGGCGCACATTCCCGATGTTTTAAGTGAGCAGGAGATCGTGGAGCTTATTCACATGCCGGAAGGTTCAAAGACATCCCTTCGTGATAGCACCATACTGGAACTCCTCTATGCCACGGGGCTGCGTGTCTCGGAGCTTGTGAAACTCAGTAAAAGTGACGTGAACCTCGAAGGTGGCTTTGTCGTCACAATGGGAAAGCGCTCCAAGGAGAGGGTGGTGCCCCTGGGGACCTACTCGCGGGATGCCATAAAATTATACCTTGACACGGAAAAGCCCAAGGGAACCTATCTCTTTCCCAATAATCGAGGCGGGATGCTTTCGCGTCAGGCCATCTGGAAGATCATCAAGAAGTACAGTATACGGCTGCCGAGGGGCCATGTATCTCCCCACACGATACGCCATACCTTCGCAACACATTTGCTGCAAGGGGGCGCTGATCTTCGTTCCGTTCAGATACTTCTGGGCCATGAAGATATTTCTACGACACAGATATATACCCACGTGGACAGCAAGAGACTCAAAGAGATCCATAAAAAGTATCATCCGAGGGGTTAATGAAGGTCATCACGTCCCACATAAATGCTGATTTCGATTCTCTCTCATCCATGATAGCGGCGAAGAAACTCTATCCCGACGCGGTCCTCGTGTTCCCCGGTTCCCAGGAGAAATCACTCCGTGATTTTATTATCCATTCAACACTCTATCTCTTCGATATCGAGAAGATGAAAAAGATCGACTACGGTGCCGTCGATACCCTTATCCTTGTGGATACGCGGCAGAGGGCGCGCATCGGCGAGCTTTCTAAGATCACCGAGAACGGGAAAGTCAAGATCCATATCTACGACCATCATCCCGCATCGAATGACGACATAAAAGGGGACATCGAGGTAATCAGTACTGTTGGGGCTACCGCCAGTATCCTCGTCCCGATTTTGAAGGAACGTGAGATACCTCTCACCCCTGAAGAAGCGACGACCATCATGCTCGGCATATATGAAGAAACGGGAAGTTTCAGATTTTCATCGACGACCACAGATGATTTTGAAGCCGCAGCCTATCTTCTCTCCAAAGGAGCCAGTGTCAACCTTATTTCCGATATGCTCGTCCGGGAGCTTGCCCCGGAGCAGGTCTTCCTTCTCAACGATATCATTCAAAACGCCACAGTCTATAACACGAACGGAATCGATATCGTCATAACAGAGGCAAGTACCGAAGAGTATGTGGGAGACCTTGCCGTCATTGTCCATAAATTCCGCGATATGGAGAATATCAATGTTCTCTTCGCCCTCTTCAGGATGGAGGACAGGGTCCATATTATCGGGCGGAGCAGGATACCGGAAGTTGATTCCGGATACATTATGTCGCTCATGGGAGGAGGAGGACACAAGGTTGCCGCTTCGGCAACCGTGAAAAATATGACCCTCATCGAGGCGAGAGACCGGCTGATTGAGGTCCTCCGGTATAACGTAAAACCACTGTGGAAGGCAAAAGATATCATGTTCTTCCCGGTCAAGTTTGTCGATGTCACAGGCTCGATCCACGACGCGAAGAGCATCCTCACAAAGTACAATATCAATGCCCTGCCGGTTTTGTCCGAGAACAAGCTTGTCGGTATTATCACGCGCCAGGTCGCTGAGAAGGCCGCTTTCCACAAACTGGAGAATGTTCCCGTCAGTGAGTATATGTTCACGGAATTTCAGACCGTCAAGCCTGACGACTCCATCGAAAAGGTAAAAGAGCAGATTATTGGACGCAGCCAGAGGTTCTTGGCGGTCATCGAAGACGGAGAGCTGAAGGGCGCCATCACCCGCACGGATCTTTTGAGGATACTTGAGGATGAGATAGCGAGAACCGTTCTCGAAAAACTCGAATTTCATGAAAAATATGTGAAGAGAAAGAATGTCAAAAAACTGATGGGGGAGAGGCTCTCGAAAGAGACGCTGAAAAGACTCGAAGACATTGGTGCCCTGGCGGACACCATCGGCTATCACGCCTTCCTCGTGGGTGGATTTGTCAGAGATTTGATCCTCCGCAATGACAACTACGATATCGATATAGTGGTTGAGGGAGACGGCATTACCTTCGCCGAGGAGATGTCGAAGAAGTTTCATGTCAAGATGCGCTCTCACAAAGAGTTTGCAACGGCAAAAATCCTTTATCCCGACGGGTTTAAGATAGACATAGCATCGGCGCGGCTCGAATACTACAAGGCGCCGGCGGCCCTTCCCGTTGTTGAACATAGCTCTCTGAAACTCGATCTCCACCGGAGGGATTTCACGATCAATACCCTTGCAATCTCGCTGAATAAAAATACCTTTGGCGAACTCATCGATTTTTTCGGCGCTCAGCGCGACATCAAGGAGAAGACCATCAGGGTGCTCCACAGCCTGAGTTTTGTCGAAGACCCGACACGTGTTTTTCGTGCCATCCGCTTTGAGCACCGCTTCGACTTCAAAATCGGCAAACACACCTTGGACCTTATCAAAAACGCCGTAAAACTCAATTTCCTTGCAAGAATACGGGGGAAAAGGATATGGACGGAGCTTGCTCTCATCCTTCAGGAGGACGCGCCTGAGAAGGTCCTTAAGGGCCTTCAGGACCATGATCTCTTGAGGTTCATTTCCACGGCGCTCACATTCAATAGGGAGAAGGAGAAGCTTTTCAGTCAGATGCATGCCGTTCTTCAATGGCATGAATTTCTCTACCAGGGAAAAGCCGCAGATAACCTCGAATATTACTTATTGGGGCTCCTCGACCATATGAAGAATGAAGAGGCGGCCGAGTTCTGCAAGCGAATGGAGATGACGGAAAGACTGAAGAAAAAAACCATCGAAAACATGGAACGCCTCGGGACCGCCATGGCGAAACTTTCCATGGGCATTGCCGTCATCAAGAAGAGTGAGGTATACAGGATCCTCGAGCCGCTTTCCAGAGAGGCGAAGCTCTTCATTATGGCAAAGACGAAATCCGAGGAGATCAAAAAGGCCATTTCGGCCTACATCACGTCGCGCGATTCCAGTAAACCCTCTATGACAGGTGAAGACCTGAAAAAGCTCGGCATCCAGGAAGGTCCCATTTACAAAGAGGTGCTTGAGAAACTAAAAGATGCTAAAATAGATATGAACCTGAAGACGAAAGAAGAAGAGAGACATTTCGTCGAAATTTATCTGATGCAGAAAGGTGTTATCCCATGAGTCTTCTTGTGCCCACACTCGAGGTCCAGCTTGAATGCTATGAGGGTCCCCTCGCTGTCCTCATCACGCTTATAAAACGGAATAAAATCAGTATCTGGGATATCCCTATCTCGACGATCACCGAGCGGTTTCTCCAATATGTGGAATTGGTGAGGGACCTGAACCTCAGAATCGCTGAAGATTTCATAGAGATGGCCTCGTTGCTTATATTTATCAAATCGAAGATGCTTTTACCGGCAAACGATAATGGAAACGGCGAAGAAGACCCCAGGGAAGAATTGGTGGAGAGGATCATCGAATACGAGCGGCTCCGGAATATGGCCGTTGCCATCGATGGATTGCCCATGCTCGAACGGGACGTGTTCTCTGTGGGAGCCGGCGTGGTGGAGCGTGAGTCGGATTACGACCTCCTCTGTCTCTGCAACCTCTATTTTGAACTGCTCAAGGTAAAGGAGGAACGCTACTTTTCCGTGCGGGTAATAAGACCAACCCTTGAAGAAAAGCTCGAAATGCTCAAGAGTATTCTCGAAACATCGGGCCGTTTTGAGTGGAACCTCTATGGTGAGGAAGAGCGCAACGAACGCGTGGCCACGATCCTCGGTGTGTTGGAACTGGTTAAAGTTCGTGTGGCGACATTGAGCCAGCGAAGACCCTTCGGGAAGATCGTGTTGAAAAAGCGGGATTTTGCGGCCATAGCAGGGCAGTCTCTCAATGAGAGCGAGATTGAGCAATGAAACAGATCAACTTTTTATATATACTAACGTTGAGGAGGGGATAATTGTATGGCCGGTTCAAGAGGAAAGAAAATCTTTCTCATCATCATCATCGTCGTTTTTGTTTTGGGAGTCCTCATACCTCTTGCAGTCTCTTTCGCGAGGCGCGGCGGAGGTAAGATAGGTGTTATTGAAGTTGAAGGCACTATAACCGATCTCAGCGATGCCATGGAGGACGTGGTAAGGTTCAAGGAAGATGATAGCATCAGAGGAGTCATATTGAGAATCAACTCGCCGGGCGGTGCCGTGGGGCCGACTCAGGAGATGTACAGCGAGCTCAAAAAACTGAAGGCAAAGAACAAGATCGTCTATGTGTCCATGGGGTCTATCTGCGCTTCGGGAGGATACTATCTCGCAGCAATGGGTGACAAGGTCTACGCAAACCCCTCGACGATCACCGGCTCCATAGGTGTCATCATGGAACAGACAGTCGTGGAAGACCTCATGAAAAAGTTCGGTATCGCGGAGAATACCATTAAGTCAGGTTTGCTGAAAGACACGGGATCTCCTTTTCGCAAGATGACGGACTATGAACGTACCTATCTTCAGAATATTATCAACAGTATTTATGAGCAATTCGTCAAAGATGTTTCCGATGGAAGACGACTGCCTGTGGAGAAGGTAAGAGAACTTGCCGACGGCAGAATTTATACGGGTCTTCAGGCCAAAGAAGTAAAACTCGTCGACAGTATTGGCACATTCTACGACGCTGTCGATGATATGCAGAAGGCACTCGGTATAAAAGGAAAGCCCACGCTTGTGCACGGCAAGAGGCCTTTTTCGCTCTTCAAATGGCTCATTTCATCGGCCATGCAGGATATCCTCTTAAGGACCACTACGCAGCCGCCGGTGAGCTTCCTCTATAAACCATAGCGCGGGGAGACAAATCTGTCTTTTTCACGCGAGCCTTCTTTGTCGGTGTCCTGTGCGGGTTTTGCGCCGGACATTTCTTTACAAAATAGAGCGGTTCATGTTACCAAGTAACACGCGGATGCCGCGTAGTACGAGAGCACAATCCGTATCCTGCCTGACATACGCGACAACATAAAGTGTGAATGCACAGGGAGACAGTACCATGGATTTTGAGCTATGCAAAAAGATCATTGAGAATATTTCCCGGGTCATCGTCGGCAAGCGGGGTTCCATTGAACTACTGCTCGTGGGGCTTCTCGCCGATGGTCATGTCCTGCTGGAAGATATCCCGGGGCTCGGCAAGACGCTCCTTGCCAAGTCTCTCGCGCGGAGTATGGGCGCGTCCTTTAAACGGGTACAATTTACGCCGGACCTTCTGCCTGCCGACATTACCGGGTTTAACATCTACAACCAGCAATCCGGCGAATTTATGTTCCAGGCCGGTCCTGTCATGACCCACGTACTTCTCGCTGATGAGATCAACCGCACGATCCCCCGGACCCAGTCGAGCCTCCTCGAAAGCATGGAAGAGCGACAAGTTACCGTCGACGGCAAGACCTATATCCTGCCCCATCCTTTTTTCGTTATGGCCACACAGAACCCCATCGAGCTTGAAGGAACCTTCCCCTTGCCGGAGGCCCAGCTTGACAGATTTTTGCTCAGGATCAGTCTGGGATATCCCGAACAGAAAGAGGAAATCAGCATCCTGGAGCGCTTTCAGGAACAGGATCCCTTGCTTGGCCTTTCCTGTGTTGCGAGCCCCGAGGAGATTTCCGCCTTGCAACTTGCCCGGAAAAAAATCCATGTTGCCTCTCCGATCAAGGAGTATATCACGGGTATCGTAGGGGCCACACGAAACGATCCCGCCTTGCGTCTTGGCGCAAGCCCCCGGGGTTCCCTCGGATTGATGCGAGCGGGCCAGGCGCTTGCGGCGCTTAACGGCCGCGATTATGTGCTTCCCGATGACATCAAATCTCTCATTGTTCCGGTTCTCGCGCACCGGTTGATTCTCAAAGAAGAGGAACACCTTCGGGGTGCCACGCAGGAGCATGTCCTGAAAGAGATCACGGAACGGATACCCGTGCCGGTTCAGGCAGTGTAGCCTTGGATGAGCAAAGGATAGACAATTTGGTATCTGTACGCAGGGCATCGAGTCTTTTCTCAACCTCAATGATCCTCTTCTTCGTGGGGATAGTGCTCTTCATCGCGCTCCTCAATATGTTCAACGGCGGACATGACCTTGTGGTCCTTTCTCTGTTTGTCTTTATCATGGCAGGTGGACTAAGACTCTGGACGCGATTCAGTCACTCAAAGGTCCGGTGCAGTACGATGCTCGACAAGAAGAGGGTCTTCGCAGGCGAGGACATGGCGCTCACGATCAATGCGGAAAACGGCAAAGCCCTTCCTGTCTGGCTGGAGGTCGAAGCCCCCGTCAATGGGCCTTCACAGACTCCGCTGTGCGATGTGCCCCTGTTAGCGCAAAGGAGCCTCCTCTGGTATCAGATGACTAAGTTCCGGTGGAAGTTCGTTGCCGGTCATCGGGGCGTCCATACAATCGGTCCCCTGAGAATGTCGTCGGGTGACCTCTTTGGATTTTTCGTGAAAGAGCAAGAGATCGGGGAAGCAATCGAAGTCATCGTCTATCCCAAACTGGTGCCCATCGGTTCTCTTGTACTGCCGAAACGTGATTTCTTTGGCGCCCCCGGAGGTGAAAGCCCGGTCAATGATCCTGTCTATATACTCGGTACCGCCGATTATCATCACGGACGACCGGCAAAGCATATCCACTGGAAAGCCAGCGCCCGTCATCACCGTCTGCAGGAAAAAATATTTGAATCCACAGAACAGGAGAAGATACTTTTCATCATTGACGTGGACCAGTTTACCGATGCCCACGCGGAGGCTTTTGAGCGTTGCCTGGAAGTGGCCGCGTCTCTTGCCGTGAAGTTTGACAGACGGGGGTGCGCTGTGGGCTTAATCACGAACGGCGCCATGGCAGGAGGCGCCGCCACCTTTGTGCCCGTGGCAAGAAGCTCGCGGCAGGTGCCGGCCATTCTGGAAGCCCTGGCGAGACTTGAGATGAGACCACGGGGCACGCTCATTGACATGCTGCGCCATGCCGTGGAAATCCCTTGGGGAACAAACTGTGTCTTGATGACTCTCAGCGACGATGAGACGGCGCATATTGTGAAGGAACATTGCAGACGCCGGAAGACGTCTATAACCGTGCTCACCCACGAAGGAACCTGCCTCTTGCGAAGAGACGGATATACCGCTGTCGACGGGTCGGGCCACATGGGTGAGCCTGCCTCACGAGAAGCACAGATGGTATGAAAAAGAATAGAAACATACTACTATCTTTGATCTCCGGAGGCATGGAGATCTGCTGGCTCTACGCTTGGGCAGCCTTTTCCCTGACGGCCGTCATACATCGGCCATTCTCTTTTTGGGGAGCGATGGTAACATTTATCGGCGCCGGAATCCTCACCGGCATCTCCACAGGAAAGGGATGGCGCGTCATCTATGTTGCCGGTGTGCAGGTATCAGGGTTTCTGTGCGCTGGTCTCTGGGTACTCCATGACATGTACTACATGACGCATCCGTTACTCAGCACAGGGTGGTGCCTCGAGTTTGTACATAACCGGAGGACGCCCCTGGAATGGCTGATTCTCGTTCTGGTTATTTTCTGGATACTTTTTCTCTGGGTGAGCGGAATAACCTTTTCCCGGCGGCCCGGGACTTACTACACACTTTGTTCCCGTTTCGATATCGGTCTTGCGGCCTTCTTCGGTCTGTTTATCATGAAGTTGTTGTTGGCCGCAAAAGGCGGCATACGGATCGATGACCAGGTCTCCTTCGCTTTGATCTTTCCGTTTTTCTTGCTCGGTCTCATGGGCATAGGCATGACAAAAGATGAAAACAGGGGGACGGTAGATTTTCTGCCCGGTTACCGTGGCGTCGGTGTCATGGTGGGCTTCATTGCCATGGTTTTCTTGTCTGCCGGGAGTCTTGCGCTCTTTTTCATACCGGTCCTCACCAGCGCTGCAACAGTGGGTTATCACGTACTTCATACGGGTGCTGGTTGGGCGATGCCCATTATAGAAACAGTCTTGCGGTTTGTTTTCGGGGGCCGGACCATACGACCCGAGCCCGCCGGTTCCTCAACGATAAGATGGGCGCCGGACCGGTTGTTTGGTGCGAACAGTTGGTGGATGAGCCTTATTGAGAAGATTCTGGCGTGGGGGATCAAAGGCTTCATGGTACTGTTCCTGCTATGTATATGTGGAATGTTGGTTTACTATGTGTTGAAATGGCTCTTTTCGCGAACCTCCTACAACGGGACTGATACGAAAGAAATCGACGAGAGAGACCCGTGGTATAAGCGTTTATGGAAAATCCTTGTTTTTCTTTACAAGACAACCCTGCAACACGTGAAGGGATATCACCGGGCAGCAGAGCTTTTCCATGCGCTTTTGCGCTGGGGAGACCACAGCGGTCTTCGGCGAAGCATCGATGAAACCCCTCTGGAGTTCGGTGCACGCCTTGAGCGCTCTTTTCCCTGTTTGCAAAGGGAGATCAGCCTTATTATTGCCGCTTTCAATAGTGAAGTCTATGGTGGCGTCAAGGTCTCTGATGAATATTTCAGAATGGCTCAGTCGGCGCTCATGTCACTGAGGCATCCCCGCCACTGGCCTGTCAGATTCAAGACCCGCTTCTTCAATTCCGGTGGTGGATATCTGGTTTCCTGATGGGTGTTCCAATTTGTCCATTTTCTTTAAAAAAGCAAATTGGCTCTTGCCATGGAATAGCAGCTCAAATAATATCATACCAGTTGCCATTCAATATTCTATTCACAGGAAAACCATTTTTTGTTGTCGAACACATGCCAGCTATCTTTATGGACGTCAATACCCACGTATGCTTTCTTGCCGGAGAGCGCGTTCATCGATTCCGTGGATACTCTTTTCATGTAAAGCCTCCTCTTGAGTTTTTTTCAGCATATTCTGAATTTCAAGAAGCTGCACAACCCATGATAGGAGCTAGACCAAAAACCGGTAACAACTTCGCCTTTTAGCCTACTATTTTTTTCGAATTCTTTGGTGGCTCAGGATTGTTAAACATCCGGAGAAGGTGACCACCGGGTATATAGTGAACGGGCAAGCCTTGCTGGTGTCGCTGATAGGGAGATTTTACGTTCGGGCTCACCACGTAGTTTCTGCCTTCAGGATATGCAGAGCGGAAAATAGATAATATCTGAGAATCAAAACTGGCGGGATTCACCTTACATTCGATGACATCGGCCAATTCCCTTTTTCCCTTAACGACGAAATCGATTTCCCGTCCTGACTTATCTCTCCAGTAAAAGAGGTTGTGCTCATCGATAACCGTCCGCAGGATGTCAAGCACCAGATGTTCCCACAAAAGTCCCCTGTCATCCTCACGGATGCTGTCCCAGCCCTTAACGAAGGTGACAAACCCGGTATCAAAAGAGTAACATTTGTGCCGATGGGTTATCTCTCTTCGCCCGCCACCATGAAAAGGCGGCAGCAGAAAGACCGCATGGGCGATGCTCATGGCCTCTACATGGGCTTTTACGGTAGGCCGGCTCATATCACTTAAACCGGACAGATTCGTATAGTCCATAAGACTACCGCTTTGTCTCAACAGGAGGTTGAAGAGCTTCATGAAACCGACACGGTTGCGAATACCGAAAAGTTCCTGAATACCCCTGGCATAAAAACTGTCAATCCATTCGGCAAAAAAGGCAGTGTCCTTGGTATCCGACAGCAGGGCCTCCGGCAGTCCCCCATGAAGCAGGCGGCGATCGAGATCCTTTACACCGAAACTGTCCGTGCATTCAGGCCAGAGCACAGGGGGCAGATATATCGCCTGCTTCCGTCCGGTGAGAGTATCACGAAATTTCTTTGTAGCCGCTAATGTGGACGATCCCGTTGCAAGCACCTTCAAATGGGGATACGCATCAGCTGCTATTTTCAATAGACGACTCGGATCCTGTAAACGGTCTATTTCGTCAAAAATAATCATAGTTCCCTTGTTGAGACTGTCATAGAAAGCTTCGGGATCGGTTAATTGACGTGTTACCGACGGGAGATCGCAGTTCTGATATACCGCTTTCGGAAACATTTTCGCCAGCGTTGTTTTACCGGCCCGACGGACCCCGGACAGCCATACGATGGGCCGATGTTCCCACACTTTTTGAATACGCTGTATCCAGAACGGCCGCTCAACCATGGTAACTATATTTATCATTTAGACGGCTATTTGTCAAGTACGGTTTATGTCCTGATGAGGAAATCCTTAAGTTGACAGAGATTAAGTGACCTGTTATAAGACAACAAAGACCGCTCATTCTGGAATTGTGGGGATGTCATTGAAACGGTCGTTTTCGTGACACGCAAAAAGAGGTGCTCATGCGTACCGGTTACATGAGAGTTTCAAAGGCTGACGGTTCCCAGGTGTTCGACCTGCAAAAGGACGCTCTTCTTTCTGCCGGTGTTGACCCACGGCATATGTATGAGGACATGGCTTCCGGCAAAAAACATGACTGCCCCGGGATGATGGGGTGTCTCAAGGCCCTTAAGCAAGGGGATACCCTTATCGTCTGGAAGCTCGACCGTCTGGGCCGTGATCTGAGGAACCTGGTAAACATCGCCCATGATCTTGCCTCACGGGAGATCTCTCTCAAGGTCCTTACCGGGCACGGAGCCTTAATCGATAGGAAACACCGGCAGGAAAGCTTGTCTTTGGCATATTCGCTGCCCTGGCCGAGTATGAGAGAGAGTTGATCTCGGAACGGACAAGGGCAGGGCTCGCCTCGGCACGGGCAAGAGGACATCATGGCGGACGGCCCCATAAAATGAGTACGGCGAAGCTGAGCCTCGCCATGGCGGCGATGGGCAAACCCGAGACCATAGTGGGAAAGCTTTGCACGGAACTCGGAATCACCCGGCAGACCCTTTAACGGCACGTCGCACCCGACGGAACGACCCGGGAAGATGGTCAAGAGCTTCTTGACGGGAACCACAATAAAAATGAGGTAGTATAGTAAATGAGAAGAGAAGGGGCTACTAACTGTGCTTGATATTATCGTCCTTGCGGTTATCGGGATGCTCACCATCATTGGATTCTTAAACGGTGCGGTGAGGCAACTCTTCGGGCTTGCCGGTGTTGTGGCGGGGTATGTGCTTGCCACGAGATATTATCATTTCTGTTCAAAATTCTTGACGAGTTTCCATCCTAGTATCGCCAGGGCAATCAGTTTCGTTGCCATCTTTCTTGCCTGCATTGTCGTTGCGCACATCATTGGATGGGTGGTTGGAAGACTCGTAAATATTTCCGGATTGGGATTTCTGAACAGAATCGGTGGTGGGCTCCTGGGGTTTTTGAAGGGCTGCATCATCATTGCCGTTGTGGTAATGGTATTCACCACCTTTTTCCTTGTTAACAGCAGCCTTTTCAAGAAGTCACACACCATCAGGTATATTCGGGCCGGTAACGCCATACTGAAAAAAGTCACTCGTGAAGATATTAAGGCCAAATATGATGAAAAGCTTGGGAAGAAAAAACCTGCTTCGCCAAAACAGAACTAAAGCGAGCATTTTGTGAAGGGCAGAAATCTTCTCAGGACCGGGGATTGAGGAAGCTATATTACCGATAATTTGCGGAAAGCCTCGCCGTTCAGGGTGGGGATGGATAGTTTCGTCAAAATATAGTAATATGAACAGCAGATGATACGTTTGCAAACATATACATACCAGTTAAAGACCAACGGCACTCAAGAGAGGCAATTAAGGCAATTCGCCGGGAGTTGCCGATTTGTCTGGAACAAGGCCCTTGCACTCCAAAAGGAAAGACATGAACAGGGAGAGAAAAAACTTGGGTATGCCGGTCTATGCAAAAGCCTTGTAGTGTGGAAATCAATCGAGGCCCCGTTTCTGAAAGAATCTCCTTCTCAACCTCTCCAACAAACCTTGAAAGACCTGGACAGGGCATACACAAACTTCTTTCAGAAACGAGCGGGCTTTCCCCGGTTCAAGAAGAAAGGCAAGGGAGATTCATTCCGGTATCCGGACTCGAAACAGTTCAAAATTGACCAGGCCAATAGTCGCATCTCTCTTCCGAAACTCGGATGGGTGCGCTGTAGAAATAGCCGAACCATTGAAGGCATTCCGAAAAATGTCACCGTGTCCCGTTCAGGCAAGCACTGGTTTGTATCCATACAGACCGAACGAGAAGTTGACGCACCCGTGCACGCTTCAACCTCTTCAATCGGCGTAGACATCGGCATTGCAAAGCTTGCCATGCTGTCAGACGGAACAGTGTTCGAGCCGGTGAACAGCTTCAAGAGATACCGGAAACAGCTTGCCCGATATCAGAGGGATATGGCAAGGAAGAAGAAGTTCAGCAACAATTGGAAGAAAACAAGAACAAAGATACACGGTCTTCATGCGAAGATAGGCAATACGCGGAAAGATTACCTTCAGAAAACCACTACCACTATCTGCAAAAACCACGCGATAGTATGTATTGAGGATGTGAAGGTACGCAACATGTCGAAATCCGCACAGGGCACTCTTGAAAACCCCGGCAGGAACGTTAAGGCCAAGTCAGGTCTTAACAGATCAATCCTCAATCAGGGCTGGTTTGAATTCAGGCGTCAGCTTGAGTACAAACAGGCATGGAAAGGGGGTATGGTTGTGGCAGTGCCGGCACGGAATACCAGCAGGGCATGCAGCGCGTGCGGCCATGTATCACCCGACAACCGGAAAAGTCAATCAAGATTCACGTGCACCAATTGCGGGTTTGAGATCAACGCGGATGTAAACGCAGCACGGAATATCTTAGCGGCAGGACTTGCCGTATTAGCCTGTGGAGAGATGGCGCAGTCAGGCCACTCGATGAATCAGGAACCCGCCGAAGCGATTCGGGCATGTGCCTGAACGCCGTAGGAATCCCCGTCATTCATGTCGGGGAGGATGTCAAGTCTATATTTTGGAATGCTCTGACAAGACCTTATATACAGGCTGGACCAATAACATAGAGAAGCGAATCCGGGAACACAATAATGGCAAAGCCGGGGCAAAATATACCCGATCCCGACGACCCGTCAAGATGGTTTTTGTCGAAGAGCATGCAACTCTGCCGGATGCCTTAAAACGCGAGGCACAGATCAAGAAACTATCCCGTGATCAAAAAATGCGGATCATAGCCATGGCAGCATTAGAAAGATGACGTTACCGATAATTTGCGGAAAGCCCCGCCGTTCAGAGGTTTACGCTGACGCTCTGATTCAACCCTTCAGAAGTTTCTTGAGTTGTTCCATATCTTCCCATGCTTCTTTCATCTTACCTTGATTGCGGAGCAGATACGACGGGTGATAGGTCGGCAGCAACGTGATCCCCCGATAATTTGTGAGCACACCGCGGATACGGGTAATACGTTCATCGACACCGAAAAGGGTGTTATAGGCGTGTCTGCCCAAGGTGCAGATGATCTTGGGTTTGATAAGCGCAAGCTGGGTCAGAAGATAGTCTTTGCAGGCTTCTATTTCCGGCGGTTCGGGATCGCGATTATTGGGCGGTCTGCACTTGAGGACATTACAGATATAGACTTCACTACGCCTTAAACCGATCCGTTCAATGAGCTGGTCGAGAAGCTTACCCGCCCTTCCGACAAAAGGCCTTCCCTGAATATCTTCATCTTCCCCCGGTGCTTCGCCGATGAAGACAAGGTGGGCGCCGGGATTGCCTTCACCGAAGACCACCTTTTTTCGTGTCTTCGCAAGGTTGCACTTCACACACTGGCGTACGGCCTTTTGGAATTTCGGAAGTGTCGGCATGCCCCCTTTGTCGAAGACGTAGCTAGTGATCCCCATATCATTCAAGGCACCAAGAAATTTTCTTATGTTTGTTTTATCAATCCCCATGGGTACTCGTGGATTGTTCATTATCTTTTTCCTTTCATCCCGGTCCCGCTTTTGTGGGACGGTCGTCCTTGGGCGCCCTATGCCGTGTATTTGTCAGGCATCTTTTTCACTTTCCGCTCTGTTTCAAAGACATATGCGGTTTGGAGCATGCGGGCTTCGTCGAGGGGTTGCCCGATGATCTGAAGGCCGATGGGGAGGCCCTTTTGATCAAACCCGCAGGGAAGAGACAGCCCCGGCAATCCCGCAAGATTTACCGGTATTGTGAAGATATCGGAAAGATACATAGTGAGAGGGTCTTGCAGTCTCTCACCGGCCGTAAATGCCGTTGTCGGCGAAACCGGCGTGACGATCATATCGCACTTTCTGAAAGCCTCATCAAAATCCCGCCTGATAAGCGTCCGCACCTTGCTCGCCTTTTTGTAATACGCTTCATAGTAGCCTGAAGAGAGCACGTAGGTCCCCAGTATGATCCTTCGTTTGACTTCCTTGCCGAAACCCCTAAGCCGCGTGTTTTTGTACATGTCGATGATATCTTTTCCGGGCTCTCTGAGACCATATTTTACTCCGTCATACCGGGCAAGGTTGGAGGAGGCTTCTGCCGTGCAGATGATGTAATATGTGGCAACGGCGTATTCTGTGTGAGGCAGCGTTATCTCAACGGGGATGGCGCCCTGTTTTTCAAAGACCGCCACGGATTCCGTCATGGCCTTTTTCACATCAGGTTCCATACCTTCGATAAAATATTCTTTGGGGATGCCTATTTTAAATCCCTTAATATCTTTCCCGAGGTTCTGCGTGTAATCGGCTGCCGGCTGTGGAATTGATGTAGAGTCCCGTGTGTCATATCCGGCGATGACGTTGAGCACCGCGGCGCAGTCGCTCACATTACGGGCAAACGGGCCGATCTGGTCCAGGGAAGATGCGAAGGCAATGAGCCCGAAACGCGACACTCTGCCGTAGGTCGGTTTCATGCCCACGACACCGCAGAGGCTTGCGGGTTGCCTGATGGAACCGCCCGTATCGGTGCCCAGCGCGGCCACACAGAGTCCGGCCGATACAGCAGCGGCAGAGCCGCCGCTTGAACCGCCGGGGATACGGGTCAGATCCCAGGGATTTTTCGTTGTCTGGAAGGCGGAATTTTCCGTCGATGATCCCATGGCGAATTCATCCATATTGAGTCTGCCGAGATGGACATATCCCGCTTCATTCAGTTTTTGAATCACTGTTGCGTCGTAAGGCGGAACAAAACCCTTGAGAATTTTCGATGCGCACGTCGTCTCGATCCCTTTTGTGCACAGGATGTCCTTCATACCGAAGGGGATGCCGAGAAGCGGCGCGTATTGGCCCTGCGCGATCTTCGAATCGGCCTGCCTTGCCCCCTCCATTGCATAATCCTCGGTGATTCGCAAATAGGAGAGCAATTCTTTGTCGAATTTCTTGATTCGATCAAGATAGAACGTTGTAAGCTCCGCAGAGGTCGCTTCTTTTTTCCTGAGAAGCTCCTTCAACTGCGCGATTGTCATATCAAGAATGTTTTCCACCTTCTCTTTTCACCTCATTATCCATGTATTATTCCTTATTCCCTCTACTCCTCTACCTCTATGATTGGCGGCACCTTGAAGAATGAGCCTGTTTTCTCCGGCGCGTTTTTGAGAGAATCATCGACGCTGAACGAGGGTCTCACCGTATCTTCTCTCAGCACACATTCCACGGGGACCGCGTGATTCGTTGGTTCAATACCGTCCGTGTTGAGGGAATTGAGAGAATCCATGTGATCAAGGATGTTGTTGATCTGCTGTGTGTAGAGCTCTATCTCCTGAGGCTCGAGCTCAAGCCTTCCGAGATGCGCCACGTATTCCACCGTTTCTTTCGTTATCTTCATATCGGCCTCTTTTGTGTTTCCGATCTCTTATTTTTCATCCCGTATGACCTGTTTCAATTCCGCATGAATAACTCCGATTGTTTCAAAGCTCATCCGCATTCAGCCACCGCTTTGATCATATCGCCTCTCGTCACGATGCCGACGAGCTTACCGTTGTCTATGATCGGTACTCTGTTCACCTCTTTATCGACCATGATCCTTGCGACGGCAACTGCCGATTCTGTGGATGGGGCCGTTATGACATCGGTTACCATAACATCCTGCACAGCAAGCTCGTTGAGAGAACCCTTTTTCAACCCTTTCAGAATATCACTCTGGCAAATGATCCCCACGAGTTTTCCTTTATCGACAACCGGCATGCCGGCAATCTTGAAAAGCTCAAACTTGTTGAGAATAATGTGCAGTTTTTCTGAGGGGTGACAGGTTACCACATCTTTGTTCATAAGCTCTACGACTTTCATGATTACCTCCTTATACAGCCTGTCCGAATAAGAGCGTTTCCTGGATATATTTCTGGAAAGACTCGACGGTTTTCATTGCCCGGCGAAGTTTTTCCTGTTCGTCCTGACCCAGCATATCAGGTCGCAGGTAATGGGCGTTCTGCATGTTTTCGTCACCTGCATTGATCTGGTTCATGAGCCTAAACCGCACAAATAAACAATACGCGTCTATGAGGTCATTTTCCATATCTTTTTTAATGACGCGCTTTTTTCTGAGAAGTTTGATCCTCTTGAGCGTGTTTGTCTCGTATATGGTATTTGCCAGGGAGATCATACGCACTGAAAGGATAAGGGGTGCCCAGCCCAAGAGTTTCATGTTGAATTTGCCTTTTTGCTCGCCTTCCTTTTCCACCTTGAAATTCCCGAAAAAGCTGAGCGCGCTGGGCATCAAAACAGCCGACTGGATGAAATCCTTCATGACCAGTTTATTCTCCGAGAGCTTGGTAAAGAAAAATTGCAAAAGGGCATCAAGCAGTTGGGTGTTGCCGTGAATAGCGCGTGCGTCCGTGAGGATGATGAAATCCAGGGGTTCCAATATCCCCTTTTCATAGGTCATGCGATCTTCAATCCTTCTTTTCCAATCCCAGAGAGACCCCCGCCATTTCTCATTGGAGGCCATTACCCCGCCTTTGCATCGTTCAAATCCGATGACGTGGAGCATATCGGAAGCCTTCTTGGTGAAGACCGTGAACCAGCAATCGAGGTAGTCTCTGGGAGTCAGCTTACTCTCGGACAGTTTGGTTTGTCCACGCTTCAGATATTCGTTGGACGCCTCTTTCAATGCTTGTGTCGCAAAGTCATCATCTGTGTCACCGTAAACGATGAGATTATCCTGGTCTGTTACGATCGTTTGCTCGTCCCGGCCTTCGCTTCCAAGACCGGCCCAGACGTAATCAACAGGCGGTGCCCCGTGGCCTTCGCGCGCCATCTCTTCTTCCGCCAGCCTGAGAGTTTTGATCGTCAGCCTGTCTCTGATAATGCGCAAAAGATCATTGACGTCGATGATCGTACCTTCTTCGATAAAAAAGGTTTTTATCTTCGTAAGCGCCAGTTCGTGACATTTACTCAGTTGCTCAATATCTGTGGCGTTTTCAATGACATTCACCACAAGAGAGGTGAGTTCAGATTCAAAAATGTCATGGTTCCTCAGGGTGGACTTAAGCCTGCGCCCGAGTTCCGAGAGTATCCGATGACGCTCATGACGCGTAAGCGTCTTATCCGCCATTTTCTCCCGATGATCTTCAATGAAGGATTCTATGGGTGCAAAGTTGAGCGGCATCTATTGTCCCGAAATCCCTTCCAGAAGCTTTCTGCTTGCTAAGAGCTTCTCCCTTTTTACGGAGAGTTCCTGAAACTGGGCTTGGTTTTTTGCGATGACCTCTGCCGGGGCCTTTTCCCGGAACGATTCGTTGTCAAGCTTTTTGGCGATCTTTTCACTTTCTTCATCGATCTTGCCCATCTCTTTCTCGATCCTTCCCAGTTCTTTTACAACGTCTATGAGGTCCTTGAGAGGAACAAAAACTTCGACACCCTTGTAGACGCCAACGGCTGAGTGTTTCGGTGCCTGACCATCGGTAAACAGAAGGCCTTTCACCCTTGCCAGTTCCTTGATGTAATACTCATATGATTTAAGAAGCGGTTCCCGTCCGTCTGCCCGGATGACGGCATCGATCTTCACATTGGGGGCGATGCCCGTTTCTCCCCGGATGTTTCGGATCACATCGACGATACCCATGATCGTTTCCATGCCGGCTTGGCTTCCCTCATCGATCTGTGATTCGTCGACGACAGGGAAGGGTGAGATCATGATGCTTTCCCTTTCATGCCCGGGGAGCCTCTGATAAATCTCCTCCGTGACGAAGGGCATGATGGGATGCAAAAGCTTGAGAATGTCCGTCAGCGTTTCGTAGAGCACGGCCCTTGTTGCCGCGTTATCGAAGGAGTCTACCTTTCCATAGAGGTTCGGCTTGATGATCTCCAGATACCAGTCGCAGAATTCATGCCAGACAAAGGCGTAAAGGATATTCGCAGCGTCATTGAAACGATATTCCTTGATGCCTTGCCTTACTTCGTTGATGATTTTCTGCGTCCGTGAGCGGATCCATCTGTCGGGCAAAAAGGATGAGGCTAACTTAGTCTGGGCGGGCTTTGCCTCACCCAAGAGCATGAGTGAGAGCTTGGAGGCGTTCCAGACTTTGTTGACGAAGTTTCTTGAGCCTTCGATCCTTTCCTCAGAGAGAAGTACGTCGCGTCCCTGGGCGGCAAGCATGGTCAGTGTGAAACGAAAGGCGTCCGTGCCATACTGGTCGATGATGACGAGCGGATCGATGACGTTGCCTTTGGATTTACTCATCTTCTTTCCCTCGGCATCCCGGACGAGCGCGTGGATATAGACCTCCTTGAAGGGCACGTCACTCATGAACTTGAGCCCCATCATGATCATCCGCGCTACCCAGAAGAAGAGGATGTCGAAGCCCGTGATCAGAAGGGATGTGGGATAGAATTTTTTCAAGTCATCGGTATTGTCCGGCCATCCGAGGGTGGTAAAAGGCCAGAGCCCCGAGGAGAACCATGTATCGAGGACGTCGGCTTCCTGACGAAGCGTGCCGTTACACTTTGTGCATGAGCGAGGGGTATCCACGGAAACGATTATTTCGTCACAGGAATCGCAGTACCAGACAGGTATCCGGTGTCCCCACCAGATCTGACGCGAGATACACCAGTCCCTGATATTCTCCATCCAATCGAAGTAGACCTTTTCCCACATTTCAGGGATGATGCGGATCCTGTGATCACGAACAGCCTCGATAGCCGGTTCCGCGAGGGGTTTCATTTTCAAAAACCACTGGAGCGACAACGCCGGTTCGACAACAGTCTTGCAGCGGTAGCACTTGCCGACGCCCAAACCGTACGGCTCTATCTTTTCCAGAAACCCTTTTTCTTTCAATTCTTCAACGATCTTCTCGCGGCACTCAAACCTGTCCGTGCCTTGGTAATGGACGGCATTTTCATTCATCTTTCCGTCGTCATCTATGACCCTTACCAATTCAAGATCGTGCCGCTTCATAATCTCAAAGTCGTTGACATCGTGGGCCGGTGTCACCTTGAGAGCGCCGGTGCCGAATTCCATGTCCACATAGCTGTCACCGATGACAGGGATTTTCTTTCCCACGGTGGGAAGCAGCACGTACTCCCCGACATATTTGCCGTACCGCGGATCTGACGGATTGACGGCAACGGCGGTGTCTCCGAGCATGGTTTCGGGCCGTGTGGTGGCGACTGTCAGATAACCTTCACCCTTTACCAGCGGATAGTGTATGTAGTAGAGAAACCCTTTTGTCTCCTCGTGCTCGGCTTCGAGGTCCGAAAGTGCCGTTTTGCACCGTGGGCACCAGTTGATGATGTAATTATCACGGTAGATGAGCCCTTCTTTGTAGAGCCTCACGAAAACTTCCCGGACGGCCCGTGACAGGCCTTCATCCATGGTGAAGCGTTCTCTTGTCCAGTCGCAGGAAGAGCCAAGCCTCTTGAGCTGCTCAATGATCGTGCCGCCTGATTTTTCCTTCCATTGCCAGACTCTTTCGATAAACTTTTCTCTGCCGAGCGCATCTCGGTGAAGCCCCTCTCTTGCAAGCTCCCGTTCCACAACGTTCTGAGTCGCGATGCCCGCGTGGTCCATACCGGGAAGCCACAAGGTATTGAAACCTGACATCCTGTAAAAGCGTGTGACGATGTCCTGGAGCGTGTTGTTGAGGGCGTGTCCCATGTGAAGGGAGCCCGTTACGTTTGGCGGCGGGATCACCATCGAAAAAGAGGGCGCCTCAGGGTCGCTGCCGGCGGTGAAATATCCCTTCTCAATCCAGTGCGTGTACCACTTCTTTTCGATTATCTTCGGATCGTAAACCTTTTCCATAGTCTCGTTTCTCCAGTTTCATATTGATGCGTTCCTGTCAGTTTTACGTTGCACGTTTCTCACCCTGCACCGCTTTAGAGCGGTATGTTCCAGGGCAGCGGAAGAAAGATTTTTTCAAAAAGGTTGAATGCGTACCTGTCGGTCATGCCCGCAATGAAATCGCACACGCATGTCGCAGGCTCATCGTAAAAGTCCTCGTGTTCCGTTTCCCTGAGAAATGCATGGGAATTTTTCAAAAAATACCCGTAGAGGTCTTCTATAATCCTGGAGCATTTAATAAAATCGGCATGGACGATAGTGCTGTCATAAACCCGTTCATAGAGAAAGTTCCTGAGCCGGTAAACGTAGTCCTCAAGCTCCCCGCCGAATTCCAGGGCCAGGACTTGACTTTTCATGGTTTCAGAAATGACGCCGCGAACCATCGTATCGATCCTGTCTGAAACGGTATGGCCGAGATAAGCCGTCACCTTCTTAGGGAGGTCATCTTCTTCAATGACGTTTGCACGGATCGCGTCGTCGATATCGTGGTTCAAATAGGCGATGACATCGGCGATACGCACCACTTCAGCTTCCTTTGTGAGGGGCTTGTCGTCATCACCCCTCATGATAATATCGCCTTTTCCTTTGGAATGCTTGACGATCCCGTCCCGCACTTCCCTGGTGAGATTAAGCCCTCTGCCGTCCTTCTCAAGGATATCGGCGACCCTGAGGCTCTGTTCATAATGTCTGAAACCGCCCTCATGGATCGCATTCAGTACATCCTCTCCCGAATGGCCGAAGGGCGTATGTCCGAGGTCATGCCCCAGCGAAATAGCTTCCGTAAGGTCTTCGTTAAGCGACAGCGCCCGTGCAATGGTCCGCGCGATCTGCGATACCTCAAGGGTATGAGTGAGCCGCGTTCTGTAATGGTCTCCCGCGGGAGACAAAAAAACCTGTGTTTTGGCCTTCAGTCTCCGGAAGGATTTGCTGTGCATAATGCGGTCCCTGTCGTGCTGGAAGGCCGGACGTATATCGCATTCAGGCTCAGCATTGAGTCTTCCTCTCGTCTCTCTGCTCTTCTGAGCGAAGGGCGAGAGGACCTGCTCTTCTTTTTGCTCCAAACTTTCCCGGATGTTCATATAAACTTTGCCAACCCCTAATTTATCATAAGAATCCAACAATTTCAATTCATTATACGGAATTATCGCTTGATAAATCCTTGGTTTCTTCATATAGTAAAGTCAATTATCGCGACAAGGAGGCGAAATGGCCATAATCGACGATTTAAGAAAAAAGACCGAAGCGGGGTTCAAGGCCCTTAAAGAGACTGCACAGGACATTGCATTCAATGTTGAGAAACAGGCGATCATAACCAAGAAGCGATACCTCGATATAACCCGGATACAGAAGAACATGCAGAAGGTGTATGGCGAGATCGGTGAATATGTCTATGATCAATTCACTTCAGAGAAAAAACTCGGGAAAGAGGATCCCTTCCTCAAAGACAGGATGAGCGCGATATCGAGGATGCGGCTCGAAATAAAAGATATCGAAGAAAAGATCGCCGAGATTGAAGAAACAGAACCACCGAAACGCGGACTATGAAGACCGGACGTGGGCCTTCTCAAAGACCCTTCTGACCATCGTAACCGCTTCTTCTTCAATCCGGTGAAGATGGCTTTTGCCCTTGAAACTCTCTGCATATATTTTGTAGACGTTTTCCGTACCGGAAGGGCGGGCTGCAAACCACCCGTTTTTGGTTGTTACTTTCAAACCCCCGATGGATGCGCCGTTGCCTGGGGCCTTTGTCAGTTTGCCTGTGATCTTTTCTCCTGCGAGCGATAAGGCTGTGACATCATCAGGCGAGAGCTTCTCAAGGAGAGCCTTCTGTTCCGGGGTGGCAGGGGCGTCAATTCTCTCATATATCGGATTTCCAAAGATTCCCACAAGCCTTTCGTATAAAGCACCCGGGTCCTCTCCGGTCCGGGCTGTTATTTCTGCGGCCAGAAGGTTCATGATTATTCCATCTTTGTCGGTGGTCCAGACGGTCCCATCTTTACGGAGGAATGATGCGCCAGCACTTTCTTCGCCCCCAAAGCCATAGCTCCCGTCAAGAAGGCCTTGCACAAACCACTTGAATCCTACAGGCACTTCGGAAAGCTTCTTTTTAAGATGAGCCGCTACCCGATCAATCACAGAACTGCTTACCAGCGTTTTACCGATGACGGCATCCGGTCTCCAGCCAGACCGATTCTGAAAGAGGTACCAGATGGCAACCGAAAGATAATGATTGGGGCTCAGAAGACCTGCAGTCGGTGTCACGATACCGTGCCGGTCGGCGTCAGGATCGTTGCCGAAGGCTATGTCATATTTGTCTTTCAAGTCCACAAGACGGGCCATGGCATAAGGAGAGGAGCAATCCATTCTGATTTTACCGTCTTTATCAACGGTCATAAAACTGAATGTCGGATCAGTCACGCGATTTACCACATCGATGTCCAGTTGATAGGTTTCGGCGATGGGGGTCCAGTATGCAAGCGAAGAGCCCCCCATGGGATCAACGCCAATGGCAAGTCCTGAAGATGCTATTGTCTCCATGTTGATGACATTTTTCAGATCGTCCACATAGGGCTTTATATAATCGAACTCATGTACCGTTCCTTTGGACAATGCGAGTCTGTAAGAGAGCCTTTTGACCTTTTTGTTGCCCGCCCTCAAAAGCGCATTTGCTCTGTCTTCAACCCATTTGGTAACGCTCGTGTCTGCCGGACCGCCATTAGGTGGGTTGTACTTGAATCCTCCATCATCAGGAGGGTTATGGGATGGCGTGATGACGATGCCGTCAGCCAGACCCGATGTTTTTGTCCTGTTGTATGTCAGGATTGCGTGGGAAATCACAGGGGTAGGTGTGTAGCCCTGTTCCTTTTGTATCATGACAGCGACATGGTTTGCGGCGAGTACCTCTATTGCCGTTATATGGCTCGGCTCGGAAAGGGCGTGGGTATCGATGCCGAGGAAAAGCGGTCCGTCGATTTTCTGTACGGTCCTGTAATCACATATCGCCTGAGTCATAGCGAGGATATGAGCTTCGTTGAAACTGGTCTTCAAAGAGGAACCTCGATGGCCTGAAGTGCCGAATTCCACGGCCTGGGCCTTCACCGAGACGTCAGGGATGTCGGTGTAGTATGCACTTATCAATCTTGGTATATTGATGAGCATTTCTCGTGGGGCACGTTTGCCCGCCAGGCTTTTCAATCCCATGAGACCCCCTTTGTCTTTACAGTATATACAGGAACCGGAGTATAGGCAAGAGAGGAAGGTGGCCCTCTTTTGGTGATTCCCGTCAATTGTGTTATAATAAAAAAAACGTTAGGATACTTAAGAGGTTTATACAGATGGCTCCCAACGAGATCGCTTATGTCAAGCAGGAAGATTTTCCAAAGGTCCCTCTGGTTCTGGATAGCATCTCATCCCGATTTATCCGTGAGAACAAGATCATCCCCATGGAGTTCAAGAATAATGTACTAAGGGTAATCCTCGCAAATCCGAATGACAGGGGAGTTATCGAAGCCCTGAAAGTGGCCTCTGCAGCCGATGTGATTGTCTATAGCGGCGACGAGGAAGTCATCGATGAATACATATCAAAGTTTTACGGGCAAGGTTCACAGAGTATGAACAAAATCATCGAGGATATGGGTGAACAGGGTTTTAAATTCATCGAGGAGGAAGAAGACGTTGGCCACCTGAAGGACCTTGCCTCTGAGGCACCCATTATTAAACTGGTCAATCTGTTCATTTCACGGGCCCTTGAAAGCAGGGCCAGCGACATTCACATAGAACCCTTTGAGGATGAACTGAAAGTGCGATATCGCATAGACGGCGTGCTCCATGACATCGAGGCGGCGCCCAAGAGACTTGAGGCAGCTGTTGTCTCACGCATAAAAATCATGGCGAAACTGAACATCGCGGAACGAAGGCTACCCCAGGACGGACGCATACGGCTCAAGATCGGAGAAAAAGAAATTGACTTGAGGGTTTCGACCATACCGATCCTCCATGGTGAAAGTGTTGTCATGAGGCTTCTCGATAAAGAGAACATCATCATAAATCTTGATGTGCTGGGTTTTTCCTCCGATACCCGGCAGGCCTTTAATCAGCTCATCAAGAAACCGAATGGCATCATTCTCGTGACGGGCCCCACGGGAAGCGGAAAGACGACAACCCTCTACGGCGCCCTTGACAAGATCAACGCGCCGGACAAGAAGATCATCACCGTTGAAGACCCCGTGGAGTATGAACTTAAAGGGATCAACCAGATTCAGGTGAAGGCCCAGATAGGACTCGATTTTTCGAATACTCTGAGACACATCGTGAGACAAGACCCTGACATCATCATGATCGGTGAGATCAGGGACCTTGCCACCGCGGAGATTGCTATCCAGTCTGCCCTCACCGGTCATCTTGTATTTTCGACACTCCATACGAATGACGCGCCGAGCGCCATTACCAGACTTCTCGATATGGGGGTTGAGAACTTCCTCCTTTCCTCGACTGTGCGGGGCATCCTTGCCCAGCGCCTTGTCCGGTTCATCTGTCCTGACTGTAGAGAACAGGATACATCAAGAATAGACCATAATGAACTTACTATGCTTGGGCTCTCTTCAGAGACGCCGCTCTTTAGAGGCAGAGGGTGCGAGACATGCGCTTTTACCGGATACTACGGCAGACAGGGTATTTTCGAACTGCTCATAGTGGACGATGACATACGGAGAATGATCCTCAAAAACGCTGACGCAAACCAGACGAGAAAGGTAGCGAGAGAGCGCGGTATGAAGACCCTCCTTGAAGACGGTATTGCAAAGGTGAGAGCAGGAGTAACCACTCTGGGCGAAGTCTTGCGGGTCACGCAGGAGGTTTGATGATCCTTTTTTCCTACCGGGCAACCACCATGGAAGGCGAAGTCATCGAAGGGGTCATCGAGGCCGCCGATGAAAAGGTTGCCATAGAGAGAATTAAAAACACGGGCGTCATTCCTTTGAAGATCGTCGCGCCCCAGGAGGGGGGACTGAAGACGAGGATCGGCTTCAAGCGGTCAAAAGGCGATCTTCTTACCTTCACCACAGAATTATCCGTGTTGCTGAGCGCCGGTTTACCCCTCGACAGGAGCCTCAATATCCTCTCTGAATTATCGGAGAGCAAGGAGATGAAAGAGATCGTCAAGTCTGTTCTCAAATCCATACGTGAGGGTGGATCATTTTCGGATGCGCTCCAGAAGCATCCGAAAACCTTTCCCAGGCTTTACGTGAATATGGTACGGGCGGGTGAAACAGGGGGGGTTCTCGACGTGGTTCTTGATAAACTGAACGAATTCCTCGAATCGACCAAAGAGTTGAAAGACCATGTGTTCTCCGCCATGATATATCCTGTTATACTCTTTTTTGTCGGTGGCGTCTCCATTATCATCCTCCTTATTTTCGTTGTTCCGAGGTTTTCAGTTATCTTCTCCGAGTTCGGCAGCGCCTTGCCAGCTACCACGCAGGTCCTTCTAGCCGTTAGCAAGGGTATGAAGGCGTACTGGTGGGCAGGCCTTTCGGTGCTCATCGTGCTTTGGATTATGGCACAATCGTACATACGATCAACCGCGGGGAAATTTCAGTGGGATACGCTCAAACTGAAGCTTTTGGGCGATGTGGTGAGAAAACTCGAAACAGCACGGTTCTGCAGGACCTTGGGCACGCTCCTCAAGAGTGGGGTTTCTTTCCTTCAGGCCCTCAACAATGCCAAAGATGTTATCAGCAACCAGGTCATAGCCTCTGCCCTTGATGCCGTCGCCAAAGGAGCCAAGGAAGGTAAGGGCATAGCCGCCCCCTTAAGCGAGGCCAACGTTTTCCCTCCTCTGGCCCTCTCGATGATCAAGGTGGGAGAAGAGACCGGTCAACTCGATACCATGCTTCTCAAAGTGGCTGGCGCCTATGAGAAGAGTTTAAGAGAAGCCGTCAAGAGGTTTGTGAGCTTGCTCGAACCAATCATGATCCTCATAATGGGTCTCGTTATCGGCTTCATCATTATTTCTATACTCCTATCCGTATTCAGCATCATGGACCTGCCGTATTGAGGCTTGAGCATGTGCGGGAAACTATTCTTAAGCCGATGAAACCTATGGTGTGGAAATCGAGGTTCCCTATCAAGATACTTATCCGATGCGCAAGGGGTTTTACCCTCCTTGAAATCATCATCGTTCTTTTCCTCATCGCCCTCCTCTTCGGACTGGCCACGGGTTTTTTTGCCAATGTTCTTCCTTCCGCGCGGCTCGGTGCGACTGCGAGGGAGCTTTCCACAAGCATCAGGCAGACAAAATCCCTGGCGCAGAACAGGGGCGAAGAGATGATTCTGACTATTAATCTGGACACGCGACAGTATGGCATAGAGGGCGGTGCCGTGAAGACAATACCGCGTGAAGTTTCCATAACGGTGGATGATCCGGCCCTGGGAGAGATCCGTAACGGCAAGTATTTTATTCTCTTTGGGCCTGGCGGCGGGGTAGAAGGCGGAACCGTGGTGCTAAGGTATAAGAAAAGGACCTTCTTAATCGAAACGGATCCTATCGTGGGGTCGGTGATAGTGCGCGAATGATGAGGGCATTTCACAAGGCGATCATAAGAAGGACGTCAACGGATTGTCGCCCAGACAGGCCGGAGCGTGGTTTTACCCTGCTCGAGGTTCTTGTGGCGCTCTCCATTCTGGGTATCGCCATGACCATTGTTTTTCAGCTTTTTTCATCTAATCTCAGAAATCTCACTGTTTCTGAGGATTATATCAACGCTGCGACAAGGGCGGATGCTATAATGCGCGAGGTTCTCGATGATGATAAACTGGACGTGAGAACATGGAGCGAGACGACTTCTGAAGGATACTTGGTTGACGTTGCCGTTACCGATGCCCTGACGGAGCGGACAAAAGAGCTTCCCGTGCAGCTTCTCGAAGTCGTGCTCACTCTTCACTGGCAGAAGGATGCAAAAGAGAAATCACTGACTTTGCGCACGATGAAAATGGTAGAAAAGAAAATTTAGAGGATCAGGGTCAGGAAATGGCACGAAGCACGATAAGGATGATATACATCACCCGGTCAAACGCTGGGTTTACCCTACTTGAATTGATCATCTCGATTGTCCTCCTTGCACTCATCGTTCTCGTTACCGCGGGGGGCATGAGGGTCAGTTATCGCTCCGTGGACAAGGGGGAACGAAAGATTGAGTCCCTTGAACGGTACAGAACTTCTCTCGATCTTATCGATGCGCAGACACAGTCGGCGGCGCCGCTTTCTTTCGACGAGGACGGTACGAAGCAGTACTACTTCGATGGCACGGCAGACACGATGAGATTGGCCACGAACTATTCGATCTGGGAAGGGCAGAGGGGATATGTAGTTGTTCAATATACCGTTCAACCAGATGAGAGCGGCATGAAGAGCCTGTATGCCGCAGAAGGCGTGGTCGGAACCAAGAGCACAAGAGAAACCAAGCTTTTGCAGGGTCTCGATGAAATATCGTTTGAATATTATTTTAAAGACCCCACCGAAGAAGAAGGCATATGGATCGACGAGTGGAAAGACAATACGACAATTCCTCAGAAAATAAGACTAAGACTCGTCGAGGGATCAAAGGAGATTGCCTTGATCATTCCGATGAGGGCACAGGGGGCCTTAACACAATGAGTAGCAAAAAAGCGGTGAACAGTCGATAGTGAAAGCGAAAGAATTGGAAAGCAACCAATATATGGGCAAAAAACAAAACATCGCAGGGAAGATGATGCTGTCGGAGATGGGCATCGCCCTGCTCTTGGTTCTGTGGATCCTCACGATCCTCAGCGTCATTGCTTTCTCATTTTCCTTTATGGTAAGAACGGAAACCCGTGCCACACTATTCTTTAAGGAAGGCAGGGAGAAACAATTGCTTGCGGAAGCAGGAGTTGAGACGGCCATCATGGAAACGGTCTATAGAAGCATCTATAAAAACAGACAGATTACCCTGGAAGACACTCAGGTGATACGGGTCGACGGGACAGAGTATGAAGGCCAGTTGGGGAATGATTCGTACGTCTATTCGGTAACCGATGAATCCGGAAAGATCAATCTTAACACACTGAATGATATTTCTGGTATAATACTCAACAAACTCTTGGTGAACCAGGGGGTGTCGAAAGAAACGGCCGATACGATCGTTGACTCCCTTCTGGACTGGAGGGATGCTGATGAGTTGCAGAGGCTTCACGGTGCCGAAAGTGATTATTATATGTCTCTGCCCAATCCGTATAAGTCGAAAAATGCGGACCTCGAAACAGTGGAAGAGCTGTTAATGGTAAAAGGCATGACGCCGGAGATACTCTATGGGAGCGGCGAAAAAAAAGGTATTTTCGATTTCGTTACCATTTTTTCAAATACGGGAACGATCAATGTGAATAGGGCGCCCAAAGAGGTTCTTGAGGCATTGCCGGGCATGACCCCTGAGATGGCAGATCAGATTATTGCCCTTCGGCAAACGGCAGACATCAAAACCATAGAGGATGTAAGGGCTATCACGGGAGACGGTTTCACCTTGCTGGCCCCCTATATAAGCATTCTGGAGTCAAATGTATGTACCATTGAATCCACAGGATATAAGAAGGGTGAAGAACGGGGTTTTACCATTAGAACAACGCTATCGCTACAAGGCAACGGCAAATACCGCACGCTCTATTACAAGAGCCCGGCAGGCATGAAACAATCTGTAAAGAAGGAAGGATGATAGTGCGAGGAAGGGCAGGACGCAGAGAGACATGAATTCAAGGATGACGATACCATGATCACCGGGACAGAGGCTGCCCAGAAATTATCCAGATTATCATCGTCAGGCTCTGATCTTTTGGACAAGATCGGAGCCTGGTGGAAGCCGATCTGGAACCTTCTCACCTTACGCCTTATGGATGGCGTTATTGTGCCGAAAACAAGCCTCTCCGTCTCCATAGAGAGGGGAGCTATATGGGTCGTTCTCGGTTCACGATTCTTATCCAGGATCAGGATAAAAAGGTTCAGAAAATACGCCTTCGAAGAAGGAAAGTACATAAACCCGGAAGGCCTTGCCCACACGCTTTCCTTGGCGATGGAGGAATTGAAGGCAAAAAAGAAGGGGATAACACTCGCTATCCCCAGAGAGTGGGCCATCGTGAAGGCTCTGGAACTCCCTGCTACCGTGAAAGAGACCATCGCCGACGTTATTGCGTACGAATTGGACAGACTGACTCCGTTAAGCCCCGACAATGCCTACTATGATTTTAGGATATTGGACGAGCACGATGAAAGGCTCAATCTCATCCTTGTGGCCGCGAGAGCTGATCTGATAAACCAGTACAGAGAGGCTTTGAGGAAAGAAGACATCACTGTAGAGAAAGTGACAATCAACCTCTCAAACCTTGCCACTCTGTGTGCCTATATGGGCCAGGAGACGGATTCCATCTGTCTTGAGGTCGATTCCTACGGCTACGAAGGGGGGCTTATCCGAAACAATCTCCTCTCGTCATCCATCGGAGGCAGTTTCTTTGGAAATGAGACACGGGAAGCTGCCATTATGGACGCCTTGAATCCTCTCATAGAGATGGTCCAACCACAGGGCGTCTCTCCGACGGTGCTTTTGTCGGTTAAAGATCAAGATTATGTTTCCCTTGTTGGGCACCTCAATGTGCCTGTCAAGATCTTGGAGAATGAGGCAGTTAAACTCAAACTTTTGACCGGCATGGAAGGGATCTCGTTGAGCGCTGTGGGAGGTATTGTTGAGAATCTGTGGTCGAAAGCCAAGGGCGTAAATCTCTTCGGGAAAGGAGTGAGGGAAAAGGCAAGGCTTCCGATAGCCTGCACCGTTATACTGATCGCGCTCATTCTTGCTACCTGGATTCCCTACGTTGTCGTTCCCCTCGAGAGAGAAGAGAAACGGTTAGACGAAATAAACCGGCAGATAGCGCTGAGAAAGGATCAAGTGAAACGAATAGAGGGTCTGCAAGTTGAGGTAGACGCTTTGAACAGCGAGGTGATGACACTGGAGAAGTTCAAAGAATCGAGCCCCGTGATGCTTGTCCTTCTCAAGGAGCTAACCACTATACTTCCCAATACGGTCTGGCTCACAAGGACGCGTATTACCGATACAACTGTGGACATTGAAGGGTATGCGAATTCCGCCTTGGAGATACTGCCCAAATTGGAACAGTCAAAATACCTCAAAAAAGTTGAATTTGCTTCTCCCACGGTCAGGGACACACGGCTCAATGCCGACAGATTTACGATTAAAATGGACATTGAGGGGTTTACCAAAGAGGGAGGAAAAAGACCAAAAGAGGGAGGAGAAAGACCGATTAATGGAAAAAAGAAGTAGACTTACCGTATTCGCTGTTCCCGTTATCATCGTACTTTTCGCCCTTATAGCGTATGAGTATGGCTATCAACAGGTCCGTGCGGACATGGTCTCCATCAGAGAGATGCAAATGACCAAGGTAAAGACCCTGGAAAAGTATATTTCTGTCATCGCGGAAAAGCCGGCGCTTGAAAGCAAACTTGCATCGTTGCAGGAAAAGAGAAAGGCCGACGATTCAAAGCTCATACAAGGGGAAACGGCTTCCCTTGCCGCCAACACCCTTGAAGACACGGTCAAGGGGATCATCACAGGGAGAGGCGGAACAATATCCAGCGAACGGGTTGAAAAGCCCGAAGACCTGGGGAATTTCAAGATTGTCAACGTAACGATGGATGTGGTCCTACCTGATACGCGGGCTTTGAGCGATGTCGTCTACAGCATTGAAACACGGACGCCTTACATCATTGTCAAGGAACTCGACACGCGGGTGAGGAACTTAAGAGAACCCAGAGACCTTATGGTGAAACTAAGTGTGGCCGCTCTCACAAGGGGGAAATAGGATGCGCTTTCTGCGATACCTCTATGGGAGTATCAATCTCCTGAACATATTACTGTTCGCGGGACTTTTGTTTCTCTTGCTTTTTGTTGTCTTGCCCCTGTTTCCCATGAAGGTTAACTATACGCTGCCCCCGGTAAAGATAAAGCCTGTCACTGAAGAGCAACTGCCCGGCGAAAATTCGCAGCCGTCCTCGCCGGCCGATTACGTGACCGTAGCGGAGAACAATCTTTTTCATCCTGAGCGGAGGATGCCGCCGGAGACAAAGAATGGACAGACTTTGCTGAAACCCGAGCTTGTGCTTTACGGAACGGTGGTGACAAAGGAATTAAGCTTCGCCTATGTAGAGGACAAGAAGTCCCCCCAGACCACGCCCGGGAGAGGGGAAAGACAAACGGTTGTCAAGAAGGGCGACGTGCTGAGCGGTTTTATCGTGAAAGAAATAGAGAAGGACAGAATAGTCCTGACAAGGGGCGATGAAACCATGGTCGTTGAGCTTGCCGCCGAGGGAAAACAGAGAGGTGATAGAGCCACGGGGGCTTCAAGCCAAACGAGACCTTCTGCGGCTCCGACCACAGCGACGACTCCGCAGGCGGCTTCTATTCCTTCCGGTGCAAATCCCTTTGCTCAGCCAATGCCCGCGCCGGCTCAGGCACCGGGCGTGCAAATGCCCATACAGACTCAAAGAAATCCAGTGCGTGGGCCACGAGGCGCGATACCTCCGGCAACGGATCAAACCAGATAATACCTGTGCGTATTGCTTTTAAAAAGGAAAAGTTAACTATTTAGCGGGAATGTTAGCTTCCGGCATCGGAATGACTATATCGGGTGAATCCGGTGTACCTGGTTTGACCTGCACGCCCTGTCCGAGCAATTCGTCCTTGTTCAGTCCTCCATCGCTGGATTTGGTTATGCGATCCATGTAGCCGGAAGTTATACTCTTTGCCTCTTCGGCATTCTTGATGACGTGGGGGGTGAGAAAAATAATCGTCTCGTTTCGTTGCTTCGTGGTGGTTGTGCTGCCGAAGAGGTACCCTATTATGGGTATCCTGCTGAGAAAGGGAATGCCGGTGAACCCCTTGGTGTGATCCTCCCTGATGAGACCCCCGATGATAATGGTCTGGCCGTCATGCACCACGAGATTGGTGGCCGCCTCGGTCTTGTTGATGGTGATCTCGCTTTGACCGTTGCCTGAGCTCACCGTGTCGCCAAGAGAGGATATCTCCTGTGACATCTCCAACGCCACGAGACCGCTCTCATTCACCTGAGGTTTGATCTTCAGGATGATGCCGATATCTTTGTATTCTATTGTCGATGTTGCTATGGTGCCGGAGGATGTCCCTGACGGATTGACGGTCGATGAGGTCACGATGGGTACCTCGCTGCCCACCTGGATATGCGCCTCCCGGTTGTCTGAAACGAGTATGTGCGGAGCGGCCAGGGTCTTACTCCTTGAATCTGTCGCGAGAGCGTTGATGAGCAGTCTCGCGTTGCCGTTGCCTCTTGAGTCGACGCCGATGTAACTGAAACCCTGTGCCGAGGAGGGCAGGCTTGTTGTAGTCGTGGTCACCCCTGTTATCGAATTAGTGTTGGTACTTGTTGACGCCAGACTTGAGGCATTGACGGCAATATCACCCGCAATCTGCCCGCCCTGGTAGTTAAACTCAGTTCTCAGGGCGTAGGCGAGTCCAAGGGTAAAATCGTTCGTAAGGCTCACCTCTGCGATGAGTCCTTCAATCAGGACCTGTCGGGGAGGTGTGTCTATCTTGGCTATGGTCTCTTTGATAGTCTCATAGTCTTCCGGTGTCGCGAGGACTATGATGGTGTTTCTGATTTCATCGGGGTAGATTCTCGTTATGTCCGACACGAGCTGTGCACTCTCACTTGTGCCCGTAGTTGCCGTGAAGGGCTGTTGTGTGGCCTGGGGTTGTGTGGGCTGGGGTGCAGCAGCACGCTGTGCTGTTGTTGACCCCGGTGTTGGGGTGGTGCCTGCCCTTGTGCTCGTCGTCGTGGCTCCGGTTGTTGATCGTGGTGCCGTACCAAAAAATATCTGCGACAGGAGGTTTGCTATGTCCGTGGCCTTGCCGTTTTGCACTGGATAGACGAATGCCTGGGCCCTTTTCTTCTTCTGTGTTTCATTGTCGAAGGTGGCGATCAGCTGGAGTATTCTTCGCACACTCGCGTCGGTATCCACGACGATTATCTGATTGCTCTTGGGTACGTCAAGGACCGTGGCGTTGGCAGACAAAAAAGGCGTAATGAGTTTCACTGCCTCTGTGGACTGGAGATAGAGAATGGGGACTACCTGAATAATCGACTTTCCCGTGGAGGGTATGGCGCTCGCGTCTCTGCCAAAGGAAATGGAAGATGGTTCTCTCGATACATCGCTCAAGGGCACAACCCTGTAAAGGTCGCTGTCTTCCACGACGCCTACACCGTTGAGCCTCAGTATAACCTCCATGATAGGGAGCACCTGGTCCGTGCTGACCGGTGAAACCGATCGGAAAGTGACCCTGCCTTTTACGCGGGGGTCTATCACATAATTAACCCTTAAGATCTCTCCAAAGATAGTCTGTATCACGGAATAGACATCTGCGTCGTCGAAGTTGAGGCTTATGGAACCTGTCAGAGTACCAGGGACGGCCATGGGTTTTTTGATCGCGCTCGGCTGGGACATTTGCCCCGGCTGCTGGGGCTCCATGCTTGGCCCCGGAGGCTTAACCGGTGACGATGGTGTGGTCTGTGCCTGTGCCGGTCGCGGGGGCAGAACCTGGGCCATTGGCCCCTGAGGCACAGAGCCTGGGCCAAAGGTGGCTTGCCCCGGGGAAGTCGGTCCGCCTGTATTGGGCGGTCCTACCTGTCGGGTCGCCTGTATTGGTCCGTTGGCAGGTACATTTACCGGCTGAGATGGCGTAGCTTGTGCCAACTGTATGAGGGCCGGTCGGTTTTCAGGGAAAGGGCCAAGGATATCCCCTATTCCGGCAGCATGTGCGCCGTATGCCATAAGAGCGGAAACCACACAAAGGATGAATGTCCTGACAGTCCCGATATGCATTTTCCTCAATCGACCCCTTCTGTTCCCAATATCTTCATATCATAACAGTATGGGAATAGATTTACGATTATTCCCAGCTCGTAACGTCTTTTGCCTCACCCTCACCCCCGGGGACGCCGTCGCTTCCATACGAGAAGAGATCATATTCGCCGTGAGTTCCCGGACACTGATAGTTGTAAGGTTTATTCCAGGGGTCATTCGGCAAATTTTTTTTCAAGTAGGGCCCATCCCAGTTGTCAATACCGGGGTTTGTCATAAGGGCGCTCAAACCTTCCTCTGTCGTGGGATACCGGCCTGTATCGAGCCGGAATTGGTCCAGGGCCTGACCGAGTAATTCAATCTGTGCTTTTGCGGCGGCCTGCCTTCCTTTTCCAAGGTTCGGAAAAAGCTTTGGTCCCACGAGCGCCGCGAGAAGGCCGACGATTACCATTACCACGAGGAGCTCTATCAGGGTGAACCCTTTCTTATCCCTCACCGCTAATATCTTTATCATCACATAATCCTTCAAGCCTTATGCTCAGGCCTTTTTCGTGTTCCTGTAATACCCCAAGGACACATACCAGGACGACATGAGCACCATTGCAAGAATGTGAATGTAACCCGTCCTTAATAGTTCCATTGAGGGAAACCCCTAATATTAAAACAAGGAACATGATCTGTCAAGTCAGTGCATATTTGGTAAATATACCTATTATTCCTTTCTTTCACAATGATCGGCATCACGCACTATTACCTTAGAAACATTCATGCCATGCTTTTGCGTTTCATTTTACCTTATCAGCCACTCAAGGAGCTCTCTTTCAAACTGGACCATTGTCATTTTTTTGGCAGATACCGTAATAATTGCATTCTCTCTAAGACTGCACAATGAGTCACTGCCCATGTTTTCGTGGCACCGTCTTCTTTTACACCATCTGCCGACTTACAGGTATTTCCGAATCAATACCTCTGCAATCTGAACGGCATTGAGCGCCGCACCCTTTCTGATGTTATCGGAGACGATCCACATATTCAATCCATGGGCCACCGATTCATCCGCTCTGATCCTGCCTACAAAGGTATCGTCCTTCCCGGCCGCGTGGATGGCAAGAGGATACTTGTTCTTTGAAGGATCGTCCACAACCTTCACGCCGGGCGCCTTCTTGAGGATCTTCCGTGCCTCGTCGGGTGTAATCGCCTTCTCAAATTCAACATTGACGGATTCGGAGTGGCCATAGAAAACAGGGACCCTGACTGTCGTTGCCGTTACGGCGATGCTCGCATCGCCCATGATCTTCTTCGTTTCGTTGACCATCTTCATCTCTTCTTTTGTATACCCGCTGTCGAGGAAGGAGTCGATGTGAGGAAGGCAGTTAAAGGCTATCTGATAAGGATACACCTTGTTCTCGATCTTCTTGGCCCCAAAGATGGCAAGGACCTGCTGCTCCAGCTCATGGATGGCCTTTTTCCCGGTACCGGAAACGGCCTGATAGGTAGAGACCACGACCCGTTTGATCTTTGCCGCGTCATGGAGCGGTTTTAACACCACGACCATCTGGATCGTCGAACAGTTAGGGTTTGCGATGATCCCTCGCTTCTTATAGCCTTGAATGGCGTCCCCGTTTACTTCGGGAACGACGAGAGGAATGTCCTTTTCCATCCTGAAAGCGCTTGTGTTGTCGATGACCACGCATCCGCTTGCCGCCGCGATGGGCGCGAATTTCAGACTCACGGAACCACCGGGCGAAAAAAGACCGATGTCAACGCCCCTGAAGGAATCCTCTTTCAGTTCTTCAACCTTCAAGCCCTTTCCCCGAAAGGTTATGGTCCTTCCGACGCTCCGTGAGGATGCGAGAAGCTTCAGGTTTTTGACGGGAAACTTCCGCTGTTCCAGTATTTCAATCATTTCATTCCCCACCTCGCCGGTAGCTCCCGCGACTGCGACATTATACTCTTTCATGTTTCTCCTCCAACTGTTTCTTCAGATGATTTATCAGCCCACCGGCGTTGATAAGTTCAACCATAAACGGAGGAATGGATTTTGCCTGTATCTCAACTGAGCGGCATTTGATGAGGCCCGTCGAGATATCGATTTCGATCTCTTCACCCGTTTCGACGTGCTCTGTGATATCCGCTTCCAGAAGCGCCAGACCTTTATTGAAGGCATTACGGTAGAATATACGGGCAAAAGTCTTTGCGATGACAATCGGTATGCCGAGGGCAGAGAGAGCGATAGGGGCGTGCTCACGGGATGAACCGCAGCCGAAGTTATATCCCGAAACAATAATATCACCAGGTTTCACTTGTTGGTGGAACATGGGCATGAGCGGTTCCATACAGTGCTCACCGAGTTTTTTCGGATCTGTAAGCGCGAGGTATTGTGCCGGGATAATGATGTCCGTATCGATGTTGTCCCCAAATTTCCATACTCTTCCTTTCACTTTCATAGTACCTCCTCAGGGTGGGCGATTCTCCCCTTGATCGCTGTTGATGCAGCCACAGCCGGCCCCGCGAGATATACCTCGCTCTCGGGATGTCCCATCCTGCCGACAAAGTTCCTGTTTGTTGTTGCCACTGCCCGTTCTCCCTTGGCAAGGACACCCATGTGTCCACCGAGACAGGGACCGCATGTAGGCGGTGAAATGATACATCCTGCGTCAAGGAAGATCTCGAAGTATCCCCGTGTCAGCGCTTCTCTGTAAATCTTTGGCGTTGCGGGAATGATGATACAACGCGTATATTGCGCTACCCGTTTTCCCTTGAGGATCTCTGCGGCCATTTCAAGGTCTTCCATCCTGCCGTTGGTACAGGAGCCGATGATGACCTGATCGATGTGAATACCCTTCAGCCCCTGAACGTCCTTGACATTGGAAGGAAGCGACGGGCAGGCAACCTTGAGACCAATAGTAGACACATCGATTTCATAGACCCGCTGATAGCGGGCATCGGGGTCGCTTTCAAATACTGTGTATGGTTTTTTTGCGTGTTCCTTCACATAGGCGATTGTCTTGTCGTCAACTTTAAAAATACCGTTCTTTGCGCCGGCTTCGATGGCCATATTGGCTATGGTGAACCGGGAATCCATTGAGAGAGCGGAGATCGCTTCTCCTTCGTATTCCATGGCGGCATAAAGCGCCCCGTCAACGCCGATCATGCCAATGATATAAAGGATCAGGTCTTTGCCGGTGGCCCATTTTTGCCATTTTCCGAAACAATGAAATTTGATGCTCTCGGGAACTTTCAGCCAGATACGCCCTGTCACCATACCATAGGTGAGATCGGTACTTCCCATGCCTGTGGAGAAGGCCCCCAGCGCGCCGTAGGTGCAGGTGTGGCTATCTGCGCCGATAACGAGGTCTCCCGTAACCACAAGGCCTTCTTCGGGGAGGAGGGCGTGTTCTATGCCGCAGGCTCCCCCTTCGTAAAAGTGGGTGATGCCGTATGTTTGCGAAAATTCCCGCATTTTTTTGCAGTTTGTGGCAGAGAGGATATCTTTGTTGGGCGTAAAATGGTCCAGGACGAAGACGACCTTTTCAGGATCGAAGACTCCTTTCGCACCGACCTTGTCAAATTCTTCAAGGGAGAGAGGCGCTGTAATGTCATTTGCCATAGCAAGGTCGATTCTCGCCTCGATGATTTCTCCCGGCTCCGTTCTGTCCTTATCAGCGTGTGCTGCCAGTATCTTTTCCGTGATTGTCATGCTCATCTTATTTTCCCTCGAATTTTTTCTTCTTCATGTACTCCAACCGATTGAGCGCATTGATGTAAGCTTTTGCGCTTGCCACGATAATGTCTGTGTCCGCACCTTTTCCAATGGCCACAAGGCCTTTTTCTGAGAGCTTGACGAAGACCTCTCCCTGCGCGTCCATATCTTTTGTGATAGAGTTAATGGAAAATTTCTCCAGAGTGCTGTTCGTCTTCACGATCTTCTTGATGATCTTGTAGATGGCGTCAACAGGGCCGTCCCCGAAACCCACATCCTGATACACGGCGCCGTTCACTTCCAGTTTGACGCTGGCCGTGGGGATCGTCGTGTTGCCGCAGTTTACATTGAGATAGACAAGCTTATAACGCTCCGGTATCTTGTAAATCTCATCCATGATGATCATTTCTATGTCTTCATCGTAGATGTATTTCTTCATATCGGATAGAGCCTTGAACCGCCTGAAGGCGATGTTGAGCTCTTTGTCATCAAGGGTATAGCCTAGTTCTTCGATCCTGTCCCGGAAGGCGTGTCGTCCTGAATGCTTGCCGAGAACGAGAGAACTTTTTGATATTCCGACTGACTCCGGCGTCATGATCTCATAGGTGAGCTTTGCTTTGAGAAGCCCGTCCTGATGGATGCCGGACTCATGGGCAAAGGCATTGGCCCCGACAACAGCCTTATTCGGCTGCACGGAAACGCCGGTGATGGTAGTGATCAGCCTGCTCGCCGGGTAGATCTTTTCCGATACAATACGTGTGTCGGCCGGAAACAGGCCCTTGCGGGTTCTCAGGATCATGGCGATCTCTTCGAGGGCGGCATTGCCCGCGCGCTCACCGATGCCGTTGATGGTACACTCCACCTGGCGCGCTCCGTTCTGGATTGCTGCAATGGAGTTTGACACGGCAAGCCCCAGATCATTGTGGCAGTGGACGCTGATGATCGTTTTTCTGATATTGGGAACATGTTCCACAATGTAGCGGATGAGTTTACCGAATTCTTCCGGTATCGCGTAGCCCACTGTATCGGGGACGTTAATCGTAGCCGCGCCTGCGTCAATGACTTCGGCGAAGACGCGACAGAGATAATCCCAATCGCTCCTCGTGGCGTCCATGGCCGAGAATTCGACGTTCTTTGTATGTTTCCGCGCCCGTTTCACGGAATGGACAGCGATCTGAAGGATCTCGTCCCTGGTTTTCTTAAATTGATATTTCAGATGGATATCGGAGGTCGAGATAAAGGTATGGATACGGGGATGAACAGCAACCTGCACCGCGTCCCATGCGCGGTCGATATCCTCATCGTTGGCGCGGGCAAGACCGGCAACCTCGCAGTCTTTGATGGTTGACGCAATCTGGCGCACTGCGTCAAAATCGCCCTCTGAGGCGATGGGAAAACCTGCTTCGATAATATCAACGCCGAGAGCTTCGAGCTGCCGTGCAACACGTAGCTTCTCCTGGGTGTTCATCGTATTGCCGGGAGATTGTTCTCCGTCTCTCAACGTTGTGTCAAAAATGTACACTCTCTCTGACACGCTCTCCTCCTTCACTGTTTTGTGACTCCTTATACATGTACCATAAAGAGCCCTTGACTGGGGCCATGCGATTGGGATGCTTATTGAATGATATCCGGTCCCCTGACCCCTGTCATGAAAAGCCCATCCGGTTGCTTTCCGATCTTCTTTAAGAGCAGTTTGATCAATTCGTCTTCATCTTCTATGAACGCCTCAATGGAGAGATAAAAAAGATTCTCCGGGATCTTCATGGGGGCGATCTTTACCGCATCTTTCTCCGTGGTGACAATACAGTGTACATCGTCAAATGAAGCGCATTTCTTGAGATCGGCGACGGTATAGCGATGGTGGTCCGGAAAGGGCATCTCGTGGACCACATGGGCGCCGATATTTTTCAGAAGATCAAAAAAGGACCTGTTGTCGCCGAGGCCTGAAAAGGCGGTAATTCGTTTTCCCTTCAGGAAATCAGGGTGTGTAATCAGGTTTCTCTTCATTTTGTAAAGATGCATCGGTTTGTAGGTAACCCTGAAATTCGGTATGCTGCTCGTATAGGCTAGTGTCTCTTTGTCTAGACCCCCTTTATTGATGAGGATTGCATGAGAGTCGCGGATACGGCCGGGCGGTTCCCTGAAGGGACCGAGGGGGAAGAGTTCATGACTGCCCGGTGAGTCCTTTCCGTTCAGGAGAACCAAATCGAAGTCTTTTCTCAGATTCCTTACCTGAAAACCGTCATCGAGAATAGCCATATCGATTCGAAAAGACCGGATGCCCCTTTCGATCGCCTCTAGGCGGTTCTTACCAACAATAACCGGTATGCGAGTTTTTTTTGCGAGCATAAAAGCTTCATCCCCCGCGCTTTCCGCGGTCTCCCTTCTTACGTCCACGGGGAATACCCCTTTCTTCTTTCTCCGGTAGCCTCTCGTGATAATCCCCGGGTGAAACCCTTCCTCCTGTAACCTCTTTGAAAGCCTTTCCGCGACAGGCGTTTTTCCTGTTCCTCCGAGGGTGATATTACCGATGCTCAGAACCGGAATGGCCACTTTTTCGATTTTCACGATACCCGTTTTATACATTTGTTCTCTCACAAAAAGCCCAACCCGGTACAGACAGGAGACGAAGGCCAACGGAACATAGAGTATCCATCGAAGGTGTCTCGCTTCTCTGCTCCATACCCTGAGGATGGTATTTCTCATAAAGGAATGAAATTTATAACAGAAAAATGACGGAAAATCAATCATGATGAGACGTTAACGACCATGGAATATGGGTGGAGTAACCCCCTGGTTTATTGGATCCAAAAAGCGCGAGAAATCAGATATAATGATTACAGATGATTCTGAAGGGAGGTGTGTTATGAAGTTCAGGATATACGAATCAATTCTATTGATCCTATTGGCTGTGCCTGTTCTGACTGTCTTTGCTGGAGGAGGGCTGAAAATGACAAGCTCTGCTTTTAAAGACAACGGCATGATACCGAAACAGTATACCTGTGATGGGAAGGACATGAATCCGTCCCTATCCATTGAAGGTGTTCCACCGGGAGTGAAATCTCTTGCCTTGATCGTCGATGATCCCGATGCCCCTGTGGGCACATGGGTCCACTGGGTTGTCTGGAATATCGACCCTGCCGTGGGAGAAATAAGAGAGGGCACAGTGCCTCAAGGTGCCGTGCAAGGTATGAACGACTTCAAACGGACCTCCTATGGCGGGCCGTGCCCACCGTCCGGTACCCACAGATATTTTTTTAAACTCTACGCCCTCGATACGGTCCTTAATGTAAGCACCGGTGCGACAAAGGCCCAATTGGAGCAAGCCATGAAAGGTCATGTTACGGCGCAGGCCCAGATCGTGGGATTATACAAAAGGTGAATAAGAATCCGGGTGATGGATCATGGGCGCTCAGCCATAGGTTAAAGAAAAAAACCATGGCCCGTGGTTATTGCCCTAGCCGGTCTGTCCAATATGAAACAAGGGAGGACGTATGAGGCTCTCACGACACACTGGACACTTGCCGGGCTTTGAAAACCTCTCCCGTTTTTTGTAGACGAAGCCGCACTTTTCACATTGTGCCGGGATGACGACCAAGCGTTGGTTGTTTTTGCTTAATGTTTTTTTGATATGCTCCAGGTGCCCGCTGATATCCTTTTCCGGTATCCTCATAGATTGCGAGAGATCCTTCGCGGAAAGAGTCTCTTCTTGAAGAAGGGCGGTTATGTGTTTCCGGATCGTTTCGTAACGCTCGAGAGGTACTGCCGGCTCTTTAATATTTTTTATCCGCCCATGTCGTTCACTATGAGCCATACATAAACTCGAGCCCCGTTTCAGATATATGTGATCCCGGGTTTTAACTCTCAATTGGATTCAGTATGAACGAACCGTGATCAAGAGCCAAGTGTGCGGTACGTGCTTTACGGGTTCAGCTCAAGGGTAACCCTTGTGATCCCATCGGCAAGTCTTTGCGGAACAAAGCCTAGTCTTTTTGTCGCCCGGAGCATCTTCTCGTTTTCGGAGAGCACGATCCCATATATACTGTTTAACTTTTTGTCCTGGGCAATACCGATCAGGACATCCATCAGTTTATAACCGAGACCTTTTCCCTGGTAATCGTCATGAACCAGAACGGCAAATTCGGCGTTTTTCATATCGGGCTCGTTCACAAGCCTTCCGATACCGATGATCTTCTTCTTGTTTCCCGTCCTGAGTTCCGCTACGATGGCCATTTCTCTCTCGTAGTCAATGTTGCAGAAGCGCACCAGCACGTCGTGGTTGATGCCCACAATGGGCTGGAAAAACCTTTCCCTCATGGATTGTTCAGAAAGGGTCGTGAGCATTTCGTATTCAAGGGGCTCGTCTTCCGGTTTAATCGGTCTTAAGGTGATCTCCTGTCCGTCGTTTAATCTCCACGACACGATGTATCGTGATGGGTATGGGGTCATCACGAGGTGCTTGTACGGCACCGTGTACTCGATGTTGCTTGGATCGATGATGATCCTGGCGTCCAGGGCGAAGGGTTTGCCCTTTGATACGCCGATCGGGTTTATGTCCATTTCTGCGATTTCAGGGAAATCGATGATGAGATTTGAGAAACTGACAATAGCCTGCTCGAGGAGCCTCATGTCGGCCGGTGTTTTACCACGGTATCCCTGGAGCATGGTGTACATGCCCGAATCTTCTATCAAGCGCCGGGCAAGGGTCTGGTTGAGCGGTGGAAGGCCGATGCCGATGCTTTTCATTATTTCCGTGCCGATTCCCCCGAGACCGAACACGAGGATAGAGCCGAAATCGTTATCTTTTTTGGCGCCGAGGATGAGCTCGTAGTCAATTTTCTCAAGCATTTTTTGAATAGTCACACCGGTAATATTCGCAGCAGGGGCCTTGTTTTTTACATTCTCCATCAAACCCGCGTATTCTCTCTTAAGGGCTTCGGCGGATTCTATGCCCACGACGACCCCGCCCAGGTCCGTCTTATGGGTGATATCGGGTGAAAGTATTTTCATGACTACCGGATAGCCGACTGTCTGGGCGACATTGACCGCCTCGTTCACCGTCGTTGCCGCGTACGTTCTGATCGTGGGTATTCCATAGGCATTGAGGAACCTCTTCGATTCGACTTCAGAAAGGATTGTCCTGCCTTCCTTGATGGTCTTTTTGATGAGGGCTTTCAGGTTGTTTTTCGGGGGTGCCTGATCAACGGGCAGGTCCGCCGGTGTTTCGTAAAGGAGTTCAAGATTGCGCCCGTACTTGTACATGTAAAGATACGTTTTGACAGCCTCTTCGGGCGTCACATAGGTTGGGACGTTGCTGCGGATGAGTACTTCCTTTGCCGCCTCGATTGTCTTTCCTCCCATCCAGGTTGCGATGATCGGCTTGCCTGCTTTTTCGGCCAGTGTGGCTGTGGCTTTGGCAAGCTCAAGAGGGACTGCCGGACCCTGTGGCGTATAGATCATGAGGACCGCATCGACACCCGGGTCTTCAATGCACAGATTCATAGCAACCATGTAGCGTTCTACGGTCGCATCCCCGATGACATCAACCGGATTGCCCCTGCTCCAGAAGGCAGGGAGTACTTTGTCAAGACCCGCGATCGTCTTTTCAGACAATGCCGCCATGTGCCCGCCCAAGCCGATGACCGCATCCGTGGCCATAACGCCAACTCCTCCCGCGTTCGTTACGATTGCCAGCCGTTGTCCTCTGGGGAGGTGACGGGAATCGAGGACCTCCGCGGTATTGAAGAGGTCTCCTGTGTCTGCTATCCTTACGACGCCCACCCTTTTGAAGGCCGCATCATAGACCTGGTCGTCGCCGGCCATGGAGCCTGTATGGGAGAGGGCTGCCCGCGCGCTCTCCTTGAACCTGCCCGGCTTGAGTACGATAATGGGTTTGTTCCGTGCAAAACCTCTGGCGGCGCTCATGAACTTCCTGGCATTGCCCACGCCCTCCATATAAATGAGTATGCTTCGTGTATAGGGATCATCACCAAGGAAATCGATAAGATCGCCAAAATCGACATCGAGCATCGACCCCAATGAAGCGAACATGCTGAAGCCGATATGGGCAGTGGTTGCCCAGTCAAGGATTGCGGTACCCAAGGCACCGCTCTGCGAGATAAATGCGATATTGCCTTTGTCAGGCTGTACATCAAGAAAAGAAGCGTTGAGGCCGATTGTCGGTCTGATTACACCGAGACAGTTCGGTCCCACGATCCTCATGCCGTTGGCTTTCCGGATTTCAGCAATTCGTTCTTCGAGTTTCCTGCCTTCTTCGCCGGTTTCTTTAAAGCCTGAAGAAACGATAATGACACCCTGAATCGACGTTTTCGCACAGTCTTCAAGTATTTCCGGCACCATTTGGGCTGGTGTTGCGATGACTGCGAGATCGACTTCTTCCGGGATACTTGCCAGATTTTTGTATGCATCGATACCCATAACCGTTTTTCGCTTGGGGTTGATGGCGAAGATCTTTCTCTCCTCCGACATGAGCAGGTTCATGAGAACAGTCCTACCGATGGCCCCTTCTTTATCGGTTGCACCGACAAGCGCCACGGTTTTAGGATTGAACATCCGTTTAATATCACCTATTTTCACAGTTTGCCTCCGTTCATCATTTTACGTGCTCAACAGGACCCTGTGCACATTTGACAACCTTCATTTTATCAGAAAATTGGTTAAAATAAAAGGCTTACGAGCACCAATAGAGGGAAAATATACAGTTTGTGAAAGAAATAAGTCACAAACTCATCGGTTTATAAATGATTCTGAAGATATACAAAAGTTTCCAAATGGGATGTATGAGGGAAAAAATCGAAGGGGGCGATCTTTTTCACCGCATAGCTGCTTCGCAGAAAAAGCTTCAGATCGCGGGCCAGCGTTGAGGGGTTGCAGGAAATATAAATAAGTTTCGGAGGGCGCAGCTCCATGATGACCCTAAGCGCCTTTTTGGTCAAACCCCCACGGGGCGGATCGAAAACGAGAATGTCGGGTCGCCCGACCAAGCCTCCATGGTGAAGGTCCTCAACGGCACCTGTGAAAAAAAAGCAGTTTAACCTCTCGTTGAGCCGGCAGTTTTCAACGGCGTTTGTGATATTTTGCGGAAGAGAATCGATACCCGTGACTTTCTTTACAAAAGGTGAGAGGGATATCTCGATAGGACCGATGCCGCAGTAGAGCCCCAGCACTGTTTCTTCACTCCTCAGGGAGGCGAGTACCGGTATTTGCCTGTAGAGCAGTTCTGCTGATTTTGGATTGGGTTGGAAGAAGGACTGAGGATAGATACGAAAAACCCGCGAAGCCACTTCTTCTTCTATGAAGGACCGGCCGCCGACAGGAAATACTTTTTCAAACCGTATGACATCTGAGGGCGCCCCATTGACGGCGCCGAAAAAACTTTTTATGTGAGGGATGGTGTCTGTCAGTGCCTGCCATATCTTAATCATGTCAGGGAGGGCCCCGGCTCGCGTCGCCTCAAGGATTACCATGATATCACCGCTCGACTTTGCTTCTCTGAGGATGAGGTGGCGCAGGGAGCCCTGTCGGGTCAGTGGATTATAAGGTACAAGGTGATGGGCGTGGGCATAGTCGGTAAAGATAGGAATTATCTTTTCAAGGAGGGGACTGAAAATCACACATCTCTCAAGCGGGACAACCTTGCTGCCATATTTTTCAAACGGAGAGACCCTCTGCCGGAGGCCAAGAATAACATTGCCCCCTTCTTGTCCGAAAGCAAGCTCCAGCTTGCTTCTGTAAAAATGAATAAGCGGAGAGGGGGTAATGGGAAGCATATCAAGCTGTGCAGTGTCAGTACCGCCGATCCGTTTCAGCGTTTCCCGGAGGTACCGTTCTTTGATGAGGAGCTGGTCGTCATAGGCCATATTCTGGAGAGTGCATCCGCCGCATGGGCCAAAATGGGGACAAAGTGGTGTAACCCTCGAAGGGGAGGGCTCTTCAATGGAAACTATCTTACCGTAGCCGAAGCGTTCGCCCCGTTTTACTATTTCCACCTTGACCCGGTCTCCGGGAAGAGCGCCCGGGACAAAGAGCACATACCCGTCGACCTTTCCGACGCCGTAATCATTGGGGAAGGCAATGTCATCAATGTGGATCGAGTAGAAAGAAGAACCCGAAGGAAAGTTGGATAATTTTTTTTCAGTCATTCAGCGGATCGGTGCCCTTTCCCAGGGGAAAGGTGACGGTGAACGTCGTACTCCCCGATTCCATGCAGTCCTTGGCGGTTTCGCAATGGCTGCATCTGCTGATACTGCCGGGGCAGATATCGCTGTCTGTCGGTATGTGGATGCATCGCGTGCTCTCAAGGGAAATATCGAATCCATAACGTTGCGCATAATACTTGATCCGGAGAAGATCGAGACCTTTGCCGCCAGCACCGAAATCATAGGGTTTCTTTGTGGAATAGAGTTCCGTCTCCTTGGTGTGAAAAAGCCCGTCGAGGAGGAATTTCTGGTTTTCCTCCGTGATGCCCACTCCGTAATCTTTCACATGGAAGACCGCGCTGCCATTTTTCCGCTCCACGCCTACCTCAATAACGCCGCCTTCCGGAGTGTTCTCGATGGCGTTTTTCACGAGACCTTCGGTAACTTCCTTCAGGATAAGAGGGTCCATCAAAATGAAGAGACCCTCCGGTCCTTCCGTAATGAATCGAATATTGCGGTGCGCGGAAGCGCCTTTCATTTTCTCGACGATGGAAAGGACTGACGGATAAAGATCAATGGATTGAAAGGATGCGATGCTGCCGGAAAGATACTTGCTTGTCCATTCCCTGAGGGCTTCCCAGTGTACCCGTATGTCCTCGGGTGCTTCCGAGAGGTTTTGCATCCTCTCAAAGAGACGGTCGAACTCGCCCAAGAGAATCCCCGCCTCCACCTCCTGAGAAACATTGAAAATTGCGTCGGTTTCCCAGGAAAGGTCCAAAAGACGTTCCGTATTTCTTTCGAGGACGTCAATGATAGACGCAAGCGAAGAAAATAGCGGTGTGCCGATGAGCTTGCGCTTCAGTAATTTGGTACTCCCCTGGATAACCGAGAGAGGGGTTTTCAGTTCATGAGAGATATGGTTTACCGCCTTGGTTTTTGCCTTGTTCAATTGCTCCAACTCTTTATGCGATTTCATGAGGGATTCTTCGGCCTGCCTCCGTTCTGTCACATCCCTGAGATAGAGAAGATAAACGGACGCGCCGCGGTAGGTGATGCTTGCAGCGGAAACTTCAACATATATTATCTCTCCGTCCTGTGTAAGACCCTTGAACTCATATCGTGACGGCACAGGTTCCCCGCGCTGCCGTTTTCCCATTATGCCCGTTACCATTTCGAGGTCGTCCGGATGGATAGTCTGTTTCATCGACTTCCCGATGATCCCTTCAGCGGGGTTATATTTGAACATCTCTTGAAACCGCTTGTTCGCGTATTGATATATATCGTCCTTAAGAATGATGATGCCGTCATTGGAATGCTCGATAGCGACCCTATATCTTTCTTCGCTCTCCAACAGGGCCTCTTCCGCTTTCTTCCGCTCCGTGATATCGAGCATGGTGCCCTCATAGTAGAGTGTTTTACCGTCCTTATCGCGGAAGACCATGACGTTCATGGAGATCCAGTGTGTCATCCCGTTCTTGATTTTCAGTCGTGCCTCAAAGTTCTGAACGGAACCGGACTTACGGAGAAGCTCTATTAACTTGCTGTGGTCTGATGGGTCCACAAATTGCTCACGGGCGGAAATAGAATGTATCATCTCATTGGGAGAATCGTATCCGTGTATACGAGCGAAGGAAGGGTTGGCCTGTGTGAAACGGCCTTCGCGGTCTGTCTGAAATATGCCTTCCATGGCGTTTTCAAAGATGTTCTTGTACTTCTCTTCCGTTTCTTTGAGGACGGCTTCCAGTTCCCGTAATTCCGTTGCCGGTTGCTCCGGCCCTGCGGCGCATGGTTTTGTTTCATTAGTCAAGGAAAAGGGTTTGCCCATTATTGTATTTTCTTTCTCCATACCGTTTTCTACGAAGCCTCTAACAGTATAAGGCATTTCTGAAATATTGGAAGAGGAATGTTTTCCGCCTGCCGCCTATTTAATAATGTCTCCCGTTTCCGCGTCTACCTTGACGATCCAGTGGTCTTTGGCTTTGCATCTGCGCTCTGTGATCCCCAGGAGACTGCAGGCTTTCTTGATGATCCAGACCGGCCTGTTGGAAGAATGGTCGATATTCAGTTCGTAGGCATAGCTGTCGAAACCGATCGGGTGGTAATGTTTGTATCCGTCTGCGGCCTCTTCTGCGGCCTGAGCGGAAAGTTTTATTCTGTCGAAGCTTATGGCATTGCCGAGGAATTTGCCTTCCTTCTTCACTTGAATGCCCGGTTCTAAACCAATAAGACCGCTCTCCGCCATACGTAAGACGATTGCTTTACCTTTGCAGAAGGAAAGATTCTTTCCGGATACCGCTTGTTCGTTGAACGCGCTGCATCTGACAATCTGAGCTTCCCAGAAAGGAGAAAGGCCGCTATGTCTATCAAAACCTTGTACCGTTCCCGACGATATTTTCCGTATGTACACTCTGCCACCGGCCCATTTCCTGCCTTCTTCAGAGACCTTTTCCCAGAATTCATCAAAAGGAATACCCTTCAGTTCCTGTCCATTTTCCGGTCCCTCGCGTTTCGCATGAGTGGCCGCGGAAGAGACGCAAAGAATCGCCAATGTGAGACCCAACAGTACGGCGACGGATACTATCAGTTTTGCCAGTTTTGTTGAGTCTGTGAACCCCTGTGCATTCATTATGTTGTATCTTAAGCGATGGGCGGCACCTAAAGCAACTCAATTTTGCCTGCGGTGGAGGAATCTATTCATGAGGTCTTCCCGTTTGAGTATGGTGAGCGCCTCGATAACGGCCTGTCTGTTTTTCGGATAACGATATTGAATGAGCGCGCGCTGCATTTTTCGCTCGCGGAATGTCTTCGCCGTATATATCTTTTCTCCGGTCAGAGGATGCTCCTCCGTATAATAGGTCGTCCCCGAAAGGGTGAGTGGAAGAGGCATAAAATCCTGGATCTGCTCAGGATAAATATTATGTTTAATGAGGGTGAGGGAAAGCTCAAGCGCGTCTGCCAGCTTGGAGCCTGGATGGGCGCTGATGAAATAGTGAACGAGATATTGATCTTTGCCGATTCTCTTATGTACCTCCTTGAATTTTTTTGCAAATTCTTCGTATACCGCAAAGGCAGGCTTGTTCATGATTTTCAGGACCCGATCCACGGAATGTTCCGGCGCCACTTTCATCTGTCCGCTTACGTGATGCTTACAGATGTGCTCAAGGTATTCCTCTGCGCTCCGGCTGGTAAGGAGGTCATATCTGAACCCGCTCTCCATAAAGAGATGTTTTATTCCGGGGAGTTTCATGATTGCTTTGTACACATTCATACTCTGCCGATATCCGAGCCGGAGATGTTTGCACGGTACAGGCGAGAGGCATGATTTATTCTGGCAGGCGCCTTTATCGGTCCAGAGTGAGCAGGAGGCTTTATAGAGGTTTACCGTCGGTCCCCCGATGTCGTTTATGGTGCCCCGAAAATCTTTTCGTTCGGTGAGTCTCTTTGCTTCCTGAATAAGTGATGCCTCGGTCCTTGATTGGATGATTCTTCCCTGGTGCATGGAGAGCGAACAAAAGCCGCACTGGCCGGGGCATCCTCTATGAGAGATCAGTGAAAACTTCACCGTTTCAAAACCCGGCACTCCGCCATCCGGCTGGTAGCTCGGATGGCAGGCCTTTACGAAGGGGAGTTCATACACTTCGTCAAGTTCCTGTGCAGTGAGAGGGACCGGAGGAGGGTACTGCAAAACGAACCTGTTGCCGTGTTTTTGGGCGACACATTTTCCGTGGTGCGGGTCCTGATTTCCATAGATGACCCTGAATGCCTCATTGAATTTTTTCTTGGCCTCCTTGACCTCTTCGTATGAAGGTATTTCAAGGGTCTCTTGGTCCCCATATGCCGGAGATTTCACATTTGAAATCTCAGATCTCACATGGGGTTGCAGCGGGGACACGATGGCCGTCCCCCTGATGCCCTGCACACCACTCCCTTCCGAGAGTCGCTTTGCGATTTCGATGATCTGTTTTTCTCCCATTCCGTAGACGAGGATATCGGCCCGCGCATCAAGAAGGATAGATCTGCGCACCGTGTCGTCCCACCAGTCGTAGTGGGCGAACCGCCTCATACTTGCCTCGATCCCGCCGATGACGATTGTGACATCGCCGAACGCTTCCCGGATACGGTTTGCGTAGACGATAGTTGCCCTATCAGGCCGAAGTCCAGCCCTTCCTCCCGGTGAATAATCGTCTTTTGCCCGGTGATTTTTATGCGCCGTATAATGGGCTACCATCGAATCGAGATTCCCCGCGGTAATACCGAAAAAGAGTCGTGGTTTTCCCAGCTTCTTAAAATCGTCGGTGTTCCTCCAATCCGGTTGCGCGATGATGCCCACCCGATAGCCTGCTTTTTCTAATACCCTTCCGATTATGCATACCCCGTACGAAGGATGATCCACATAAGCGTCACCGCTTACGAGGATGACGTCGAGTTGGTCCCATCCCCGTCTTTTCATATCGGTCCGGGAAAAAGTTAGAAAGTCCACAATGGCGATCTGTATTCTATCAGAATACGCCCGGTAAACATAGCAAATAACATGGATAAACACGGGCAGGCGCTGAGCGTGAATTGCCTTGAGTAGGATGAAACAAGTGTGGTATAAAGAATGTCATAGGAGAGATGTCCGAGTGGCTGAAGGAGCACGACTGGAAATCGTGTGAACGTGCTAAAACGCGTTCCGAGGGTTCAAATCCCTCTCTCTCCGCCATTGATACCAATTCGAACTTTTGCACTCGTCATCCAGGAGTGCGAGAGTTTCTATTCTTGTGTGAACAACGTAGTGAGGTTTAAACTCACCCATGTGACAAACATCAGGATTTTTTTCGAATTTTGGTTCCAAATAGATAGAACCCAATAATCCCTTGAGCGCCTCTGCCGACAATGAAGCATTCTGGTTGAGAGTCTCTCGTAGGTCCTCCAACCTGTGAACGATCCATTCATACGGAGGTGCCCTAAAAGCATGTGCCTTCTGATATTCAAGCGAACGCATCTCCTCTTTCAGCCCCTCAGATTGCGCCTCTACCTGTTGCAATGCTTCAGAGACTGCCTTTGAAAAATTACCTTTTTTGATATAATTAAGATAATTGTGAATTTCTGATTGCAGTCTTTCAAACTGTACCTTTTTCCTCTTTATAAGCTCGGGAACATCGTTTAGTTCCTTCTTGGCCAATTGTTCCACATTCTTGTAAACGTATTCAATATTTTCTGTGGTCAATATCCTATTTTGAAGTTCCGATAGTATCGCTGTTTCTAAACGTTTTCGGGGGCAAAGAGATGGTTGGTACATTTGTGTCGTTTACTGTTATAGCATCCGTAATACCCGCTCCCTTTACCGCTTAAAAGGACTATCGGCCCTTCACACAGAGTACATCTCATGAGCCCGGAAAATAGATATGTTGGAGTTGCGTGTATGTAGCTTCTCTGGGGTAAGCCTTTTTTCTCGAATCTTCTGATAGGCCGCGGTTTTAGTCAAAAAACACGCAATATGTAAATGGAAATGGGTCTTCAAAGGCTTCAGGGCAGATCTTACTCAATGCTGAGCGTTGATACCGTCCACGGAAGATCCTATGAGAGTTTACATACCTTTGTTGGAATAACCCCAATTTTAGCACGACACCAACAGGCTTGAAACCGCCTTCTTGAGGGTGTTTTTTTCGCACCCGCGAAGTTTTCCGGCCAATCGAGAAACAGTTGAAGATAAATGAGGGACCGTAAAACGTGGGACGTTGGAACGGGGGGGTACTTGCGGGTTCTTATTAATATTTCGATACTTGAGTAAATGCCCATTCCAAGGACAGATTATAATAACATGGAAATATGGAAAGTTTCCAAGTTTACTATTTACAGTTGCTACAAATAGCCTTATATTTAATTTGATGGAGGTAATCTTTAAAGATGAACGTCTTGATGAACTGGAAACCAGTACTAGGCTCGATGGGGAATATCAAGCAGGCATTGTTAAGGCATTCCGAAGACGTATGCAACAAATCAGAGCTGCTCTAGATGAAAGGGATTTTTATGATCAGAAGTCTCTTAGGTTTGAAAAATTTAAGGGTAGTCGAGGGCACCAACATTCGATGCGCCTAAATGATCAATGGAGACTTATTTTGGAATTTAAGAGAGATGGCTTTCATAAAGTAGTCATGGTGATTTGCATTGAGGATTATCACTAAAGGAGGATGTCATGACTGACAGAAAAATAGCCGAGGCTTTTCCCCCAGGAGATTTTCTTAAGGAGGAGCTAGAGGCACGCAATTGGAGCCAGGTTGAACTAGCTGAGATAATCGGCAGGCAGCCTTATGTGGTTAACGAGTTGATCATGGGGAAAAGACCGATTACGCCTGAGATTGCCAAGGCACTCGGGGAAGCATTTAGCACTAGCGCACAGTATTGGATGAACTTAGAGAGCATCTACCAATTGTGGCGCACGAGAGATTCAGATAACGTAATCTCCAGACGTGCCAAGCTGTATCAAATCGCACCGATTAAGGAAATGGTCAAGCGGCATTGGCTTGAACCGTCGGAAAATATCGAAGTACTTGAAAGTAGAGTAAGGCTCTTTTTGGAAATTAAGAGCTTAGATGAATCACCTCGGTTAGCACACGCTGCGAGGAAAGGGACACAGGATATCTCTCCAGCTCAAATGACGTGGTTGTTTAGAGCGAAACAGCTTGCACACGGCGTACACGCAAAACCGTTTTCCGACCAGTCTTTCAACGAGTGCCTAGCCCGGCTGAAAAGGCTACTTCACAACGTTCAGGAAATAAGGCATGTGCCAACGGTATTGGGAGAAGGCGGTATCCGGTTTTTTGTAGTTGAACAGTTACCGCAAACAAGAATTGATGGTGTAACCCTCTGGCTCGATAATAAATCCCCTGTAATTGTGCTTTCACTGAGATTTGATAGAATTGATTGGTTTTGGTATACGCTAGCCCATGAATTGGGTCATGTGAAAAAAAGAGACGGCCTGAAAGATATCATGTTAGACACTGATCTTGTAGGGGATAATGCTCAAAAAACAGAAGATAAATCTGAAACCGAAAGGAACGCCGATTTGTTTGCGGTGGAGTTTTTGATAGAACAGGAAAGCTTAGACAATTTTATTATGTGCGTCGGGCCTCTTTACGGAAAACAAAACATTCTTGGGTTTGCCAAGCGTATTGGTGTACATCCGGGTATTGTAATTGGCCAACTTCAGTTTAGGAAAGAAATACCTTGGTCATCATATCGGCAAGCATTAGAAAAGGTGAGGCACATTATTATTCAGTCATCTTTAACGGATGGTTGGGGCCACATGCCTCCTATTTTTAAGAATGAGGAGGTAGAAAATGCTTGCGTACAGTAAGCAGCTCCAGGATATAGTCCATGCGTATATGGAATCGGGACAGGCTTGGCCGGCTTCCACTCACGACATAGCCAAGTGGGCGGTTAACAAGGGATTGTGGAGACCGCAACCATCGGCTGTGATCGATCAATGTGCCAACCACTTGGCCAGGGCAATGCGTGAGGAACACATTGTCGATCCTCAGGGCCGTTTGGTACGTGCGAAGCATGTGGCGAAAATGGAACGGAACGGCGAACAAGTTGCTTTGTGGGAAGACTTCACCTGCAAGTAGGCAACACATGGAGATAGCCCTTAAGCAACGACGTCAACAAATTGTTGGAAACTGTAAACAGTTAAAGACCGATATGGACAGCTTTAATGGAAACAGAAATCCTGGCAAGCCTATTCAAATGGTACCCATAAAAAGGCCTTTGTCAAGAAAATAAATTTCTCCTCTGCAAGAGCTCAGTCTCACCGCGCCGCGCGTCACAGCCATAAACGGGTTTTGGTACGCAACGCATTCAACTCTACCGGATGCATTAAAACGAGAAGCACAGATCAAGAAACTATCTCGTGATCAAAAAATGCGGATCATAGAGACGGCAACATCAGTAAGATGATGTTACCAAAAAAGGACTTTTAAGAAAATGCATCTTTAGTGGGTATCCTAATGGGTTGATATGGGGCAGGGCAGAAAAATCAATTGTGGGGCAATTTTGAGGCGCATTTTAGGGTCTCACGAACATGGATGCAAAAATTCACGGTAAGGTCTATCAACTTCTTGACAATGCGCACACTTTCCCTTACACTAAGCGTAAGGAATGACATTCCTTACCAAGAGGTGGATTATGATAACCGCGAAAGTAACATCAAAAGGCCAGGTGACAATCCCTAAGAGGGTCAGAGAAAAGCTGGGGGTCCAGCCGGGTGAGGCCGTGGGGTTCGAGGAGAAGAACGGTGTGCTGGTGGTGACAAAGGTTCTTGCAAAGTCCCCTTTCGACAAATGGATGGGCAGACTCACCCACCTCAAGAGCAAACGGAGCGACGATCTGATAAAAGAGGCACGAGGCCATGATAACCGCCGTTGACACAAACATTATCCTCGATATCCTTATTCCTGACGAGCCTTTCGCCATGTCCTCAAAGGCCCTTTTGGAGCGCCACCTGTCAGGGGGTCAACTCATACTCTGCGAAGTTGTACTGGCCGAACTTGCCGCACAGTTTCCTTCTGAAAAGGAACTGAAGGTTTTTCTTGCAGAGACGGGGATGCGGCTCGTTCACTCAAACGATAAGTCGCTCTACGTCGCTGGCTCCAGATGGGCCGCATATGCGAGAAAAGGCGGAAAGGGCCGTATTACCTGCGCCGGATGCAAAAAGATATTCGATACGACCTGCCCGAAGTGTGGTGTAGCCTTTAGCAGACGCCTCCATGTCTTGGCCGATTTCCTTATAGGCGCTCACGCCCTGACCCATGCGGATTGCATCATATCCCGCGATCTTGGAGTCTACAAAACCTATTTTAGGGATCTCAGGGTAGTAAGTTCAGCGTAAGTGAACGCTGCAGGTACCTATTAGTTAACATAATGTTTTTTATTGGTAGATAGAATGGCCCGCACAAATTCTCTTTATCATGAGTGCTCATTCAGGGTATTTTAATACCGTATGGCTGATTGTAAGAGATGTGGGAGAGATATCGAAGATCCAGGAACAATAACGTGTTCCAAAAACCCCATTTCTTTTAAAGATGGTGAATATATGCCACGGGTCCCCTACGATGATACTGAAACAGAGCGATGCTCTGTCTGTCATGTAATGCCCGGTGGCCTCCATCACGATAGCTGCTATATGGAGAGATGCCCCAGGTGCGGGCAGAGACTCATTTCTTGTGGGTGCATAAAAGGGTAGGGCGTTAAACCTGCCAGGCCATCAACCGATAGATGACTCCCCAAGTTCTTTTTGTTCTATCCGTGTTTGAGCTGACAGTATTGCCTCGTGGAGCTTTTTTCTCAGAACATCTTTAGGGGGCAGGTCTGTCAGATAGGCTGCCACACGGATACCGCCTTTATCCAGCCGCAGAAGCTTTACCTGTTCCTCCGACTTCCCTGCACAGATAAGACCTATGGGAGATTCCTCTTCCGGCTGCTGTTCATATTTCTCCAGCCACCGGAGATAAAGTTCCATCTGGCCCGTATATTCGGGCTTAAACTTACCCAGCTTGAGTTCTATCGCTACCAGCCTGCGAAGCTTCCTGTGATAAAAGAGAAGGTCGAGATAGAAATCATCACCTCCGATGATCATCCTCTTCTGTCGGGCTACGAATGTGAAACCTACGCCCAATTCAAGGATGAATGATTCCATTTCTCGAAGAATGGCCTTGTCCAAATCTTTCTCGCTGTAGGTATCCTTAAGGCCAAGAAAATTCAGAAAATAAGGATCACGAAAAACAAGGTCGGGGGTAAGTTTATCTTCCTCCCGCAATCCATCAAGTTCTTTTTTCGCCAGTTCTCCCGGCTTTTTCGAAAGGGCCGTGCGCTCATACAGCATGCCCCCAATCTTCTCACGGAGCGTGCGAACACTCCATCGCTCAACCCGGCACATCTCGGCATAGTAATCCCTCTGAAGGTCATCTTTGAGAGGGATGATCTCAACAAAATGACTCCAGTTCAATTGTGCCGACAGTGTCGACACAATGTTCACATCAGGAAAGACCTCTGCAAAGCGAACCATGCGAGCAAGATTACGAGAAGAAAATCCATCTCCGAACTCCGCAACCAATTTTGCCGACAGTGTCGGCAAAATCTCCTCACCATATCCCGCCCTTTTTCCCTAAGGATATCCTGCCGTATTCTTTTGCCTACCTTCCAGTAGGAGAACAAGGGCCGAATTGACGGCCTGGGCCACATATTCCCTGGCAGCGTGGATCATGGACCTGAGATCATTCAGAAGATGACCCGGTTTTGCCTTAATCTCGTTGTTTTTTGAGGCTGGTTTATTCACGTATTCCCCTCCCTGTGCACTACATTTCCGCATGGCCTTTCGCACTGCCTCATGCTATCAAAGGGAGAGGAATAATGCAAGGAATTATGATGCGTTGCGGATTAGGAGAAAAAAGAGGGTGGGCCATAAGCGCAGGTGAAAATTACGCCTGTTCTTACTAGATCAGAGGTATTTTTCACCGTCAAGCGCGAATAGAAAGCACGCTATAAAAGAGGACTCTGAGGCCTGCGAAGCAGATCCGTAAGAGGACACTGTTTTAGCGGGCTGAACCTTAAAAACCAGGGTGGGGGGAAATAGGGTAGGGGAGGGACCCGGAAGGATCCCCGACCATAACAAAAAAGGAGAGAACTTAAGATGCGTTCCCTCTTTTTTTGTTTTCTCCTGACTAGTATTCGCTCGGCAGCAGTATCACGTTGTCTGTGAAATAGAGTTTGATTTCTTTAAGGGGGAAGTCGGTAAACGGGATTTGCTTGGTATAAACGATATTGCTGTTGCAACGTCAATCAATAAACTGCCTCTGAGCTTTCTGCGGGATGGTTTATTCTCAGTATACAGGTCAGTGTGCTGCCTTCTCCCACACTGGGAATAGCAACTGAATGGCCATGCCGTTCATAACGGGCTAACATCATTAGATATGTAATGACTTGCAGCAGCAATTCTCAACAATCGTGTCGATGTGCCAGGTATCTTTGACATGGTCTCTTGGGATGGGAAGACTGAGAAATGCCAAGTGCCCTCTGAAGAATTATTTTTTTTTGCGGGGTGGAACAACTTTTTGGTTACGTTGGTGTATTTGTCTGGGGCTGAGCGAATCCTATTCCGGATCCATTTTGTTAGTGATAGATTGATGCAGATTCTGTACAATTATACTCACGGTATAATGGAAAGCTCATGACACTGAAAGGGGTTGCATGAAAACCTGCGTGAGAATAGCGACGCTCACCTTGTTGCTTGTGCTTTACGGCCTGCCCTGGAGCAACTCGCCACTCTTTGCCCAGCGAACAGGGGGAGCGAGAGGCGGTCAGCAAAAAAAGGGAGAGTCGGAAAGAATCATATACGCCGAGTTCGACACCGCGCCTTTCGATATCACCCGTGAACAATTACCTCCTATGTACCTCGGTCATAGTATTCAGGTCGTGTACAAAGCGATCCAGGAGAGAAGGACGGGAAGCTTGGATGTGGCGAAAGCCGCAGCACAGGATCCGAAAAATAGAAAGCCTGCAGTTGATTTTTCATTAACCGGTGTTCCAAACTCTGGCAATATCTATGCCTTCCGGGTACTACCCGCAGAGAATTTTTACAGCTCCCGTGACCAGATCCTTCAGTCATATTGTCCTTTATCTGGCGTGCTCGCGAATGGAGTGGAAGACAAGACGTGGAAGGGTTTCAAGGTCGATTACAGCCCGCAAATGGATAACCATTACGTCTATACCGACGACAAGGGCAAACAAGTAGAGATCGAAGAGGTCAAATTCCGGGACTATACCATCGCTTTTGAGAACCTTGATCAATTCTTAGTCGAAAAAGCAGTGTTGCCCAGCGTAAAGCAAGCGGCAGACATGGGATACAAGAAAAATGATACGGTGAGTCATTCAGATGGCGTGTCAGAACACGAGATGATTATCGGAAAGTTTAAGCTGCGGTCCACAGAGGCAAAGCAGTTCAAAGAAAGCATTAACCTGCTCGCTGTCTGTGTCCTAGCGGATCCTTACGTGACTTCCGAGGTGATTCACCGAATAGGTACACCGGAGAAACCAGGCGAGTACCTTGCACAGCACGAGTATCTCCACGTCCGCTTATTAGAATTGTGGTTCTACGCTTTCGGAACCGGCAAGGTGCTCACGAAAATGAAGCCGACCCATAACGCCTCGGGGACATAGTAGGCCGGTGTAACCCTCAATCCCCCGAGCCAGTTATTTTGGTCATTATGTTTAATTGTTTTCAAGCGTTTAGGTCAGCCTACAAAGATCCTATGGGGTTTTCGGCCACACTGTTCTTGGCCAAAAAAGACCTAATAGGCCCAGTACCTTAAAATGAATTAGGAAGGGAAGAGTTGAGGTCTGCCCTTGACACGGACAGGACCGGGGAGACGGGCGTTCAGCTCCGTGAGTACCTCGGCTGCGATCCTCTCGAGATCGCAGGGGCTGTCCAGAGTGAACCCTTTCTTGTAGGCAAGGCGAACATACTTCTTCACCGTGTTACGGCCCATATCTACTGCCCGAGCGAGAGACCGGATTGTATCGCCCCTCTGGCACCTTCTTAAGATATCCACAATGTCGATCACCCTATACTCCTTCGCGCCATACGTCCCCCGGATTAGTTATTTACTGGAGGAGAGTATGACCCAATTCTGACGGATTGCGCACTCTTGTGGGTGGGTCAATGAATTCGAAAAACTCGACCCGAAGTGGGTCAGAGATCTTGAAAAGCGGGTGGGTCCGGGATCTTGAAAAACCAAGCCCTTAGTGGGTCACGTATCTAAAAAAATCACAGGGTATTATGCTTAGACAGGCATCAAGACACCCCCGCAGTGCGAAAAACGCAAACTCCGGCAAAGGTGAAGATTGCCGTTGCTGTAAAGTCTGGATGACCATCGAGGAGCAGGATAAGTCCCGCTCCTCGATGGCTTTATAGCATCGCTGTTGTGGCTATGAATTGCCCATAGGAGATTACCACCTCCACCAGTAAGACCCGTTGTGCTCTGGCTTGCACCTGAGGGCTGGCCTATATGTGCCCCAGTCCCGCACATCCCATGGGCGCTCCGACCTCGGAGGTTCAAGCTGCACAAAGTTCGAGCCTCCTAAATCAACTGAAGACTGGGCCTGCAACTCTCCCACAAGCTCGTTCAGTTCATCCGCGGTGGCGCTATCTCTCCATTTTCCTCTATCAATTCGGTTGAAGAGTGTGACAAAAGCGGCGATCTGTTCCCCATCCGTGAAAGCGCAGTGTCCGGCACGATCTACAAAGGCCTGGCTCAGCAAGCTTTCTCTTCCGGCGTACCGAACCACGCTGGCATAGTCATGCTCATCCGATATGGGACCGGCAGCATCGCCCGTGGTCAGTATATCCAGAACGGGCTGTCGTAGTTCCCCGGTCCAGGTCATATTATGTTTTTCGGTAAAACCAACTGCAGCGGGATCCGCAACCACCCGGGGCGCCCTCTCCAGCTTATCAAGATCGGCTTCAAGACTCAAACCCGCTTCCTTGTACAATTCCCTCACCATATTCTGATAAGGGGAACGGGCGAGCTGGACCTTGTAGTCGATGCAGTTGTTCCACGTAAAAGGCCCGCCAGCGAAACCTTCCAGCTGGGGAACAAACGCAGTTCCCAGCGCAAATCCAATAGAGGCCGCTACGTTGGCCTCCATTAAATCGTAGTCGTCCTTGCCAGGTTCCGTCTGCCCGGGCGTGTTCCATGTGGAGATCTGGGCAAGGGCTCCGGCTAAAGCTACGCGCGCGCGTCCCTGCGGGGTCTGCTGACCCAGAGTGACTAGCTGGTTGATATTGGTTAGCACTGTAGGCAACTGCGCATTACTTATATTGTTGAGTAGAAGCTTAATGCCATATTGGCTACCGAGAAGGACATCGAGTGCAAAGGTGGCATCGAGCTTGGTGTTCCACATATTTATGGTCCCCGCGCCGCCACCGCACATGGGAAGGGCCCCGTCGATGCGTTTAGGGAAAAGCTGCAGGACGACTCGTGCAACCATTCCGCCCTGTGACTCTCCCCAGACAATTACACGGGTTGGTTTTCTTCCAACGGTGGATTCGAATTTGTCCACAGTCTCCATGACATCGGTTGCACAAGCGGTCAGGTTCCATCCCAGGACCGTTCGGGCCGTTGTCCCGGAAAGGGCATATCCGTGGTCAAGAAGCCAATTCGTTACCGTCCCTGTCGAATTATCCAGGTTGATGAGGAGCGTGCCATTCCAGTTCTGCGGCACGACCAGACTATATGTTACGCCGTCGCCGAATGTGCCTGTATACGACGTGGTGCCAGCCCAGCCTGCTGTTGGATGCAGCGTCCCAACAGCGAACAAGGTCAGTGAAAAGAACAGAACCAAAGTGAGCATACTAAAAATGCTGAATACTTTTTTGGTCTTCATGAGATACCTCCTTGTCTCATATGGATATAACCATATGGTAAGGGAATAATGATTCCAAACACAGATTGCATACCAAACACCTGGAGTGGTCCTGCGAATTACCCCATCACGATCCAATAAATCTGTGTTTCGTTTTCTATCACCTCCTTTCATGGATTATCAGTCTGCCGTGATCGTTGGCCAAGGGGGTGTGTTGTGAACACCCCCTTGGCCTTTACTCCTGCTATTTCTTCTTAAGGTTTTATCACTCTCACCTTGTCCGTGCCTGAAAACGGGATGTTGTAGTAAAAGTCGCCCGTTATATTGAATGTGGTCTTAGGACCGGCCGATGTGCCGGTTAGATCCTTTGTGTTGAATTTTGCAATGAGGGTGTCGTGTTCCACTTTTCCACTCACAGCATGGGCTCCGTTGCACTGAAGAGTGCTTATGTCTATGTCTCGAGCGCGGTATCCCTTTCCGAGCATGTAAGGCGGTGTAATGAAAACAGTAAATTCTCCGTGGCTCTTGAGATTCAAGGTCTCGGGCTTCACATCAACGTTTACCCTGAGAGGTTCAGTGGTAACGGGTAAAGAGATGTAAGAGCTCAAAACGGTGTTACGATAGAGACTCACAACGGGTACGGGTGACAGATGAGGCGTGTTGGGCGCTGAATCACAGACAATGGTGAGCCTCATGCGATTCCCTTTCGTGAATGTATTGGAGAGGGGCAACAGGTCAAACAGCAGCTCCACCGGTGTGCCGGGGGTAAGCTCTTGCACGTCGGCCTCAAGAGCCCGGCGCCAGGGAAGTCCCATATAGCTGTATGGCGGGTTAGCAATTTTCCTAAGCGATGCCCTGATTGAGCCGCTTGCAACCACAGTAGACGTACCACCTGCGTTAACCTCTTCAAGCGAAGCCACGAAATCGCCGTCTGTTTGGGTCGATGAGACCCAGAGATGAACCACCGGATGGCCCGTTATCTCCATGTCCGCACTCAGGGGTTCCGTGGTGTAGGTGAGCCCCTTCGCATCCTGATTTAAGGGAGTAATACCGTAGAAGACAGTGTAGACGTCCTTCGCATTTGTCCCCGCGGGGGCTGTCAGGGTTAAGGTTCCATCGTTGACAGAACCCGGGGCGCTTCCCGAAGGTCCAACCTGCAGGAAGTATTTGGTTGGTTTCTGATTGGGCAGTGGCCACTTCCAGGCGAAGTGCCAGCCCTGACCCTCGACACCATCAGTGAGGGTGTTGTAATAGATGGGTGGTTCTGCCATGATCCCGTTGTTAATACCCTTCAGCCAGTGATCGAAAAAGCGGAGATGCTCGGTGACGAAGCTGAAGGAAGGCGTTGACGAAGTTGCCGTCATGATGAGCTTGCTCGGGTTCTTGAAATTCTCGAAGGCTGAGACGCTGCCCCTTCTTAACCAGTTGTTCCAATACCCCATATTGTAGACGGCAACGCTGGAGTGTCTGATTTCGTCGAGGTAGTTACTTGCGCTGCACTCGTAGAAATACTCGCTGTGAGCCAGGGGGGCGTAGCTGTCGCGGTACGGGGCAGGTCCTACCGAGCTATAGGGCCCTAACGTTTGACCGAGACTTAAGGCCTCCGCTTGGATGGTATTATAATAGGGTATGTGCTGCTGAACAGCCGCATACAGCATTGATGGATAACCATAGCTATTAATGACCGTGTCTGCGTCCACAGGGACCGTGGCCAGGTCAAGCGTCGCGTTCGAAAGCTCACCGAAGGGCCCGTTCGGCGGGATAATCGTATAGAGTTCGTCATAATTATCGAATGGGGTCTGTGCGGGGAAGATAGCCTTGAGATGTGGCGGCATGGTGCTTGCGGCCATCACCTGGGTTCCGCCCATATAGGAAAGACCCCACATGCCAATGTTTCCATCACTCCAGGGCTGCCCTGCCAACCACTCTATGAGATCGTAGGTATCATAGGCCTCTTCCCGGGACCATGGTCCCCGGCGTTGCCCGTAGGAGGCACCTATGCCCCTGGCATCCGCCACGGCGAGAACATAACCATACTGTGTCAGGAAACTTATATAAGTGGGATTTGTCCCATACGGCATGACTGCACCCTTCACGTAGGTAGCCCGGCGATACTGGGTCTGTTGAAAGATGACAGGATAGCGTGTAGTCGCCACCACACCCTTTAATGTGGGACGATAGATGTCAATTGCGATGTTTGTACCGTCCCGTACCGTCACATACTGGGAAGAACGGACCCATCCGTCATAAATCGCCTGGGAGTATCCGCTATAGACTCCCGGTTGCGATACCAGTGGAGCAGCCGACACCGAACGAGAGGAAACAAACTACCAAAAGAAGGGTTGCGATAATGCCGATACCAAGAGTACGTCTCATTTTCATGATGATTCCTCCTTTGAGATAAACAAATTTAAAAGCTAAGGCAACAGTAAAACCCTTTTCTGCCAGTCTTTATGGCGCCGCTATCACCTCCTTATTTTCGTTATGTTGTTTTGTGCTGTTTTGGGTATCTTCTGCGTATTTCGTTTAAGTCCAGGCACATTACGGTTAATGACTGACAAAGGGCATCCCCTCCTATTTACAATTTCCGGCCATGTACCTTTGCAGCACGTTCTATTGCCTCTACGGAAGGCCAGGAGGCATCCAGACCCAGTATTACCGAAAGTTTCCTTGCAGCCTCTGCAACTCTTTCGCCATAGGAGGGAGCAACGGTCTTCGGAAAGACACCAATGATAAAGAGAGCACCCAACGGATAGGCTTTCGGTCCGAGCACAGGCGAGGCAAGTATCATGATTAAAGGACTCACTGTTCCTAACGCTTCTGCGTATCCCCTGTGCCTGCACTCCTTGAGCTCCCGAGCAAGTTTCTCACGGTTAAGGTTCTGCGGTTCCCCGTGAAAAAAGAGGTCCTTTGATGCGAGAATATCCCTGCGCTCATTTTCGGGTAGGAAAGCCACAATGGCCTTGCCCGCAGCAGAATGGGTAAGCGGATTGGTACGGCCCAGGCGGAGGGTGACGCCCACATCATGGTCTGAATCTTCCCGTCCAACGATGACAAGCTGGTCTGCTGCAATGAGTCCGAACAGGGAAGTACAATGTGTTTCTTTTGCGAGTTCTTTGAGAAAAGGTTTTGCAATCTCCTTATAATGAACACCTTCAAGGGTTTTTTGTCCCAGCGAGATGAGGCCAAAACCCAAGGAATACAGCTTGGTATTGCCATCTCTTAGCACATAACCGGCTCTTTGCAGGGTATTGAGAATGGCATAACCCTTACTGTTGTGGATGCCTACATTCCTGCAGATATCTTTCAGGTTTGTCTTAAAGGCGGGAGAAGAGGAAAGGAACCTGAGGATTTTTGTTGCCTGCTCGACGGCAGGTACGAGTTGAGAATAGTTGTCTTTCTGTTTTTTGCTGGAAGATTTCACGTGCTCATCCTCCATGTTTCTGTAGACAGAAATTGCTTTTGTATCCCAGGAACCATAAATTACGCCCACACGTGTCCGTTGTCAAGAAAAAAGTGACAATTGTCACGTAAGAATCAAAACCGGCCTCACGTAAAATTCAAAACCGGATTGAGCATGTTAAGCCTTAGAGATTGGTTGTCTTGGTTTTCTTGATATCAGGGACCAGTCAGTCAGTTGAATAACCTGATACGACCGCCGATTTGCTGTTTTTCTCTTTTGCCATTTCGTGCAACTGATGATTCTTCTCACCGATGAATCCATGCTCACGCAACTAGCAGATGATCCAAAGAATTAAAATGATGTTTGTTGAATAATAGCCTCAATAGAAAACCATGTCAGCAATGCATTATGAGGGAGGCTTGTTACAATACTCAATTTTGCATAGTGGCCTCACTAGGGCAAGGTCTATTGAGAGATAAAACCCATTAAATTCAGCCCAGTACCCGGATCGTTCCACTCTCCCTTGGTAGCATAAAAAAATATTTTCAAAATCTTCTTGACAGCCAAAGGGACGTAAGCTACAATCTAAGGAGTCGGATACAAACCGACTGGTGGGGTTGTTATAAGATATGGTAATTGCTTATGTTTCGAATACATTGAAATACAAACGAAGAGAACAATTTAGTGATCAACAAAACTGAGGAGCAGCCGCTCATTGTCCGGTTCATGATTCATCAGGAGGCATGAAATGAACATTGTTGACGTTATAGCGAAACAGGCCCGTTTGTACCCCAATGATCCGGCGTTTGTTGAGGTAAAACCTGTCTCAGGCGTGAGGGAACAGATTCGCTGGGCAGATTTTGAAGAGAGGACGAACAGACTTGCCGAAAGGCTTCTCCATAAGGGGGTTCAGAGGGGGGATAAACTTTTTCTTTTAGGCAAGAACTCGACAAAATGGCTTGAAGTATATTTCGCAATCCTCAAGACAGGCGCATGGGCTACTCCCCTTAACTTCCGATTTACGGACGATGATATACGGTTTTGCGCGAGAACCGCCGAACCCGTTGGTTTCATTTTTGATGAGGAATATACAGAACGAATAAAGAAGCTTCGTGCTGAATTGCCCTATGTAAAGTTCTATACCTGCATCGGCGGGAAAGGTGCGGAAAACATGGAGGTCATGGAGGACCTTGTTAAAAGCGGTTCCCCGTCTCCGGTGAAAATACCCTTGGAAGATGAAGACGAGTGCGCCCTCTATTTTACATCCGGCACCACGGGAACTCCGAAGCCGGTATTGATTCAACAAAAAAACATCATGTGCACCGCCGCCACGGAAGCGACGAACCATAACCTGGTGCACGCTGACCGTTTTCTCATGATGCCGCCGATGTACCATGTGGCTATCGGGCACATGCTTGGCGTGATGGCGGCGGGCGGATGCAGTGTGCTCCTTACGGAACAGATAAGCCCCCGGTTTATTGTCGAAACCGTAGCCAAGGAAGGTATATCAGTGGCATTTTTGCTTGTGCCCTGGGCCATAGACCTTCTGGAGGCCTTTGACAAAGGGGAAATAAAAATTAAGGACTACGACCTGAGTTCCTGGCGCCTAACCCACATGGGGGCACAGCCCATCCCCCCGAGCCTGGTCAAACGGCTGAAGGCCTATTTTCCCCGGATGGAGTACGATACGAATTTCGGATTGAGCGAGACCATGGGACCGGGATGTATCCATCTGGGCATGGAGAACGAGAGAAAGGTCGGTGCTATCGGAAAACCGGGTCTTATGTGGGACGCCAAGATCATGGACGACAAAGGGGAGGATGTAAGACAGGGAGAAGTGGGGGAAGTTGTTGTGAGAGGCTCCGGTGTTATGAAGGGGTATTACAAGAATCCCGAATTGACCGCTACGATCATTCGGGACGGCTGGCTGCACACGGGCGATCTGGGCAGGGTTGACGAAGAGGGGTTCATCTACCTTGTTGATAGAAAGAAGGACCTCATCATCAGCGGAGGAGAAAATATCTATCCGGTGGAGGTGGAAGAAGTTATTCTAAAACATCCGAAAGTCCACGATGTGGCAGTTATTGGAGTCCCCCATGAACGTTTAGTGGAAGTGGCCTGTGCGGTCATCACTCCGTTGGAAGGCGAGACACTGACAGAGGAGGAAATTCGCGCATACTGCGATCAGAACTTACCCCGTTACAAACGACCGTACCGTATTGTTTTTGACAAGGTGCCAAGGAATCCGACCGGCAAGATAGAGAAACCGAAGTTACGGGAAAAGTATGCCAAGGGACAATGAAGAATAAGAAAAGGCGCTCTGATTCTTTCCATATCGAAAGATGCTACCCGAAGATGATGTATTTCCATGCCCTGCAGAGCGAGGCACAAGAAGCTTATCAGACATTAAAAAACTGGGGGTCCTAGATGCTCAACCAATCCGTACTATCAGAACTCGCAACAATCGTCAGCAAGGACAACATCCTCACCTCACCGGAGTCCTTAAAGGCCTATTCCTACGATGGGACCACAAACTGGATCCATGAGCCCGATGTCGTCATCTTTCCCACAACCGCCCAAGAGGTCTCCAAGATCCTAAAGATCGCCAATCGGGAGAAGATACCCGTCACCCCGAGAGGGGGAGGCACGAACGTCAGTGGTGGTTCCATCCCCATTCAGGGAGGCATTGTCCTCTGTACCACGAAGATGAACAGGATCTTGAAGATAGACAAAGAGAACCTGACAGCTACGGTGGAACCCGGGGTCGTCCTCCAGGACTTAACCATCCAGCTTGTAAAAGAGGGCCTCTTCTTCCCTCCCGACCCCCAGAGCTTCTTAGGGGCTACCATGGGGGGCATCATCGCAGAGAACGGCGGCGGCCCCGCCTGTGTCAAGTATGGGGTCACCAAGCAGTATATCCTGGGTATCGAGGTCGTGCTCCCGACCGGTGAGATCGTCCACCTCGGAGGCCGTACCTTAAAGAACGTCGTGGGCTACGATCTTCTCCACATCTTCATCAGCTCCGAAGGGACCCTGGGTGTCATCACCAGAGCGGAGCTAAAACTTCTCCCCCTGCCCCCTGCCAAAAAGACCTTGATGGCAGTCTATGCCGATGTGGCAGTGGCAGGAGAGAGCGTCTACCGGGTCTTGGAGAAGGGCGTCATCCCCGGCAAGATAGAGCTCCTCGACAACTGGATCATCCGGCGCATCGAAGAGATGATGCCCATGGGCCTCCCCACCGATGCCGACGCGGTTCTGCTCTTCGAGTGTGACGGCATCCCCGAAGCCGTGGAGAAGGAGATCGAGAACATCGCCGAGATCGTGAAGAAATACGGTGCCGTCGATGTCCGTATCGCGAAGGACCAGGCCGAGGCCGACAAGTACTGGATGGCGCGCAAGGCAGGCTTTGCCGCCACCTTCGGCAAGTCCCCCACGGTCCTCTCCGAAGATGTCACCGTCCCGAGAGGCAACATCCCGGCGCTCATCAGGAAGGTGAAAGAGATCGGCAAGAAGTACAATGTGGAGAACTGCGTTTTAGGTCATGCCGGGGACGGCAACCTCCACCCATCGGTTTTGACCGACATGAAGAACAAGGAACATTACGACCGTGCCGTCAAGGCAGTCGATGAGATCATCGAAGCCGCCGTTGCATTAGGCGGTGTCCTCTCCGGAGAACACGGCATCGGCCTCGAGAAGCAGAAGTTCTTCAACAAGGTCACCGAACCCGTTGTCGTCGATATGATGAAGAACATCAAGCACCTCCTTGATCCGGCGAACATCATGAACCCCGGCAAGATCTGGGACTAGAGGGGAGCGCCCATGAAGGACTTAAAAGAACTTACCAAAATCTCTTCCTACGCGGACCAGTGCATGAAGTGCGGTTTCTGCAGTTTCTTCTGTCCTGTGTACCAGGAAGAGAAGACCGAGACAGCGGTTGCCCGCGGCAAGAACTACCTCGTGAAACAGGTGTTGGCCGGCAACCAGGAGTTTACCCCCCAATTGGGAGAGATCATCAGCAAGTGTCTTCTCTGCAAACGCTGTGTGGCAAACTGCCCCTCCAAGACCCAGATCGACCGCGTGGTGGTTGCCGCCCGGGCCCAGATGGTGAAGGACAAGGGCTTGGGCTTCATGAAGAACGTCCTCTTCCGCAGGGTCATGGCGAACCGGAAGACCTTCTCTCGCATGGTCAAACTCGCTCAAACCTTCCAGTGGCTCCTCCCCAGGACTGAGGGTAATATCCGCCACCTCCCCGACTTCCTAAAGGCGTTGGGCCACAAGAGAAACATCCCCACACTCGCAAAGACCTTCCTGCGTGATCAGGTGAAGCCCCGCTACAAGCCACAGGGGACCCCCGTCATGAAGGTGGGCTTCTTCATGGGCTGCGCCACGGACTTCATCTATCCCGACCTGGGACTCAAGCTCATCGATTTCTTGGTCAAACACAACGTTGAAGTGGTTGTCCCCGATGCCCAGAACTGCTGCGGCGCCGCCATCTACTTCTCGGGTGACTTCGAAACCGGCAGGATGCTGGCAGAGAAGAACATCGAGGCCTTCTTTGATGTGGACTATATCGTGACCGCCTGCGGCACCTGCTCATCTACCCTCAAGGACTACCAGAAGTACCTCCCCGACACGGAGGATACGAAGAAGCGCTACGAGGCATTCGCCGCCAAGATCAAGGACTCAACCGAATTCTTGATCAATGTCTTGAAAATTCCCCCGGAATCCTTTACCCTGAAGAAGGAGTTCGAGGGGAAGGTAGCCACCTGGCACGATCCCTGCCACCTCATCCGCTACCAGAACATCAAGGATGAGCCCCGTGCCATCCTCAAAGCCTTAAAGGGCCTCACCTACGTGGAGATGCCCAACGCGGACATGTGCTGCGGCATGGGCGGCTCCTTCAGTGTCTACCACTACGACCTCTCGAAGAAGATCGCGTCCAAGAAGATGGACGGGATCAAGGCAACCAAGGCCGACATCGTGGTCACCGCCTGCCCCGGCTGCATGATCAACCTCGTCGATAACGTGCTCCAGAACAAGATGCCCCAGAAGGTCTACCACCTTTTGGAGCTGGTAGAATAGAAAAACCTTTAAGGAGGATTATTATGAAGAACGGTCACTGGATGACAGCGAAAGATATTGTACGGGTCAACGCCTTCAAATGGCCGGACAAGATAGGTATCAAGGACCTCTATAAATCCCATACCTTCAAAGAGTGGAACGACCGTTCCTGCAGACTCGCCAATGCGTTAACCTCCCTCGGCATGCAGAAGGGCGACCGTTTCGCGGTCCTCGCCTATAACTGCGTCGAATGGATGGAGATCTATGCCGCTGCGGCCAAGGGGGGCTTCATCTGTGTCCCCCTCATGTTCCGTCTCTCCCCTTTGGAGATGGAATACAACATCAACCACAGCGAGTGCAAGGTCTTCATCGTCCAGGGCGGCAAGGACCCCTCTGACGGCAAGGAGTTCCCCTGGATTACCCAGGTGAACGCCATGAGGAAGAACATCCCCACCGTCAAGCACTATATCTCCTTTGCCGTGGGCACCGAGACCTATCCCGACTTCATCCCCTACGAAGAGGCCCTGGCTCACGCAAGCCCCGAAGAACCCCCCGTGACCGTCGATGCCGATGACATCTGGGTCATCATGTACACCGGAGGCACCACCGGCAAACCCAAGGGGGTCATGAAAAGCCATGCCAACCTCTTCGCCCAGTATTTCATTATGATCTACGATCACCAGTTCACTTTCGACGACTGCAACCTCCTCGTCATGCCCTGCTGCCATGTGAACTCACTCTTCTACTCCTTTGTCGTCACCTGGGTCGGCGGGTGCGTCGCACCCTACAACATGGTGAGCTTCAACGCCGAGAATCTTCTTAAGACCTTCCAGGACCTGAAGATCACCTTTACCTCCCTCGTCCCCACCCACTACATCATGATGCTCGCGCTCCCCGACGAGATCAAGAAGAAATACGACCTCACCTCCGTCAAGAAGCTCCTCATATCCTCTGCCCCGGCGAGACGAGACACCAAGCTTGGCGTCCTCAAGATGTTCCCCAACTCGGAACTCTATGAAGCCTACGGGTCCACAGAAGCTGGTATCGTGACGGTGCTCAAGCCCAATGAACAGCTCACCAAGCTTGGGTCCTGCGGGCGCGAAGTCATCGGCACAGACCTGATACGATTCTATGACGAGGAAGGGCATCTCATCACCACACCGAATGTGGTCGGTGAACTCTATTCGAGAAGTTCCATGGTCTTTGAGGCATACTGGAAAGACCCTGAGAAGACCGCCGCTGCCATGAAAGGCGAATACTTCAGCGCGGGAGACATGGGATATAAAGACGAAGAGGGATATGTGTACCTCGTTGACAGAAAGGCCAACATGATCATCTCCGGTGGCGAGAACATCTTCCCCTCCGAGGTTGAGAACTGCGTGGGTAGCTACCCCAAGGTGAAGGATGTAGCGGTTATCGGTGTGCCTCATGAGAAGTGGGGCGAGCAGGTAACGGCAGTCGTCGTGCTCCACGAAGGACAGACAGCCACGGCGGAAGAAATATCCAGCCACTGCAAAGGTAAAATCGCAGGTTTTAAGGTGCCCAAGAATATTATCTTTATCAAAGATGACGAGATGCCTCGTTCGGGTGCCGGAAAGATCCTTCATAGGATGCTGAGAGAAAAATACGGTATGTGGAAAGACCATGTATAGGAAGAAGTGATCGAGTACCAAAACTGTGTAAGAGGTTCTATGGAAATCTGGGAATCATAAAGAAATTGAGCAAGCTGGTGCAAGTCATCGGGAGAGTGGCGCTGATATTTATTGCTCCTCACGGTAGCCTATGTGATCCTCAGACTTTTCGGCCCTTCCATTGTGGGGAGACATAGAATTGTTGGACTCAGTGGGCTGTCGTAATATGGTTTGCAATCCTTATCACTTCGTGGCTTCCCGGCCTTTTGATGCCCATGGGTTAAGTCCAATAATGAGGGAGGTGACGCCGGCCACACGAGCACACAGAAACGATGTTCTGAACAAGAGGGAATGGATGGCAAAAACATGAAGGATTGTGATACTATTACAGGAGTCTATTGTATGCTCCAGCGTGTGAAACAAAATACAAGGAGGGTTTTATGAAAAGAGATTTTATGGTACGGATTGTTTTGACGGCCCTTGTTCTGTCTTTCTGTTTCGCGGTATTTCCTGCGGTTTCTTTGGCACAGGAGAAAGTCATTACCCTGAACTATTCGAACTTCTTCCCACCGCAGCACGAGAATAGCAAACTTGCAGAGCAGTGGTGCAGGGAGATTGAAAAGAGGACCAACGGCAGAGTGAAGATAAACTATTTCCCCGGAGGTACCCTTACCCCGGCAGACCAAACATATGACGGCGTTGTCAAGGGGATCGCAGATATCGGTTACAGCTGTTTCTCCTATACCGCAGGAAAGTTCCCTCTTATGGAGGTCATCGATCTTCCTGTGGGATATAAGAGCGGCACTCAGGCGACACACCTCGTAAATGCCTTCTATGCAAAATTCAAACCCAAAGAACTCGATGACACGAAGGTTCTTATGCTCCATGCCCACGGTCCCGGCATACTTCACACGAAGAAACCGGTGAATAAGCTTGAAGACCTGAAGGGCATGAAGATACGGGCAACGGGCCTTGCGGAGAAGATCGTAAGGGCCCTGGGGGCTACTCCGGTCGGAGCCACCATGCCTGAGACTTACGATGCCCTGCGTACCGGTGTTGTCGACGGTTCGCTATCCCCCGATGAAGCACTGCAGGGTTGGAAGTGGGGTGAGGTTGTCAGCTACACGACCTACGACTACAGCGCCGCTTACACAACCGCCATGTTTATCGTCATGAACAAGGCCAAATGGGCTGCGCTCCCGCCGGATATTCAGAAGATCTTCGAAGATGTAAGCAAAGAATGGACCGAAAAACAGGCTGCCTTATGGGACAAGATCGATAAGGACGGTGCTGAATTTGCAAAACAGAAAGGGATCAAGCTTATCTACCTTTCCAAAGAGGAGGATGCCCGGTGGGCAGAAAAGGTAAGACCTCTGCTCGATCAATACGCAAACAACGCGAAGGCGAAAGGATTGCCGGGAGACGAGGCGTTGAAGTTTTGCCTTGATTATCTCAAAGTAAATCAGAAGTAACAACAACGGGGGTGTGTTCCGGTGGAGCGCACCCTCAGTTCCAAGGCTGAGAAAAGATTGTCGATCAGGAGGAGCACACATGAAAAAAATACTGCAGGGAAACGAAGCAATCGCGAGAGGTGCCTGGGAGGCCGGCGTTACCGTTGCCTGCGCTTATCCGGGAACACCGAGCAGCGAAATACTGGCGGAGATCGCACAGTACAAGGAGATTACCGCGCAATGGTGTCCAAATGAGAAGGTTGCCGTGGAAGTGGCTTCCGGCGCGGCGATAGCAGGCGCAAGAGCTATGGCCTGTATGAAACACGTGGGACTCAATGTCGCTTCGGACCCCTTCATGACACTTGCCTACACGGGTATCAAGGGGGGTTTTGTCATTGTCGTTGCCGATGACCCCAATGTCCACAGTTCGCAGAATGAGCAGGATAGCCGGAACTGGGCGCGGTTCGCAAAGGTGCCCATGATCGAACCGAGTGACGCTCAGGAATGCAAGGACTTTACGAAGATCGCCTTCGAGATCAGCGAAAAGTTCGATACCCCTGTGCTTTTGAAAGGTGAGACGAGGGTGTCCCATTCCGACTCTCTGGTAGAACTGGGAGAGAGGCAAAAGGCTCCTGTGGCCCTTGGTCTTGACCCAAAACAGGCAGCGAAATATGTCATGGTTCCCGCCTATGTACGTATCCGGCGCAAAATCGTTGAAGAGCGGATGAGGAGTCTTGAGACTTACGCAGATGAGTTTCCCTATAACGTGATGGAAATAAATGATCCACGCATAGGCGTGATCTCTGCGGGTGCCGCGTATACGTACACGAAAGAAGTCTTCCCGAATTATTCCTATCTGAAGCTTGGCATGGTATGGCCGCTTCCGAAAAAATTGATCGCTAAATTCTACAAAAAAGTGAAGAAAGTGATCATCGTGGAAGAACTTGATCCATTCCTTGAGACAGAGATCAAGGCCCTTGGTTACAAGGTTTTTCACGGCAAGGATCTTATCCCCAACATGTACGAACTTTCTCCGGAGATCGTCGAGCGTTCCCTCAAGGGCAAGGCCTATAAGGCGCCTAAAATAAGAGTGAACATGGATGATCTTCCGAAAAGACCTCCGAACCTTTGTCCCGGCTGTTCTCACAGAGCGCTCTTTTATTCCTTGAAGAAGCTTGGAACCTTTGTCTTCGGCGACATCGGGTGCTACACGCTGGCTTCCGGCCCTCCTCTGCAAGCGCTCCATACCTGCATCTGTATGGGCGCGAGTGTCGGTGAAGCTTACGGAGCCGGAAAGGCTCTTGGTCAGGAGGGCCTGGGAAAGATATGCGCCGTCATCGGTGATTCCACATTCCTCCATGGTGGGATTGGGCCGGTAATGGACACGGTCTACAACAAGGGCTACTCGACGACCATTATCGCGGACAACAGAACTACCGGTATGACAGGCCTCCAGGAACACGCCGGCACAGGCTATACCTTAAGGGGTGAGTCTGCCAACATGGTGGATTATGAACAGCTCGTCCGCTCTCTCGGCGTGAAAAACGTGCGCAAGGTCGACCCTTACAACGTAAAAGAAACCATGGAGACGATAAAAGAAGAATTAAACCGGAACGAAGCCTCAGTTATCATTACTCAGAATGGGCCCTGCATGCTTCACAGGAGGGAAAAGAGAAAGTTCGAATTTCCTTATTATGTGATTGACAAAGACACATGCAGAGGTTGCAAGGCGTGTCTGGAAATCGGATGTCCTGCGATCAGCTGGATTGAAGAGAAAGGTGCGACGAAAGACGGTAATACGAGAAAAGGAACGGTATCGATCAACAGACTGCAGTGCCCCGGGTGCGGTCTCTGCGCGCAGATATGCAAGTTCGAAGCTATTCTTCCAGGACAGGCTTGAGGAGGTGGATGATGGAAAATAATAATGTGACCAATATATTGCTCTCCGGTGTTGGCGGACAGGGCGCTATTCTTGCCAGCAACATCCTTGCCCATGTCTTTGTGGAAGCTGGTTATGACGTAAAGAAGAGCGAAGTCCACGGGATGGCCCAGAGAGGTGGAGATGTTACAACGCATTTCAGATTCGGCAAGAAGGTGTATTCACCGCTGATCAAGTACGGAGACGTGGATTATCTCCTTGCGTTTGAATTGCTGGAGGCACTCAGGTATATCAACTACTGCAAAGAGAACGCAAAGATTGTAATCAATGACCAGAAGATATTACCTCCCGCAGTCAATCTCGGCCAGGCGAAGTATCCTGATGATATACCTGCGAGGTTCAAGAAACATTTTAACGGTAATATGCACCTGATCAAAGGGCAGGAGATAGCGCTGAAGCTAGGAAATGCGCAGGCGGCCAACGTGGTGCTTGTCGGCGCCTTCTCCAATTTTTTTCCTGAAATAACGGATGAAATGTGGATTAGCGCACTGACTGATCTGCTTCCGAAAAAGATTCTTGAACTGAACATTCGGGCATTCCAGGAGGGCAAGAAGTCAGTGTAGAGCAGAGGCGCGGTGAAGCGTTCTGGACAGCGTTCGTATGAGAAGAGACAGGGCAGGGAGCCCTGTCTCTTCTCATAACAGAAGAATTTTGTATAAAGAAACCGGTTATAGTAGAGGCAATCCCATGAAAGGTAATAGTGCACGCCTGACCAAGAGAATGAGCGGTATTGTGAAGATTGGGGCGAAACTCTTCAGTAGAAAAGGTTTTGCTGAAACGACCATGGACGATATTGCCTCTCAGGCGAGACTGAGCAAGGGCGGCATATATCATTACTTTTCGAGCAAGACCGAATTGCTCTACTATATTCTGGATAATTTCATGGATATTGTGCTCAAGGATCTGCAGGAAGAACTTGATGCAATGGACAACGGGCTGGAAAAGGTGAAAAGGCTCGTCTTCCGTCATGTCGCAATATTTCCGAAATACATGGCTGAGGCGAAAACGCTTTTCCATGAAGCGCAAAACCTTCCGCCAAAGTCCTTTAAAAAGGTTATTGCCAAAGAAAGTGAATACATCCGGATTACCGCCGAAGTGCTCTCCGATTATTTTGGCCCCTCTGTGAAAAGAAGCGAGATAACGGCCATGACATTTATCCTTCTCGGCATGTGTAATTCGATCTATTCCTGGTATAACCCCAAAAGCCGTGTAAGCCCCGAACATCTCTCGCAGATGGTTTTTGATATTCTCATCGACGGTTTCTGCGGGATTCAGAAAAAGAACAGCGGATCATCATAAACATCAGGTTATGGGTCATGGGCCACAGGGTGCAGGTTTTTGAGCACATAATGCAATAGCTAAAAGAAATACATGGGAAGGGAGGAGAATAGGCTATAGGCGGTATACACGAAACGCATCTATCTAATCACAGCCATACGGATGCGGGAAGCTCCGTCGTGTTCTCTCGCCTCATTGGCTGATTTCGTGAACAGTGCCTATGTACGAAAAAATCTGGTTTGCAAACTGAGCCTGTGCTCGACTTCACTTGTGATGTGTGCGCATTGAAATACAAAATTAGGCGGAAGAGGAGGAACCATGGACTTATTCGAAAAATGCAAAAAGGTTAACCGCTACATATACGTTATCGGAGGATTCGCACTGATGTTCATGATGCTGATTACGGCGGCCGACGTCATCCTGAGGCTATTTGGCCATCCGATAATAGGGACATACGAACTCGTGGGTTTTTCAGCGGTAGTGGTATTAGGCTTCTGTATACCTTACACAACATCGGTAAAAAGCCATATCACCGTTGACTTCATCACCATCCACCTATCCGGCAAAGTTAATAACGTACTACTCGTCATTACGCGTTTATTGGGCATATTTCTGTTCGTCTTCATAGCATATAACCTATTCATCATGGGAAGTGACCTCTACAGATCCGGGGAAACCTCCCCTACCTTACACATGCCCTTTTACCCTATAGTTTTCGGGATCGGCGTATGCTGCTTTCTCCAGGTATTCACCCAGCTGGTCGATGTTATCATTCTTATAAGGAGGAAAGCATGAATCCCGTATTAGTTGGTGCCATAGGTTTTTTGATCATGTTTGTGCTCTTTTTTATGGGTCTCGAAATCGGATTTTCCATGGCAATAGTAGGTTTTTTAGGGTTCTGCTATCTAACATCGTTCCAGGCTGGCGCAAACCTCGTTGCCAAAGACATTTTCAGTGTATTTTCATCCTATAGTCTGACAGTCATTCCTCTATTCATACTTATGGGGCAGCTCGCAGCAAACTCGGGGATAGGAAGGAAGTTATATGTTGCAGCATATCGTTTCATAGGTCATATACCGGGCGGACTTGCAATGGCAACGGTTATAGGATGCACCGGCTTTGGTGCTATATGCGGTTCCACCACCGCCACAGCTGCTACGTTCGCCAGTGTATCCGTCCCTGAAATGAGGCGGTACAAGTACAGCGACAAACTTATAGGCGGATCTATCGCATCAGCCGGAGGGCTTGGCATCATGATACCTCCGAGTGTAATATTCATAGTGTACGGTATATTCACACAGCTATCCATCGGAAGGCTCTTCATATCCGGCGTGCTTCCCGGTATCATGATCTGCGCCTTATTTCTATTGACTATACTTATCTGGTGCTTGAAAGATCCCCTCCTGGGCCCAAAGGGCGAAAAGTCTACATGGAAAGAACGTTTCAAGTCGCTACCCGGGGCATGCGAGATTGTCATCCTCTTCATTATTGTCATGGGAGGAATGATGGAAGGCGTTTTCACCCCCACAGAAGGAGGTGCCATCGGTGCATTTGCAACGCTTCTCCTCACGATGATTACGAGGTCGATAACGCTTAAGGAAGTGGGTAAATCCATCCTTGAAACCCTTGTATCTTCCTGTATGATCATGGTTATAGTTGCCGGAGCGACTATTTTCGGTCATTTCCTCGCGGTAACAACACTACCATTCAAGGTTGCCGCAAGCGTTGGAGCCTTGGCGCTCCCTCACAGCGTGATAATGGGTATGATACTGTTCATATACCTTTGCGGCGGCTGTGTATTGGATGCCCTGGCGCTCATTATTCTCACTATCCCGATCTTTTATCCCGTCGTTATGCAGCTTGGCTTCGATCCCATCTGGTTTGGAGTTATTATTGTTCTCGTCGTTATGATGGGGGTTATCACACCACCCGTGGGAATGAACAGCTACGTTGTGGCGGGCATTTCCAAGATCCCCCTGGCAACCGTTTTTCGGGGGATATGGCCCTTTCTGATAGCGCTATGCGTCTCGGCTGTGATTCTGATGTGTTTTCCAGCTATCGCAACATTTCTGCCGAATATCTTATTAGGGCCAAGTTAAGCGAAAAGGAGGATATCAATGAAAAAATCTTTTCTTGACGGAAAGACAATATTAGCGGTAGATGACGAGCCAGATGTGCTCTATGTTGTCCGGAAAGAAATAGAAGATGCCTGCGCAACCTGCCGGTTCGACCAAGCAACAACATATGCTGAAGCCGCCGGTAAACTTCAGTCTGGGACCTACGACATTGTGATCCTTGACATTATGGGTGTGAGAGGCTTTGATCTTCTTGAAATGGCAGTAAAAAGAAACATGAGGGTTGTAATGCTTACTGCGCACGCACTCAATTCCGATGCACTGAAGCGGGCCCATGATATGAGGGCGAGGGCCTATCTCCCCAAAGACAAACTGGGTGAAATAGTGCCCTTTCTCGAAGATGTTCTGATCAACGAATACGAGCCGGGATGGAAGCGTCTCGTTAAGAAGCTGGAGAATTATTTTGACGAGCAGTTTGAACCTGACTGGAAAAAGAAGATAGGGTATTAACCTCTTGGACAGACACGTTTAAACTTAGCGGTGATTACGAGTTGGTCACGTGTATGGTGCAACATTTTGCTCTCGATAACCTCCGTTTATGAGAAGCTGCAATTACTCAAATTGGTGTTACGGTAAATCAAGGTGTTATAGTTCTCAACCATGATCCACCATCAAAAATAATGAAAAACCTCGTTGGCCCTGATGAACAGGCGTGATAGAATAGATTAGCGAAAACAAATCTATCACCAACGAGGTGAATCAATTATGGCACAAGGACTCCTTCCTTACAAGTATGAAAAAGAAAAAAGTGCAAGCGGCATGACCTCTCTTGCTGGCCTTCCCGTCTACCTGGACCTGGCCTCTGTTCTGAACCTGGGAGAAAGCATCTCGTCACACCTGCATACAAAGGTGCAGGGATGGACAGATGAACAAATCATTCTCTCCCTTATCCTTTTAAACCTCGCCGGTGGAGAATGTGTCGATGACCTTCGTATCCTCGAAGCCGATGAAGGATTCTGCCGCATACTCCAACGGATTGAACTTAAGGGTCTTCCCAGGAAGGAACGACGACAGACACAGAGACGATGGCGTAAGGAAAAGCACCGGTCAGTTCCCTCGGCCTCAGCGGTCTTCCGGTATCTTTCTGCTTTCCACGAAGACTATGTTCGCACCGAGGGCAAGGCGGTGATCCCTCCCCTGACTGAAATGCTCTCTGCCCTTGAGCGGGTCCAGGGCGATCTCGTGAGGGCGATCTATACGAAGAATCCCGTTCAGTGCGCCACCCTCGATATGGATGCCACCCTCATTGCCACACAGAAAAAAGAAGGCCTCTTCTCGTATAAGGGATACAAAGCTTACCAGCCCTTAAATACCTACTGGGCAGAGCTGGGGCTTATGCTTCATACAGAGTTTAGAGACGGTAATGTTCCGGCGGGATACGAACAGTTGAGGGTATTGAAAAGAGCCCTCTCTCTTCTCCCCGAAGGAGTAAAAACGGTGAGACTCCGCTCCGATACCGCAGGGTATCAGCATGATCTAATCACATACTGTAATGACGAAAAGAAGCACCCCCGCTTCGGCAGAATCGAGTTCGCCATAGGCTGCGATGTCACTCCGGAGTTTAAAAAAGCGGTCCATGAAACGAAAGAGTGGCATCCCCTTACCGATAAAAATGGGTGTATCTCCGGAGAATATGCGGAGGTCTGCTTTGTCCCCAATAAAAGTGCCACAACCAAAAAGACAGAACCCTACCGTTATATAGCCATCAGGGAGTTGTTAAAGCAACCCAACCTTCCCAATATGCTTCCCTTTCAGACCATCACCGTTAAGAGCACCCAGTACAAGCTCTTCGGGATGGTAACCAATATGGACTGGGAGGGAGACAAACTGATCCCTTGGCAGCATGAGCGCTGTGGCAAATCCGAAGAAGCTCATTCCGTGATGAAGGAAGACTTAGCAGGGGGGAAGCTCCCCTCGGGAGACTTCGGAGAGAATGCGGCCTGGTGGTTAATCATGGTCCTTGCCCATAACCTGAATACGGCCATGAAGAACCTTATCCTCAAGGGTTCCTGGGTCACAAAAAGAATGAAGGCCATCCGTTTCCACCTTATCAATCTTCCCGGAAGAATTATGGAAAGATCACGACAGCTTCTCATACGGCTTGCCGGTGATCACCCCTCATTTGAGATAGTGCTCTCTGCACGGCAGAGAATCATGGAGCTTAGCTATGCGCCTTCAGGATAAGATTAAAGCCGCTCTGACAATGAAATCGCATTCTTTAAGGGGGCAAAGGAGAGTCCTGTCTAAAATTCGCCTTCAGAGAGGTTCTGTGATGTCTGGATAGCATAAGAGAGGGCAAGGAGTCATCCTATGATTCCATTTTTCTGGTAGTTTTTCAGAAAACGGGCCCATCCGGAGCAGCAACATGAGTCATGGGGAAAGAGGTGGTGGATTTTGGTCAAAACTAGTTCTTGAAATAATATTCTCATTCGGATACTATTTCAATGAGTTTTAATAAAGGAGGGCGCCATGGCAACACTGGATCGTATCACCCAGCAACCGGATAGGATGGGCGGCAAGGCATGCATCCGCGGTATGCGCGTTACCGTCGGCATGATCGTGGGCCAGATCGGCGCAGGGCATTCTATTGAGGAAATACTGGCCGATTACCCCTATCTGGAACGTGAGGACATATTGCAGGCCATACGCTATGCAGCATGGCGGGCAGAAGAACGAGAGGTTCTGCTGTCCAACGCATGAAACTCCTTGTCGATATGAATCTCTCACCAAGATGGATCGCCGTCCTGAAAGAGGGCGGCTTCGAAGCCCTGCACTGGTCAACAGTGGGTCAATCAAATGCACACGATTCCGAAATTGTGTCTTGGGCGGCAGAAAACGGGTATGTGGTAGTAACGCATGATCTGGATTTCAGCGCTATCCTGGCAGCCACTCAAGGTGTCGCCCCGAGTGTTGTGCAAGTTCGGGCGGAAGATGTCAGCCCCACCGTGATCGGTGCTATAGTCGTCGGGGCGCTCCATCAGATGGAGTCTGAATTAGAAGCTGGCGCACTGCTGTCTATTGATGACAAAACGATGCGCCTGCGGATATTACCATTGGCAAATCGGGAAGCGAATAAATGAACATAAAAGCAAATGTATGGAAACCAGCATGCTGATCGGCTATGCCCGCGTCTCAACGCAGGATCAAAATCTCGATTTGCAGCGAGAAGCCCTGACAAAAGCCGGGTGTCAGAAAGTATTTGAGGATAGGATCAGCGGCAGCCGCGCTGAGCGTCCTGGTCTTACAGAAACAATGGAAATGCTCCGCGAAGGGGATACCCTCGTTGTGTGAAAACTTGACCGGTTAGGCCGAAGTGTAAAACATTTGGTGGATCTCATCAGTAACCTGGCCCAACAAGACATTCATTTCAGAAGTATTACTGATTCTATAGATACCGATACACCATCGGGAAGATTCTTCTTTCATGTGATGGCCAGTCTTGCCCAGATGGAGCGGGAACTCACCATCGAACGGACCCGGGCTGGGCTGGAAACAGCCAGGAAACTGGGCCGTCGCGGAGGGCGCAAGCGCCAGATGACCGACAGCAAGATTGAGTCGGCCAAAAAGCTGCTGTCTGGAGGCATGCCGCCCAGAGATGTAGCTGAAAATCTTGGTGTTTCCATTCCAACGCTATATCGCTGGGTACCGGCAGGTGAGGGTACCACCGCTCCTTAGCGTGAATTTTCGCACCAATGTTCGTGATACCCTTAGTTGGTCCCGGGTTAGCTGCATGCCCTGCAACTCACGCAAGCGCTTCCATAGGGGCACGAGTGATACACTGATCCTTTTTCAAGACAACCTCCTTGACAGATGTGTCGGAAGCATCAATATTGTGGTTATGGCCGTACACGGTAGGGAATTGTCCAGATTTTTTGCAGGCCCCTGCGACGTCGGCCTTTTAGTCGTGTACTCTGCGCGATTCGGACATGCAGCGGTTGATCCTAACGTCGCCATGCGTGAACCCATGTCCAGTACCGCAAGAAGATCTTTGAAGAGTAGATGTTCACGGGACGGCGTCTGCTTCGCGACCGATTCATTTCCATAACGCATGGGTCAGCATGAGGGAGCGAAAAAAAAGCGGTGAGGTGAGACCATGCCAAAAGTTGTCATCGTGGGTGCGGGTAGTGTGGGAACAACGCTTGCGTATACGTTGCAGATAACGGGTGTTGTGACAGAGATCGTTTTAATCGACAGCAATCATGCGCTGGCTCTGGGCCAGGTCATGGATATGAACCATGGCCTTTTCTTTGTCCCACCGGTAAACATACATGCCGGTGACTATCCGGATTGCAAAGGAGCTGACGTGATTATCATAACAGCCGGAGCCCGCCAGAAACCGGGGGAAACGAGGCTTGATCTTGTTGATCGCAATGCTCAAATATGCAAGAGCATTGTCGACAGCATAAAGTCTTATACTATGGAGGCCCTGCTTATCGTGGTAACAAACCCGGTGGATATCATGACCTATGTCGTGGTTAAACACTCAGGATTACCCCCACGCCAGGTTATCGGATCGGGAACGGTTCTTGATTCAGCCCGGTTCCGCTATCTTCTCAGTCAACATTGCACCATAGATACCCATAATGTTCATGCCTATGTCATCGGCGAGCACGGCGACAGCGAGGTACTCTTGTGGAGCCAAGTCCGCATGGCCGGAACCTCCCTTGAGCTATTCTGCGCACACTGTGCCTTAGGATGCACCCCGCTCGACAAAACAGGAATCACCGAAGCAGTGAAAAATTCTGCCTATCACATCATAGAGGCAAAAGGATCAACGAATTACGGGGTGGCTTTGGCTGTGACAAAGATTGTTCAGACGGTAATCAGAGACGAACATAGCGCGTTGACCGTTTCCGTGATGCTTTCCGGCGAATACGGTGTGAGCGAGTGCTGTCTCAGTGTCCCCTGCGTAGTCGACAAAAAGGGCGTAAGTCGTATTGTGGAAACAGAGCTTGATCAAGCTGAAGGTAACGATCTTAAACAGTCGGCACAGATACTGAAGGATGTATGCAGGAGGGTGGTATAGGAGCCACCACACGAAACGGAGAACATGCCACGATCCATATGTTGGACCCGTGGGAGGGAGCATACAGAAACATATGGTTTTGGCTCAAATCGACAAGACTCTTCTCATCGTTTCTCGGCTGACGTTCAAGGCCTTGGATATTGCCTGATAAGACATACCTAAAAGTGTGTAATTGCTTTGCCTTATGGGCTAAGGTGTTGTATAATACCTGTTGCTGGTTTACTTGGATGATTATGTGAACTGACATTTCGGATACGGTTTGAATTGGTTGCACCCGGGTCCGCCAGTATCGACAATAGAAAACCAGGCCCTGCGCAACGTCGAGGTTATGAACCCCGTCAGGTCCGGAAGGAAGCAGCGGTAGTAGCTCATCCGTGTGCCGCAGGTAGCCTGGTCTTCATTGATGTACAATGAAAACCGCACGATTGACAGTTACGATTCACGAGACGCAATGTATGACGAAGGATTTCCGATTTCCGATCCCCGACCCCAGGGCATTTTCCTCCAACGAGGTATGATCCTTTGAGTTACACGGTTATTGCGAGAAGATTCCGACCGAAGAAATTTGATGATGTCATCGGCCAGCCACATATCACGACAACAATCAAGAATTCAATCAAATCCGGCAGGATACCCCATGCCTATCTGTTTACAGGACCGCGAGGCGTGGGCAAGACGTCCCTTGCCCGAATCCTCGCAAAGGCTGTGAACTGCGTTCTCGGGCCCACCGAAGAGCCCTGCGATATCTGTGAAAACTGCGTGGCCATCAACAATGGCAGTTTCGTCGATGTCATCGAGATTGACGCGGCATCGACACGGGGCATCGACGATATAAAAGAACTTCGTGAAAACGTCCGATACCTGCCCATGAAAGGGCGCTACAAGGTCTACATCCTCGATGAAGCTCATATGCTTACGACAGAAGCGCGAAACGCCTTCCTGAAAACCCTCGAAGAGCCGCCGGGTCACAACATATTTATCCTGGCCACCACAGAACTCCAGAAAATCCCTTACACAATTATGTCACGATGCCAGCGGTTTGATTTCCGGCGTATTTCCGAAAAGGAGATTGTTACCCAACTTGAGCATATCTGCAGAGAGGACGGGGTCGGATACGATGAAGGCATCTTCCAATATATTGCCGTAGAAGCCGACGGCAGCCTCCGCGATGCCGAATCCATTCTCGAACAGATCATCGCGTACAGCGGTCAGCATATTTCTGCTCAGGATGTTATCAATATTGTCGGCATTGTCGAAGGGGAAGTTTTATATGGAATCATGCAGTCGATCATTGATGAAGATTTGAAAGCGGGTCTTGAGATTATCGAGAAAACATTGACCGAAGGTTATGACGTGAATCAGATTTTCAAGGGGCTTGTCTCGTTTCTGCGAAACATGATGATCATCAAGGTTTGCGACGGCCTGCCCTCCTTTTTCTATATGGGTGAAAATGAATATCAAAAAATCAACGGGCTTTTGAAGGGAATCGAATACTATGAGATACAGAACATGCTCCATTACCTGCTTACCTCCGAAGACCTGCTCCGCGGGCTATTTCCGAAAGTTTCTCTGGAGACGATCTATATCAATCTTTACAACATATCAAAATTGCGCGATGTAGAAAGAATCATCGATAGTCTTGAAGGGTATGAAAAATCAGGCGAGGGTGATCGTGTCCCTGGCCCCCATATCTCCGGTGTTCGTATCGATCATCCGCCAGCCGCCCAAGCCGCGCAGGATGAGGCACCAGAGAAAACAGCAAGCGAAGAACCGAAGAAAGAAGAAAGCTTCACAGAGGAGCGGGCGCCTGTCAGTGCACACCAACCTGACATTCATGGTTTTATTGAGTACCTGAAAAAAAGCAAACCCTTTGTGGGCGGCATATTTGAATCGTCGGAAATGATAATTGAAGATGACAGCGCTTCACTCTCTCTCGACAAAAAATACGCGGCATTCGTGAAAAATGAACTGGAAGACATCAAAAAACTGCTGAGAGAGTATTTCGGAAAAGAGATGGCTCTCGTCATGAAGGATACCGCGGAGAAAAAAAGGAATATCCTTGAAGAATATGTGAAGGAAGCGGAATCTTTATTTAAGGTCTAAGGGAGGTCATATGCCAAAGGGATTGGGACAGATTATGCAGCAGGCAAAAAAGATGCAGGAAAGGCTTATGAAAATCCAGGAGGAATTGGAGGATAAGACCGTCGAAGGACAATCCGGCGGTGGCATGGTGACCTGTACGGTAAACGGGAAACAGGAAATTGTGTCCCTCAAAATCGCCCCTGAGATATGGGAAGAGAAGGACAAAGAGCTTCTCGAAGACCTGATCCTCGCCGCTGTTAATGAAGCTCTTGAAAGATCAAAGGAGATGGTGCAGGAAGAGATGTCGAAGGTGACGGGCGGGATGCAGCTTCCCTTCGGAATGTGAAATGTTTTATCCTGAACCCATCGAACGACTCATCGAAAATCTCGCAAAGCTACCGGGAATAGGTCGTAAAACAGCAACGAGGCTGGCTTTTTTTCTCCTCAATGCGAGAGAGAGCTACATTACGGAACTTTCAAGGAGCCTCGCGGATATAAAAGAAAAGATACTACTCTGCAGTGTCTGTTTCAACATTACCGAGAGCGATCCCTGCGTCATATGCAGGGACGAGCGGAGGGACAAATCGGTCGTTTGTGTCGTCGAGGAACCCTCTCACATGATGGTCATCGAATCGGCCAATCCGGGACATCTCCGCTACCATATTCTCCACGGCGTTATCAATCCCATCGAAGGCATAGGTCCCGATGAGATCAGGATCAAGGAGCTGGGAGGGAGGATCGTCAGGGAGGGCATCAAGGAGGTCATTGTCGCGACGAACCTTAACATCGAAGGCAATACCACAGCCCATTACATCGGAGAGATTCTGCGACCTCTCAACGTGACCATCACGAGAATCGCTTCCGGCATCCCCGTTGGCGGCGATATCGTTTATATCGATCCTCTTACCATCAAAAGTTCCATGGATAACAGAAAAAACCTGTGAAATTAGATCCGTTCAGAGCGGTCCATCCGGACGCACACACATAAGACAGGACCGGGGCAGTGTCTAGACGCTCCGGTTAACTCCAGTGGTTGAATGTTTACCGTATCACACGTAGATAAAACACTGTGAGTAGCAATCGCTTCATTGCCTTGCCCATCTCGAGAATATTGAAGCTTAAGCCTAATCTTCAATCTTGTCCCCGACGGTGCTCAACGCTTTATAGCACCTTCGGCATACTTTCTACACTATACTTCGGGTGACAGCATGAGGCGCGCATGGTGTTTGCCGCCTTTTTCTTCAAAAGACCTTGCAACAGGCGATTCTCCTCCTTATATTTAAACTATCAAAACAGAGCTCTCCTTCGGAGGCGATTCTCACAGGGGGATTCGATGGAAACATCTCTCGACATGGAAAGACCTGTCGGGCAGAAACTGAGACTCGGTTACATCGGTCTCGGAAAGATGGGCTTTAATATGGTGGAGCGGCTCCTTGAAAAAGGATACCGGCCCGTTACCTTCGACGTAAACGAAGACGTAACAAAGAAGACTGCCGTGCTTGGGGCCGAGCCAACGGCGTCTCTCAAGTCTTTAGCCGGTATCCTTTTGCCACCGCGTCTCATCTGGCTTATGGTTCCCCATGAGACCGTGGACGCGGTTCTCGACGATCTTGTTCCTTTTCTCGGTTTTGGGGACACGATCATAGACGGTGGGAATTCCTATTACAAGGATTCCATACGTCGAGCGGAAACATTAGCCGCCAAGGGCATTGATTTTCTCGATGCCGGTGTCAGCGGAGGGCCAGCCGGGGCTCTCAACGGGGCGTGTATCATGGTGGGTGGGAAGAGGGGGACATTCGACGGATACGAAGACCTTTTTCGCGACCTTTCTGTTCCCGGAGGATATGAGTATGTGGGCACTCATGGGGCGGGCCATTTCGTGAAGATGGTCCACAACGGCATCGAATACGGGATGATGCAGTCCCTGGGAGAGGGCTTCGCCCTCATGAGGGCGTCACCTTTTAATCTGAATCTCGCAGCCGTAGCTGAGTTGTACAACCATGGAAGCGTCATCACTTCCAGACTGACAGGTTGGCTCAAAGAAACTTTTCAGGAATATGGAGAGGACCTTGACGCCGTTTCAGGGGCCGTGGCTCAAAGCGGAGAGGGCATGTGGACGGTAGAGGCGGGCAAAGAGTACAAAGTGTCGGTACCCGTCATCGTCGCCGCCGTTCAGTTCAGGGTGGCCTCGCAGAAGAGCCCGAGTTATACGGGACAGATCCTTTCGGGCCTGCGCAACCAGTTCGGAAAGCACGATGTTCTCAAAAAATAACAGAAAAGAGGATTATAATGGTCCCGGCTCATCTTGAACGGATGGAAAGGCTGGCCAAACTGATCAGGTACTATATCCTCGCCTCAACCACACATGCCGGTTCGGGTCATCCCACGTCGTCGCTCTCCGCCACAGAGTTGATGACGGGACTTCTCTTCGGCGGAACGTTCAGGTTTGATGTGGCTGATCCGCACCATCCCAACAACGACCGGATCATCTTTTCCAAGGGCCACGCATCTCCTCTCTTCTATGCCATGTGGGCCGTTGCAGGCCGGGTGACCTTCGATGAACTGATGACCCTGAGAAGATTCGGAAGCCGTCTCGAAGGCCATCCTACCGTTGCCTTTCCGTACACTGAGGCATCTACCGGTTCTCTCGGTCAGGGCCTTTCCATCGGGGTGGGCATGGCGCTCAACGCGAAGTATCTCGACAAGCTGCCTTACAGAACTTACGTGCTCTTGGGCGACAGCGAGATGGTCGAGGGCTCTCAGTGGGAGGCACTACAGATTGGGGCCCACTACAAGCTCAATAACCTCGTGGGAATTATCGATGTGAACCGTTTGGGACAGCGGGGTGAGACCATGTATGGCCACGACCTTACTGCATACGAGACAAGGATCGCCCCCTTCGGATGGGAAACAATCCTCATCGACGGCCACGATTTCAATCAGGTCATTCTCGCCTATGAAAAGGCGATGACCGTTCAGGACAAACCTGTCATGATTATTGCAAAGACCACCAAAGGCAAGGGTGTTTCCTTTATCGAGGACAAGAACGACTGGCACGGCAAAGCCCTCAACAACGAGGAGTTCGAGAAGGCCCTTGTTGAACTGGGTCCTATTGACAAATCGATTAGAGGAGACATACCCAAGCCCGAGAATGTAAGGCCCCAGGTATTTAAGCCCGCATATGTCGAAGACCCCTATTATCCGCCCGAAAAACCTGTGGCCACACGCAGGGCTTACGGCAATGCGCTGACGAGAATATTAGGCCGCTTTCCCGACATTGTGGCGCTTGACGGGGAGGTAAGCAACTCCACCTTTTCCGAGATCTTCAAAACTGACCATGGAAACCGTTTTTTTGAAATGTACATTGCGGAGCAGAACATGGTTGGATGCGCTGGCGGACTGGCGGCTCGAGGGAAAACCCCATTCGTCTCAACCTTCGCTGCTTTCCTTACCCGTGCGTTTGATCAGATCAGGATGAGCCAATATTCGGGAAGCAATATCAAGTTCGTAGGTTCCCATGCAGGTGTCTCTATCGGACAGGATGGTCCCTCCCAGATGGGCCTCGAAGACATTGCAATGTTCAGGACATTATTGAACGGCATTGTTCTGTACCCCTGCGACGCTGTCTCCACGGAGAGACTTGTTGAAAGGGCGGCGGAACACAAAGGGATCGTCTACATCCGCACTACGAGGATGGATACCCCAATTCTTTACGACAAAAAGGAGGATTTCGTCATCGGCGGAAGCAAGGTGCTCCGCCGAAGCGAGTTGGACCAGGTGACCGTGATCGGAGCAGGGATAACCGTTTTCGAGGCCCTGGCGGCCTTTGAAGCCCTGAAAGAGGAAGACGTGGCGATCCGGGTCATAGACCTTTATAGCGTCAAGCCCCTGGACCTAGCCACCCTTCACGATGCCGCGCGGACCACCAAAGCGATCATCACCGTTGAGGACCACTATGCCGAGGGGGGCCTTGGAGAGGCTGTACAGAGCGCTCTCGCGCTCCACCTTACGCCGGTCCACAACCTGGCTGTGCGGAGAATGCCTGCGAGCGGCGCACCCGGAGAGCTTCTCGACTATGAGGGTATTTCAAGGAGTGCCATTGTCGAGAAAGTGAAGGAGATCCTATGAGACCTGAAGGACTGAAGACAAGGATATTCCTTGATGGTGGAAACCCTTTTGAAACAAGGCAAATCATCGATACGCTCGGATTTCTCGATGGGCAGACAACGAACCCGACCCTCATCTCAAAGAACCCTGACGCGAGAAAACGGCTGGCAGAAGGCCGGAAATTCAGCGTGACGGAGATAATGAACTTTTACAAGGATGTGGTCAACACCATATCGTCCATGATCCCAGAGGGGTCTATTTCCGTAGAGGTCTATGCCGAACCCTCGTCGGTTGCCGGTGATATGTTGCGTCAGGGAAAGGAAATGTTCTCATGGATCCCCAATGCACACATAAAATTTCCCACCTTCCACGAAGGACTCAAGGCGGCGAATCTCGCCGTCTCCGAAGGTCTCAGGGTCAACATGACGCTCTGTTTTCTCCAGGCTCAGGCGGCAGCCGTCTACGCGGCCACAAAAGGAGCGCACAGGGGCGATGTCTTCGTTTCGCCCTTTATTGGACGCCTTGATGACAGAGGTGAGAACGGAATGGACATTATCGCCAATATCATCAGGATGTATGAAAAAGGCGGCGGCCATGTTGAGGTCTTGACGGCTAGCGTGAGAAACATGGACCATTTCCTCTATGCTCTGAAGCTCGGTTCGGATATCATTACAGCACCTTTTGAAATCCTCCAGGAGTGGGGCGCCAGGGGGCTTGCCATCCCCGGCAAAGATTACAGATACAGCCCCCAGGGTTTGAAACCCATTCCCTATAAGGAGGTCGACCTTTCAAGGAACTGGCAGGATTACTATATCGTACATGATCTCACGCAGAACGGGATGGAACGGTTTTCGGCAGACTGGAACGCGTTGATAGAGTGAGAAATGATGAAGACAGTACGCATTATGACGGAGAGCGGTGGATCGTGTCATGACCCCTGTTGCCCTCAGAGCTCGATCAAAAGAGGAAAAAAAAGGACTGGTGCGTTATGAAGATTGCCATAGGTGGTGATCACGGAGGTTTTCGTTTGAAAGAGATACTCGTGGCCTTTCTCCTCTCAAAGGGCCATGAGGTGACCGATGTCGGGGCCTATGCTGTGGACCCTTCTGACGACTATCCAGACTATGCCCGTTCCGTGGCCGAGCTGATCCTGAAGGAGGAAATAGAACGGGGGATCCTCGTCTGCGGGAGCGGGGTCGGGGCTTCCATAGCCGCGTCAAAGTTTCCCGGTATCAGGGCCGCCGTCTGTCATGATTCCTACTCAGCTCATCAGGGTGTCGAACATGACAATATGAATGTGCTCTGCTTGGGGGAACGGATTATCGGAGAGGAGCCGTCCAAAGAGATCGCTTCCATCTTTCTCAAGGCGCACTTTACCGGCGCGGAGCGTTACCTGAGAAGGCTCGAAAAGGTGAGTGCGATAGAACGGGAGTTCACAAAACCGTGAAGATCCGGTGAAACAGCTCTGCCGGGGTTGAGTATGCGCGATAGAGAATTTGAGAAGATCGTTGACGGGCGATTCCTTCAGACCTGTGACATACCGGAGGACACCTCACAGATCGAACCTTTCACTATGGTGATCTTCGGCGGCGCCGGCGATCTGAGCAAAAGGAAAATCCTGCCGTCCCTTTACCACCTTTACCAAGCCCGTGAGCTGACAAGGAATTTCTCCATACTGGCATTCGACAAAGTGGCACAGAGCAATGAGGAATATCTTGCCACGATGAAGGACGCAGTGAAAACCTTTGAAAAAGGGAGTTTCGAAGAGGACACCTGGCACGAGTTTGCCCGTCACCTCCATTCTATTCCAGGGCTCTTTGAGGATGATGAAAACTACGGGAAACTGCATAAAGAGTTGGAAAAGATCGTGGATACCGCAGCGCGGGGGAAAAGAAACGTCATATATTACATGGCGGTTCCTCCGCAGACTGCGCCGCTTCTCATTGACAAACTGGAAACCAACAGCCTCTGCAAGGGTCTCTTCGATACGCGGATTGTCATGGAAAAGCCTTTTGGTTGGGACAGGACCTCAGCCGCGGAGCTCAACGAAAGGCTTACTGCGGCCTTCGACGAAAACCAGATTTACAGAATCGACCACTATCTTGCCAGAGACCCGGTACAGAATATCATGTTTTTCCGTTTTACCAACACTCTTTTTGAAGAGTTGTGGCACCGCAGGTTTGTTGATAACGTACAGTTAACCGTTGCGGAAGATATCGGCGTGGAGCACAGGGGTGTCTTTTACGAGCGAGCTGGCGTGGTGCGCGACATCGTCCAGAACCATATAATGCAAATCTTGGGACTCATCGCAATGGAGCCTTCTATCGGTTTCGATGCCGATTTTGTCCGTGATGAGAAACTGAAGATTATGCGTTCGATCCGGCCTATGGATGGAGATTACATCGACAGATTTATGGTGCGCGGTCAGTACGGACCGGGCAGAATACGGGAGGTGACGGTGGGAGGATACAGGACAGAACCCAACGTAGCCCCTGCCTCCACACAGGCGACCTTTTTCGCGGGGAAATTTTACATCGATAATCTTCGATGGGCTGGGGTGCCTTTTTTCATCCGTACCGGCAAAAGGCTACCATCTCAGGTCACCGAGATATGCATCGAACTCAAGCGGCTTCCCTTGAGGTTATTCGGTAGGACCTGTGATGTGATGGAGCCCAATATCTTAAGGCTTACCATCCAACCCGACGAAAAGATCTCACTTGGCTTCGGGGTGAAATATCCCTATTCGCACAATCAAATCTATTCTGTGAACATGGTTTTCAGCTACAGGGAGACCTTCAAGACACATATTCATCGTCCCTATGAGCGATTGCTCATTGATGTGATAAAAGGGGACCTCACTCTTTTCGTCAGGGAGGATGAGATCGAGGCCATGTGGGGCATTGTTGATCCCATTATCAAGAGGTGGGAAGAGCGGGCACCTGAGGATTTTCCCAACTATGAAGCAGGCACCTGGGGTCCGCCTGAGGCCCAGGCGCTGGTCTCACAGGAGGGAAGAAGCTGGAACACAATATGAAATGAGGGTGGAGCGCTTAGCTGACGATGTGAAGAAAGAGAAACGTATCAAGACTCCCGGGAGGGAATCGAGATGGGACGAGGAATCGAACGATGGATACCGTGAGAAACGTCATTGTCTTTGATGAAAAGGCAGAACTGATGGCCTTTGTGATAAGAATTTGGCGCAAACTTGCTGGTGAGGCGATGGCAGAGAGGGGATTCATGACAGTTGCTCTTTCAGGAGGGAAGACGCCGGTCGATTTGTACCGTGCCATAGGAGAAAAAGGAAAGGACCTGCCCTGGAAGAAAATCGATATTTTTCTTGCCGACGAACGTTTTGTTCCCCACACGGACGACGAGAGTAATTTTGGCATGATACGAAAAACCCTCCTTGAGGCAGTCCCCATACCCAAAGAGAACATTCACGCTGTAGAAACTCAAATCTCAGGAGCTGACGAAGCGGCAAGAAGATACGAAGAGGAATTGGTGAAGTTTTTCGAACTCAAACCGCGTCACTTCCCCCGATTCGATCTGATCATGCTTGGCCTTGGTGAAGACGGTCACGTTGCTTCACTCTTTCCGGGAAGCACTTTACTCTACGAGACAACCCGTCTCGTTCGAGGTATTCCAATCGGCAAGGGCCTCCCGGACCGGGTTACATTTACTATGCCTTTGATAAACAACGCCCGCCGCATCGTCTTCCTTGTCGAAGGCCTTCATAAGGCAACGATACTTAGGAAAGTGGTAGAGGAACGGGATCAGACTCTCCCCGCAACCCGCGTAAAGGCCATGAATGGCGATCTCTTTTTTTTAGCGGACAGAGATGCTGCGGGGCAACTGGCTAAGGATACATACGTGAAAGGTGTACTGTGAAGATTGATCCGTTTTTACTTTCAGAGAGCCTCAACAGGTGCGCGATGAGTATGAAACAAAAAGTGACCTTCGCAGGCTGCCTCCAGAATAGCATCATTGACCACACACCTGTGAACACAAAAAGTTTTGAAGCGGAGAAGGCGGGCGGAGTGGATACAGCACTTTCCTGCATCGATAAACTGATGCATTTCTGGGCCGGAACCGATCAGGATCCTGGGCTGTGGTTAGAACAGTTGATCGCAGAGAGTGTGGGCAATGAGGGCGACCGGTATCCTGCCTGCCAGTGGCCAACGAACCTCTCTACCAACCTCCTCACTGTGAAAACGACAGGCTCTTTGTCTACACTTCCCCGGGGGACGACAATCGGACCGGCCCCTTCGATAGACCATGGAGGGGTCGGAAAGAAGAGCGACAACGAAGACGGGAAGAGTTCGCGGCATCAGTCTTTTTGGTAGGCCCAATGTCCGGCAGAGCAAAGAACCAACCAAGAGGATCATTGCTACTTGACATGCCGGCTGTTTGCCATCAAGGTAATTCGATGCAGGAGAGCAGTTTTCCGGACTATCTTGCAAACCTGCGTTCGGCAATTGCGCCACAGGCCTTGTGAGGAACGATGTTATGATTGATTCATGGAGCAATGTAATTTACGCCCTTATCAGCAGGACGGGATTTTCTGATCCCATTCACCCGGCGCTGGTTCATGTGCCCATAGGCCTCGTACTAGGGGCCTTTGTCTTTGGTTGGATAGGGGTCATTTTCAGGCGGGAGAGGCTTGTCCTCTCAGCCCGGGACTGTCTCGTGCTGGCTTTTCTTAGCTGGTTTCCTGCTGTCTTCATCGGCGTCATGGACTGGCGGCACTTCTATGGCGGTGAGTGGCTCGCGCCTATCATCATAAAAATGGTCCTGGCCGGAATGCTCTTTGTGCTTTTGGTCATTGCGCTCAATTTTGGATTCAAAGGAAAAGGAGGCTCACGGGGCGCACTTATAACCTACACCCTCTGTGTCATTACCATTGTCCTTTTGGGTTGGCTTGGCGCCCGTCTGATCTATTCTGGTACGGGGATGGCCCAGAAAACGATGTCGACCTACCAGGCCGGGGAGAAAATCTTTAGCGCCAACTGTAGCAGTTGCCATCCGCATGGAGGTAATGTGATCAAGTCTGACAAGCCCCTGAGAGATGCTCCTCAGTTGAAAAACCTTGAAACATTTGTTGCTCTTTTGCGCAGTCCCGTTGCGCCTATGCCCCCCTTCGCCGAATCGCAGATCCCCGATAGTCAGGCAAAGAAGCTCTATGAATACATTATCAATGTGCTTAAACAATCGGATGGGAGCGGAGCCCGATAGAAATATGATTACCGGAGGCTGTGCATTGTTCTCTTAGCTCGTGCCGTTGCTTGAGTGGTCCCATGGGCAGAACCAAGGGTAGTGCCACTTGCCCTGATGGTAGAGAGGAAGTCTCCCGTTTCCTACCTCTGTATACTCTGCCAGTCCTTTAAAAACCTCTCGATGCCGATGTCGGTCAGGGGATGATTCATGAGCTGTTTCAGGACATTGAAGGGTATCGTGGCAATATCGGCGCCGATAAGCGCGGCCTCGAGGACATGGATGGGGTTTCTGATACTTGCCACGATGACCTCTGTTTCAAAACCGTAGTTGAAAAAGATCTTACAGGTATCGTCTATGACGGTCATACCTTTTTGTGAGATATCGTCGAGTCTGCCGATGAAAGGGCTCACGTAAGTTGCACCGGCTTTGGCCGCGATGAGCGCCTGCGTGGGCTGGAATATAAGGGTTACATTTGTCTTGATCCCTTCCAGAGAAAGGGTCCTGACGGCTTTGATCCCTTCTTCTGTCATAGGGATTTTGACAACGGCATTCCCGCCGAGGGAAGCGAGCTTTCGCGCCTCTTCACACATGCCCTCGGAGTCCTTGGCGATTACTTCAAGGCTTACCGGGCCGTCGACCGCCTGGAGTATTTCTTCTATGACACGTTGAGGGTCCTTTTTTTCTTTTGAGAGGAGTGTCGGGTTTGTCGTTACGCCATCGACAAGGCCCATTTCCAGCCCTTTTTTTATCTCCTCGATATTTGCTGTATCAATAAAAAACTTCATAGCGTTCCTCCTGGGGACGGGTTTTCGGTTTGAAAAACGTTTGTAATTATACACGATTAAGGTGAAAATTGGGAAATTTATTTTTTTCTTGTTGATTCATTCTTGTTGATTCATGTTGACACCCTCTCTTTTTGTATGCTATTAGAATGCCATATGAAAGAAAGGCATGTAACAAAATGGTGGTGGTGGCAGTTATCGTAGGTGTGAAGCCGTAATAACGGGCCATGAACGGTTTCACACTGTTCATGGCCCTTTTTGTTTAGGGCCATGCACTGAACTTATGGCCCGAAACTATTAGAAGGAGGAATTAAGATGGAGAAAAAAATATTTTTGAATGAAAAGGACATACCAAAGGCATGGTACAATATCCAGGCGGATTTGCCAAGCCCTCTTCCGCCCCCTCTCAATCCGGCAACCGGTGAGCCCATCACGCCGGATATGCTTTCAGCTATCTTTCCCATGAACCTTATCGAACAGGAAGTGAGCGCGGAACGCTGGATTGACATTCCTGAAGAGGTCCTTGAGCGGCTCCTCATGTGGAGACCGACTCCGCTGTGCAGGGCCACCTCCTTGGAGAAGTTTCTCGGAACACCAGCCCGGATTTACTACAAGAACGAAAGCGTGAGCCCTCCGGGAAGCCATAAGCCCAACACAGCCTTAGCGCAGGTATACTACAATAAGGTCGCCGGTACTAAAAGGCTGACAACAGAAACAGGGGCAGGGCAGTGGGGAAGCGCCCTTTCATTTGCCGGCAACCAGTTCGGCCTTGAGGTGAAGGTCTACATGGTGCGGGTGAGCTACAATCAGAAACCTTACCGTAGAGTCATGATGGAAACCTGGGGAGGCAAATGTATCCCTAGTCCGAGCCCGGAGACGAACGCCGGAAGAAAGTTCCTTGAAGCGAATCCGGACCATCCGGGAAGTCTCGGTATCGCTATCAGTGAAGCAATCGAAGATGCCGTCACATCGAAGAACACCAAATATTCGCTGGGAAGTGTCCTGAACCATGTCCTGATGCATCAGACTGTCATCGGCCTTGAAGCGCAGAAACAGCTTGCCATTGTCGGGGACTACCCGAATATTGTAATAGGATGCGCGGGCGGAGGGAGCAATTTTGCCGGCGTCTCTTTCCCATTCGTCCGCGACAAGATTCACGGAAAAGAGATACGGATCGTTGCTTCAGAACCGACGTCCTGCCCGTCGTTGACGCGAGGTGATTATGTCTACGATTTCGGCGATACCGCGCAGACAACCCCGCTGTTACCCATGTATTCTATCGGTCATAATTTTGTGCCCGCTCCAATCCATGCGGGAGGGCTCAGGTATCACGGTATGGCGCCGCTCGTGAGCAAGCTTTATGCGGATGGGCTGATCGAGGCGAAGGCATATAATCAGCTTGAAACCTTTGGCGCCGGTCTTATCTTTGCAAGGACAGAAGGTTTTATCCCTGCGCCGGAAACAAATCACGCCATCGCCTGCGCCATCGAAGAGGCAAAGAAAGCCAAAGAAGAAGGCAAAGAAAAGGTCATATTGATGAACTTCAGCGGTCATGGCGTTATCGACCTTCCGTCTTATGACGCCTATATGGCAGGTAAACTTCAGGATTATGTGTTGCCCGATGATGAGATACAGAAACTGTTGAAGGACCTGGAACAGTTCCCGAAACCGAAGAAGTGAAGGTAACAGATAATGGGTAATAGACAATAGACCTATTGTCTATTACCCGGGTTTTGATTATGGAAATTTACTGTACTCAGCTTGGCATGGTTATTGAAATTGCCTATTGTTTGTGCGCAAATGAAGGCCTGCCGTGCAGAAACACCATCGGCTGCTGGAAAGAAAGGGCCGATGTTATCACTCTTCTCAAGACACAATTTACCGATGAACAATTAAAAAAGGCCTTTCATGGCCTCCCGAAATCAAAGTTGGAGCGGATTTTCGAGTTTATACAATCCGTGTGCAAAAAGGAGTAGAAGTTGCTCTTCCACTGGGTTACGAGCGCGAGGCTTTCCGGCGTGAGACGAATCTGCGGCGATACCATCAAGCCAAGGACCATGGCCCGGGGTATGAAAGAATCGGGCATAGAGAGGTGCCCGGCAGAACATGCATGAAGGAATCTGCGAGGCCCTCCTGGCGAATGCTGTAGAGCTCCTGTATGTAACGAACAAGGCCGTTGAAAAGACGGCAAAGAAAGTGGCAGGAGGTAGCCCGTCCTTCGACTGCGAAACGACAGTCAACGAAGTAATTGCCGTTGAGTCAGCGCTTGCTGGTAGCTTGGCATCAAAAAGAACGGCCTGTCTTGTCTCTTCCCAAGGACTCTATGAAGCCCTTGACTCTCTTGTGCGTTCCGCCTGTGCCGTTGTCGATCAGGGATTTCTCATCGTTGCCGTTCAGGAGAACGACGAAGAGGTCACGCCGTTGGGACTTTATTCGAAGCTGCCCCTTCTGGTAACGGAAGATGACGATGAGTTCGGGCGAGCCGTGGAATACGGATATTATATTTCTGAGAGATATAAAATACCTGTGATCATTCAGACGGTATCCTTCGGGGATAGGGTTCAGGGATCAGAGACCGGGGATGGGGAATCAGGGATCAGAGGTCAGGCGTCAAAACGGCATTCGGACTTCATGATTCAAAAGTCGAAATCCGTGAAGGCTCCCACGTGTTTCCCGAAATTCAAGTATGAACTCCGCGGTACACGCAACGAAAAAATTGAAGAGATACGGACAGAATTCGAGGTGTACGAAGGAAACAGGAGGATGATCAAGGACAAAACGGGTCTCATCACCGACAGGTTGTCCTCCCTTGAATTTTATGATGAAGACATCAGCCTTCTCAAGATATCCACGGTTTTTCCCCTCCCCTGTGGCCTTGCCATGGACTTTATCAATGATATGGACATGGCCTTTCTTGCCGAGACGTATCCCGTTATGGAGTCTCAAATTCCTGAGCGGTCGAGAGTGGTGAAGGGACCGGCAGGTATGCTACGCAAGGGCCCCCGGCCTGAAGAGACGATCTATGGGTTTTATGTTGTGCGGGACAGACTGGGCCCGGCATCTTCGATCAATATGGCCCATGGCGCCCAAAAATGCGTGCCCGAAAAAAAAGTCCTCGCCATTACCTATGAAGATTTCTTTTTTCATTCCGGTATACCAGCATTCGTCAACGCCTTATCTACTGATTCTTCCTATGTGATCCTCATTATGTCGAACAACAAGGAAGACGCGATCAAGGAGGTTCTTCAGGGTTTTGGTTTTCATAATTATTTTCATCTGAACGATATATCTGAAGTCAAGCGCTTTCAGGACGCGAAAGAATTGACGGTCCTCTTTTGCAGAGGCATCGGATGACGGGTAATAGGAAATGAAACCTTGCGAATGCAGGATGAAGGTGTTACGGTGAAGACGAAACAACAGAGAATGAACAGCAGTGAGATCATCGCGCGTGAGCTCGTGCAAGCAGGAGTACAGATGGTTACCGCATGTCGGGGAGCGCCCGGTTCGGAAGTCCTTTTCCAGATCTCCTCGTTCAAACGGAGCAGACCTGAAAAGGTTTATACTGCATGGTCGATAAATGAAAAGTGTGCTTTTGAAGTTGCTTACGGTGCGGCATCGCTGGGCAAGAAAGCGGCCTGTTTTATAGGGAAAGTGGGCATAAACGTTGCTTTTGCCTCCATCATGAAGGCGCTGGAGAAGCCGATCGATGGCGGTCTCGTGATCGTTGTCTCCGATGATCCGGGCTTGCAATCCTCTGATCAAGAACAGGGTGTAGGGCTCATGGCTCCGCTTTTCAATATCCCCGTATATGTTCCTGTGTCTCCGAAAGAAGCTGCCGATGCTACCTTTCAGGCGCTTAGCCATTCTGTGGAGCATAAAAAGCCCGTCATCGTCAGGACTTTGGGTGGAGTCATTTCTCCGGATAGTTCAGCTGAAAAAGTTGTCATGGATATCAAGGCAGAGCAGGGATCTTCGGGGATTGGCACAGGGCTCCCGCGCGGGATTTCATTTTCAACGATACAGAGTGCCTTTCCTGAAGCCTTTTTTTTGGGCGCAGCGTATTGCTTTCCTTTCGGGACTGTTCACGAGGATGCTCATGCCTTTCTCGATATGGGTGGAGGGGTGGCCTTTGCGGCGGGTTTATACGATGCCTTCAATCAGGACAATAAACCGTTTCAGATTGTCGTTTCCGTCGAGAGCTCGCTATTTTTTTGTACCGGTCTTACCGCATTGTACGATGCAGTGCAGAAAGAGAAAAAATTTATTCTCCTCATCACGGATAGTGGCGGAGCGATGAAGACAAAGACGGAGGGGACCTCACAAACCAATGGCTCCTTTGACAGTTGCAGCCAATCGGTAAGGGTTGAAGGCATTGCAAAGGCCTTCGGGATTTCCTTCGTGAAAATTATACGCCCGAATGATGCTCCCCTCATGATCGGAGCAATGCGAGAGGCCCTTGAATACCTGAAAGAGGAAAGGTCAAGGCCTGCGGTTATTATTGTGAGACAGGAGCCTGTTCCCCTTCGAAAGCGGAACTGAAGGGCGCCTCTGCGCGTAGATACCGAAAAAAGATTGCGCGGGGAGCGGGAGCCGTGTAAAGTATTTCAGGCATTAAAAACCGGTTATAGGCGATAGACACATGCGCAAAAAACTTTCTATTGTCATTGTCACGAAGGATACTAAAGAGCTTCTCGAAAATCTTCTCGATTCTATCGAGAGAGACCTTTCCCTCGCGCCATTGATAGACAATATTGTTGTTATCGACAATGCCTCCACAGACGGCACCGCTGAGGTTATCAGAGAGAAATATCCTTCCATTGTCTGCGTGAGAAACCAAGAGAATAGGGGTTTTGCGGCAGCTGTAAACGAAGGCTCTTCGCTGACGGGGGGCGAATATGTCCTTTTTCTCAACTCCGACACTTCCGTCATAGAAGGTGAACTGATTAAAATGGTCGATTTCATGGATAAGAATACTGATGTTGCCATATGCGGTCCACAGCTTTTCTATCCCAATATGAGACCGCAGCGTTCCTTCGCCGCTGTGCCCTCGCTCCTTTTTGAGATAGTTCCACGATCGTTCCTTGGATTGATCTTTCCAAAAAAGTGTGCGATGTTTCAACGTTCAACGCTTAGCCTCGGTCTCTCGGCTAAAGACCCGGCAACTCCTCACTCCGAATGCATGACCCCAAACTCCCCCAGGGACGTTAACTCCCTCATAGGCGCGGCGATCCTCACGAGAAGAGAGATGTTGGAGATGCTGGGTGGTTTTGATGAGAGATTTTTTTTCTTTCTTGAAGAGACCGACCTGTGTGTTAGAACGCGTGAAAAAGGCAGAAGGGTTGTCTTTGTGCCTGAAGCAAAGATTATCCATATGCAGGGAAAAACAGTCCGTAAAAACTGGGTTCAAGGCCGAATGGAATACAATATCTCCCTTGCAAAGTTTATCAAAAAGCATCATGGACCCGCATATTATGGTGTTTTTATGGCTGTGAAACTGGTAAAGTCCGTGCTTTTCGTTGTGGTTTTTTCTCTTCTTTTCCCGTTTCTATTTGAAAAGGGGATGAGATTGAAATACACCTATTACCTCACATTTATTTCATGGTATTTCAAGGGTTGCTCGGACAACACAGGTCTCAAGGGCCTTCGATCCTGAATGAAAAAACAAAGGTTAGGTGCGCCAATTTTAGAGATATTTCCAGTTGAGTATCAATCTCACTTCATGAACCTTGCCCAATACAAAGAAAATGTACACATTCTGTCCTTATGTTGCTAGAGAAACGTCCTGCGATATCACACGGCATACCGATTGCCATCCTCCCCGCTTGGTGGTCATGCACAATCTTTCATCAATGGGAAGCTCCTGTAATCCGGTATATATCTGACACACATTTCATGGATATTCTCACACATTTAAGTAATCACGTGGTCTATCCATATTTAAGTGATTGTGAGCATTAACCTTTTCTATTTTTCGCGATCCACCATTCCCGTTTCACGGTTATTCGCCGTGGCATTTCTAATTTTTGCTCTTTCAACGGATCACGATTCCCGATTTACCCTTTTCGGGTTATTAGCTCTCCAGCACAAAAATTACTTCCAGGGTGACGCGGAATTCAACAATTTTCCCGTCCTCAATACGAGCTCGTTGTTCTTTTACCCTGAGCCCCGTTATTCCCCTGAGAGTTTTGGAGGCTCTCTTGAAGCCAACCTGTATTGCATCCTCAAAGCTTTTCGACGAACCGGCAATGATTTCCGTGACACGTGCTACTCTGCCTTCAGACCTCATAGACCCTCCCTGGATCATTTTTTTAAAGGCTAACAAGATGTTTATTACGTGTCAACTGTTTTTGTTATTTTTACCGTTTTCATGCATCCCGGTCTTTTCATATTCTGCTTGCGTCCAAGCCGCAGATACAAATCTCCAAAGTCATCAACTCCATGAAATCTGTATCCGCGCACCTAATCTTTCAGGAATTTCCTGAACCACGCGAGAAACTTGAGAAAAGGGGCCTTCTGAAGTCCATCATACTTTATTGCTACAACCGGACAGGGAAAGCCTGAGGTCACGAGACGATACATTGAGAACCAGAATATATAAGACCTATACATACCGCGGATACCCGTCAAAGGGTCAGGAAGAGAAGCTCAAACAAAATTTTGAAGTGTGTGGAATCATCTACAATTCCTGCCTGGTGGGTCGAATCAACCATTATCAGAAAACCGGCAAGGGCTTAATCAGGTTAAAGTAGCAAAAGGTCTACTATGAAGAGGGGTAATATTTCTCAGAAAATGTTGTCAAACCGGAGAAATGATAATCCCCCGTGAAGATCCCTCACATTTGGGGGGGGGAATGAAACGCACGGATTGTTGTTGACTAGTTTTCTGTTGGTGTGTATGCTCTTAGAAATGACTTGATGCAAGACACGTTACTTAGTATACGGTATAAACCATCGCATACTATGGATACCTAAATGTGGAAAAAGGGTGTTAACAAAAACAATTAAGACGGACATGGTGAAGCTCTTCATTACAATTGCAGAATGATATGTCGATTCTTGCAGTAGAAATAAGACCCGATCATGTTCACCTATCTGTCTTAGCCCCTCCACGGTTAAGCCCGTCAGAGGTTGTTAATATGTTCAAAGGGGTATTCGCCAGGTGGTTACGGGCACGATTCTTCAACCTGAGAAAGATGGGTGACGCGCTTTGGACAGGGATACACTCTATAGGCAGAGCGGGAGCGGTTTCGTCAGAAACCATCCAGTGCTATATTGCGGAACAGACAGATAAACCATGATGCTCGCCCCAAGAAACAGTTTTCCCACTGAGATTATTCATTGGAATAACCATTTCAGGATATGGGAGTGTCAAGTTTACTTACCGATAATGTGCGGAAAGCCTCGCCCACAGGGCGGGGATTGATAGCTTCGTCAAAATAGAGTAATATGAACAGCAGATGATACGTTTGCAAGCATATACATACCAGTTAAAGACGAACGGCACTCAAGAGAGGCAATTAAGGCAATTCGCCGGAAATTGCCGGTTCGTCTGGAACAAGGCCCTTGCACTCCAAAAGGAAAGACATGAACAGGGAGAGAAAAAACTTGGGTATGCCGGTCTATGCAAAAGCCTTGTAGTGTGGAAATCAATCGGGGCCCCGTTTCTCAAAGAATCTCCTTCTCAACCTCTTAAACAAACCTTGAAAGACCTGGAAAGGGCATACACAAACTTCTTTCACAAACAAGCTGACTTTCCCCGGTTCAAGAAGAAGGCCAAAGGCGATTCATTCCGGTATCCGGACTCGAAACAGTTCAAAATAGACCAGGCCAATAGCCGCATCTCTCTCCCGAAACTCGGATGGGTGCGCGTGAGAAATAGCCGACCCATTGAGGGAGAACCCAAGAACGTCACCGTATCCCTGTCATCGGGACAGCGGCATATATCTGTCCAGACCGAACGAGAAGGTGACGCCCCGGTGCACGCTTCAACCTTTTCAATCGGTATCGATGTCGGCATTGCAAAGCTTGCCACGCTCTCAGACGGAACATCCTTTGAGCCGGTGAATAGCTTTAAGAGATACCACAAACAGCTTGCCCGGTATCAGAGGGATATGGCAAAAAAGAAGAAGTTCAGCAACAATTGGAAGAAAACAAAAACAAAGATACAAGGTCTTCATGCGAAGATAGGCAATACGCGAAGAGACTACCTTCAGAAAGCCACTACCACAATCAGCAAAAACCACGCGATAGTATGTATTGAGGATGTGAGGATAAAGAACATGTCGAAATCCGCACAGGGCACTCTTTTAAACCCTGGCAGGAGTGTTAAGGCCAAATCCGGTCTTGAAAGATCAATTCTCGACCAAGGTTGGTTTGAGTTCAGGCGACAGCTTGAGTACAAACAGGCATGGAAGGGGGGTATGGTTGTGGCGGTGCCGGCACAGAATACCAGTAGGACATGCAGCGCGTGCGGGAATATATCAGCCGACAACCGGAAAAGTCAATCAAGATTCACGTGTACCCATTGCGGGTCTGAGATCAACGCGGACATAAACGCAGCACGGAATATATTAGCGGCAGGGCTTGCCCAATTAGCCTGTAAAGAGATGGCCAAGTCAGGCCACTCGATGAATCAGGAACCCGCCGAAGCGATTCGGGTATGTGCCTGAACGCCGTATGAATCCCCGTCATTCATGTCGGGGAGGAGGTCAAAGGATAGATTCTAATGTTGGAATCTTCAGGATAAAAATCACATGACTCAATATTGGTATATGATCATTGCAGACATCCTGCTGACATTGATTTCAATCGTCTTCGGGCTCATGCTTCGTCTGGGGACCTTTAATCCCGGCAATTCATTGTTTGATTATTACTTTCGATCCATGTGGCCATTTACCATACTTGCAGTCATCGTGAGGCCTTCGTTTCTCTATTATGCCGGCATATACCGCCGTATCTGGCGATACGCGACCATGCGTGATTTCACGGTGCTGGCAGGCTCCGTCGTGACCGGTTCGGTTGTCCTTTTTGTTGTGACATTTTTTCTTTTTACCCCTTCCTTGATCGCTGTTTTCCCCAGGTCCCTCTATATTCTCGAAGGTATTCTCTCTATTGTGTTTCTGGGCGGCCTCAGGATTCTCATAAAAGCTTCACAGCATTATCCTGGCGATATTGATTGGAAAAAGACCGGAATTATGACCAATAGACGGGTCCTTGTTATAGGCGCGGGGAATTCCGGTATAAGTATTGCTAGAGAATTGAAGGGCAATCCACAGTTAGGGCTCAAGCCTGTCGCCTTTCTCGATGATGATCCGAAAAAGATCAGTATGAAAACGCAGGGGCTCCAGATCTTTGGGCCGGTCATAAGGCTTGCCGATATCGTCAGGGAACAGGGCATCGATGAGGTCATCATCGCCATGCCGAGCGCCCCCGAACAGACAGTCAAGAATATTCAGCACATATGCCAGAATATCGCCATAGCCTGTACAACCCTGCCTTCCCTGAGCAGCTTCATGGAAAACAATGAGGAATCAAGAGATCTGCCTTCTTCATCTCTCAAACTTCCCATGTCGATGCCCGATATTACGGGAGAAGAAATACAGGCTGTTGTCAGGGTCATGCAGTCGAGGAATCTCAGCATCGGTTCGCAAACAGTCGAATTTGAGCGATTGATCGCATCTCAGGCTAACGCAAAACACGCCGTCGCAGTAACGAATGGCACATCTGCTTTGCATCTTTGTGTCGTAGCCGCAGGCATAGGTCCTCAGGATGAAGTGATCACTACGCCATTCAGCTTTATATCCTCTTCGAACTGTATCCTATTCGAGAAGGCCAAGCCGGTCTTTGTCGATATTGATCCGGTAGGCCTCAATATTGATCCTCGCAAGATAGAAGCTGCAGTGACCGAACGCACGAAAGCCATTCTCGTTGTGCATATTTTTGGTCAGCCTGCCGACATGGATCCGATCCTTGAGATCGCCGACAAGCATGGCCTTATCGTCATAGAAGATGCCTGTGAGGCGGTTGGGGCCGAATACAAGGGCAGATGTGTCGGAACCATGGGAAGGGCCGGTGCCTTTGCCTTCTATCCAAACAAGCAGATGACAACAGGCGAGGGAGCCGCCCTTGTCACCAACGACGATGGGTGGGCCAATCTTTTCAGGAGCCTCAGAAACCAGGGCCGGGATAAGTTTGACGGATGGCTCAGTCATTCACGCCTCGGCTATAACTACCGCATGTCTGAGCTCAATGCCGCCGTAGGGGTTGTACAGTTGAAACGGCTCGATGAGCTTTTGAAAAAAAGAGATTCGGTGGCCCAACAATACAATGCGATACTGGCTACTCTCGAAGACGCAACAGCTCTCAGGATTGTTCCGACAACGACAAGAATGAGCTGGTTTGTCTATGTGGTCCGTTTTTCGGCGGGCATTAAGAGGGATGTGGTGATCAATCTCATGGCCAAAGGCGGCGTTCCGACGAGGCCTTATTTCACGCCTATTCATCTGCAGCCGTTTTATCGGAAGAGCTTCGGGTTCAAGCCAGGGGATTTTCCTGAAGCTGAGTTAGCGGGAGAGTCCATCATTGCGCTTCCTTTCCACACGAATATGAAAGCCGAAGAGATTGAGGTCGTCTACGGAGCGCTGAAAAGCGCTTTGGTTGAGGCAAAAGGCCGAGGATAGAGGAAAACCCGTATGGCTCAGATACAAAGAACAGTAGTGACGGTCTGCTCTGTCTTTTTCTTTTTAGTGATAACGGATAAATCTCTCTTTGCCATCGATTCCGAGCTGACCAGGCAGACGCTTCTCAATGTCAAAGGCGTTTCACTTGTTGTTGAGGACCTCCGGCCGAGCATCCAGAAACATGCCGAGCGTTTCTGGCTAACCAAAGACCAGTTACAGAAGGACATCGAGGAAAGGCTTATAAGATCAGGCCTGATGGTGCTTAGACAAGAGCAATGGTTGAAATCGCCCGGTAAACCGATTCACCATATCAATACCCACGAATCCGAAAAGTATTGGTATGCTTACACGAGTATTGATTACAGACAGCTCGTCTCACGGGATGCCAATACTGGTATGAAAACGCCCGCGAGCACGTGGTCGGTCGATATGGCCGGTGTGGCCAATAACGGGAATCTTAATATCGTAAGAAACAGCGTAAGAGTCCTGATGAACAGATTTATCGAGGCTTGCCAGCCAACTATATAGGGAGGCAAATAATGCAGGAAGTGACACATTGATACATTTATTGACGAATGTTCCCTACAAAATGGTGAAGGAAAATATTCAACGTATCAAAAATTTTGGGGTCGGGACCGAAATTTATTTCAGTAACGATGCCGTTGACCAGGCGAACCCTCAGGATGTAAAAGCCCTCAGCGAGCTTTTGAAGAACGAGGGGATTGTCTGTACGGTCCATGCGCCCTTCATGGACCTGAGCCCCGGTGGTGTTGACCGGACCATACGGGCTATCACGAAGGATAAACTGAAAAAGTCCGTCGACATGGCAAATATATTGCACGCGAAGGGGATTGTCTGTCATGGCGGGTACAATAAATGGTTTTTTGACGGACGCTGGCAGGTGTGGCTCGATAAGAGCGTCGACACCTGGGACGCGGTATTGAAGGATGCGGGTGGGGACGTTCCCGTCATGATAGAGAATGTTTTCGAAGAAGAACCCTCGACGCTCATGGAGCTTTTTGGCCATTTTCGGGACAGAAATCTCTATTTTTGTTTTGACTCTGGTCATTTCAATCTTTTTTCCACGGTGTCTCTTGAGGATTGGCTGATACCTTTGACGGTGAGAATACGTGAAATGCACCTCCACGACAACCATGGCACGTCTGACGACCATTTGCCTGTGGGCACGGGGACCTTTCCCTTCAGAGACCTTAAAAGATTGGTGAGCCGGCTTGATGGTATACTATATACATCCGAGATTCATGACAAAGCCTATGCCACGGAAAGCATAAAAAAACTAAAGGAGTTTTTATCATAATATGGCCTATAGAATAGAAGTCTCATATAAAGAAAATATCAATGATGTGCCTGCCGGGAAATTGAAAAAGAGGATAAAAACAGATTTCGGTCTGGACATTGAGCAGGCTCATGTTGTAGATGTCTATACCATCGATGCCGAGACGGATCAACACACGGTGGAGATAATGAAAAGCGACGCCTTTGTCGATCCCGTCATTCAGAAGAGCACAACGGATGGTTTTACCCTTTTTGACGCCGACTGGGTCATAGAAGTCGGTTTTAAACCGGGGGTCACGGATAACGTTGGAAGGACTGCGAAAGAGGTGATTGAGGCCATTCATGGCGCTCCCTTTCAAAACGGAGAGGCGATTTATACTTCACGAATGTATTTTCTGAAAGGGGCTTTATCGGAAAACGACGTGAAGGGGATCGCCGAAGGGATGCTGGCGAACACACTTATTAACAGATATGCCTATAAACCCATGGCTCAGTACAAAAACGATAGCGGTATGGGTGTCTATGTCCCTAGGGTAACGGTTACCGCGGAGCCTGTCGTTGAAACCTTCGATTTTGGTATCGACATGGAGAAGCTTCTCAAGACCAACAGGGAAAGGACCTGGGCTCTTTCACGGGAAGAGCTTGCCGCGATCAGGGCATACTTTGCCGGATCTGAGGTGATAGAGAAAAGAAAAGTGTCAGGCCTTTCCGAAAAGCCCACGGATGTCGAGATAGAGGTTATTGCCCAGACATGGTCTGAGCACTGCAAACATAAAATATTCAACGCGCTCATCGACTACGATGAGGACGGCAAGACAGGGAAGATCGAAAGTCTCTTCAAGACATACATTGTCGGTTCAACCGAGGCGATCAGGAAGAAAAAGGGAAAGAAAGATTTTTGTCTTTCCGTGTTCAAAGACAATGCCGGGGTGATCAAATTCAACAAGCGATACAATCTTGCCTTCAAAGTTGAGACCCATAATACGCCGTCTGCTCTTGATCCGTACGGCGGCGCGCTGACCGGTATCGTGGGCGTGAACCGTGATCCCTTCGGGACAGGAAAGGGGGCTAAGCTCATATTCAATACGGATGTCTTCTGTTTCGCGGTGCCCGATTACAAAGGTGAAATACCTCCTCGACTTCTCCACCCGAAAAGGGTCCTGAACGGGGTAAGGGAAGGTGTGGAACACGGCGGAAATAAGAGCGGTATTCCCACCATCAACGGTTCTCTTGTGTTCGACAAAGGATATCTCGGCAAGCCCCTTGTTTTTTGCGGTACCTGCGGTATCATGCCCGTTAAAATTCAGGGGGAAGAGTCATATATCAAAAAGGCGCACAAAGGAGACATTATTCTTATGGTCGGAGGCCGCATCGGGAAAGATGGCATACACGGCGCCACATTCTCATCTGAGGAACTTTCCGAAGCGTCACCGACGAGCGCGGTCCAGATTGGAGACCCCATCACCCAGAAGAGGATGACCGATTTCCTTTTAATTGCAAGGGATCAATGCCTTTATACGTCCATTACCGATTGTGGCGCCGGGGGCCTCTCCTCGTCCATCGGAGAAATGGCGACAGATACGAACGGCTGTATTGTTCATCTCGAAAGGGCGCCGCTCAAGTATCATGGTCTCTCACCCTGGGAAATACTCCTGTCTGAGGCGCAGGAGAGGATGACAGTGGCGGTGAGCCCCGCAAAGCTGGATAGCTTTCTCAAACTTTCCAGAAAGATGAACGTGGAATCGACGGTACTTGGTGAGTTTACCGATACAGGCATATTTCACGCGCTGTACAACGGGAAAACCGTTGCCTATCTCGATATGGAATTTCTCCACGAAGGACTCCCCAGAATGGACCTGAAAGCGGCCTGGCAGCGTTCTATTGTCGATGAAGAGCCTCTTTTGGAGCCAAAAAAATATTTGGACGCCCTGTGTGGCGTGCTCAGCAGATGGAACGTATGCAGCAAGGAGTATGTGGTAAGACAATACGATCATGAAGTACAGGGCGGAAGTGTTATAAAGCCCCTTACGGGCAAGGAAAACGATGGACCGAGCGACGCGGGGGTTATGCGCCCGGACCTCGAAAGCTTCAATGGAGTTGTGGTGAGCCATGGCATATGTCCCAAATACAGCCGGTTTGACACATACCACATGGTTGCCTGTGCCATCGATGAGGCCATCAGAAATAATATCGCCTCCGGCGGCTCCCTCAAGAGAATGGCGCTCCTCGATAATTTTTGTTGGTCTGATCCAGTGGCATCGGAAAGAAATCCTGAAGGTCAGTATAAGCTTGCCCAGCTTGTGAGGGCCAATAAAGCGCTCTATGATTATACGACCTTTTTTGGAACGCCTTGCATCTCAGGGAAAGACAGCATGAAGAACGATTATATGTTCAACAATATAAAGATCTCAGTACCGCAGACGGTGCTCGTATCGGCCATATCCGTTATCGACGACGTGCGAAAGGCCGTCACAATGGATGTGAAGGAAGCGGGTGATATCGTTGTTATTGTTGGGAAAACCTATCCGGAACTGGGCGGCTCAGAGTATTTTTCATACTTTGACCGTCAGGGCAATATCCCCCCCAGGGTAAGGGCGAGTGTTGCAAAGAAAACGTATGTAGGTCTTGAGAAAGCCATCAAGATGGGCATTATCCGGTCCTGTCACGATATTTCCGATGGAGGTCTTGTTTGCAGTCTCGCTGAAAGCGCATTCGCAGGCGGTCTCGGTATGGAGATAGATTGTACCCGAATACCCCAAAGGAGTATTTACCGCGACGATTTCCTGCTCTTTTCGGAATCGCAGAGCAGGTTTATTGTGACAATAAAAGAAGAGAACATGGCTGCCTTTGAAAAGGTCTCCAAGGGTGTCCCTTATGGCGTGGCCGGGAAGATACGAGATGATGAGCGGTTTGTGATCCGGGGTATCAATGGGGATGTTGTTGTTGATACGGAAATAGGTTTGTTGAAGGATGCCTGGCAGGCACCCTTTAAAGAACAATTTTTATAGAATGGAGAAAATTCTCAAACGGCAAGTCCTTCGAGCACCTTGAACCGTTCAAAGGGCATCGCCCTTATCGTGAGCAGTTCAGTTGTTCACGGCCTTTAAACGTTCATTCTTAATCTTGTTCTGACCGTCCACATATACTTTCTTCGGTTCAAAAGATGTCAATTCCTTTTCGCTAAAGGACGCGTAGGTGACAATGATGACCGTGTCACCTTTTTTTGCTTTATGAGCCGCGGCTCCGTTGATACAGATTACGCCGGAATCTCTCTCACCTTTTATGGCATATGTGGTAAACCGTTCGCCTGATGTAACGTTATAAATATCCACCTGTTCATACGGGATGATATTCGCTTTTTCCATAAGGTGAGAGTCAATGGTTATACTGCCTTCATAATCAAGATTGCTGTTGGTAACAATCGCTCTGTGGATCTTTGACTTCATCATCCTTCGTTCCATGTTAAGCCTCCGTCAAAATGGTATTATCTATAAGCCGTGTTTTTCCGACACGACAGGCAATGGCGAGGACAGCCTTTTTTTGCACATCGGCAAGCTCTTCGAGCGTCGCAGTGTCGCATACGTTTATATATTCAACATTGATCCCTTCTTTTTGACATAACACACCCTCCACCTCTTTCTTGAGGATGGCAGTATTCCTCTCACCCTCCCTGAACAACTTTTCCACTTTTTTCAAGGATGTACTGATAAGGAGCGCCTTCTCGCGTTCGCTCTCGCTAAGGTAGGTATTTCGCGAACTCATGGCGAGTCCATCTTTTTCTCTCACCGTCGGATAACCTATGATCTCAATGTCCATATTCAGGTCTCTCACCATCTTCTCGATGATAACAAATTGCTGAAAGTCTTTTTGTCCGAAGACCGCGAAATGGGGTTTGACGATGTTGAAGAGCTTCGTGACAACGGTAGCAACGCCGACGAAGTGGCCGAACCTTGTTTTCCCGCAGAGATGGTCCTCAAGTTTCTTAACCTGTACATAAGTTGAAAAGGCTTCGGGATACATTTCGCTTGCATCGGGGTAGAATATAATATCGGTTTTTTCTTTTTTAAGGAGTGCCGCGTCTCTATCAAAATCACGAGGGTATGTGGCGAGGTCTTCCGAAGGGCCAAACTGTATGGGGTTCACAAAAATACTGGCAACGGCAATGTCGGCCAGTTCCTTTGCTTTTGCGACGAGAGAAAGATGGCCCTCGTGGAGATATCCCATGGTCGGAACAAAGCCTATCCTTTTTGTTTTTCTTAATTCATCGGACAGCGCTTGCATCTCTTTGATGGTCTTTACTATCTTCATTTCAGTGATATGAGTGGGCATCATCAGGAAAGGCGCCCGTTTTTACATCATCTATGAATGCCTTTATTGCCTGGTCGATTTCTTGCTGGAGGTTGAGATAATTCTTGACGAATTTAGGTCTTAATTCACCGGCCAGTCCTAATAGATCGTTTATCACGAGGACCTGTCCGTCACAATCCGGACCGGCCCCGATACCGATAGTGGGTATGGAGAGTGTGCCCGTTATTTCCTTTGCAAGTCCTCGCGGTATGCCTTCGAGGACGATCATAAACGCTCCTGCTTCTTCGACAGCCTTGGCGTCTTCAAGCAGTTTTGCCGCCGTATCTCCCTTGCCCTGCACTTTATGACCGCCCATGCGGTGGATTGATTGTGGAGTAAGACCGACATGGCCCACAACAGGTATGTCGACATCGACTATCGCCCTGATTGCTTCTTTCATGTTCAGTCCGCCTTCCAGCTTGATCGCTTCCGCTCCGCTTTCCTTAATCATCCTGCCTGCGTTCCGTTTTGCCTGTTCAATGCTTTCCTGATAGGACATAAAGGGCATATCGATTATAACGAGAGCGGTTTTTGCGGCCCGGGTAACGGCTTTTGTATGGTGAATCATTTCATCGACGGTAACGGGCATGGTATTCGGGTAACCAAGCATAACGGGACCCAGGGAGTCCCCGACGAGGATGGTATGTATACCCGCACTATCGACAATCTTTGCGGCAGGGTAATCGTAGGCGGTCAGCATGGTAATCTTTTCTTTACCTTTCATGCCCTTAAGAACCGGTACTGTTATCTTATCCATCATCACACCCTCTGTAAACAAAAAGCCTTCTGAACGTACTCAGAAGGCCTATACTATCTCTTCCTTCCGTCTCGGTCCAGTTGGATCCAAGCGGTATATATAATATAAAGCACCTTATTTCGGGAAAAGTCAATATTTATTTCATGTGGATGTATGGTGTTGCTTAGTGCGACGGGCTAAAGTTTGTTAGCCCGTACGGCAAGCCCTTTCATCGGGTGGTCAGAACCTCTTTGATCTTCGGTATTTCTCTTTTGAGGAGTCTTGCTATCCACAGACCCAGGCGTAGTTGCCGTATCAGTGAAGTGCCCCGCCGCTCAGTTCATCTATGGTTGTTTTAAGCCCTTCGTCAGCGCTGATAAAATCAGCGTAGCCATCGGCAAGTTCGTCAAATTTGGGATTGAGGCGGGCAATTGTCTCCTGCACTCTTTCTCCGAGTGTCATTTAAATCCCGTTAGTTGTATATTCTCCACGATCCAGCATATGGATAAATGCTTCATCATCGTCGAAAAACTCATCGTATGTCAACTCTTTAACCACAGTGCTGCTACCGCAGTTCGGACAAAAGAGTTCTCGAGAGGGCACTTCGCCCTCAAAAAATGCGTATCCGCACAGGTTACAGATGTATTCATCGGGTATCCGCACATTTCCTCCCTAGGTTCTCTCCAGACACCAATTTTTTCTTTGTACATACAAATAGTCTATACTTATTCCGCACATTGTCAATAGCGTGCAGAAGGCCTCCCATCAAAAGAATTCTCCCATTATCCTTCTGAAATTTTTTTCTATCGCCTCTTTTCCTCGTACTATTTCTCCGTGTCCGGGGACAAGGCATTCTATATCAAGCTTCGCGAGCATTCTCAAGCTTCCGGCGAGGGCCTCCATATCTCCTCCTGTCAGGTCTGTCCGGCCTATCCCCATATAGAAAAGGGTATCGCCTGAGATGAGGAGCTTCTTTTCCTTCCAGTAAAGACAGATGGAACCGGGGGAATGGCCCGGGGTGTTGAGAACAATGAATTGCTTGTCTCCAAGGTTAAAGGGCCCTTCGTTCAAGAGAAGAGTAAACGGTTTTTTCGGCGCTTCACATCCCGTCATAAGGAAAAGCTCCTTGCCATCGTTTTTGAGGTAGTTATGCTCATTTTTTCCGATTGCTCGTAGCACCATAATATCGTCGCTGAAGTACTCCATGGCTTCTATGTGGTCCGGGTGGCCGTGGGTGCCGATAACCAACCGGACTTTATTGATGTCTTTTCCGTCCTTTGCAAGGCCCGTTGACACATGGTGAAACAGGTGGGCATGACCTGGATCGATGATTGCAGGTACTTTCCCGTCAATAAAGATTGTATTGCAATTGTTTGTCTCGTAGGAAAGCCAGGGGTATAGATAAAAATCGTTAAAAAGCTTCATACTCAACAATCCCCTGTATCGGTTTTGTATATGGAGGCCTTAAATCCTAATTTTTTCAATATCGATCTCTTCTCTCTTGATCATATGTGTTTTCGGTGATCCATTCTGTGATTCTATCGTGATGGTCCGCTCTGTATATTTGCTGTAGCAGGCCATGATGTTTGCCACGATCTTGATTGTTTTCTCGGTAAGTACACCCCTTAGGACCCCCTTTGGTCCCTTAAAATTCACAGGGGAAAGGAGTATGTAGGGGACCTCCCAGAGAGATTCCAGACGTTCATTTTCCTCCTGATTTCTTCCGAGAATAAGAAAGGTGTTATCGACGGGTCTGAAGTATCTACCGATTGTGAGAAGTTCTATGTCCTTAGGGGTAAATGCGATGCCGCTTGACATGAGATCTTTTAATTTGTGGGCGAAGATGGGGTCAGTGAGCAGACATCCGCCTCCGGGCCGTGCGAACTCTGTGAGACCATAGTGCGAAATGAGGTTATACTGGGTTTCTCGTGACCTGCCTGACACATTGAAAAGCCTTTCCCGATCGATGAGGCCCTCCAGTTCAGGCTTTGTTGAGGGAAAAAGCTTGGCCGAGAGCGGTCTCACGATGAGACCCTGAAGACCGCTTCTTTTTTCGATAAGCTCTATCGTGTGTCGTTTCTGAGACATGGGACGTTGACCGATGACCTCTCCCGTTATTAAAAATCCGGCCCCCTCCTTTGCCATAACTTCCTGTGTCTTTTGCAACATGAATATTCTGCAATCAATGCAGGGATTCATGTTTTTTCCGTATCCATATCGTGGGTTTTTTATGACCTCAATATACTCATCACCTTTATCCTGCGTGATAAGACGGACCCCCAATTCCCTGGCCGTTCTCACAGCCTGCAGTCCTCTCTCCTTGTCCCTTTTGCTTGCGAAATGAGATGTAAAGTGGAGGCCCACGACCTCAATCCCCTGATCGAGAATGAGCTTTGTTGCAAGGGTACTGTCGAGACCCCCGGAGAGGAGCGATACAGCTTTTTTGTTCATACTAAAACAGACTATAGGTTACAGGCTATAGGCCATCGGTCAAATCAAAAAATTAAAGACCCTATTGCCTATTGCCCATTGCCTATTATCTTTCCTCCAGTGTTTTCATGGTGATGCCTTCATCGATGCCGGGAAGCGGCGCCACAGGACTTGAAAGAAAAAACTTGCCGGTATGGATCCATTCTTTGAGGATAGACGCTATTTCCTGCGCTTTTGAATAGCTCGATATGGGGTATGTGGGCACCTTTTTTCCATCGACTGTGATTGTCCCCGATTTTAACTGTGCATAGGTAACTTCACAGATGCTCCTCGGTATTCTCTCGGGGTAGTCATGAGAATAATCCACGACCTGCGTCCAAAAATCTTCATCACTCCTCGATGTAAAATATGCCATTTCTTCGTCAAGGACCGGTATCGGTATACCGAGCCCGATAAAGATTGTTGCGCCGTATCCCACGAAACTCGCGCCTTTCAGGAAATCTGTGCTCATCTTTTTTGCGTCCCCGATGACCGCAAGGGTCCCTGCGCCTGCCCTTGGAAGACCATCGGCACTTCTTAACGCGGAGGGATTATGCTGTGTGCCGTTCCATGCGACGTACCCAAGACCTCCGCCTAAAAAGATCCGTGTCCCGATCCCGATTGTCCGATATTTCGGGTCTTTGAGGAGCGGGGAAAGCTGTCCGGCACTGCAGTAATTTGCGCTGTTCAGATTTGGTTTAATGGACCCCATATAGGTGTGGATTATCTTGCCCGAGACATTTACCGCCACATTGTAATTCTGGTAACTGTTTCTCGGGTTATAAAGATACGATTCATTCACGGTATCTTTATTGATGTAAGTTTCAATTTTCTTTCGCGGATAACAGTCAGTCCCGTATGCCGTTGCCACGAGTTTTATATCTTTTCCGCTTACGAAATCTTCAATCACGTGTCCTCCGCCGTATTTAAAGGCCCCGGGATAGACGGTGTTCCGCGGGTCATCATCAGGAGACGCGGTAGCTCCAATATAGAGATCAACAGCGGCGATACCGCAGTACGCAGGGACATCATTGAGATAACATTTGCCTCCACCAATTTTGATCCTTGGTTTCGAGTGGCCCACATTCATGAACATGCCGCTTGAGCACATGGGGCCAAAGGTGCCTGTTGTCACGACGTCGACATACTGGGCAGCCTTTTTAGCCCCTCTTTTCTTTGTTATATCGATCATCTCTTCGGCAGTGACAACAACGACTTTGCCCTTGTTTATTTTTTCATTGATTTCTTCGATTGTTTTCAATGCCCATCCTCCTCGGGGGGTCTGTTACCATGTATATGAGTTTCAACTGCGATGACCGGAAGCACATTATACACCAATTCTTGATTTTAATCGACTGTCACGTTGAACCTTATCTCTGCTTCTGACCTTCGCCCATAGATGGGCTTGATTTTGCTGTCTGGCGGCTCTGTCATCATAATAGCGCGACCGGCCTTTATCAATGCCCCTGAGGATACCGTTCTGTAATTGTCTTTCTCCATGGTCACGCCTTCCGTGGTTGAGAGGATTTCTTGGCAGATTCCAAGCCCGGTGCCGAAGCAGACACATGGTTTTCGAATGATCCCGGAAACGGCTTCGGGCTTTACCGCGCGGTAATCGGTAAGTCGCTTCAATGTTCCCTTCGAAGCAAAGTAAAGCGAGAGGAAAACCTCGCCCCTTTTCGCGTCGATGAGCGGACAGAGATAGCTTCCTTCCCTATGTGCCAGGGGCAGGGCGAGAACATCAAGTGTTGGAACACCAATGAGAGGAACCCCTATTGCCGAGCTCATGCCCTTGCAGAAAGCCAGAGAAACCCTGATGCCGGTAAAGGAGCCGGGACCGAGGGTAACAAACACGGCGTCTATGTCGTCAATGATATGCCCGTTATGAGTAAGGATGTCGGAAACGACATCGGCTATGATTTCCGAAGGGCGGGCCTCTTTCAAATTCCTTTCTTCGAGAAGCCTGTCCCCGTGAGCGAGGGCAATATTGAGGAGGTCAAGGGAATTGTCAATGGCTAATATGAGCATGTGCTTCCGGTACCGTCAAACAGAAAATTTGCTCAATAAAGCTTTAAATTCAGCCGCCAACATCCCCAGAAAGTCTGCCATTTTGGCAAGCAATCCCTTGCTCCCCCCGAGCCGTTGGACATCATTGAACAAGGCAAAAACCATAATCATGATAATGAGTGTCAGCCCGATTTTCTGCGCGACCTCGATTGTTTTTTCCGAAGCTCTTCTCCTCGTTATTATTTCGATAAAACTGAAGAGTATGTGCCCGCCATCCAAGACCGGTATGGGGAGGAGGTTGATAACACCGAGGCTGATACTGATCAAGGCAGCGAAAGAAGCAAGACTCCACAAGCCGCCTTCTGCCAGTTTTGTTCCAAGTTGCAGGATGGTGATGGGCCCGCCGATTTCTTTGGCCGGAATACGGCCCACTATCATTCTGTAAAGTCCTAGGACGGTCTTCTCAGCGACGTTATATGTTTCGTAGAAAGCCATTGGAATGGCGCTAAAAATGTTCAATTTCAGTTCCTCTGATGCCCCGAGTCCGACCACCATCATTTTTCTGGCACCGCCCAAGGCGTCCGTGGCTTCGACCTCTTTTGGCGTAATGGCAACATTGAACTCTTTGCCGTCTCTTCGAAACGTGAATTTTAATGGGCCAGGATTCGCAAATGCAATTTCCCAACGAAGATCGCTCCACTCGAAGATCCTTTTACCCTCCACCCGGACAAGCACATCGCCCGGATGAACACCGGCCTCATAGGCTGGGTAGCCCTTTTCGACAACACCTACCCGTGGGCCAACAGTATGCCCGCCGATCAAAAAACAATAAAAGATCAGTGACGCGAAGAGCAAATTGAAAAAAGGACCGGCAAAAACAATAAGAAACCGTTTAAAGGGAGATTTGTGCGAAAAGGACCTGTGTTGTTCTCCTTCGTCTATCTTGTCCTCCGGGGACTCACCGAGAAGCTTTACATATCCTCCAAGTGGCACAGCCGAGATAGCATATTGGGTATCGCCCTTCTTGTACTGAAGAAGTTTTTTTCCGAAACCAAGAGAGAATTCAAGCACCTTAACATTGAAGAGACATGCCGTTATATAATGGCCGAATTCATGGACGACGATGAGAATGCTCAATGCAATAATGGCAAATAGAAAATCAATCATACGCTACCTCATCAGTTTCGTTAGTTGTCTTTGAGAATATGTTTTTGTCCAGCCATGTATATCCCATACTGTCTCAAGGTCTTCCACGACTCTCTGCCGGGGATGATGCTTAAGAGCCTCTTCGACAATGCGGAAAATATCGGTAAATTGGATCTTTCCCTTTATAAAGGCGTCTGAGGCGACCTCATTGGCGGTATTGAATACAATAAGTGCACTGTCGCCTGATGCGAGTGCATCGTATGCAAGCCTGAGCGACGGGAACCTTTCCAGATCAGGCGGATAGAAGGAGAGACTGCCAATATCTTCAAGGCTGAGCCTCTTCACGGGTAGCGGCAATCTTCTGTAGGTATTTAAAGCATAGGCGATGGGGATCCTCATATCAGGGCACGACATATAGGCCATGAGGGAACTATCCGCCAGTTCGACAATGCCGTGGAGGATGCTTTCCGGGTGAATGAGCACCTGTATATTTGACGGCTCCATATTGAAAAGCCACCGCGCCTCGATGACTTCGAGGCCCTTATTCATAAGGGTTGCAGAGTCGAGGGTAATCTTCCGTCCCATCTTCCAGGTTGGATGCTTGAGGGCCTCGGCCGGTTTCACTTTTTTCAAATCCTTTTTTGTGTGGTTTCTGAAGGGTCCCCCTGACGCGGTGATGATCAATGTCTTCAGTTCCTTTCTTGGAACAGCCTGCAACAACTGGTAGAGCGCAGAGTGCTCGCTATCGACGGGTATGAGCCTCTGCGGCGCTTCCTTCAGGAGTTTTGTAATGATCCTGCCCGCCACAATAAGACTTTCTTTATTGGCAAGGGCGATGGTTTTCTTGTGTTTTATCGCCGCTATGGTGGGCTCAAGACCGATGCTGCCCGGCAGGGCATTGAGGACAATATCGAATTCCATGCCCGTCATTTCTTTCATACCCTCCGTGCCCGCCAGGAGCTTTCGTTGATCAAAATTTACTTTACTCCTCTGCGATTCATCGTATATACAGACATATTTAGGTTTGAATTTTTGGATTTGACTATTGAGAAGGTCTATCTGATTCTTACAGGCGAGGCCAAATACCTCAAGGCTTTTCCTCTCGTGATCGATGACCTCAAGGGCGGCTTTCCCGATTGAACCGGTTGAGCCAAGAACAAGGATCTTCTTTTTCATATCCTTCACGCCTTCCAAGCCGAGCATATATACAAAAAGGGTGCCGTGAAAATAAAACTGTCGATCCTGTCAAGGATCCCCCCGTGTCCCGGGATGAGGGAAGAGGAATCTTTCCTGTGCAATACGCGTTTTCCCATGGATTCCAGCAAGTCTCCTGCCTGACCGAGGATGCCTATGGCAGGCCCCACCATCAGAGATCGTGCAATACCGAAGTGCAATAGTGTGTGTGATAAAAAAATGATGACCATACTTCCCAAGATTGCTCCCAATAAGCCTTCATATGTTTTTTTTGGGCTTATCTGAGGCGCCAGTGGTCTTTTCCCGAATCTCTTTCCCAGAAAATAAGCGCAGGTATCGCTGGCCCACAATGTCAAAAGGAGAATAAGGGGAAAGAGATTGGACAATTCCTGCAACATATAGATTGCAAAGAGGGGGAGGACAATAAGAACTCCGCCGAATAGCAGGGTTGCAATACCCTGTATAATCTCTTTGTTGATCCCTTCTTTTTTGCCCCCGCCCTGTAAGAGTCTCAAAAGAAGGTAGAAGCAAGGTGAGGCGAGAAGCCACAAAAGGTATAAATGAAAAAACTTGAAATATAAGGGTATTAAACCGAGAAAGGTTATAAAAATTATGATATACTTTCCCGTTATCCCGGCCATGGTGGCCATTTCATAAAGGGCTATAAGGATTATCAGTGAGAGCAATGCAAAGAACCAGGGGTGCGGCAAAAAATAGAAGAGAGCTGCAATGACAGGGGCGAGAAAAGAGCCGGCTAATACTCTTTTTTTGAGTTCTCCCAATCAGCTTTCCCTTACCTTCCCGAACCTTCTCTCTCTCCGGGTGAATTCCTTAAGCGCCTCCAGATATGCCTTTTTTCTGAAATCGGGCCAAAATATCTCTGTTACATATATTTCTGTATAGGCGATCTGCCATAAAAGGAAGTTACTGAGCCGCATTTCGCCGCTTGTTCTGATCAGGAGATCAGGATCGGGAATAGCGCCTGCATACAGATATTTCTTAAATGTCTTTTCGTCTACTTTTTTTACAATACCTTTTTTTACGGCTTCCACGATACCTTTTGTCGCATGGATAATTTCTGTTCTGCCGCTATAGCTCAGAGCGAGGCTCAGGCAGAGATTTTTGTTCTTTGCCGTTTTATTCATGGCGTTTTTGATCTCCATCTGGAGTTTCTTGGGAAAGTCTTCTATCTCTCCGATGACATTAAACCGTATGCCTTTATCCATCATGAGGGGAAGCTCATCCTTGAGATACGTACTGAGAAATGTAAACAACATTCTTACCTCATCTTTTGGCCGTGCCCAGTTCTCTTTTGAGAAGGCGTAAAGGGTAAGATAAGGTATTTTCAACTCACAGGTTGTGGTAACGATTTCCCGGACCGATTCCGTACCCACCCTATGTCCCTCGGCTCTTGGCAGTTTCTTTCGTCTGGCCCACCGCCCATTTCCGTCCATAATGATTGCGACGTGGGTGGGGAGTTTATTGAGTTTTATTTTATCCATTGCGTAATTGTCGTCAGATTGCCAAAATCTCTTTTTCCTTTTCCGTGTATGTTTTTTCCGCGAGTTCAATATATTTGTCGGTCATTTTCTGGACCTCATCCTGATTTTTTCTGAGATCATCCTGAGAGAGGATTTTGTCTTTTTCCATTTTCTTCAATCTTTCATTAATATCTCTCCGGACATTCCTCATGGCGACCCGTGTATTTTCAAGCATCTTGCTGCCAAGTTTCGTCAGTTCCTTTCTCCGTTCCGCAGTGAGCTTCGGAAAAGCAAGCCGAATAATTTTCCCGTCGGATAAGGGGTTTACACCGAGATCGGACCTCTGGATAGCCTTTTCAATTTCCACGATGGTTGTATTGTCCCAGGGTTGGATGGTTATGGTCCTGATGTCCGGCACCCCGATGGCTGCGACCTGATTGATGGGCGTCGGTTGATTATAATAGTCGATCTTTATGTCTTCAAGAAGGGAAACAGAAGCAACGCCCGTTCTCAGTTTTGAAAAGTCCTTTTTCAGAGCGACAACTGATTTTTTGAGTTTATCTTCAAGCTCTTTAATAACCTCAGTACTCATGTTTACCTCCTCACGATCGTCCCGATATGTTCACCGAGAACTGCTTTTTTCAGGTTCCCCTTTTTTCGTATGTTCAGGACAGCGATAGGAAGCCGGTTCTCCTTACAAAGGGTGATTGCCGTCAGATCCATGACCTGAAGGTCTTTCTTGAGAATGTCACTGTAAGAGATATCAGGATAAAAGCGCGCGTTCTTATAGTGCTTCGGATCTTTATCGTATACTCCGTCCACCTTCGTTGCCTTAAAGAGTATATCCGCCTTTATTTCAAGGGCCCGAAGGGCTGCCGCAGTATCCGTCGTAAAGTACGGATTGCCTGTGCCACAGGTGAAGATGACGACCTTGCCTTCCTTGAGGTGTTTAAGCGCATTGCTCTGCACATATGGCTCGGCAATCTTTTCGATGTCGAGGGCAGTCATGACGGCTGCTTCCACACCGAGTGTTTCAAGCGCATTCTGAAAGGCGAGTCCGTTGATAACCGTTGCCAGCATTCCCATGTAGTCGCCTGTTACGCGGTCCATTCCCTGCTTTTCGCCCTTTTTTCCCCGATAGATATTGCCGCCTCCGAGGACAATGGCAATCTGAACACCCAGTTGCCGAATCTCTTTTATCTGTTCCGCGATTTCGGTAAGGATGTTTTGAGCAATGCCGTGCCCTTCTTTTCCCATGAGGGCCTCGCCGCTCAGTTTAATAAGGATTCTCCGGTATGTGGGTTTACTCTTCAACTGTCTCTCCTAACTGGAACCGGACGAATCTATTGACGAGGATCTTTTCGCCCATTTTCACGACCAGCCCTTCAAGGAGTTCTTTCACTGTGATGTCGGGATTCTTGATAAAAGATTGTTCGATGAGGCAGACTTCCTGATAGAACTTCTCAATTTTTCCCTCAACGATTGTGTCGAGTATCTTTTCCGGTTTTCCCGACTCAAGGGCCTGTTTCTTGTATATGTCTTTTTCCTTGTCGATAACTTCCTGAGGCACATCCTCCCGTTTCACATAGAGCGGGTTTGCTGCCGTTATCTGCATAGCGATGTCTCGTGCGAATTCCTGGAAATCTTTCGTGTTGGCAACGAAATCGGTTTCACAGTTCACTTCCACCATGACGCCCACCTTGCCGCCTGTGTGGATATACGAAGCGATAAGGCCTTCAGATGCAATCTTTCCCATTCGTTTCTGCAGTTTCGCAAGACCTTTCTCCCGCAGATAGTCAATGGCTTTCTCCATATCGCCGTTCGATTGTTTCAGAGCGTCCTTGCAGTCCATAAGACCGACGCCCGTTTTCTCTCTCAATTTTTTTACAGCTTCCGCACTGATGTCCATAAAGTTTCCTCCTCACGAATTCGTATCAAAACCGTCGTATTTCTCCTCTGCAAAAACGCTCTCATCCACAAAGGGTTTGGGCTCTTCAATAGGCCCTTCTTGCTTTGCCTGGAATTCTTCGACATAGAGGGCCTTTCCTTCAAGGACCGCATCGGCAATCTTCATTGTAATAAGTTTGATGGCCCTGATCGCGTCGTCATTGCCTGGGATGATAAAGTCGATATCATCAGGATCACAATTCGTATCAACGATGCCTACGGTCGGGATACCGAGTTTTTTTGCTTCATTGACCGCTATATACTCTTTTTTGGAATCAACGACAAAGAGCGCTCCGGGAAGACGTTCCATGCCTTTGATGCCGCCTATGTTTTTTTCCAGTTTTTCAATTTCTTTTTCAATACCGATGGCTTCTTTCTTGGGAAGCACTTTGTAAATATCACTTTCTTTGAGCTCTTCATATTTCCTTAACCGGTCGAGGCTTTTTTCGATAGTCTGAAAGTTTGTCATGGTTCCGCCAAGCCATCTGTTGTTGACATAGAAAGCGCTGCAGCGTTTTGCTTCCTCAGATATTGCTTCCTGGGCCTGTTTCTTTGTACCCACAAAAAGGATGTAATCGTTATGGGAAGCGACCTCCCTCACGAAGTTGTATGCTTCCTTGAACATCTTCAATGTTTTTTGCAGGTCGATGATGTAGATGCCGTTACGGGCGCCGAAGATGTACGGTTTCATCTTGGGGTTCCATCTTTTTGTCTGATGACCGAAATGCACACCCGCTTCGAGCAGTTGTTTGATGGTGAGATTTGACATGTTACCTCCTGGTTTAATCTTCCGCCTTTCGCGCTTTAGTAACAGACGGTCTCCCGCACCCTGTTACCAATTGAAAGACGTGCATATTTGATACGCAAGTAGAAATAGCATAGATCATTAAACATTTCAAGTAAATTGCGCTTCCTTCCCCGGAAGGGGTATTTCGCGCCTTGCTTCATCGTGTTCGAGGCCGGTACGGCCTCGTGCCACCTTTTATTGCCTCTATTCGTCTTGGGTTTGTGGTCGGATACCGGCATGTTTGAGAACGCGTATAGGCGCTTTCCCGATCACGCCGCTGTCCAGGCACACAACTTCACACAAAAAAATGGCGAGAAAGGCTCGAATAGTATAGAGCACGAGCACATCATATTCGGCGCAGACCATCAGCCATCGTTGAGGAGAAGTCAAACTGAGCCACTATCATGTCCTCTTTTTGTTGCGCGCATAACCTGGCCTATGGTATTGTTACCTGATTATTGAAATGATGCAGGAGATGTGAAGTTACCATGGTAAAGACCACAAAAAAAAGGGACGCTCGTCCCTGGGGATTTTTTGAAGTGCTCTCCGACGAAAAGGACCACAAGGTCAAACGGATCACCGTTAAACCTGGCGGCCGTTTGAGCCTGCAGAGACACAGACAGAGAAAGGAGCACTGGTTTATTATTCAGGGCGAATCGACAGTGACGGCCGACGGACAAGAGAAGTGCATGCAAGCAGGTCAGGCAATCGATATACCGCAGGGCTCCCTTCATAGAATCGCCAACGATGGCCCTGAAAACCTTGTATTTATAGAGGTTCAACTCGGTGAGAGTTTCGATGAAGATGACATAGAACGTATAGATGATGACTACGGGCGGCTCTGAAAAGTTTTTGAGAATAAAAAAAAGTTTTGAAAAAAACTGAAAAAAATGTTGCATATTCTGTAGATTAAGGAGTATAAACTATCCATAAGGTGGTTGTTATGGGAACTACCGTAAAATAAAACTCTAAAGGAGGGGAAGTATGACAAAAGCAGAATTGATCGGTAAGATGGCTGCAGGAGCAAAAATCTCCAAAGCTGCGGCCGGAAAAGCTCTGGAAGCTTTTCTTGATGGCGTAAAGGCATCTCTCAAGAAAGACGACAGGGTAACACTTGTTGGTTTTGGCACTTTCTCCGTTTCCAAGAGAAAAGCCAGAAAGGGAAGAAACCCGAGAACCGGCAAAGAGATCAAGATTCCCGCACGGAAAGTACCAAAATTCACCGCGGGAAAAGCCCTCAAGAATGCCATCTGATTTTTTGGGGTCAATGGATCTATAAGTAAATGCCTCCCGGTATCCGGGGGGCATTTATTATTTTAGTATATCAAGGGATTGTCTTACGTCTTCGCGATTCTCACCTTTTTCTTACTCATTTTACTACGTTTTCAGAGAATCACAGGCAAGGTCTTCCCTATTTTGGGGTGAGAATACTCACGTCTACGAGAAACCAGAGCGCCTCGCCCTGTGGACGAGGTAATTCATTCGAAGCCCGTCTTCTGGAGCAGATCATGCTGTATCGTATCTTCCGGGGGTGTTCCCCTGGAAATTATCAAGAAATATTATCGAGTCTCAGGGAGCCCACTAACTCTATCCTCATGTTATTCAGGATGGAGAATACATCGGGATAGGATTAGGTTCACCCACGAAGCGACCATTGGATATAATCATGAAGAAGTGCGGATCAGGGATGGAAAATAGCAATAAGGAGGTCACCGATGCAACCAAACTATCGCGCATCCGGTGACCTTTCTACATCTCTTACGGGCTAGCCATCATACTGGTCGGAGCAACTGTATTGACCTCACTCCATGCTGTGCCATCCCATTGCGAGAGACCATATAATCCGAAGTTCCCGTAGAGGAGCGAACCTGAAGCCACCATATTATTCGGAGCAACTGCATTGACCTCACTCCACGCTGTGCCATTCCATTGCCAGAGACCGCCTGCTCCGAAGTCTCCATACAAGATCGAACCTGAAGCCACCATATTATTCGGAGCAACTGCATTGACCTCACTCCATGCGGTGCCGTTCCATTGCCAGAGACCGCCTGCTCCGAAGTCTCCATACAAGATCGAACCTGAAGCCACCATATTATTCGGAGCAACTGCATTGACCTCACTCCATGCGGTGCCGTTCCATTGCCAGAGACCGCCTGCTCCGAAGTCTCCATACAAGATCGAACCTGAAGCCACCATATTATTCGGAGCAACTGCATTGACCTCACTCCATGCGGTGCCGTTCCATTGCCAGAGACCGCCTGCTCCGAAGTCTCCATACAAGATCGAACCTGAAGCCACCATATTATTCGGAGCAACTGCATTGACCTCACTCCATGCGGTGCCGTTCCATTGCCAGAGACCGCCTGCTCCGAAGTCTCCATACAAGATCGAACCTGAAGCCACCATATTATTCGGAGCAACTGCATTGACCTCACTCCATGCGGTACCGTTCCATTGCCAGAGACCGCCCCCGGTGAAGTTGGCATAGAGCAAAGGGTCGCCAGGGTCGTACTCCCAGAAGTCCTTAGTATATGAACCATCCCATCCCGTCCCCATGTAGCCCTTGCTCCCGATGGAGAAACCCACGGCAAAGTCTCGCGCGGTTGCCCCGGAATCTGCCTTCTGTGTCCAGGTATCGGCAGTAGGGTCGTACTCCCAGAAGTCGTTGTATGCTGATACATTATCGTATCCCGTCCCCATGTAGCCCTTGCTCCCGATGGAGAAGCCCACGGCAGCATATCGCGCTGTCCCTCCGAAATCGGCCTTCTGTGTCCAGGTATTGGCGACAGGGTCGTACTCCCAGAAGTCGTTGTAACATGTCACCGATGGAATAGTGCCATATACCCCCGTCCCCATGTAGCCCTTGCTCCCGATGGAGAAGCCCACGGCAGCATATCGCGCTGTCCCTCCGAAATCGGCCTTCTGTGTCCAGGTATTGGCGACAGGGTCGTACTCCCAGAAGTCGTTGTATGCTGATACATTATCGTATCCCGTCCCCATGTAGCCCGTGCTCCCGATGGAGAAGCCCACGGCATAATATCGCGCTGTCCCTCCGAAATCAGCCTTCTGTGTCCAGGTATCGGCGACAGGATCGTACTCCCAGAAGTCTTTTTTAACTACATGGTCCACTCCCCTTCCTGTCCCTATGTAGCCCGTGCTCCCGATGGAGAAGCCCACGGCACCCTCTCGCCCGGTTGCCCCGAAATCGGCCTTCTGTGTCCAGGTATTGGCGACAGGGTCGTACTCCCAGAAGTCCTTGGAATATGATGAAGCAGTCACTCCCGTCCCTATGTAGCCCGTGCTCCCGATGGAGAAGCCCACGGACTTGACTCGCCCGGTTCCCCCAAAATCAGCCTTCTGTGTCCAGGTATCGGGGGTAGCATACAGCATATTGACGCCGAGAAGACTAAAGAACACCGCAACGATGACGATTACAGACTTCTTCATGAATACCACTCCCCTATTTTGATATGCTCACGGTCTTTCTTGTGTTGAGTCTCGTTTCAACACGCCCAGAGTGTTCAAGTCCTCCATGGTCACTGTGGGCGGCATCTCGTTGTTTCTGATCTTCTTCACCACGAATTCTGCTACCTTCTGAGCCCTTTTTTTCGTGGTAAAGCCTTCATTCGCCGGTAATACCGGTATATTCGGCTGATGCACTAAGAGTCTCTTGGAGAGGAGGATGTCATACCCGAAGGTATTATTGGCTGAAGGTATAATCTGTATGGTTATGTCTGCCTTTGCATAGGGGTTCTCTTGTGGTTTTGTTTCTGGAGTGGAGGGGCTATCTGCCTTCACATACTTTTCAAAATATCCTCCTATTGAAAATAGACAGGTACACCTGCAACGAGTCAATGTATATGATGAGATTCTACTAATGATTATGATTTGAAACGTGCAATAAAAAAGGCAGGACCACACCCCACTAAGCATGCCCTATAACCCCAATGTTGATCATCTCGTTCTCCTCGAAAATATAATTAATATGCACCTTTGCCTGTGAGAACTACCAGTGGTGTTTTAAAAAGAATCTTCATGTCGAGCAACAAGGACCATTCTTGTATATACCTGATGTCCATACGCACCATGTCATCGAAAGCGGTGGCGCTCCGACCATAGACCTGCCAGAGACCCGTGATTCCGGGTTTCATCTCGAGCACCCTGCGCCTGTGCCATATATCGTACTCCTCGCATTCGTAAGGGATTGGAGGTCTGGGACCCACGAGGGACATGTCCCCCTTCAATACGTTGATAAACTGCGGGAACTCATCAAGGCTTGTTTTCCTCAAGAACCTCCCTATCGAGGTGACCCTGGGGTCGTTCTTAATCTTAAAATCCTTGACATGGTGAGCCCCGACGCTTCGTATCTGATCGGTCTTGTCCCCTCGGATCAGATTGCGCACAAACTCTCTGTGTATGGTGGGATCGTTATCGTTCTGCATGGACCTGAATTTGAGGAACATGAATTTCTTTCCGTCACGACCCACACGCTCCTGTCTGAAAAACATATCCCCCGGTGAGTTGAGTTTGATGAGCACTGACACGGCGAGAAAAACAGGGGAGAAGAGAACGAGGGCGCAGAAACTGCCGATAATATCGATCAGTCTCTTGAGAGCGAAAGCTACCTTTTTTGGAGGTGGTGGTGAGGCCAGGTTGTGATGCTCACTCGTATCACCCGGTTCAGCGACTACCACAAAATTTCCCGGGAAGACCTGGTAGGAGAGTTCAAGCCTGTCAAATCGCGCGAGGCCCAAGTACTCTCTCAAGTTCCCCCACACCTTGTTCAGTGCATGTTGCTGGTTCGTCTTGAAATCCTGTGTATGAGAAGCAAGCTCGCTCAATATGATACCGATTGCTTCGTCATGTTTGTACCAGCCCTTTATATCGGTATCCCTTGTTGTTGAAGAGAGTGCGTGGGCGGTGTCCTTTATGATCTCCCGTCGCTCGGATGTTTTTGGAAAACCTTTTAGCCCGATAACCACCAATATGAACGGCCTCGATGATCTCTCGGACCTTTTCCGCTCGAGTCGCAGGAAGTTGGCAAAGTATTGTTCCGTGTGGAGATTCATATCCTGATTTTTCAAGCTTAGACGATATTTCGTATACTCTCGATCGTAGCTTTCACCCAAGTGTTTCCTTTGCAGTAAGCTGAAAATTTTCATTTCGCCTTAAGGCTCCTCCTGTGCATTGATGGCCCTTCCTGACCAGCACGGTGCTATTTGCCGTTCAGAGTCGATCCTTCGGACATGTTCTATAGAGCAAGAACCATACCATATGGGCCATCCGAGTGTTACGTGAGTATTTACAACGACTTTGGAGGATGCTCTCCTCGTGGCGCGGACCTGATACAACATTCTTTTGCTACAAAAAATGTAGGGAAAAGGCATATTACTCTGTGGACATGATCTTATGTTGGAAACTACCGATCATGATTTTCCTCAGAATAAAAACGATTGTCCCATCCATGATAAAGGTAATTTCAAGACGGTGTATCTCAAAATACTCGATGAGACTTCTGAGAAGCTTCATGACAACGAACGTGGAAAGAATACTTGGTTAAAAGAAAATTGAATCCCTCGTCGATACGGGGATTCCGGAAAATCAAAAAGATATCGAGGATAATCTTGCCATGCCAAGCATAAGGGCAAAGACCACAAAGGGGAGCATAAGCTTTGCTATAATGTCAGTAACCTTTTTGAATATTTTCATGCCGATACTACAAGGGGTAAATGTTACGGGGCAGTTGATATTTTATGAAAGGTTCCCCTTCACTTTTGAATATACTTCAGAAACGAGATCGTCAGCCTTTTCCTTGTCGGCTGAGTATTGTTCGTGAATAAACAGATGCCCCTTTTCTGTTCCCATTGAAACAGAAAGCGTTATTATGTTATCGGTAAGTGCCGCATAAATGCCGAGCGGCAGGTGGCAACCGCCGGCTATCCGTGTCAGTAGCCTTCGTTCAATTGATATTTCCTGGAAGCTTTTTTCATCGTTGAGGGGTCGGATAAGTTCCTGAGCCTTTTCTTCATCTCTTATCTCGACGCCTATGGCGCCCTGACCACAGGCAGGGATCATGACTCGGAAAGGGAGAATTTCTTTGATATATTCATTAAGGCCCATCCTCGTTACTCCTGCGTAGGCAAGGATGATTCCGTCCAGTCCCTCTGTCTTGAGCTTCCTTATGCGGGTGTCGATGTTTCCACGAAGCGCCACGATCTCAAAGGTGCTGTTATAATGAAGGAGCTGTGCCCTTCGTCTGAGGCTGCTTGTGCCGATTCTGGAGCCACTCTTTGCCTGGTCCAGGGCATCGCAGCTAAGAGAGAGAAAGGCATCTCGCGGATCCTCTCTTTTTAACACTGCTCCGAGAATAAGACCCTCTTCCAATTCCGCCGGAAGGTCCTTCACGCTATGAACCGCCATATCTATTTTTTTTTCGAGGAGATGTTCTTCGATCTCCTTTACGAAGAGTCCCTTTCCTCCGATGAGATGGAGCGGCTTGTTCCAGACCGTATCACCTGTTGTTTTTATTGTCTTGACGACAAATTCGTGGTCCGGGTAAACGCATTGGAGTTTTTGAAGGACAATCTCCGTTTGTCTGAGGGCGAGCTTGCTACCCCTCGTCCCGATTGTCCATCTCGTTTTCATCGCTCTCCTCAAATTGGAAACATTTCTTCAGAATTTCCAGTGTCGTATCACTGCCGTCCTCCTTAATGAGTGCAATATGGGGGTGTACGACTTTATTGGTGATGGTCTTTGTAAGGGTCTCGATCATGTGTACCGTGTCTTCATCGGCATTTTTGAGTTTCTGTAGTGTCTTCTTCACTTCTTTCGACCGCATTTCCTCCACCTTGTTGACAATGTGGGCGATGAGGGGTCTCATATCGAGCTCTTTCAGGGCCTTTGTAAATTTTGCCGCTTCTTCCTCCACGATGACATGGGCTTTTTCCGATTCTTTCACCCTATCGGAAAAATGTTGCTGGGAAAGCTCCCTGAGATCATCAATATCGTAGAGGTAAACATTTTCAAGGGTGTTTACTTTCGGTGCCACATCACGGGGGACAGCTATATCGATGAAAAACAGAGGACGGTTCTTTCTCTTTTTCATAACGGTCTGGACAAGTGCCGTATCGATGAACGGTTTCTCCGATCCAGTGGAGGTAAGCACCACATCTACCCTCACAAGCAGCTCCGATAGCTCCTGGAAAGGATAGGCCATGCCTGTAATTTCCTCTGCGAGATAATGGGCCTTCTCATAAGTCCTGTTCGTAATAAGGATGTCCCGGAGCCCTTCTTTCTGAAAATATTTGAGCGCTGTGTGGCACATTTCACCGGCGCCGACCACGAGTATCTTCTTTTCACCGAGGTCACCGAAGATCTTCCTGGCGAGTTCTATTGCCATGGAGCTTATGGATAAGGGGTTGTACCCTATCTTTGTCTCCGTCCGTATCCTCTTCGCCACGTTGAATGTTTTGTGGAAGACCCTGTTCAGGAGGAACCCCGTGGCGTTACTGAATGTGGCAATCCTGTAAGCCTCTTTTACCTGGCCCAGGATTTCCGGTTCCCCGATGACAAGGGAATCGAGTCCCGAGGCCACAAGAAAGAGATGTTTGTAAACGTCTTCGTTCCGGAAGGTGTACATGAAATCATGGAACCATTCCGGTTGTGCCTGGAAGGCCTCTAAAAGTATTTCCTGTATATTTTTGAGGGCTTTCTCATGGTTCAGAGTGGAATGGAAGTATATTTCCGTCCTGTTGCAGGTGGAGAGGATCACAGATTCGTCAATGCCCCTCTGTTTCATTTCGTTGAGGAGTCCCGGAATTTTCGATTCCTGAATGAAGATCTTTTCACGTATTTCAACGGGTGCAGTGTTGTGATTGAGGCCCAGTACGGTGAGATAAACGGTTTCCATGCTTTATTCGCCTTTTATTCCATGTCCCGGAGACATCGAACGGCGAACGCCCTGACAGGGGAAGGCAGACCGGCGTACATGCTCAGTCATATCTTTGCTCCTAAACATAGGAATGGAGTCCCTTTATGAGAAAATTTACCCCCAGAAAGGTGAAGAGTACGAAAGAGAAACCGAGTATCATCATATAAGCCGTTCTCCTTCCGCGCCATCCGATGGTGAGTCTGTTGTGGATCAGAATGGCATAGACGATCCACGTAATGAGCGACCATGTTTCTTTGGGGTCCCAGCTCCAGTAGGACCCCCATGCGAGTCCTGCCCAGATTGAGCCGGTGACGATGCCGGCAGTAAGAAAGGGAAAGCCATATGATATACATCTGTAGTTGATTTTATCGAGTGTCTCAAGGGAGGGAAACCGTTCCGATACGGTCAATTTTTTCTTTCTCTTGATCTCCCTTTCGACGACGAGATACAGCAGCGACACAAAGAAGGCGATAAAAAACATTGCGTTGCCAAAAAATGAGAGTATCACATGGATAGGTAGCCACCAGCTTTGCAAAGCAGGCGCGAGGGGCCGTATCTCGGAAGGGGAGAGCAAGGCCCAGAGGAGGAGGACCGAGATCAGAGGCAGTATGATGCTTCCCAGAGCCCGAACCGAATAGATCCTCTTGATGTAAAGATAGAAACCTGCTACCGAGAGCGCGAGAAAAGAAAAAGATTCATGGATGTTTGTAATAGGGGTATAACCCGCCGCGAAATATCTAGCAATGAGAGAAGAAAGATGAATTAAGAACCCGAGCACAAAGAGATACTGAGCGGGTTTCTCGAATTTCGATGTATTTGTGATGAGGACAAAAAAATAGCACGATGTCGATGCAAGATACAACAGGAGAGCAATATAGAGCAGGTACAAGTTCATGGCAATGGAAGGTTAAGTATCCTTTTGATTTTTGAAAACCCCTTTACAACTACATCCCCGACGTCCATGCGGTCGATTTTTTGCATGATGGCGCTTCTCTTCTCTTGCTCTTTCACCGTCCTCATCAGATATCTTCTGCACTTACCGACGATACGAAGGTATTCCAGATAATCATCGGTAATAGTCTCTTCGATCTTTTCCCGGAGCTTTTTCGAAAGAAGCGGCAACTCCCCGGACGTGGAAATGGCGATTGTAAGGTTCCCTTTTCTGATCACCGACGGGACGATGAAATCACAGATATCAGGGCTATCTGCCACATTGACAGGGATGCGTTTTTGAGATGCCTCTTCTTTGATCCTGGAATTTACGACACGGTTGTCAGTACAGGCAAAAACGAGTCCCGTATTATCGAGGTCTTCTTTCACGTATGTTCGCTCAAAACATTCGATCTTGCCCTCCTTGCAGAGCTTGAGAAGTGCGTCGGACACCACAGGACTTACCACAGTCACCTGCGCGTTGAATTGAAGGAGCATGACAACTTTCCTGAGAGCCACCTTGCCTCCGCCGACGACAAGACATCTTCTATCGGTAATGTCGAAAAAGAGGGGATAATAGTTCCGCTGTTTACTATTTGATCGTGAAGCCATTGAATTCGCCGGTATACTCTTCCCATTTTGTTTCAATCTTTTCCACGCAGGCCCTTCCCGGTCCTTCTTTACACCATTCAGCCAGTCCCATGATCTTCGCTTCCGGGCCTTCGCAGAGTATTTCCACTCTTCCGTCGGCCATATTTCTTACCCAGCCGGTGAGGTCATATTCCCGGGCCTTTTTTTGTGTATTATACCGGAAATACACCCCCTGTACAATCCCCTTTACAAAGATGCGCATTCTTTTCATGATAAAACACTATCGTAAAACGACGTGAATACCGTTATTTTTGGTTTTTGCCTTGATTTCCGGAGGAATTTTGAATATCTTATCCGTATATGAACACATGGTGCACAATATAAATAACATAATTGTGCTATTAAATCAAAGGCGTGATATGTCACGGGGGACATAATGTATAGGATTGGTCTCGATATCGGTTCTGTGAGTGTGAATGTTGCCTTCATGGACGAGAAGGGAAAGATAGTCACGACGAGGTATATCCGGCACATGGGGAGGCCCTTCGAAGTTGCCCGTGATATCTTACAGGAAGGTATCGATAAATATGGTATTGATTGCATTGCCACAACAGGGACCGGGGCGAAGTTATTTTCATCACTCGTAGGAGCTTCCTGCGTTAACGAAATAGTTGCTATTAGCAAAGGCTTCAGCCGGTTTCATCCTCGTACAGGGAGCGTGATTGATATCGGCGGAGAAGACTCGAAGCTCGTTATCTTCGAATCGGCAGGAAATAATGGCGCCCTGAGGGTAAAGGATTTTTCCATGAACGCCCTGTGTGCCGCAGGCACCGGTTCTTTTCTCGACCAGCAGGCCACGAGACTCCGTTTCACCATCGAAGAGTTCAGCGAGGTGGCGTTAAAATCAAACAATGCCCCAAGGATAGCGGGCAGATGTACTGTGTTTGCGAAATCGGACATGATCCATCTGCAGCAGATCGCAACGCCCGACTATGAGATCGTTGCTGGCCTTTGCTATGCCCTCGCGCGAAATTTCAAAGGCAACATCGCGAAAGGAAGAGATATAAAGACCCCTGTGGCATTCATCGGCGGTGTCGCTGCCAACGCGGGCATGAGAAAGGCGTTGCGCGAAGTCTTTGATCTGAAAGAGGAGGATTTCTTCATTCCGGAGAATTTTACCGCTATGGGGGCCATCGGGGCCATCTATACGGTCATCGAGGAACCTTCGCTGAAGGAAAACTTCATTGGCAATACGAAGCTCAATGAATATCTCATGGAAGAGAAGGAACAGATCTCTCTTCAGCCCCTTGCCATCTCCAGGGATAACCTTCATGTGCCCTACGATCTGAAGCCCATTACGGAAAAGACGAAAGTGTATCTCGGCGTCGACGTGGGTTCCATCAGTACAAACCTTGTGGTCATCGATGAGAACAAACATATTATCGCAAAGCGATACCTTATGACGGAGGGAAGGCCCCTGGAAGCCGTCAAGAGGGGTCTTTCAGAGATCGGGGAAGAAGTGGGCCACATGATCGAAATCGTCGGCTCAGGAACCACGGGTTCGGGCAGGTACCTGACAGCCGATTTTATCGGTGCGGACATTGTGCGAAATGAGATTACCGCCCAGGCTGAGGCTGCTATCGACATCGATCCCGGGGTCGATACGATTTTCGAGATCGGCGGACAGGATTCAAAATATATCAGCGTGGAGAATGGCGTCATTATTGATTTCGAGATGAACAAGGCCTGCGCAGCCGGGACAGGTTCATTCCTTGAAGAACAGGCCGAACGGCTGGGTATTTCCATCAAGGAAGAATTCGGCAATCTCGCTCTCTCATCGAAGAAACCCGTCAAAATGGGTGAGAGGTGCACGGTTTTTATTGAATCGGATGTGGTGCACCACCAGCAGAAAGGCGTGCAGACAGAAGATATTGTAAGCGGTCTCGCTTATTCCATTGTACAGAATTATTTGAATAAAGTGGTGGCTGATCGAAGGATAGGGGAGAAAATATTCTTTCAGGGAGGAACGGCCTTTAACAAAGGTGTTGTGGCGGCCTTTGAAAACGTACTGGGAAAGCCGATTAAGGTCCCGCGACACCATGATGTTACCGGCGCCATAGGAGTGGCGATCCTTGCCATGAAAGAAAGGACCTGGGAAAAAAGCACATTCAAGGGTTTTGATCTGAGCAAGCGGCCTTACACTATCGATACCTTCGAATGCAAGGGATGCGAGAACCTCTGCGAGATCAGGCGGGTCTCTGTGGAAAAAGAAGCGCCCCTTTACTACGGAAGCAGGTGCGAGAAATATGATGTGGTGAGAAATGTCCAGAAAAAGGATGTTGTCGATCTTTTCAAGATGAGGGAAGAGCTTCTCAATACTGTTTACGATAAAACGGTCACAGATGGTGTGCCCATCGGTATTCCGAGGATACTCCATATGCATGAGTTCCTCCCCTTCTGGAAGAGTTTTCTGACGGAACTGGGTTTCTCCGTTCATTTCTCCGATGTGACCAACAAGAAGACTATCCGGAGCGGCGTCGAAAATATCATCGTTGAAACCTGTTTTCCTATCAAGCTTGCGCATGGGCACGTTCTCAACCTGGTGGAGAAAGGGATAACACGGATTTTCATACCCAGCATCATCAATGTCAGAAAAATGTCTGAGAATTCACCGGATGCCTTTGCCTGTCCCTATGCGCAGTCCATACCGTACACGATGAGGGCCTCGATCAATTTTCGGGGCCTGGGTGTCCGGGTCCACTCCCCCATTATCCGTTTTGGTGAGGACAAGAGGGCTGTTGTACGGAGCCTGGCTCGTCACTTCAAGAAATACGGGGTCCCGCAGGCACGGGTGGAGAGGGCCTTTCAGATAGCTAACGAGGTTCAGGATACTTTTTACCGCAAATGCACAGAGGCTGGGTCTCAATTCCTCTCTTCAGTTAAGAACAATGAAAAGGCCATGGTGATTATCGGAAGACCCTATAACAGCGCTGATGCGGGGGCCAATCTGAATGTTCACAAAAAACTGATCAACCTGGGCGTTTATCCTATCCCCATGGATATGCTGCCGCTTGCCGATGTCATCGACGATAAGGGTGAACTGGACAATATGTATTGGGGATACGGCCAGAAGATATTGAAAGCGGCGAAGTTCGTCAGGAACCGTAAAAATTTTTACGCCATATATTTGACGAGTTTTGGCTGCGGCCCCGATTCCTTCATTACCCACTTTTTCAAAAAGACCATGGGGAATAAACCCTATCTCCAACTGGAGATCGACGAACATAGCGCCGATGCCGGAATCGTCACACGGCTCGAAGCTTTTCTCGACAGCATCAAGAATGCAAGAACCGAGATAGAGGAGATTACACATACAACAAAAGAATTTAATCTCAACGGCAGGAAAAGAAAAATCTTCATACCCTATATGTCGGACCATGCCGTTACCCTTTCAAGCGCCTTTCGGGCATGTGGTGTCGATGCGGAGGTCATGGAAGAATCCGACGAATCCACGGTGGTGCTTGGCAGACAGTATACCACCGGAAAGGAATGTTACCCCTGTATTCTCACCACAGGTGATATGCTCAAGACCGTGCGGAAAGAAACCTTCGATCCCGAAAGAAGCGCCTTTTTTATGCCCTCAGGAGACGGACCTTGCCGTTTTGGACAGTACCACAGGTTTCACAAGATGGTCCTCGATGAAGCCGGTTTTGAAGAGGTGCCCATTTACGCGCCCAATCAGGACCACCGGCTTTATAAAGATCTTAGCATTCTGGGGGGTAAGTTTTCACGTCTCGGATGGCGGGCCATTGTTTCGACCGATCTCATCATTAAGATGCTCCACGAAATGCGCCCTTACGAGAAGAACCCCGGAGAGAGTGAGCGGGTATATCGGGAAGCACGGGGTGCCATCTGCCAGTCGATAGAACACGGCGGGGAAGATATCTTACCTGTGCTCCGCGCCATCACAAAACAATTTCTCGCTATCGAAAGGACCAATGGCAAGAAGCCTGTTGTCGGCATCGTGGGCGAGATTTACATTCGTTCCAATCGGTTCAGTAACAATGATCTTATAAAGAAAATCGAGGAGCTTGGCGGAGCAGTGTGGCTTGCGCCGGTTACGGAGTGGATATCCTACGTCAACTATATGAGCACGAAAAAGAGCAGACAGAAAGACAGCCTGCTCGGCCTTTTCAGTCTTATCCTGACTGCACATATTCAGAACAAAGACGAACATATGCTGGAAGAGGCATTCGGACCTTATCTCAAATACGGGAAGGAACCGAAGGTCGAGGACATACTCGCCAAGGCAAGTCCTTACATCCACGAAAGTTTCGAGGGGGAAGCCATATTGAGCGTCGGCAAGAGCATCGACTTTGTGCACAAAGGGGTTTCAGGCATTATCAACGCCATGCCGTTCACCTGTATGCCTGGCACGATATCGAGTGCCATCATGAGGCTGATTCAGAATAATCATAATGTTCCCGTTATGAATATTGCCTATGACGGCCAGGGCACGACAAATACCCTCACGCGTCTCGAAGCATTCATGTACCAGGTCAAAGAAGGCTTCCAGCGTAATGAATAGTCTCACCGTATCGATTTTATGTATCCTTATTTTGATGGTTTTGAACGGCATCTTTTCTGCCGGTGAGACGGCCGTTGTTTCCTTCAGAAAAAGTAAGATCAAAGAACTCCTCAAGGAGAGAAAGGATAAAAAAGCCGAAATCCTTCTCCGCATGAAAGAGAACCCCGAGAGGTTTCTTTCCGCCGTTCAGATCGGCATTACCCTCTTCGGGACTTTGGCCTCGGCCATTGGCGGTATCCTTGCTGTGCAATATCTAGCACCCCTCCTGAATAAGGTCTCCTTCCTCAAGCCTTTTTCAGAGACCCTTTCGCTCGTTGTCGTCGTTGTGATCATGACCTATCTTTTTCTCGTGTTCGGCGAACTTGTCCCGAAATATATCGGCATCAGTAATAGGGAAAGGGTATCATTTTTCATCGCCCCGCTTTTTGATTTTATCTCCCGCTTCCTCTTTATCCTTGTCAATTTCCTTTCCATGAGCACCATGCTGATCGTCAAAGCACTCAATTTGAAAAAAGGGGAAGAACATGTGGGCGAAGGAGAGATCAAAATATTGATTGAAGAAGGCAGGCGAAAAGGTATTTTTGATCGTACTGAGGAAGAGCTCATCCACGGTGTGTTCCGTTTTGCCGATCGTTCCGTGAAGGAAATCATGGTTCCCAAGCCCAACGTCTATGCCATTAACATTAATGACAGCAAAGATGAGGTGCTTGGCTACATTTTTGAAAATGAGTTCTCACGGTATCCGGTGTATAGAGACAACTTCGACAACGTTATCGGTATTGTCCATCACAAAGACATTGCGCGCTACATGTGGCTTCTCACGGAGCCCTTTCAGCTTGAGAAAATTCTCAAGAGGCCCTTCTTTGTACCGGAGACAATGGAGATAAGCGTTCTCCTCAAAGAGATGCAGAGAACACATCAACACCTCGCCGTTGTGGTCGATGAATATGGAACCACGGTAGGAATTGTTACCCTCGAAGATATTATGGAAGAAATTTTCGGCGAGATCATGGATGAGACGGACACTGAAGACAAGGTCGAGAAGTTGCGAGATGGTTCCTACATTATCGACGCATCATACTCGGTGAGAGACCTGAACAATCGTCAGCAGCTCGATATTCCTGAATCTACCGATTACGAAACCTTGGGTGGTTTCATCCTGACGCAGTTACAGGGCCTTGCTCGAGGTGGGGAGATCATCTATCATGGCCCCTATAAGTTTACCGTTGTCGGCATAGAGGGCAGAAGAATCACGAAGATAAAGTTCGAGAAGAAAAACTAAAACCAAGCTGCCTGCATTCATAGGACTCTAACGTCTCCACATGGCACTTAGCTGAGCCGGGATAGCATTCATTTATTTTTTCCTTTCATGTGCCTCAAAACGCGCTTGGTCCAGATTCTATCGTTTGGAAAAGAATGTTTTGCAAAGCGCATTCATTTCTTCGGGCGTTAAGACTTCAACCGCACGGCAGTGCACTTTCTCCAATTTCTCAAATGCAGCATGTATCAGTTCGCAGAGATACGCCCGACAGAGACTGCAGTTCTCAATTGTATTCTCGTAGGCGCAAGCGCGGACTTCAGAGTAGGCCCACTTATTTTCGGGCCCACAACCGAAACATGCCATGTCTTGAGCGGGAAAGGCATAAGCGACGGTATTCGGAAAGCGGCGGTTACCTCCACGTGTCGTGTGCCGGCCAACGGTTCCATGTTCAGGAAGATTTCTGCGACTTCATTAAGAACATTACTTGTGATTAACCCACTCAGGCTGTCCAGATTGGCATGGAATAGGCGGTACGTGTATCGCCGATACGCTGTTTACAGAATGCATGCATATTGACGTCCATAGAGACTGATATTAGAAGGTGATGGCTGTTTTGGAAAGCGAAAGGAGGGCATCTATTTTGGAGCGTTCCTTTTCAAGCCCTTTTTTTCCCATAATGGCTTTGGTGTAAATTTTTCCCTGCTCGACGCCAGGCTGGTCAAAGGCGTTGACTTTGTAGAGGACCCCCAGATAGAGGATGACCACTTCAAAGAGGTAGAAGAGGGCGCCCAGCGAATAGCCCGTGATATCTTCAAGGAAAAGACTCAGGTTAGGCGTGCCCGCCTCTGTGAGTGAAAGACTCGTCCCCTGAAATTCTGCCGAAAAGAGGTCTTTCATATCTTTGCCCGCAAGATATGTTACGTCGTCGAGATAGCTGAAGCTGTCAGGGATTGGTCGTGTATCCTTTGCCGAATAGAAAAGCACAATACACTTGTCTTTAGGACCATCGACATAGAGCTGGAGTTGTGAATGCTGATCAGTGACGCCGATTGCTTTTGTCGGCGTCGGACCGAAGCCGTTCTTGCCGAGGCTTTCTGCTTCGAGCTGTCTCAACCAGTCTCCGAAGGCCGAGAGCCGCTCGCAGTACGGCATGATGACATGGATTGATTTTCCTTCTTTGTCCATATGATAGAGAACCCCGGAGATAGTGAGCGCCATATTTCCCGCGCCGGTGGTGCTCGTGATGTGAGACGACATTGCCTGAGCGCCGTCCATGATGTCGTCGATATTGAGACCCATGATGGCGGCGGGAAAAATGCCGACAGGCGTAAGGACCGAAAAGCGACCGCCGACACCTTCGGGAAGAGTAAGGGTGACGTAACCTTCTTTCCGTGCTATCTCATTGAGAATCCCTTTGTTTTTGTCTGTGATGAGGACGACCCGTTCCTGAAAGTCACTGCCTCCTTTTTCCATGAGTTCTTTGAAGATCATGAACTGTGAGATCGTCTCCGGTGTTTCGCCCGATTTACTGATGACGACGAGGAGCGTTCTTTCTCTTTCCGGCTTGACAATCTCTATGATCGCGTTGATCTTGTGGGGATCGATGTTGTCGACGATGAAATACCGGGGCTTTTCTCCACGTACTTTCCTGTCACAGTTATGGAAGGGGTGGAGAAGCGCGTGAAAGATTGTTTCCGTTCCAAGGGCCGAGCCACCGATGCCGAGAAGAACAAGGTTTGTGATCCCTTTTTTCTTTATTGTTCCTGCAAGGGTTTTCATCTCGTCAAACTGGAATCGTTTTTCCGGAAGCTTCATGAAAGGGTAGGGTGATACTGCGAGATCCCTGTTGTATCTGTCCAGTGCTCTGATGCTTTCATCCAAGACCTTCCGGTCAAGACCCTGAGCTCCAATCCTGTCGGAGAAAATATTGCTCACATCCAATGTGATGGTCTTCATTGATTCTCCTCAAATACACCCATGTTTCTGAATTTCTCATATCGTTCTTGTTTCAACGTTTCTGGAGGTATTTGTATGAGTTCTTTCAGGTGTCTGTCGAGCACGCTTTTCGTATTGACGAATGTTTGTTTCCAGTCCCTGTGGGCCCCGCCAAAAGGTTCTTTGATAATTTCATCAATGACCTTAAGCTCCAATAAATCATAGGAAGTGGGCTTCATTGCGTCCGCGGCGAGAGGCCCTTTGGTGCCGTCTCTCCAGAGAATCGCAGCGCAGCCTTCAGGTGAAATAACGGTATAGGTCGCGTTTTCAAGCATGAGTATTCTGTTTCCCACTCCGATTCCCAGCGCGCCGCCGCTGCCTCCTTCTCCTATAACAATGGAGATGACAGGGACGCCCAAAGAGAACATAAACTCTATGTTTGTTGCGATCGCTTCGGCCTGTCCCCTCTCTTCCGCTCCGATGCCGGGATAAGCGCCCGGCGTATCAATGAAGGTGATGATAGGCTTGTGCCATCTGTGTGCCATGTCCATGACCCGCATGGCCTTCCGATATCCGTCGGGATGAGCCATGCCGAAATTTCTGTGGGCCATCTCCCTGACGTCTTTACCTTTCTGGTGGCCGATGATGGCAACGTTTGTGCCCCCATACCGGGCAAATCCCGCGACGATTGCGGAGTCGTCCTTGAATTTTCTGTCACCGTGAAGTTCCACGAAATTGTTGAAAAGACCATGGACATAATCAAGGGAATGAGGCCTGTTGAGATGCCGGGAAAGCTGAGACCTCTGCCAGTTCGTGAGGTCACCGTAGATTTCCTTTTCCAGCCTGGCGATCCTCTTGCGGAGAAATTCCATCTCTTTTGCGTAGTGGGGATCGCGGTCGCTGTAAAATCTCTCTATTTCGGCAATTCTCATTTCGAGGGGTTTTAATTTGGCCTCGAAATTAAGATAGTGTCTCATCAAGCACCTCTACATCTATGCCGGCCGTGAAATACTTCAAAAAAATATCTTTTTTCTTATGGTCGATTTTCACGTTCGGTAAACTGAATGATTGTTTTTCTCCATTGACCCGAAACTCCAAAAGCACACTTGAATTTCCTTTCATACTGTAGATGACGTCCCGCAATTTCTTAAGATCATCCTTCTTAAATACCTCGCATTGTATCATGATTTTAACGGTCTTTCCCAATCCGCTGGTAAAGTCTTCAAGAAAGGAAACGTTCTTCGCCTTTATCTTTGCGCTTCCGTCCTCATTTTTTTCAAGCGTGCCGGTGATCAAAAGCGGCTTGCCGCTTTTGATCGTCAGAAAATTCTTTGCGAAGAGATCGGGGAACACAATGACCTCGACAATGCCTTTCGTATCTTCGAGAGTCAGATAAGCCATTCTGTCGCCGCGCTTTGTCGTGATCTCTTTGGTAGAATTAACGATGCCCACAATGTTTACATCATCCATCACGTCCGTTTCCTTCAGGTTCTGGCTATCGTAAGGCGTAAGCTGCCTGATGAGGTCTTCATACGGTTTTAAGGGGTGTTTGCTGAAATAGAAACCGAGCGACTCTTTTTCGCCGTTCAGGATTTCGTCATGAGGTAATTCTTCCATGTCCGGTATCTCGAAAGAGGTGTTTGTTTCAAGCGACATGCCGAACATGTCCATCTGATGGCGGCCGTTCTTGTTCTCCTTTTTCGTGGGCTTGTCTGATTTCTCGCGGATGAGGTGGAGTATCTGGGACCGTTTGAGGCCCAGTGAATCGAAGCAGCCTCCCTTGGCGAGGCTTTCCAGCACCTTCTTGTTTGCCTTCCGGGAATCAACGGTATTCATGAAATGAGCAAAGGAGTTGAATTCGCCGATCTCGTCACGGACCTGGAGAATGCTGTCTATGGCGGCGTCGCCCACATTCTTCACACCGGAGAGGCCGAAACGTATCTTGTTTTCCACGATGGTAAATGCCTTGGCGCTCTTGTTGATGTCAGGCGGCATGATTTCGATACCTGCATCCCGGCATTCGGTGATGTATTTGATCATCTTGTCCGTATCGTTGATTTCGTTGGTGAGCATGGCGGCGAAGTAATGGACAGGATAGTGCGCCTTGAGATAAGCGGTCTGATACGCGATGAGACCGTATGCGGTGCTGTGCGATTTATTGAATCCGTACTCTCCGAAACGGACGATGACATCATAGATTTTCTCTGCCGCGGCACGGGATACACGGTTCGCCCTGGCGCCTTCGATAAATTGTTCTCTGTACTTTGCCAGTTCCTCCGGTATCTTCTTGCTCATGGCCTTTCTTAAGATGTCGGCGTCCTTCAGGGAGAAGTTTGCCAGCACGGAAGCGATCTTCATGATCTGTTCCTGATAGATGATGACGCCGTACGTGTCTTTCAGAATGCCTTCCAGAAGCGGTGTTTCATAGGTGACCTTATCAGGGTTATTTTTCCGCTTGACGAACTCATCCACCATGCCGCTGTTTAAGGGGCCGGGGCGATACAACGCGATGAGAGGCATGATATCGTCGAATTTGGAAGGCCTGAGCCTCGTCAGAAGGTCTTTCATACCGCGGCTTTCAAGCTGGAACACGCCCGATGTGTCGCCGGAGGAGAGGAGCGCGAAGGTTTTTTTATCATCGAGGGGGATTTTGGCGATTTCGATGTCGATCCCCTCGGTTTTCAGAAGTTTGACGACGCTGTCGATGAGAGTCAGCGTCTCAAGGCCGAGGAAGTCGATCTTGATGAGACCTATTTTTTCGATGATCTTCATATGATACTGGGTCACCGTTTCATCGTGCTGCCCGCGATAGAGGGGGACATATTCTGAAAGGTGCTTATTGGCGATGACAATGCCTGCCGCGTGGGTTGACGCGTGGCGGGCAAGACCCTCGAGGACGATAGCATTATCGAGGAGTTCCTTCACTTGAGCGTTCGTCTGATACATCTCGCTGATCTGCGGCTCCTCATTGATGGCTTTTTCTATGCCGCGGTCCACTGAAACGATAAGCTTGGCGATCTTGTCCACTTCCGCGTAAGGCATGCCGAGCGCGCGCCCCACGTCCCTGACGGCCGCTTTTGACTTCATTGTTCCGAAAGTAATGATCTGAGCCACGTTGTCTCTGCCATATTTATCGGTGACGTAACGGATGACCTCGTCTCGCTTGTTCCTGCAGAAGTCCACGTCGATATCGGGCATGCTAATACGTTCGGGGTTGAGGAAGCGCTCAAAGGTAAGATCGTATTTAATGGGATCGATATCGGTGATCCCCAGGCAGAATGCGACGAGGCTTCCTGCCGCGGAGCCGCGACCGGGACCTACCGGAATATCGTGCGTCTTCGCGTAGTTGATGAAATCGGCCACGATGAGGAAGTAACCGGAGAAGCCGGTCTTCTTGATGACGCCGATTTCGTAATCGAGCCGCTCCCTGTATTTCTTGAGAAGGGTTTCGCCGAATTCGCTGTATAAGGCCCGGATCGCCGGGATCCGTCCTTCAAAGCCCTCGCGTGAGAGTTGCTCGAAATAATCGTTGAGGGTCATGCCTTGCGGTGGCTTGAACTCAGGGAAGTGATAGGTGTTGGTATCGATGATGAGGTTGCACCGTTCCGCTAACGTTACCGTATTGGAGAGGGCCTCGGGATACTGAGAAAAGGCCATCTCGATCTCATCGGGGGATTTGAAATAGAAGTGGTCGCTTGAGAAACTCAGACGGTCCTTATCGTTCATGGTTTTGCCTGTCTGGATGCAGAGCAACAGTTCGTGGGCCTTTGCCTCTTCACGCAACAGGTAGTGGCAGTCGTTGGTGGCAACGATTGGCACGTTGTAGTGACGCGACAGATCGATAAGACCTTCATTGATGATCCGCTGTTCGGCGATGCCGTTGTCCTGAAGTTCGAAATAGAGCCTATCCCCGAAAATGGATAGGTATTCATCAACGAGCGTCTTGACACGGGCCTTGTCACCCTTCAGGATAGCGTTCGGTATTTCTCCCTTGAGACAGGCCGTGAGGCAGACAAGCCCCTCGTTATATTGCCTCAATATCTCTTTGTCGATGCGGGGCACATAGTAGAAGCCTTCTGTATGGGCTAGGCTTGTGAGCTTCAGGAGGTTCTTATAGCCCTTTTCGTTCATGGCGAGCAGCAGCACGTGATACGCGTTATCCTCGCCTTTTACCTTTTTCTGGTCGAAGCGGGATTTTGGCGCCAGATATGCCTCACAGCCGATGATTGGTTTTATCCCTGCTTTTTTTGCCTCGAAGTAGAAATCGACAACGCCGAACATATTGCCGTGATCAGTAATGGCGCAGGCTTTCATGCCGAAGGCGTTGGCGAGGTTAAAAAGCCGGTCGTTGCGTATGGCGCCGTCGAGAAGACTGAATTGCGTGTGGAGATGGAGATGCACAAAGTCTTTCATGGATCATTCCCATTCGATGGTGCTTGGTGGTTTTGATGAGATGTCGTAGACGACCCTGTTAACGCCGGGTACTTCATTGATGATCCGCCTGGCCGTGATATCGAGGGTATCATAGGGGATGCGTGCCCAATCCGCCGTCATGGCGTCCTCACTCTCGACGATGCGGAGTGCGATGACATTGGCGTAGGTACGTTCATCGCCCATGACGCCTACCGTCTTGACCGGTATGAGGATGGCAAAGGACTGCCAGATATGCTTGAACTGAGGATTCCGTTCGACTTCGTCCCGAATGATGCTGTCTGCTTCCTGTAAGGTTGTGATCCGCTCTTTCGTCACATCGCCGATGATCCGTATGGCAAGGCCGGGCCCCGGGAAGGGCTGCCGGCTGATGATGTTATCAGGCAGGCCGAGTTCTTTGCCCACGATCCGCACCTCATCCTTGAAAAGCTCGCGGAGCGGCTCGATGAGCGAGAGCTTCATGCCCTGGGGAAGGCCGCCCACGTTATGGTGGCTTTTGATCGTTGCCGAAGGCCCTTTGTGTGAAACGCTTTCGATGACGTCGGGATAGAGGGTCCCTTGGGCAAGAAAGCGGACTTTGCCGATGGTGCGGGCTTCTTTCTCGAAGATCCTGATGAAGAGCCTGCCGATGATCTTCCGTTTCTTTTCCGGGTCTTTCACACCCTTAAGGGTCTTCAGGAATACCTCTTCCGCGTTCACATATTTGAGATTCATATGCAGTCTGTTCTTGAAAAGCCTGAGTACTTCCTGGCCCTCGTCCTTGCGAAGCACGCCGTTATTGACGAAAACACAACGAAGCTTGTTGCCGATGGCCTTATGGATGAGCGCCGCCACAACAGAGGAGTCGACGCCGCCCGAGAGGGCACAGACAACAGTCTCGTTGCCGACTTCGGCCCGAATTTTTTCCACGGCCATTTCGATAAAGGATTTCGGTGAAAAGAGTCCCTTCACACCACATATCTTATAGAGGAAGTTTTTGAGGACCTGCTTGCCCTTGGGTGTATGGTGGACCTCGGGATGGAATTGTACCCCGTAGATCATACCACTCTCATTCCGTATGGCGGCGTGAGGTGAGTTATCGGAATGGGCGAGCGTCACGAAGCCCTTTGGCATCTTCAGGACCTTGTCCTGGTGGCTCATCCAGACGATCTCGCCATCCTTTACACCTTCCAGGAACTTATCTTTCCTATCAATATGGAGATGGGCTTTGCCGTATTCTCTCTTGGGTGATTTCTCAACCCTGCCCCCAAAAAAACGGGCTGTAAGCTGTAGGCCGTAGCAGATACCGAGGATAGGGATGCCGAGATTGAAGATCTTTTCATCACAGATCGGGGCATTCTCTTCGTTGACACTTTTCGGTCCGCCGGACAAGATGATGCCGTGCGGATCCAGAGCAACAATCTTCTCCATGTCCATATTGAAGGGATATATTTCGCAGTAGACGCCAAGTTCCCTTGTTTTGCGGGCGATGAGCTGGGTGTACTGGGAGCCGAAATCAAGAATGAGAATCAGTTCCTTGTGGTAGTCTTTGTTTACGCTCATAATCCTCACTCAATCCTGTAGTTTGGCGCTTCCTTGGTGATAATGACATCGTGCACGTGGCTTTCTCTCAAGGCCGCGGAACTGATGCGCATAAAGGCCCGCTTTTTCTGAAGCTCCGCAATAGTGGTTGCGCCTGTATACCCCATCCCTGCCTTGAGTCCGCCCACAAGCTGGTTGATACAGATAGATAGAGAGCCCCTGTAGGGCACCCGTCCCTCAATGCCTTCGGGCACAATCTTCGCTTCCACTTCATCTTCGGCGATACTGTATCTGTCCCTTGTCTTTCCTTCTTTCATGGCTTCGAGCGATCCCATGCCGCGATAAACCTTGTAGGTCCTTCCCTGATAGAGGACCATTTCTCCGGGTGTTTCGTCTGTTCCTGCGAAAAGGTTGCCGATCATGACTGTACTGGCGCCTGAGGCGATTGCCTTTGTGATGTCACCGGAGAACTTGATGCCGCCGTCGGCGATGATCGGGATGTTGCTCCTCTTCGCCACCTTTGCCGCATCGATGATTGCCGTTATCTGGGGTACGCCGACGCCTGCGACGATCCGTGTTGTGCATATCGAGCCGGGCCCGACGCCGATTTTAACCGCATCGCAGCCTGCGTTGATGAGGGCGAGACAACCTTCTTTCGTTGCGACATTTCCCGCGACGATCTGAATGTTCTTGAAGTTCTTTTTTAATTCCCGTATGGACTCAATGACGTTTTTTGAGTGTCCGTGCGCCGTATCAACGACGATAACGTCGCAACCCGCCCTGAGGAGCGCTTCGACTCTCTGGTCCCTGTCGGCGGAAACACCGACTGCGGCGCCCACGCGGAGCCTGCCCAACTGGTCCTTGGAAGAATAGGGGTACTTTTTCATCTTCTCGATATCTTTGATCGTGATGAGGCCCCTGAGATTGAAATCCCTATCAACCACAAGAAGTTTCTCGATCCGGTGTTTGTGAAGGATCTTCTTGGAATCTTCAAGGTTAATCCCTTCTTTTACGGTGATGAGGTTCTCCTTTGTCATGACATTCTTGACCTTTTCTTCGAGGTTCGTCTCAAAACGGAGGTCTCTGTTCGTTATAATGCCCACCAATTTTTTTCCTTTTGTTACCGGTATGCCCGATATGCGGTATTTTGCCATGAGATCGAGGGTGTGTTTGATCTTCTGTTCCGGCGAGATGGTAATGGGGTCAACAATCATGCCACTTTCTGATTTCTTGACCTTTTCCACTTCCTGTGCCTGCTCGGTGACACCCATATTCCTGTGGATAATGCCGATGCCGCCTTCCTGGGCAAGGCAGATTGCGGTTTTCGATTCCGTGACGGTATCCATGGCCGCGCTGAGTATTGGAATGTGAAGTTTTATGGAGGGGGTGAGCCAGGTCGAGACATCAACCTCGGAAGGCATGATCTGGCTGAAAGAGGGTACCAGAAGAATATCATCGAATGTAAGCCCTTCACGGAAATTATGCGAATCTTTTTCCGGCATCTTTCACCTCATTCTTAGATTTATAGAACTTTTTGTATACTCCATTATGTTCACACTCTCACGCACTTCCTGTTGGCGCTAACAAGGATCGTCTCAGGGAGCGAATTGATCGAATTTGATTTTATGTCCTGTTTTCCGTCTCATGTATACACTACGTGCACGGACGCTCTGTGAAAAGGGGCCTCCACGCACAAAAACACTTGCCATTTTATATGGGATTAGTATAAAGCATACGGCCCAAATAATCAAAACTTTTTGGTCTGCCGTAAAGATTTCCATCAATGCCAAAAAGAGACGAATAGAGAGTCAAATCAGAGCTCATGGTTTTTCACGACGCAACTCTTGAGTCCTCAATGAAAATAGTCTTGAAAGGGGGTTTACCCTCACAATTCAAAAGGAGGAAAATGTGAGACCGCGCTCTTCGATTTATTTTGGGGAGGTCCACGGTATCTATTTAGATAGGCTGTATGTGCCTGAAGAAAAAGCAAAACAGTCTGCATGCCAAATAGTTATGGTCAAGTAATATTAATAAGAACAGCTTGATACAACAAATATCTTGCAATTTATCTTGGAAATGTTAAAAATAATGCGCAGATTCTGCCACCGGATGATAACGAGTGGAATGTAAAATACGAAGAACTGGGCAAGATAGGACCTGATGAGGGACAGAAAAAGATGAATGAGCGGACCGAGGCGGGACAGGTTCGTCATTGTAAGAGATTGATGGCCGCAATGGAGTAGCCGCTTTATAGACAACCGTTCTATCGCAGGAGAGTATATTATGCTGCTGTCCGTAATTATTCCGGCGTATAATGAAATTGGTTTTATCGAAGCGGCGATTCAAAAGGTCGAGGACACTCCTTTTGAAAAGGAAATAATTGTCGTTGATGATTGCTCAACCGATGGCACGCGGGAATATCTGAAGGGGATAAACCGGAAGAACGTGGTGATGGTCTTCCACGAGCAAAACCAGGGAAAGGGCGCGGCCCTCAGAAGTGGCATGGTCCATGCAAAAGGCGACATTGTTCTGATTCAGGACGCAGATCTTGAATATGATCCAAGCGACTACCCTGTCATCCTGGATCCTATTCTGACCGGCAAGGCGGACGTCGTTTACGGTTCGCGGTTTCTTGGCGGTCCGCACAGGGTCCTCTATTTCTGGCATTACCTGGGAAATCTTGTGGTTACATTGCTTTCAAACATGTTCACGAATCTGAATCTTACCGATATGGAAACGGGCTATAAGGTCTTCAGGAGGGAAGTGTTAAGCGATATCGTGATTGAATCGAACAGGTTCGGCTTTGAACCGGAGATCACTGCAAAGATAGCCAAAAAAGGATGCAGGATTTACGAAGTCCCTATCTCATATTACGGAAGAACCTATGAGGAAGGCAAGAAGATCACCTGGAAGGACGGAATAAAGGCATTCTTCACGATCGTCAGGTATAATGTGCTGAAATAGCCACAAGAAACTGAAAGGTGAAGGGTTGAATAAAATTAGGTGGCTTACTTAATGTCGAATATCAGAATACATCTGGAAATATCGAGAAGTGTGACAAATGTCATTTACAATCTCTATCAACGTGCTAAAATAGCGACAGTGGTAATACTACTTATACTATTTTAAACGGAGGTGTTTTATGTTAAGGATTCAAAGGAACAGTAAAGGTTTTACGTTGATTGAGTTGCTCATAGTCATCGCCATCATCGGTATTCTGGCGGCGATAGCCCTTCCCGCATACATGGACTACACGAGGAAGACAAAAGTGAGCGAGATAGTCAATTCGATGGGTGCTATTAAAACCGCTGTTATCGCATGGGCAGCCGAAAATAGTCCCGCTGGCGCATTGACGGCAACAGCCAGCGCGGCGGATGTATCCACAAACCTCGGTATTACGGTACCTAATCGATACGGTGAACCGAGCGTTGTGGCTGATAACGCTGCTGGCACGGCCGTGATTACCTGGACCACGAATACGGGTATTGCGGGGATTCCAGCTGGTGACACCCTTACCCTTACGTGCAATGACGCTAACGTAAATAACGGTGCGGATGTCGGAAACTTCGTAAATTGGACATGGGGTTCCACTGGTACAATGATGCCAAAATACCAGCCTAAATCCTAGACACGAAGAGACGGGGGGGCTTCGGCCCCCTCTTTATAAGATTGTATGAAGGAAAACGGGACCACGATTATAGAGATGCCTGCCATAACATTGCTGGTGTGATTGCGGTTATGGCTCTTCCTAATGGACGGGACACGGATAAAGAAATTCGAAAGAGATACACGCGAAAGCGGTGCTTATTACAGTTAAAGGATCCGAAAACAGGTACAAAATGGAGCACTGGATACATACGACAGATGCAACGAAACTTGCTAACGGAAAGAACGGCACGAAGAAGTACCGGTTTGAGATACACTATGCCGATGCCTCCCGATTGACCGCCCAGGCAGAGGATGGTCTGAATAATGACAGTATCTTCGCTGGCGATGTGCGGACTATCGACCGGAGCGGGGGGCTTGTAAAGATAAACTGGTGTTGACCGAAGATGAGTTATTTGCCCCCCATAATTATTGCAGTATTCGGTGCCGTGTTTGGGAGCTTTCTCAACGTATGTATATACCGGATACCAAGGAATAAATCCATCATACACCCGCCTTCTGCGTGTCCGATATGCGGAAAATCCATAAGATTTTATGACAATATTCCCGTTGTGAGCTATGCCCTCCTTGGTGGGAAATGCAGAAACTGCGGTGCACGCATTTCCTTGCGGTATCCTTTGATCGAATTGCTCACTGCGTTCCTCTTCCTGATGATTTATCGCAGGTGGGGATTATCCAGTGAATTGCTGACCCAGATGTTCTTCAGTTCGCTCCTGATTGTTGTATGCTTCATTGACTACGATTTCCAGATCATTCCCGATATTTTGAGCATCGGTGGCTTGATCGCCGGAATTATTATATCGTTCGTGAGATCGGACTTTCGTTTCCTTGACGCCCTCTACGGGGTGCTCTTGGGCGGCGGTGTTCTTTTTGTTATCGCTTATGGCTATCAGCTCATTGCGAAGCGAGAAGGCATGGGCGGTGGTGATATAAAACTTCTCGCAATGATCGGAGCATTCATTGGTTTTAAAGGCGTGATTTTTTCTCTCGTGAGTGGCTCGCTTATAGGAACCCTTGTCGGGATACCTCTTATGGTCATGAAGAAAGAGAATACAAAATATGCGATACCCTTTGGGCCGTTTCTCTCGCTGAGTGCGGTACTCTACCTCTTTATTGGAGATAGAGCGGTACGTGCTTTTACTGAAATATACCTTATTAAATAAGGGGATGATCCATGAGAAAAGTTTTTGTCATTATTGCCTGTTTGTTGATTACCGGGACCGCTGTTTCACAGGCCGCAACAAGTAACGATTACTGTGTGAGCCCCATTTCCTCTACAAACGCTGTAGAACCGGATGTCATGATCGTTATGGATTTATCGGGCAGCATGCAGTTCCCCACCTATTATGCGTGTGATTTTAATAACTATGACAATAGCCCCATTAATGCGGCCCAGTGTGGCGTTTCGAAGACGACCTCAAGCGATTACAGTGCGAGTAAATACAATACGTCAACAACCTATTACGGACTGTTCAATACTGCGAGCTGCTATACTTATAATAGCACAAACAAACGTTTTGAAGTGAACTCGTCAGGTGTTTGCACGAATATGATAGGTACGTATAACAGCGTCTCGGGAAACCTCCTGAACTGGATAACAACGACGAGAATAGATGTCGCACGGAAAGCACTGACCGGAGGAAGGACCATAACAACCGTCACGGCCAATGATACGCTGCGGAGCGAGGGAGCACGGTTCTATAATACCGGTGGAAACTATCAAAGTACCTTTGTCGATACGACTTCGAATTGTATCTATTCCATTACCGCTCCTTCCTATTCATACGATAGATTGATCACCATCACAAAGAACACCTCAGGATCCTGCCCGTTGACCAACGCGGGAACTACCGTTATCAATAATGCTTACATAAGGGTAGGGGTAGATCCGAGTACTGTGACCGGCATTGTCGATGATTTTTATGGCCAGGTGTACTTTGAATTCATGGGATTTAACGGTACGAGCACTGCCACCGAGGGTCAAATCATGTCGGGCAAAGCCGACACACTGGCCACGCTCAAAAATCAGATAAATACGAGCCTGCCCATCAATGGGACGCCCACAGGTGAAGCATTGCGGAGCGCATACAATTTTTTTGCCCAGCAAACAGTATATACGGGGTACGCAAATAACAGCGCTTATATTTCCAAGGGAAACGGGAACATAGACCCCTGGTATGATATGGTAGGGAGCACCTCAGTTGCGATTCCATGCAGGAGATCATTCATTTTGCTCTTTTCTGATGGTGCGTGGAATGGATCTGTGGACCCTGTGAACCCCATCTACGCGATGCATGTCAATGACCTGAGAACCGACACAGGACTTCCCAATACCCAGAATGTCAGTACATATACCGTCTATGCCTTCGGTGACCTGGACCCGACAACAAAGCTACAGGGCGAACAGGCGATGACCACCATGGCCATCTTCGGCGGCTTTGATTTTCAAAGCTCAAGCTCTTATCCCTATCCCTTCACCAGCCTCCCGGCCAGCAGCTTAAATGTTACCTATCCCCTAAGTCAATGTAACCCTGCCGGTACATGGAACACCCAGTGCACGCAGTGGGACCCGAATAGAACAGGTTTACCCTATAATTTTTTTGAGGCCAGTCAAGGCAGCCAGTTGGTAACCAACCTTACCGCTGCGCTCAACGATATAGTGCGCCAGACTTCGTCAGGTACGGCAGCGTCTGTGCTTGCATCCGCAAAGGGAAGCGGAGCTAGTCTCCTTCAGGCAGTCTATTATCCAAAGCGGATGTTTGACGTGGAGGTCACATGGACCGGAGAGATGCAGAACCTCTGGTATTACATTGATCCCTACGTCGGGCACAGCACTATCCGTGAGGATACGAACACCGATAATGCCCTGGAGCTTACTACGGACGATATTATTCAGTTCTATTACGATACGACGTTGAACAAAACGCGTGCGAACCGCTATAGAGACTCAAATGGTGACAATATCCCCGACACTCTCGACACACCGTCACCGGTGGACGTCGATCAGGTACTGAACCTCTGGGAGGCAGGAGGTGAGCTCTGGAGGAGAAATATTTCAACGAATCCGAGAAATATTTTCACATCCCTTACCGGAGCGGAACCAAAACTTGCTTTTACGTCTGGCAACGCCTCAACCCTTCAGACTCCTCTCCAATCACCCACTCTCACGGACGCCCAGAATGTCATTAACTATATCAACGGTATCGATGTAGCGGGGTTTCGCAATAGAACAGTGACCACAACATTCAAGGGTACGACTGGCCAATATGTATGGAAGCTGGGGGATATCGTCTCTTCGACACCCCGTTTAAAATCCACACTTCCGCTCAATACATACAACCTTCCTCCTCCGTCCGGCTACAACGACCAGACGTACTCGGATTTTGTCAATGATAACCCTTCCGGTACGTACCAGCAACGAGGTGTCGCGTATGTCGGAGCCAATGACGGTATGCTCCATGCCTTCGAACTTGGTAAACTGTCATTCAGCGGGCTCGCGAGTGGCCAGGCAGCGCAGTTGGTTGCTACCGATACGCCGCTTGGAACGGAACGATGGGCGTATGTTCCGAAGAGCGCCCTGCCCTATGTCAGATATCTGACCGACCCGAATTACTGCCATATGTTTTTTGTAGATAACCCTGTTGTCTTAAACGACGTGAGCATAAGTGCCGGTAGTTCAGGCTCCCAGAATTCCAGTTATGTGAAAACGAAAGACAGTTGGCGCACCATACTGATAGGGGGCATGGGTATGGGCGGTGCCTGCAGCGATAGCACCAGCTCATGCACCAACTGCGTGAAGACGCCGGTGAGTGGTACGGGCTATTCGTCCTATTTTGCCTTTGATGTTACCGACCCGACAAACCCTCAGCTTCTCTGGGAGTTCTCACGTAGCGACCTTGGTTTTTCCACAACGGGTCCGGCAATCGTGAGAGTTGGTGGTACAGCGCAAACAAACGGACAGTGGTATGCAGTTTTTGCAAGCGGTCCCACGGGCCCCATAAACACTACATACCATCAATTTATGGGATACTCTGACCAGAATCTGAAACTCTTCGTTGTCGATCTGGCTGCAGGTCCAGGCTCAACGAACAACAACGTAACGATTATTGATACAGGCATCAGCAATGCTTTTGCCGGTTCCCTTGACAATGCAGCCATAGATGTAGACAGGGGAAATCCGACTTCCGCCAGCTTCTACAGTGATGATGCGCTCTATTTCGGATATACCAGAGACGACGGGACGCAAACTTGGAAACAAGGCGGGGTACTTCGTTTATTGACAAACGGCTCAACGAACCCGGCAAACTGGACTGCCAGCGAGGTGATTGACGGGATAGGCCCTGTTACAAGCGCTGTGGCTAAACTGCAGGACAGAAAGAACAATAAGTTATGGCTTTTTTTTGGTACCGGCAGATTTTACTACAGACTCAATAACGGTCTGACCCTTGACGATTCTAACAGCCAGCGGGCGCTGTACGGAATCGAGGAACCCTGCTACAATTCCTCGAATACCCTGACGAATAATTGCGTACTCCAGGTGGCAGCTGGGTCTCTCACTAACCAGTCGGGCAATAGCCCATCCACGACGTTGGGGGCAGGGGCGGCAGGATGGTTTATCAATCTCGCGCCGAGCGGTACCACTTATATGGCCGAAAGGGTTATTACCGATCCCCTGGCCGTTTTTAACGGTGTTGTCTTTTTTACGACCTTTGCGCCTTCTACGAATGTCTGTTCACTGGGCGGAAATTCCTATCTCTGGGCTACCTGGTATAACACAGGCGGTCCGCCGCCAGTCAGTGCTTTATCAGGTGAGGCACTCATGCAGCTTTCTTCAGGAGCGGTAGATACTGTGCAAATGAAGGGCTCAAGTGGTAGTTCTGCATTTACCCTCGCAGGAACAGGCGGAAGAGCACTCCTGGTGGACGCAGGTATAGTAGGAGGAAAGCCGTCGGTCATCACAGCCCCGAGGCCCTTGCAAAGAGTATTGCAGATGAAGGAAAAATGAAAGACAATCGTGGATTTAGTCTCATAGAAACGCTTCTTGTGATCAGCCTGATCGCGATCCTTGCCGGGATCGCTGCCCCGTATCTGGGCGGTCTGGTGAAAAAAAACAGAATAGAGAACTACACAAAGAGAATTTACTCCGACCTCATGAATACGAGGATTATGGCAGTAGACAGAAATATGACACACTTCGTAGTTTTTGCGTTTACGTCTCCTCCTCAGTATACTGTTGTAGCAGACACCAACCTCGACGGGCAGTACGGTGCAAATGACACAACGGTGCTTCAAAGGTCGACATGTGACATACGGCCCTTTTCCTATTCAAATTTAAATACAACAAATCCAGTACCGAAAGATGTAACGATTACAGTGAACATCACGGCGAACCAGACCTCTACAGTGGCCTTCGCGGCGAACCAGCTCTCCTTCAATGGCCGTGGCGTTGCGGGACAGACGGGGACAATCTGTGTGACGGCCGCCAATATAAAGCCCTCTGTTAATTGCATTAATGTAAACTACACACAGATCAGACTGGGGGTATTACCATTAGGAGCACAATGTAATGTCAATAGCTGTAATACGATATCACAATAGTCATAAGAAGAATAAAGGGTTCACACTCATAGAACTTCTGGTTGCTATGGTAATCCTCTTTATCAGCATGACCGCCATTCTTGATTTTTTGGTGACATACGAGCGAATCAATATTGACAATGCCATGAGAAATGAGGCGATGCGCATAGCAGAGGCGCAGATGGAGGTACTTCGCGATACAAACTTTGGCGCTTTGGCATCGGGAGCAATACTCCCATATCCGCCGGGCGTACAAAGAGTAATCAGGAATATTCCCGTCAACTATCAGGTAGTGTGGACAGTATCGGCGATATCGGCGACCAGCGCTGCGATTCAACTCAGTGTTACGTGGACCAACAGGAATGTGCAGCATCAGCATCGCGCGTCGACGATTGTGAGCATTAATGCCATATGAGGTAAGAAGATATATGCGCTGTAAACAGGACGGGTTTACATTACTGGAGGTTTTAATAGCACTTGCGATTCTTGGCATCATCATGGCCATGAATAGTCAAATGTTGCAGCAAATGATACGGGGGACAAACCAACAGGGTTCCATAGTGAGATCACAGTTTGAGGCCGCCCTTGGCCTTGAGATATTGCGGGATGATCTTGAGAATGCAGGTTATGGATTGATTGACGCTTTTCCTCAGGGGGTCACTGTCACGTATACCGAGGCTGCAACAGCTCCGGCGAACAGCTTCAATGATGCCCCAAGCGGAATTCCACGTGCGATAGTGTACAATAATAATATATCAAACTTAGGGACCTTCGCCAACTATGTGCCTAATTCAGCTTATCTGGTAATCAAATCGCCTGCCGTTGGAGAAAATGCAGTCTCAAGACAGTGGACCTACATCACAGGTACTACAACCACGGTGGGTACTACCGTGCATGTCTGGGGGAATCCCACGCCGGATCCCTTCCTCGATATGACTGCTGGCGAGCATATGATTGTCGTTCAACCGCGTAGCACTCTGGGTGGTCAGGCGACACTGGTGACCGCCGGATCCCAATATGATGTTACCTATACGCAAAACCCGTTGCCTGCCGCTTTTCAAGCGCCCGCAGGAGTGAGATACACGGCCTATGGTGTTGATAATAACGCTCTTATATTGCCTTTCAACAGGGCCGATTATTCTGTACAACAGATCGCAACGACGAATCCCGGTTGCGCACCCCATACCGGAACGCTCGTTAAGGCCGTTCTTAATCAGGCCAATGGGACGATCGCCCAGTATCCTCTTATGGATTGCGTGGCCAGCATGCAGGTAATGTTCGGGATCGATACGAACGGAGACGACATACCCGATGACACGTGGAATACCTTGGCCGGGTTGAGCCCAATGCAGATAAAACAACAGGTCAAAGAGCTACGGGTTTACATACTGGCCCACGAGGGAACACAGGATCCAGGCTACACGTACGGTGGACCTGGTAACCCGAACCCAGTCATTGTGGGTTCTGATGCGGCAAAGAATTTATCGGTTGCCCTCAATACAACCAACTTTGGTCCCAACTGGATGCACTACAGGTGGAGGTTGTACACACTCTATGTGAAACCAAGGAGCTTTTACAATGATTATTGAGAGGATACACAGTGCGAACGAAACCTGATAAACGCGGTGTCGCCCTTGTGCTGATACTCATGGTAGTCACGATTTCCGCGGCTCTTATTGCCGCTGTTATGTATTTCTCCCTGTCCGGGACACAAATTTCAGGTTTACAAAGAAAATACGAGACGTCCAAGGAGGCGTCCATTGGCGCCATAGATATTTTCACAAAAGAAATTATACCTCTTGTGATTACATCATCAACGCAATCCTTAAATAGTTATGTAACAAATAATCTCACTAAGCTGCCGAATATTATGCCCCAAGTGACGCCTACCGCGACTGATACTTGTTTCCAGAATAAGCTCACACTCTCGACCGCAAATTGGGTAGCAGGATGCGATCACACTGACCTTCCAACGACCAATCCCGATATTCAATTCTATTTGAAAAGCGTCACCGGCGGCAAAAATTTCCAGGTGCAATTGAAAATTATTGACACGGTTTCAGGTAATTCCAGTATGAGCGGTGTTATCCTTGACACTGGCGGAGCTGCGGCTTCGCTAACGGGTGTGATTGAGACAGTGCACTTTCCATACCTGTATACGATTGAGTCACAGTCCCAGATGCAAAATGACAATACTCAAAGAACGAACTTCGAAGTCCTCTATGCCTACTAAGCCCATACATCGGAAAGAAAGAGTAATCCACCGGAGCAAGCAGAAAAGGAACTGGAATCGTAAGGGTATCATTCTCGTTTCCATCGTTATCCTGTGTGTACTTGGTGTGTCGCTATACGTGCTGGTCAGCAAACCCTTGACGGAACGCCTTGTTCCAAAAGGGGTCATGGGGAGGAAGACAGACGATGAAGAATCTTCGGCATTACCAGTTAAAGGGGACGTTCAGTTTGCGATCACAAAAGCAAGGCTGCAATTGGAATCCGTGGACAATAGAGACGTCGTTAAAGTGATAGTTGAGAAGGTTTCAGGAAGGGACGTTGAAGGGGTTACGTATAAATATGAATGGTTAAATAACGGCCAGCCCGCGGGTGACGGCGACAGCATAAGCGGCTTTAAGCGAGGCGATAGAATAGCGGTCAAAATAACACCATTCGATGGCGATAAACCTGGACAGCCCAGAACGTTGTCCATGGAAATTCAAAATTCTACCCCGAAGGTGTCGGAAGGGAAGCAGTTGAAATACGATGGGAAGACGTTTTCATACCAAGTAAATGCATCCGACCCGGACGGTGATCCGCTGGCGTATGCGCTGGTTGAGTCGCCGAAAGACATGTCTATCGATACTAAGACGGGTACCATAAACTGGCAGATGAAGGAGGGCGATTACGGCTTACATACGGTGAAAGTGAAAATATCCGATAATAAAGGTGGGGAAACCACATATTCCTTTAAGGTGGATCTTGAGAAACCATCAAATGAAACAAACCAGTCGAATCAAAGCAAGTAGTGTAGTTCCCAGCTCGCTGTTGATATTAGAGGCGCTTTCTGCGGATCCGTTTCGTTTCCTTGATGAAGTCCCGGCGGAGCTGGGCGTAGAATATCTTGATAGTCTTTCAGTAATGACTTTTGTACAATGAGATCAACTATACGAACGGCATGGTTGGATAAGAGAGGATAGTATTGATGAATAACCCAAAAAAAACTTGACAAGAAAATTGGGGCCTGTTAAAGTTTTCAATATGATAGGATTCACAATAACAGAAAGAAGATATGGTAATATGCATAATACTTCGAATCAATTAGAGTTATTTTCTAGCCATAATGGTAAGAACAGCTCAAGCCGTTCTTTCAGGAAAGTTAATATTCCGACTTTAAGAACCGGAAAGATTGGGCCGAAGAGAATATGATGAATCTGTTCGCATCATATTCCATTTATACTTTGATTCTGATTGTTGTAGTATGCTTGTTTTTGTTATATATATTGTATCGGATTGGCAAGAAGTTTCAGACGGCCAAGCGATACGTCAAAGAAAAGGCAGAAAATGGATCTCCTGATCTCGTTGAACAAAAAAACGGAGAAACAACAGGAGATGCTCCTCCTGAATTTGTGCAGCAAACCGTAAAAGCCAAACCATCAGATAAACAACAGTATAAACCAAAGAAAGGTATTGGCCCATTGTTCCAATCATTGCCCCTCATAAGCAGCTTTACAGCAAGGCAAATAACGGAACTTGTGGGCATAGATATCGGAACGACGTCGATCAAGCTATGTGTTTTGAAGAATGTCAAAAGTTTTTTTGTGGTGCAAAATGTTGTTTCAAAAACATATGAGCAGGATTTGTTGAGCGATGGGCATATCATAGACATTAATTTTCTTGCTGATGAACTCAGAAATTTGTTTGAAGAAAACAGAATAGGGTCTCGGAACGTCGCGTGTGCCTTGTCAAGTTATTCCGTGATTACAAAAAAAATAACCATCCCTTTTCTTCAGGAAGAAGAGCTTGAGAATACCATCGCCATGGAGGTTGAGAACGCTATACCATTTCCCATGAAGGACATTTATTATAGTTATTATGTTATGGGTGTGGATCCGGAAAAACAGAATATGATGGATGTAAAAATTGTCGCTGCAAAAAAGGAAATCGTCGATGCTTATATCGCTGCTTTTAATAAGGCTGATCTGACCTTGCAGATACTAGATGTGGATATTTTTAATGTTTCAAATCTGGTGGAACAGATTTATAGCCCCACGGAGCATTCTGTGGTAATTGTTGATATTGGTGCGTCTGTGACCAACATAGCAATTTTGAATGGTGAGAATATAGAGTTCACGAGAGAGATACTGATGGGTGGTAAATACCTTACCAATCTCATTCAAAAATCTGCAAAGCTTACTTACAAAAGAGCTGAAGAGAAGAAATTGTCCGCAGACAGCGATATTACTTATCTTTTTGAAGATTTTATTTTTAATATTGCCTCAGAGATCAATAAAACTGTTCGGTTTTATCTCGCAACAAAACCTAAAGAAAATATAGGAAAGATTTACATAACGGGCGGTTCTTCTCTGTTGCTGGGACTCAAGGAGAAGATAGTAGAAGATACGGGTATACAGGTCGAAGTTGTTAATCCATTCTTATCGATACAGGCAGGAGAATCCGGTGCGGAGATGTATGAGAATTTGAAAGAATTTATGGCAGTACCGTTATATCTCTCAACACGGGTTATGGATTTGACAGTATGATTAAGATAAATTTATTACCATTTAAAAGAAAGAGAGCGAGCACATTACAAAAAGATATCAGGGATTTTCTGATTTTACTCATTTTAGCTGGCATAATATTTGTGATGATTGACCGGAGGATATACAGTGATATTGAAAATACCAAATCAAATATAGTATCAGTTAAACAGGAGATCGAGAGTTTGCAGCCAATTTCTCGGGAATACCAGGCAATACAGGATGCAAAGAAGGAGATTCAAAGGAGGATACAGACGTTAAATCAGTTGAAAACCGGTAGAACACTGGTGGCCAGATCGTTATATGATTTATCCTCAGTTATTAAAGAAGGTGTATGGATCAGGACTTTCAAAAAAACAGATACTAAATTTGAGATTGAAGGTCGTTCCTTTGTTAATGAATCGATATCGGAATTCATGGAAGATCTCTCAAAAATACCATACATGAGCAATATTGAGCTAAAGAATGTTGAAGATGTCAATGAAGAAGGGCTTACGATAAAGAAATTTGTTATTACAGGAAATATGTCAATATGAAAGCGGGTCTCGAAACAAGAGGACTTATAAGAAGAATTGAAAAGATACCCCAGATCTATAAAGCAGTGGTCACGCTAATTTTGATTGGTGTAATAATGGGAGGGCTTGTTTACGTTATTATTATGCCCCAGCTTGAGACGAGAGAAAAACTGGCTAAAGAATATAGCGATTTGCAGAGGCAGTTGAATACCCTGAAAGAACTCAAAAACAACATTGAAAGACACCGCAAAGAATATGCTGAGATGCAGGAACTGTTAAAGGATGTTTTAAAGGAATTACCGGAATCAAGGGATATACCAAATCTACTCAGAAATGTGACGAGTGTGAGCGAGGAGACAAGACTCAAAATAAAATATTTTGAACCGAAAGAATTAAAGGCTAAGGAGTTCTATTCGGAGTTGCCTTTTCAAATTAAATTCAGTGGGCCTTTCCATACGGTTGCGTATTTTTTCGATGGTATAAGAAAGATGGAGCGTATCGTTAATGTGACTGATTTTTCTCTAGAGGCCAAGGGGACGTCCAGAAATATTTCCTTAGAAGGTACATGCACGGCTAACGCGTATGTATACGCGGGGGATCAGCAAAAAACAGGAAAGAGGGTTGATAACAAAACGGGCAAGGGTGTGCAGGTTGGGAAAAAATAGCTATCCCATATTGTTCCTTTTCATTATTTTTGCTGGAACGACAGTGTTTGCCGTGGAGCCAAAGTCACCGCAAACGCAGATACAACAAAAGAAAGAGGAACAAAAGATTGATCTTGGTGACTTCACCTATACATCTGAAGGAAGGAGAGACCCCTTTGAGCCGGTACTTCTGTTGAAGGCAAAAAGCAATAGAGAAATAAAGGTGGGAAAGAACAGAACGGGCAGTGCAGAGGCGCTGGGTTATGAGCTTGAAGAGTTGAAGCTCGTGGGTGTGCTGAAGAGTGATAAAGGCATGATTGCGATGATGGAAGATACACAGGGGAAAGGCATTTTTTTCAGAAAGGGAGACTATCTTAATCAAGAGATGTGGGTGGCCGATATCTCAAACAGCAGCGTTGTCTTAGCTTATAAATTAAAAGGGGAGATCAAAAAGGTTATTGTTGACATCCCCACGACAAAATGACAAAGGGTGAAATATGAGTAGGAAAATAGTAGCACTTTTCTTTCTGGTGTTTTTGATTATACCCTTAATGTGTTTCAGTCAACCCGCAAAGCAAGTCATATCGAAGGTATCTTTTGATTTTATTGATGCGGATATACGAAATGTTATAAGAATACTCTCAGAGGTATCAGGTAAAAACATTGTTATTTCTGACGCGGTTAAGGGTAAAGTCACCATGAAACTCGATAATGTATACTGGGATGAAGCGTTAGAAATGATAGCTGGAACAAGCGGTATAAAAGTTATACCTTCTGATAATATAATCAGGATTGTTACTCAAAAGGAATTTGAAGATGAAGCAAAAAGAAAGGAAACAGAAAGAGATGCTTTTCGAAAAGAGAACATTGAAAAACAGAAAGCCGGTGAAGAATTTGTAACACAGACAATCTATTTGAATTACGCAAATCCCGTGGATGTTGAGAAAGTTATAAGAGGAATCGCCCCTGCTGGTTTGACAGTTGCCGCTGGCGCTGGCGGCAGCACGAGAAACGGTTTTCTGTCTGAGTATGGGACCATCACAGAGGTTCCCTGGGATCGTGCACTCATTGTAAAGGATACAAGGGATAATGTTGCCACCATTATTCAGATAGTTAAGGAGCATGATGTCAAACCAACACAGGTACAAATTGACTGTAAGATCGTTCAGGCGTCTTCGACATTTTCAAAGGAGATTGGAATACAATGGGGTGAAAATTATTCATCGAGGTCTCTAACCAAATCGCCCCTCTTGGTAGGTGGAGGCCAGACCTGGACGAGCGTGACAGCGGGCGGGACAGGCACGCTCGCATCACCGGTCGGTGAGTTAGGGTTCAGGTCAGGCGGTCAAATTATCCCGTATAATGTGAATTTACCCGCAGCTGTCGGTCCAGGGTCAGGAGGGATAATCGGAATGTATTTAGGCGGTCCCAATAGTGCTTTTGCACTTGACGTGCAGTTGTCAGCACTTGAAGCGCAAGGGAAAGGCAGAATATTATCCAATCCCAAAGTCATTACTTCTAATAATGTAAAAGCTGTAATACAGCAAGGCAAATCAATACCATATCAAACCGTATCTACTTCGGGTACGCAGACCCAGTTTGCCGAAGCTGTGCTCGGTCTCGAAGTAACACCTTCAGTAACAAACGACGGGTACATTAAGCTGGAGGTATTGGCGAAGGAAGATCAGGCTGATTTTGTCAATCTGTCTCAAGGTGTTCCCACTATAGATAAAAAACAGGCGACAACCGTTTTATACGTAAAGGACGGAGAAACCGCGGTAATTGGCGGCATATATGAAAGACAGGAAAATTCAAGTGCAAATGGATTACCGGGATTAAAGGATATTCCGCTATTAGGTTGGCTATTCAGGCATAAGGCTGACAGCGATGACAAGACTGAGCTTCTTATATTTATAACGCCAAGGATTGTCAAAGACGTTTACAAGGATGAGGGGTAAATGAAAACGCTAACGATTATAGGTATATCTTTGTTAATGCTTGTCTCGACAGTATGTTATGCGGAAGAGCAACTTCAAGGAGAGATCATTGGTAGTCTGGACAGCAAAGTGAAAATGCTTCTCGGGGACAAAGCATTGTTAAATCTCGGAGAGAGAGACGGTATCATAAAGGGAGACATATTAACAATTTACGGCAGAACCGATACGCAGCATTTTGATACGCTGGGAAAATGCGCGGTGACAAAAGTCTATGATTCTACGGGCATATGTGAAATTATTAGGATGAAGAATGAAATCGGGAGAGACATTGTCACCATTCCGAGACTAAAATACAGCGACGCCAACCTTTTTCCCGTGATTTTCAAACTGATGACAAGAACGATAGAGCCCTATGAACCGGAGAAAGAGATCGCAGTATACGTTAATAATATCTATGACGAAAATAATAATATTACAAAGTTCTCCGAGGGATTGCGGAAAGAAATAAAAAAGGTATTCTATCAGAAAAAGAGAATCAAGCCCGTTGCAGGCGATATATCTCCGGAGTTGTTCGCATATCTTCCCGATGAATACGATAAATCAAAGGATGTAATTGAAGATTACATGAAGAAAGATAAGACTGATGTCATTATTACAGGTACATATAAAATAAGAGGCGGCAAAATAGAGCTATCACTATATAAGATTGATAAAAACTATGAAGATATAGTACTTGAGGCGACCCTGAATGCAGCGCCTTATACTGACCTTGTTTCCAACATAACCGTTCCGTACGTGGAGAAGAGAAAACAGCAGAATATTACCTGTAATGTACTATATAAACCCATTTACTACAGAGCCGCTGCGAGGGATGAACGTAATGATATCATAGAAAAGGAAACAAGAAATAACCCATTCCTTGAATATAGTATGAAAAGGATAGATTTTAATATAATAAGCCCGGTTGATTTCAAGCTGAAAGTCGATAATAATGAAATAAATTTGGATAAAATCAACAATTATAAGCTTATGCTTACTACGGGTGATCATGAAGTAGTCGCCTCTTTTAAGAAAGGTTATTTCTTTAACGATTTACTGCTTGTCACCGTTGATAATGAAGTTAGGAAACGCATTATGCTATCTCTTGATAAACCGGACGATATCATAATCGATATAGAAGCCAATCCCGTACCGGGTAAGGAAAATATTGATTTTAAGGTATACAGAAAAGCCATCCAGGCCAAACCGGTTATCAAACCCGTATTGCAGAAAGATTTAGTAAATCAGGTGGAGACATTTAAGGAATAATTGCTTAAAAATGTCCCGGGATGGAAAGATTATCAAAATTTGTCGCACGCGTCAGTGCGTTTTCAAGACGTAAATCAGAAGATTTAATTCGGGCAGGACGAGTCAGAGTCAATGATTCTGTCGTTTTGGAACCATTTAAACAGATATCATCTACCGATAGCATATCCATCGATAACAAAAATACCATAGGATTAGAGGCGGCCAAAATATACATAGCCCTCTATAAACCCGATGGATATATGTCCGATCTTCAGGATCCACGTGGAAGAAAACTGGCCCGTGATCTCATAAAGATTGATGTAAAGTTATTTCCTGTTGGAAGACTTGATTACCATTCGGAAGGGCTGATGATCTTCACCAATGACGGTGATTTTGCAAACCTCATTATGCATCCCCGGTACGAAATCGAGAAAGAATACCTGGTCAAATTCAAGGGAATTCTGGGCGAAGATGAAATCAAAAGGATGAAACACGGTATCATGATAGATAAAGAACAATTCAAAGTGGACCAAATAAGGTATATACGGTCTGCAACACAAAATACATGGTATAGTTTGATCGTTAACGAAGGGAAAAACCGCATGATACGTAAGATTGGCGAGGCCATAGACCATCCGGTGCGAAAATTGAAGAGGATTCGGATCGGGAAATTGCACTTGGGTGATATAAAACCCGGTGACTACAGATATTTTGAAAAAAGCGAAGCGCTGGGTACTATAAGACAACACAGTAGAAACAAGAAATAATAAAAATGGAAAGGGTGGGATTTGAACCCACGGCTGATGTTGATAGTCAGTGGTGTCAACGGTCTTTTTAAATTGAGCCATTTCCGGTCGCGAAAAGTGAGCCACTTGCTATCATGACTGGTTCATTTTCATCACCTCTTTCCCTATTTTTCCACGAAGCCTGTAGCTGTTACCCTTGATGTTGATGACCACACTGTGATGCAACAGGCGGTCCAGGAATGCCGTGACGATGACCGGATCATGAAACAGTTCAGTCCAGTCGGAGAAGGCCTTGTTGGACGTGATAATGGTACTGGCCTTCTCATACCGGTTGGCAATGAACCTGAAAAAGAGGTTGCATTCCTCCCGGTCTATGGGCGTATAGCCCACCTCATCTACGATCACCAAGGCCGATTTATGGTAGCCTCTGGCTTTTCCCTTCCGCCCGGCCTCATGATCTTTTTTCAACTTTCCGATCAAGTCCTCCATGGTGGTAAAATAAATGCTCATGCCGGCTTGGCATGCCTTCAAGGCGAGCGATACGGCCAGATGGGACTTGCCGACGCCCGGAGGTCCCAAAAAAATTACATTGCCCTTCTGCCGGATAAAGGTCAGATCAAAGAGCGCCATCACCTGCTGACGGTCAAGTTTGGGCTGAAAGGTAAAATCGAACTCATCAACGCTCTTGATAAAGGGAAGCCCCGATGTCTTGAGTGATGTTTCCACGCGACGCTGTTCCCTGCAGACAACTTCTTCTTCGAGGAGTTCATCGAGGAAGGCAAGATAGCTCTTCCCCTTTTCCTCTGACGTCTTCATCACCCTTTCCAGGATATCTCGTATACGGGGAAGCTTGAGCCGGATCAGACTGGTCTCAATACGATCGAGGACCAATGTATCACTCATACCCCCACCTCCCCGGCAACGCGGTCGTAGATATAGGAAGGTCTTATTTCAACATCCATATCATAGAACGGCTTCAGCGGGCTGATCGTACATCTGGCCCGGCCTTTGACATGTTTTGCCTGACCGTACTTGCGCCTGTTCATCTCCCGGTCCTTTTTCAGTGCGTCATAGAATCCTTTGTCCTGAATAAGGTGTCCATTGCCTTGAGGGATCTCATAGGTCACCATCAGGCAATCAGTATCGAAAATTCTCATCTCCCTGTCCTTGACGCGCAGAACAAGGTGCTTTCCTACCAGGGTATGGGGAACCACATAACTGTTGCCGTCAAAACGGACGGTGCAGTCCTTAGAGACCTTTCGGTAGACCCGGTACGAGGTATCAAATACCCTCAAAGGCAGTACCTGCAGACAGGGCCGCTCACGCTTGAATCTCTGTGACACTGATTCGTGGGTTGTTCCATGAATCCGTTCATCTTTGAGCTCAAGCCACTCAAAAAGATCCCTATTCGCTGTCTCAAGACAGACAAATCCGTACCCCCTCCAGAAACCTTCACGGATAAAGTGATAGGGTCTCTCGATCTTCCCCTTCACCCAGGCGGCATAGGCGGGCGTAACCTGCGGCTTGAATCCATAGTGCAACGCAAATCCCATGAGGGTATCGTTGAACTTGTTTTTACCGGCTATCTTTCCAATAAATACGTTCTTCATCCGGTCATAGAGAATCTCTTCGGTCACACCGCCGAAGTGATCGAAGGCATGAATGTGGCAATCCAGGAAAGTAGGCATATCGCACCGATCGATAAGCTCCGAATAGATCTTCCGAGAATAGCCGAGAATCATCGAGAAAAGATAAAGCTTCCTGACCGTGCCGTCAGCATTTTCAACCTGGAACTCCCCGAAATCCACTTGCGCCTGAAAACCCGGTTCTGTCTCAAAGCGCATATAGGCGATCCGCTGACGTTCATGCTTGATCTGATGGACTGACCTCTTTACTATCTCGTAACTCCCGGCAAAACCCATAGGGCGAAGCCGGTCGTATATCCACGTGGCCTTGTACTCCATGTCTTCATCGAGCCATGAATTGATGTTGCCCTTAAACGGATCAAGAAGGCTCTTCCTGTTTACCTTTCCCGAACCGGGCTTAAGAAGGATATCCTTGTTCTCGAGGTACTTCTTCACCGTGTTTCTGCTGATGCCCAGCTTCCTTGCTATCTCTCGCTGAGTCAATCCCTTCCTTTTCAATAATAGTATGTCCAAAATGGTCTCCTTTTTTTCAAATGTTCCACCTCGCACATGCTGAGATAAAAGCAATAGCATATCCTTTTCTCTCAGCAGTTCCACCCTAAAAGTGGCTCAATTCTTAACGACCATTATTGGCTCAGTGTATCACGACCGTGGATAAGTGGTTTTCGTGGTGTTACCGTTTGGGTTCAGAGAGGATTAATTCGCGGAATCCGCCCGATTCCGTTTCCATGTTACTCCCTTCCTTTTGATTTTACCGCCACTTCGCATGAAGTCAATTTCAATGTTTATGGCAACAAGCAGAGAAGACCCATGTTTTCTCTCCATGGTGGAAACTCTTGGGAGGGGTAAAATCGGCTACGAATGGGAACCTGAAGAAAATAAAGGTCTGGATGGTTGGGCCTCGTGGGGTAAACCCGTGATTGAGTGCACGCACAAATAGTTGATCTCGGACGAAAGTAGGTGCTTTTTTCAGAAATGACATCAGTAATGGTATCGCCACGTCAAATGAGGTCTGTCGAAAAAGAACCCCCATTTTTTTGTTTTGACTATGGTGAGAGGCTTCAGGATTAAGGAATCACGCATTGCACCTCTCCAAGGTCGGTTATTACATCTTCCGTTATCGGAAAAGCCACGGAGAATTTGCATTTCTTCCCTTCAGATTCTCCCCATGCAGGATAAGTGCCGGGTTGTATGTAGCTGCCGCCTGTTTTTCTCCGTTCAGCAATCGCGCTACAGCTAAAATTGTCATCGGTACTTTTCGAGGAGGAGGCGGGTAAAACATTTTCGACGTAGAATTCACCGCCCTTACCCGTGGGGAATGTCACCTCTTTGTCACCGACTTTCATGGATATTTCAGCGTATTCCAGCGGCACTTTTTTACCGCCAGTTTCTGCATATACACGTCCGGTTACGGCTTGTATCTTGAGCGTGTCAAACGATACGCAGGAGCCGCTCCAGATTGGCGGTGAGATCATCCGGTTCACGCCTGAAATGCTATAGTTGAGCGGTACATTCTTCGTATCCAGGGTGATCTGATTCTGGCCGTACGAGTTAAGATTGGGCACTACCATCATGCCCGAGGAGTTGGTAGCACCAATCTCCTGACTGTTGTTCATGACTGTCGCATTGGGAAGTTTGTCGACCATCACGATGCCGAAACTGTCGTTCACCGGTCGTGAAGCGGCGAAGAATCCGCCCGCGTATACGAGCGAGCCCGCTGCGGAAAGGTTATATGTGTCGGTTGTCTGACCGTGTTCCGTGTTTTGTCCAACGACATCAACCGTATATGTTCCGTACCGTGCGTTATACTGAAGGCCCGGATTAAACCCGTACGATGTTGATGAGCCATTTTCAGTCCGGTTCGTGTAAACATGATATCCGACTCCCTCTCCCACGGGTGTGTCTTTCTGAAACTGCATCATTTCGGTAGTGGTACCCCCGGTCTTGTTATATGACGTGGATCCGTGGATGTCGTTCCCGAAGGTGAAGTTGAGCCCCATGTAGACGGCATTGGTGATGGTATTGCCTGTATGAGTCGTCGAAAGGGTGGCGAAAAGACCAACTGTTTTAGAAAGCTGACGTGAATAGCCTGCCGAAACGCCGCGTGTTGTGAGGCCGTCGTATATCTCACTTGATGAACAACCGAGCGAGATGCTGCCCCACCTGTCCAGTTGAAACCCGAGGCTGAAGCTTGCTGCATACTTGGTCATGGCTAACGTGGAAGCGACGGTAGCGTAATCGCGGGAGTAGCCCTGAAAAAGTAGATTTGTACTGAAATTTCCGTTCTGATAGGAGTGTTGGAACGAACCCGCCGTGCCCCAGAGACCGTCGGCATTGCTGGCCGTTGCTGACACAATAAAGACCCCGATATGGGGAAGGGTAAATGCGGTCGAAACGCCCCCATTATACAGGCCGTCCGTACCTTCGGCCTGTGCCCCTATGTTGAAGGAGTTTGTTACGCCATACCGGTGGAAGGCAGAAAAAACAGGCTTGCCATAGTCATTACTCTCCGTCCCGTACTGGTCTCGCAGAAAACCCACGTTGTAACTATATTCTTGAAGACCTTCGCGCAACAGTTGCGTGCCGAAATAGAGGGGATAGGAAAGTCTCTGTTCGTTCCCGAAGGCATCCTTCAGCACAATATCGAGCTTATGTGAGCCGGCATAGGAGTAAATATTTGTGAGATCGAACTGCCCGGGTGCGATCGGTTTTTTGCTGACCAGCACACCATCAATATAGATGTCGGCCTCAGACGGTAAGTTGGAAACTCCCCTCACGTCAAATACGGGCTGTGTAATAAAATAGGGGTCCAGCTTGTAGACCTTCGAGAAGCCGATCCCTCCCATGTTCACGGTACTGCCCAGGGTGCCTGAATTTGCAAACTGATCGCCAACCACGAGCCATTGTAAATCGTTCCGGCTTTCGTAGGTGGCACTGCTTTGCAAACGCACGAATTGCTGGCTCGTATCAGTCTTTGTGTAGAGGGAGTCTGAGATGAAGAAAAGATCCCCCGTCCTCGCCCCGATTCTATTCGAGAATGAATAAGACTTGGATCCGGACGGGTCGGCGTAGGAGTAGTTGAGCCCGTAGTTGAAAAAAGCACTCGCTTCACGCGGGTAATAGAGATTCTCGGGCCGGGTTCCGAGCGGGTAGAGTTCAACCGCGGTTTTTTTTGACTCGGTCGTCTTGCCGAGGATCGACACGGTCAGATTTTTTTCATCGAACGTATATGAGACATCCTGAAGGGCGCTCAAAGGAGCATATTTCTCTCCATTTATTAGGACGACGACACCTTCCCGGGCGATTTGGAGCTTCAGGGTGAGGATATCCTCGACTTTAATGTACAGATTTCCCTCTGTGTCGCGCTCGAAAAAAAAGTCACCCTTTGCCTCTTTGTTTACCGAAATATTAATAACCACGGATGTGGTCTCCCGTTGTAGTTCGTGAACATTTGCGGCAAGTTCCTGCGACGAGGCGACAACAAGCCCAGGGCCATTCTGTCCGGCCTGAGAACCCGCGGATACCACAGGCGGATGGCCAAAGATCAGCACGTAGACAAAAAAAAGGAGAATCCTGCCCCTGAAAGTGGGGCCCCAAAACAACCCCTTGAACCTGCCACCACTATTGTATGCACATGTTCCTGTCAACATGCAGGGTACCAGTGATGGTAGAGTTCTCCGCTTGGGCGCTCACCTCGATTGTTGCCAGGTCGTTGCAGACTTCCATCGGCACGGAGGTTTCATATCGGCGGGATGAGCCTTCCAGGATATACCACCCTGTGATGTCCTTTGAGAAGAGTTCCTTCCCGTCAGCCGCCTTTCCTCTAAATACCACGGAAAGGAGTTTTATATGGACATTCCCCGCATTCTTGACGATCGCAGCAGCCACGCCCTTGGACAGGTCCACTTTTTCAACGCTTGCGCTTTGCTCAGATCTGACAGGCACAACGAATATCGGTGTCGTGTAACGGATTGCAATGGTAAGTCCGGCGATCATTTGGTTGGTAGAAATTGTCGTGTCTGGTTCCTTTTTTTGAGATGGGATCTCAGTAACAAAAAGACGATAGGTTTTCTCTTTCGCAATTGCAGGAACGTTGACCCCGACCCTGATCGCCCGCTGGTCGTTCGGATCGACTGTCATGATTCTCGGAAAAAAAATGATGTCTTTCGTATCGGTGTACACGTCCTTGCCGTCCGCGTCCTGGCTCCATTCTTTCACATCCATTTGGCAATTCAGCTTCTCGTTCCCACTATTAATTACGGAGAAGACCCCGCTCTTTCTTGAGGCGCGCAATTCCAGCGAGGTGGGGTTGATACTGAAATCCGACGCGAAAACCCATGATGAAACGACGCACAATACCAAGCCAGTAATTCCGCATCGAAGCATAATCTGAAAGACACGCGCTAAATCCCGGGATTTCACATTTATTGTTTTTTCAAGGCTCATGAGCTTTCACCGCCCTATTTTTTGATAAAAGAATCAATAGCTAATTGTAAGTGTCTGAAGATCGCCATAGCTGCCGATCGGGGCATTCTGATAATTTGTGCTGCTCACCGACCCGCTGATGTTCATGGGGATAGCCACACCAAATCCCTGCCCGGACGTGTATCCGGGCGAAAACCCAAAAGTGTAAGGAATGATATACCCGCCACAGGTTGTCGGATAAGTCTGCGACAGGCCACTGCAGGTACTTGCAGTGGTTACAGAAAAAGCGTCGTTCTTGGTGCATTTGATCTGCATATTTGGCGAGATTGTGCCACTGACCGTCCCGGTAACGGATGGATCAATGTTAAAGGTCAGCGTGCCCGGGGATTGCGTTACCGTGCACATGGCGATGACCGTGCCGCTGACACCACCGCTTAGTATTGAGGCGGAAAGCGAGCCCCCGGAATAGGTAACGGAGATTGATATGGCAGAGGTGTTGGAGTAAGTACCGGCCGGCGCATTCTGAAAGTTAGCCGGCGTAATCGAACTTGCGTTCACACTGAGCAAATTGACGGCTGTTCCTGAATACGTGCCGCTCGATGCAACGCCTAATGTGTAGGGAATCGTATTCGATCCGGATGTTAACGTCCACCCGCTCGAGGGGGTAACCGCGATGGTATAAGCGGTGCCAGACAAACAGGTGAAGGATACCTGTTGGTTTACCGTGCCGTAGATGGTGCCTGTTGAAGAAGGATTGATACTCCCGAACGAGATGATACCAGTACTGACGCCGCTCACAAATGCACACCCTGCGATTGTCAACGTGCACTGGCAGGTAGCAGAACTGCCTCCGTTTGCGGTTAACTTTACCGTAAAAGTATACGTGCCAGGCGTTGTCGGAGTTCCCGACAAAACACCACTCGTGGCATTTAACGTAAGGCCTGTAGGCAGACTTCCCGATGTGATGCTCCACGTCGTCCCCCCGGTCCCTGTAAAAGTATAAGTGTAGGCAGCGCTTGCCGACCCTTGCGTCAAGTTGGCCGGGCAACTTGACGGTTTGGTAATGCTTGACGAGGCATGAGAGATCTCTGCAGTCCCGGATATGGCGAGCAATAAGAACAGACAAATGAAATATCTATATTTATCAGTATGGTGTACGAACATGTCCATCTTCTTCAAGTATATAACGAGCGATTAAGAACAGGCAAGGGAAATTTTTACATTTATCGGTACGCGGTACGGCCAAGTCCGTCCTCTTCAAGTAATGCATGTCTTTCCAGAAAGTGAGCCCCCAGCTACAGATTATTGCATTTGCGCAGAGGGCTCTGATAGGGCCATTCACTAATATGAGACGCTCAACGTCACTGTGTCACTATATGTTCCCGCTTGTGCAGCCTGCGCATCTGTCGCAGCAACATTTACACCGTGCGATGAATCTCCGTTACCGGTGATAAGCGTTGTAGCGGTTGCACTCCCGAAGCCTGAGCCTGTGAAGCTGGGTGTAAAGTACAAAGTGTATGGTATTGGGCTGTTGGTGGCGGGACTCACAGCTGTCAGTTTTCCGCTAAGCGTGCCCGTTGTATTTGCCGCACCGCCTGTGCCTGCGCTTAAGGCAGATACATAGAAGGGCGTGGTCTTTGTGCACTGTACCGTCGTAAGATTACCGGTAGAGTATACCGGGGTGGAAGTTGATGGATCAATCCCAAGGGTCATGTTGCCCGCGCTGAAATTTGTGCACGACGTGCTCACGGTCGCATTAATCAGGACAGTCTGGTTGGTCCAATCCGTCGGCACTGATTGAGCAAATGCTCCTTCCGCCATGGCCATGACGATTATCGTTATTGCCGCTACCAAAATATTTTTCTTCATCGTTCTCCTCGATTTTACCTTCCGGAGGTCTTCCGTCAGGCTTGGTTTATTACGTAAGGTAAAAAGGTCCACCTTACGATCCTGCCTCTTCAAAATGTGACAGTCTAAGCTTAGGGCCATTGACTGGTAACACTCCTTTTCTCATCCAGCAGTTGTTCCTTGTTTTCCTCCACGTTTTCATGAAACCCTTGCCACTATCTCCCTAACAGTAACCGAAATCGCACGGAATCCCGTTAATATGCTATCGTCAGGGTAACCGTGTCGGCGTAAGTTGTACCTACCGGTGCGTTTTGATAGGCCGCTGCCAGAATGGATCCGCCCAGGCCGAGGCGCACGTCATTTCCTGTGCCAAATCCCTTGCCTGTACCGGCATTCGTACTGCTTGGGGTTCCACCGCTATTATAGACGCTGCACGTAAACGTATAGTTCATGGTGTCGGCACTTGAGTCCTTGAGCGTGCCCGTGATACCCGACACTGCACAACTCGCGGCGCTCCCTCCAGCATTCGCACTCACTGCCGTGACCGTAAAGGGGGTTCCTTTCGAGCCAAAGACCGTTGCATCCGTTACGGTTGCCGCTATGGGTCCGGCTAAGGACGGATCAATGGAAAAAGACAGGCTCCCTGTGGTTCCCGCCTTGCACGTGCCTATTACCGTTCCCGAAACATTAACGGTCGGTGAAATTGTACCCGCGAAAACAGACCCCGCTACCACGCTCATTAAAAATGTTGCTGCACCCGCTATTAAAAGTAACTTTTTCATTTTTTTGTCCTCCATATTTTTAATTTCAAGAGAAAATTTGTTCATAGCCTTCAGGCACGAATGGTTTCGCAATATTTACAGACCCCTTTAAGATAGATAACGGTTGTATCAACATGATACCCATCTACATTCTTTTCGTTGAGCCAATTATCCGCCGAAATGGGCACATCATAAACGACATCGTAGATAGTACCGCAAATCCGACAATAAAAATGATTGTGAGGATCCATGCAGATATCGAACCTCTTGCTATGTGGATCTATATCAAGTTCTTGAAGCATTCCTGTCTCTACAAGCTTGGACAAAGTTTTGTAGACCGTTTTAAGGGAAATGCAAGGGTATTTTCTTAACAGCGCATGATGAACGTTTTCCGCTGTGGGATGAGTCCGGTTTCCCTCTAAGAATTCTAAAATAGCCATGCGCTGCGGGGTTACCCTTAAGCCAAGCTTCACAATCTCTACATTTGTTTCCGTCATAAGGACCCTCTTATCAACTAACACTCATTGTTATCTGCTCAAAAGTAGCATATCATCGTTATTGTCTTCAATGACGAATGTCACATTTTATGGGATCACAAAAAAAGATAGATCACTTATACCAGAAGAAACACCCATGCCGACTCGTCGGCACAAATAAGAATGAAAATGGTATGAAGCCTTATCTGGTAAAGAAGAGAACGTGAATTGCAAATCGTAAATCGTAGAATTGCAGACAGCTGGGTTGCAGGATAAGAAACGATGGACGAACGTTATTTCGTTTGTCGGAGGTTTTTCTGCTGTATCTTAGCCGTATTCAAGGCCTTCTTAACATCTGTATTGTTAGGGTCGATCACGAGACTCTCTTGCCAAAGTGAAATCGCCTCACTGAGGTCACCCTCCCTGTATGCTTGAAGTCCTTTCTTGGAAAGAGCCGTCTCACAGTATGCGAGTCTTGAATTAAGTTGTGCCCTGTCGAATGAGAGCATGTGGTCAAAGGTCTTAAAGTCCGGATAGTTCTTTAATAGAACGTTGTAGGTTTGACCGGCGGATGCTAAGTCACATCTGTCTGACGCTCTGTCGGCAGCTGTCTTGATCATCTCCACGATATTCACGTAGCCCTTTACCAGTAACCGATCCTGTGGGTGCTTCTCATACTCTGCCTTGTAAAAGTCGATTGCCATCTGATATTCACCCGTCCTCACGTACTGCTTGACCTTGCTCTGTGCTTGAACGAATGTTTGAACGGGTGTTTCCGGGCTCTGTACTTTAACAGGTGCTTGTGGTGATAGCCTGCTTTTCATCTCTGCGCATGATGTGGAGATAAGTAAAAGGATGAAGAAAGTGAAAAACCACCTAATCTTACGAAAATCCACCATCAGACTGCCCTCGCAAGGTACGAAGCTGTATTCTCAATGCTTTTATTGTTGATAAGTTTTACGAAGACAGCGACGAGATCCGCCCTTAACTGCGTTCCTGACACGCGAACCAACTCCCGCAAAGCTTCCTCTTCGGAAAAAGCCTTTCTGTATGGCCTGTTAGAAGTCATGGCGTCAAATGTGTCAGCTAGGGCTATAATGGCCGCAAGGGGCGGAATATTGTCGTCGGACAGTCCGTCGGGATAACCCCTTCCATCTTGCCGCTCATGGTGGTGCCGAACCGCTGGGATGTACCTGCGTAATGACGGTGCCCTGTCGAGGATGGAGACTCCATATTCTACGTGGTGGATCATCTCCTCGTGTTCAGGCTGGGTGAGCCGGCCTGGCTTGAGCAAGATAGAGTCAGGTATCTTTATCTTTCCAACATCATGAAAGAGACATGCCACTTGAAGGTCATTCAGTTCTTCCGTGGAGAGGCCTATTGTCTTGCCGATGAGCAAGGATAGTTGTGACACCCGAGCTGAATGTCCATGGGTGTAAGAGTCTTTTGCATCTATGGCTGCCGCTACCACCCTGACTATTGAGACATATGACTCTTCAAGGTCACGGGCGAACTTATTAAGCTTGCCCTGCTGCTCGGCGATTGTGGAAGACATTGTATTGAAATTGATAGTCAGTTTGCCTAACTCATCATCAGAGTAAATTGTGAGAGGACTCTTTGCAGTTCCTTTCCGCAATGCGTCAACACCGATAGAGAGTTCTTTGATGGGTTTTATGAGGAAGGATGCCAGGAGAACGCTTGCGACTGTTGCGAGAACGAGAATAATCCCGAAGACTAACAATATCCTGGTACGGACCTCGCCTTGCGCCGCTAACAAGACGGACTTGTTAATGGCGAGTATCACACTGCCCATGGGTTTGTTCATAAAGACAACGGGGCAAGATATTTCAAAAATTGAGTCTGATGACCGAGGTAATTCCTTTACAGTGGTTCCGTCTTTGCTCTTCCTAATTAGCTTGCCCTGACTAACTGGCAAGATCCTACCGCTCATTGTCATCTCGCTGTGAGTAATTGTCTTCTTATCCGGAGTGGCGACAGCCACATATTCCATGTCGCTATTTGATGACTTTGCCTGAAAAACAAGATTATCCAAGCTTAATAGGTCTTTGGACAGGAGGCTGTATCCGGCAGATGCGGCAACACTTTTGCCCACCGATTCCCCTCGCTTGATGATCTCGTTCAATACATATTTATTCATAACCTGGACCGTTATGATACAGAGGACAAAAGAGGTACAGGTCAGCAAAACAACTACGAAGAATGCAATCTTGAAGCGCAGACTTACGGACCGAAATCTCTTTCGTATCAGGAGTACCGTGGTTTGAATCAAACCTGAGAGCATGCGAACATTGAAAGTAGTTTTCCCTGCGATTCCCCTGTGACGATTGTTCATCTTCAACATCCCGGTATCTGAGTCATGTCTTATACGCCTTAAATCCCCTGAACTCCTGTCCACTCTTCACTTGCACACACGAAATTGTGTTGGCAATTATCGTGCCATAATAATATATACTTGTAACATCTTGATATAATACATTGTATTGCCAATAGGCAAATTTATATTCAACATAGGTCTACAGTATTTGTAGTCCTTGCTACACTGAGTGTTGGTATTAGATGAAAATTTCAGCCTAGGAAACTACAATTCCGGCAGATTCTCCTACGAGATTTGCAGATGCCGAAACCATATTGGTTCATGTATTGTCTTACAAGTGTATTACTAGTAGTTCAAAATCATTGGTTTATTCCACGTGGGCTCTACGATGGCATGCCAATTGCTAAGGTATTGTCAGAATGAAACATACATCAACACTAAGATGGCTCATGATTAAAGGAGGGGACAGATGAGAGCAGCAAATACGAAACTCCATGACATTATATCTAAAGGCGATCTTCATGGTACAGCGAAGGACAATAAGGGTGAGTTCGTCAGCATAAGGCTTAAGGCGGGAGACAAAATATATTTTGGCGATGTCTTTTTGCCAGAGAACTTTCGTGTAAGTGATCTGATTAATGACGACAGACGTTTTATCATCCTTACCAATGCGGTGGAAGAAAGGGAGAACACGGATCTGCCGATAGGCTATCTCGCTCTTAACAAAGACATGACTGAATGGATAGAATTAAAAACAGTAATCGAAGAGGCCGACTCTGATTGTACTGCCAGGCTTATCTATAATTCAACGCGATGGACGAAAATGTAGAGAGACCCCTACGGGTTGCCTTTTTCCGCTAAGGTATAGCCGTGTTGTATTTAAAATCCAGGGCTGATTTTTGTATTCTCTGTTGCAATTTGTAATTCACATTAACTGATTTATTTCAAATCCTCTAATTGTAGATACTCAACATTTTTCCCAATCAACGGATTTTCAAAAATTGTTGTGAGCAATTCTATTCTTTGCTTCCTTATTGGGCATCGCAAGGTTTTTCTTGAAAGATACGACCACAAGTGGTAATCGATTGAAAGGATTACTCTTGCACGCGGGTAAATCCATGAGCAACTAACGATCCGGATGGGCTTATTGAAGGCCCTTGCCTGTAGGTTCAGGCCGGGTGATCTAAAAACTATTCCTTCTTTGGAGGTGTGGGATGGGTAGTCTGAACAACATATTCAATCCCGGCAGTATAGTGTTAATAGGTGCGAGTGATAAGGAGGGCTCGATAGGCAGGATCGTCCTCACAAACCTGCTCCAGGCAAAAAACCGAAAGATATTTCCAGTAAATCCAAACAAGAAGACCTTACTAGGTCTTAAATGCTTTGAGGATATTGCACGTATTGCTGATTACGTCGACCTTGCCGTTATCGCAACACCCGCAAAAGAAGTTCCCGAACTGGTTGAAGAATGCGGTAGAACAGGTATCGGTGGGGCAGTCATTATCTCTGCCGGCTTTAGGGAGATCGGCGAGGAAGGGAGATTGCTGGAACAACAGGTATCAGCTGCGAGGAAGAAATACGGCATGCGTATCCTTGGACCAAACTGTTTAGGTTTTGTGCGACCGAATGTCGGTTTGAATGCAACATTTGTGAAAACCAATCCACCGGCCGGGGATATTGCTTTCATATCCCAGAGCGGTTCATTGGGTGGCGCAGTACTCGACTGGGCAGTTGATGCGCATGTTGGTTTCAGCATGTTTGCCTCACTCGGCTCGATGATCGATGTGGACTTTGGTGATCTCATAGATTTCCTCGGAAATGATGATGATACGCGCAGTATCTTGCTTTACATGGAAGGAGTCGGCAATGCAAAGAAGTTTATGAGCGCCGCAAGGGCTTTTGCAATGCGTAAGCCTATTATAATCCTCAAACCGGGAAGATTTACCGAGAGCGCAAAGGCAGCACGCTCCCATACCGGCGCCATGGCCGGGGACGACGCCATCTATGAGGCGGCCTTTAGAAGGGCAGGTGTGGTACGGGTGAAAGAGATTGCAGATCTCTTCGATGCCGCTGAAGTTCTCCATTCCCGGAAACTCCCCAGAGGACCAAAGCTTGCGATAGTCACAGCGGCTGGCGGGCCGGGCGTTATTGCTATCGATGCCTTTATCGATCTCGGGGGAGAACTTGCCAAGCTTTCCGACGAAAGTATGCAACAATTGAATCAATTTTTACCGTCCTTCTGGAGTAAGGGCAATCCTATCGATTTGCTAGGGGATGCAAATAAGGAGAGATACGAAAAAGCTATTGCCATCTGTATGCGTGATCCGGGAATTGACGGCATCCTTGTAATTTACGTGCCCAGTGAAACCGCACCGCCTGATGAAGTCGCCCAAGCTGTCATTGACAGTGCAAAGAATACGTGGAAACCGATCATTACTGCCTTGATAGGGGCAAAAGGGATACGTGAAGCAACGGAAAAACTTGCACAAAATGATATTCCAACCTACGAAACTCCAGAAGAGGCAGTGAGAACATATGTCAACATGTACAGGCATAAGAGGAATCTCGCGCTGCTTTATGAGACCCCCGCCGAATTGCCGGTTCATGAAGCGCCTCCGAAAAAACATCTTAAAGAGCTTATTAAGAGGATCATCGGGGAGGGAAGAACCCTTCTCAATGAGAAGGAGTCCAAAGAGTTTCTCACAAACTATGGCATTCCGACTACCATCCCTTCTATCACCCATCATGTTGAAGAGGCGGTGGCCATTGCCGGGGAGATCGGGTATCCCGTGGTCATCAAGATTGTCTCACCGGATATCTCGCACAAGAACGATGTCGGTGGTGTTACGGTTGAGATTTATTCAGAAGAACAGTTAAGACGGGCCCATGGGAGCATGGTGACTACGGTTAAAAAGCGTGCTCCAAAGGCAGCGATAGAAGGCATCACTGTTCAAAACATGATCGAAGGCATAGATTACGAGCTCATTCTCGGCTCAAAAAAGGATAAAGATTTTGGTGCAGTCATTCTCTTCGGGATGGGAGGAGTAACGGCGGAACTTATCAAGGATTTTTCGATCGGTCTGCCGCCACTGAACCAAACGTTGGCAAAAAGGCTGATGGAAGAGACAAAGGCATACAAGCTTATTCAAGGCTGGCGTGACAAGCCACCGGCCAACATCGAGGAACTGGAAACAACCCTTGTCAACTTCTCCAATCTTATCGTGGATTTCCCTGAAATAGGGGAAATTGACATAAACCCACTGGCCATATCAGGAGGCAAACTATATGCCCTTGATGCGCGGATTATCCTTGATAAGGATTATGTTGAGTCTGCTTATCCCTATTCACACCTGGTGATCACTCCATACCCGACAAGATTTATAATGCCATGGAGTTTATTGGATGGTACTGAGGTAGTGCTGCGACCGATCAGGCCTGAAGACGAACCGTTAGAACGTGAGTTCCTCTCGACCCTATCCAAAGAGTCCAGACAGAGAAGGTTTTTCGAGGATTTCAAAACCATATCTCATAAGTGGCTTGTCGTGTTTTGTAATATAGACTATGACAGACACATTGCCATTGTTGCTGAAATCAAGGAAAAAAAGGAGAGAAAAATAATCGGTGTCGCCAGAATTATCATAAACCCTGATTTTAACTCTGGTGAATTTGCAGTGCTTGTCCACGATAGGTTTCAGAAAAAAGGCGTTGGGCAGAAACTTATGGAGGTGGTCATTAAGATAGCCAGATGGAAAGGATTGCACGAGATATACGGCGAGGTGCTGACGGATAACGACAAAATGCTCGGGCTTTGCAGAAAGCTCGGGTTTACAACCCATTGGCTTCCCGGCGGAACAACAAGCGCCCGTCTACAATTGAACATAGATTTTCATGTTCCTTAACTACCCTAAATAATCTTTCCCTGGAATGTGAACCAGCCGAAATAGCTTGTAATAGCAACGGTTTTTAAAAGCATCCCGATTTGGCTGGCCTATATATTAGGGCTTAATAATGGCAATATGCTGAATAAGGCAGTTATATTTAGGTGCCATTCGTAAACGTACCATCGGTTTAAATACAATATAGCTGCGGTATAATTCAATTTGTACAGATGTTCCTTGTGATTTAATGATACTGTGCTATAATAATTAAGGTAGTAATTAACCCTAATTATGAGACAGCGCATGAAGGATGCTCCCTACTGTTACTTTCGGAAGCCTGCTTCGGTTGCTCAAAGGCACTATGAAGCACTGAGAGCTTTCTTCTTTGAAAAACAGAGCGCGGAGGAGGTTGCAGCGCGGTTTGGTTACACCGTAAGCGCTTTGTATTCCCTGGCCCGGGATTTCCGGCACGTTCTCAAGAAGGGTGCGTTTGAGGATCTGTTTTTTACTGCCCGCAAACCGGGCCGCAAAAAAAAGGATCCGGGAGGGGACCTTACCGGCCTCATCGTCGGTCTGCGCAAGAAAAATCTTTCTGTTCCTGCTATCAAGGCGATGGTGGATGCGCAAGGACACACCGCATCAGAAAAATACATTTACCAGGTATTGAAGAAAGAGGGGTTTGACAGGCTTCCCCGAAGGGGTTCCCTCGACAAAAAGAGCACGCATATCCGTGACGTCCTCACGGCTCCGGAGAGCAGCACCCTGAACTACGACCCGGAATGATTCAGCTTAGCCCATTCTATAGGGATATTGTGTCTTTTGCCCTACCTCACGAAGTATGGAATCGACAAGGCGATAAAGGAGTCCCGCTATCCCGGGACAAAGAGTATCGGCAAGCTCTCCTCCCTTTTGAGCGTTCTTGCATTGAAGCTCTCCAGTATACGTCGGTTGAGCGCCGATGACCTGTGGTGCATGGACAGGGGATTGGGGCTTTTCGCCGGGTTGAATGTCCTGCCGAAAAGTGCATGGTTCAGTTCGTATTCAAGCCAGATAACGAGAGAAATGAATCGGCAGTTCCTGAAAAGCGTGCACCGTATATGGAAAAAGCAGGGATTTTTGTCGGACACGATGAATCTCGATTTTACCACGATTCCCTATTGGGGAGACGATGCGCACTTAGAGAACAACTGGTCCGGTAAGAGAAACAGAGCATTGGCGAGTATGCTCGCCGTGTTAGGGCAGGACCCTGACACCGGGATTATTGACTACAGCGAAACAGGAATACGGCACAAGGATCAAGATGAAGTGGTACTGCAGTTTCTGGACTTTTACCGGGAAGGGATGGCAAAGACCGATGCCTTAAAGTATATCGTGTTTGACAGTAAATTTACCCCGTATGAAAATTTAAGAAAGTTAGAGGACCAGGGGATACACTTTATCACGATACGGCGGAGGGGAAAGAATATCGTGGATAGATTGGAGAAGATCCCGGCATCCGAGTGGAAAAAGATCCGGGTGATGACCGCCGACGGAAAGGGACGGGAGTTGAAGACATACGAAGAAGATGTCTTCCTAAAAGATTACGGCAAGCCGTTACGGCAGCTAGCCATTACAGGGCATGGAAAGATAAAACCGGCATTAATCATTACGAACGACACGGGCATAAGCCGGCCGTCCCTGGTACGTGCCTACACCAGACGATGGATAGTGGAGAAAGGCATTTCGGAGCAGATTGAATTCTTTCACTTAAACCGCGTGTCGTCCTCGATGGTCATAAAAGTGGACTTTGACTTAACCATGACCGTGCTGGCGCACAATCTCTACCAATTACTGGCAATGAACTTGCCCGGATATTCCCATAGCACTTCGGAAACCCTTTATGAAAAGTTCTTACGTAACAGCGGCGAAGTAGAGATCATCGGTGATGAAATACAGATACGAATGAAAAAGAAAAGAAATCTTCCTGCCATGCTCGGCCAAATGGAAAAGTTTACCGGTATGAGAATACCCTGGATGAACAACAAAAAGTTAGTCTTTTCCGGCTCGTCGTCTACATAATTTTAGGGGTGTTTTTGGAACATGAAAATCCGTGATGACCACCAAAAGTTTATTTTACTCCTGTCAACAACTTTTTCTTCAGGCCTTTGCAAGCTTTTTACCACTTTGCCATTGAAATCAGGCCCCAATATACCTCCTTTTGTGTCACACAAAGATTAGCATATTTGTCTAATATCATAAAAAATAGATCGAATATACTTGCCGAGAGCGAATGATTGAAAAATTAAAGTGACTCCAAAATTCTTAGGATCAGGCCTAAGTTCACCATCAACAAACCACAGAATAACCAAAGTCATTCACTCAACGCATAACCTGCGGTTAGTGCACTCAGATATCCTGCGCATTCTACGACCGTTAAGCCTTCTAGTAGACCACTCTTACAAAATCTCCTTCTTTGGATAGCCATTTCACCGATGCTGTTTTTTTTAAAGTCCCGGTTACGTGGTGATGGATTCCTACACGGTTTTTCGTCATCCTCCGCCGAGCAATATCAATGTCAGGGTAATGGTATCGCCGTCGTGAAGCGTCGTGTTAAGGCCATCGGGAAGGCTGTGGTAAGAAAGGCCATTGAGTTGTACCTGAAACAATCCATCCAGAGACAAAACTCCTGTATCCGGATCAATAATCTCTTTTGCAAAATACTTAGTGCGGAGGAGATCATCGAGCAGGGTGTGTAACGTGCCCGATTCTATCTCCACTTCAGAGGGTACTTCCGGTATCTGAACGGTTTTGTTTATGTATACCTTCATTTACTGGGCCTCACTCCTGAGCTCCTCTGACGGGCCGTACCCTCCATGCAGCTTGTAACTCACAGCTGATAGCTCGTAGTAATTGCTTTTATATGAGCGTTAAGTTATCAGCTGTTTGAGCTTGCACATTATTTTAACCACTTCCCATTTTCCTTCAATGCCTTTACGATCTTTTCGGGTGTAACAGGCTGTTCCTTGAACCAGATTCCAGTCGCATCATGAATGGCGCTCACTACGGACGGTGGGGCGCTCACGTGACTTCCTTCGGAGGCCTCCTTTGCTCCAAACGGGCCATCAGGGTCGTCGGTAATGATGTCGATGACCTTTATGTTGGGCACATCAGTGGAGCGGGGCATTTTGTAATCAAGGAAGGAAGGATTAAGCGTCTTGCCCCTGTCCATGATGAAATCCTCGTAGATAGCCTGGCCCATGCCCTGTACTGCACCTCCTTCGTTTTGGCTTTCAGCCCCAATTGGGTTCAATGGTCTCCCGCAGTCATGGGCAATCACAAAATCATTAACTGTCACATGCCCGGTCTCCATGTCCACCCCGGCTCGGGTTGTTTGGGCTGTAAAACTGAAAGACGTGCCTGCGTTGCCTCTGCCAGTCTCAAAACCCAGCGGTTCAATTCCATAGCCTGAGTAACCCTTGCCTATGATCACAGCTCCCGAACCTTCATAACAGGCTATCTTCGCGAGTTTCTCGAATGACATCCGTTTCTCCGGGTTTGTTTTGAGATAGACAATAGCATTTCTCATTTCAATATCGTCGGGCTTGACCTGCCAGGCTTTTGCTCCTGCTTCGAGAAGCTGTTTTTTTGCGTCTCTGGCGGCAAATTGTGTTGCCTGACCAGCGAGTACGGTTACCCTGCTCCCATAGCTTCCGGGGTCTACCGGTGTGTATGATGTATCAACACGCTTTATGTCGATGTCTTCATATCTTACACCTAGTTCTTCCGCCGCGATCATGGCGAGGACCGTATCCGATCCCTGGCCGCAATCAGTCGCTCCCGTGAGAAGATTCACTGTGCCGTCCTCACATATCCTGATAATGGCAGCACAGGATTGGTGGCCAAGTTGACGGGCGCCGCCCAGATAACAAGTAGCCGACATACCCACTCCATAAGATAGAAGGCCTTTTTGTTTGGGGATTTTATCCTTTTCTGCCCAGAGCGAATCTTTGACGAGGGCCTGAATCGCCTCTTTGATCCCGCAGGTCTTGAGGGTCATGTCGTTTATGGTTCGGTAGATCTCACCCGGTTTGGGATTGTCGATCGCGTTTCTCATACGGATCTCCACAGGATCGATATCGAGCTCTTCTGCCATCATCTCCATCTGGATCTCGCAGGCAAAGCGTGTGTGGGTTACCCCATGACCACGCATGGCAGCGCAAATGGGGTTATTTGTAAATGCCCTGTAGCAGTCATGCTTGAAGTTGGGAAGCTTATAGGGCAGTGGTGTGCAACATCCGGTTAGGTACATGGTAAGTGGACTAATAGCAGTATACCCGCCTCCGTCGGCTATAACACGGCTTTGGATGGCAGTGATGAGCCCATCCTTTGACATGCCCATCTTGTTGTAGACAATCATTGAGTGTCTTCTTTTGGAAACGGTCAGTTCCTCCTCTTGGGTGTAGACGAACTTAACCGGCTTTCCTGTCTTCTTGGAGAGCATCACGGCGCAGAAGTCACCGGCTACAGAGTCATTCTTTGTCCCTCCGAAGCCACCGCCGATAAATGGTTGGATTACCCGTATCTTCGAGAGAGGGAGCCCAAAGCAGGCCGCAAGGTGCCGGTAGTGGAAATAGGGGCTCTGCTTGGCAGCCCAGACAGTGATAGAACCTGAAGGATCATACCAGGCCAATGAAGCCGGCGGCTCCAGGTAGCCCTTTGTTGCCCGCGATGTCCTGAAGCGGTCTTCCCTGACCAGATAGGAGTCGGCGAAGGCTTTTTCCACGTCGCCGAAGTTCCAGTGATACTCCACGCTCACGTTGTTTGGCCGGTAATCATGGATCACCGGGGCGCCTTCCCGTATTGCCTCCTCTGGATCGAAAACACTCGGGAGTTCCTCGTAATCGACTTTGATGAGGTCACATGCCTCTTCGGCAATATCCTCATCGATGGCAGCCACCCCTGCCACGGCCTCCATATAGTAGCGGACTTTGTCCATAGCCAAAGGTGGTTCATCCCTGGTCGTTGCCATAAAACCCCAGGTCCAGCCGTTAAAGTCTTTTGCCGTGACCACGGCCTTCACCCCGGGGAGACGTTCTGCTCTGCTCGTATCGATATTGAGAATTTTTGCATGTGCAACGGGTAGTCTTACCACCTTGCAAAAGAGCATACCCTGCATGGAATAGTCGGCAGCATACTTTGCCTGTCCCATTACCTTTTCCCTGCCGTCAATCCTGGGCACCCGTTTACCAATGACGTTAAATATGTTCATATCTCTCCCCTCAACTTCCGAGCCGCTAGGTTCACCGACTCGAATATTTTCGTATAGCCCGTACAGCGGCAGAAGTTTCCTTCCAGACCCTTCCGCATGTCTTCGTCGCTGGGGTTCTTATTTCCGTCGAGGAGCACCTTCGTAGAGAGGATCATCCCTGAGGTGCAGAAACCGCACTGCATGCCCCCGGCTTCGAGAAAGGCTTCCTGTATCGGGTGGAGCTTGTCTCCATCGGCGAGACCCTCAATGGTAGTAATCGCTTTACCATCCGCCTCTGCTGCCAGAATGATGCAGGAGTTGACTGCCTGTCCGTCCATGATGACGGTACAGGCCCCACACTCCCCTTCTCCACAGCCTTCCTTCGTGCCTATCAACCCCAGGTCATCCCGGATCACGTCTAAGAGCGTGGCCCAGGGCTTGACCTGCAACTCATAGGTCTTGTTGTTAACAGTTATTTTTATGTCCTTCATAATAGACCTCCTTGCTGAAAAAGAATCTGAGTGAGTGCCCGCCGAGTGAGCACATAGATCATATCGCACCGGTATTCCCGCGCTGCTCTGTGGTCGTCGATAGGACTGCACTGGGTAAGGGCATTCTTTGCCGCCTCGTTGATCAGCGTGGGTGTTACCTGTTTGCCCAGAAGTATGTCTTCAGCCATCGGCGCGCGAACAGGTGTCGGCGCCACAGCCCCAAGAGCGATTTTGATGTCTTTACAGATACCATTTTCACATCTCCCGACAGCTGCAACACCCACAATAGCAAGGTCCATGGAGTGACGTGGTGATAATTTCAGGTAGACACCACGACTCCCGGAAACGGGTTTCGGGACAATTATTTCAAGGAGCAGTTCATGTGTCTTCAGTGATGTGGTGCGGGGTCCTGTGAAGAATTGTTCCATGGGAATGATTCTTTCTTTCCGGGCACTCTTGATCTTTACGGAAGCTGACAAAGCAAGAAGCGATGGGGCGCTGTCCGCTGAGGGGACGGCGCTGCAGATATTGCCGGCAAAGGTCCCCCTGTTGCGCACCTGTGGTGAAGCCATGCCCAACGCGGCTTGAGCAAGTATCGGGAAGTGTTCCTGCACTATTGGAGACTGTGCTATTGAGTTGATCGTTGCCAGGGGACCGATTTTCAAGCCATCCGTATCATACGAAACCTTATCCAGCCCCGGTATGGCCTTGAGGTCAATGACACATTCCGGCGCCTTTATTTCCCGCTTTTTCAGTTGCGGGATCAGGTCGGTGCCGCCGGCGAGGAGTTTTGAAGCGCCCTTATATTTGTTGAGGGCCTTCAATGCCTCGTCGAGTGATTTTGGCACGATGTAGTCGAACCGCGGTAATCGTCGGTAAAATATGCCCATAATCGACTCCTTTCTCTTTTAGTTACATCGTAATAATATATATACTAGTTTGTATCTTAATACGGTAATATCTATAAAATAGCTTTACATGGTTGTCAAGTATAATTTATTATAGGCCCGATAATGACAAACAATTATGTAAAGCGATTGTTACGGCAAATACATGAAAAAATGTTGACAATAATTGTGATAACGGGTATATCGTTATCGTTGGAGCCGCATTTAGCGGGTATAATAATATTCTCCTTGGCAGGCTGAATAATAATGGCAATCGGTAAAAGAGATAAAACCTCTCAGAAAAGAAGAGACAAAATTATACAGACAACGACACGACTCCTTCTCAAGAAAGGAAGCCTCACTTCGACAACAGATGTCTGTACCGCGGCGAAACTTACACGGCCAACCCTTTATCACTACTTTGGTAGCAAGAGGAACCTCCTTTTGGATGTCCATATGGCAAGCATTGAGAGGAATCTGAAACCGTACATTGCAGAAGCCCTTTCCATAGCCAATCCTCTAGAACGGTTGACGTACATGGTGCGGGCTTACATGAAAAGCATTTGTCTCCATCCCGAATTGAGGGTACTCATTCATGACACGCTTACCATGAAAGACAAATATTTTCGGGAAGTGAAAGGGGAGTGGAAAAAACATTATGTTCTGCTTCGTGACACGATAAGCGAACTTCGGTCAAAAGACATCATACGCACCGATGTCAAACCTTCCCGGGCTGCGCTTTTCGTACTGGGCATGATGACGTGGGTAACGTACTGGTTCCACTATGACCAAAGAGAAAACGTGGACGAGATCGGTGATATGGCGCTTGACTTTGTATTGAATGGTCTAGATGTAAAGAAACCAGCATACAAGAAATAGAAACACCAGCTTCTACTTACGGTTCATCCGGATCTTGCATGCTTTCTGATTTGAATTGGACCACAGCAGCAGACTCGCAATGAATACCTGATCCTTTCACTATGAATAGTTTTTCCTTTTTCAGTGTGTCGGTTTGTCGGTGATTTTCGGCGATTCCCTATGGGCCACGGGCACAATTTTGGGCGCAAAATGAAGTGCTTCAGACTCGACCCGTAGATCAAAGTGTGATAGGGTGATAGACCGGGGAGGGGGATTTCTCCCCCTCCCCGCACATACGATGAGTACGCCACTTCTTCCTTAATCAACGCAGACAGCCTTTTAATTTTCATAGCAGCTTTCAAGCCGTAATAGCGAATTTTCTACTACACAATTAAGTTGACATTAGCGGTTCTTGGTGTACAATCTCAACATAGAATAAAAGGATAAGTAATACATTGAATGCACGGAGGGTTGATCATGGGAAAAAGGAAGTCTCTTTCTTTGACAATTACGGTAGGTCTGCTCACGGTCTTCTTTTTCGTCTGCCTTCCCGGACAATCCCTATCCGCCGATAGCCCTTCCGCTCAAGTACCAAAACAACAAGAGAACCCTTATGAAAAGGCAGACATAACCATACAGATTATACCTTCAGCCAGTAATACCTTCGGATATGACATTCTCCTCTACAAGAGGCCCTTGGTACATCAGCCGAATATACCGGGACTACCGGGCAATGAAGGCTTTACCACGAAGGAACTGGCACAGACCGTTGCCGAATTCGTCGTGAAGAAGATAAGAAATAACCAGATGCCGCCAACGGTGACCATGGAGGACTTAAACGCTCTGGGCGTATTGAAATGAGACTAGATGACAAAACCAATGAAGATATACAAATAATTTAGGAGGGCCCGTATGAAAAAATGTATCATAATCATCATTGCAGTGCTTTTCAGCTTTCTTGGCGTCGATACGCTTTTTGCGACCCCCAACACCTGGACACAGAAGGCTGATTTCGGGGGCGCAGCAAGATATTTGGCCGTCGGCTTCTCCATCGGGGGCAAGGGCTACATACCTAATTTCCCGGAAAAATTATACCTATGCCATGCCAGGGAGTTGGATATCCAAGGCTTTGAGAATATCCCGCTGCGCCTTGGTCACCTCTGTGAGGATATGACCGTACTTCCCGGAATATTTAACCTTGGTCAACGTCTTCATCTCCTGCAGCAGTTCGCGCACCGTGTATTCCTCGATGAGTTTCGATGAGCGCATCTCCTTGCGTATCGCACTGATGAGAATCAGAGCTATGAACTGCACGAAAAGCCTTCCGTCTACGGTCGCCGACGTATGCATCCGCAGCCGCTTCAGGTCGAGCGAATTCTTCAGGTCGTCGAAGCACTTCTCCACTGCGTCCTTGTCGCGGTAGACCCGCATGGCTTCCACCGAATCCTTGATCCCGTTAGAGAGCAGCGCCTGGAAACCAGCGTAGCGGCTGATGTGTTGGCTCACCGCCTCCGAGTTGAAAGATACATGCAGTCCGCGCTTGGGGGTTGTCTTCTGGATGAGAAAGTCGTCATAGGCCTTCTGGTGGTCGGCCACCGGCTTGCCCGACTCGAGCTCGCCCTTGTACTGGAGCAGTTCCTCGTTGAACTTGTCCACATCCTTGGCCCGGTTGGTGGCGTTGTAGTACAAATGCAGATAGCAGCGGCGCTTTTCCTTCCCCCATGGATACAACCGTGAATGGACATAGAGTACCTCGTCATCGAGCTTGCGGTATCCCTCAGGACCGTGGATGGTCTTGTGGATGTCGTCTATGGCTTGCAGCAGCCATTTATTGCTCAACGGCACCGACATGGTGAATCGGTCGCGGTTCTCAACCAAAGCGTCCACGTTCTTCCTGCTGTAAAAACCCTTGTCCATCACGTAGTGCAGCCGCTTGACCTCCAGTGCCTTGAAGGTCAGCACGAGGTTGCGCAGCGTTGAGACGTCGTTTATGTTGCCAGGTACCCGGTGGTAGTACACCGGCAGCGCGGATTTCTGGCCGAACAGCATCGCGAGATTGAGCTGGGGGAGCTTCTCCCTGTCGCGGTTGTGACCCCATTTGATGAATTCGTTGAGTTCCGAATACGACGATACCGACGTGATGTCGTAGCAGATGTAGTCGTCCTTCAAGACCTTGCCTATCCACTTCGCAAGGAAGGTCTGCTTGCCGTCGGTCCCGATGGAGGAGAGTATCTCGCTTATGCGCTGGCTTGCCAAGGACGCCGCGAGGGCGGGCTCATGGCTTTTTGCCCAGGATTCGCAATAGCTGAGCGCTCCACCCTCTATGGCGAGGTAGTTGGCCATCGCCAGGATCTGCCGGTGGGTATCGGGAAAGCAGGACTTCAGCGATCTCTCCAGACCGGTGCGCTTGGAGAACTCATCCAACACAACCGCTGGGCCGACGATCTGCGCCGATGCGGTGACCGCGGGATCCCGGACCGCCGCCTGCTGGGGATCAAGGCGTTTGGAGGGGACAAACTCGCCAGTTACCCGGTCAAGCTTGCCGATACAATTTCGTTTATTCCTGGCCTGTTGTTTATTCTTATCCCAGTACCCGGATGATTCGTAAACATATGTAACGCCATTGTTCTTGTTCTTCACATAGACAAGCGACATATAAACACCCCATTCATTGGTATAATTATACCAATGAATGGGTAGAAAAGTCAAGCAAAAATTGCCTTTAGCCTTAATCTATAATGTTTGTTGCACGATCCTTGTTATAATTTCGGCGGGAATTTAGGTACATAGGGACGGGATACGATGGTTCTCTATGGTACGGTGACTTCTGGGGGTACGACCCTGCCGCCAACACCTGGACACAGAAAGCCGATTTCGGGGGGGGTGGATTGCAAGATGGGAGTGCCGTCGGCTTCTCCATCGGGACGAAGGGCTACGTGGGGACTGGGCTTTTTTCAACACCCTTTTTGGCGTATGATCCCTTCGCTAATGCCTGGACACAGGAGGCCGATTTCGGGGGCGCAGAGTTGTTAATGTACGCGACGGGCTTTTCCATCGGGAGCAAGGGTTACATAGGGACGGGATACGATACTTATTCACTTCACAAAGACTTCTGGGAATATGACCCTGCAACCAACACCTGGACACAAAAGACCGATTTCGGTGGGACGGCGCGAGAAAATGCCGTCGGTTTTTCCATCGGGAGCAAGGGTTACATAGGGACGGGATATAATAATGGATATTATAGAAAAGACTTCTGGGAGTACGACCCTGCCGCCAACACCTGGACACAGAAAGCCGATTTCGGGGGGACAGCGCGAGATAATGCTGTGGGCTTCTCCATCGGGAGCAAGGGCTACATAGGAACGGGGTACGATGGTTCGGCATTTGTGAGCGACTTCTGGGAGTACGACCCTGCCGCCAACACCTGGACACAGAAAGCCGATTTCGGGGGGACGGCGCGAGCCAGCGCCGTCAGTTTCTCCATCGGTAACAAGGGCTACATTGGGACGGGATATAGATATAATGCTGGTTCTTATACATATTTCACAGACTTCTGGGAATACGACTCTGGCGCTCCTTTGCTCTATGCCACCTTCACCGAAGGTGACCTCAGGCAATGGAACGGCACCGCATGGAGTCAGGTTAATGCAGTTTCTCCGACAACCATATTGGCTTCAGGTTCGTACCTGTACGGGAACTTCGGATCAGGTGGCCTCTGGGCATGGGATGGCACAGCATGGAGTCAGGTCAATGTGGTTGCTCCGAACAATATGGTGGCTTCCAGTTCGATATTGTATGGAGACTTCGGAGCAGGTGGCCTCTGGGCATGGGATGGCACCGCATGGAGTCAGGTCAATGCAGTTTCTCCGAACAATATGGTTGCTTCAGGTTCGGTCCTCTACGGTGACTTCGGATCAGGCGGTCTCTGGCAATGGGATGGCACCATGTGGAGTCAGGTCAATGCAGTTTCTCCGAACAATATGGTTGCTTCAGGTTCGGTCCTCTACGGTGACTTCGGATCAGGCGGTCTCTGGCAATGGGATGGCACCATGTGGAGTCAGGTCAATGCAGTTTCTCCGACAACCATGGTGGTGGGACCTAAGAGCTGTGACAAGGTGGTCACCGAATGCGTCATTGATTCGGCGCATCGGTGACCTTATTATTGATAGTTCTTCTGAAAATTAACTTGTTTAATGCATATTGCCTTCCTTTCTTTTTATGATGTGGAATAGCCGGTTAGGGTTGCAAAAATTTCTTCTGCGTGCTCTATGGCAACATTGTTTTGTCCTTATAACCGGCTGAGGTCAGTTTCTTCTACGGGGTTTAAACCACCAGTAAGCATCGACCTTTGTTCCACAGTAGCCTCTTGTTTTACGTGTCTATGCTGCTTCGTTTACTGTTACCGTATATCCAAGGCTCGTGAGTCTCTTTATATAGTTTTTAGCAATACGATCTTTTTTCCGTGTATCGAGATAGTTTGCCCCAAGTTCTTTGTAGGGTATTTTGTATTTGAGTATGTGATAACAGCTTATAAGGATTTTATGGCCGACCGCTACCAGGGCCTTCTTTTTCCCTCTTCTGCCCACAAGGCTGCGATATTTAGCAAAGAGGTAAGTGCCTTTCATCCTTGTTGCCACCCATGCGAACTCTGCGAGGATACTTTTTAAGAATGTATTGCCGTGTGTGGTGGTCCCTGGTTTTTTCTTCCCCGCGCTTTCGTTGTTGCCGGGGCTCATACCTGACCATGAGGAAATGTGCATATCGGTTACAAAAAGGTTCATGTTCGTACCTATTTCCGCGATGATGACGGAAGCGCTGTCTTTCACAGCCGGTATTGTCTTCAAAAGATCGTATTCCTCTTTGAAGTGAAGCCCGATTATTTCCTGTATCTTCTGTTCCAGGGTGACGAGGATCTCCTCTATTGCCTTTATATGTTCTAAAGACGCACGGATCATAAACGTATGGTGTCCCTCCATATGTCCCACAAGGGCTTCTGTGAGGTCCTCCTTTTTCTTCCGTAACCTGCCCTTGCTCAATTCTGCCATTTGGTCTGGTCTAAGATCTCCCTTCATCAGCTCTTCGATAATCCGGGTCCCGCTTACCCCGAATATATTCGAGGCAACAGATGAGAGCTTTATATTCGCATCTTCAAGAATCTTCTCTATTCTCTGTTTTTCAGAGGTAATGGCTTGAATAAGCTTCCTTTTATACCGGGTGAGATCCCTTAAGTTCCCTTATTTCTTTCGGAGGGATGAAGCTTCCCTTGACCAGTCCGCTCCTTAGAAGTTTACAGAGCCATTCGCTGTCCTTCACGTCGGTCTTTCTTCCCGGTACATGCTTGACATGTCGTGCATTTACCAACATCACTTCGAAACTATCTTCCAGTATGTTAAATATGGGCTTCCAGTAGACTCCGGTACTCTCCATGGCGACATGGGTAATCCCATGTCCCGTAAGCCAAATCTTAAGACGTAAAAGATCGTTGGTAACGGTGCTAAAGGTCCGTATCTCCTTTTTTATTCCTGTTCCCATAATACATGCCACTACTGTCTCCTTGTGCACATCAAGACCAGCCCCTCTTTCGATGATGATATCCATGATATCCCTCCTTTTGTGTGAGAATAGGTACATCGATATTCTTATAACAAAAAGAGAGGCTTCATACCATTTTCATTCTTATTTGTGCCGACGAGTCGGCATGGGTGTTTCTATCAGAATTGACGCTGAGGACCACGGGCGTAAGCCCGTGGGTGAAAGCGTCAGGTTCTTTTGGGTTGAAATAGTGTGATAGAATGGAAACATGGATATACGGCTCAGTTCTCATGGTTCATATCATCATCAGCTTCATATCGTGTGAATACCGAAATACTGGAGAAGAATTCTGAAGGGGGATCTTAAAGAATTCGTTGCGGAGCGGATGCCTCTGATTAAGGAGTATCATCCCGATGTTTAGATAGAACGTTTTAGTATTCAGATGGATCATGTGCATCTTATCATAATCATACCCCCGAAATACGCTGTATCAGACATAGTGGGGAAGATTAAAGCGAATACCAGCAGAGACGTGAGGAAACAGTTTCAATGGGTGAAAAAGATGTATTGGAGGAACGAGTTTTGGTCCCCAGGTTTCTTTTTATCCACAGTAGGGATCAATGAGGAAGTCATAAAACGGTACGTGGAATTCCAGGAAAAAGTAGACAAAGGCAAGTTACCGGTGCAGTTGAGTTTTGGGTTTTAGTGCTTTTAATGCCACGGGCGTGAGCCCGTGGGTATCTACGTGTAATCGCTTATCTATTGCCTTTATCAAAATTGAGGTATATGTAGGTGCATTCAACATTTTTCCCAGTCAACCGATTTTTAAAAATTGGTGTGAGCAATTCTATTCATTACTTCCTGAACTAAACGAAACCGGTTCTTCGCAGGATATGCCAACTTTCAGTCAGTAATCCTCATACCCACGAGGCCCCTTTCCGCATTAAGCAAATATAATGGCGGATGGATAGCAAATATAATTTTTTGCATCTTTTGTTGACAAGAGATGAAAAATAGGACACAAATAAACTAATTTATTTTCAAGTTATAAAAGATAAAATAGTAAGGAGGAGAAGAGGAAATATGAAAGGAATAAAAAACAACCTAAACAATAGAAAACAGATCGTCCTGTTTTTAATGACATTAATGATGCTCCTATTCGTGCAGGCTCAACCTTGCTGGTCGGGTGTAATCCCATATGTATCAGACGCGAACACCATCCTTCTCGATCACCTTGACAGTAGTACCACTGCTACCATCAATGCTTATAGCCAGAACGGACAGTCATGCGGATCTGCTTTACCTGCGGCTACGCCGAGCTACTCTTACAGGTCAGGGCCACATGGACTTGCTCAGGGATTAACGCTTAATCCTCCGGCTGGCCAGCCGACCGGCTCAACTACCTATCTCGAGTATCCAGGGGGTGAACTCCTCAGCCAAAGCAATGGTACGCTTGAATTCTGGGTCTACCTCACCTCGTATCCCACTAACCTTGTTTCTCAAGGGCAATATTTCGGCGCCTGTGCGGGTTGGACCTTCGGAATGGGCGTTGACGCAGCTGGCCAACTGTCTGCCAGTTCCTGGGCGGCCTTTAGTATGAACTCTGGGACAACGAGCGTGCCATTAAATACGTGGACACACGTAGCGGCAACATGGGGAAGTTCTGGAGCAAAGCTCTACATCAATGGGGTACAAGTCGGCAGTGATGCAAATACCGGCCACCCGGCAACCGGGTTTGGGGGATCGTTGCTCATACCACTTGGACTCTATGCGGGAACAAGTATCGATGAGCTTCGGGTCTCCAATATCCAGCGAACGACCTTTAATGTGGATACATCGCCGGGTATACCCTCATATGTATCAGACGCGAACACCATCCTTCTCGATCACCTTGACAGTAGTACCACTGCTACCATCAATGCTTATAGCCAGAACGGACAGTCATGCGGATCTGCTTTACCTGCGGCTACGCCGAGCTACTCTTACAGGTCAGGGCCACATGGACTTGCTCAGGGATTAACGCTTAATCCTCCGGTTGGCCAGCCGACCGGCTCAACTACCTATCTCGAGTATCCAGGGGGTGAACTCCTCAGCCAAAGCAATGGTACGCTTGAATTCTGGGTCTACCTCACCTCGTATCCCACTAACCTTGTTTCTCAAGGGCAATATTTCGGCGCCTGTGCGGGTTGGACCTTCGGAATGGGCGTTGACGCAGCTGGCCAACTGTCTGCCAGTTCCTGGGCGGCCTTTAGTATGAACTCTGGGACAACGAGCGTGCCATTAAATACGTGGACACACGTAGCGGCAACATGGGGAAGTTCTGGAGCAAAGCTCTACATCAATGGGGTACAAGTCGGCAGTGATGCAAATACCGGCCACCCGGCAACCGGGTTTGGGGGATCGTTGCTCATACCACTTGGACTCTATGCGGGAACAAGTATCGATGAGCTTCGGGTCTCCAATATCCAGCGAACGACCTTTAATGTGGATACATCGCCGGGTATACCCTCATATGTATCAGACGCGAACACCATCCTTCTCGATCACCTTGACAGTAGTACCACTGCTACCATCAATGCTTATAGCCAGAACGGACAGTCATGCGGATCTGCTTTACCTGCGGCTACGCCGAGCTACTCTTACAGGTCAGGGCCACATGGACTTGCTCAGGGATTAACGCTTAATCCTCCGGCTGGCCAGCCGACCGGCTCAACTACCTATCTCGAGTATCCAGGGGGTGAACTCCTCAGCCAAAGCAATGGTACGCTTGAATTCTGGGTCTACCTCACCTCGTATCCCACTAACCTTGTTTCTCAAGGGCAATATTTCGGCGCCTGTGCGGGTTGGACCTTCGGAATGGGCGTTGACGCAGCTGGCCAACTGTCTGCCAGTTCCTGGGCGGCCTTTAGTATGAACTCTGGGACAACGAGCGTGCCATTAAATACGTGGACACACGTAGCGGCAACATGGGGAAGTTCTGGAGCAAAGCTCTACATCAATGGGGTACAAGTCGGCAGTGATGCAAATACCGGCCACCCGGCAACCGGGTTTGGGGGATCGTTGCTCATACCACTTGGACTCTATGCGGGAACAAGTATCGATGAGCTTCGGGTCTCCAATATCCAGCGAACGACCTTTAATACCTTCGATACAATTACATCTACACTTTATGCGAACTTCACCGGAGGCGGTGTCTGGATGTACAGCGGTACCTCATGGAGTCAGGTTACACCGGGTAATCCAACAAGCATGGTAGCAGCAGGTTCTCTCCTCTATGGAAACTTCACCGGAGGCGGTGTCTGGATGTACAGCGGTACCTCATGGAGTCAGGTTACACCGGGTAATCCAACAAGCATGGTAGCAGCAGGTTCTCTCCTCTATGGAAACTTCACCGGAGGCGGTGTCTGGATGTACAACGGTACCTCATGGAGTCAGGTTACACCGGGTAATCCAACAAGCATGGTAGCAGCAGGTTCTCTCCTCTATGGAAACTTCACCGGAGGCGGTGTCTGGATGTACAACGGTACCTCATGGAGTCAGGTCAACGCGGTTGCTCCGACGAGTATGGTAGCCTCAGGTTCGCTCCTCTACGGGAACTTCGGAGCAGGCGGTCTCTGGCAATGGAACGGTACCACATGGAGCATGGTCAATGCAGTTGGTCCGAACAATATGGTGGCTTCCAGTTCGATATTGTATGGAGACTTCGGAGCAGGCGGTCTCTGGCAATGGAACGGTACCACATGGAGCATGGTCAATGCAGTTGGTCCGAACAATATGGTGGCTTCCAGTTCGATATTGTATGGAGACTTCGGAGCAGGTGGCCTCTGGCAATGGGATGGTACTGTATGGAGTCAGGTCAATGCGGTTGCTCCGGCAAGTATGGTGACTGGCCCTTAAAGCCTGAAGTAAGGTCACCGAATGCGCCATTGATTCGGCGTATCGGTGACCTTCTTGTTGCTACTTTCAATTGGTAATCGCTTATCTATCGCCCTTACCAAGATTGATATGTAGATACTATGATAGATTGTCCAGCCTCTCACGGGTATTTGATATACTTGTGAAAAAGAAGAGGAGGCTCTACATGAAAAGAGTATCTACAGAATCGGTGAACGTGCTGTCCGGCAAGAAGGTATACGTTGGCATTGACGTCCATAAAGAGAGCTGGCATGTGACAGTCAGGACGGACGGCGAAGAGGTATTTAACGGACGTATCCCTGCTGCCTACTATTCGTTAATGAAGCTATTGGAACGGTTCAAGGATTGTCAGCTCAAGGTGGCTTACGAGGCCGGTCCCTGCGGTTTTTCCCTCTACGACAGGCTCATCAAGATGGCATTACAGCAATAGTAGTCCCTCCTTCCTTGATCCCCATAGAATCAGGCAACAGGGTGAAAACCGACAAGAGGGATTCAAGGAAACTTGGCAAGACTGCTGGAAAGCGATATGCTCAAGAAGGTGTTTGTCCTCACAGAAGAAGAGAGGATACACCGGGAGCTTGTGAGGACCAGGCGACAACTCGTGGACCATAGGGGAAGTGTTGCCCGGCAGATAAAAAGTAAACTTCTCTTTTACGATATGTCCTCTCCCTTTCCTAAGTAAATACGGATGGGGCCGTCCCTCTATTCAGTGGCTTAAGGACCTGCCTTGTGGATCTCAATATCTTAAGCAATCGCTTGATGCCTTGATTCACCTGTACGAATACCTGACAGAAAAAATAAGGGAGATAACGAAGAGCGTAGTAGAATTGTCCTGTACTGATACATATGCCCATAGAATGAAGCTCTTAAGGAGTATCCCGGGAGTAGGCATTCTCACCGGCATAAAGATACTTGTTGAATTACAAGACTTCGCACGATTCAAGACTTCGGAACAGATCGCTTCTTACATAGGGCTTACGCCCTCCGAATATTCTACAGGGCAGTACGTCCATCAGGGGAGGATCACCCGCTCTGGAAACACAAGGGTGCGGGTAGCCCTTGTCGAGAGCAGCTGGATCCTTGTGGGGAGAGACCCTCTCATTGGGGCCCAAGCACCTGAAACTCAAAAGTATGAAAGGCGCCAAGAGGGCGATTGTCGCCATAGCCCGAAAGCTCATTATCAGAATACGAGCGATGCTTTTGCATAACGTACCTTATATGACGGGAGGCTCTATGGTAAAAGCGGCTTAAGATACAAAGACGATGAGTGATATGGGTATCCCATGTTGAGAATTGACCGTGAGACAGCATCTGTAGCGATAACAGCTACAATTGTAGAATACGGCAATTCACTATGAACCGGATAAGAATCATGTGGCTTTACAGGAAGACCACGAATAGCAGGCTGGGGAATAGTAATCACTCATTATAGAGAGGAGGAAAAAAACTGATTTAAAAAAAGATGCATTTTGGGCTTGACAATCTAATCTACATAGTAGGTGGAACGTGCTATTTTCAACGTTTTTTGTTTTGAAAACCAAAATTATCGGTGTCTTCCTGTTATCAACACCTTGCCCTTCTCGCTAAATGTGTTACATTTCATTCGGTCATTTAATGGTTTTAGTGTGCTTTTGTGTTACAGATACTTCAAGAAAAGGCTGTTATTTTTTGGACAACGGATGTAGCATGAAAGAAAAGGCAAGTTGGTATATTAATTGCTGGTCAGATTGACACTATAGTCGGACGTCTGTCGATTTTTATCCTATTTTCACTGTGTAACTTATTGGAATGATATGTTTTTGATGGCGGAGAGGGTGGGATTCGAACCTACGGAGGACGTTGAAGATATAAGGCTTTGCGAGGCGTGCACAGACCTCATACAGACCCTCTCCTTTTTTTCCGAATTTCGTCGAGGAGAACAACCTTGCGCTCGATGATATTGTGCAACCCGCTCATCGCGTTCTTTACGTAGATATCGCTCACGCGGATATCGCTGTGGCGGGCAAGTTCCTTTATCTGGAAGGCGTTTGCTCCAACATCGGCCCAGTCGGTCAGTGTGGAGTGTCGCATGGCTTCTTTGAGCATGACGCCGGTCCCGCTATGCCTCACCCACAGACGGCGCATAAACTCCGGCATGTAGTGCTTGCCGGTGACCGGATTAATGAAGACATATTCTTCGAGGTCACACACGTTCCGCCGCAAGATCTCAATGGCCGCCGTTGACAGCGGGATCGCCTTGGCTTCCCCTCCCTTGGTAGTGTCCTGGACCTTTGATCCGCTGACGTTACGGCAGATGAGCGCCTGCCTGCGGCTGAAGTTGATATCTGTCGCCTTGAGGGCACACGCCTCGGAAATCCTAAGCGCCGTTTCACGGATAAAATGGAAGACGTCTCGGTGGACTTCCGGCAGGTTGTTGATGCCGAACATTTGGAAATCGTAAGCTATGGCGCGCGTCTTACGGGCCGACTTGACGGTCACAGTGGGAGTGTTCGGCATGGCATTGATATAATGTTTTTTTAGACACCACTGCAAGAAGGCTTCCGTAGCCTTTATAATGTTCTTGCGGTATTTTTGAGACAACTCGTCTGGTAGCTGCCCAAGGAACTCATCGAGATCGTTCTCAGTGATCGCACTCACGTCTTTGGTCCCGAAGTATGGTATCAGATAATTGCGGGCGTAAGATCGGTAACAGCGTACCGTTTCGGGAGACCGTTCCTCGCGGTTAACGAGTTTCTCCTTTGTTTCGATCCAGCTTTCGTAGGTGTTTTCAAAGATTCTACCCTTCAGAGTCGATGTGAGATATTCTTCGGGGTTAAACGCGCCCAGGCTGATTTTCTGGTTGATTTCCCGTAGCACGACAATCGCTTGGGCGTTCGAATAGCTGACAAGCCTACCCTTTGCGTCGAGAAACTGGAAGTATCGGTACTTCCGGCCTTTCCATCCGACACGGATGTAGACGGCGTCGTGGCCACAGCGAGGACATGATTTTTCGTGATCCTTTCTTACCCGGTTGCACCGCGGTGCGGCGCATAAGATCGATCCCCTTTCCATAAGTTCACCTCCAAGGTTGTACTTGGAAGTAATTTTACTCTTGGACGCAGGGAACCGCAAGTTCATACTGTGGCCTCGTTCTCGTTTTTTGCTTCTTTCGCGCGGCGCTCAAACTCGTCCATAATTGTCCTGTAATGGCGCGTATCCATTTTCTTCTCATCGTCGAGCATTTTTTGAAGCCTGACAAGATGGTATGGGTTGACCGTTTGGATTGAACACCAGCCGTTGCTTTCCGTCCAGACGTCCGGGGGCCTGCCGTGGACATCGAAGTTAAAGTATCGGTACCAGGGACGCTTGGCCTCTTGGGGGAATTCATCCTTGTGGCGTGCTTTCTTGTGCTTGACGTTCCTAACAAGATGCGTCTGGCACCTCCGGTAGATGGAGCATCTTGCGGATCGAATCTTTCCATCGGATTTTCGGGTTGTTCTTCAAAGCGTTGTAGAAGTAGCGCACCCATTTTGGCCGCTGAATGTCGATAACATCATCTATGAAACCATAATCGGCCTGAGACCATCCCTTAGTGTCCACGCGGGCCTTGATGCTGTTCATGAGGCCGATCCAGATAGTATCAGTGACCCACGGTTCCACTTGACGCACAAGGCCGAGAAGTGTTCCGTCGAGATACGGTTCGACAGATACCGACGTCCTGTATTGGCCGGAATAGGCGGACATCAGGCAGGCGAGACGTTCCTTCAAACCGGGAGCTCCAGGCTCCCAGAAGGACAGCACGTCTTCGTCGATGCTACCGATCGTGAAACGGAACATTAAAGAATTCTTGAATTCCTTAAATTCGGCGCATAGCCTTTCGATAACCGTAAGGTGCGGCTTGGATACGATCACGATTTCGTTTCCGGCCTTGAGCCAGCCGCGAAGGTAATCAACGGTGGTGTCAAGATTCTCGGGCAGGATGTCGTGCGTGGTGGGGAACATGATGCGGCCGTCGAGCTTGCGCGGCTTCTCGCTCAACGTGCCGGCATTGGCCACCATACTCGACCATTGGGACGCGCTTGTTATTTTGCCGTAGCGCACGGCGATCTCCCGCGCATAGCAGTAACGGCAGTTATGGGCGCATCCGAGGAAGATATTGCGGGAGTGCTCGGCCCACTCGCGGGTGCCGGTTTTGGGTTTGTCAAATATCATCGTCCGGCCTTTTTAGCCGCGGTCCGCAGGAGGGCCATGAGAAGCATGCCAAGATAGAAACCAGCAAGGAAGGCGAGGGCAGTCATCATATCACCGGCCTCAAGCACCGCCTAAGGATCTTCACGGCTTTCTCCATCTCACCGAGGTGATCGTTGCGCACGGTAAACTCGACCACGTATTTTCTGCCGCAATCGTCGGTCAGTTCGAGCATGAAAGGCGTTGCACCTGTCCGTGAGAACGGTTCTTTGGCCATGAACGATTGAGGTTTCAGTTCGGTCGGTTTAGCCAACGGAGAACCTCCTTTCACGCTCGGTTTCTTTTTCGAGTTCCGCGCGGGCGAACGTCATTAGATCGGCTATCTGGGGTTGAGAAAACCCCTGAACGGTCCTTTTCTCTTTCTTTGGCCCCGTGACAGTTTTTGGTCCGACCGACACGGGGTATTCTTCAAGTGCCCTGATGTAGCCCTCAAGACAGTGTTTTCGTCCATGCAACTTTCCTGTGGCAGAACAGGTTCCAAGCTCGATGATGAACAGTTTCTCAGCTCCAACATTCCACTCCTGAGGATTTTTCACGTTCAGCCTCTTTTTTTCTTTTTGGCCGCTTCCTCTATCGGACTTACGGCGTCGCGAATCGGCATGATGACGCACGAATAGCCGGTTTCGTCGATAATAACGGCCCCGTAGGTGCCCGGATACCCCATCATGATCTCGTCGCCATCGAGGTATTCGAGGGCGTCCACGAGAAACTTGGGATTGAAGGCATATTCAAGGGGCGCGGCAATAAAGGCGACGATGAAGGCCGTCACAATGAATCCGTTTTTAAGCAGTTTTGTCTTCATCAAAGAGCCTCCTTTTGAAGATCATTTGGTCCATCGAGCTATCCCCCAGGCAGCGGTCACGGTATAGGTAGCAAAGAGAAGCGCCTGCCATTTGAGACCGCGCCGCCAGTTAATGAAAGCGAGGCCGATGTTTCCCGGAAGCCAGATCGCAAAGCCCCACACGGAGCCGAACGCATTAAGAGCCGCTCCGACAAGGCCGGAAAGGACGAGAACAGATTCGATCCTTTTCATGCGTTCACCGCTTCCAAGGCTTCGATGGTGTACTTGTATTGTTTCTTTAACTCCTCGTTCTCCGCTCGGAGCGCTTCGAGCTCCATTTCAGGTTCAGATTTGAGGGGGGGTGAGAGTGTACCCGGATTTGAAGGCGCACCAGATGAGCGGGATTCTGTTTTTACAGACTTCCATGTACTGAAGCAGCTTGTTTTCAGGGAAATTTCTTTTGTTCGGGCCTTTGGTGAAGATCAACGACCAGTGACCGGGGTCGATTCGCAGGGCCATCGCGATCTGTTTGTCTTCCAGCCCCGATATGGACTTGCATAATGCGAGGGCATCGTCAAACGTGTTGCACGAATCGATAACTTCGAGCGATACCTGCCTTTGCTGGTCCCGTAACAATAGTCTCAATTGCTCCATGTGACCTCCCCGTGGATCGGTAAGTTAATTGCCTATGACTGCCAACCCGGATTGTGATAAAAAAGAGAGATTTAGTTTGACATGAACCCCCGCCATATGGGACGATTTCCTTGGAGGTGAACTCGCTGCCCGGGGCGGGGGCGATGATAACACGGGAGGTTATATGGTTGATACGGATGTTGGGCGTCATGACCCCCCGCGTCTGTTCCTTTATTTCATCTTTTTCCAGAACGTCGATCATGGGAACAGAATAAATGATCATATCAACTATTGTAAATAAAAAAATGAGTAAATCATGCATGTAGCTGGCATAGGCAAAAGAATCAAGGAGTTGCGGCTTCACCTGGAAATGAATCAGGCCGACTTTGGTATTGCGCTTGGAGTGACGGCGAGCGCTGTCTCGCACATTGAGATCGGCGACCATTCACCGGACGAAAGAACGATCAGGGCCATTTGTGTCACCTGGGGAATAAACAGGGAATGGCTGGAAACCGGTAAAGGAGAAACGTTCCGGGACGACCGTGAGGGTGCGGAGGACGCGGCATACGTGAAGGATATCCTGGCTCAACTGAGCGATGATGCCAGAAGGAAACTTGGGGCCTTCGTCAAGGATAAGGGCCTCGCGGAACTTGTGGACATATATCTGAGGATCGACGATACGCAGAGGACCAAGCTTTTGACCTATGCGAGGGAGCGGCCGGCCCTTAGTCACGCCGGCATAAATTTCTTGAAACGAAAAGGGAAACTGTGAGAGACATTTACGGAGTACAACAGTGTATCGACTCAAAAAAGGCGAAATACCAATACGAAGCAGTTGGAGACGGACAGCTCTCGATCTCATGCACGTGGCAGCGGCACTGGATGAAGCATCGCTTCGAGAAGTCATTGACTATGCGCTTGAAAGGGTAGTTCTTCAGAAACAGAGGAAACAAAACGCCTCCTTGGTTCACCTCGTTCGTGAGGAGGAGCCCGCTGTGTCGTTCGGCGGGGCTTTCAGGATAAGAGGGATCAGGAGTGCGCTCCTGGCATGGGCTATACTTTCCCTGCTTTCACTGAGCGGGCTTCTGGAATTGTTGCTCGCATATTGACAAAAAGGGAGGCAACAGCTTTCGGGCCGCGAGGAGGAAAAACTCGCAGTAGCAGGTAGGGCAGGAGTGGTATTAATGTTTGCATGGTAGCAAGGAAACATGTTTCATCCGGTTCTTGCTTCCTTCCTGAAAGCAACAAATCGTCAACCTCGACGAAGATGCAGAACTTCAATCCGTAACAAACAGAATTCTCTCCTGACGACAAACATTGGCGATACATTTTACATTTTGTATTTGTATTGAAAAAATGATGTGATTTTGTTATTATGAGCAGATGTCAAGAGAAAATAGAATTAAACTTATTGAGCGGTTGCAAATAGAAAGGGACCATTCTCTTGTAATCTCATACATCACTGGTACGCGTAACGGATTAGAATTTCCGATAGAAATTGATGTCATACGTAAACTCTATGATCATATAGCTTCATCTAACGCAAATAAGAAAGAGACGAAGATAGATCTTTTTTTACATAGTAATGGTGGAAATGGAATAGTACCATGGCGTCTTGTAACTTTGCTCCGTGAGCATTGTAAGTATCTTTCTGTTCTTATCCCACATAGAGCTTTTAGCGCAGCTACGCTTATTGCTCTGGGAGCAGACGAAATTGTTATGCACCCCATGGGTATGTTAGGACCTATTGACCCGACAGTCACCAATCCTTTTAACCCTCCATCTCCGAATCCTGGTCAAGTGCTCGGTATCAGCGTCGAAGATGTGAGCGCATATATAGCTTTAATTAAAGAAGATGTAGGCATTCATCATGAAGACGAACTCATACAAGCATTTAATCATTTAGCAGATAAAGTTCATCCTTTAGCCTTGGGCAATGTTAAGCGATTCATGGCTCAATCAAGACTCATGGCAAAAAAATTACTTGAGTTACACATGGATAAATCTGTTGACGAGCATAAGATTAGCGAAATTGTTGAAAATCTGAGCTCTAAATTTTATTTTCATGGACATCCAATTAATAGACAAGAAGCGAATACAGATTTGAGACTCAAGATAGCCCAACCTAATCAACAAATAGAAGATACAATGTGGAATTTGTATAAAGAATACGAAACCGAAATGTTGATAGAAACTCCGTTCAAATATATGGACGATTTCGTGGCGCAGTATCCAATACTACAGCCAGGACAAATGCAAACACTTAGATTGCCTAGTTTCAAAGGTGTTTACGTAGAAAGCATTAAAAGAGCAGATGTTTTTACTGTGGAATTTGACGTAATAGGACAAAAAATGCCGAATGGCATATATAGCGCCCAATTATCAACCATTAGGCAAGGGTGGACCACAGAAAATTGATTTTATGATATAATGTGAGTATATTACACAAAGGTTGTTAATTATGATTAGTGTTCAAACCAAAGCGGAAAAAAAACCTGATGAAAATTTGGGAAGTGAATTTAATAAACAAATCGGTCCTCAAGAGTTAGGTAATATTACAAGATTCCTTACCACCTCACTGGTCCTACCAGAATTAAATAAAATTACCATCCCCACTATCGGGTCAGTCCTTACAACACCTAAAAGTGAGTAATTGCCAAGCTCTTACTATAACGTACTGTGATTAGGACTGAGTTGTCTATTTATTTTGTCAAAGACTCCTTCGTTTATTTCTGAGTATTTCAACCAGTAATCCTCAATAGTTTAAATTTTCTGAAATTACGGACTTGTAGGTGCAATACGTACGAACTTCTTCCTGAAACAAACAAAATGTTAATCTCGACAACAATGCTTGCTTTCAATCTGTAAGTACGCCATGAACGTGGTGCGCTTTTTATATAAAGTGCATTAGTTGCTTGTTCTCGACCGGCACAAGATGTGCCCTGTTCCGATGGAGGAGATCGGTCAGAAGGGGGCCGCAAAGCTCTGCCGGTTATTCCAAGTTTGGAATAACCGGCATAATTCAAAGTCCCTGATTATTCCAAGTGTCCCCAGAAAGTCAGCGTATCTCTGGCCTTGCAGCCTGTCTTACTCAGCATAATCAGAGGCCCTTGAGAAAGGCGAGGAGTGTATCATCGGGCCGGTAGCGGCGTATCTTTATACCCAACGGCGCGGCTTTGGCAAGGGCCTTCTCTTTGAGCGCCAAATCGGCGTGAAGATATACTTGGGTGGTCTCCATCGATTCGTGACCGAGCCACAGGGCAATCACGGAGCGATCTACGCCGTTTTGAAGCAACTCCATAGCCGCGGTGTGGCGAAGCACGTGAGGTGTAATTCGCTTTTTTTTCCAAGGAGGGGCATCTTTGCCGTGCGGTTGCCACGTGTTTGGCGAGGATGTACTCGACCCCGTCTGGGCTTAAGGCATGGCCTCGTGCGTTGGGAAAGACATGATCCGTGGATTGTCCATTGCGCTCGGTGAGCCAGGCACGCAATGCGGCGGCTGTCTCCCTGCGCAGTGGCGTACAACGGTCTTTTCGTCCTTTACCGGTGCACTGAAGGTGGGCGCCGGTGCCGAGGGCAACGTGCTGGCAACGTAGCCCAATCAACTCCGAGACCCTAAACCCCGTCTGTACGCCAACGAGAAGAAGCGTCCGGTCCCGCCGGCCTGCCCACGTGTTTTGATCGGGTGCTGCCATGAGGGCATCGATCTCGGGCCGTGTGAGGAATTGGATTTGCGTGCGGTGGTAGCGCTTCTCCGGTATTGCCAGAACACGTTGCGCCAGGGCGCTCATGGAGGGCTCGTGAAGGGCGACATAACGGAAGAATGAATGAAGGGCGCGCCAAGCGCGCGTTACGGCTGCGGGCCCCATTTCCGCGTTCGTTCTCGAGGTGGTCGAGGAACGCACCGATAAAAGGGACATCGAGATCCGCGAGGCGCAGCGTCGATGGCGTCTTCTTGAGACGCTGCTCTGCAAATGCGAGGAGCAGGCGAAAGATGTCGCGATAACTCCCGATTGTATGAAGGCTTGCACCCGCATTTCCTCCGTGTCCACTGACATCATAATCTTTCTCAAAGCACCCACAGCCCAATCGGAGCGTTATATATCGCATATCCAACCATAATTCACGCTTCCATGTTTGACCCTCCACGGTCTTTTCGCAGGTGACATTATCGTCTGATGCTTCCCGAAAGAGAGCATCTCATCTGTTTCCCGTCACTACCCTTTTGAACAGTAATCAAGGTTTCAAGTAGTTTTACGGGGGCTTGCAGCCTTGTGCAAAAACACTTGGTATTCTATGATTATTGTGCTATAATAATGCTGTAAATAGTGTTGATTTCCAATCTTCTTACGATTTTTCATACTGCACGTTTTCTTAAAGACCAACCAAAAGCTAGGGTAAGACTGCCAGACACCCCCGGCAGAAAAAGGAAGGACCGTTATGGCTTCCAAGCCTCATATTCTCGTTGTGGACAACGACAACGATGTGCTGGCTGTCACCACGGCTGTCCTGAAACGTTTGGGTTACAGCACACAGGGTGAAGCGATGACCTTGACGGCGTTGAGAACCTTTTCCGATGACCCCGACAGGTTTGACCTTGTCATTGTTGAACCGGTGATGCCCGAGTTGACGGGGGTGGAACTCGCCGTGCGCGTGAGGCGCATACGGAGGGGCTGTCCGGTCATGCTCTATTCAGGCTATATCGACTCAGATTTGGCTGAAACAATAAAGACCGCGGGGCTTAGAGAGGCTATTCCCAAACCGCTGGGATTGTGGGAACTGGGGGAAGCAGTAAAAGAAGCGTTACCCAATTGACATGTAAATGAGTGGCGATGAGGAGGCATTCGATGATCACGCTTAGCTATTTAAAACAAGTTGACGTATGTGAATCGGTTCGAGAAATGATAAAACGAGCGCTTGTCCAGAGCGATGATGTGCGTGTAAAGCTAAAAGCCAACACCATTCCTGCTACTGACAGTATTCTGAGAACGGTAAGTTCGAGCCCGGACGTAGATACTGAGGAAAGAATGAAAGATCACATAAAGCAGCATATACTGGGCAGTCTTCACTTAACTGACATTCAAAGTGAACGTCTTCATTCATTACTGTAAATGAGTTCACGGATAAACCCAACATATAAAGGAGAATAAAAATGGCAGAAGGAACAGTGAAATGGTTTAACGATTCCAAGGGATTTGGTTTTATCGGGCGGGAAGGCGACGACGACGTATTTGTACATCATTCGGCGATCCAGGGAGAAGGGTTTAAATCGCTGGCTGAGGGTGATCGTGTCAGTTTCATGGTTGTCAAAGGCCCTAAGGGCCCTGCTGCTGCGGATGTTCGCAAGCTATAAGACCTGAACTTCATTTTGCGTGTGAAAGCCTCGCATAACAGGGAGGCTTTTTCTATTGCCTTCATGGAATCGTAATACTCTTTTGGCAATACCCACGGCAAATTTGTTCTCCGCTCAAACATGTGTAGATGCACATGAGTTCCCCGTCATCCGCAAGTAGTCGAAAACCATGCGAACATTGAAAGTCAGTTCCCGCATTTTCTGTGCGACACTCCGTACCCCTTTCGATTTGATCACTCCAATGGCAAACCGCCTCAGCCTTGTGATGTTCTCCGGGCCGTGACCGGTGCGTATCCGACTGCGATCTTCATCATAGTTCCAGTTGAGCATGTAGTGACAGCTCTCGATAGCCCAGTGGCCGCGATTGGTCTTGAGCACACGTTCGGGATCGGCTTCGTGGGGCCTTCGGCTGGTGATGCCGTATGCAACCTCACTGCCATGTTTACCACTTTTTTTCTCCGTGGGCTGCCGTTCGATCACGAAGGCCTGCCCCACATGGGGAAAGTCAAGGTAACCGTTCAGTCCGGTGGTGGTCCATATGCGGCGAATCTCAATCCGTCCGTGATCAGCGGACACGCACTCGACGAAATCAGGTTCCTGCCGGTCTTTGAAGAAGAGGGTAAGGTCGTGAAGGAGTGTGGGTCGATTCCCCTTCACGGTGAAGTGGTAATGGGCCTTGCGCCCCACAATGTAGTGGGCGATGTCGCGTTGAGTCAGAAGGGCGTCAGCGGTGATGTCCTTGCCCTTAATGGCGATGGCGTCAAGGAGCGGGATGGCGCATTTGATCTCGTTCGTGCGTTTGACTTCTTCATTGCTTACCCTAAGACTGCCTACTTTTTTTGGGTGTGTGCAGGTCTTTGTCTCATGACCAATGACACTCATAATGTGGACCTGACCATGCACATCGATGGCGTTGCACATGGTCTTGCCGTCTATGGCAAGGCTTTCATCTCCCTTCCCATAGGCTTCGTTTCAGCGTTGAAGCGCCCTATCAAGATGCGCAGGATCGATGCGGATGAGGACATCACGGATGATGGACTCACTGGGAACGACCCGCCGGCCGTTTTCCATACGGCAGCCGAAGCGCTCCCGGGCCTTCTGACCCAGGCCATGTGCCCAATCTGCCATCGCCTTGTAGCCCCGCATTCCACAGAGGCTTGCAGCTGCGGTGATGGCGAGCACCGTGGGAAGATAATGGCGTCGTCCCTGGGAACGGCGGGGATCAGGGATATCGGCAAAGAAACGAGGTAAGGAGTACATTGTATCGGCTCTGAGCATAATTTTGGAACCTCCTGTACGATAAGGTGGGTTAAGAGAGGCCTGGGAGAGAAGCGATTGTGCATCGCGGTGTAAAGGCCTGACGAAGACCATTTTGGGCGAGCCTTGGGGGGTGTATCCCTTTTGAACCCTGCGAAAGCCCTTGCTATCACCCACATGGATCCAGTTTGCAGCCTTATACACCGTTCCCCGGAACCGTTCTGGATCGACAAAGGTCTCAAGGAGCAGTACCGGATGGCCGAAACGCTGCTGCCAGTCACAAAGGAGCCTTCTTTCACACAACGCCAGCACACGGGAACCCAGATTCGGAACATGCCAGTTGGGCAGAATACAAAAACGGCTGTTGTTCACCACCAGCTTCAGGCGATCATACTGATGCCGGAAGTTCCATCCGATCCAGCGATCCCGTGCTGCACACTTCCACGCTGCAGCGGAGAAGGTGACAAGGGCCACCCATTCATCCTGCCATAAGGCCACGTACCACAGCGTCTCCCCGATTTTGGGCAAAGAACCCAGGTAGTGATACGCTTCCATCAGGCTTTGATAATCCTGTTCTTCAGTAGGACAAATGGGTCGAACAACGACTTCCGATAGGTTCAACATGCACACTCCTGACAATCTCGATGAAACAACCTCTGGTTCCACCATACCATATCAGGAGATAATTGTCCAGAACTATCAGTAACTGCTTGATATGCCTATGTGATGAGACCAGCACTAAATCACCCTCAATGAACCTATGAATCCTTGACAAGAGATCTTATTAGGTCATACATTGGGGTATCTCAGCCATCGCAATGGCTGGGTATTTGTTTTGAGGATAGTGTGCCGAAACACAAATCAAGGTCAATGAGTGACACTACACTTCGGGAAGAGGCAGAGAAGCGCCTTTCCGAGAGACCAGAAAGAAAGGAGTATGGTAATCCACTCTCGCTTATCCATGAGCTCGAGGTGCACCAGATCGAACTGGAGATGCAGAACGAGGAGCTGCGAAGGGCTCAGCTTGAAATAGAAAGGTCAAAAGAAAAATTCCTCGATTTTTACGACTTTGCCCCGGTTGGTTACCTCACGCTCAATGAGAAGGGTATTGTTTCTGAACTGAATCTCACTGCGGCAGGACTTCTTGGTATTGAAAGGAAATCTCTCATTGGTAAACCGTTTCATAATTTCATCAAATCGGAATTCCAGGATACATTCTATCTTCACAGACAGGAAGTGCTCGCGTCTTCCACAAAAAAGACCTGCGAGCTCGTGCTCAGGAAACATGATGGCACCTTTTTTGACGCCCGGCTGGACAGCATCGGGGCAGAGACCAAAGGAGAGCGGGTAATACGAACCGTACTGACGGACATCACCAGATTCAGGCAAAATCTGGAACATACGAGACGTCTTGCCTCTTTCCCAGAACTGAACCCAAATCCGATCATGGAGGTAAATGCTTCGGGCGAGATCACCTTCTGTAATCCAGCCTGCCAAAACATTTTGGAAACCCTTGGCATGGACAAAGGGGACCTCAAGGCCCTCCTCCCCCGGGATCTGGATGCCATCTTAAGAGATTGGGACAAGAAAAGCGAATCGAGCCTTAATCGAGAAGTATTCGTAGCAGGCAGGGTGTTTGACCAGGCTCTTCATCTCGTCCCCCAATTCAACGTCGCACGAATTTACGCCCGTGACATCACCAAGCGGAAGCAGGCCGAAGATGGGCTCAGAATGGCTCATGAGGAACTGGAGCACCGGGTTGAGGAGCGAACCGCCCAGTTGAATCAGGCCTATGAAACGCTTCAACATGAAGTGGAGGAACGAAAGAAAACAGAAGCGCAGCTCCGCCAGGCCCAGAAGATGGAAGCAATCGGTACCTTAGCCGGAGGCATCGCCCATGGCTTCAACAATATCCTCGCCGCCATCTTGGGCTTCACAGAGATGGCAGCGGAAGATACTACCGATTCGGAAGTAAAGAAGAACCTCCAATACATCCTCAAATCGGCAACGAGGGCGAGAGAACTCGTGAAGCAGATCCTCGCTTTCAGTAGAAAAACCAATTATGAAAGGACCCTTGTGCCCCTCTCACCCATCATCAAGGGGACTGTCCAGCTTTTAAGGGCTTCCATCCCCAGAACAATTGAGATCAAACTTTCTATCACTACAAGTTCGGATGCAGTCCTTGCCGCCCCGGTGGAAGTGCAGCAGATACTCATGAACCTTGCCGCCAATGCCTCCCTTGCCATGCAGGAAAAAGGAGGAACCTTAGAGATAACCTTAACCGATACCGATTTCACACCGGACTCACCCATATTGGAACCGGATGTGATACTGGGAGAGTATCTTCAACTGACAATCAGGGATACGGGTGTGGGTATGACACCGGATGTGATGAAACGGGTCTTCGACCCCTTCTTCACCACGCGAGAAGTAGGTAAGGGCACCGGCATGGGCTTAGCCGTCGTCTATGGGATTGTGAAGGACCTTCAGGGTACCATCACGGTAGAGAGTACCCCGGGGGTTGGCTCGACCTTCCGGGTATTTCTTCCGAAGATACAGGCCGAAGCTCTAAAGGAACAGTCAGGCACTGCTCAAGCCTCCACAGGTGCGGAGAGGATCCTCTTTATCGATGACGAGGAACTGATTGTCGAATGGGGCCAAGCTACCCTTGAACGGTTGGGCTATACGGTAACTGCCGTAACTGACAGCAAAGAGGCCCTCACTATCTTTTCTGCCGATCCTTCCCGCTTCGATCTTATCATCACCGATCATACCATGCCCGGTATCACCGGGTTACAATTCTCTAAAGAGCTTCTCAAGACTAGACCCAACATCCCTATCATACTCTGCACGGGTCACAGTGAGACGGTATCCTCGGGCAGAGCAAGGGAGGTTGGCATCCGGGAATTTCTCATGAAACCTCTTGCCAAGCAGGAATTGGCAGAGGCTATTCGGCGCGTGCTGGATGCAAAGACGCTGCATCCCTAAAAGGGTCAAGCCCTGACACAAATCGGACACAATTCCGAAAAGGGCTCACTCTGTTTCATATGGTAATCTTCAGCCTTTATCATTATCTGGCTTCAATGATTTGTAGGTGGAGCTTTATAAGAAAAACCCTTTTTGCCGCAAAGATACCCCCAGAGTCGTATTTCTGCTCTATGCTCATACTGTCCCCAAAGACCCTTTCAAGAGGAGGCAGTTATGAACGTGAAAAGAAGCAGTATCATTATTCCGGTTTTACCAGCAGTCAAACCATAGAAGAAGAACCAGGGACAGTTATCGATTTCTGTTACAACACTTTGATGCCCTCTATGCTGATCGACCTATCGATGCTATACGACCTAATGAGATCTATGACTTCCTGGAACGGATGACACGAGACCTGGCCAAATCTACCCGTAGGTTACGCTATGCCCAATTGAAGGTCTTCTTCAATTTTGTTATCGAGAAGTGCTGTCCGGATGTCATGAATCCATGCAGTGCCCCTTTGTTATCGAAGACATTCAGAATGCCAAAACAGATCCCGAAAGTGATTCTGGATAAGGAGGTTGTCGACGAGATGATTTATAACACACGGGACAGAAGAAACAGGTTGATACTGGAACTCCAGGCGCGCTGTGGCCTTCGGATCGGGGAGTTATTGAATGTCAGGGTGTCGGATGTTTCGGAAAGAAGAGTTACTATCAAACAGCCCAAATCCGGAAAAGAAGCGGAAGCGGCCTTCATGCCGGAACAGGTAGCCAAAAGATTGCGGGATTACATGAAGGACAGGAGTCTCTCTCCCGAGGACCGGTCTTTCCTATCTGTTACTCGACTGCACGGACATTTATCAGAAAGCTGGGGCAAAAACTCAATCTTGTCATTTCTCCCCACGATCTTCGGAGATACTCGGCAACCTATGCCAGCAGGAATGGAGTACCGCTTGAAATCGTGTCCAAGGTGATACTCCGCCACCAGGATCTAAAAACCACACAAATCTATCTGGGCAAGGTCAGCGAAGAGGAAGCGATACGCTGGATGGACATACTACATGGAAAATGACCGATTGACCTATGGTGATTACGAGTAGAAACGTAAGGGTTTTTGGGGACTGTATTTCGATGAGTGGAATCACTCAGCCGGTCTTGATACGGCGATAATGTGTAAGTTGCTTCCTTATCAACGAAAATGGATTTCTCATAGAGTGCAAGATTACAAGTAGTAATCGATTACATATCATTGACAACATACCGCCTAAGTCTTACTATTTCGGAAGTTACCGTTCGCAATAGATTGATGGTTCATATTATCTCGTAAGCTTCGGGACGACGCCGGCCACAAAAAGAACAGGGGATGAAACCGTGAAAAGACAGACCAAAGGCAAAAAGGAGGAGCCAGGCGTGGCTTCGGGAAAGCAGACCCCCTCCAAGCACGAGAAGGGCAACTTTCCCATGGTAGGCATCGGTGCCTCTGCTGGTGGTCTGGAAGCACTGGAACAATTTCTGAGCCACGTACCGGCCCAAAGCGGTATTGCCTTTGTCATCGTCCAACACCTGGACCCCACCCACAAGGGGATCATGCCGGAACTCCTCCAGCGCACTACGACCATAAAGGTCCTTCAGGCGAAGGACCGTTTAAGGGTCGAACCTGACCACGCTTACGTGATTCCACCCAACAAAGAGATGTCCATACTGCACGGGGTCCTCCATCTTTTCGAGCCTTTCGCCCCGCGGGGACTTCGCCTTCCCATTGATTTCTTTTTCCGCTCTTTGGCGGATGACCGGAACGAGAAAAGCGTCGGTGTTATCCTCTCAGGCATGGGCTCAGACGGCACAATGGGTCTTCGGGCCATAAAAGAAAAGGCGGGTCTGACACTGGTCCAGGAGCCTGCCTCCGCCAAATTTGATAGTATGCCCAAAAGCGCCATCGATGCAGGCCTGGCCGACATTGTGGCCTCCGCTGAGGAACTCCCCGGAAAGATTATCGGCTATCTTGCGCACACCATGGCTATCGGACCTGAGCTCTCCATTGAACCCCACACACAAAGCGCAGTGGAGAAGATCACTATCCTCCTCCGGAATTACTCCGGCCATGACTTCTCCCCCTACAAGAAGAACATGATCTACCGCCGGGTCGAGCGTCGCATGGGGATCCACCAGATCGACAGGATTGCATCCTACGTCCGCTTTCTCCAGGAAAACCCCCAGGAACTGGGAGTCCTCTTCAAGGAGCTTTTAATTGGCGTGACAAACTTTTTCCGGGATCCCGATGAGTGGAAGGCACTCAAAGAGAGGGTCCTTCCGGCGCTTTTTTCCGGCTGGAAGGCCAATAGGCCACTCAAAGCCTGGGTGGCCGGCTGTTCCACGGGGGAGGAAGCTTATTCCCTGGCCATCGTTTTGAAGGAGGGGGTCGAGGAAGCAAACCTTGTGGGGAAACTCCAGATCCAGATCTTCGCTACAGACCTCGACCAGGATGCAATCGACAAGGCCCGTCAGGGCACCTTTCCGGACAGCATCGCTCAAGACGTGTCTCAGGACCGTCTCAGCCGGTTCTTCATCAAGGAAGAACGGGGTTACCGCGTCCGTAAGGAGATCCGGGAAACGGTGGTCTTTGCCGAGCAGAACGTCATCCAGGATGCGCCCTTCACCAAGCTCGACATACTCACCTGCAGGAACCTGCTCATTTATCTGACCCCGGAAGTGCAAAAAAAGCTTCTGCCCCTCTTTCACTACAGCCTGAATCCCGGTGGCATCCTCTTTCTCGGTAACGCAGAAACGATAGGCACTTCTACCGACCTTTTTTCAGCTTTTGACAGCAAATCGAGGTTTTACAGGAGGCTTCCCTCCTCTCTACAGGCCGAACCGGTGGAGTTCCCCGTCTCTTTTGCTAAGACCACTGAAGGCACCGTGTACAAATCCGAAGAATCGACGCCTGTTGTTAATCTCCAAGCACTTGCTGATCAACTTCTGTTACAGAAGTATTCTCCTGCGGCCGTACTTACCAACGAGAAGGGGGACATCCTTTACATCACCGGAAAGACCGGAAAGTACCTGGAACCCGCAGCCGGCAAAGCCAATTGGAACATCTTTGCCATGGCCCGCGAGGGACTTCGCTATGAGCTACTAAGTTCCTTCCGAAAGGCTTTGCTCCAAAAAGAGGAGGTTGTCCTTCGGGGGCTCAATGTAAAGACAAACGGCTCGGTACAAACCATCGATCTCACGGTTCAGGCGATACAGAAGCCGGAGGGCTTGCGCGGCACGGTGATGTGCGTCTTTAGCGACGTAGTCTCCACGCCTGACATAAAGGCGATAGGCAAAAAAGACAAACGGGTCGCTCACAGGGCCGGGGTAACTGCCGTGGAGGATGAACTTCGGGTGGCCCACGAGGAACTTCAGACCTGCCGCGAGGAGATGCAGACCTCCCAGGAGGAGGCAAAGTCGGCCAATGAAGAGCTCCAGTCTACCAATGAAGAGCTCCAGTCTACCAATGAAGAGCTGACCACTTCCAAGGAAGAACTCCAATCCTTGAACGAGGAACTCCAGACGGTCAACGCCGAGCTCCAGGCGAGAGTTGATGCAATGTCCCGGGTGGAGAACGACTGGGAAAATCTCCTCAATAGCACAGATATCGCAAGCCTCTTCCTGAACGATGAGCTACGCATCCGTCGGTTCACCACCAAGGCGGCGAACATCTTCAACCTGCTTCCGGGCGATGTGGACCGTCCGATCACGGATCTTGCCACGGATCTAAACTACCCGGAGATGGCTTCGGATATGAAAAAAGTGCTAAAGACGCTAGTCTTTATGGAGAAAGAAGTCGCCACCCACGACGGGCGCTGGTTTGCCGTCCGCATCATGCCCTACCGCACGCTCGACAACAAGATCGACGGTATTGTCATCACCTTTACTGACGTTACGGAAGCCAAGACCCTGGAAGTAAAACTGCGCGAGACCCTACGAGGGCAAGGAAATGGAAATCATGAAAAAGGACAAAAACAGTAAGACAGACCTTACTCTGCGCCGCCGCGCTGAAGAACGATTAAGGGCTGCAAGGCCCATGAAAGACTTTCCAGGCAATGAAGCAGACCGGGAAAGGCTTTTGCACGAGCTCCAGGTGCATCAGATCGAACTGGAGATGCAGAACGAGGAGCTGCGAATGGCTCTGCTTGAAATAGAAAAGGCGAAAGATAAGTACGCTGATTTCTACGATTTTGCCCCGGTTGGTTACCTCACGCTCAATGAGAAGGGCATGATCTCCGAACTGAATCTCGCTATAGCGGGACTTCTGGGTATTGAGAGAAAGTATCTTGTTAATAAACCGTTTCATCGTTTCATCAAATCGGAGTTCCAGAATGCGTTCGATCTTCACCTGCAGGAAGTGTTCGCGTCTTCCACGAAAAATACCTGCGAGCTCGTGCTCAAGAACCATGATGGTGCCTTCTTTGATGCCCGGTTGGACAGTATCGGGGTAGAGATCAAAGGGGAGCGGGTAATACGCACCGTACTGACGGACATCACCGAGAAAAAGCAGATGGAGGAAGAACTCGTGAGGAGGGCTTCACAGTTGGAGGCTATCTTCGAGGCACAGACCGACGCCATACTGGTCTACGACTCAAAGATGAACGTGCTTCAGACCAATCCATCATTTCTTCAGACGTACGGTTTTGACCCCGTGGGTCTGAACGTGAGCGACATCGTCCAACGGGTCTCGTGCCGATGCTTGGACGGGAGGCCTTTGGTTTGGAATGAGCAACCCACACCACGGGCACTTATGGGAGAAAAAGTGATGGGAGCGCGCTTCTTAGTTGCAGGAGCAAACGCCACTGAGTTGGCGGTAGAAACCTCCTCCGGGCCTATACGTGCGGGAGACACCATTATAGGGGCAGTGACGGTCTGGCACGACATCACGGACGCCAGGCAAGCCGAGCACGCCCTGCGCGAGAGTGATGAAAAGTTACGATTATTTATCGAACACGCACCGGCTGCTATCGCAATGTTTGATCGCTCGATGAGGTACATTGCGGTCAGCCGCCGATGGCTCACCGACTATCGCCTTAGGGATCAGGACATTATCGGCCGGAGCCACTATGAGATTTTTCCTGAAATTCCGGAGCGGTGGAAGAAAGTGCATCGAAGGGGCCTGGCTGGGGCAATCGAAAGATGCGAGGAGGATCCTTTTCATCGGTTAGATGGCCAGGTGGATTGGGTGCGCTGGGAGGTTCTCCCGTGGCATGAACAAAATGGAGACGTAGGCGGAATTATCATTTCTACGGAGGATATCACCGAGCGCAAACGGGCCGAAGAGGCGGTCCAAACGACTTTGCAGCGCTTCTACACTGTTCTTTCGAGCCTGTATACCGGTCTTTTGCTCATAACGGATGAGGGTCGGGTTGAGTTTGCCAATCAAGCGATCTGTGACTATTTTGATTTAACCGACTCACCCCAGGATCTCGTGGGACTCATGTCAGCTGAAATTATCGCAAAAATCAATAAAGCCTATCTGTATCCTGACGAAGCGATCGCCCGGATTAGAGAAATAGTGGATCAGGGACAACCCGTGCGGAACGAAGAAGTACCCATGCGCAACGGACGCGAACTCCTGCGAGATTTCATACCCATATATATAAATGGAAAATCGTACGGTCGGTTGTGGTACCACACAGATATCACCGAGCGGAAGCGTGCGGAAGAGGCCCTGCAGAAATCGCACGCCGAGCTGGAACAGAGGGTACAGGAGCGCACCGTGGACCTGCAGTATGCTTACGGAAAGCTCCTGGTGGAGACTGAGGAGCGCCAACAAGTTGAAAGACAGCTCATCCGGGTTCAAAAGCTGGAGGCGTTGGGCACCCTTGCCGGTGGCATTGCCCACGATTTTAACAATATCCTTGCGAGCATTATCGGTTTTACCGAGATGGTACTGGAAGACATACCTCCTGGTGGCCCAGAGTATAGAAGGTTGGAGCTGGCGCTGAAAGGAGCCAATAGAGGACGCGATCTCGTGAAACAGATTCTTGCTTTCAGCCGCCAAAGCGAACAGGACAAAAAACCATTAGCATTAGATCAGATCGTTGAAGAAGGTCTCAAACTCTTAAGACCTACGCTGCCCTCTACAATTGAGATCGTGTCAAGAAAGGTAACGGATGATACGATTATACTTGCCGACCCTGTGCAAATGCACCAAGTCTTGATGAACCTTTGCACGAACTCGGCCCATGCTATGCGAGAGAGAGGAGGCCTGCTGGAGATAAGCATCTCTGAAACCTCTCTTGCAGAAGGAGATCCCTTGCCTGTTCCTGACGTGAAGCCGGGGGAATATGTTGTACTGACAATACGGGACACCGGCAGTGGAATAGAACCCGAAATCCTTGAGCAGATATTTGATCCTTTTTTTACGACCAAGAAACAAGGGGAAGGAACGGGCCTGGGGCTCTCTGTTGTCCACGGTATCGTTCTGTCCCATGGTGGTTCCGTAACTGTCGAAAGCAAACCGGGTACAGGAACCACATTTCACGTCTATTTACCGAAGTTCAAGGAGCACACATACTTCGAAGACAAAGAAGCCATATCCCTGGCGGGAGGAAGAGAGCGTATTCTCTTTGTAGATGATGAGGCTGTCCTTGTTGATTTAAACGAGCAGAGGCTAAGAAGGCTCGGATACGAGGTCGTTACAACGACGAGCAGTATGGATGCGCTGGCTATTTTCCGGAATGAGTCTGGCCAATTCGATCTTGTCATCACCGATCACACCATGCCTGGTATCACCGGATTACAATTCGCCAGAGAGCTTCTCAGGATACGAAACGACATCCCCATCATCCTCTGTACTGGCCACAGTGAGACCATCTCGCCGCAAATAGCAAGGGAAGCGGGTATCCGGGAATTCCTGATGAAACCTCTTGCCAAGCAGGAATTGGCACAGGCTATTCGTCGTGTGCTGGACGCAAAGGCGGAAGAATGATGGCAGTGTCGGCAAATTTGTCCTTATCATGCCTTACAGTCGCCGTTGCCTCATACTACATTACAAACCGTAATCCGCAGTTCTTCCTGACAATCCCTATGCTCGACTTGTAGCATCTGAGCCCGGCGCTTACGCCCCCTGGCTTGTCCAATGAAAGCAACCCTTGCTAAAGTTCGTGTGGAATGGATAGAATATTCCACGGATACGGTCCGGCAGCCAAGACCTTATTTCACCTTGGTGTCAGTTGTACCCGTCTTGTAGCATGGTCCCAGGCGTTCTCGGTTGTCCCATTGGTGATGCGATCCCGTTTAGGAGATTTATCGAAGCAGGCCGACCTGGGCCGGAACGTACCAAGTCTACCAGGGAGGTCATCTGATGAAACAGCATGGGAGAAAAAAGAAAGGCGTACCACAGAAGAAGTCCGGCTCCGGGTCTTTCCCGATCATCAATAATGATGCCGCGGGTATCGACATCGGGTCAGAAGAACATTGGGTTGCGGTGCCTTTAGACCGGGATGAAAACCCCGTACGGCCCTTCGGTTGTTTCACGTCCGATTTGCACGCCATGGCCACGTGGCTGAAAGCATGTGGGATCACCACGGTCGCCATGGAGTCAACAGGCGTTTACTGGATACCTGCCTACCAGATCCTCGAAGCGCACGGATTCGAGGTCAAGCTCGTGAACGCCCGCCATGCCAAAAACGTGCCCGGCCGCAAGAGCGATGTCTCCGACTGCCAGTGGCTTCAACGCCTCCACAACTATGGGCTTTTGTCCGGCTCTTTCCGCCCTGATGATCAGATATGCGTCCTTCGGTCTTACTTTAGGCATAGGACGAGTCTTGTCCGCTATGCCGCCGATCACATTCAGCACATGCAGAAGGCCCTTACCCAGATGAATCTTCACCTCCACAAGGTACTTTCAAACATTACGGGCGTCACAGGCATGAACATCATCCGGGCGATCATCGTAGGGGAGAGGGACCCCAAGAAGCTTGCCCTCATGAGAGAGCCTGAAGTGAAGAATACTCCCGAAGTTATCGCCAAGGCCCTTGAAGGTGACTACCGGCGAGAACACCTTTTTGCGCTCAAACAGGCGGTTGAACTCTACGACTTCTATCATCAGCAGATAGAAGCCTGCGACAGGGAGATGGAGCACTACCTGCACACGATTGAGGCGAAGGTCAATCCTGTACAAAATCCCCTTCCGAAGCAGAAGAAAAGGGGGAAGAAGCCGATCGGAAATCAATCATTCGTTGACCTCCTAACCGAGCTCTACCGGATAAGCGGCATAGACTTCACCCAGATACCCGGTCTCGATGCGCTTACCGTGCAGACGATCCTCTCCGAGATTGGTCTCGACCCAGCGAAGTTTCCCACTGAAAAACGATTTGTTTCCTGGCTCGGACTCTGCCCCAATAATCGTATTACCGGAGGTGTAGTCAAAAGCACAAAAACAAGAAAGACCGCGAATCGAGCAGCCAATGCCTTTCGCATGGGGGCCCAAACGCTCGCTAACAGCAATACCGCCCTCGGGGGATTCTACCGGCGCATCCGCGCCCGTTCAGGTGCTCCGAAGGCTATCACCGCTACCGCCCATAAGCTGGCACGCATATTCTATCGCATGTGGACGACGGGCCAGTCCTATACCGATCTCGGAAGTGAATACTATAAGAACCACTATAAGGAACGGGTGCTCCGCAACATTACCAAGAGGGCGAGGGAACTGGGATATGATGCAATACTACTGTCATGTCACGTGTCCAATGTCGGATATAACCGACGTAGTTTTATGCGAGCGTCTTGATAGGTAAATTGCCAGTTAACCTTCGCATTCAGATTGTCCCGACGGGCTTGCCAGGCAGCAACAGCCTTTGTGACCTGTTCGAGAGAACCCATTCGACGGTTGAGGCACTGACCGATGAGAACATTCAGTTCAATCTCGGCCATATTGAGCCAGCTGCCGTGTTTGGGAGTATACACGAACTTTATACGGTCGCACATGGACTTAGCTTCTTCAGGAGAGAAGACTTCATAGAGGGAACCAGGTTTGTGGGTGCTTAGGTTGTCCAGAACCAACGTGATTGTATCAGCCTTTTCGTAATGGTCTGTGATCTCTCTGATGAACTGTGCCCAGTCGGGTTTTGTTTTTCGTTCCGTCACCTTCGCCAATCTTCTGCCTGCCAGGGGTTCGTTTGCCATGAACACGTTATATACCCCGCACCGTTCATACTCGTAGTCGTGGCGCTCGGGACGTCTTTTACCGCCGGGGATGGGTGTGCGTGTTTCTTTGATGAGTTGTCTGGGGGTTTCATCCATACAGACAACGGGATGCTGGGGATCATAGGGACGTTTGTAGACATCAAGCAGGTGTTCCATGGCGGCGACAAAATCACCGTTGTGCTCCGGTGGGATGACCCATCCTTGTTTTCTCCAAGGTTTTATTGCGTTTTTTTAAAAGTCTACGGACTGTTTCGTAGGAAACACTGTTGATATAATTGAGTTCAACGGCCTGGTCTGCCAGTAATCGCAGGGACCATCGCACGTATCCTTCAGGGGGATCGGTACAACTCAATGCCACTACATGTGCCTCGAAGTCGCCGTCAGCTTTTCGCTCATACACCCGTTCCCCCTTACGACCTGTGAGAGCGGTTTCAAGCCCTTCTTCAACGAACCGCCTCTTGACGCGATCTATCTTACGCATACTGATTCTCAGGACTGAAGAAACATCCTCGTTCTTCATCGGACGATCCTGGAACTGCCCCTGGTCACAATTAAGAAGGACCAGTGCATTCAGAACCTTCTGAGACTTATGGCTTCCTTTCCGTATGAGCCTTTCCAGCTCTTCCCGCTCTTCCTTCTCTAATGTCACCCGATATTTTCTCATCGCTGATCCTCCTGTGGATAGAATTGAGAGTCAGGAAGATCTTACCTTATTATATACGACATATCAATAGTGACATGACACTACAACCGATCGAGCAGCAGGTTGCTTAGGAGGTACTCAACATTTTTCCCAGTCGAGGGATTTTCAAAAATTGGTGTGAGCAATTCTATTCAGTTCTTCCTCTAATCGTTGCCTGGCAAGCCTTACGAGACTGTGAAGATTTTAGGTGGCATTTGATTGTCGGAGCGATGATTTTGTCCTGAAAATAGTTGTTGTAATCTTGCGGTATTTCTCCGATAATGGAAGAATCTCGAAGGGAAGCCAGGAGTTCTTTGTCGGACGTGGATTAGCATATGCAAAATGTCGTAGGGACCAAGGAAGCATTTAGACTTTGGCAACAAAGATAAAACTTGGCTGGGCGCCATTACCGGAAGGGGGCAACGCATGCAAGCAATATCAGATTTAATTTGTGATTTTGGTTCTGGGCGGGGCAACATAACCCTCAATACCAGCATTTATAACCTCGAAGCGATTCACGCGGCTACTTATCAATTTACAGGCAGCTACCATATCCTAATAACCCCTGGTGCTGACAACTCGGTAATGGTTATCTTCGAAGCGAAAGACAGCACCAGGGATGTCAGTAAAGACTTAAAAGATTTTACTAATGCTCTCATAGACCACCAGGTCAGATATCAGCTTGACAAGATCAATGGTAAGATACGAGATCTGATTGTTCTGCCGCTGATCGTTCACAGAGAGCTTGTTTCCTTGTGAAGGTCAAGAGGTGAAAAGGCATGGGCTACATACTTCCATTCCAGTTCTCTCGCTTTGACAGCGATGACTACTTGCTCGTCAACAATCGTAATCGTAAAAAATATGTCCCTTGTCGATGAGAAACGTAATGCCTTTCGTTACCTCTTCTCTGGTGAGGCCGGTTTCGTTTTCTGCATACATCAACGGGAGATAGTACAATCCTGAATAATGAGCGTGAGGGCAGGAGATGAGATAGAAAAAGAGGTAACGATAGGTCGGCTTGTATTTCTTCACTTGCGGGTCCGTCCAGAATGTTTCATGAATTTGTTTGTAACTCATATTTCCTCTCTATCTTCAGACAAGATATAAAAAAGACGCTCTCCTACAAGGGGTTGCACATGTTCCCCGGTGCAAGAACGCGTCAATCCTAAATACAGACCTCTCACAGACCCAGTTTGAAAACGATTATTTAATGATTTAGATATGTTAGAAACGGAGAGGGTGGGATTCGAACCCACGGTACGCGGATTAGGCGTACAGCCGATTTCGAGTCGGCCCCGTTATGACCGCTTCGGTACCTCTCCGCTGTTGAAAAAAACGCTTTAATAATTCCTCGGTTTCATCCTTCAGTATACCGCCTATAACGTCGACTTTATGATTCAGAGGGAGATTGTTCGCATTAACCACCGATCCAAAGGCTCCACGTTTTGAGTCGAAGCATCCGAAAACAAGTCTCTTGATTCTCGATTCTATGATAGCTCCCGCGCACATGATACATGGTTCTTTGGTAACAAAGAGCGTGCAATCATTCAATCTGAAATTGCCCAATACCTTTGAGGCCGCCTGAATAGCAAGCACTTCCGCGTGGGCCGTAGGATTGTTGATTGTGCGGGTGAGATTGTGTGTCCTGGCAAGCATAGTGCTATCATGGGACATGATGAGCGCTCCCACAGGGACTTCACCTTCTTCGAATGCACGCAAAGCCTCTTCCAAACAAACTGTCATAGCGACCTGATCGGTCATGCTTTCAAGTATACTTATATCGTGATCTGAAATCAATGGAATGATTCATGCGTGCGGAAATGAGGTATTCTTCGCGGATGTCCTTAGGTGAGGCATGTTAATATAGTTTACAAAAGAGATACAACCCTGCTATGATGAATAAAAGAATGGTATTTATGAGCTCAGGCAACCCGCAGGACGGTCTATGATTATACTGGGTATAGATCCCGGTCTAGCGAGCACAGGTTTCGGAGCAATTACGTGCAGTAAAAAAGGGCCAACACTTTTGAAGTGTGGCTACATCAAGACATTTTCAGGGAATTCCGTTGCGAGCAGATTATTTCAAATTCATAATGATATGAAACAGCTGATCAGTACGATAAAACCCAGTATGGTGGCCATTGAAAATGTGTTTTCACTGGTGAGATATCCTAAGGCCGGTCTATTACTGGGGGGCGTTTTAGGGGTCCTCTATCTTACTATTCAGCAGAATAATCTAACCTTGGTTGAAATAAGCCCGAAAGAAGCAAAAAATGCCCTTGTAGGATTTGGGAGTGCCAACAAGAATCAGGTTAAGGAGACCGTGCAAAAACTACTTGGAATAGACGGTGTAAAGTCCTTTCATGCGGCCGACGCGCTTGCCGTTGCCCTAACGGCTTACTACAGAAATAAAATGAGGAGCAATGATACGTGATATCCTATCTCGAAGGAAAACTCAAAAATATTTATGATGAGAGGCTCATGCTTTTTGTGGGGGGTGTGGGCTATGACATTTTGATGCCTGCGTATGTGATGAATGAGATCAAAAGAACAAAAAAGCTCGACGAAGATCTGGTTTTATACATTTCCTTCCACCAGACGGAAAGACAGCCGAAACCCGTTCTTGTGGGATTTAAAAACGAACTGGATAAAGAATTCTTCGAACTCTTTATTTCTGTTGAGGACATTGGCCCGATGGCGGCCATCAAGGCTCTGATAAGGCCCGTTCGTGAGATAGCCCGTTTTATCGAGGAGAAGGATATCAAGGCATTGAGACAATTAAAGGGCATCGGGGAAAGAAAAGCGGAGAAAATAGTTGCCACTCTGAAGGGAAAAGTGGCGAAATACGCATTAATACCGGAGGTGGTATTGCCGGGAGCAGTTGTGGAAGACTTCAAAAAAGAGGTAGAGCATGTTATGATTACGCAACTGGGCCATAAAGTGCTGGAGGCAAGGACAATGATCGAAGAGGCCATGAAGAGAAATCCGGCGATAAATTCCTCTGAGGAATTGTTCGAAGAAGTCTATAGGGGTCAAAAACAATGATAGAGGAAGAAAAGACCGGCAACTTTTCTGAATTGTATGAGAAAGAAAGTCCATCCGATCAGGAAATAACCGTAACATTAAGGCCTAAACAACTGACCGAATATATCGGTCAGGACAAGGTTGTTGAAACACTTAAAATTGCTATTGAGGCAGCCTTACAACGTCAGGAACCCCTCGAGCACATTCTCTTCAATGGCCCGCCGGGTCTCGGAAAAACAACCCTTGCTCATATTATCGCGCATGAGATGGGAACACGCATTGTTACTTCATCAGGGCCTGCCCTGGAAAAGGGTGGCGATTTGATGGGGCTGCTGACGCATCTGGAAAAAGGCGATATCTTTTTTATCGATGAAATCCATCGTATCCCTAAAGTTGTCGAGGAATTCCTTTACCCGGCCATGGAAGATTTTGCTGTAGATTTTATTTTTGATAAAGGTATCCATGCGCGTACGCATAGGTACAGACTTGAACAGTTTACCCTTATTGGCGCTACAACGAGGTCCGGTCTTCTTTCGTCACCCCTCAGAGAGCGGTTCGGAATTGTGAGAGACCTGGATTTTTATAATGAGGCTGATCTCGTTCTTATTATCAAACGGTCGGCATCAATCCTCGGAATCACGATCGATGAAAAGGGAGCTTACGAGACGGCGAAAAGGGCGAGGGGTACACCGAGAGTTGCCAATAGGCTCTTAAAACGTGTTCGTGACTATGCTCAAGTAAGGGCCAAAGGCAATATCACAAAGGAAGTCGCAGTCGATGCACTCACCCTTGAAGGCATCGACGAATGCGGTCTTGGCGATGTCGACAGGAAACTGCTCCAGACAATAATCCTTAATTATAAGGGCGGGCCGGTTGGGATTGAGGCTATCGCCGCAACGCTTCAGCTTGAATCCGACGTTCTCATCGAGGTTGTAGAGCCCTATCTATTGAAAATGGGTTTTGTGATCAGGACATCACAGGGGAGACGAGCCTCAGAAAAGGCCTTCAAGCATCTTAATATGTCCCTTCAACAAAAGTCTGATAGGCCAGGTCTCTTCGAATGAAGGGACGGAAGGACAATAGAGAGCATTTATTGATTCTTCTTGATTTTCAAACCTGAGGTATATTACAAGATATAGTCGTTCAACACCTAAAGGCGGAGAGAAAAATAATGTCAAACGTAGGCGTGGTCGGGGTCCAGTGGGGAGATGAAGGCAAAGGTAAGGTCATAGACTTCTTGAGCGGCTATGCCGATGTTATCGTGCGGTTTCAGGGAGGCGCCAATGCGGGTCACACCATAGTCATCGGAGGTGAAAAGATCGTCCTTCACCTCATACCCTCCGGCATACTCCACGAGGGTAAATACTGCGTCATCGGGAATGGGGTTGTGCTTGACCCCGAGGTCCTTGAAAAAGAAATAGCGGAACTTAAAAAGCTCGGTTATATGAAAGACGATAAGAAATTTCTCATAAGCGGTCTTACGCACCTCATAATGCCGTATCATAAAAAACTTGACGCATTAAAAGAATCCAAGGGCGCGAAAAAGATAGGCACAACGGGAAGGGGCATCGGGCCGGCTTACGAAGACAGAACGAGCAGAATGGGGATACGTGTTGTCGATCTCCTCAACAGAAAGGTTTTTCGGGAAAAGGTCAAAGAGAACCTTGCAATAAAGAATTTTGTTATCCGCAGGTACTATAAGGATGAGGGTTTCAAACTGATAAATATCCTGAAGCAATATGAAGGCTACAGGAAACTTTTAAAAAGGCATACGATTGATGCCGTCAGTTTTCTTGATGCATGCATATCAAAAAAGAAGACCATCCTGTTTGAAGGCGCCCAGGGGACCTTTCTCGATGTTGATCATGGGACCTATCCTTATGTAACGTCATCGAATACAATATCAGGCAATATATCCGCCGGTTCCGGTGTTCCCCCTACAAGTATCGATTATATTCTTGGTATCTGCAAGGCCTATACGACGAGAGTCGGGGAAGGTCCTTTCCCCACTGAACTTGCCGGGCCTGAAGGTGGGCTGATGAGGGAAATAGGGGATGAATATGGTGCTACCACGGGCAGGCCGAGGCGATGTGGGTGGCTGGACACGGTACTTGCGAGACGTTCGGTACGATTGAATGGCATGAATGGCCTGTCCATTATGAAACTTGATGTCTTTGATAGCTTTGAGAAAATCAAGATATGCACACGATACAAAATTGGAAAGAAATACTGTACCGAACCCCCTATGGATGTAACAGACTACTACCGATGCGAACCGCAATACGAAGAAATGGACGGATGGAAAACCTCCATCAGGAACATAAAGTCATTCGAAGACCTTCCGGTAAACGCAAAAAAATATCTGAAAAGAATCGAAGAACTTGTTGGCACCCAGATCGATATCATTTCCACGGGCCCCGACAGAGCGAGCACAATTATCTTACATAACCCTTTTCAATAAGATTCAGACAATCTTTTCCTGTCAGTATTCCGACAGGTCATTTACACTTCCCATTATTTTGTCACAGGGTATATGTTTCCCGGGCATGCCAGTAGTGCCGCCCATGAAGGGATTGCGTCGAGATCCACCAATGGCGGCATAGATGTTGCGTTTTATATTTCGGAATAGGTGAATAATATTCCACGATCCTTGTGAGGTGCCGATGACTTTATATTTAAATCTTGTTGAACAAGTGATCATGCTTCAGCAGGCGCGCACTAATCAAAGAAACAAAAATCTGACCGTCAACGCATCGAATACCTCTTTCGGCAATATCTTTTCGCAATCTTTGAAAGAGATTGAAGAGAGAAATGTGTTACCCCAAAAGAGCCTGCCTGAGGTGGACTTTTATTTACCTGCCAACGATGAAGAGAAATTCAAAAAGAGCCTCAAATTTGTACCAGAAAAAGAGGGAAGTAAATTTGTCTACGAAGATGGTAGCAGTAAAGAATCATCAAAATATGGAATCCTCCAATTCACTGCGCGGGCATTCGGATACAAAGGGAACATTAAGGACATGACGCGAGACCAAGCCGAAAGGATCTACAAGAAACTTTGAGAACAATCGGGCGCTGCCTCGTTGCCCTTTCTGCTGGCTGTTGTGCATTTTGACACCTATGCAAATAGTCCCGCATCAGCGAAGAAACTCCTTGGGAAATCAAAAGGTGACATCGATATATATCTGAAGTTGAGGGAACAGCGTTATGTAAAACTTGCATCGGCTAAGCCTGAAGTGTATGGAAAATATCTGCAGGGATGGAAAACAGGTTAAAGGGTCTACGCAGTATGGTTGCCATGTATACGAAGACAAACACGTACACAAGGCAATACCTCTCTCCGACGAAGAATGGTTAAAGCAGTGCATTGGGCGCCGAATGTAGATCCTCTAGATGTTTCGCACAAACGAAAATGATCAAGTCACCGGTTATGGGACAAAGTACTCACTATACATCGGTCATGCAGTCTCTGGTTTTGTGCCGGACATTAAAGAGGATAAAGCCGGTGGTTGGCTACAAATGTGTTGACTTCAGCTTCTATTTCAGGTTTTAATAAGAAACTTAGTTGTGCAGTTTATTTTTACATGGCAATATGGAGGGAGGGTGAGATGAATGCCAGCAGTTATTATAAGAGAAGGAGAATCCTTCGAAAGCGCCCTCAAACGGTTTAAAAAACAGTGCGAAAAAACAGGAATTCTTTCTGAGATAAAGAAGAGAGAGCACTACGAGAAACCGAGCGTGAAGAGGAAGAAGAAAATACTCGCTGCGAAGAAAAGAGCTTTGAAGAAACTTAAAAGAACGGCGGATAAAGGTCTTTATTAAGAAAGGTAAATGGACTATAAATCCAAAATCGAAGAGAGTTTAAAAGAGGCTTTAAAAAAGAGAGACACCGTAAGGGTATCCGTATTGAGGATGCTCTTGGCAGCGGTAAAAAATAGAGAAGTCGAAAAGATCAGAGCTTTATCTGAAGATGAATTTTTTTCTATCGTAAAAACGTCCATCAAGCAGCATCTTGATTCCATCGAAAGCTTTAAGGAGGGCCAGCGCCTTGACCTTGTTGAAAAAGAAGGGAAGGAACTGATCATTCTCAAGGAATATTTGCCATTGCAATTGACTGAAGAAGAGATCACGCGGGAAATAGAAGAAGCAATCATAACCGTTGATGCGAAAAACCAGAAAGACATGGGAAAGGTAATTAAATTCCTGATGGAGAAATTTCCAGGGAGGATTGACGGAAAAGTGCTTAGTGGAATGGTGCTTAAAAGACTATCGTCACAATAGGTAGTCAAGCCCGGCATGGTTGATAAAACATTATCATACCTAGATTATCTCAAACTCGTAGAGATTATTTTTCATTTTTCATCGACCCCCTTTATTGATGATTCGATCCATCAGCTAAAACCACTCCAGAAAAAAACTGAAATTGAAGAGAGGCAAAACTGCATCGAGGCTGTTCTGGAAGTTATCAAATGGGACGGCAAGATACCTCTTTCAGATATTCCCGACATAAGGGATATTCTCAAAATAATTTCCATACGGGATTCCATTCTCGAGGCGCAGGATTTTATACTTATGACTGGTTTTCTACGTGCCGGTGAAGACATCGCCGCTTTCCTGAAAAAGGCATATAATAAAAAGCCCTTCGTGAACGAAACGCAGAATAGCATAAAGCAACTGCCGCTGCTCCGTAAGAGGATTTCCCGGGTAATCAATCCCGAAGGATTTATCGAGGAGAGCGCGTCATATGAACTGTCACGAATCAGGACAGAGCTTTTTGCGTTCCGGGAAAGGATGAAAAAACACCTTGAGAAGGTAATGGAGAGGCAGACCGTGAGGCCAGTCCTCCAGGATTCATATATTGCTCTTAGGAACAATAGGTATGTAATACCTTTGAAACCCAATTTCAACGAAGCGCTTCAGGGTATCGTTCATGATTATTCCCATTCATTGAAAACGTCTTTTGTGGAACCCGTGGAATGTGTTGAACTCAACAACTCTATTAATGTTCTCGTCAATGAAGAGAAGGAAGAAGAGAAAAAGGTACTGAAAGACCTCACCGATTTTGTGAGGGGATTCAGAGGAGAGCTTGAAGCCAACCTTGCCGCTATGAGGGAGCTTGATTTTTATCATGCCATCGCGCTTTTCAGCCTTGAGTTCCATTGTGTAAGACCGGAAATCAGCGAAAAGGGTTCCATGGAGATTAAGGGTGCTGTGAACCCTTTTATCATGCTCTCCAAAAAAGATGAGGCTGTGGCGATTGACATCACGATGGCAGATGACAATCAGGTAATGATCATAAGCGGCCCCAACGCGGGAGGGAAGACAGCGGCGTTGAAAACCATGGGGCTTTTGTCTCTCATGGCGAAGGCAGGCCTTTTTATTCCTGCGACAGGAAAACCGGTTGTCCCACTGTTCTCCAATATCTTTGCGCTCATAGGTGATGAACAGGACATCTCGATGGAACTGAGCAGTTTTACCGCCCACATGTATGCCATCAAAGACCTCTACAATCACGCTTTCGGCAATGAACTGATTCTCATCGATGAGATAGGTGGGGGTACCGAACCGCAGGAGGCATCCGCTCTGGCAATGGGCATTATCGATGCCTTTATAGAGAAAGGGTGCAGGGTTATCGTAACAACGCACCTTAATCTCATTAAGGCATACGGTTACACAAGACCTTTTGCTCTAAACGTAGCCACCGCCTTCGATGTAAAAAAAATGAAACCGCTCTATAAGCTCGTTTATGGGACCGCTGGTTACAGTAACGCCATTCATGTTGCCAAGAATATCGATGTTCCTCCTGCCATTATTGAAAAGAGTTATGCCTATATGGGAAAACAGGAATTTATGCTCAACGATCTCATTACAAGCCTCGAGCAAGAAAGGGCAATGGCTGAGCAGGAAAGAGAAAAACTGACAAAGTTGAAAGCAGAAGCAAAAAAAAGGCTTGCCCTCATTAAAGACAGGCGAGATGAGTATATCAGAAAAGTTGACGAGAGATGCAACAGCAGATTAGCCGAATTGGAAATGGAGATTGAGGAAATAAGAAAAGAGATTGCAAAAAAGGAAAGAGTCTCTATAACAAAAAGCAGAAAACGCATAGAGGATCTGCGAGGACGATTCGGAGGCGAAGTTCCCAAAAAGCAGGGGGATATCCATGTTGGTGATTATGTGCGTGTAAAGACGTTGGGAAATAAAGGATACGTTGTCGATGTCGATGAAGCCGGTGAGAATTACGAAGTTGTCATTGGAAACGTGAGAACAAAATTGAAAAGAATCTTTATAGAAAAAACAATCGAAGAACATGAGATCACAAGGAAGACACAAGACGAAATCAACATTGAGAAAATAGATGAAGCAGAATTAAACGTAATGGGCATGAGGGTTGATGAAGCGCTCGCTGCCCTCGATAGGTTTCTTGACAGAGCTATTGTCGAAGGCGTACCCAAGGTAAGGATTCTCCACGGTATCGGAACGGGGAGACTTATGCAGGCCATTCGGGACCACCTCAGTGGCGCCCAGTATATTAAAACGCTACACAGAGATGAAAGGAACAGCGGTATTACGATCGTGGAGTTTGGATGAAGACGACTCTTGACGAACTTCTCCAGAAGGCCAACATACTCGATGTGATTTCGCAGTATGTGAAGCTCAGGAAAGCAGGGAAGGACTATGCCGGTTTGTGTCCTTTCCACAAAGAAAAAACTCCCTCCTTCACCGTGAGCGTTGAAAAACAGATGTTTTATTGCTTCAGTTGTCGTGAAGGCGGCAATGCAATTAATTTTCTCATGAAGTATGACAACTTAAGTTTTCAGGAAGCCCTGGAAAACCTTGCCCGGCAATATGGTGTAGAAATACAGAAACGAGATAATGGAAGGCGGACCAGTTCTTTCGATGCGCTGTCAAAACTTACTGAATATTATCAACGGAGTCTGAAGAACTCAAAAATAGCCATGCAATACCTGAAAAACAGAGGTATAGGCGATGATATTATTGACGAGTTTAAGCTTGGTTATAGCGATAGGACCTCAAGCAATCTGAAAGGATTTTTGAAACTGAGCGGCGTCCCAAATGACATTTTTTTGAGCACCGGCATAGTCAGGATGAAGAATGAGGAACTCTACGATATGTTCCGAGGAAGGATTATCATACCTATTTTTGATGTGAATAGACGGATCATCGGATTCGGCGGGAGGACCATCGAAAAAGAAGGTTTCCCCAAATACGTCAATTCCCCTGAGTCCTCTATATTTTCAAAACGCACCGTGCTTTTCGGCATAGACAAGACACGGAAGGAGATTTCCGAAAAGAACGAGGTCTTCGTCGTCGAGGGATATTTCGATTTTATCTCGCTTTATATGAATGGCTTCAGAAATATCGTCTCAACCCTCGGCACCGCTGTGACCGAGGGGCAGGTGTCGAAGCTGAGGAATTATACGGAGAACATAACGCTCATGCTCGATGGAGACGAAGCAGGTATCAAAAGCTCCCTGAGACTCATTGAGATGTTTGGAGAGATGGGGGTGAACGGGAACATGGTCGTTCTGCCGGAAGGACATGATCCCGATAGTTTTGTGCGAAAACAAGGAGCAAAGGGGGTTTACGAGATTACCGAAAAAAGGAAGCCCATCCTTGATTATTATGTTGATCATTATACTGCAAAACACAGCATCAAAACGCCCGAGAGCAAAGGCGCCCTCATCAGGGCTGTTCTACCTTATGTCGAGGCCATACGGAGCAGTGTAACGAGAAGACTTTACATTAAAAGGCTATCTGAGTTGACGGGTGTTGAAGAACACCATTTCGCCAGACAGGCAAATGAAAGGACAACCGGACTATCACAAGAGAATGGCGAATCAAAAGGGATTATAGAGAGAAAAGTAATCAATGCATGCATTGCCAATCCGTATTTATTGGAGTCTTTTAAAAGAAAGGAGGTGTTGTGTCATATAAAAAACGACCATGTCAGAGAAGTCCTCTCCAGGATATTGACCTATGTTGAGGAAAAGAAGCAGTTTGAGCTGCACAGTTTTGTTGAGATGCTCGACGATGAAGCGTTGAGAAGCTTCGTGCTCGATGCAACATTCGATTTCGTTGCATTTTCGGAGGACGAATCGGAAAAGGTACTTTTCGATTATTTCAATCATGTTGAAAAGCAATTTCTTAAGGAAGAGTTGAAAAGTCTTACCGACAAGATTTCTGCGGCGGAAAAAAGAGGCGACGAACAGGAGATGGTGAAACTGCAAAAGGAGAAGGGGCAGGTTTTAGCTTATATGAAAAAATAATTCTTATAGTGAGGTGACCATGCCTGAGAAAGCAAGAAGACTATATCCTTATGATGAGAACCTGGAAAACAAAGAGCTGTATACACTTGTTTCAACGGATGAAAGACAAGAGAACGTGCTCGATGAGATTGAACTTTTTGACATCGAAGTAGGGAATGGTATCGGCCTCGTTGAAGATGGAGACGTAGATGAAGTTCTCGACGGCGCCCTCGACGAAGTCTACGACGATGAGTTGATCAACCCGATCAGGCACTACATCAAAGAAATGGGTAGTATGGCCCTTTTAACCCGACAGGGCGAGAAAGATATTGCGCAACATATGGAGGACTCGAAGGAGGAAATCAAGCAGGTCATCCTCTCTTTTCCGGGAACGGTGAAAGAATTGCTGAAGGCCCTTTTGGCTCTCAAGAATTCCAGGGCTGATGTCAAGGATATCACCCTGGATGCCGACGATGAGGAAGAGGGCGACACGGAATTGGAATTTCAGAGAGAGCGAGTTATTGCTCTTCTCGAGCGATTAAAAAATGCCCATGATCGATCAATGAAGGGCAACAGGAGTAAGAGAGACGCCTGTCGCGAAGAGATACGAAAAATTATCACAGAAATCAATCTCAGTAGAAAAATTACCGAGAAGATCCTACTTCGCATGAAACGTTACATTGGCTGGATAGAAAAGATTGAAGCTGAGATCGCAAAAAGCAGAAACATGAAGACGAGAGAAAAAAACAAAACCCTCAAGATATTGAACGTCAGAAGGGAGAAGATCGAACAGGAGATGGGTGTCTCGGCCCGCCAGCTTAAGGTTTTCGTGAAACGCATCGAGAAAGCCGAGGAGATCTTCGCTGATGCGAAGAACGAACTGGTGAAGGCAAATTTGAGGCTTGTAGTGAGTATTGCCAAACGATACATGAATAGAGGGCTTTCTCTGCTCGATTTGATTCAGGAAGGCAATATCGGGCTTATGAGGGCTGTTGACAGGTTTGAGTATAAGAGGGGCTATAAGTTCAGTACCTATGCGACATGGTGGATACGACAGGCTATTACGCGTGCCATTGCCGATCAGGCGCGGACGATACGGATCCCGGTGCATATGATTGAAACGATTAACAAGATTCTTCGCGTTTCAAGAGGACTCGTTCAGGATCTGGGTCGTGAGCCGTACCCCGATGAGATTGCAGAAAAAATCGGTTTTTCGGCCGATAAGGTGAGAAAAGTGCTGCGCATTACAAAAGAACCCATTTCTCTCGAGACCCCCGTTAACGATGATGAGGACACGCACCTTGCAGATTTCATTGAGGACAAGAATATTTCTACGCCACAGGATTTCGCGATTTATGAGGATCTTGCGGGAAACCTAGACAAGATACTCTCCACCTTGTCGCCCAGAGAGGAGAGGGTAGTTCGGATGAGATTTGGCCTGGGAGAAAAACATGACCACACGCTCGAAGAGGTGGGACAGATCTTTGAGGTGACCCGCGAGAGGATACGGCAGATAGAGGCCAAGGCATTGAAGAAGTTGAGGCACCCGACACGGTCGAGACATTTACGGTGTTTTGTGGAGACGTAAGGAACAGATTTCGTAATCCGCCGCTATTTGTCTGGACCTTTGAGTTTTGAAGCTATTGCGTTTTCGTTCGGTACAGCGAAGAAAAAGCAATAAGGTTTTTCTTCTTCTTTTTTTCATAACCCTTTTTCAGTGTACCATTCTCCCGATTTCCCGGAATTTTTGCTTGACAAATGACCCCCATTCATAAAATATAGTATGGAAAATTTTCTTGAGATACACACTCCAAGAAGAAAGGAATATGATATTTTGTTGTATGAAAAAGACTGATATGCAAAGGGAGGTCGGGAAGTGAATATTCTGGTTTTTATCAAAGAGGTAGCTGATACGGAGGCGAGAATCGTTATCAGCGGTGATCGAAAAGCTTTGGAGATAGAGAATAAATATGCCATCAATTTTTTTGATGAATTTGCTATCGAGGAAGCCGTTAGGATCAAGGAAAGAATGAAAGAGACCCAGATAACAATTTGCACCTATGGGCCTTTAAGGGCGATAGAAGCGCTTCGAACGGCCATTGCGATGGGCGCTGACAGGGCCTTCCTGATCGACAGTTCGAAGTATGAGAGCGATGACCCTCTCGGCATTGCTGAAATACTGGCATCTTTCGCAACGAAAGAGGGTTTCGATCTCATTTTCTGCGGAAAACAGGCCATTGATGATGAGAACGCAAATATTGGTCCCATGACAGCCGAGTTTTTGAATATCCCTCACGTGGCTCGGATTACGAAGCTTGAAGTCCTTGACGGCAGTAAAGTAAGGGTTGAGAATGAAATCGAAGGGGGTAAACAAGTCTCTGAAGTGGCGCTTCCTGCTCTCTTTACTGCCCAGAAAGGACTCAACGAGCCTCGCGTACCGCTCATTACCGGCGTTATGAAGGCCATGAAGACCGAAATCCCGGTTGTTGATCCGTCAACCCTTGGCTTATTGAGGGGGACGCTCGATGACAGCGCTTCTCAAATAACGATCCTCTCCTATGAATCGCCGGCACGGAGACCGTCTGTAAAAATGATTGAAGGCGAGACCCCTGAGGAGAAGGTAAAGAACCTGATGAAGGCATTAAAAGAAGACATAAAAGTGATATGACAGGAGGGATGTGATGCCGAAAGATATTTTCGTATTTGTCGAATGCAAGGATGGTGCTGTGCGGAAGGCATCTCTTGAAATACTTTCCAAAGGCAAAGAAATAGCCGGTAAACTCGGATTCGGTATGTGCGCCGTCGTTATGGGTTATCAGATAAAGGATGTTGCCGAATCGTTGAAAGCCTACTCGGACAAAATAATCGCGGTGGATCATGAGATACTCGCGGAGTATAGCTGGGATACCTATATGGCAGCCTTTGGACAAATCCTTAAAAAATACTGCCCCTTGATGGTTTTTGGCGCTTCTACAGTGACGGGAAAAGATTTTTTCCCCAGGCTCGCAGCCCGACTCAGGGGTTCGATTGTGTCAGATGCCATCGGAATAGAGCTCAATGGCAATAATGTAAAGATCAAAAAACCTCTCTTTGGAGGAAAGGTTCTTTCTTGGATTGAATGTAAGGGAGATTCGATGGCCTTTGTTACCTTCAGACCTAATTCATTCTCCATCGAAAAAGGAGATGTGCCAGGAGAGATTGTTGAAGAACGAGTTGAAATTACTACCGATTCCAGGCTCAACAGAATAAGCATAGAAAAAACCTCTTCCAAAAAGGTCGATCTTCAGGAGGCCGATTTTATTATCTGCGGCGGCAGGGGCATGAAGGGGCCGGAACATTTTCAGGCACTGGAAGAGATTGCCGATCTCATGGGGGGCAGGGTGGGCGCGTCACGTTCTGCTGTGGACAGCAAGTGGAGAGACTATGATGATCAGATCGGCAAAAGCGGTAAGACAGTGTCGCCGAAGCTCTACATCGGCTGCGGTGTGTCCGGGGCGCTCCATCATGTTATGGGAATGGATACGTCAAAGGTGATTGTAGCGATCAATAAAGATCCCAATGCCCCCATCTTTCAGTATGCTGATTACGGAGTTGTTGAGGATCTTTTTAATGTGTTACCCTTAATGAAGGAAGAATTGAAGAAGGCCAGGGAAGAAGCCTGAGATGGAAAAGATTGATGTTGTCATAGTGGGCGCCGGACTGGCAGGCCTTTCCTGCGCATACAAGCTTGCCGAAAAGGGAATTCAGGCCATTGTTGTCGAAAGAGGCGATTTCCCCGGCAGCAAAAATGTGACAGGTGGAAGGCTCTACCTCATGCCTGTGAAACCTTTTGTCGGTGACATGCTTGAGGGAGCGCCTTTCGAGAGGAAGGTGATTCGCGAGCGCTTAAGCCTTTTCGGAAAAGAGAATTCGGTCACCATAGATTTCACAGGCGACAGATACAGAACCCAGAACCACAGCTACACGGTGCTCCGTGCGCGTTTTGACAGATGGCTCTCAGAGAAGCTTACCGCAAAGGGTGTTTTCGTGATACCGAAACACAGGGTTGACGATCTCCTCTGGGAGAATGATGTTGTATCAGGTATCAGGGTGGGAAGTGAGGAAATCCATGCCCATGTCGTAGTGGCGTCGGATGGTGTCCTTTCGTTCATGGCGGAAAAGGCAGGACTCAGGTCCAAAATTGTGCCGAAGAAATATGCGATGGCCATGAAAGAAATCATAGAACTGCCGGAAGAAAAAATCAACGACAGGTTTAATGTCGAAAGTAACCAGGGAGTTGCCCATTTATTTGCAGGTGATGTGACAAAGGGTATTTTTGGCGGCGGATTTCTGTATACCAACAGGGATACTGTTTCAATAGGGGTAGTGGCAGGCGTTCAGGGGCTCATGGAAAAGACCCCCCCTCTTGATGCGTATATGCTTCTCGACGGTTTTAAAGAACGGTACGAGATAAAGAGGCTTGTGGATGGCGGTAATCTCGTTGAGTATTCGGCCCATATCATACCGGAAGGCGGATATAACGCTTTATCGAAGCTCTGTGGTGACGGCATTATTGTTGCGGGTGACGCGGCAGGTTTTGCCCTCAATATGGGTGTAACGGTCCGGGGAATGGATTTTGCCATAGTGTCAGGGATTATCGCTGCCGAGACAATTATCAAAGCGAAAAAAAAAGGTGATTTTTCTTTTTCAACCCTCTGTTCTTACGAGAAACGTTTAAAGGAAACCTTTGTTTTACAGGACCTGGCTGCCTCCAAGGAAATGTCCGAGTACTTGGAAAATGATGATCTCTTTTCTTTCTATCCCGAACGTTTCCCCGGCTTCCTGGAAAAGATCATGTGGTTCGGAGAAAGTCCAAAGGCGAAGATAGGAAAGGCCCTGTGGAATGAAATCAAGTCGTCGGGTATGCTCAGTTTCAGACGATTGAGAGACCTGTACCGTATGAAGAACCTCTGAGGTGGGCAACTATGCGGATAGATGAAAAATTGGCTATCGATGCATTTAAGACAGATAAAGAAAGCCATATTAGGATCAACCATGATATATGTAGAACAAAATGTACCGTCAGACACTGCCTTTTTGTTTGCCCCGGCCATCTCTATGAATACAATAGGGAAAGTGATGAAATAAAAGTGGAATACACGGGATGTCTTGAATGTGGCACATGCAAGATTGCGTGCAGGGATGGTGCGATCGAGTGGACATATCCAAGGGGCGAATACGGGGTGCAGTACCGGCACGGTTAAACTCGCCGCGATGGTGCCGTTTCAGTCGGTTTTCCCATGCAACCCAATATTATTTCTGAAAGTCTTAAAGCAATTTCTTCATTTATTACTTAAAGTGTATAATAAAACTGCGTGATAAAGCTCACATTTTTTTCTTGACAATTGTTATAAATTGTATATTATTAACTCTATGAGTGTCTGTGATGCAAGATGCTAAGAGTGATAATTTGCTTTTGAAAACGAACACGCAAAAGTGGATCAGTAGTGATGAATTGCTTAACACATGCGACATCTCCAGGTCCACACTGAATAATTACATAAAGCTTGGGATTGTTCCAAGACCCAATATTGTAAAGAATACTGATGAAAGCCTAGTTGTATGTTTTCCTATGAACGTTGTCGATATAATAGATAAGGTAAAACAATTGCGGGACGAGGGGCAGACGATGGAGGAGATCGCTAAACGGATGAAAGATCTGCAGACAGACGAGCAGAGCACACAGAGCGAAAAGAAGAACACCATCTTTGATGAAAAAGCAAAAAGAATAGTGGAAATAAGTAGTAACAGGTTGCGGCTCACTCTTGAGGATCTTCACACCCCTGCGTATCTTCTGAATTATCAATTTGAAATAGAATGGGTCAATCCGCAGGCGGAAGAGCTGATTTTTGGCAGAAGCATCAGGACTATCAGGGACGTTGAATTCAGGAATGTTTTTCGCCTGTTTCTCAATTGGGAATTTAGCCACTTCATAAAGAACTGGGAAGAATTTCTCGGCTATCACATGATCTTTTTTAAAGAAAAATCAAAAAGAGAGAATATCGATAGTCTCTACACGGGGATATCTGGTAAGGAAATAGATTACTTACAGAAGGTCTATGATAAAACCAAGAATGTATCCATGGAGAAGATTTATAAGCAGCCCGTCAGCATTGCCGAGAAAGATAAGCCGGAAGAGCGCTATGTTACCTATACCACATTCTTCAGAGAAGGCATGTTCTTTCTCTATCTGCCGGCTGACAACGTGCCGGAAGGAATCACGGAGTACCTTTCAAACCGAGAGATTGTAGTAAGAGACCTCTTGCAGAAGCGCTTACCCACCCTCGTTTCCTTCAGTGTGCTCGTGGCGGATCTTCAGAGCTCAGTGCGCATATGCGCTGAGCTTCAACCGGAAGAATATTTCGAATTGATAAACTCCATGTGGAGGCTTCTTGAAGAATCCTTCAAAAAATTTAACAGCATTTTTGGGAAACGGATGGGAGATGGCGTTGTCTATTACTTTCTGAAAAAGCAAGATCCTAACTACATCATGAATTCAATCAACTGTGCCCTTGAGATTCGTGAAAGAATGGAACGGTTTTCCAGCGAATGGAAGATCCGCAAGAAATGGATCACCGACCTTTTCCTCAATATGGGCATTAATGAGGGCCGTGAGTACTTCAGTACGACAACGCCTTCATCGACGAACGTTGAGTTTACCGCCCTCGGCGACACTATCAATTATGCGTCGAGGCTCTCTAACCTGGCCCGTTTTGGTTCAATCATCACCACGAAAAACCTGATGAACGAACTGACCGAGGAAAACAGGGATGCGTTGCGTTTCGGTGTGACGAAACGGATACATGACAGAGATGTTTTTGTGGAGAAGGTCTTCTCGCGTGTAATCGATCTGGTGAATGGCGACGAAACAAATAGACAGAGATTTGTCGATATTGCCGCCCTCCCCGTAACAGAAATTATTGGGTAGATACGACTAGTATCAAACATCTTCGCAGGCTGTCTTCGTCAGAAAATAAATAACAATTTATGCTACCATTGTACTGAGGATTGATTTATTGGTATTGGCTCTTCGATACACTCCGCATATCGTTTCTACGTTGTAGTTCTTCAGCCCTTTTATCATCATACCATGCAACACAAGGTGTATTTTATCATTACCCCTGAAGACTGGACATTCCATTGAGGTGGACAATCTTTCCTCTCTGAGGTGAAATATTGGGAGAAGGAAAGGAAAAAGATGACGGATTATCGGAAGCGGTACGATGGAACCTTCAAAGCAAAGGCGGTGTTCGAATCCATGAAGAACGAGAAGACCGTTACCGGACTGGCGAGCGGCTATGACACCCATCCTAACCAGATTACCCAGTTGGGCAATCAGGCCCTGCAGGAGCTCCCAGCTCTCTTCTCTTCGAAGCAGGCTAAGAAGGAGAAGGCAGACGAAGAGGAAAGGGAAGAACTCTTGCAACAGATCGGGCAGCTCAAAGTGGAGGTAGCGTGGCTCAAGAAAAGTCGGGGATTCTTCACTCTAGGAGAAGAATGGGCTCGTCGATATGAACAATAAGGTGATCCCCATTATCCGGCAGCGTGGACTCTTGAATTTCAACCGGCCAAGCTTCTATTATCGGCTGGCGTCAGTCAATGCCTTCAATCTTCACCCCATGGAACTCATTGACAAACAGTATACCAAGGACCCCGCATATGGCGACCTGGCTTATAAGACAAGGCTATACGGTCAATAGCACGCGTGTTGCCCGGCTCATGCGCACCATGGGACTTTGGGGCATCACGCCAAAGAAGAAGCTCAGGATACCCAATAAAGGGCGTAAGGTCTACCCCTATGTGAAAGGCACAGACGTTGCCAGCTCAAACCAGGTCTTCGGTGCCGATATCACCAGATTCCCATGAAAAAGGACTTCATCTACCTTGTGGCTGTTTTTGGCTAATGGGCCACCCATGAAAATATTCGATGAGTGGCATGTAATCCCACATCCCTGCTTTTTGTGCTTATATTACTTGAGAGGAAACATAGGCGGTCTGCCAATCCTTATATTACGTGTTCTGTGGTGCTAAAGGTGACTGGATGCATTTCGTCTGTTGTATAAAGCAAGTCCCCAATACCGCTGAAGTAAAAATTGATCCTGAAACGAATACGCTTATTCGTGCAGGGGTGGAATCGATTGCAAATCCATACGACATGGTAGCTCTGGAGGCAGCCCTTGCCATGAGAGACACATACGGCGGAATAGTTACCACCATCAGCATGGGGCCCCCGCAAGCGGAGGAAGTCCTTAGGGAAGCCATAGCCCTGGGCGCTGATGAAGGCATCCTCCTCTCAGACCGGGCTTTTGCCGGAGCCGATACTCTTGCTACAGGCTATACGCTTACAAGGGCCATCGAACAAATAGGACAAAGAACCCCTGTCGATCTGGTTTTTTGTGGAAAGCAAGCCATCGACGGGGACACCGCTCAGGTTGGACCTGGCATTGCCACAGGCCTTGGCTATACGCAATTTACCTACGTGGCAGAGATCAGAGAGATCAACGAAAAGGATCGTACGATCACGGTGAAACGGAAGGCCGAAGCCGGCCTTGAAGTTATCCGGGGTCCGTTTCCCGCTGTCCTTACCGTTGAATTGGACCTCGCGAAACCGAGAAGGGCTTCTCTCCCGCAGCTCATTCATTCCCTTCGGACTGAAATTACCTTGTGGAACGCCGAAACTATCCATGGTGAGCCACAGAGACTTGGCTTAAAGGGCTCTCCCACCTGGGTGAAAAGAATATTTTCCCCTCCTCTGAAAGAAGGCGGACCACTCTTTGATGGTCGTCAGGAGCCTCAGCGGGCAGTGAAGAATTGTTTGAATATCCTCTTGGCTGACGAATCATTTGCTCTCAAATTACTGAAGCATCGGGAGCGTTGAACAGTATGTCTAAAAATTCAAAAGGGATTGAAGTCGCCGAGATCGTACCCGATAAATGCATCGGATGCCAGATCTGTGTGGCTGAATGTCCGGTTGGTGCAATCGAAATGTCAGGGGGTGTTGCCCTTGTCGACCCCGAAGTTTGCATCGGATGCGGTAAGTGTCTCGATGTCTGTCCGGTGGATGCAGTGAAGTTTGAAAAGATACGGCGTAAGGGAACGATGCAGAAGACCAAAGAAGCGTCAAAAGGTGCTTTTGCTGATTATCGGGGTGTCGCTATTTTTGTTGAAGTCTTCAATCGACAAGGGGCAACGGTTTCATGGGAGTTGGCCGGTAAAGCACGGGAACTGGCAGAGAAATTACAGACGAAGGTGATGGGCTTTCTTCTTGGACACGAGACCCACTGCATCGCCGAGGAAGCAATCGCCTATGGGTGCGACGAGGTCCATATCATAAATGATCCATCTCTTAAAACCTACCTTTCAAAGCCTTATGGAAAGGCGCTTGCTGATCTCTGCCGGAAAGTGAAGCCGGAAATCGTGCTTATCGGGGCCACTCCGACGGGCCGCGACCTGGCGAGCATCGTGGCGACACTGATTGAAACAGGGCTCACGGCGGATTGCACGGCACTCGATATCGATGAAAAGAAGAAGATACTTCTCATGACGAGGCCGACCTTCGGCGGCAACATCATGGCCACGATCTTTTGTGAACACCATCGTCCTCAAATGAGTACCGTCCGGCCAAAGGTCTTTAAGCTTCATTCGAAAGACAGTACCAGAACAGGAAATATGTACTCATACCCATACGTGCCTCCTCAGGGCGCACTTCCTGAGATTATCGATTTTATCAGGGATGTGACCGATGCGGACGCTTACGACATTACACGGTTTCCTGCGCTCGTAGTTGCAGGAAAAGGAGCCTGTGATTCTGAGGCCGTGCCAATGCTGAAAGAGCTTGCTGATCTGGTGGGGGGAGTTGTGGCCTGTTCGAGACCCGTGGTGGAAGCGGGTTTGATGCCCTATGAGCGCCAGGTCGGGCAGACAGGGAAAACCGTGGCACCGGACCTCTATCTTGCCATCGGGGTCTCAGGGGCTGTCCAGCATCTCGTCGGCATGCAGGGCTCAGCGAAGATCGTTGCCGTCAATTCTGATCCGAAGGCCCCCATCTTTAACATTGCCAATGCAGGCATCATAGGTGATTACAAGAGGGTGGTACCCATCTTGATTGAGGAGTTACGGAAGCGAGTAAAAGAGGTTGAATCAGGTTAGCGATATGCGAGAAAAATTTGATGTAGCTATTGTAGGAGCGGGACCGGCAGGTATTTCAGCGGCATATGTCCTTGCCGGCAAAGGGGTTAAGACCATCGTTTTTGAACGGGGAGAATACCCAGGAGCGAAAAATATTTCCGGTGGCGTTCTTTACGGCCATGATCTGGCAGAGATTATCCCGGATTTCATGATGAGGAATTGTCCTGTTGAACGCAACATTGTTGAATCACGACTCGGGTATTTCTCTAGAGATGGAGGATACAGCATGGCCTTCAGGGACAAAACATTCTACGACCAAAGACCATTCAACTCTTTTACCGTGGGGCGGGCAAAGTTCGACCGGTGGTTCGCGGGTGAAGCACAAGCAAAGGGGGCGCTTGTTGTTTCAAGCACTGTGGCCACGAATTTACTGAGAGACAGCGGCAATCGCGTCATCGGTGTAAGCACGGACCGCCTCGGTGGAGATGTACATGCAAAGGTGGTGTTACTTGCCGATGGGATCAATTCCGCTCTTGCCGCAAGAACAGGATTTCGTCCTGAACCACGCCCTCATGATATCGCCCTGGCGATAAAAGAGGTCATCGAACTGTCTGAGGAGATGATCAATGAAAGGTTCGGCGTGGAGACTGGCCAAGGCGTAACTACTGAAATTATGGGAGAGGTGACCGGCGGCATGGACGGCATCGCGGTAATCTATACAAACAAGAAGTCTCTCTCTGTCTGTATCGGAGCCAACCTTTCCGATTTCATGGAAAAGAAAATAAAGCCTTACGAAATGCTGGAAGAATTCAAATCACATCCCATGGTGGCCCCTCTGATAAAGGGCGGTCAACCAAAGGAATATATGGCCCATTGGATTGCAGAGGGCGGCTATGACTCCATTCCTCGGCTCTGTGGTGACGGGTTCCTCATCGTTGGAGATTCTGGCATGCTATTCAACGCCCTCCATCGTGAAGGCTCCAACATGGCAATGACATCAGGTCGGTTTGCGGCGGAGGCCATTATAGAAGCCTTCGGCAAGGGTGATTTCACAGACAATGGTCTTAAGGGCTATGCCTCCCGGTTGCGGAACTCCTATATCATGGCTGACCTGAAGAAATATCGGGGTTTCAACGGATTCCGCCTCAGGCATCACGAACTCTTTACCCTTCTTCCCGGGCTTTGGGGCTTCGCGGCCCGCAGGATGCTTACAGTGGATGGCACACCCAAAAAAAAGAAACAGAAGGACATCTGGAAGAAAATAAAACAAGAAATCTCTCCGATAAAGCTGGCGTGGATTCTGTGGGATGGATGGAGGAGTGTAAAATGAGCGTTAAGGTTGAAGACAAACTTTTTCTGGACCGTTTTCGTGTGGATGAGGAACCTCATATTCGGATTGTCGATAACCGGACCTGCATGGATACATGTGAGAACCAGCCATGTCTCTACTTTTGCCCCGCGAATGTCTATAGGCTCGAAAAAGACCGGATCAGCATCTCTTACGAAGGATGTCTTGAATGCGGTTCCTGTCGCATCGGCTGTCCCCATCTCAATATCGAGTGGAGGTTCCCCACTGGTGGATATGGCGTAAGCCACAGATTTGGATGATCAGAAGCGTTCTACCATGAAGACTCGCGCTAAGAGGGCAATATCCCAGCTTACGCGCACAAAGTACACCGGAACCTTCGTTCGATGGCCCTAACATATATACCAGGATTCTTCCAGTTTCATCTGCGGACGCTATATTATACGAAGCCATACGTACGGAGGTACGACAGGGAAAGCCCGCGAGGGCTTTCCTATGTCGATTGTCCTTTGGCAAAGGCATCAAGCGATCATGTCTCATGGTCTTGAAAGTCATGCTGACGATGACTTATGTTTCACTATCAGGACGGGGTTATGAAGTTAGGCGACAGCAAGAAAGAATACCGCGTATAGAGTGCAAAAAGGGGGTACGAAACATGAAATATGGAAGTCTGTGGGTCAAGACCGGCTTTTTGAGGCCGCTTTGGTGGATTATTCATCTGGTTGGGATATCAGCAGTTTACACAATCGGCCATTTATTGTGGAGGTGACATGATACGGTATTTTATGAGGTTTAAACCGGGATGGTGGATTCTGCACATTTTTGCCATAGGTTTCACACTCTATCTCGGACACGCGGTCAAGTTTTTTTAAAGGATGGAAGCCATGATAAGAAGATCTCTGATTTTTATCCTATTTCTTCTGGCTTTGGGGGGCTTTATGCTGCACTTCAGAATACATCACTTTATGGTGGCCGACAAAATTGACCCAGGGTCGTTTCATTTTAGCGGGACCTATTTTCTTTCCAATATTCTGCCTCTCATTAATGTGTTTCTCGTGACTGCTCTTTTCCTGTTTAAAAAGACATGTGCTTACGGGTACCTGCTCAATGGTCTTATGGTCATATTGGGCACCATATTGATGGCTCATTTCAGCATCGCGGGTTTCATGGCGAAGAATATCCCGCCAGCCCAGTGGATCATGAATTCCTTGCTGCCTGATATTGGTATCGCCTGGGCTGACTTTTTTGCAGGGAAAGCCCTTTACGATCTTTATATGGGAAGAACCTGACTGTGAGTGCAGGAGAAAAGTATCGTTTTCGTGCTCGTATCCAGATTCTATTTGCGGGAAAAGCTGGCGAGCCTTAGAAGGATACGATTATAAAGGCCATCGATAGCTGTTCTTGTGCTGTTGTGATTGTTACAGAGGAATGAGAAGGCAAGCAATTCGCCGTCCGTTGTCGTCACATATCCGGAGAGATTTCTCACGTGTAGCATAGTTCCTGTCTTTGCGCGGATAGGAGCGCCCTTGGATGTTTCTTCTGGCCAATTTTTCAAAGTTCCCTCTGTGCCAGGAGTGGCAAGAGATTCGTAGAAGGTATCGAAATAGGGGTTCTTAGCCATGATCTCAAGCAACTGGACGGTTTGTTCTGGCGTGATGAGATTCAAGCGTGAAAGACCTGAACCGTCCACCATGTAGAACCCTTCCGAATTGAACCCGGCTTTAGTGAGGACTTTCCGGACAGTCTGTGCTGCTTGTTCTGAATTCCCTTCCTTTTGGTTTGCCTTAGCAAGGGTAAGGAACAATTGCTCGGTATACAAATTATTGCTGATTTTGTTTATGACCTTCATGATTTCAGACAATTTCGGTGAACGATATATGGCAAGCGTGCTCAGGGAAGACTGATATTTGTCAGCGGACAAGGCGCTCAAATCCTTCCTCTGAGTGCAACCTCCGCGCGTACAAAATATTCTTCCATTGGCAGCTACACCTTTACTGATGAGTGTTTCCTTGAAGACAATGGCACCAAACTCCGCCGGATTTTCTACAGGCATATATTTGACGTGGCTTCCACGACTGATGGGAATTGTTCCCGATATGACAATAATATTTGGGTTGTTAGTGTGTTCCGCTGTGATGTCAACATCTGAATTTGAATTACCGGTCACAATGCTGCCCAGGATCGTAATATAAGCGGTATTCGGCTCGATCTCTATCTTTGCGGGAGCGCCTGGCTTGTTCCCCGGAGATATCGTGAAAGCAATGCAGTTATTATTGAACGAAAAGGCATCCTTCGGTACCGAATAGCAGCGATCCATGTCATCCCAGCGCCAGCCCTTACCAAAGGGGCTGTCGTTAAAATATGAATTGTCAACGATAACATCCCCTGTGATTTGTGTGATACCCTTTTTTATGAGTGTCTCGGCCCACTCTTCAAAAACCTCTGTTGGGTTGCTATTGTTGAAATATCCGGAGATAGTCGGGTCACCGGAGGCAACAATGATCAGGTCTCCCTTGAGAATCCCCGATGCAATCGTTCCGTTGGTCACGACTTTCGTCTCATAGGTGAAGTCAGGCGAGAGAGATAAAAGGGCTGCGGCAGAGGTAAAGAGTTTCAGGTTTGATGCCGGAGTGAAACGCTGCTTAGAATTGTATTTAAACAGCGGCTCAGCTGTTCTTACCGACTCGATGGCAATACCCACATGGGCGGACTCAAATGCCTTATCTTTCACTATCTGGGAAAGGTTTTTTCGGAGCATTGTGAGTTTTGTGGGTTCATTGGCCTTGAGCTGGCAAGGAGATACACAAAGAAATGAGATTGATAGCGCAATAACCAAGATCATTTCCATGCTTGCCCTTGATCGCATCTCAGTAATTTGCAAGAAGGCACCTATCGTTCTGACAGCCGCGCAAATGGATCCGTCCGGGGAAGCGCCCTTGCAGGTTTTTGATCCTCGTTTGCTTTGTCACGAGGAGGACCTTCTTTTCCGATGAGATGAGTTTGGAGAAGTCTTCATCACTCATAAAGATGTTCTTTGCGTCCGGATATCTTGCTCCCAATTCAAGCTCGCCCGTATAGGACACCACCGTGATGCTCCGTTTCATGTAGAAAGGAAGGGTCTGGTCATAGGATGAATAGTTGATAATATAGTCTGCCTGTGTTTTTTCCTGGTTGATCATCAATGCGAGGTCTTTTGCGGTATTGAGCCTGTCGACAACATTTAAATTGAAGAGTATCCCAAGCATGATAGCAAGGGAAAAAGATGACAAGAGGATAAAAGTCCAAGAATATCTGGCGAACCTTTTGAAGAAGATCATGAAGACCATGATAACAGAAGAAAGGGAAATCCATAGGGAAAAAAGGCGAAGGTCTTTCATGATTGCGGGTGCGTCGCCGGACATATTCAAGATGTAGGCATTGAGGGGAGGAACTTGTGCGAGTAACGCCGCCAGTGCTGATATGAGAAAGATGATGATATAAACAAGACCTTCTGCTTTTCTGTTCGCGTACGATTCCCATTTGTTATAAAAGAAATGGGTGAGGATAATGGCAAGCGGAGGAAATAGGGGCAGGATATAAGGAGGCAATTTTGAACCGGAAATGCTGAAGAAGGCAAACACGACAAAGACCCAGATGAGCATGAGCCGCAGGTCTTTGTTTTTCCAGATGTGTACTATTGCCCTCGGAATGAAGATTGACCAGGGGAACATGCCTCCGAAAAGAACCGGAAAAAAATAATAAATAGGGCCTGTTCTGTTATGTTTCGATGTAAGGAACCTGAGGACATGCTGATCCACAAAAAAGAAATAGAGGAATTCCTTTTCCCGCAGTGATATGGCGATAATCCAGGGGAGTGTAATGATGAAATAGATTACTAGGCCTCTTATCAGTTTCATCTCGGTAATGAAGTAAAAATTATGTTCCGTGAGGAGGAATATGAGGATCGTACCACCAAGAAGTATGAGGGCTGCAGGCCCCTTTGCGAGGGTAGCGGCGCCAATTGTCACGTAAAAGAGATAGATAAAAAATGGTTTTTTTTCCTTGTAGAATCCATAGAAGAAGAGGAGCGAGAGGAACAGCCATAGCGTAAAGAGCATGTCCGTCGTAACGATTCGTGCCATGGCAAAAAAACCGAAGGAAGTTATGAGCGTAACAGAGGACAAAAACGCTAACTTTTCACTGAACCATCGGCGAACAAAGATATAGAGAAAAAGAACACAGAGGAAAGCGCAGAGGGCGTTCGGAAATCTGAAGGCCCATTCGTTTGCGCCCAAGAGTTTAAATGATAATGCATCAACCCAATAAAGAAGCGGTGGTTTCTCGAGATATCTTACGTAATCAAGGTGCGGGACCGTGTAGTCATGGAGTTCATTCATCTCCCGCGGTATCTCTGCGTATCGTCCTTCATCGGGTTCCTTCAGGGAATAATCACCGATGCCGTAAAAGAGAACGGCATAGGAAAGAATGAGAAGAGCCATGATTTGCTTTATTTGTCGATCTTTTGTCATGAGCTGAATTGATTTTTTTGAGATTTGGTTTCTGGCCCGCCTGTGCGAGATGGTTTGACAATCGTATCGAGATCGGCCATAGCCTCATCCATGGTTCCTGTGTTGAGGGTGTAGGCATCGGCACGTGCGATAGGTATTGCCGTGCCATGGGCCATTTCCCGCAGACCCCTCCCTTCGAGAGCCAAAGGGGTGTGATCCGCCCTACCGCCCGACACCATCCGGTCACGCCTCAATTCTCGCGGGGCAACAAATGTAACAACGAAACAGTCGGCCTCTTTGCGGATCAGTTCAACTTTGGGCCATGAACTTATTCCTTCCATAAAGACAATATCATTAGGGGACGCAAGGGCATTAGAGAGCGAGATCCGTGTGACACCCATTCCATTATTGCCCTTCAGATTTGTTGAGATTTCCTCTGTATCTTCCGCATTGGGTGCGAGGCTCTGTTTCTTTACTCCCTTGGGGACAATGTCTCCTGTGGCAGAATAGGGGATGTTATTGTTCTCTGCGTATATTCGTGCGGTATTCTTTCCTGATGCCCGCATACCTGCGATGACAAAGATAGCCATGGTGAACTCCTTGGCGAGAGAAAATAAGACACAACCAAGTTACGATAACCAAACAAAAAGAGCACTATCAATGGCCAAATTGCAACATTAAAAACCGAGCTTTTTGCCCCTTGGTCAGTTGTGATTTGACATTAGTTCATTATATACAAAAAAGGGGCAGACTGTAAGCCGGGTCCTGTTTCCCGTAAGAACGGGACGGTGATCATTCCTCTGAAGATTCAGGTTGCCTTGAACCTTATGCGGCCTACCCGGGTTCAGGACGGGCCATCCTCACTGCCTTTCGGCAGCACCCTCTTTGGCCTTGCATCGAATGGGGTTTGCCAAGCCGCCCGGTCACCCGAACGCTGGTGAGCTCTTACCTCACCTTTTCACCCTTACCCCGCTTGACGCGAGGCGGTGTGTTTTCTGTTGCACTTTCCTTAGGGTTGCCCCCAGTTCTCGTTAAGAACCATTCTGCCCTTTGATGCCCGGACTTTCCTCAGGTTTTCACCCGCGACCACCCGTCTACCCCTTTTTTATTCCATTCTTTGCCAGCTTATCGGCAATTCTATTTTGCTCCCTCGGTATGTATTGTATTGTAAAATGATCGAAATTGCTCATGATTTTTTTTACCTGTGCCGCGTATTGCCTCAATCTGTTGTTATTTATTTTGTATGCGCCCATTACCTGGTTTGCTACAAGGAGAGAATCGGTATATGCGATGGCATCCTTTACGCCGTATTCTATGGCTTTCTGTAAGCCTCGCAGCAACGCCTCATATTCGGCCATGTTGTTTGTCATTGTTCCTAAAGAGACGCTGTCTCGAAAGACCTCATTTCCGTCACCGTCAGAGATAAGGATTCCCGCGCCGGAATCTCCCGGATTACCTGAAGAAGCCCCGTCTACGTAAATTTGCCACACCATTACTCGTTTTCTGTGAAATAAAGTATTCTGTTGCAGCTGGGACACTGGATGAGCTGCTTGTTCTTCGTGACTTCAATGAAGAGTTGAGGGGGTATATTCATATAGCAACCGAGACACACGCCACCCTTAACATTCACAACTGCGACGCCATTTCTCCTTTCAGTAAGTACCCTGTAGGTGGACCTCAGTCGATCGCTTACGACCGACAAGAGGTTATCTCTCTCGGTTTTAAGCTTCTCTATAATCTTGTCCATGGATTGGATTTCTTTTTCAATCTTATTCTTTTCAGCTTCGATTTCTCTTTCTCTTTTCTTGAGGTGTGATATTGACGAAACTTGGTCCTTTTTTAAATCCTCGACTTTATCCATTAAGACAAGGACATCTTCTTCGATCTGGTCGTTGGCCGCTTTAACTGTTTCGACCTCTTTCAACATGGCCTGGTATTCTCTATTTGTTTTTACTTCGTAGAGTTTAGCTTCGAGCTTTTTAATTTTATCTCTATCGACTTCCAGCTCTTTTTCTTTCTTTCTGCGTTCTTTTTCAAGCTCCTCGATGATCTCTTTTTCCTTTTCCAGTTTCGTTCTTATTTTGTTCAAGTCATCATCCATGGCCTGTATTGTCTTTGGGGCCAAAAGCAATTTACGCTCGTTTTCTGTTATTTGTAATTCTATTTTTTGTGCTTCATAGATAGTGTTTAACTCTTGCTCCACGCCATGCCCTCCAAAAATTTGAAGGGGGTGTACCGTATGGCGCACCCCCTTTATTCGAGTTTGGTCGTTCTTTCGTGCATAAATTTCTTTTTTTCATATCATTTTTATATGGGCCCACCTGGGTTCGAACCAGGGACCTACCGGTTATGAGCCGGTGGCTCTTCCAGCTGAGCTATAGGCCCATTATTTTGTATATAAAATAAACGATTTAGGCATGCTTTGTCAATGACTGTCTTATGAAGATCAGGATATTTGTCGCTCTGGGCCGATTTGGCCTGCCGAAAAGGTTCAGGGACCCAAAACAATTAGTTTTTCTTTTCTTTTTATCGGAATTCTTTTACAATGTTCGAGAAATTCTTACAAAATATCAAGGAGGCGTTTTTGAAAGATTCAAAGGATACGAAAGAAGAACTTCTCGAAAAGGCAAGGAAACCAGCTCGGGATGCACTCAAAATGCACCCATACTACAGAGGAAAAATAGAAATTACACCAAAGTGCGTCATCAGGGACATTCAGGACTTCGCCATCTGGTATACGCCCGGAGTGGCGGAACCATGTATGGAAATCTATCGTAATCCGGAAAAGGTCTTTGACTACACGAACAAAGCCAATATGGTTGGAATTGTTTCCGATGGAACGCGAGTGCTTGGGTTGGGTGACATTGGCCCGATGGCCGGATTGCCTGTTATGGAAGGGAAGGCGCTGCTTTTTAAGTATCTCGGTGGAGTCGACGCATTCCCGATATGCCTGGATACAAAGGACCCTGATGAGATAATTCGGACTGTGAAGATCATATCGCCCGTCTTTGGCGGTATCAACTTGGAGGACATAGAGAACCCGAAATGTTTCTACATCCTCGAACGGTTACGCGCCGAGGCACCGATCCCAGTATGGCATGACGATCAGCAGGGAACCGCGGCAGTTACGCTCGCAGGGCTTATCAATGCCTTAAAGATTGTCAAAAAGAAGATTGACGACGCGAAGGTTACCATGATCGGCATAGGCGCTGCCAATGTATGCATCGTAAAAATGCTTGTCAAGGCAGGAGCTGATCCCAAGAAGATCATTGTTGTTGACAGTAAGGGTATCCTCAACAGAAAAAGGGATGACATCGAACCTGCTCGAAAGGAAAAGCTGGAGTTATGTCAAATGACAAACGGTGAAAATAGAGATGGCGGCATCGCCGAAGCAATGAAAGGCCAGGATGTCGTTATCGCGCTCTCAAAACCGGGGCCGGACGTCATTGAAAAGGCCTGGGTAAGCGCTATGGCAGACAATGCAATCGTCTTTATCTGCGCCAATCCCATACCTGAAATGTGGCCCTGGGATGCAAAAGAGGCGGGTGCGCGGATAGTCGCCACTGGCAGGAGTGATTTTCCCAATCAAGTCAACAACTCAGTAGGTTTTCCGGCAATATTCCGAGGGACCCTCGATGTCATGGCGCGAACCATTACCGACGAAATGTGCATTGCCGCCGCCTATGCATTGGCTCAATGTGCCGAGGACAAAGGTCTGCTTGAAGATTACCTCCTCCCCACCATGGATGAGTGGGAAGTCTTCCCGAGAGAAGCCGTTGCTGTTGCCAAAAAGGCCATGGAACAGGGAGTGGCGCGTTTGAAAATGAGCGAAAAAGAACTCTTCGTTATGGCTGAGACCAGGATAAAGAGGGCAAGAGACGAAGTGGGGCTTCTCATGGAAAAAGGTATTATTGCCCCCTATACGGAGTGAGTCATGCGGGAGATTCGCGTTGAAAAAATCATTTCAGCCGTTGAAACCCTCTTCATCGAGGCTAATGTCAATCTCTCCCAAAACGTCCTTGATGCAATTGGCGGTGCAATCGAAAGGGAAGAATCATTCCAAGGAAAGGAGGTTCTGAGAGAGCTCATAAAGAACGCAGCAATCGCAAAGCAGGAAAAGCTGCCTGTCTGTCAGGATACCGGTATTGCCGTAACATTTGTCGAGATAGGCCAGGATGTTCATATTACCGGCGGCAGTCTTTATGACGCTATTTCCGAAGGAGTGAGAAGGGCCTACGAAAGGGGGTATCTTCGAAAATCATGCTGCCACCCTTTTACAAGAAAAAATACCGGCGACAATACGCCGCCTATCATACACACCAGGCTTGTTCCCGGTGATATAGTAAAAATCATTGCCATGCCAAAGGGCGGCGGCAGCGAAAATTATGGTGAGGTCAGGATGCTCACCCCCGCAGAGGGAAAAGAAGGGGTCAAAAGGTTCATTCTTGAAATGGTGAAAAGAGGCGGGCCGAATCCCTGTCCACCGATCATTGTGGGCGTGGGTATCGGCGGTAATCTGGAGACTGCAGCCCGGCTTTCAAAAGAAGCATTGATGAAGACGCTGGGTGTTCGACATGAGGACAGTGATATTGCCGCCTTCGAAACAGAGATGCTCGAAGAAATTAACAAAACAGGCATTGGACCACAGGGTTACGGGGGAACCGTTACAGCACTGGATATCCATATCGAGATGATGCCCTGTCATATTGCTTCGCTCCCTGTCGCCGTAAACATGCAATGCCATGCGCATCGCTTGAAAGAGGTCACGATATGAGTACCTTGCATGTGCGTACTTCCTATACTGCTCGTTTATAAAGAGGTGAATTAATTGTGGAGTTAAAAAAAATTTCGACCCCGTTGAACGATGACATTGTAAGAGAACTCAAGACCGGCGAAAAGGTGCTCCTGAGTGGTTATGTTTATACTGCGCGGGATACTGCACATAAAAGATTTATGGATACGTTGAGAACAGGCAATGGTTTACCTTTTGAAATAAGAAACCAGATCATTTACTACTGTGGTCCTTCACCTGCGCCTCCCGGAAAAGTTATTGGTGCATGCGGTCCCACGACCAGTTCGAGAATGGACGTATACACGCCGCAATTACTGGCGCTGGGTTTAAAGGGGATGATCGGAAAAGGCCGGCGCTCTCCTGCCGTAAAAGAAGCCTTACAAGAATTTAGGGCAGTATATTTCGGGGCGACAGGCGGTGCCGGTGCACTTTTATCTCGAAGCGTCGTTTCTTCGGAGATTATTGCTTATGGAGACATTGGGCCTGAAGCCGTTGTAAAACTTGGGATCAGGGACATGCCGCTTTTCGTCATAAATGATATCTATGGGAATGACCTTTATGAAGAAGGTATGGAGCGTTACCGTAAATGAAATATCGTTTTCTTTTGACTTTTCATGACAAATAGCTTAAAAGTAAAAAAATTCACGAGGGACGATAATGCGAGAAATTCGTGTTGCAGTTGTGGGCATTGGTAACTGCGCAAGTTCGCTTATTCAAGGGTTACACTATTACGCCAAGAGGCAAAAAGAAGCCATTGGCCTTATGCACTACGATATATGTGACTACAAACCAGCAGATATCAGGATAGTTGCAGCCTTCGATGTTGACAAGAGAAAGGTTGGGAAGCCGGTCGAGGAAGCGATCTTTTCTTGGCCTAATTGCACGAAAACAATCGAGAAGGATTCCCCGCCGTCAAATGTACTCGTATCGATGGGGCGTATCCTTGACGGAGTTTCGCCTCACATGAGGCAGTATCCTCCTGAACGAACATTCATCGTTTCGAAGGAAAAGCCATGCGATGTAGTGAGGACGCTTAAAGAAAGAGATGTTGAGATCCTCATCGATTATCTGCCTGTGGGCTCTGAAAAAGCAGCCAGATACTATGCCCAGTGTTGTCTTGAAAGCGGTGTCAGCTTCATTAACTGTATTCCTGTTTTTATTGCATCCGATAATGAATGGGTAAAAAGATTCAAACAGAAAAAGATCCCTATCGTCGGCGATGATGTGAAATCGCAGATTGGGGCTACTATTATTCACAGGACTCTTGTAAAGTTGTTCCATGACAGGGGCGTTGCAATAGACAGAACCTATCAGTTGAATACCGGAGGGAATACAGATTTTCTGAATATGCTGAACAGAGAGCGTCTCGTTTCAAAGAAAATTTCAAAGACAGAGGCCGTGCAATCAATGCTCGACATGCCCCTGCTTCCTGAGAATATCCATATTGGTCCCTCTGATTATGTGCCATGGCAGAAAGATAACAAGGTCTGTTTTATGCGTTTAGAAGGAAGGATTTTCGGTGACATACCTATTGATCTTGAGCTGAGGCTCTCTGTGGAAGATTCGCCGAACAGCGCGGGATGTATGATTGATGCGATCCGATGCTGCAGGGTGGCCCGTGACAGACATATTGGCGGCGTCCTTGAATCCATCTCTGCGTACACCATGAAACATCCTATACGGCAGTATCCTGATGAGATTGCCCGCACCATGGTGGAGGAATTTATACGGGGCGAGAGGGAAAGGTAGGCCTGTGCTTCTTGAATAGCCACAGGTTACAAGCTGCACGATACAACAATGGATTAAAGAAAAGACCTATGGACGTACCCTGCGATATGCGGTTTGAGGTATAGACGAATGGGACGACCACCCCTGCGGGTAGCCGACATGAGCCCCTTAGGTCACAAAGTGAGCGACAAAGGGAGGCTCCATCAGGCTATGCCGGTGGAGGAGGCGACGCGAATCCCCATAATAGATAGGCGCCCGTGATAAGCTTGAAAATAGGTCACTCTCTCGATCCATTCATACTTAAGATTTATCATTTCTTTTTTAGGAATAAGATCGTACGCCCCAATGTTCTCACTGTATTGGGAACAGTTTTTGGATTTGTTTCATCGGTCTGTATTGCTTTCGGATGGTTCGTTTTTGGCGCCCTGGCGCTTCTCATATCAGGTTTTTTTGATATCCTCGATGGTGCCCTTGCGCGGGGTACAAACACTGTCACGAGATTCGGAGGTTTTCTCGATTCTGTTCTGGATCGGTATACTGATCTCTGTGTCATAGGTGGTATCTTCGTTTTTTTTATGTCACAGGGTTCCGTGCGAGATGCCTTCATGACCTTCGTGGCAACAATAGGCATTGCCATTATACCCTATGCAAGGGCAAGGGCTGAAGCGGCTTCTATTCAGTGTAAATCAGGTCTACTGGAGAGACCGGAGCGGATAATACTTTTGCTAATAGGCCTTTTTTTCCACCAGTTGTTACCTTACGTGGTTTTTGTTCTTGCCATCTTGACTCACGTAACGGTGATCCAGCGAATCATCCATGTGAGAAAAACGGCTGATAGTTAGGACCCTCTTTGTTGTTCCGTGTGTAGTTAGGAACTTTTTTCAGGCTATCATATTATGGATTTCTTCTTTGAGGACGTTTTTCGCCAGTTCCCTGGATATGCCTGTTTTTACGACAGCTCCTTTTTTAAAAAGGATCGCTTTGTTCGCACCGAAGGCGATGCCGATATCTGCCTCTTTTGCCTCACCGGGACCGTTGACCTCGCAACCCATGATGGCGACGTTGAGATAGGCATCAAAATGGGCCACGTCTTTTTCGAATTCTTCGACTATCGGCATGAGATTGGTCTTACATCTGCCACAGGTGGGACATGATATGATATTGATCCCTCTTCTTCGAAGACCCAAGTCCCGCAAGATATGATACGCAGCCACGACTTCGTAGACAGGATTACCGGTGAGCGAAACCCTGACAGTATCTCCAATCCCTTCATGTAAGAGAATACCGATGCCGATTGCTGACTTGATGGCCCCGGAGAATATTGGACCTGCCTCGGTAATACCTATGTGGAGGGGATACTGGGACTGCTTTGAAAACTTTTTGTATGCATCTATTGTTTGAAAAATCTCAGAGGCCTTCAAAGAAATTTTTAGTTCGGTCCACCCGGCATCTTCGAAAAGATGGGTATAGTAAAGCGCGCTCTCGACCATTGCGTCGGCACTAGGCCTCTTATATTTCTTGAGAATTCTTTTTTCCAGGGAGGCAATATTCATACCTATCCTGACAGGTGTTTTTGTTGCCTTTGCCATATGGGCCACTTCCTGAACCTTGCGTACATCATTGATGGTGCCGGGATTAATCCTGACAGCATCAATGCCCAGCTCCATGGCTTTCAAGGCGATTTTATGATTGAAATGAATATCTCCTATGATCGGTATATCCACTTCCTTTTTCAAAAAAGGTATGATTTTACAGGTCTCTTCCTGAGGCAGAGCTATCCGTACCAGTTCACAGCCAGCTTTCTTCAGTTCCCTTGTTTGATTGAGTGTAGCCTGAAAATTTTCCGGATCAGTTTTCAGCATGGATTGAACAATGATAGGACTGTCGCCGCCAATGAATACATTTCCTACCTTGATTTTTTTTGTCTTTTTTCTTTTCATCTAATGTTATTTGGTCAGTTGCCAGACGTTCCAAATAATACCTGTGTTTCCTACGATTGTCAATGATGATGTGGGGCGACCTAAATCTACCGCCTAATTTCTGTTCTTTCATTTATTATTGTGATGTTAAAGAACCTTTTCTTCATCAATGGGTCTATGAAATTTGCATATAACCCTCTGCAATAAAGACGGAACTCTATTTTAGGCCATGAATTTAGGGCGACAATTAATATATCCTATTTTGTGTTAGCAGAAGAAACTCGTGATTATGCATTGAATAGAGGCATTACGGATTTAACAAACTGGAGAGGGTAAACTGTTGTACCTTATTAAAATTATACTGTTATGCTACATCTTTGTCATGTTATATAGTATCTAAATACGGTTCCATTAGCCTCAATCTTCGTTTGGATAACCGACTGTCCTATCGTAACAATTTTCAAGCGGCCGAGGTTTCAAAATGCTCCTCCTTGCTGACAAAAGCTCCTTGATTTAGAAAGGTGAGAAGGGGCAGGCGCTCGAGGAGGCACGTTTTTCGCGGCAATAGAAGGACTAATATCCTATACGATGTAATATCAGTACCACCGCGGCAGCGCATAGGCAGTAATAGCCGAAGTAATGCCATTTGCCTCGATCAAGCCAACGAGTCAGCCACCGTAGGGCCAAAAGACCGGAAAAAAAACTGAAGACGAGACCAAGCACACCGGGCAAGAATAGACTCATTACCGGACCAACACCAGGAGCTGTTGCCTGCTGCGACCCAATTAATCGTATCGTTTCCCGCATAACCACCGGTGGTGTCAGAATAACGGCGAGTGCAAAGCTAAACTCCTCAACAGGTCGCCTCGATAGACCAGCGAGGAGCCCACATGAGATTGTTGCACCGGAACGAGAGAATCCACGAAAAGGCAGGCACAGGCCCTGTATGATACCTATCCAGATTGCCTGTTTTGTCTGAACAAAGGCGTCTTGGCCATCGACTAAGCGATGATACCTGAGGCCAGACAAGATAATCAGGATTCCGGCAGCAGCTAGCCCACACGCAATAAGCGGAAGATTCCCGAACAGGAGTTCGATCTCTGCCTTTGGGGCATTATGGAACACATATCGTTCGATGGCCACCTTGATAGTCATTCCGATGATACCTGTCATGGCGGTTGCGAGAAAGAGGAGTCTTCCATAGTGCCATGCTTCTTTCCTTGAAGAAAAATAAGCCTGTTTCCAAGATTTCCAGAAATAAATAATTACCGCGAGCATCGTACCCGTATGGAGCATCACCAGAAGCAAGGTCATGTCCGGCGATGTAGGGTCCAAACCAAGTATCTTTTCGGCGATGATTACATGGGCAGAACTTGATATCGGTAAAAGCTCTGAGAGGCCCTGAATGATAGCTAATATGGTGACAGAAAGTATGAACATACGGATCGCACCTCAGATTGAAATTCACTACGTCCCGGCCAGTGATCCCCATTATCTCATGATTCTGTTTCCGTTTCAATACGGACAGCCGTGGTTGAAAATCGTTGGACCATTGAGTGTAGTGTCCCTTGTAATGGCTTTACGGGGAATTGCATTGGTTCCTCGGACTCGTGCTCCGCGGAAAGGAATGTAACTATTCGGCGCTTTACGTCGGGAATGCCTGCTGTGCCCCTACGGCTTTTTTCAGTCGCTCCAGAGGGCCCTCCCCACCCGGACTACGCCTCAGAAACTTTTCTTTCCTCCGCTTTGCACTATCTTCGTCAGCAACACAATTCCCAATATTCGTTTAGGGTGTACAGAAGTGTTAGGGACAGGACACTAGCGAATGCCGTTGAAAATCTTCACAGTTTCGGAAGGGTTGCCAGGCAACGATTTCAGGAAGCCACCATGAGGGTAGATATTCTCTCCAGGAATCTGCAAAAAAAGAAGGGATTTCCCTGCCTGATCTCACTGCCATGCCATCACCGTCTGCTTTTATTCTGTAGTGGTAACCGCCATGGGAAAGGCGCAGCAAACAGGTTGGGGGATAACAATAGTCAGTCAAGCGTTCAGAAGCTATTTCCTGTCGTGTTCATGTTCACCGTGTTCTGAATCCCTGTAGCGTTCCTCACCGGGTTTTCCTTCAAAACGTCCTTACCCTTCTTCTGGTTTTTCTTGAGGCTTTCCATGCCAGCCCTCACACCAGTCTCGGTCATTCTCCCAGCAACGGTTACGTTCACATGTCGCCTTTAATGTTGATGATTATTCTGGCATAAGATTTGCTTTGTATACTTTTATGAAACTGAGAACAGGAAACAGAGCAGAGATTCAGTACCCCGACCTTGTGAAACAGTCATTACGTCGATTCCTTTATTTGCTTGAAAAAAGCTTTGACCGCTATGCAAAGCTCAAGAAGTCGGGGGCACCGGATATTCTTGTCGATGCAGAAAAAGTTTTCATCCGTCAACGGCTGTTATTTCTGTTCAATTTTCGCGCGGCGCTGATGAAATAGTGTTACAATTGTAGCATCGACATAATTTCTGGGATCACGGAAGAGCATGACCCACTTTTCAGAGGCTGTGCAATGGAACGTAAAAGTTGGTCTGTTTATGCCTATGCGAACCGCATGGCCTCGACCTCAGATGTGTGTCTTGTGAAATAAGACAAATCTTGCGGTATGCGACTTGAGTACTGTGACACGAGACATGTGGGGCGGTAGTCCTTCGTGCTTGCGTTCTAGGCATCAGTCCATATGTTTTGCGGAATTTCTTCCATTGCACCCATAGCAGTAAGCTGAGAGACCTTTCTCCAACCCAAACTCACATCGAAGCACCGCTTAGAGAATTATTGAATATTGTTTGAAACGGTGAATATTCAGTAAAAATCCCAAAAACACCATTTCAGCTTCCTAATATTGTGGTTCACGATTGAACTACAAGAGGAAATCAGGTTATGTATCCTCCTTACCGCGGCTACGTGTTCACGTAAGAAATCAAGGAGGAAAAAACCATGAGAGGATTGAGGACAAAAAGGGTAAGGACAGTAAAGGAAAAAACACTGATCGTGGCCGTAGACGTCAGCATGACAAGCAACATGGGCTATTGTACCACGATCGATGGGAGGGACACAAAGGTCTTCAGGTTCGGCAACACGCGAGAGGAGTTAGATACAGTGATGAGTTTCCCGGCAGTATCCCGTATAGCTCATTGACAAAAGTTGCTATTGTGAGACACTTCAAGAATATCCATATACCAAATAGTTCTGAGTCTTTGATGAAACGTACAGCGTTTAGAAACGAGATATCATTGATTACCGGTCATTTTTTTGTTGTATGATTGCCATATTTTTTATACATTATTTTCAGGATGAGTTTGATTAACGATTCTGATTAATCAAAGATACTAAGGAGATTATAAATAAAGCCACATGACAGTCTATGAATTGTTTTTTATGAAAGTGTGTTGCGAGCGTCACGTGTGAGACCACTGATGGCTGGATTAGTAATTACCGGAGGTAAACAGATTTGGACCTAGGGATGTTAGGACAACTACACTTTACCCTGGAATATCTCCTCGCTTTTTTGAGCATTGTTGTCATTAACCTTATCCTCTCCGGCGACAATGCAGTCGTTATAGCCATGGCAGTCAGGACATTGCCCCATAAGCAGCGCATGAAAGGAATATTTTTTGGGGCAGCTGTGGCAGTAGTGCTTCGAATTATTCTCACTTTTTTTGTGATGAAACTCTTGAATATCAGCTTTCTCAAATTTGTTGGTGGCGCCGTCATCCTCTGGATTGCAGTTAAACTCTTTATTGAAGGGGCCGGAGAGGAAGAGGTAAAACAGGAAGCTAAATCAATCGTAAACGCGGTATGGGTCATTCTTGTTGCCGATCTGACAATGTCCATAGACAACGTCCTTGCGGTGGCAGGCGCCGCCAAGGGCAACTTATTCCTCCTTATCATAGGTCTTACGATCAGCATCTTCTTCGTGATGTTTGCAAGCAATCTTCTTGCCATGCTCATGGAAAAATATCCTATCATTGTGTACTTTGGCGCGGCGATACTGGGTAAAGTTAGCGGAGAAATGATGATCGGCGATGCCTTTATTGAGCGCTTGCTCCATCCGTCTAAATGGTTCGTTTATGGTGTTGAGACATTCTTTGCCATTGCCGTTATTGTCGTTGGAAAACTGTGGGTAAGATGGAAGATTGCGAGAGAGGAAGAGAAAGAAAAGCTTGTTTCTCATGATGAATAAGTTGGATTGAGGAGGTTACTATGGCAATTCTGACAATATCACGTGAAATGGGAAGCGAAGGTTTACAAGTGGGTAAAGTTATAGCTGAAGAAATGGGGTATGACTTTTTCGATAAAGAGAAGATTCTCCAAGAATTAAAAGAAGACGGCTCACTATGGGAGGAAACAGCACGGGAAATGGATGAGCGTAAACCCTCGCTCTGGGAAAAATATGACTGGCAGTACAGAGGGTTTATCGCTCTCGCACGAAGCCATATACTTGATTGTGCACTTGGTGATAAAGCTGTTATTATAGGGTGGGGCGGGAATTTTCTCCTTGAAGGCATCCCATATACGCTGAGAACACGCATTATTGCTCCTATGGAAGCCAGATTAAAAAAAGTTACAGAAGACAAGACCTGTGCTGATTTCATCTGTGTCGACGCAAAATTGGCTCGTAATATCCTTGAAAAAGCCGATAGAGAAAGTGAGGAACTCATACGCTCAAGCTTCGGAAAAAATTGGAATGATCCGGGAGTCTACGATATTACCTTCAATATAAGCACATTAAGTGTTAAGGAAGTCATTGAAATGCTGAAATTGATGCTTGCAAAAAGAGATAAGTTTAGGAATACACAGGCTGAGAATCAATTGAAAAAGCGTGCTATTGCAGCGAAAATTAACGCAGCAATTCTCACAAATCCAGCTGTCTCAATTCCTACTCTTGAAGTATTGAATGTTGGTGAAGAGATATTATTGCAAGGTGTTGTCCATAACGTAAAAGAGCATAAGCTCATTGAAGAAGAAGCGAAGAGAATTGCCGGGAATATCACGGTTAAATGCGAGTTGCACTATCGGTAATGCAAGAAAGTTGTCCCCGGGAATAATAGAAATGCATATCCACAATGTAGTCCCCCACAGGCTCGCCGACAACACGTATGCCATACACCCATGAATGGGAATACTTACAGGTCCACCCTGATGGGCAAGATCACTGTTGCGATGCCGTTCCATTGAAGCCGTCGTTGAATTGCATAGGCTGTTTCGTTATGAAGGATCTTTTGAAACGGGGTTTCGTGTTTAAATACAAGTTTTCCCGTGAAGACCGTCGAGCGGGGAAACTCCTTGACTGTTTTTTCCACTAATTCTGTCACAGTGTCAACAACGTCAGTCGCGATATTTGTGCGATAATCTGCCGGAAAACCATGTGAGCGGGTTATTTTCACGTATTTCATTAATCCCTTTTTTGCTGATTCCTTCAGGGCCTCTATCTCTGCTATCCCCTTGAATGATCCTGAGTCTACCTCTGCAACTGAAACAAAAATAAAGTTTTTGTATACATTGGGAAAGTTTTTGACAATCGAAAGAAGTGTGTGGAGTCCGAAGCCATTAAAGTCACTCACGAGGAGAATTGCCGTCATGTCCTTGGGATTTACCGGATCATTGTTGAAAGGAGCCGTTGAAGGGATATCGGAAAGTGTTTCTTCAAGCTGACGAACGCTCATGCGTACCTTTTTGTAATGAGCACGAATAAGATAACAGAGTGCAATGACCATCGATGTTATAAGTAGCGTTACCCAGCCGCCTTCTCCAAACTTCTCATATATCGTTATAACCAGTATGGTGAGACAGAGTGTGAGGCCAATAATATGGACGACGATATGTTGTTTCCATTTTTTGTCCACCTCTTTATTCTTCACATAAAACCTTGCCATGCCGAATTGTGAAAGGGAAAAGGTGAGAAAAACATTGATTGAATACATGACAATGAGGGCAGAGACTGAGCCGTGAGTGTAGAACAGGAGCACCAAAGCCGCTACCCCCATGACAAGGACTCCGTTTTGCATGGAAAGCCGCTCTGATAGCGCCGCGAAACGTCGGGGGAACCAAGAGTCGATGGCCATATTGGCCATAACACGGGGACCATCGATGAACCCCGCTTGGGCTCCTACGACAAGGAGAGCTCCTTCCGACAGGATTGTGACGAGCGCTATGTAGTAACCGAGAGGCCATTGTCCGAAGACGCCGTCCGCAAGGATCGAATTCATGGTTTTGCCCTGGATGGGCTTAATATTAAGAATGTAATAGCAGAAAATCAAGCCGCCTGCAGTAAAGGCCAGCGATGCCGCCATGTATGCCATGGTACGTTTTCCCGTATGTACCTTTGGCTCCCGCATGATCTGCATGCCGTTCGATACTGCCTCAAGACCTGTATAGGTTCCTCCGCCTAGCGAAAAAGCCCTCAGGAAAATAGAGAGGATACCTAACAAACCAAGGGCCCCCAAATCGTGTCTGAAATTGTTGTTAAACCCGTGGGCTACCGGGGCGAGATTTGTGCTCTGGCTCAATATCCCATAGCCGATTAGGAGAATATGGGTGACAACAAAAACGATAAAGATAGGTGCGAGAAAGAAAACCGACTCCTTGACACCCCTTAAATTGAGAATAACAAGAGCCACAATTAAAAAGACTACAAAAAATATTTTATAATTTTGATACGTTATGGGCAAAAAGCTAAAAAGGGCATCACCGCAGGAGACAAGCGAAACGGTGATGGTAAGCATGTAGTCAACGAGAAGAGCGCAGCCCGAAACAACGCCTACATTTATGTTGATGGTGTGTGTGGCAACGATATAACCGCCGCCACCGCTCGGGAAGTGCTCAATAATACGGCTATATGCGTATGATATGATAAAGACAGTTAATGCCGTTGCCAAACCGATGAAGATGGCCAGATACGTGTGTTGGCCAAGCGCCCTGAAGGCTTCTTCGGGGCCGTACGAAGATGAGGAAAGACCGTCTGCTCCGAGCCCTATCCACGCTAAAATAGGAATGAGGGATAATTTGTGAAATATTGAAGGCTCATTTACATCGCGGGGAGCGCCGATGATTTTTCTCTTTATTTTTTCGAATAATGGGTGTTCGCTTCCGGTGGTAACCGGTTCCATTTCTTCTCCCTGGCCACTGGTAACGCTATTGAGGTTAGCCCTGATATAGTAATAGTGGTGTCCTCACGTTGTTATACGGAATAGTGTAACGCAGGTCACAAAGAAAATGCAACTAACACAGTATTCCTAGATCCACCGTCTCTTTCTCCATGACCCCTGTTTCTGCCCAAGATGTGCTGGTTTTTCAAAGGACTACACGAAAATGGAGTAAAAAAAGACCCTTTACCCTCAGTTATGATTTTTCATTGACACATTTTTTAGAATAAGTTCTAATGTTATAAGGCTTGTTATAGGAGGTAAATTGGTATAAAATGCTTATAAACGTTTATATCAAAAGTAAAGAAATGAATAACAAATGCAATCATAGTACATGGAACCATAAAAACGTTTGAGAAGGGGAATCATGGAAAAGCTTTGCATTGTAAAAAGGAGAAGCAAACCTACCGAACAGGGGCGAGATTCAACGGCAACGATAGTCACCCAGGAAAAGGAAACTGTCGTTGAGGCGCAGGATGTTCAGGAATTAGATAAAGAGCCAAGTTCCAGCCTGTCCAGTACTTTCAACATTCATGACGGTGACCACCTCATATTTAAAGAGGTTGCTGGTGATGAAGAACAGATATTCTCCATACAGTTGACACCCCAACAATCAGAAGTTGTCCAGTCCATGAATTGCATTAAAGACCTTCTCACGGGGAAACACCATGGTGTCAAAATGTCTATGGAACAGACGCTTGATGGAAAGACCGCCTTTAATTTTCACTTTAAGCCGGTGTATACCACGCGTATGCTCGATGTACACGATGTGGCCACCATGCTTCAGATCAGCAGGGGTATGCTCTATCGGCTTGTCAGAGAAAAGGAACTCAAGAGCTATAAAGTGGGACACCTGAGGCGTTTTTTGCTCGAAGATGTTGTGGCATATTTGAGCGGCACTATTCAAATGTAAGGTCTCTCGGGGGTTATATGATTATGAAAATGATGCCCGGTTTCAATATGTGCCGCTGCCAAAGAGAAGGAGGTCATGTACATGTATACTGATTATTGGGGACTTAAAAAGCCGCCCTTTGATAACGTACCGGATCCCTCGATGTATGTTGAAGCGCACGCATCTGTTGAGAATACAATAGCAGAAACCCTTTTCGCCATTGAAGAGGGTAACGAATGTCTTACGGTCATCGTGGGCGATGTGGGTTTGGGAAAAACATTATCTTTAAGGATGATCCTTGATTCGTTGGATCACCAAAAATACAAAATTGCTTTTGTAACAAATCCCGACATGTCCTTTGTGCAGCTTCTAAGGGAGATTATCGGGCAACTTACTGGCAAAGAATGCGAGGTAAAGGGAAGGATAGAACTTCTCGAGGTCTTTAATAAACTTCTCTTCTCAACCGCCGACGAAGGAAAGAAGGTGCTCATATTTATTGATGAAGCAAACGCGATTTCTCCTACCAATCTTGAGAGCCTAAGACTTCTTACAAACATGCAGGATGACGATAGAAACCTCTTTACCATCGTGCTTGCGGGACAGATGGAGTTTGCAAAAAGACTTGAGCATCCGAAGCGTGCGAATCTATACCAACGCATCGGTACATATAACAGAATAGAGCGGATGGAAAGCGAAGACCTGGTTAAAAAATATGTTGAAACAAGATTGAAACTGGCAGGATCCACAAAGAAAGTTTTTACTGATGATGCAATACATCAGCTCTGGAAATTCTCTGAACATGGTGTGCCGCGGCTTATCAATAAGATAGCAAAACTATGCCTCAAGGCTGGCGAGACGAATAATTTTGATACAATCAGCGGGGAAGTCGTACAGCAGATCGGAGATCGTTTTGGCAAAATGACGGGCCCTGCCGTCCAGAGGAGACGGGTGAAGGAAACGCCCGTCCCCCAAGGTCCAAAAAAGGAGGCAGCCGGAGAAGCTTTTGTACAAGAAAAGCCCGTAAGGACCTCAGAGCCCGCAAAAAAGGAAGCTCCTTTTTTTGTGCCACCCCCACCACCCCCTTCACCATCACCTACTGAGACTATGCCTGAGATAATTGTAACTTACCCACCGGCAGAACCTATCCTGACACAACCCGAGATAATAGCTGAAGGGCTGGTTATCGAAGGATTTGAAGAAGAGATCGAAAAAGAATTTGGGGAGCCTGTTTTCGAAAAGGCCGCGCCACCCCCTCTCCCACAGGAGACGTTCTCAGGCCCTGTGCCTGAAGGAAAGACCGTACAACCCATGGAGACAAGCATACCTCAGCCTGAAATACCGAAGGAAGCTCCTGTTGTCGAAGGAATAGAAGAGAAGATTATCGAAAGGGCAGCTCCACCACCTCCACCTCCCCCGCAGGACGCTGATGTTCTTTTCCCGCAGGCAGGGGAAGAAGCTCCAAAGTTAAAGGCAGTCGTTCATCCACTCATAGAGATTCCTCCTGAAACTGAAGAAGATAGAGATATGGCAATCATTGCCGGCCATAAGATCAAAATAGATATAGCGCCGCACATCATCGAGCAGACACACTCTGTGAGCATTGAACAGCGTCGAAAAGTTGCCGGAGTCCTTGCTGCCCAGACCCTTGAAAAGAACCCGCAGCTAACCGCTTCACCCACTGTTGATCCGGTGTCGGTCTGGAGCGATATCCTGAGCGTGATAATGAAGAGGCTTGAGTAGTTCCGAAGACAAGAGGATGAGTACGAACGACTAATATCACAGAAAACAATCTACTACAATTTTTCCAACAGTTGTCTGGCGCCCCAATGGTTGGGATTGACCGATAATACGAACCGCAATCTTTGCTTAATCTCCTCAAACTTGACAGGGTCAACACCTGATTTATCCTCAAGATATTGAAGTCTGGCAAGGTTAAAGTGGACTTCTTCCTGATAATTGTCGATAGAAAGAGACTTACCATAGGCAAAGATAGCATTTTTGATGCTGCCCAGTTCTTCATAGATTGTACCAAGGTTGTTCCAGGCATCGGTATTGTCGGCGTTGAGTTGAATAATTTGAGAATAGCAGTCAAAGGCTTTTCTGTGCTCACCTTGCTGCATCTGGAGACGTCCCAAATTATTGAGGGCTTTCAGATGGCGAGGATCAATCTTGAGAACTTTCCTGTATTCGTCTATGGCTTCATCGAACATATCATGCCGGTCATAGACTGCAGCAAGATAAAAATGCGGTTGGGAGGCGTTAGGCTCGATACTGATCGCCTTTTCCCAGAGTTCTATGGCACCGTTGTAGTCTCCCTGAAACTCGGCTATATGTGCAAGGTTAATGTAGGACTCCATGTGCTTGGGGTTGAGTTTTAAGGCAAGTTCATACATCTGTTTGGCGCTGCCAAATCGCTCCATTTTTTCGTATGCGTACCCGAGATTGTTATATGCTTCGATATTTTCCGGTTCCAGTTGGACGACTTTGGCAAAAAACTTGAGCGCTTTCTCGTATTCCTCTCTCTTAATATATATGAGCCCGAGGTTGACATATGCGTCTGTGTACCCGACGTCGATTTGTATGCATGTTTTGTATGCTTTGATGGCTTTATCGAAAGATTGCTCCAGCAGGTGAGAGTGGTATCCTTCCAAAAACCATTGCTGGGCACTTTTTCTTACCGCCATTCATTCTCCTTTATGTAATGAAGTGCGAAATAACGTCATCTAAACGGAGTAAACCATATGAGTTTGTGGTGGTCGGTACCAGTCTCATGTTAGCAAAGGGGCACTTTCTTGTCAAGGACAAAAGGCACAGGGCAAAAGGTGATAAGAACTTTCTTATCGCAGACAGGATCTGATAAAAACTTGCCGGAGCTCTGTTTCCTCTATACATCGCTGGTACCTTATGTTTCAAGAGGTATTTGTTGAATGAGTTTTTTGAGAATATTGATCTCCTGCTTCTCAAGCTTTTTATCGTGATAGTACGTTGTTTCCAATTGAGCCACAAAACGGGAGGCACAGGTTTTGAGCTTCTCATCATGAATGGAGGAGACAAATTCCTCAAGGCCCTGGGAATCGGTTTTCCTGTAACCATATTTTTCCATCTTCTTCAAAAACCGAAAGAGTATTTTCTTCTCAGGTGTTTTCTTGCTGACGAAAAACGATCTTGCAGCAAAAACCGTCGAAGCTGTCATCATTATGATAACGAGAGGTGTCAGCAATTGACGCCTCTGAATGGAAAGATGCAGGGAGGGTCTTTTGATCCCTGTTATGAGGGTATGCGCAATTGTTATTTGTTTCTCGAGATTATAGTTAATGACGATGCTGTACCAGTAGTAATTGATCGTATCGAAAAAGATATTCATTTTGAGAAATATATTCCCCTTAAGGGGGAGGGCAAAGGTTGCCGCCGATACCGGTGTCGGATCCATACGCACCCATCCTTTTTGCGGTACAAACGCTTCGACCCAGACGTGGGCGTTCTTTTGCGGAATCAGATAGTATTTCCCCATATCGTTATAGTAACCGCCCCGATAGCCTCCGACAATCCTCGATGGAATTCCTGATATCCTCAGCATTATGGCGAAAGCGGAAGCGAAATATTCACAGTTTCCATACCTTGATTCAAAGAGAAAAACTTCAAGGGGGTTCTTCGAAAGTGGAAGACCCTCAAGAGAATATTGGTATTGCCCGGCGTTCAAATATAGGAAGAGATTTTGGATAGCCTCTTCCCGGGTTTTCATCGCGGTGAGCCTATGAGCGAGTTCGATAATTTTTGGGGACAGACTACGGGGCACCTGCAGATATTTTTCTTCATCGGTGTATTCCTCATAGATGGTATCTGATATGGACGATGTTACTTCATAGCGTATCCTTCGTTCAATGGAGATAGGCGCGATAAATGTTATATCATCAAGCTTTTTCACTCTTCTTTGCGATACGAAGAGAGGTTTATCGAGGCCGAAGAGATATGAATTCTGGTATGGTTCGAGGTATATGATCTGTCTTACGATCCTGCCGGTCGGACGCGGATGCGACGAAGGCTCAACAAAGGGTTTCTTCTCAGTCGTTTTCCAGGAAGTCCCATCAAAATAGTCAAGCGTGATCCCTCTCCAGTAGAGGTCCATTTCTGCAATTTTTTCCATATTGGCCCTGAAGATGATGCTCGTGTCCTCTTGAATCCCGGATACTTCGCCGAGTCTGACCCTGTCGGTAAAACCGGTTTTTGCCTCGCTGGGTCTATTGAGGAAATCGAGAAGGGGATACTGTGTTCTCGGGAGTATTATGAACATTAATACTGAAAGCGGAATTGCGAGGACGGGTATCCAAAGGCATTTCAGGACCATTTTTTTTGCCGTCTGTTGTGTAACTTCCAGACTGGGGTCCTGGGCATAATAGGCAAGAAAAATGCTGGAAATGGACAGGAAAAATACAAAGATCAGAAGATAAACCACAAAAATGGTGCCGAGGGCGAAAAGCCCGATACCCGAAAGAAGAAAAAGCGATATGGCATATATTTGCACGTAATCTCTGACCTGCTTCAGTTCCAGAAACTTTATACCGAGCAGTATGAGCAAGGCTTCGAGCATCTGGGGCACAAAGTCATCCCTGTTGAGAATCAAAAGAAAGAAAGCTATCACTGCTATCGAAAAGGTAGTGAGTATCCATCTCGATATGGAGATGCCTTTCAATTCACAGTAGAATGAAGCGGCGAAGAGGAAAAGAAACAAAAGAGAATATTCTAGATTGATGTGACTGGATAGCGCGGAAAAAGACAGCACGCCAATGCATGCGGTCAACCCTTTTATAATAGATTGGATTTTGAATTGACGAAGGACGGTTACGGCCATCGGATTACCTCAACGTAATGCATGACCCTGGTATGCATCGGATGTATAGGTTTCATGGTTATCAGTTTTTACATTCAGGCCATACAAAGCAAGTTCTTTGAGAAGTTTTAGTCTGTGACTTTGTGAAACATCGGGCGGATAAAATCTGCCGTTTATTTTTAAGCCGAGGGGTATGCCCTTTTTCGAGAGTTGAACGACCGTATAGGCGAGTGAGGACAATTTTTCTTCCACGTTGTTGATAGCAACCTTTTCAAAATCTATGATGATAGGCCGATACGAAAGAGAAGAGAGTTCCTTTGTCTTCAGCTTACCTGTCTTTGCCGTAGCCTTCCAGTGTATGTATTTGAAGGGGTCTCCCCGTACGTATTCTCTGATAGAGACGATGTCCGATTCATACCCTAACTTGTCCGACACCCTTTCCCCTTTCCACTTTTTTTCCTGTTGATAGATCGTGAAAAGCTCACACGGCTTCAATGCAGGAAATACAATACAGTCAAAGGAACAGCTGATACTTTTAAAACGCGTGAAGAAATTAAAGGGAAACACGGAATAAATATGGAAATTCTTCAACGTGTACAACCCTCTTTTTTGAAAAGAGATATTGGTATAAAGAGGCGATTCGCAGCGTGCATCTGTAAAAGGAAAGAAGGCCTCAAATCTGTCTGTTTTCACGCGGATAAGAAAAGCAGGCAGGAATTTCCTTTTATTGTTCAAGATGATTTTTAACGGAATCGGAGCGCCCGCAAAGATTTCCTGGGGCAAATCAATGGTGAAATCGATTTTGGAAAGATTCGCTTTTCCGAAAATCCCAGAGATGCTCATAAAGCTCAAGAGAACGGAAACGACGATGTAGATCAGATTGTTGTTTGTATTCGTTGCGGCGACTCCAAGAAATATGGTGACTATGATGTAGAGAAACCCCATCTTGGAGATCTTTATTACAGGGGTGTCGGTATTGCGTCTATGATGGATCTTATTACCTCCCTTCTGTTGAGGTTTTCGTATTCCTCTTTGAATATTACCCGATGAGGTATCGTATATTCAGCCAGCTCTTTGATATCTTCTGGGATGACGAAATCTCTTCCATGAAAATACGCGTTTGTTTTCGCTGTATTTGTGAGAGTAAGAGCGCCCCGGGTCGATAGACCGGCGGAGAGATAATCGCTCTCTCGTGTTGCGTGGAGTATAGACAAGGTATATTCGAGAATTTTGTCTGAGATGTAAACGGTCTTTGTTATATCGTCCTGTATGATGGCCACGTCGTCCTGATTTACAACGGGATCGATGAGGTATATGTCTTCCCGTTTGCTACCTATCTTCAATATTTCTCTTTCCGCGTCTGTCGACGGATAACCGATACTGATCTTCATCATGAACCGATCGAGCTGTGATTCCGGTAGCGGAAATGTGCCGAACTGCTCCGTCGGATTCTGGGTGGCAATGACGCTGAACAATTTAGGAAGTTTGTAAGTCCTTCCTTCGATGGTCACCTGCTTTTCTTCCATCGCTTCCAAAAGAGCGCTCTGTGTTTTTGGTGTTGCCCTGTTTATTTCATCACAGAGGACAATATTATTGAATATGGGTCCCGGATGAAATTCGAATTCTCCGCTCGTCTTGTTGTATATCGACAGACCAGTAATGTCCGTGGGTAGAAGATCGCTTGTGCACTGGATTCTCCCGAAGGTAAGGCCCAATGACTTTGCGATGGCAATCGCGAGTGTTGTTTTTCCGAGTCCGGGCAGGTCTTCTATGAGAAGATGTCCCCGTGAAAAAAAAGAGATAAGCGACAGATTAAGGGGTTTTTCTTTTCCCTGGAGGTATTTTGATAGCGATCTTTTTATGTAGTCAATCTTGCTTGAATTCGGCCCCATATGGTAACTATTGAACGTCCTTTCCAAGAGTATAGTAACATATTTTTACCGGAAAGATTTTGATTTGCGACACAGTTTGACAAAAATGGTATTTTCATATTCAATTATGACCATGCAAAATCCGCAGTTTCCCAATTTTAAACCCATCGAACTTGAAGACCGTAACTTTGTCCACGGTGTCTTGTGGAATTACAAACCCAGTGTCTCTGAAATGACCTTTAGCAATCTTTTTATCTGGCGCGGGCATTATGGATTTCAGTGGTCGCTTTACAAAGATTGGCTTTTTATCATTTCCAAAGAAGGCGTCAACGGTATGTACGCGTTGCAGCCGATGGGTTCTGTTCCACGGAAAGAAGCTGCTGTAGTCCTTTTGGAGTGGCTTCGTCATACAATGAAAATTGAAGGTTCACGGATAGAAAGGGCCGATGAAAGACTTGTTTCTGAATTGAATGACTTTCAGAGTTTTTCTGTTGAGCCCTTGCGTGACCATTTTGATTATGTCTATCGGAGAGAAGACCTGGTGCAGCTCGCGGGCAACAAGTTTAGATCCAAGAGAAACCATATTAACCGGCTCCTCCGTTTCCATACCTGCGTTTACCAACCCCTTCAGAATCACCATATTGAGGACTGTCTGGCATTACAGGAAAAATGGTGTCAGATGCGCAGGTGCGAAGATGATTTGAGCCTTCTCAGCGAACATGAGGCGATTCAGGAGATATTGACACATTATGACGCATTGCAGGTAAAGGGCGGGGTAATTGTCGTCGAGGGGAAGGTGGGGGCTTTCACGATTGGCGAGCAGCTGAACGATGACACCGCGGTGATCCATATCGAGAAGGCAGACCCGGAGATCCCCGACCTCTACTCATTTATCAATCAGCAGTTCTGTGAAAAAGCGTGGCAGCACGTTACTTACATCAATAGAGAGCAGGACCTTGGTATTTCCGGACTCCGCGAAGCAAAACTCTCCTATTATCCGGACCACTTTGCGGAGAAATTTAGAATTCAAATGAAATAGTCTGAGCGTTTTGTTTGAGCTCTGTAAGGTGTTGTAGGCTGTGTGTGGTGCTCCATACTTTTTCCGACAACATTTGTCAATATACAATTTCCAATTCACGAATTATTAATCCGGTCATTAGTAGTCTCACACGTGACGCTCGTAACATACCTTCTTAAGGGGCTTTTTCATGGACTGTCATGTGGCTTTACTTATGACCTCCAATGTTTGTATTTCTCCATGGTGGTGGGGAAACGGGGTGGACGAATTCGATAACAAAGGGCTCATTCCACGTCACCTCATTACGGAATATCCTCTCAAGTCCTTTTAAGGTTTTTGTACGTTTTGCTTTGACGCCGAAAGCTTGGGCGATTCTCACAAAATCAGGGTTCGTGAGATTCATGGACCCCTGTACCCTGTAACGGTCGATCATGGCGTTTTCCAGTATTGCGAAGCTGTTATTGTTATGAATGAAAATGACAAGTGGAATGTTGTGCTGTTGCATCGTGGCGATTTCTGCCATCGCGGGCAGCGCCCCGCCATCGCCGCATAAGGCTAGACAGGGCCTATCGGGTCTGCCGATCTTCGCTCCGATAGCTGCCGGTATGGAATAAAAAATAGGTGATACACCCCGCGGCATAAGAAAGCTGTTTTGGAAATATACCGGGAGATAATACTCCGACCAGTAAGATGGAATATTCAAGTCGCAGACGATCGTCGCATCTTCAGGAATAGAATCCCTTATGAGTCTCATTATGGCGTATCCGGAAGCGGTTACGTCGAGCGCCTGTTCTTCCAGTTGCTGCAAGCGCTTAAGATTCTTGAGATCCCATTGGAAAATTTTGTTTTCCAGGATGCACTGGATACCGAGAAGCGCTTCTTCGATATTTCCCGCTAACTTCAACCGCGCAGGATAATTCCTATCGATCCAGTGATTGTCAATATCGATATGCACCAGTTCTTCAAAATTCACGCCCCTTCTCTTCGCGTCGACGTCACGGAGCCTCGTTCCGATAGCGATGGTCACATCTGATGACGTAAGAATATTCCTGACAAGACCCTTTCTCATGATATTGCCGAAGGCGTATTGGCTGTCTTCACGGAGAGCGCCTTTCCCTCCTGTCGTTGTGAGAAACGGAATCGAACAATTACGGCATATCTCATCAAGGGTAACGTGTGTCTTTTCTCTCATCAAGGCTTTTCCGCCGATGATAATCGGTTTCTTTTTGTCGTGAAGAAGTTTTTCAAATGCGTTGAGAAAAGTATCAAGCTTCTCTTTTTCATTCCCTGCCTCTTTGAGGCCACGGCCATGGGTTTCTCTTTTTATGAAAGAAATCCCGGATGGAATATCCTTTCCAAAAAAGGTATGTGGGATTGATATGAGAACTGGTCCATTGCGGCCTGAGGTCGTTTCTTCGTATGCGTCCTGAAGAAGAGCTGAGAGATCCTCCACATCACTCACCAGATATGTATTCTTGGTAAAGTGGCCGAAAATATTCTCCGGTTCCACTATCCCGTGGAGGATGCCTTTGCTTACTTCGCTCCTTTCCACATCAATATGTATGATCAGAAGCGGCACGTCATCGTTAAAGGCCTCCATGCAACCGGAAACAACATTACCGAGTCCGGGCCCTGCGGTAACGATGAGCACACCGGGATTCCCCGATGTCCTCGCATACCCGTCCGCCATAAATACTATGTTGGATTCGTGCCTGCCTGTGATTATTCTGATGTTCTTCTCATAGGTTAATCGCTCAATGAGCGGAAGCGTATGTAAACCCGGTAATTGGAAGATATATTGAATATTATTTTTCTTGAAAAACTCTATAAACGCCTGTTTTCCCAGCATTTCGTACCAGAATGTATAAGTTTAGCATAGTGAACATAGAAGTTAAAGAAAAATTTACTTGACAAAAAATAATAATATTTATAGTTTAATAATGTAAACTTTATGTGAGTGTATACTGTTATTATGAAAACTGATCAAACAAGCATAGGCGACCGTATCAAGACATTGAGACAGGCAAAGAATCTTACCCAGGAGGAACTGGCGACGAGGGCAAGCTTGACAAAGGGTTTCATATCGCAGGTAGAGAGGAACCACACCTCTCTTTCTGTGGAGAGCCTTATTGGCATCCTCGATGCCCTTGATGAGAAACCCTCAGCATTTTTCAATGGGGCCTATGATGAAAAGATCGTCTTCGAGCCGGAGGACCGAGTGGAGCTTGAGATTGAGGGTGTCAAGATGTTTCAGATACTTGTTCCTGCGGCCCAGAACAGGATGATGGACCCGGCACTTCTTGTGCTTGGCGCAGGAGAGAAGACCCCCGAGGAAGAGCCCCACGAGGGGGAGGAGTTCGGCTTTGTCATGGCAGGAGGTATAGATCTCATTCTTGGGGCAAAAACATATAGGTTAAAAAAGAGCGAGTGTTTCTTCTTTAAGGCAAAAAAAAGGCATTACATAACGAACAGGCGAACGAAAGAAGCAGTGGTGCTGTGGGTATCTTCGCCTCCTAATTTTTAGCATCCCGCAATGGGATAGAAAAATTTTAAGGGAGGGTAGCACTATGACACATTGGAAATACACGCATTTGAAGGACAAGATCGGCACCGGGCACTTCTCCTTAAGACAGGTACAAAGATGTCGATTGAATTTGTTTGGAAAAGAACTGCCCGCAAATCTGCAGGCTATCAAAGAAAGGAATTGTGGAGGTGGCCAAAGTGATTATTAAGACACCCACAAAATTCTTTCTTGTCAGTGGTTCATCTGAAGGGTTTTCATTGTTGAATGCCTTTGATGGAGCCCTTCTGGCTTCGGGTGTTGGGGACACCAACCTGGTGAAAATGAGCAGCATTCTTCCGCCTGGCTGTGTTGAGGTTAAGCCGGTTCCGGTTCCATTGCCGCAGGGCGCCCTCGTACCCACGGCCTATGCATCTATTTGTAGCGACGTTCCCGGGGAAGTCATATCTGCCGCTGTGGCAGTAGGCATACCGAAGGATACAAGTTGTGCCGGGCTGATTATGGAGTATTCTGCAAGGGCGGAAGAGAGTGAAGTAGCGCAACAGGTCAAGAAGATGGTGAAAAAGGGTATGGCAATGAGGAACAGGGAAATAAAGGAGATAATGGCTATTTCGGCTTCATATAAAATTGCCAGTGTTGGTGCGGCATTCGCCGCCGTTGTCTTGTGGGATTAAGGTGAATGGAGGACGAGAGAATGACCCCAAAAAAAGTCTTTCTTACGAAGGGAGTAGGCGTTCATAAGGACAAGCTGTCATCCTTCGAGGTTGCGTTAAGAAATGCGGCCATCGAAAAGTGTAACCTTGTGTATGTGTCGAGTATATTCCCGCCCAAGTGCAGGATCATTTCAAAAGCTGCCGGTCTCAAGCTGCTCAGGGCCGGTCAGATTACATATTGCGTAATGTCCCGCAATGAGACAAATGAACCGAACCGCCTTATTTCCGCGTCAATTGGCTTTGCCATGCCCAAGGATTTTACTAACTACGGTTATATCTCCGAACACCATGCTTTTGGTGAAAAAGCCATTGTTTCCGGGGAATACGCCGAAGACCTCGCGGCTACAATGCTTGCAACGACACTCGGTGTTCCTTTTGATCCGAACCAGGCATGGGATGAGCGCAAACAGTTTTATAGGGCGAGTGGTCATATATTCAAAACAAAACATATTTGCCAGTCGGCAGAGGGAAATAAGGATGGTCTCTGGACCACTGTATTAGCTTCAGCAGTCTTCATAATAGACTGAAATGCCAAAACATCTCCCTGGTTTCTGTGGGCAACCCAACAACGATTCTGATTATGCCTCGGCGAACACTGTCGTTCTACCGATTCCTTTTGACAAAACGAGCACTTGGCTTAAAGGCTCCGACAAAGGCCCTGCGGCGATAATTGAGGCTTCCCGATATCTTGAATTCTACGATATAGAGACCGACAGCAAGGTTTTCAAGAAGGGAATTTATACTGTCAAACCAATTCGTTCCGCCAGCCCTTCTGCGTTGATCAAAAAGACTGATTCGGCAGTCTCACAATATCTTAAAGACAACAAGCTTGTAGTCGCCCTTGGAGGTGAACACTCGATTTCCATTGGAGTTATCAAGTCTTATGTGAAGCAGTATGTGGACCTCAGCATATTGCATCTTGATGCCCATGCCGACTCACGCGACTCATATGAGGGGAGCCGTTATAACCATGCCTGCGTCATTGCGCGCGCTCGGGAGTTTACCGGAAACATTGTCTCTGTGGGGATACGCAGCATGGACGCCTGCGAGCGTGCCGGTGTTGACAAAAGAAGGATGTTTTTTGCGCATACGATACATGATTCCGACAGATGGATAGATAATGTAGTTCGGTTGCTGAGCGATAGTGTGTACATCACCATTGATCTTGATGTCTTCGATCCGGGCATCATGCCCTCAACAGGAACCCCCGAGCCGGGCGGTTTAGGTTGGTACCAGGTAATGAAGCTCCTTTATGCTGTTTCGAAGTCAAAACGGATCGTCGGGTTTGACGTGGTCGAGCTTTGTCCCTCAGATGCCAAGGCCCCTGATTTTCTTGCCGCCAAGTTAATCTACACGCTCTTGAGTTATATCAATGCGAACAAACCATGTCGCGCAAAAATACCAATTTTGAAGGACTGGCGGGGAGCCAGCAAAAAGTGACATGAACTAAGGTGACTTTGTATTTGTTTTGTGTTTAGCCAACGGTATGTAGTCGAAACGTGCATCTGTGTGCTCTGTCGTGGCTTTTATCCTCCGATATAGCGCAAGTATAATCTCCGTTCAACAAACCAAACCAGCCCACCCCACCTGCGACTTTCCACTGCACACCGTCGTTTGCCCACGCCGGGACAACTCCGGGCACACATATACAGAATATACAATTTGCTTGCGCTTTGCTAGACAGACCTGCCTCCTTGTTATGGGCACCGAGGAAAAAAACGGATAATACCCTAAAAAATGGCGAGGAATAAGGATATGTTTGTGGAAATCAGTGCGTTTCTGGCTAAAACGATTTTTGATGATTGCTACCGGCGGATATAAGTACAACTTTCGTGGTAAACTGATCGTACGTAGGTAACCGTCTCATACAGTTGATACCTCTGTGGTTTGGCAGACAGAGTGGGGTGGGCAGGGGCGCACTTGTAACATACGTCGAAGCATCACAAGCCGATGGACAATGTGATTAGGCGCTAAAAGCGCGAGCCCCCAGTTGGTGGAAATTGATATTGGCCCGCTAAATAGTATAAAATATCACACACGCAATGTGTTGACCAGGAGAGCTTTTATGAATACGAAAAAAAACCGTGGAAGAATAATGATAGTCGGGGCAGGGGGCGTCGCAACCGTTGCGGCGCACAAATGCGCGCAGGTTCCTCAAGTCTTCACGGAAATACTGGTTGTAAGTAAGACCTTCTCCAAGTGTGAGGCCATCAGAGGCGATATTAAACGGAGATATGGCAGGGACATCGAGATAGCACAGGTGGATGCCGACAATGTGACGGAACTGTCCGCTCTCATAAATAAATCCGAGCCGGACGTTGTTCTCAATCTTGCGCTTCCCTATCAGGACCTGCATATTATGGATGCCTGCCTTCAGACAGGAGTTCATTACATAGATACCGCCAATTACGAACCATTGGATGAAGCACACTTCGAATACAGTTGGCAATGGGCATACCAGGAGAAATTCAGGCAGAATGAAACCATGGCGGTCCTTGGTTCAGGCTTCGATCCCGGCGTAACCAATGTCTTTACGGCCCACGCGCAGAAGCATCTCTTCGACGAGATCAATTCTTTGGACATACTGGACTGCAATGCCGGAAGCCATGGCCATGCCTTTGCGACAAACTTCAATCCTGAGATCAATATCCGGGAAGTAACACAAACAGTGAGGCACTGGGAAGGCGGGAAATGGATCAAGACACCTGCCATCATCGAAGAAGGCAGTACCCATTTCAGCTTTGATTATCCGGTAGTAGGCCCAAAGGAAAGTTATCTTCTCTATCATGAAGAATTGGAGTCCCTTGTTCGCCATATAAAGGGACTAAACAGGGCCAGATTCTGGATGACCTTCTCCGAAAATTATCTCAATCATTTGAGGGTGCTCAGAAACATTGGTATGACACGTATTGACGAGATCGACTATGAAGGGCAGAAGATCATTCCGGTGAAGTTCCTTAAAGCATTGCTTCCTGAACCAGCTTCGTTAGGAAGTAAATATACAGGAAAGACGGTCATCGGCAACGTTATGACTGGAAAAAGGAATGGCGAGGTTATCACCCGATATATCTACAATGTCTGTGATCATGAAGAGGCATTCAATGAGACCGGAACACAGGCAATTGCATATACGACCGGCGTTCCCGCCATGATTGGGGCCATGATGGTACTCACCGGAGTCTGGCAAGGGGCTGGAGTGTTCAATATGGAGCAGCTCGATCCCGACAAGTTCATGGAGGCATTGAATCAGTATGGTCTCCCTTGGCAAGTGGCTGAGCATACGCCAGTTCCCGAAAAGGTTTGAACCCTCCGATGGGTGCCGACAAAGACTATAAAAGAATAGTCCGGGCAATTTCAGCAAAAGATACGAGCGCTGTAAGAGCATACCATGGCCTATCCGACGACGCGAGAAAGAAAATATGTGCCACACTGAGCGACGAGGGGCTTAAAACGCTTACCCGTCTTATTAAGACCGTTAAGAAACGGAGTTTTGCCACGGCGAATAAGAGGCTTCTCGAAATCGTCGCTGGGAGAACATCCACGCCGGTGTATCTTATCGATGAGACCCTGATCGAAGAAAACATGAGAGTCTTAAGATACGTTAAAGATCGCACAGGGTGCATGATACTGCATGCGTTGAAAGCATACGCGTCGTTCGCCACGTTTCCCATGATGAGGAAATATCTGGATGGGACATGTGCCAGCGGTTTCAATGAAGCCAAATTAGGTCGTGAAGAATTCAAGAAGGATGTACACACCTTCGGAGCGGCATACGGAGAAAATGAAATCGGGCAGATACTCAAGTATTCCGACTCCATCATATTCAATTCCTTTTATCAATTTGAAAAATATGGAGGCATGGCACGGAAAGGCGGTGTGGAGATAGGCCTGAGAGTCAATCCAGGACATGCTGAAGTGACGACGGAGATGTACAACCCCTGTACTCCGAATTCGAGGCTAGGAATCATCTATGATGCATTTAGAGAGGTATTTCCTAGGTATAAAGACATGGTAGATGGGCTCCACTTTCATGCTATGTGTGAGCAGAACGCGGATGTCCTTGAAAGAATTCTGAAGTCCTTTGAAAAACTCTATGGACCATACATCAATGGGTTGAAATGGGTCAATTTTGGAGGCGGGCACCATATTACCCGTGACGATTATGATCTGGAGCGTCTCGTAAAACTCATAAATAATTTCAAAAAAAAGTACGGAGTGCAGGTGTATCTCGAACCTGGTGAAGCGAGTGTCTTGAATGCGGGGGTGTTGATTACCTCAGTTCTGGATATTGTAAGAAACGAGATGGATATCGTCATTGTAGACGCCTCGGCGGAAACGCATATACCCGATGTGCTACTGATGCCGTACAGGCCATACATCATGAAGTCAGGCCAGCCGAATGAGAAGAAATACACTTATAGAATCGCGGGCCCAAGCTGCCTTGTCGGGGATGTGATAGGTGATTACTCCTTCGATCAACCTCTCGAACGAGGAAACAAGTTGGTCTTTACCGACATGGCGCTTTATAGTATCGTAAAGAACACCACTTTCAACGGCATCAATCTGCCATCTATTGCGGTGATACGGGATGGCGGACAAATACACCTAGTCAAGAAGTTCGGATACAACGAATACAGGAACAGACAATCATAATGACATGCTGCACCAGAACGTCCTTTGCTCGTGTTCCACATCGGAAACCGAGCATCATGAGATACCCTTGTATTTTTATGTTCGTACAACGGTGTGTTTGAAAAACTTCACCATGGGTGGTCTGGTTTATTTGGACAGGAAAGAGGGGTGCATAAGTGGAAAATTGCCCTGGATTAATGTTTATACCGCAACCTGTTTCTGCGATTGTGTGGCGAAGCAGACCCTAGCCGGCGTCTACTCTGTAAGAGTTATTATGCCATTTCTTTTCGTTGTAGAACGTGTGGTAGCTGGTTAGTTCGTGTTTCACCTCCGCCATTGAAGCATACGTTTTCAGATAAATGTCCTAGTACTTAACGTTTTTCCATGGCCGTTCAATAAAAACGTTGTTCATCCATCGCCCTTACCATTTATACTGATAACGATATCGTTTGAAGGAAGAATATTCGTAAATGCTTCTGCTTTGAAGAGGCTACCTTGATCCGTGTTGAATATATCCGGACAACCGTAGCTTTGTGATAGCCTTCGCCAAGGCATCGGCACAGAATGCACTGTCCAGGGTATTGGACAGCCTCCAAGAGAAAACCATTTGGCTTGCCCAGTCCATGATCGCTGTGAGGCAAGAAAAACGTCTCGCCAGGGGGATATAGTGATCGGCTCTCCGCACATGGTTTACCCGTGTGATTTCAAGATCTCTCAAAAGATAGGGATACTTCACATGTAAAGCGTGGATCAACGATAGCCTCGGCTTCAACATAGAGCGCTTCAACGCCCATCCCACGCATCATACGACGCGCTCGGTCACGTCGAAGGTCATAACCCCTTGACCTCGCATAGTAAACGGGATGTTGTACTATAGTGAAAAGACGTGCAAACCTTTACAAAAGGTGTGTTACGAGCATTACGTGTAACACCACTAATGATCAGATTAGTAACTCTGCAGTTCTTCCATGACAGACATCATCTGATCTCCCCCCAGCGAACCGCAGCCTTTTTTGGCAAATGACTTACTCGACTTTCACCTTCACTTCTTTTTTTGTCTCCCCGTTTTGGGGATTCTGACCTCAGGGACGTCATCCTTCATTTTAGTTTTCGCCTTGTTGGGTTGTACTTCTGATGGCAGGCTAAATTTACGAGTAAACGAGCCGTATGAATACTCCCACCGGTAATAGTTCTTCTTTTCGACCTCTTTTTCCTTCTTCTTCTCACCGGCAATTGTAATGGTATCGTCGGTAGGGGTGACATCGATATCCTCTTTGTCGACGCCTGGAAGTTCCGCCTTGACAACAATTCCATCCTTATCTTCGAGGATATCGACCGATGGAACGATTTCTTCGGCCTGAGAAAACCGCATGACAGGCTGGCCGAACAGAGAGAATGGTCTCCGGAAGGCATCCTCAAACTATTCCTCCATGTCCCAGAGTGTAGTAGGCAGCGGCCGCTCGGCTTCTCACTTTAGCAATTTCCTTTGATTCTTTGCGTGTTTTTTGTCGGAACAAATATCGGTGCTATACCGGCCGTTGATTCGCCAGATAGCACCTTAGTTCTCAATGATGAGGACGCAGTTCTCTGTGCCGAACTCATTCGGACGCCGCAACATATTCGCGGGGTCATCACACCAGACTCCGTCCACGACAAACCGGTACTCGTACTCCCCGGGCTCTATTGCCAAGGTACAACTCCACATGTCATCCCCCTCCGGATTCAACACGTTGGCGATGGGATCCCATTCATTGAAGGAGCCCACGATAGAGACTTGTCCTGCTCGCGGTGCTTTCAGTTTAAGGGTTCTTTCAGTTTTTTTGCCGGGCAACGCCGGTTTCTTTTGTGTTTTGGCCGGAGCTTTCGCTTCAACCGGCTTGGTCTTGACCGGTTTTGCGGGTCGGCTGGTTTTCTTTTCCTTCCCGGTCATCTTTTTTACTTCATCCTTTTTTGGCATGTCTATTACCTCCTTTTTCCAAAGGGAACTATCCCAATGACATTTGTTCGGATTATAAGTATGGTTGTAAAGCATGTCAAGGTCGCAAAAAACGCCATGTGAGACATGCACTTTGTTGCCATCGAACGATAGCCAAGGTTGCGGAATGAAAATGACAAGAGAGATCTTTCAATCCTTATCAATAAAGATGCATCTGTACAAAAATTTTGTCAAAGAAGACAGTTTCTCACTTAGAAACCGTCGGTTTTGACAAGGTGCTCTTCACTGATCTCCTCTCAATCCACAATGTCTCCGCGGCCGTTGCAGATGGAGAAATATACTGAAGTTGATTAACGTAACACAAGCGCTAGCCTTACCATTGAGGCTCAGTTCAGACGATGGGAGAGCTGCTTCTCGGGAGGAGTAGACCTGTCGTTGACGATACCAGGATTGAAATGATATAATCATTGCCATAACTTCGTTAAGTGGCTAAATCGCCTGATATTTGGCTCGATGAATCCGTTCACCCGCAATCATATCTAAATTTCAAAAGGATATATCTACAGAAAAGGTGTCTTGCCAGAGAAGACAAAGTCTTGTTTGGCGAAAATTTTCTTCATAAAAACAAGACATTTTAGGGTATTCTTCGTCGGCAGTCTTTGTCCCTCTATCCTGTAATGTATTGTAATGTCAGGATATATTAGAATTTGATCCCCTTTCAGAGATACTGGCATACTTCTTGATATAGGTATTATATCTGGCAAAGAATCCGGAGTGTTTTGAGGTGGTGGAAGTCAGAGGCGAGTGACGAACGGGTATGATGATTTATCAACAATTCGTGAAAAGGGAGGCATCGAGACATGAAATTCTCATGGCGAAAGGAAGGACAAACGGAAGGACTGATTCAGGCCCCGACCATGTCCGGCGACGATGGCAAAAAGAGCGGTGGTTTGATGATCGGAGTTGAAAAAGGTTTGTCCGAGGCTCTGCTGTTCACGATTTCTGTGGTTCTCCACCTGTCAAATTCGCTCGAAGGAGAACATGGCGCCAGGTCGTAAAATCCGGATTATGGGCTGTAAACCTCATGTTCCTGGCTGTTCGGAGAGAACAAGAATGCGCTCTGGCACGGTAACGGCAAGTATACTATGATATACGGCTATCAAAAAAACCAAAATCATGGGAGGGAAATAACTGTGTTTGAAGAGACAAATTCATACGACGGCAAAGAGGCAGAATCAATGGAAGAGAGAGATCTACCCCTTCATTTTGACACATTCAGAAAATACCTTGCAGAGATACGGAGGTATCCGGTATTAACGAGGGAAGAAGAAAGTAAAATTTCCCGGCTTGTCTTTGACCATCAAGACATGACGGCGACTCAGAAACTTACCGTATCAAACCTCAGGATTGTGATTAAGATCGCCCTTGAATATCACAATACATATCTCAATATCCTCGATCTCATTCAGGAAGGCAACGTTGGGCTCCTTCACGCGGTGAAGAAGTATAACCCTTATAAAGGTACCAAATTTTCCACCTACGCTTCTTTCTGGATAAGGGCTTACATCCTTAAGCACATAATGGATTCCTGGAGTCTCGTGAAGGTTGGTACCACGCAGAGCCAGAGAAAACTCTTTTACAGATTAAACGGTGAAAAACAGAGACTTGAAGCCCTCGGGATTTATCCCACACCAAAACTCGTTGCAAGCAACTTTGGCTTAAAGGAAAGGGAAGTGGAGGAGATGGAGAAGAGGCTTTCCTACACCGACGTAGCCCTTGATGTTCCCGTCTATGATGGAAGCGACGAAACGCTTATGGATAGAATGACCTCTGACCAGGATGTGGAGGAGATAGTTTCTGAGCGGCATAAATCCGCTGTATTATTAAAAATGATACAAGAGTTCAAGGCCACTCTGGATGACAGAGACCGATACATATTCGATCATCGTGTGGTAGCAGAGGAGCCACTGTCACTTCAGGAGATAGGAGACAGCTGCCAGATTTCGCGGGAACGGGTAAGGCAGGTAGAAACCCGAATAGTCAAGAGATTCAAGACACATTTCCAGGGAAGCCTTACAGAACTTGGCTTGCAAAATTCCAACGGAAATATTGCAGCAACACAACGGGTAATGTGACTTCACTGGATTGGAGCAAGGCCGTTATTCTACGGTAACGGTTCCTGACAAGCTCTGGTGGCCCCGCTTCCACAGAAGTTGTTCACAGTCAAAAAGGAAGACACCTGTCTTGGGCGGTGTGAAATGGGCTGTGGCTGTTTTGCCGGGCTCTCTGTGGGCCCTGATTGCGAGATCGGGACAGTTGAAACCGTGAAGCACATCGCGGGACGTGGACTCCAGAACCGTCGCAATGCCTTTTTTCAGGGCGGTATTACTTGGAACACAGAAGAACTTCTGAGCCGCGACGCGGAGCGTTTGTTCATTCTATTGCGCTGCGCCGGAATCATCGAAAAGATTTGTGACGGGACTTGCGAGGGCCACAATAGCGATGATGAGCTCGAATCGCTATGGGGTTAGTTCCCCGCCCCTTGGGGCGCGCGTAATTGCCGAGTTCGATGCCTTTGTTGTTGATACCCCGCTTCTTGCGGCGGGGTAGTTTATTATCGTTGTTTTCGTCATGTCAACCCCTAAACGACCAATGGTTCGGTGAGGTATAGTTCCCTTTCTTGACCTCAGCGGCCACGTTGCGGAACACCAACCCTCGATAAGGATTGGCAGCATCCCAGGCCAAAGGGATTTTTTTTGGAACAGGCCCGGTAGCTGGGAGCGGATGCATGAGGCCCCGGGCGCATGATGGACGGTATGTTCTGTCTTGTCGTAATGCTCTTGATCCATATGCCTGTAAAGGAGCGTAGCATAGTCGTATGGCACAAGGAGGTCGATAGCTTGTGTGGCGTCCATTGTGGCCGAATCCCATGCGAGATAAAGATCGAACAAGGGCCTGTGGGTGAGGACCACGATCCGGGCGGTCTTTCTCCTGTTTCTTCAGGTCTGCGGATAGTGATCATGGGAAAAGGAGGCTTACAGGAACGCCGATTTTTTCAAAGCCTCCTTTGAGTTTGTGACCTACCGAATGAAAATAGTCATCTCTCAGAAACCGCTCAAGACCATAGTGATGATAGATTGATACCACTTTATTGGAGTAATTCAAACGATCGATGAGCACGGAATCGGCAATTCCCGTGATGGCATCGATGAGCTTTTCAGGATTCAAAGGAAGCATGGGCCCGATGAATACGTATGTTTCTACCCCGGCATCATGGATTGTTTTCAGGGCTTCCAGACGTGATTGGATCGAGGGCGAAGCTGGCTCGAAGAGCCTTTTCATTCTTTCATCATCCGTTGTAATGGTCAGTCCCACTTCAATATCCTCAAATCTTTTGAAAAGATCAATATCCCGCGTGACCAACGGGGATCGGGTCAGCAGATGAATGGAAAATTGCCGTTCCAGGAGCGCTTCCAGACATCCCCGCGTGATCTGATACCTTTTTTCCCAGGGTTGGTAGGGATCGGTAACGGTGCCAAGAAGGACGCTTCCGTTTCTTGCCCTCTTAAGCTGTTTTCTTAAGACCCGGGGCGCGTTGATCTTGATATCGACGAATTCGCCCCAAGGTTCAGGGTGTCCCGTAAAACGTTTCATGAAACTCGCGTAACAATACCTGCAGCCATACGCGCATCCCACATAGGGATTAATACAGAAGTCATAGCCTCCAATACCGGTTTTTGTGAGGATTGCTTTCGAGAAAATTTCCCTTGTGTTCACGACGCATGCTATCACCGATGAGAGAGGCTCCGCAATACATCACGGGGCCTCTCTCATCGGTATTCTACGTAAAAAGATATCCGATCATTCGGTTGAGCATGTGCCCGCCCCTGACCTCTGTTTCAAGAAGAGGGATTGTAGCACGTACATCATCTTTGAAGATGTCCCAAATCTCTCCCATGTGCTCGTCCTGCATCGCAACGCGGTGACGGACAAATTCGGCCGCGTCCTGGGTCACCTGTTCCTTCTGGATGATGCCGTTCACGATAACGCCGCCCACAGGAATGCCGAATTCGACGAACCAGTTGATAAACCGTGTTATGACAGCAATGGGGAGGCTTTCAGGAAGGGTCACAAAGAAGAAGGACGTCAGCTCATCGTTCGTAAGAAGGCTTTGAGCCTTTGCCATTCTGTCCTTGAAACTCAAAAGATAGTCCATGAGAGGGTCCGTTTCCTTTTTTTTTGTGAAAGAGAGCATTTCGCGCAGAGACTTGGCTTCTTCTCTGCTTTTCAGCATTTTCTCCACCCACAGCGAGTAGACTTTCGACATGCCGAGGAGCCTTCGTGCGTTGGCTGTGGGCGCTGTGTCGAAGACGTAAAAATCGTATTCATCTTTGAACATAATATCGGTCATGTTCTCGAACATGGCCGATTCCTCAAAAGCGGGATTCATCGTTGCCGATTCGATGAAATCATCTGCCTTCGTGGTGAGGTCGGCAAACTTCAGAAACCAATTGATCTTCTCCCGTATTTCACGCTTGGAGCGCTCAATCGTGTCCTTGGTATCGATCTCGAAGGCATGGCAGAGCGCCTCATCACAGACAACAGCGACCTTTCCGAAGACATCGTGTTCCAGGAGGTTCGACAGACTGTGGACGGGATTTGTGGACGCAAGGAGGGTCTTCTTTCCTTGCTTTGCCGCCCAGAGAGCCGCAGTTCCGGCCATAACGGTTTTTCCGACGCCGCCCTTGCCACCGAAGAAGATGTATTTGAGCTTGGGATGCTCTAAGATGTATTGCGTCATATTTTTCGTAACGTGGCCCATAGTGAGACTCCTTGTTCCTGTTTTTGCCCTCTATCCAAACATGGTTTTCGAGAGCTTTTCGATCATTTCGAGACCGGTTATGTCCCGTTCCATTTCGGGGACCCACGCGAGGATTTGCCCTTTGAATACCTCATCGATGACTTTCAGATAATGGTCCTGCATGGAAAGACGGTTTTTCAGATATTCAGGAATATTCTGTGTTTTCAGCTCATCGGGAAGCACTCGATTGACAATATAGCCGCTCAGTGGAACATCGAATTTCGCGAAGAGATCAGCCGCCTTGAGCGTATCGGCGATAATCATCTCCTCCGGCGTGACGACAAAGAAGAAGGCGGTCCTGTGCTTGTCTGTGAGGATGCCTGAAGATTTATTGATACGGTCTTTGATGTAGAGGAGTTCGTTTAAGATTGCGTCCTCATCGATTTCTTTGTCACGTCGCATGACCGCTGCCACCTGATCGTACTCACGCATCTGCTGGCGCAGGTTTGTGATCTTGTCGATCCAGGCGTCATAGACAGAGGCCATGCTGAGATAATAGAGCGCGTGTCCGAGGGGCACGAGATCATAAATATAGTAGTCGTAACCGCCGGTGACGACGATATCGACTACCTCATCAAAGATGGCGCTCTCTTCCATGGCTGGTTCGGCCGCGGCAGCCTGGATGTAGCTTTCGATCTCTTCGGGGATTTTATCAAGGCCGTACATGGTGAGGATCTTCTGACGAATCTCCTGCTGGTATTCTTTGACGCGGCGGTCCGCGTCGATCTCCTGGGCATAAAGGTTCGGCATGATTTCAGTTGGACCTTTTCCGAAGATGTCTTTCTTGAATATGTCGCTTAAGGATGCCTGCGGGTCAACAGAGAAAACCAGAACTTTTTTCCCCTGCTTGGCCAAGTAATAGGCCGCGGCAGCCGAGAATGTTGTTTTTCCAAGGCCGCCTTTTCCGCCAAACATGATGTAACGACGATCAGGGTACTGTTCAAAAATCGTGGTCAGTGAAATGGGAACCACCCCCTCCTTCAGAATTTGAGATTTGAAATTTCACAGTGTAGCTTCAAAGGCATTTCAGTCTTTTCTTTGAAATTTCAAATGTGAAATTTGAAACTCAGCATCATGCCAGCGCGTCCGTCAAATCCTTTTCCCTCAACATTCTCCGCTTCCATGTCGAGATCTGCGGTACCACATAAGGCAAAAGCCTCAAAGAATAATAAGGGGGGAGTATGGGAACGCCGAGCATATCGCCCATGGTTATGAGGATAAAGAGGTGTTCCATGCTTGCCCGTGACTTGAGGGCGAACCGTGCTGAGTCGTGTGCGGCAACGCCATAGACAAATTCCTTGACCGCCTGAAAAAAACCGCCCTTCTTTTTGTCTTCATCTGCCATGATGATAACTCCTTTTGCAAAACCGCCTCAGGTTAAAAGTGACAGGTCGCAGGCAATTCAATCTGTGTGAAGCCTGTGACCCGGCGACCTGGAGCTATTTATTATGCTTTTGCCGGTGCTTCAGCAGCCCCAGCCTTCATACTCCTGTATTTCCTAAATGCTTTCAATCCTTCAACGCCGAGAATAAGTGCCGCTACAACAAGGAAGAGACCGACAAGTCCCATGAGGGTGTTGCCGACAAGCGGTTCTAACTTTAACCCGCCCTTATACACTCTGTTGAGGAGGTCATAAGAGGTATAGAGAAGTGCCGCGATGGTCGTAATGAACATGAAAATCATGGGCCAGAAAGCCCATGCTGACGGTTTTCCTTCGGACATAAGCCATGCCGTGATAAGCATGAGCGCGAGAGACGCCATGAGCTGGTTCGCGCCGCCGAAGAGTACCCAGAGATATTGCCACCACCCGGTAAGCACGAGCACCATGCCGAGAATGCAGGCGATAAAAGTGCCCACGTGGGCATTTTTAAATATGGGGCTCACATCGCTCAAGAGTTCTGAAGTAGCAACCCTCATGAAGCGGACAACGAGTTGCATGATGGTGATGGCAAGCACGATCATCATGACACTGCCATATGAACTGCCCAGTGCGGCCGGTAATCCGATAGCCCCCATGAATTTCGATACACCGGCGGCAAAGATTACCCCAGGGCCTTTCACAATGGCCGCGCCGTACTCTGCAGGGGCGGCATAGATCGTTCCCGCGATAATCAGAGCGAAGAGAGCGAGCATCATCTCGACGAACATGACGCCGGCGCCTACGGGACGGGCATCGAGTTCGTTTTCCAACTGGCGTGCGGTTCCTGAGCTCGATACAACGCTATGCCATCCGGAAATTGCACCGCATGCGATGGTGACGAACATGATGGGCCAGATGGGCCCGATCGCGATGGAAAAATTCGTGTAGGCGGGAAGGGTGAAATTGGGGTGGATAATAAAAATCCCTATAACACCGACAAAGAGGCCAAGGAAAACAATGTAGGAGGCCACATAGTTAATGGGGAGCGCGAACCTCCATATGGGAAGGACAGCCGCGAAGTAGCAGAAGACGAAGGCAGCAATTGCCCAGAGTACTCTGCTGTTTGAGAGATTTGCCCCTAATATTTTATCAGAAGGTGCGATGGTACCGAGCCATATGCCTGCCAGCGCGATGATGACGCAGACAACGGTCGTAAGGATGATGTCTTTCCGCCAGCGGTAGATCATCTGGCCTGCAAGAACACCGCCGATAGTGAGGAGCAGCCAAGCCATGGGGGCTGGTTTTAAGCCCACCGCAGTGCTTACCACAACGTTTCCGAAGGCGCCGGCGATAAGGAGAAGGTAAAAATAGATAAAAGCAAGAAGGATGATCCGGGCCCTCGGTGAAATCAGTTTGTGGCTTAAACTCCCGAAGGAAGCACCGTCATTTCTCATCGCCATCACTGCGCTCGAGTAGTCTTGGACCCAGCCGATAAAGAAGGCTCCAACAAGGATCCATATGAGGGCCGGGAGCCAGCCCCACTGAATGGCGATGATGGGACCGATAATAGGCGCTGCCCCGGCAATTGACTTGAACTGATAGCCAAAGAGGACGTTCTTGCTGGTTGGCATGAATTCAACGCCGTCCATATACATTTTTGCCGGCGTCGCCCTGTTGGGATCGGCCTTGATGATTTTTGAGTCAACGTATTTGGCGTAAAAGCGATAACCAATAAATGCGGCGATAAAACCTATGATTAGTACGACAACTGAGTTCATAATACCCCCTTAGATGTTTAATGAAATGATATGTCTCAAAATGCCGTGATGCACATTAAACTTTCATTATATTAAACGATCCGTTATCATTAAGGGAAATAGTATCCATAAGTCTTATGAAACGTCAAGAAAATTTCTCAGAAAATTCTATCATCATTGTGTTGCCTACGGACATATTGCATAAACTTCAGTTATTACGGGCATCAGCAATTCAGGAACAGATGATTCAATAGAATCTTGACAAAAATCACATTCGCATATTGAGATAACGGTTTATAATTATTGTCCCGTTAACAAAAACCTTTCATTTTCAATATCCAGAACGGTTTGTTTACGGCATCATGCAAGGTGAGAACCGTGAAGAGATCGTCCGTACTATCGTCGAAAAAGACAAGACATATCACAAAAGCAAAAAGCTTTGAGGAATTGAGTAGGGTGCTCAAGACACTTCTTGCCCGGTCAGAAGAGGGAAAAAGGCATCTCGAAGAAAAGATCCACGCCAATGTAAAAGAGCTTATCTTTCCCTATAAAGCGAAGCTCAGAAACACCGGGCTTACCATGGAACTGCTTACCTATCTGGAAATCATCAAGACCACTGTTCAAAATGTCTTCTTTTTTTTCCAGAAAGTGACTTCCAGACAATATGGCTTTACTCCAAGGGAAATTCAGGTGGCCAGGCTCATCAGAGAAGGAAAGACGACGTAACAAATCGCAGATATCATGAAGGTAACGCAAAGCGCCGTCGGACTCCATCGCCATCACATCAGAAACAAACTCAGTTCTGGTAAAGCCAGGGTCAACCTTCGCTCATACCTGCTCTCATTACGGTAGTTAAGCCTTCTACGATTAGGGATAACCGCTATATTCACCTGTCCCACCGAAAGTCTCGTTTTCGGGGCGATCGGGTAAGGTTTTCGTATGGACCCCATTCATCTGTTGACAAGTAAGGGGCTAACAATATAACTTTAAACTGGTATACAGATGGAGAAGCCCCTCCATTGAATGCCGGGTGCCTGTGCATGAAACAATATCCCGAGATTGCAGATAAACTGATGGATCTTGATGAGGCCGTGAAGCGTTTTATCAAAACGGGGAGCCAGATAGCAGTTGGCGGGTTTACTGTTACCCGCAATCCCATGGCCCTTGTGTATGAGATCGCGCGACAACGGATAAGAGACATCCACCTGGTTTGCCATTCAAATGGGCAAGGGCTCGATGTGCTCGTTGGAGCGGGGTGTGTGAGAAGACTTGAAATAGCCTACGGGGGGAATGGCCGTTACGCGCCGACCTGTATCCGGTTTAAAAAAGCCATTGAAAGGGGAGAGATCGAGTTTGAAGACTATTCAAACTTTCAGATGAGCTTGCGCTTTCTTGCCGGAGCGCTCAACATACCTTTTATGCCGACGAAATCAGGGCTTGGTTCTGATCTCTTCAATAGGGAGGGTTTTTCCCAGAAGACACGACAAAACCCCGGGGTTGCCGTCAAGAAATACGCCCTTATCAGAAATCCTTTTTCCGGAGATGAGGACAAGGTGGTCCTATTGCCCGCGCTGACCCCTGATGTGGCCATAGTCCATGCCCAGTATGTGGGAGAAGACGGAACGGTGCGGATCAAGGGATTGACTTTCGCCGATGTGGAACAGGCAAAGGCCGCCGATACGGTCATTGTCACCTGCGAGGAGATTGTCCCGCGGTCATTTATCCGGCTTGATCCTGACCAGAACGTCTTACCGGCCTTTCTTGTCGATGCCATCGTGAAAGTCCCCTTCGGCGCCCACCCCACGGGGTGCTATGCCTTTTACGATTACGATCCGAAACATCTCAACCTTTACAAAGAGGTCGCGGAGGACGATAGCCTCTACCGGGAATATCTTGATGAATGGGTCTATGGTGTCAGATCACATGAGGAATACCTTGAAAAGATCGGAGAGGAAAGGCTCCATGAGATCAAGGCCGATCCGGCACTCGGCTATACGCTCGGTCTTGAACGGAGATAGAGTATCGGTATGATAATGCGATACAGCGATAATGAGGTGATGGCCTTAACGGCGGGCAGGTTCGTGAAGGACGGTGATATCATATTTGCCGGAACAGGCCTCTCAATACTTGCGGCAACAGCGGCAAAACTGATCTTCGCGCCCAAGGCAGTCATCTTTTTTGAGACAGGTGGTATCGACCCTTCGCTTCAGGAGATACCTATGGCTGTTGCCGATTTGCGGGTCATGTCGAGGACCTGCGTCAATGGCGGACTCATTGAAGCCTTCTCTATCGTGGGCCATAGAAGACTCAATACCATAGCTTTGCTCGGCGCGGCCCAGATCGACACATACGGCAACCTCAACACAACATGCATCGGGAGTTACCATCGACCGCAGACGAGGTTTCCCGGAAGCGGCGGGGCGGCTGACGCGGCATCGTTGGCATCCGGATTCATTGCCTTCGTCAAACACGACAAAAAACGTTTCGTGGAGAAGCTCGATTACATGACCAGTGTGGGGTGGTATCAAGGCGGCGATACGCGTAGGAAACTGGGCCTTCTAAGAGGCGGGCCTATGGCTGTTGTAACGAACCTTGGAGTTTTGAAATTTGACGGAACAACGCGGGCCATGTATCTCGCGGAGTATTATCCTGGCATCACCATCGAGACAGTTGTAGAGAATACAGGCTTTCCCATCGATGTTTCAAGGGCTGTTGAAGCCACCTCGCCGAGCCGCGACGAACTTCGACTATTGAGAGAAGTAGTCGACCCGCAGGGGTTATTGACGGGGTGAGGCGGGGGAACGAAGGACGTAGGACGTCCATCCCTGTGGGACTGAGACGAGGGACGAGGGAAAATGCCATGTCGATACAGGGGGTCAATTGGGAGCATCGCATGTTGCGGTGTGGGGCAGCTTCAGTCACCCCATACTGTGACTGGTCTACCGTTTGCGTAATAAACTGCATTGTATGTGGTATGGTATATCCATGATCCACCATCAAAAATAATGAAAAACCTCGTTGATCCTTGAGTATCAAGGTGATAGAGTAATGTTAGCGAACAAAATCTATCATCAACGAGGTGAAAATATTATGGCACAAGGACTCCTTCCTTACAAGTATGAAAAAGAAAAAAGTGCAAGCGGCATGACCTCTCTTGCAGGCCTTCCCATCTATCTGGACCTGGCCTCTGTTCTGAACCTGGGAGAAAGCATCTCGTCGCACCTGCATACAAAGGTGCAGGGATGGACAGATGAACAAATCATTCTCTCCCTTATCCTCTTAAATCTCGCAGGTGGAGAATGTGTCGATGACCTTCGTATCCTCGAAGCCGATGAAGGATTCTGCCGCATACTCCAACGGATTGAACTTAAGGGTCTTCCCAGGAAGGAACGACGACAGACACAGAGACGATGGCGTAAGGAAAAGCACCGGTCAGTTCCCTCGGCTCAGCGGTCTTCCGGTATCTTTCTGCTTTCCACGAAGACTATGTTCGCACCGAGGGCAAGGCAGTGATCCCTCCTCTCACTGAGATGCTCTCTGCCCTTGAGCAGGTCCAGGGCGATCTCGTCAGGGCGATCTATACGAAGAATCCCGTTCAGTGTGCCACCCTCGATATGGATGCCACCCTTATTGCCACACAGAAAAAAGAGGGCCTCTTCTCGTATAAGGGATACAAAGCTTACCAGCCCTTAAATACCTATTGGGCGGAACTGGGGCTTATGCTTCATACAGAGTTTAGAGACGGTAATGTTCCGGCGGGATACGAACAGTTGAGGGTATTGAAAAGAGCCCTCTCTCTTTTGCCCGAAGGAGTAAAAACGGTGAGACTCCGCTCCGATACCGCAGGGTATCAGCATGATCTAATCACATACTGTAATGACGAAAAGAAGCACCCCCGTTTCGGCAGAATTGAGTTTGCCATAGGCTGCGATGTCACGGCAGAGTTCAAAAAAGCGGTCCATGAAACAAAAGAGTGGCATCCCCTTTTCGATAAAAATGGATGTACCACGGGAGAATATGCGGAGGTCTGCTTTGTCCCCAATAAGAGTGCCACAACCAAAAAGACAGAACCCTACCGTTATATCGCAATTCGGGAGTTGTTAAAGCAACCCAACCTTCCCGGTATGCTTCCCTTTCAGACCATCACCGTTAAGAGTACCCAGTACAAGCTCTTCGGGATGGTAACCAATATGGACTGGGAGGGAGAAAAACTGATCCCTTGGCAGCATGAGCGCTGTGGCAAATCCGAAGAGGCTCATTCCGTGATGAAGGAAGACTTGGCAGGGGGCAAGCTCCCCTCGGGGGACTTCTCAGAGAATGCGGCATGGTGGTTAATCATGGTCCTTGCCCACAACCTGAATACCGCTCTGAAGAACCTTATCCTCAAGGGTTTTTGGGTCACAAAAAGGATGAAGGCTATCCGCTTCCACCTTATCAATCTCCCAGGACGCGTTATTAAGAGATCACGACAGCTTCTCATACGGCTTGCCGCAGATCATCCCTCGTTTGAGATAGTGCTCTCTGCACGGCAGAGAATCATGGAGCTTGGCTATGCGCCTTCAGGATAAGATTAAAGCCGCTCTGACAATGAAATCGCATTCTTTAACGGGGCAAAGGAGAGCCCTGTCCAAAATTAGCCTTCAGAGAGGTTCCATGATGTCTGGATAGCATAATAGAGGGCAAGGAGTCATCCTATGATTCCATTTTTCGGGTAGTTTTTCAGAAAACCGGCCCATCCGGAGCAGCAACATGGGTCATGGGGAAAGAGGTGGTGGATTTAGGTATATGCGAAGATATTGATAATTTGAGCGGTTCCGTTTATAATAAGACAGTCAAAGGGTACTATGCATGCCCTTTTTCATATTTCGGAGGATTGAATGAAGGTTCAAGTTGAAGATCTTGACAGTGTGCGAAAAAAGGTTGAAGTGCTTGTTCCCGCTGAAACGATTGCCGGCATACGAGAAGCGATTTATGAAGAAGTGAGAAAGAGTGCGAAAATAAAAGGTTTCAGGCCCGGTAAGATTCCCAAACCGATCATCACGCAGTATTACAAAGAATACATTAACGATGAATTGAAGAAAAGAATGATTCAGAACACGATGTACGAAGCGCTTCTTGAAGCAAAGGTGGAACCCATCCTTGAGCCACGTGTAGACTTTTTTGAGAGAGAGGGTGAACAGGGTTATACCTTTGAATGCGAGGTTCTGCCGGATATTGAGCTTCCCGCTTACAAGGGCATAGAAGTTGAAGCTGAAACCGTTCAGGTCACCGAAGAGGATATTGACAAGAGAATAGAAGGTTTGCAACAGATGCATGCCGAGATCGTGGCAAAAGAGGGGGACGCCGGAGCGGCGCTGGGCGATTTTGTTGTCGTCAAATATCAGGGTTACCACAACGGGGAACCGGTGAAAGAGGTCGCCGCTGAGTCATATCCGCTAGAGCTTGGAAGTGCCATGCTCATGCCGGAATTTGAAAACGGCGTCATAGGCATGAGAGAGAAGGAAGAAAGGGACATAGAGATCACCTTCCCCGATGATTATCCTGACAAGAGTATCGCATCCAAAAAGATTGTCTTCAAAGTAACGATGAACGAAGTCAAGCGGAAGAGGCTGCCGGAAGTGAATAATGAATTTGCAAAGGACTTGAGCTTCGAGAACATCGATGCCCTACGACAAGGCGTGAAGGAAGAGCTGCTAAAAGAGAAAGAAACCGTCCGGAAGCGTGATATCACGCAGAAAATCGTCGAGGCCCTGCTCAAGGACCTCGTGGTCCCTGTTCCGGAGAGACTGCTACAGAGAAGACTTGAAGGGATGATAGAGGAAGCCAAATCACGCTATAATGCCAGCAAACTATCACCGGAGGAAATACAATCCATAGAAGCCAAATTGAAGGCGAATTTTGAGAAAAGGGCAGAGGAGAGAATCAAGGTTGAAATCGTGCTCGCACGGATTGCGGAGAAAGAAGGCATCAAGGCGGACGACAAGGACCTGGAGGAACGGATAAAAAAGATTGCAGAAGATACCAATAAGACGTACAATGAAGTGAGAAACACCTATGAGCAGTACCATTTAATGGAAAGCCTGAGAGAAACCATGATTGAGGAAAAGACCATTGACTTTCTGCAAGATAATGCAATTATAAAGGAGAAAGCATGAGCCTTGTGCCAATTGTAATAGAGAAAGACGGACGGGGGGAGCGGGCCTATGACATATACTCGCGGCTCTTGAAGGAACGGATCATCTTTCTCGGAACCTCTATCGACGATAATGTAGCCAACATCGTCATAGCTCAGCTTTTGTTTCTTGAATCTGAAGACCCTTCGAAAGATATATACCTTTATGTGAACAGCCCCGGCGGCTATATAACGGCCGGTCTCGCGATCTATGATACCATGCAGTATGTGAAGGCGCCTATTGTGACGACGTGCATCGGTCAGGCGGCAAGCATGGGAGCCGTGCTCTTGGCCGGCGGTGAAAAGGGCAAACGATATGCCCTTCCGCATTCGAGGATCCTCATCCACCAGCCTCTTGGAGGGGCACAGGGTCAGGCGAGCGATATCGATATTCAGGCGAAAGAGATCCTGAGGATGCGGGAAGAGATCAACAAAATAATCGAGAAGCATACGGGCCAGTCTCTTGAAAAGGTTGCCAAGGACACGGAACGGGACTATTTCATGAACGCCCAGCAAGCCATCGAGTACGGCATCATCGACCAAATACTTGAAAAGAGGTTTTGACAATGATTAAAAAAACGAATGGAAGGACGATTAAACTTAACTGTTCCTTCTGCGGTAAAAGCCAGGATGAGGTAAAGAAGCTTATTGCAGGTCCTATGGTCTATATCTGTGATGAGTGTATCGAGCTTTGCAATGAGATCATCCAGGAAGAAGCCAAAAAGGAACGTTTTGACTATATCAAGACATCCATTCCGAAACCACATGAGATCAGAAAACTCCTCGATGATTATGTCATCGGTCAGGACCATGCGAAAAAAGTCCTCTCCGTCGCGGTTTATAACCACTACAAGAGAATTGAATCGAGAACGCAGTTCGATGATATCGAGATACAGAAGAGCAACATCCTCCTTATCGGGCCCACCGGTTCAGGAAAAACCCTTCTCGCCCAGACACTGGCGAAGATACTCCACGTCCCCTTTACCATAGCCGATGCAACGACGCTCACCGAAGCGGGCTATGTGGGAGAAGATGTCGAGAACATCATCCTTTATCTCTTGCAATCGGCTGACTACAATGTTGAACGAGCCGAGCGAGGTATTGTGTATATCGATGAGATTGATAAGATTTCGAGAAAAACGGACAGCCCTTCCATTACGAGAGACGTATCAGGAGAAGGTGTCCAGCAGGCGCTCCTGAAGATCATTGAGGGAACGGTTGCCAATGTGCCGCCTAAAGGCGGCAGAAAACATCCGCAACAGGAATACATCAAGGTAGATACATCCAATATCCTTTTTATCTGCGGCGGGGCCTTTCACAGCATCGAATCACTCATCGCGGCGAGAATCGGCAAGAAAGGCATCGGTTTTGGAGTCGATGTCGATGGGGGAAGGGACAAACGGTATTCGGAACTCATTGTGGAGATTCAGCCCGAAGACCTTCTGAAGTACGGTCTTATTCCCGAGTTTATCGGTCGGCTTCCCATTACGGCAACACTGGAAGAACTGAGCGAAGAGAACCTTGTCGAGATTTTGAGAAGACCGAGAAACGCGATAGTTAAACAGTACAAGAAACTCTTTGACCTGGAGAACGTCAAGCTGACATTTACCGAGGGATCGCTCCGCGGTATCGCGAAAGATGCAATGAAGAAAAAGACCGGAGCCAGAGGCTTGAGGTCCATCATGGAGAAAGTGATGCTCGACGTGATGTACGAGATTCCGACACTCTCCAACGTCAAGGAGTGTGTCATCAGTGAAGAAGTGATTCTCAATCATGAAAGGCCCATACTCATTTATGAGGAAGTGGCCGACATTGCGTAACGAGAGGTCATCACACCGTTGACATCGCGGTATAAAGCTGCTATATTGACGAGCATTGGGCGGGTAGCTCAGCGGGAGAGCATCGGCCTTACAAGCCGAGGGTCGCAGGTTCAAAACCTGTTCCGCCTACCATTTGTGAATGCGGGGTCGTAGTTAAGCTGGTTATAACGCCGGCCTGTCACGCCGGAGGCCGCGAGTTCAAGTCTCGTCGACCCCGCCATTATTCACAACCTAAACCGGAATGAATTTTATACTATGTATACATAATCACCAACCAGTCGGGAATATGGATTACGTCCTCGAGAAGGCATATACGCAGGCATATATGCCTTTTTTTCATGTCTTAGAGTCATTCCCGGACATCAAGATAAATCTCCATTTTTCTGGTTACCTTTTTTCATGGCTTTGCGAGCACAAACCCGAGTATATCGACCTGCTCAAAAAACTGAGCAGGAAAGGCCAGCTTGAGATTGTTTCGGGGGGCATGTACGAGCCTGTACTGGCCCTCTTGTCGGAGGAAGATGGCGTTTCGCAGATAGAGATGCACAAAGACCTTATGAAGAGCGTCTTTCATGAGACACCCATGGGTATGTGGCTTGCGGAGAGGGTTTATGAGCCGCAGACACCGAAAATCCTCCATAAAGCTGGTATCGGATACACTCTTGTCGATGATAACCATTTCAAATCGGTAGGATTTGCCGAGAAAGACCTCTATGGGTATTTTATCACTGAATACGAGGGTCATCCGCTGTCCATTTTTCCAGGGCTTGAACCCTTACGATACTCCATACCATTTAAACCCATTCCCGTGCTTGATGAATATTTGAAAGGAGTCTACAGCGATGGCGGCGATCTCGTTGTCTTTGGAGATGATGGCGAAAAATTCGGCCTCTGGCCCGGCACCTTTGATTCGGTATATAGAGAGAACTGGCTCCATTCTTTTTTCGAGTATCTAACGGCGAACAAGTCGTGGTTGAAGACGTCTACATTCAGCGAATACATGGCAAATCATCCTCCAAAAGGCGGGGTTTATCTCCAATGCGCATCATATAAGGAAATGGAAGAATGGAGTCTGCCGGCGACACTCGCAAAGGATTATGGGGAATTGCTTCATAGAACAGATATCCCTTACAGCAATTTCCTGAAAGGCGGTTATTACAAAAATTTTCTTATCAAGTATGATGAAAGTAATGATATGCACAAAAAGATGCTCCGTCTGTCCGTCAAGGCCAAGAATCAGGATGAAGCAAGAAAACATATCTCCATGGCCCAGGCAAATGACAGCTACTGGCACGGTGTTTTCGGGGGTCTCTACCTGCCGCACCTTCGGGCGTCCGTATATCGGCATCTCATTGAAGCCGAAAAACTCCTTGATCCCGGTAAACCCTTCGTGGATGGTTTTATTGAGGATATCAACATCGATGGCCACGACGAGGTGGTCCTGAGCAATAGTCTTCTTGAAGCAGCATTTTTCCTGAAAGAGGGAGGCGTGCTTTACGGCCTCGATTACAAACCTTCTTCAGTGAATATTATGGCCACTCTACAGCGCAGGTATGAAGGGTATCACGAGAAGATAAAAAAGGCACTGTCCCCGAGCGTTGCCGACGGCACAAAAACGATTCATGATTTGATCATTGCAAAAGAAGAAGGGCTTGATAAATATCTTTACTATGATTGGCACCGAAGGGCCTCTCTTATTGATCACATTTTTGGACAGGGTGCGACGTTGGAAGCCTTTTATCAGTCTACTTACTACGAACCGGGCGATTTTGTAATAGAGCCTTATGAAGCAGCGGTGAGGAGGGCAGACAAGACCGTCAGTGTGCAGCTTGAGCGAAAAGGACATTTCTGGAGAAACGGGAGTCGTGATGCACTCACCATTAAAAAAAACGTGCTCCTGAAAAAAGGCGAGGCGGAGCTCTCTGTCACATACTTGATCGAGGGGCATCTCCCGGAGCCTTTCCTTATGGGTATTGAATTCAATTTTGCTTTTCTCGGAAGCGGTGGGGACCGTTACCTGAAAACAGATATGGGCCGTTATCCGCTCACGATAAAAAAGGCCCTCTCGTCTTCGAAAAGTGTCATGTGCCACGACCCCTATCAGAACGTTGATGTTTTTCTCGCATGGGACCTCCCAGAGGAAATATGGACTTTTCCAGTTGAAGTGGTATCTCTTTCCGAACAGGGTTTTGAGAGGAATTATCAGAGTACAATGATCATGCCCATCTGGACAGTCGATCTCTGTCAGGGACCAAAAGAGATTCACATCAAGCTTCGTCTGCAACAGGCCCACGGGGTTTGATATACTAATCACAGCCGCACGTTGCAAATTACAATACGATGAAAGAGATGATTTGCCATGTGACATACAACAGGAGACCCAAAGTTTAATATGGTTTCCGTTATCATCACAACTTACAATAGGAGGACCTTTCTCAGGGAGGCGGTCCTTTCTGTCCTTAACCAGGATTACGAGGACAAAGAAGTTCTTGTCATCGACGACGGATCGACGGATAATTCCCCTGAAGTCCTCGAAGGGCTGCCCGTGCATTATTTCATGAAAGAAAACGGTGGCATAAGCAGTGCCAGAAATAAGGGCATCGAAGTGGCAAAGGGCGACTACATTGCCTTTTTGGATGTTGATGACCTCTGGAAAAAGAAAAAACTTTCCATTCAGATGACGAAGATGCGCGAGAAGGGCTACGAAGTGTCATATACCGACGAGATCTGGATGAGAAATAAGAAACATTTGAATCAGAAAAAGCGACATGCAAAATATTCCGGTTTCATCTTCGAGAAGTGTCTTCCGCTTTGCATCATAAGCGCATCATCAGTCCTCATGAAGCGAGATATTTTTAATCATGTGGGTCTTTTCAATGAATCCATGCCTGTTTGTGAGGACTACGATATGTGGCTCAGGGTGGCCGCCTGTTATCCTGTTCTCTTTATCGAAAAGCAGCTTATCGTAAAACAGGGTGGCCATGAAGACCAACTATCGAAACGATACCCTGCGATGGACAGATTCAGGATCGAGAGTATAGCCAGAATACTGGAAAGTGCCATGCTCAACGAACAGATGCGGGATGCAGCCATAAGAGAGCTTATACAAAAGTGCACCATCTATATAAAGGGAGCAATCAAACGAGGCAAAACAGAGGAAACTGAGTCTTATCTGAAGTTTCTCAGACGCTATAATACTGACATATCGGCATCATGTGATGGCCTGACCGATTGATAGAGAAAGTTTTTATCGAGAATCTCTCGGGGATCATTGAGTCAGACGGTCTGAAATGTCACGGGCAGTATTCACAACATGTTTTGCCATCCCATCGATCTTGTCATCCCTCATAGACCCGGTAAAACCGAGGATGGACACAGAGGCAACGGGATAACCGTTAGAATAAATGAGCGAGGCAATCCCCCTGACCCCCATGTGATATTCTTCGAGATCGAGGCTGTAGCCGGTCTGTCTAACCTTTACTATCTCTACCAAGAGACGGTCGATGTCGGTAATACTGTTTTCCGTATATTTCGGGAGTCCCCGTTCTTTCAGAAAGCCCCGTATTTCCTCATCACCTAGGGTTGAAAGAAACGCCTTGCAAAAAATCGATGCTGTGATGGGAAATCGTGTGCCTATGGGCGACGAAATCTTGAGTTTCTTTCGCGTTTCTATGGTATCGAGGATCTTGACTACATTGTCTTCTCTCGCGCAGAGAAAGACCGTTTCATCGACAAGCTCAACAAGCTTCTCCAGATAAGGTCTCGCTATCGTTGTTAATACATCCCCTTGAAGCACCGTCTTTGAGAGCTTAAATAATTCCTGGCCGATGGTGTACCGTTTGGTGGTCTTGCTTTTTGTAATAAAGCCAACGTCCTGAAGGGCTTTCAAAATGCCGAAGACCGTACTTTTACTGAGTGTTAATGCCGAGGCAATTTCAGTGACACCGAGCGGCTTATTGCTTTCAACAACGAGCCTCAGGACATCAAGGGCTTTTTTTATGGCCGGCGCGTCATACATAATTCAGTATAGTGAACTGTATACAATAAATATTTAACTTTGTCAACGGTAATCGAATTGAAAATACTTAAAAAAGAGTGATGCTTTCAAAAAAACAGAAATTGATTTATAATAGTGAACAGAGATTGTGGATGATCCCAGATTGTACCCTCCACTACCGGAGAACTGGTTCTCGGGATAATTTCTAAAATTATAGTTTGTTAAAGACGAAGATAATCTGTTAAAATGACGTGTTTAAAGAGTTATGACAAAAGAATATAGAGTAAAATTTCTGCCGATAGACAGATCGTTTCCGGCACAGGATGACCAGAATATACTTGAAGTCGCAATGCAGGCAGGCGTCCATATTAATGCCTCTTGTGGTGGAAACGGTGTTTGCGGTAAGTGCAAGGTCCGGATTACGGAAGGAAACGTCACGTCGCCGGCATCGCCTGCGATAAACCAGAGTGAATACGAAGAAGGTTTCAGACTGGCCTGTCAGTCGCTCATCCAAGGTGACGTGACAGTAGAAATCCCGCTTGAGTCTCAAATTGACAGGACCATCCTGATGAGGACCACGGGAGATACCCATCTATCATCTTATTCTCAAAGGGAGAGGCCCAGGATCCAGGCCAAACCTTTAGTGTCGAAGCTCTATGTTGAGCTGGCGGAACCTACCCTTGAAGACAATATAGCCGATCTTGACAGGCTTACACGTGGGATCTGCGACTGCGTGGCGGGAAGCGCTGTTTCCGTGTCTCTTGAAGTCATCAAAGGACTTACCAGAATACTTCGTGAAAGCGGATGGAAGGTTACGGTAACGATTGCCCGGCAAAGAGAAGGTTACGAGATTATCCGGGTTGAGCCGGGAAATAAAACAGTCGGTCAGTATTCAATAGCCATCGATATTGGCACTACAACAATCTGCGGAAGGCTCATCGACGTGGACTTCAAGGGACCGGGGATCAGACATCAGGGATCAGAAGAAGAACCGGCGTATGGGCATATCGTTGCGGAAACCGCCGATTACAATGCACAGATAAGTTACGGTGAGGATGTCATTTCACGAATTATGTATGCCCGCAAAAGAAGTGGGTTAAAAAAACTCCAAAATGTTGTGATGAAAACGATTAACGGTGTCATCGATGAATTGCTTAAGGTGAGCGGCATTGATCCGGACCGGATATTACATATCGTCTTTGCTGGTAATACGGCCATGATGCACCTTCTTCTCGGAATTGACCCTACATACATTATGGTGGCACCCTATACTCCCGCGACAACATCCTTTCGTCGCCTGCAGGCGCGTACACTTGGTGTGAATATGGGAGAACATACCTGTGCCTACATGCTTCCCTGTGTGGCGTCATACATAGGGGGAGATATTGTGGCCGGTGTGCTCGCGTCCGATATGACAAAGCACGAGAAGGTTTCACTTTTTATGGATATCGGCACCAACGGAGAGATAGTACTCGGCAATAAAGACTGGCTCCTTTCAGCGTCCTGTTCCGCGGGCCCGGCATTCGAAGGTGGAGGCATTCAGTTCGGCACCCGTGCCTCACGAGGGGCAATTGAGCGGGTGAGGATAAATCCCTCCAGTTTTGAGCCTATGATTTTCACGGTTAACAAAGCGAGACCCATAGGCATATGTGGCTCAGGTTTCATCGACCTTGTCGCGGGTCTTCTCGAAGCAGGCCTCATCGACCGGCGAGGTAAATTCACAAGAGACGGGGCTACAAGACGGGTAAGAGAAGGGGCGAGCGGTTATGAGTATGTCCTCTGCTACGCTTCCGAGACGGACATTGCCCAAGATATCACTATCACTGAAGTCGATCTCGACAACCTTATCAGAACGAAAGCTGCCATCTACGCAGGGACTAAAGTACTGCTTGATCATGTCGGTCTTGGTTTTCGTGATATCGATACAGTTATTATTGCCGGCGGGTTTGGTCATTATATCGATATCGAAAAGGCGAAGGTCATAGGACTCTTGCCGGAGCTACCTGATGACAGGTTCCGCTTTATCGGCAACGGTTCGCTCATAGGCGCGCACCTTGCCGCCTTTAACCGTGGTTTCTGGTTAGGAGCCGAAAAGATAGCCAAGGTGATGACCAATGTTGAACTTTCAAACAATAACAGATTCATGGACGAATTTGTCGCGGCTATGTTTCTGCCTCATACCGACCAGAGCCTTTTTCCGGAGGTCATAGCGCGACTTGAGGAGTATATGAAGTGCAGAAGGTAATTGCCATTGCCGGAAAAGGCGGGGTAGGGAAGACGACAATAGGCGGGATGCTCGTCAGGTATCTCGTTGAGGTAATAGGGAACGGCCCTGTATTGGCTGTTGATACTGATCCGAATTCAAATTTCAACGAGGTCCTCGGTGTGAAGGTCAACGCAACGATCGGTGAAGCACGGGAACTCATGAAAACGGATGTTCCCGCAGGAATGACGAAAGACGTATGGTTTGAATACAAAATTCAGGAAGCGGTTATTGAGGCAAAGGGTTTCGATCTCCTCGTTATGGGGAGGCCTGAAGGTGCCGGTTGTTATTGCGCCGCGAATACCCTTGCGAAACAATCTATCGATATGCTGAAGAAAAACTATGCCTATGTGGTTGTCGATAACGAAGCAGGTATGGAACACATGAGCAGGCTTGTCACGCAGGACATAGATGTACTCTACATAGTTTCCGATGCGTCACCGCGGGGGATATTAACGGCCTCCCGAATTTTTGGCTTGATCGGGGAACTGAAATTAAATATACTCACGACTTATATTCTCATAAACAGTCTGCGGGATAATGACGAGCAATCGCTTCCCGCTATGGCCGCAGCAAAAGGCATAAAAATTGCCGGAGTAGTCAGGGATGATGAAGAGGTAAGGACCAAGGATGCGGAAGGAAAATCCGTATTTGAGCTTAGACGTGATAGCTTCGCACTTCTCGATGCATACGCAATATTTGAGAGAACGATTAATAGAGCGGGTAATTAGACGATAGCGCATAACCCGATTCTATGGAGGTACAATGGCCGACGAGTATAGCTATGATGAAAAAGAGAACTTCGAAGGGAAGAAGGTAAAAGTCCTAGGGCCTACCTATGAAGCAGGGAAACCGGAAGAACGGGGTGATTGGCGGGCCAAGCTCGAAACCAGAGAGGATAAGATCAAATACCTCAAGTCGGCCCTCAGATACTGGTACAGCAAAGATTGGTTCGGAAGCGAGAAGAGAAAACAAGACGCGTGAGGAGGCCTGCGATGGTATTCGAGATTCCAAAGGTAAAATATACGGGCACGATAAAAGAGATAACAATCGGGAACGGATCAAGTGCGCTCAAAATTGGTGGAGAGTCCTGTTATCCTTTTTATCTTTTCGAGGGGGATATGCCTAACCCTCCCAAGGTTGCCCTTGAGGTTTGGGATTATCAACCTGACGACTGGCAGGATTGGGCTATAGAACCCTATAAAGATGTGATCCATGATCCGCTCTTATGGGTAAAAAAATGCGTCGAGACCTATGGAGCGGAAATCATCGCCTTGCAGCTCAAAAGTGCCGACCCGAACGGTATGAACCGTGACGTGGAAGAAGTTGCTTCTCAGGTAAAACAGATCGCAGATGCTATTACCGTGCCCCTTATCGTCTGGGGCACGTCGAACGATGAGAAGGACGGGATACTTCTCCGAAGGATTGCCGAAATGTGCGAAGGGAGAAATATTGTCGTAAGCCCGGTATCCGAGAAAAATTACAAGCAAGTGGGCGCCATGTCTATCGCCTACGCACAGGTTGTGATGGCTTCATCGCCCCTTGATGTCAACCTTGCGAAGCAATTGAACATACTTCTCGGGAACCTGGGCGTAATCGATGAAAAGATTGCCATGGACCCCACGACAGGCGCGCTCGGATATGGTCTTGAATATACCTATTCGGTCATGGAGCGGGACAGAATGGCGGCTCTCACCCAAGAGGATGTTAAATTGCAATACCCCATCGTCTGCAATGTGGCTGATGAAGTCTGGAAAACACGGGAGACGAGGCTCACGAGGAACGAAGACCCGAAACTGGGAGATGAAACGAAACGTTCCATACTCATGGAGTCTGTAACGGCTATGAGCCTGCTTATGGCAGGTGCTGATATCGTCATTATGCGACGCCCGGAAAGTATGAAACTGATCAAAGATATGATCCGGGAGTTGATGGCCTGAGGAGGAGCTATGCCGGAAGGAAAAGAAAAAAGTGTTGAATTTGTTGATGGGACGACCCCGGGATTTGCGGTGATAGTAGGCGCTGCCCCTGATGCAGCCACGGCGGCAAAGATAGCGCTTGAGTTGCAGGAGAAGAACCTCTATATATTCATGTGCGGAGAAAACGGAGGTAAACGTTTTGCGGAGCAACTGAGAGAAGCAAGTATACAGGTGGGCTGGCCCACGAGACTTGCCCCATTCGAACCAGATATCTATCAAGCAGTTTTCGCAATAGGTTTTGCCTGCCCTGTGGCAATGGCCTTTGGCGGCATAAAACCGGGGGATTTCCGGAAAAACCTTATTTACAATAAAGACAGGGCCTACGCCTTTATGCTCGCCCTCGGTGATGTTACCGATGGATGGTACGCTAATGCTGCGGGGGCCATCAACTGGGGTTTCCCGACAATCGCGGACACACCAATTCCCGAAGTCCTACCCACAGGGATCTGCACATACGAACATGTTATTTCCAATATACCCCATGACCAGATAGTACAAAAGGCTGTGGAAGTGAGGGGGCTCAAGGTCCAGGTCTCGAAGGTCCCGATCCCGGTTTCCTATGGGCCGGCATTTGAAGGCGAGAGGGTCCGTGGGGAAGATATATATCTTGAGGTCGGTGGCGGGAGAACCATGGCCGTCGAATTAACCACTACAAAAAGAATGGAAGAAGTCGAGGATGGGAAGATTGAGCTTACTGGGCCCGATGTGGGTGACATTAAGCCGGGCACGAGACTCCATCTTGCCCTTGTTGCTGAAGTTGCGGGGCGGACCTTTCAGGAGGACTTTGAACCTATCCTGGAACGGCAGAACCACCACCTTATCAATCAGGCTCAAGGCGTTATGCATATCGGTCAAAGAGATATTGCATGGATCAGGATTTCAAAACAGGCCGTTGAAAAAGGATTTACTTTGAAGGACATAGGGAGAATCATCCACGCAAAATATCATCAGGATTTCGGCGCTATTTTTGATAAGGTACAGATCAAGATGTATACGGAAGAAACAAGGGTCGGGGAGATCCTTGAGAATGCAAGGAAAATTTACGCACAGAGAGACGCCCGCGTTGAAAACATGACAGATGAGAGCGTTGATAGGTTTTACTCCTGTACGCTCTGCCAGTCCTTTGCGCCCAATCATGTCTGTATAGTGAGTCCTGAAAGGACCGGGCTCTATGGCGCCTACAACTGGCTTGATTGCCGGGCCTCCAACGAAATAAATCCTGAAGGGCCCAACCAGCCGGTCAATAAAGGTGAGTGTACTGATGAGAAGCTTGGAAAGTTTAAGGGGTGCGATGATTTTGTGAGAAAGGCATCTCGTCAGACAGTGACAAGCGTGAGCTTCTATAGCCTTATGGTCGACCCCATGACAACGTGTGGTTGTTGTGAATGTCTCGCCGCTATTCTACCTCTGTGTAACGGTATTATGACAGTGGATAGAGATTTTAACGATATGACCCCTTGTGGCATGAAGTTTACCAGCCTTGCCGGTTCTGTGGGTGGAGGAGCGCAACCCCCCGGTTTTCTTGGTCACAGCAAATACAATATCACACAAAGAAAGTTCTTGAAAGGTGACGGTGGATTGCTTCGGCTTGTATGGATGCCGAAAAGGCTCAAAGAGGAAATACACGAGCGGCTCAAAAAGAGGGGAGAAGAACTTGGTTTTCCCGATCTACCGAATATGATTGCCGATGAAACGGTGGCGATGACCGAGGAAGGGGTTCTCGACTATATCACCAAAAAGAGAGATCCCTGCGTGAGCATGGAACCCTTGATGTAGAAATAGTCGATGGTGAATGGTATTAGCGAATAGCTCAAAAATAAGGAGTTGCCAATGGGACTGATCGGAATCCAAATATTTAAACTTCTTCCGAGGACCAATTGTGGAGAGTGCAAATACCCTACCTGTCTTGCCTTTGCCATGGCGCTCGCCGCGGGCAAGACTGAACTTGAACTCTGTGTACATGTGTCGGAAGAAGCACGCGTGGAACTTTCTGACGCGAGTGCGCCGCCCATCAGACAGGTTGTTATAGGGACAGGTGACTATGAAATAAGAATCGGTGCTGAAACGGTCATGTTCCGCCATGAGAAAACATTTTTGAATAAACCCGGTATCGCCATTATCATAAGCGATGCAATGGATGAGTCAGAGATAGAAGCACGATTCGTGAAGCTCACAGACTATCAGTACGAACGTGTCGGTGCCATTATGAGACCTGAGCTTGTTGCCTTGAAGTATACGGGAAATCGCGAGAAATTTACGGATCTCACGAAGAAAGCCTGCGAAAAGCCATTCAGTATTATTCTGATGGCCGAGGATCCCTCCGTTATGAACGAAGCGCTTGAGATAGCGACAGGCAAGAAACCTCTCATCTATGCCGCCACCGATGCAAACTGCGATACCATGGGCAGTCTCGCGAAAGAGCACGGACTTCCGCTTGCGGTGAAAGGAGAAGGGATCGAAGGAGCTGTCCGGCTTACCGAAAAATTGACTGCTATGGGTTTGAAGGATCTTGTCATGGATACCGGAACCAGGACAGTCAAAAATTCTTTTCAGGAGCAGATCGCCATACGGAGAGCGGCGCTTATCAACAAATATAAGCCGCTCGGATTTCCGACCATTACTTTTCCCGGCGAGATGACTGATGATCCCATGAAAGAGACCCTCATAGCTTCTCTTTTTGTCGCGAAATACGCGAGCATTATTGTTATGAACGATTTTCAGGGAGAGAGCTTATTCCCGCTTCTCCTCCAGAGGCTCAATATCTACACGGACCCTCAGCGACCAATGACAACGAAAGAGGGTATTTATCCCATCAATAATCCTGATGAGTCATCGCCCGTTCTGGTGACTTCCAATTTTTCGCTCACGTATTTTATCGTCAGCGGCGAGATTGAAAATTCACGGGTGCCGAGCTGGCTCTGCATCATGGACACGGAGGGGCTCTCGGTTATGACCGCCTGGGCGGCAGGTAAATTTGTGGGCGACCTTGTGGGCGCTTTCATCAAGAAGTGCGGTATTGGGGAAAAGATGAATCATAAAAAGCTTATCATTCCCGGTTATGCCGCCGCCATATTGGGTGACCTTGAAGAAGAACTGCCGGGATGGGAAATCCTTGTCGGTCCCCGTGAAGCCGCTCACATACCGGCATACCTGAAGATGTGGAAAAAGTAGAGCGTGTTCTATGGCGCTGACCACATCGAACAAAACTGTTATCTTGAAAGAAGGGCGGTAAATGATACTGATCGGAGAGAATCTCAATGTGATGTCAAGGCAACTTGGCGAGGCATTCCAGAAACGCGATCCCGTACCCACCAGAAAGATGGTGGAGGCGGAAGTGAGGGCTGACGTTGATGTTCTTGATCTCAATATCGGCCCTGCCCGCAAAGGCGGGCCAGAGTTCATGCAATGGCTCGTCAATGTGGTCCAAGATGTAACGGACTTGCCGCTTTGCCTCGATACGACGAACATAGAGGCCATTGAAGCGGGGCTAGAAATATGTAAAAACAAAGCGCTGATAAATTCTATCTCTGCGCGTCCGGAGAGGATGGAAGGTCTGATGCCCGTTGCAAAGAGATACGACACGCCGTTTATCGGGCTCACGTTAGGCACTGAGGGAATTCCCAGAGATGTCAACGAACGGGGCTTTTGCCGCGGAGATCATTGCGGCCGCGGTAGCGCAGGGCATACCGGAAGAGAACATATGGCTTGATCCCCTGGTCCTGCCCGTTAATACGCAGCAGATGCAGCTTCAGAGCTGTATGGAATTCATTGTGATATCGAAAGACCTCGCTCCCAATCGCAAGTCTACATGCGGGCTTTCGAACGTATCGTACGGTGTTCCGGCTCACCTGAGAGGCATTCTCAACAGGACCTGCCTTATTATGATCAAAAGACATGGCATGTACTCGGCCATCGTCGATGCTTTTGACAAAGAACTTCATGATATTGCGAAGGGCGGAATGCCGGAGCTCGAAGCTCTTGTGCACAGGGTAATGGATGGAGAAGGCGTAGATTTGCGAGCCCTGTCTTAAGAGGAAATCGACTACGTGAAAACAACAAGGGTACTTCTGGGACAGGCACTTTATTCCGATTCCTGGCTGGAATTATAAGACCGATATTTCTTCTATTGGGCAGTTGTCAGGAGTGGTTTCATTGCATCGCATACTATGTTTGTCGATGCTACCACCTGTTTGATATCCACCTTCAGCTTCTGAAGCTCCACCAGCTAGGGGGAGGTTGACTTTATCCTGACAAAAAGATCATAGTCATCATCAAGCCCGCCCTGTGCCTTATCCGGGCGACTGATTACCCTCAGAAGCGTTCGCATGACTTCAGGATAGCCCTCGATCTTGTTACATCTTATTATTTGAAACGCTGAGTGCCAGAAGCAATACATGTTCAACGTTTTTGAGAAGGACACTGATATCCCATCAACCTTGAGCCCACAGGTTCCGGCTCCACTTGAGGGCTGTTTTCATAATGCTACATTCGGTTTCCGGCGTTGTGAGTTCGTAGCCGGTATCGAGACAAGGATAGGAAACGAGGCTGGACTCCATGGGGGTGATAGTGATTTTTTCCAGTTGTGGCAGGCTATAGAATGCATCGGCAAACATAGCGGCCGAGGCGATTTTCGATAGCATGACGCAAAAAGCAAAGGTCGGTATTTGCAGGCACACTGACAGTGTGTCAAAAAGTCACGACCCGCAGATTGACAAAGTAAAGCGCGAAAAACACTCGGCTACCATACTCTGTTAGCCGAAGCGGCCCGTGATATATCCTTCTGTTCTCTCATCTTTTGGGGACGTAAAGATGTGGGAGGTCTCGCCGAATTCGACAAGATCGCCCAGGAGCATAAAACCTGTATAGTCGGATACCCGTGCCGCCTGTTGCATGTTGTGTGTCACAATGAGGATCGTATAATCCTTCTTGAGTTCCATCATGAGTTCCTCAATCCTCATGGTTGCAATGGGATCAAGGGCAGAACAGGGTTCGTCGAGGAGAATAATCTCCGGCGCAACCGTTAAGACACGTGCGATACAGAGCCTCTGCTTGATCTCTTCTGAAAGACTGAGCGCGGGCGCACTGAGTTTATCTTTCAATTCTTCCCAGAGGCCAACAGCATGGAGGCATTTCTCCACGGTTTCCCGTAAGTACCTTTTGTTTCCCATTCCATGGACGTTCAACCCGTAGATCATATTTTCATAGACAGTGAAAGGGAAGGGATTTGGTCGCTGAAAGACCATACCGACTTTTTTGCGAAGTTCGATAATGTCAATATTCTCTATTTTTTCGCTATGAACGAAAATATCGCCTTCAATGCGTACATCGTCGATAAGATCGTTCATACGGTTAAAACAACGCAACAACGTGGATTTACCGCAGCCTGAAGGCCCGATAAGCGCGGTGATGGCCTTCGGAAAAACATGAAAATCAATATGTTTAAGGGCCTGGAAATTGCTATAAAAAAGGTTCAGTTTTTTTGTTTGAAGGGCAAACGCGTCCATTATCCGAATTTCCCTTGAATGTAGTCTTCTGTTATCTTTTCCATGGGTGTTGTAAATACCGTGTCTGTCGTATTGTATTCGATGAGTTCCCCCATGTAAAAGAATGCCGAAAAATCGGTTATGCGGGCGATCTGCTTCGTATTATTGGAGACAAGGACGATGGTGTACTCTGATTTCAGTTCATTCAAAGCGTCTTCTATTTTTGCGGTCGAGATAGGATCAAGTCCGGAGCAAGGTTCATCGAGAAGAATGATTTGAGGTTTGAGAGCAAGTGTTCGCGCAAGGCAGAGGCGTTGCTGCTGCCCTCCGGATAGTTTCAGCGCAGATGTGGAGAGCCTGTCCTTCACCTCATCCCACAAGAATGCCTTTTTCAAGCTCTCTTCGACGATATGATGGAGTTCCCTCTTGCCTGTTGTTCCTTTCAGTCGTGGTCCGTACGCAACATTTTCAAAAATTGAACGGGGAAGCGGTATGGGTACGGCAAATACGGTGCCTACGCGTCTTCTCAGGATCATGGGGTTATTGGAACCGTCGAGGATATTCTTTCCGTCTATGTATACCTTCCCATGGATTTTCACGTTATCTTCAAAATCGATCATTCTGTTGATGACAGAGATAATGGTTGATTTGCCACTTCCTGAGGGGCCCATAAAGCCCGTAATCGTATTCTTATAGACATTGATCGTAATGTTCTTGAGGACTTCGTTCTTTCCGAACAAGAGTCGCAATCTTTCAATTGCGATTTTTGTATTCATTGTTCCTCATGAGTATTTAGAGATTGCCCTGTGCATCACGTAATAGGCAAAGACATTAATGGACAATATGCTCAGTACCAGAACAAGCGCCGTCGCGTAAGCCTTTTCCATCGATATACCTTCCCGTGCCAGGATGTAAAAATGGACAGCCATAGTCCTCCCTGAATCCATGAGAGAGAGCGGAAGCCTGAGCGAACTGCCCATAGTGAATATAATCGCCGCTGTTTCACCGACTGCCCGGCCCACACTGAGCATAATACCAGTGAGAATACCGGGGGCTGCCGCGGGGATAACCACTTTTTTAATTGTTTCCCACTTTGTCGCACTGAGGGAATAACTCACGATGCGTAACTGTCGTGGGACAGACCGTATTGCCTCTTCACTTGTTCTGATGATTGTCGGCAGGATCATGATGGTCATGGTAAGAACACCGGCGAGAAGCGACCACCCCATCCTCAGTTTGATGACAAAAAAGATAAAACCGAAGAGACCGTAAAGGATCGAAGGGATGCCCGCCAGTGATTCCACACCGAAGCGGATCAGTTTCGTGAAAGTTGATTCACGGGTATACTCGGTAAGAAAAATTGCCGTTCCGACACCGAGCGGTGTCGCAAAAACGATCGATAAAAGGGCAAGCTGTATCGTTCCCACGATAGAGGGAAAGATGCCTCCATGCCGTCCCATATCATCAGGAAAAGCAAAGATGAATTCAGGACTCACATAGGAAAAACCCTTGAAGAAGATGATTGCCACGATGACAATGAGTATGCTAACGGTGAAAAAAGCCTGAATATTGAGGCCCACCTGCACAATCCTGTTGACGATCCGCGGATTTATCCTCATTTCGCTATCTTCCTCTTAATCCCAAAATTTGCCACATAGTTAAGCATCATGATAATGACCATCAATACGACGCCTGTGGAGAAGAGACCAAGCCTATGATCTCCACTCGCGTAAGCAAGTTCAAGGGCGATATTACCCGTCAGGGTGCGAAGAGGGTCAAGGATGCTGCTCGGTATTTTTAATGCATTACCGGCAATCATAATAACCGCCATTGTTTCGCCGATAGCCCTGCCCATGCCGAGAATGAAGCTTGCTAGAATGCCCGATTTCGCCGAGGGAAGAATAACCTTGTAGATCGTCTGCCATTTTGTCGCACCCATTGCCAATGAGCCTTCTCGATATGTTTTTGGCACGCTGACCAAAGAATCGAAGGTGATACTGATGATAGTAGGAAGGATCATAACGCCGAGGATGATCGATGTTGAAAGGAGCGAAAAACCTGATCCTCCAAGGTAGTTTCTTACAAGAGGAACAACGTAGACGACGCCTAAAAATCCGTACACTACAGAGGGTATGCCCGCGAGCAGTTCCAGCGCCGGTTTTAATAACATTTTCATCTTTTTTCCCGAGTATTCCGAGAGGTAGATAGCACAGGAAAGACCCATGGGCGCGCCGATGACAAGTGCGCCGAAGGTCACGAGGAAAGAGGAAATGATCATGGGGAAAATGCCGAAAAAACCTTTTGTCGGCGCCCACTTGGAGCCGCTAATAATCTTCCATAATCCTACTTTCAGAAAGAGAGGCAATCCTTCTGAAAAAATGAACACGAATATGAGAAAAAGAAAAAGAAGCGACGAAAGCGCGAAGAGAACGAGAACCAATTTGACAAAACGTTCTTTCAAAAGTGATTTTTCAATCATGGAGACCGACAAGACCTTCCTTTATAAGAATCTTTTGCCCGTCTCCGGAGAGGACAAAATTGACGAATTCTTTTGCGTATATATCCAACTCACCATTTGTGACATACAGAAAAGGCCTCACAATTTTATAACGCCCAATTTTTATGTTTTTGATTGATGGTGCCACTTCATCTATGGCAACGGACCGCACTTTCTGGTCAACAAGCCCCAGCGATATATAGCCCATCGCGTATGGGTCTGTCGCGATTATCTCTTTCACGGAACCGTTCGAGTCCTGCACCATAATGCTGTCGTCTATGGCCCTATCTTTCATAATCAGTTCTTCAAAGGCGCTTCGAGTGCCCGAACCCTCCTCCCTCGTCACTGCGTCAATCCTACGATCTATCCAACCAAGCTCCCGCCAGTTCTTAATCCGACCGTTGAAGATGTCTCTTATCTGCTGCAGGGTAAGAGACCTCACGGGATTTTGCGAGTGGGTGATGATCGCAATACCATCATGACAGATGGTAATTGTATTGAGTGTTTTTTCTTTGTCGCTCAGTTCTCTTGAAGACATGCCAATATGAACCGTATTGTTCACAACGGCCTGTATGCCTGCAGTTGAGCCCCCACCCTGTACATCTATAACAAAATTCGGGTGATCCAGCATAAAATGCTCCGCGAGTTTTTCCGTGAAGGGCATTACCGAAGTTGATCCCGCAATGGTGATGATATGTTTTTGCATGTTTTTATCATGTGACTGGCAGGAGCATGAGAGCAAACATATTGCGATGATGACAAACAAAAAGCCGGGCCTTTTAAACACGCAATTATTCCTCGGAAACCTTTATGTGTCTGATAATCCGTCCTTCTACCATAAAAATTACCAGCTCCGCGATATTGACGGCATGATCTGCCATACGTTCCAAGTACTTGGTGATAAAGAGTAGCCTTGTTGCACGTGAGATCGTCCGTATATCCTGCATCATATATGTCAATAATTCACGAAACATCTGGTCAAGGAGCTGATCAACCTGGGTGTCCTCTTTTGTCACTTTCAATGCCAGCGATACGTCCTCTTCCACGAAGGCGTCGAGGCTTTCAGTCAACATCAGTCGGACTGTTTCCGTCATCTTTGGGAGATCGATGTAAGGTTTGAGCTTTCGCTCCTGATTGAGTTCCTCGACCCGTTCACAGACGTTGACGGCCATATCGCCGATCCGTTCCAAATCGTAATTAATCTTAATCGCCGTTGTAATAAACCGTAGGTCCCGTGCTGCAGGTTGCCTGAGAGCGAGCAGTTTCAGGCAGAATTCATCGATTTCCACTTCCAGATCATTGATCAATACGTCGTCTTCTATGACCTTTTTTGCAAGGTCCGAATCCCTCTCGAGGAGTGCTCGAACGGCGTTGTCAATGGCCTTTTCCACAAGCCCTCCTTCATACAGAAGCCTTTCTTTCAGCTCCTTCAGCTCAAGGTCAAATGTCTTATAAATATGTCCTTCAAGCATCACATAGCCCTCCTTGCATCGGATGGCAAGAGTATAGTAATTTTTTAGATTGATTACAATGAGATTCTACCTGACGGCAGGCGATAGGCTGTGGGTTAGAGGCAATCAGGATTGAGGCTGGGATGTGGGTTATTTGTCGCTATTATCTTCCAGGTGGTGTTTGATGACCCGTCCTTCGACCATGAAAATAACATCCTCGCAAATGTTCGTTGCGAGATCGGCAATGCGCTCCAGGTTGTTTGCTATCCTGATTAGATACAGCGACCGTTCGGTGGTCGTAGGGTCGGAGGTCATAAAGGTGGTCAGTTCTCTGAAGATTTGAGTCTGAAGGCCGTCGATAATATCGTCCCGTTCGCATACATTCTTTGCCAGTGCGGCATCTTCGTTGATAAATGCCTTGATCGCGTCATCTACGCTTTTAATGGTTTCGTCGGCCATTCGGGGGATGTCGATAAGGGGTTTCACGGGCCGTTTGGTGATGAGGAAAAGTCCGCTGTCGGCAATATTGACGGCATGGTCCCCGATACGTTCGATGTCGCTTGCCATTTTGAAGATCATGAGAACCGTTCTTAATTCCTTTGCCCTAGGCTGATATTGCGCGATAACGGATACACAGAGTTCTTCGATTTTGATTTCAAAGGTATTGGCATTAGGTTCCAGCTCTTCAATGACCTCATGAAGAAATGCCTTTTCTTTTTTAAGAAGACCCTTGACACTTTTCATAATCATGGTTTCAACGAGGGTGGCGAATTCTATGAGTTCTTTTTTTAGTTCCATGAGTTTTTCTTCTTCTAACATTATGCCTCCTATCCGAATTTTCCTGTCAGGTATTCTTCCGTGCGCTTGTCTTTCGGCACGGTGAACATCTTTTCGGTGGGGCCGAATTCAACGAGCTCTCCGAGATAGATAAAGGCGGTAAAATCGGATACCCGTGCGGCCTGTGCGATATTATGCGTAACGAGGAGCATGGTGACATTCTTTTTCAGTTCAACAAAGAGCTCCTCTATCTGCGATGTTGATTTGGGATCAAGCGCGGAGGTGGGCTCGTCGAGAAGGAGTATCTCCGGGTTCATAGCGAGGGCCCGTGCGATGCAGAGCCTTTGCTGCTGCCCGCCGGAGAGAAATGTGCCCTTCCTGTGAAGACTGTCTTTCACTTCATTCCAGAGAGCTGCACTTTTTAACGACTCTTCAACGATATTATCAAACTCGTCTTTCGGGCGTGTGATACCGTTGAGCCTGTAACCTGCAACGACGTTGTCGTAAATGCTCATGGTGGGGAAAGGGTTTGGCTTCTGAAAAACCATGCCCACCATTCTTCTGAGTACGATAGGTTCCATACCATAGATGTTATGATTGTTGAGATGCATCTTTCCGGATACCTTTGCGCCGGGTATCAATTCGTGCATCCTGTTAACGCATCTGATGAGAGTTGTTTTTCCGCAGCCTGATGGTCCCATGAGAGCGGCAACGATGTTTTTTGTAACCGTAAGGTTTATCTCTTTCAGAATTTTGTTATCGCCAAAATAGGCTGAGAAGTTTTCAACCCTTAAAACTGTATCTTCCATTTTGCGGAAATCCCCCTTGCGATCAGGTTAAATGCCAGTGTAAAGACGACGAGAATGAATGACGCGCCCCAGGCAAAGGTATGCCATTCCGGATAAGGGCTCATCGCGTAATAAAAAATCCGGTACGGAAGAGAATCGATGGGCTTGAGTATATTAAGATTCATGAACTGGTTGCCGAAAGCCGTGAACAAAAGAGGCGCCGTTTCCCCGGTAATCCGCGCGATGCTGAGGAGAATACCTGTCGTGATGCCGCTCAGTCCCGCCGGCAGTATGACCTTCAGAATTGTTTTGTAGTAAGGCACACCCAAGGCAAGGGATGCTTCTTTCAGGTGATAGGGTATGAGTTTCAGCGTTTCTTCTGTTGTTTTGATAATAACAGGTAGCATCATGATACTCAAGGCGACGCCCCCTGATATGGCTGAAAACGTTTTAAGGGGAGCTACTACCCAGATATAGGCGATAATACCGATTACGATCGAAGGTGTTCCCTGCAAAACAATCACGCAGAGACGGACTGTATCGCTGAGTTTCCCCTCTTTGTTTTCTGAAAGGTAGATTCCGGTTGCGATACCGAAAGGGATGGAAATGATGCCGGAAAGTAAAATAAGCATCATGGTTCCCACAATAGCACTCGCAATTCCCCCGCCTGTCTCTCCGATAGGACGAGGAAGATTGAAAAGGAAGCCCCAGTTTATGACGGCAATGCCATTTTTTGTAATATAGTAGAGAATCAGAAAGAGCGGGAGCGCGGATGCAATGGCAAGAAGGCAGATGAAACCCTTGAAAGCCGTATTTTTGATAAGGCGCACCCCGATATGTCTTTCCACTATGTCACCTCTTTTGAAGCTTCAATGCCGATCTTACGGATGACGTAATTTCCGATAATATTCACGATCGTAGTAACGAAAAAGAGTACGAGGGCTATGTAGATAAGGGATGAAGCGACGATGCCAGTGGCCTCGGAAAATTGATTAGCAATGACGCTCGCCATAGTATTGGCGGGACTGAAGATGCTCGTAGGCAGAAAACTGCTGTTGCCTATAAGCATCGTCACGGCCATGGTCTCTCCTATGGCCCTTCCGAAAGCAAGAAGTATGCCTGCGATAATCCCTGATCGCGCGTAAGGGATGACAATATTTATCATCACCTCAAACCGTGTAGCCCCCAGAGAATATGCGGCTTCCTTCAGATCGCCGGGTACGAGCGATATGACCTCTCTTCCGAGAGATGCCGAAAATGGTATGACCATAATGGCGAGGATCAGCGAAGATGTGAGAATGCCCACACCGTAAGGGATGACGCCGAGCTTCAGTTCAAGGGACCTCACAAGAGGTACGAGGAGGAAAACACCCCAGAGACCGTATATGACCGAAGGGATACCCGCGAGCACCTCAATGGCGCTACGCAGGAAATTGGAGATTATCCCTTCTTTGAAATATTCTCCAAGAAATAATGAGATGGCTATGGAAAAGGGAATAGCAATGAAAATGGCGAGAAAGGATGTGAGAAGAGTACCCACGAGGAAGGGGAGGGCGCCGAAGGACCCTGCCATTGCATTCCATGATGTGCTGACAAAAAAAGACAGGCCGAACTTTTGTATTGCAGGTATTGCCCTCATGAAGAGTGTAACAAGAACGGCCACGAGCAGCACGACGATAAAAGCGCCGGAAGCCGTGAGGGTTCGCGAGAACCGTTTTTCCGATCTGTCAATGCCTACTGAGCTTTTATTTCTACTCATGTTGACCATGCTTTTGTGTAAGCCATGCCTTTATGTCGTCCCTTGGTTTTTGCGAACGCGCGAAGTGTTTCCTCTCCGCTTCCCCGCATTGAGAACCGGTTTTTAAATGGCTGATGACTCATTGATGTTGCATTGGGAAAAAAATGATACCGTTCTTGGGCGTTGTTGCAGACAGTTAGCATATAGTCGAAGGTCTCTGAAAGAAACCTCTCGAGAGATTTCACATGAGCCTGTGAAATGTTAATGCCGATTTCTTCTATAACCGGAGCAGCATAAGGACACGCCCATAAGGGATCTGTGCCAGCGCTGAAGGCTTCATATCCGTCTCCGTAGAGCGTATTGATGAGCCCCTCAGCCCTTGGTGACCACGCTGAATTGTGGGTGCATATGAAAAGAATCCTTTTTGTGCGTGTCATGTGATTCATTGCCGCTTTTCTCATAATATTATACCACGGGGAATAACAAAAGGGGTCGCCGTGGATACGATTTAAAAGGGGGAGATAAAAAACCGTGGGGTTTTTTATCTCCTTAATAAGAGATATATCTACTTCAAAACGGGCGCACCGTTAAATGTTATGGAGCGGACGATCTTGTTTGCCTTCAATTGGGCATCTTTTGAAAGCGCCGAATACTGGAGAGGCTCTGTATATCTCTGCCCTTCATTGACGGTCCACAATAAGAGTTTCGCGAGAGTTTCAGCCCTTTCTTTTGATCTCCCGTCGTAGTTTTGCTCTTTATAGAAGATGAGCCAGGTAAAACTACCGATGGGATAACCGTCGGCAGCGTCTGTATTGGTAAGCGATACATTCGTGTCGTCGGGTATCTTCACATTTGCGGCTGCGCTGACTGCCTTCAGGGTCGGTTCAATAAATTTGCCGGCCTTGTTTTTAACGTTGGCGTACGCCATTTTATTTTGGATTGCGTAAATAAGCTCGACATAACCGACAGCGCCGGGAGTCTGCGATACATAGCCTGCTACGCCGGGGTTGCCCTTCTGCCCGATCTGCCCTGCGGGCCAGTTTACCTCTTTGCCGGCGCCTATCTTTTCTTTCCATTCATTGCTTACCTTTGACAGGTATTCTGTGAAGATATAGTTAGTCCCGCTTCCGTCGGCACGATGTACAACGCTGACGGGAAGGTCGGGCAGTTTGACACCTGGATTTGCTTCAGCGATTCTAGGGGCGCTCCATTTGGTGATCTTGCCGAGGAAGATGTCGGCAATGACATCAGACGTGAAACGGAGCTTCGGACTACCGGGAAGGTTGTAGGTGATCACGACAGCCCCAAGACAGGTGGGTATATGGAGAACAGTTGGGCCTGCGGCTTTCAATTCAGCACCAGTCATAAATGCGTCTGTGGCACCGAAATCGACTGTTTTTTGCGTAAGCTGATTAATACCCCCGCCGGACCCGATGCCCTGGTAATTAATCTTCACCTTATACTGTTGATTATAGGCATCGAACATTTTTGAATAAAGCGGCTGAGGGAATGTAGCCCCGGTCCCAAGCAGTTCCTGGTCGGCAGCGAATACATGAAGCCCGGCTGCGAGAAGAACGAAAAGAAATGCAGAAAAGCCGATACGTTTAAGTGTGTTATTCATAATTGCCTCCTTTAGTTTTTAACACCTGAATGCAATATTATGCCCCAATTGTTAAATCTATGTAATGGTATTGTTAAGAAACGGTTAATATATTCATTCTCTCAGTTACACCTATAAGCATTGCGTATCTTTTGTCTACAGAAGAAATTAACAGATAATTAATAATCAATTCATTGCAGGTAACGGAATAAGCATTTCCGAAATCACTTCGGGTTGTATTCCCCGCCGCTTGCGGCGTAGAATATTTGTGTGAGCGAATATATACATAAAAGCCATAATGTCGCGGTACTCATATACCATCTAGTTTTTCCGGCGAAATACAGGTGACCTAGCCCCCAAAAACCGGTCCAGGTGTTGAGTTATACTTTGGACGGGATTTCATACAGGGAGGCAGGAAAAATGAAGAAAAAAAGGATTCACGCCGGAACAGATCATCACCATGCTGAGGGAAGCAGAGGTACTCCTCTCCCAGGGTGGTACCGCGGTCGAGGTTTCAAGAAAACTGGGTATCACCGAGCAGACATACTATCGCTGGAGAAGAGAGTACGGGGGGATGCGCATTGAACAGGCGAAGAGACTGAAGGAGCTTGAGAATACGAGGCTCAAGAAGCTCGTCGCCGGTCTCTCCCTGGACAATGCCATTCTGAAGGAGGTATCCCGGGGAAACTCATAAGCCCGTCAAGAAGGAGGCAGGCGGCCATCCGTGTCCGCGATACGCTTAAGGTCTCCCAATGACGGGCATGCAGGGCTTTGGGACAGCACCGATCCACGCAGCGGCACGATATCCGTATCACCGACGAGTCAAGCAGCTGACCAGACGTATCATTGAGCTGGCTACTACGTATGGGAGATACGGCTACCGGATGATCACCGGGCTCTTACGAAACGAGGGATGGAAGGTGAACCACAAGCGGGTGGAGAGGATATGGAGGAAAGAGGGATTGAAGGTGCCGAAGAAACAACCGAAACGGGGAAGGTTATGGCTTACTGATGGTTCGTGTATACGGCTTAAGGCCCGAGCACAAAAACCATGTGTAAAGCTATGATTTTGTGACGTCAAGGACTCATGAGGGAAAGGCCTTCAGGATGCTGAACATACTGGATGAGTACACACAAGAGTGTCTCAATATAACAGTGGAAAGAAAGATCACCTCTCACTTGGTTATAGAGAGACTGGCGCACCTTTTCATTACAAAGGGCATACCCGAGCATATCCGCTCCGATAACGGGCCCGAGTCCACGGCTAAGGCGGTACGGAAGTGGTTAGGGAGACTCGGGGTGACGACACTCTTCATAGAGCCGGGAAGTCCCTTACGAGAGCGGCTACATCGAATCGTTCAACGGGAAAACTCAGGGACGGGCTCTTAAACGGGGAGATATTTACCACACTTCTTGAAGCCAAGGTATTGATCGAAAACTGGAGAAGGGTGTACAACACCATTAGGCCGCATAGTTCCTTGGGGTATAAACCGCCTGCGCCAGAGGCGGTGATACCTCATGACGGATATTTTATGGAAAGACTAACTCTAAAGTGGTACAATGAATTGGGGCAGGTCAGGGCAACATTCTACTTCACACTGCCGGAGAGGACTCCGTAAGACAAAGAACGAAGGCACGAAAAGATCGGGCTACCCAGTACATAAAAGCGCGTATCTGGTTTGGGCGTAGTAGTGTCCTTTCCCAAATTGCCTAGGCTTCGCTTCTGCTGAGGGTAAAATGCTATCCGCTCTCTTTCTTCTCGTAATTCTCACAATTTCAATTAACCGAAATTATTTAGCAGTAGGTGTACTGAACATTCGACAACCTCCTGAATTGGAGCATCTGACACTCCTATATGTAATTAAACATCATTCTCAACTTCCTAAGTTGACACAGATAAAGTGACGTGTTATTAACCGTCTCATAATTGTCTTGACATGATCAAGCCTATTGTTGTATACTGTGGGCACAATGGACGCGAGACGGCTGGATCATGTGACGCTTACCGAGTTGAGGAAAAGGGCGGTGACGAGCGTTCAGGAGGGTCAAAGCCCGGAAGTGGTGGCCAAGGCCCTTCAAGTGAGTCGTCAGGCACTCTATGGCTGGCTTGCTCGTTATCGTGATGGAGGCTGGGGCAACCTCGATGCGAAGAAGAGAGGAGGACGGCGGCCGAAACTTGACGCCAAGGCCATGAAGTGGGTCTACGACACGGTTACGATGAAGAACCCCCTTCAGATGAAGTTCACCTTTGCGTTGTGGACGGCAAGGATGGTGGGAAAAGCCATCTTCGACCGGTTCGGCGTGAAGCTCAGCAAGGCCTCCGTATGCCGGCTTCTCGCACAACTGGGACTGACCCCACAGCGGCCCGTATGGAGAGCCTATCAGCAACAGCCGGAGGCGGTCCAAAGATGGCTCAATGCAGAGTATCCCCGCATCAGAGATCTCGCCCGTAAGATGAAGGCCGTGATCTTCTTCGGAGACGAGGCGGGGGTACGTTCGGACCATCATGCGGGGACCACCTGGGCTCCCAAGGGAAAAACACCCGTCGTAAGCAGCACGGGAAGCCGTTTTGGGCTGAACATCGTGTCCGCCGTTGCCGCACAGGGCGAATTCAGGTTCATGACCGTCAAAGGGAAAGTGGGCGCCCCCCAGTTCATTGAGTTCATCAAGAGGCTTCTCTATGGCATGTCGCGGATGGTCTTTCTCATTGTTGACAACCATCCCGTTCACAGGGCAAAGAGTGTCAAGACCTTTGTAGAGAGTGTCAAGGACCGTTTCCGTCTCTTCTCCCTTCCCTCCTAGTCCCCGGAACTGAACCCGGATGAGAGAGTCTGGAATGACCTCAAGGACAATGCCGTCGGGAAACACTCCATCACCGGCTCGGAACAACTCACCAAGGCGGGTAGTGGGCACGCTTCGGTCCATCCAGAAATCACCCGCCCGTGTCCGTTCATATTTTAATAATGAGACCACAAGATACGCCGCTTGTGTATAGACACAATTATGAGACCGTTAATATAAGACAACAAGGACCGTTCAACCTGAAATTGTGGAGATGTCATCTAAACGGTCGTTTTAGTGACACAGAAAAAAAGGTGCTCATGCGTGGGGTAATTGGAATATAGCTACGATTTTGTCCTGTAGGACTTCCCTTTTATCAAATGGCCATGGAATAAATTTCTCACTGAATGGGGGTTTGGGCTTACATCTCCTTAACGTTGTTTTTTTCTCTTTTGCTATTACGACCCCCATCGTGGGCTTGCACACGTATTGAAAACCACTTCGGCTGAAAAGTCTATTGCAATTTCAGTGTAATGCATATATAAGTAAAATATAATTATGATAGGCTTCGTTTGGGATGCCCGAAAGAACGCGATTAACAAAAAGAAACATGGGATATCCTTCGAGGAAGCCCGGGATATATTCTATGATGAAAATGCCATTAGATACTTTGATCCGGATCACTCCGGAGAGGAAGATAGATTCTTGATGCTGGGCATGAGTGCCAAACTAAGAGTCCTTGTTGTGAGCCATTGTTACATGGAAGATAATTCAACGATCAGAATTATATCGGCCAGGAAGGCTACGACGGGAGAAGAAGAGACATACTGGAGGGAAAGATCATGAGAAAAGAATACGACTTCAGTAAGATGAAGGGCGAAAAAAATCCTTATATCAAAGACTTGAAGACCCAAATAACCATACGACTTGATAAGGAAACGGTGAGATACTTCAAAGAGTTAGCTAAAAAGACCGGAATGTCGTATCAAAACCTGATGAATCTGTATTTACGAGAATGTGTTGAGATGAAGAAACAACCCACGGTACGGTTTCAGTCTACGGTCCTTTAGGGACGTAGTTGATTAAGCTGACAAACTCGGAAACTCATTGCTGTTAACCCGAAAAATGCGATTACAATTGACACACCTATAGCCTAAGGCCCGACAAGGCTTTTCCGTATAACCCCTCAGAATGACTATTACTGGTGCGGTTTTTTGGCCCACCTCCCCTTTGTGTATCTTCAGGTGCCCCCAACTGCAGTGCAATTGAGATCGAGGCTCGGAATGTATTGTCTGATGCGGGTAAACAGGTACGAGAGTTTTGCCCGTGCCTTCCTGCTTCGTACCGATATCCGGAGAATAGTGTCTCTGCCGTCGCTTCCCATCTGTGCAGGAAGGACGAAGTACTTGTACCGTATGGTCTTGAGGTGCTGCCTTCTTTCTCGTGTGCCAAAGAATTCCTCCCGGAAAAGCACAAAGAGGTTGTAGGCAAGAACTCTCATAAGCATCGCCGCCTCTACCGCATAGAACCTCTTCATCGAGAAGCCGCCCAAGGCAAAGTCTTCTTTGAGTTCCTTGATGGTATTTTCATCGTTTGCCCGGGGCTTGCACAGGGTCCATACGTCATAGGGCGGCTCATTCGAACTGGTGATCCAGGCGCTAAAGCGGTAGTCTCTGATCTCGATCTCGTTCGCAAAGAGGGGCAATGTTTTCCCCATGGCCTTGTTTCTGTGGATGATATCCTGCCGGACCACGATGTAGCGTCTCTCTTTTCCCCAGAAGGGATGCATGAAGGAGAACTCCGATACGGAAAGCCCTTTGGCCATCTCCTTCCAGTCCGTGAGGGAATAAATCTGCCGCTGGATGGGTCGTATGAGTCTCACCGCAATGATGTAGGTGAGGTGTTCCTCCTCAAGTGTTTCGATGAACTGCTTGAGGTAGAACCCGCTGTCGGCGATGACACCCAGTACCCTGATACGGGTACGAATACGCTCATAGGAATCGGTGAAGAAGGCAAGGATGTTGTTCCATGAGGCGGTGTTGCCGGAGCGGTTCCAGAGGTGGATCACGTACTTACTCCTGTTGAGAAAGGCCAAAAGAGGATTATGGCTCGGTCTGCCGTGCTTGGCAGGATTGTATCCTCTCTTTGCCCCTTCCTGTTCCCCATACCGGACAAGCACACTTGAGTCGAAGGTGAGCCAGTCTTCCCCAATCGTCGTCCAGGGAATGAGGTGCGTAAGATATGCCCATACGTTACGGGAGAGCATGTCCGCTGTCTTGAGATTCTTAAGCTTACCGAACATCCGGGTGAGGGTCGTTGCCGCATCGGGGAATCTTTTGACCCCGAAGATCTTTGCCAAAACATCCTTGTTACCCAAATAGATGAGGTGGGAGAAACGCTCCGCACCGGCAAAGACCATGGCGATGTAGGCGGCTACCTTTCCGTATACCCCCATACCGTTCGGGGAACATTCCGTGATCGGTATGGCTTTCTCGATCATCTCTCCCAATCCGATTCGTTCAAAGAATGCGGCAAGAAGGGCAAAGCCTCCATAGGCGGTCATCTTCCTTTTGGTAAAGGCAATTCTCACTTTGTTTACTTGGGGCATTGTGGTAGAATGTTGGTGCAAAGTTTTGTTCCTCCTTTTGCATGGGGTCTGTTGTTTGAAGACGATTGATTCTACTGCAAAAGGAGGTTCTTTGTTAAGGGCTAATTGAAGGCAAATGCATTATTCGGGTTAAATACTTTACTCAATAAGATGCGCCATTGCTCCCTCTGTCAAAGCTTTGCACTTTATGCGTTTTTTTCTCTTTTGCTATTACGACCCCAGATCGTCTTTCGCCGGTACTCGAACGGGACCCCAGGACGAAACGGTGCGAGGCCGGCAGCCTGGCCGACATCTGGCGGGAACAAGGCACAGTAAGCCTGGCGAAGCTTGAAGCAAAGGGTAAAATCTACACAAAGTTATCCCGCATTGATAAGCGGGTCACAAGGATTCTGCCGTTGTGTAAAGTACCCAGTCTTAACGAGGTAGTGAGCGAGTAAATTCCCGCAGACCCCTGTCCTACCAACGTTTTGCTCTTTGTAGTACTTAACTTCCGATTTAAGAACCGTAGGTTTCTGTACGCTCGCTCCCGCTGGTCCGAGATGCACTCCTCTCCCAGGGTGGTACCGCGGTCGAGGTTTCAAGAAAACTGGGTATCACCGAGCAGACATACTATCGCTGGAGAAGAGAGTACGGGGGGATGCGCATTGAACAGGCGAAGAGACTAAAGGAGCTTGAGAATACGAGGCTCAAGAAGCTCGCCGCCGGTCTCTCCCTGGACAATGCCATTCTGAAGGAGGTATCCCGGGGAAACTCATAAGCCCGTCAAGAAGGAGGCAGGCGGCCATCCGTGTCCGCGATACGCTTAAGGTCTCCCAATGACGGGCATGCAGGGCTTGGTGACATCGTGGTGGCGCTCTCTCAGGTATTCGTAAAGGTGAATCAAGAGCCATCCGGCACGACTTGCCCCCGTCCAACTGACAATTGAGCTACTTCAAGGGTATGTTGACAAACAGTCTTTGCGAACTTATAATCCAACCAAGGCAGAGAGATGAAAAAGGTGATGCGGATGGTGAAATGAAGCTTTATCTCGTCCGGCATGCGACGGCAATCGCGAGAGAGGGGCACGTTGTTGACGAACACCGTTACCTTACCCCTCGCGGTCGTGAATCCTTTCGATTAACGGCCAGGAAAATGGCAAACAAGGAAAACACGCCTGATGCCATCATAACGAGTCCCCTCGTGCGGGCCGTACAAACGGCCGAAATCCTGTCTGAGGCACTCGCCTTTGAGGAGAGGCTCATGGTCTCCCCGGAACTGGCCCCGGGATTTGATGTGGCTAAACTTAACCGAATTCTTGCTTCCTTCAAAGAAACGTCAAGGCTGGTTCTGGTTGGTCATGAGCCAGATCTTGGTGAGGTCGCGGGAGCCCTGCTCAAACGGGAGCGTCCACTTCCAATGAGAAAGGGGATGGTGGTTTGCCTGAAGATACCCCGCGCGAAACAAAATGCGAACGCTTCTCTGAAGTGGATTCTCTTTGAAGGAAAGAAAATTGACGCTTCCGCTCTGTGAATAGATACCAGATAGGATGGTTCCATGGGTGAGCAGTTGAGAACTGTGCTGTTGCCATATAAAAATTCTTCACTTTCAGAGGAGAAGCAACCATGAAAAAGAAATTAAAGGAACTTCGGAAGATCAAGGGGATTGGTGAAGTGTTATCAAAGCGTTTGATCGAAGCAGGGTACGATACGTTTGACAAGATTGTTGCGGCGGGGGAAACGGGCCTTAAGAAAATCAGAGGATTAGAGTGGCTGCCACTAAAACCTATCATTGACCAGGCAGCCTCCCTGGCTAAGGAGAGCGATAGGAATAAAGCGAAAACAGTGAAAGATCTTAAGGCAGCAGCAGCCACGGTCGGGGGGCACGTGAAGGATCTCGCGCGGACGGTTAAAGAACGGTTTGGTGACCAGTTAACAGAAAAGGACAGGGGGAAGATAGAAAAACAGCTTCTCAAGATGACCGCGGCTCTTGATAAGGTTAAGGGTAAACTTGAGTCTCGTGTGAAACCGGCTTCAAAGGGACTGGCGAAGGCTGAAAAACAGCTTGCCGCAATGGTCGACGGAACAACGGAACCCACGGAAGTCATCATGGGATTGAAAAAGGCTCGAAGAGCTCTCAAAAAGATTCATAGCCGGTAAATTGAATAGCATCAAATCTATTCTCTTTCCTTGGCATGAAAGCTTGTACGAATGTCGGTCACAAACGGATTTATAACGCTTCCAGTCAGTTCTGTCAATCATTAGACTGTATGCAGGATATTCTGTATTGCAGCCGCCCAATGACCGGTCTATTGCGCCCGGCATCCCGAACAATTCTGTTTACTCAGTCACCGCGGTCATGCAATACTTGAATTGATACAACCGGGCGCGGGAGAATCGATGATCCAAATAAAAGGGACCGGAATTGTTCTCTTCTTGTATTTTGAACTTTTTTTCTTTTTGTTTCCCACAAAGAATAGTTTTGCCGAGTCCTTTGCAGAGCTGGCCTCCAAGGGGAAGGGGAGCTTTGATGCAGGCAACTTCTATTCTGCGATACACTATTACAAAGAGGCCGTTGAAAGGAATCGGGCTGCATCGGCAGAGACCCAGTGCTACTTGGGTAACGCCTACTTCAACGTGAGGAGCTTTCGGGAAGCGCTGGTCAGCTACGATAGGGCCGTCGAGCTAAATCCGGGATATGTGAACTTTTATTTAACCGCGGAATGGCACACATGAATCTTCGCGAATTCGACCGAGCGGTTGGGGATTTCGACCAGACAATAGAGTCGAATCCCAAAGACGCATTAGCCTGCGCCTCTCGATGCCTTGCCCATGCTGGTCTCGGTGACTTCAATCGGAGGATTGCGGACTACGATAGAGCGATAGGGTTGGACCCGGAATGCGCCGACACTTACAACTTCCGTGGCTTGGCCTACTACAAGCTCACTAAGTACGATAATGCCATAAAAAAGTTTAGTAGAGCGACGAAGCTCGATCCTAAACTCACAACGGCACGCAACAGATGGCATGGCTTTTGGCTACTACTTCGGAGGAGAAATATAGAAACGGGAACAAAGCAATCGTATAGGGAGAAAAGGCGGTCTCGCGGGAAGACATGAAAGCTTTATTCTATAACACCCTTGCCGCCGCTTACGCAGAAGCCCGCTATTTTGAAAAAGCCGTACTGATGGAATCGATAGCCTTTTATGTCTAGGAGCCCATCCATGCGGAGGATATCGTGAAAGATACTTACAGGTGGTTCATCGAGGTCTATAGGAACGACAAGACGTATGTTGGGCAGAGATATCGGAAGGTCAAAACCAGGAACTGAAAGCCAATTATATATACGGAGAGCAAAATGAAAAAGATTAAACGTATTGGTATCCTTACTGCCGGGGGCGATTGCCCCGGACTGAACGCAACCATCCGCGGTGTTGGTAAGGCCGCCCTCGGCCGGTACGGTATCGAGGTTATCGGCATTCACGACGGTTTTCTTGGCCTCATCGAGAACCGTATGTTACCTCTTGACGGGAGAACCCTCGCGGGAATCCTCACCATAGGCGGCACGATCCTCGGCACCAGCCGCATTAAACCGCACCGCATGGATGTCAGAGGCGTCTCGCGGGACTTGCGAAACACAATCGTCAGAAACTGCGCAAAGAACGGGCTCGATGCGCTCGTCTGCATCGGCGGCGGTGGCACGGCCAAGAATGCTCTCCGCCTCACGGAGAAAGGCCTCAAAATCGTGCACCTGCCAAAGACCATCGATAACGACGTGGCAGTGACTGACACGAGTGTCGGCTTCGACACTGCATTGGGCGTCGCGACGGAGGCTATCGACCGACTCCACAGCACTGCCCACAGCCACCATCGGATCATTGTTGCTGAAGTGATGGGACACCGCTCGGGCTGGCTTACACTCGGTGCCGGAATCGCGGGCGGCGCAGATGTGATCCTGATTCCCGAAATTCCTTACAATATCACCAATATTGTAAAAGCCATCCGGGCCCGCATGGAGCGCGGAACGAACTTCAGCATTGTGGCGGTGGCAGAAGGGGCTCTCTCGCGAGAGTATGCAGGCCGTTTCAAAAAAGCCAAAGAGCGCAAAGCCAAAGCCCGCGACCCGGAGGCCCTGCTTCGGGCAAAGGCCGAACTGGCTGAACTGGATCAACATCACAGCGGCAATACTCTGCGTTTGGCTCACCAACTTGAAAGGCTTACGGGCTTGGAATCCCGCATAACAATCCTCGGCTACGTGCAGCGTGGCGGAGCGCCCTCTGCAGTGGATCGTTTGCTTGCCACGCGTCTTGGCAGTGCCGCAGTTGAGTTCATCCGCAAGGGCCTTTTCGGAGTCATGGTCGGGGCCCGCGGGGATGGTGTCCAGCCAGTGCCGCTTGAGGAAGTGGTGGCCCAGCGTAGAGAAGTTCCGCCTGACCATGCATGGGTGCAGTCCGCCCGCGCCGTGGGCACGTGCTTGGGCGATTAGCTGTCCTGGACTTCAACTGTGCTTAACAATGCTCTCTGCACGACAGAGAATCATGGAGCTTGGCCATGCGCCTTCAGGATAAGATTAAGGCCGGTCTGACAGTGAAATTACATTCTTTAACGGGACAAAGGAGAGCCCTGTCTAAAATTCGCCTTCAGAGAGGTTCTGTGATGTCTGGATAGCATAAGAGAAGGCAAGGGGTCACCCTATGATTCCATTTTTCGGGTAGTTTTTCAGAAAACCGGCCCATCTGGGACAGCAATATGGGTCATGGGAAAAAGAGGTGGTGGATTTAGGTTGACATTGTGATATTGCCTTGATAGTCTCTATCCGCTATTAGGTGTGGAAGGGGATGTAGGGGACTAAAGCCGGATGACGAGCAGCAAAAAAAACGGTAGGAGGCTCCGGATGGATTACGAGAAGCTCTTCAAGATCGAACCGGGAACAAAGGTGGACTTAGACAAAATTGACCCCAAGTTTACCGCAAACCAGGGCAACAAGGTCTCAGCCGAAACGGAGATGGCGAAATACACGAGCCGGTTACATGTCCTGCAGTATCTCCTCTATGCCGAGAATAAGAAATCCCTATTGATCTGCCTGCAGGCCCTTGATGCCGCCGGTAAGGACGGCACCATCAATCGTGTGTTCGCAGCCCTCAATCCGCAGGGAACCCGCGTGTGTGGTTTCAAAACACCCACAAAAGAAGAGGCTGAGCACGACTTCCTGTGGCGTGTCCACAAGCGGGTGCCGGCAAAAGGGGAAGTGGTCATCTTCAACCGGTCCCACTACGAAGATGTCCTTGTCACGCGCGTTCACAATCTCGTGCCAAAGGACATTTGGTCAAAACGGTATGAGGCGATTATCGATTTCGAAAAAGACCTTGTAGATAACGGCACCAAGATCTTAAAGTTTTACCTGCACATCAGTCCCGAAGAGCAGCTTCGCAGGTTCGAACAGCGGCTTGACAACCCCACACGTCATTGGAAGATCAGTGAATCCGACTATTCAGAACGAGAGCTCTGGAAAGAGTATATGAAAGCTTATGAAGACGCCTTGAGCAAGACAAGCACAAAACATGCCCCCTGGTACATTATTCCCGCCGATCGCAAATGGTTCCGTAACCTGGCAATATCAAAGATAGTCGCTGAAGCCATGGAAGCGCTCAATTTAAAGACTCCAAAGCCTACCGTGGACATAGAAGAAATCCGCACGAAATACCACAGCGCAGCGATGGAGGAAAAGGCGGATCCGCATAATAGAAAGAAACAAAAAAAAGACAAAGGCAAGAAAAAGAAACGCGGGGCACAACGGGAAAAGCAAACGCTGAAAGACAAGAAAGAAAAGAAGAAAAAAAAGAAGGAAGAGAAGAGGGCAGCCAAAGAGAATACAGGCCAAAACCAGGATAAGGGATAGGTCAAGAAGCCGAAGAAATCATCTTTGCCGCCAGTGAGCACACAGAGAGATAAAACAATGGTCCAAATATGGCCCAAGCGCACAACGTGTCAGCCGACCTGAAAAAGAACCAAAGACACCTCGTGTGCGGACGGACAAAGGACATAGTATTAAGCGAGACCTTACTCATTAAGCTATTTGAGGCATTCTTGTCCTCGGAAGATGTACCCCGGCTTGGTGTGAGAAACCAAGGGGTATCCGGTTGAGAAAGGATCTATAATGTCATCAAAATCATCAGTTTCATCGGCCAAGAAACGAGCAAGGAAGGAACGCCATCAGTCAAAAGCCGCTTCAAGACAAAACGCGGCGCCCGATGCTTACACATTTGCGCTGAATCAGCCTGTCCCAGCCACAGGGAAAACGGCCGAAACGAAAAGTGAACCATTGTCGCCTCTTGCGGGACAAGAGGCACTCATCGGTCTCAACGACCCCTCTCTTTACGTCAATCGCGAACTTTCATGGCTTGAGTTCAACAGACGCGTGCTGGAAGAGGCTCAGGATCCGCTCACCCCTTCTCTTGAGAAACTGAAGTTTGCTGCCATCGTTAATTCGAACCTTGATGAATACTTTATGGTTCGTGTGGGTGGACTCTTTCGCGAGCTGGAGGCTGGCGTGAACGACACTGATGCAAGCGGTATGACAATTCGCAGGCAGCTCGATGAAGTGGCGGAGAAGGTGCTTGGCCTACTTGCCGACCACTACCTGTGTTTCATGGACGATGTGTTGCCGGGATTACAGAAAGTGGGCATATTCATTCACACCATTGATGAATTGGATAAGAGAGAGAGGAAGCAACTCGATAAATATTTCGGGGAACAGGTGTTCCCTATCCTTACGCCGTTGGCTATCGATGCGGGTCACCCTTTTCCGTTCCTGACCAACCTTCGTTTGAATCTCATGGTTCTTTTCAGGGTAACCTGGGAGACGAAGGTTCCTCAGACCTATGCCTTCGTGGAAGTACCTTCCGTCCTGCCCAGGCTCATCCCGGTCACTTCAGACGCCAGAGGGTACCACTTCGTTCTTCTGGAAGACCTTATTCGGCGGCACGTTCATACACTTTTCCCCGGCATGGAGGTCAAAAAGACCATCGCCTTACGAGTGACCAGAAATCAGGATTATGACCTCCATGAAGAGGAAGTGACTGATCTGCTGAAGTCCGTGGAAGCAGAGATCAAAGACCGTTCCGACAAGCTGGCCGTGCGCCTCGAGATTGAGCCGGGCGCACCCAAAAAGATCGTCCGCCTTCTTGCCGGGCTGATTGAGGTTGAAGACCGCTTCGTATACGAAATCAATGGTCCCATCAACATTCGCGATTTTCTTTCCCTCTATGATTTGCCTATAAACGGGGCACACAGAGACCCCCCCTTCAATCCCCGTATCCCCCGGCGCTTTGCCGACGAGAAGGATATTTTTGCCATTATTAGGGAGGGAGATGTGCTGCTCCATCATCCCTATGACTCCTTTGCCGTATTCATGGCTTTTCTCAACACCTCAGCCGATGATCCAGACGTGTTGGCGATCAAACAAACCCTTTACAGGATAGGCAAGGACTCTCCCGTTGTCGGAGCGCTGCGCCGTGCAGCAGAAAACGGCAAGCAGGTAACGGCTGTCGTTGAGTTAAAAGCTCGCTTCGACGAAGGGTCCAACATCGATTGGGTGCGGCAGATGTCGCAATCAGGCGTCAATACCGTTTTCGGATTCGTTCGCTGGAAAATCCACTGCAAGGCAACCCTGGTGGTCCGCCGTGAGGGCAAGCACCTGAGGAGCTACGTTCACGTTTCCACCGGCAACTACAATATCGTTACATCGAAGATATATACCGACCTGGGCCTTTTCACCTGCGATCCCTCTTTCGGCAACGATGTCTCTTCGCTTTTCAATGTTCTCACAGGGTTCAACTCCTGGAGCGGAGGTAATACCTTTACCCCCGAGACGGTGGCATCTATGTTCCACAAGTTCATGATCTCTCCGGTGACGACACAGCAGACGCTTTTGCGTCTCATTGATAGGGAGATCCAGAAAACGACCCCCAAATCACCGGGGCGTATCATTGCAAAAATGAATGCCCTCGTGGATACCAAGATAGTCCGCAAACTCTACGAAGCTTCACGTGCAGGCGTCCGGATCGATCTTCTCATCCGTGGCATTTGTTGCCTTCGTCCCGGCATAGCGGGCGTCAGCGACAACATCCGGGTCATCAGCATTCTCGACCGCTTTCTCGAACATTCAAGAGTTTACTACTTCCACAACGGGGGGAACCCGGAGGTTTACTCGGGAAGCGCCGACTGGATGCCAAGAAATTTCAAGAGACGCGCGGAAATCTTATATCCGATCGAAAATGCCGAATTGAAGACGCGAATCATTGACGAGATCCTGATGACATACCTCAACGACAATGTGAAGGCTCGTCTGATGCAACCGGACGGGACCTACATCCGAATGAAGCCGAAGCCCGGCGCGAAGGCCCTGCGAAGTCAGAGCCAACTCATCGCCATTGCCCGCGAAGGAGGCGTCAAATCACCGCCCTACGAAGAGCTTGTGAAGGAGATCGGAAAGAAAAAGACCAAGAAATACAAGAAATATTAAGTGTAAAGGAGACTCGGATAGTATGAAGAAATCAGGTGCCGACAAAACCCTGGAATGTGTCGCAAAGACCGCGGAGGTTTACGATCCAGATCCTACTCACAGTAAACAGGTCACCTTGCTCGCGCTGGCTCTCTTCGACCAGCTTCAGGCCCTTCACGGCTACGGACCAAGGGAGAGACAACTCCTCGATATTGCAGGAAGGCTTCATGATATAGGTTGGTCGCAGGCCGTATCGGGAAAACACCACAAATTCACTCGGGACATGATCCTGAAACTCGACATACCGGGTCTTAGCATGGATGATCAATTCTTGTGCGCCCTCATTGCGCGCTATCACACAAAAGCTTTGCCCGACGCAGCGAAACACCGGAGATTTGCTTCACTCGACCCTACCGGACGCGAGATCGTGGAATGGCTCGCCGGGATGCTTCGCGTGGCAGACGGCCTCGATTGCAATCATAATGGCGTTGTTGAAGACTTGACATGCGACCTGAGAGACAGAGCGATCACGCTCCAGCTCCGGGCTGAGGCCGGTTGCAAGAAAGAGATTGAACGGGCCTGTCTGAAACAGGAACTGCTTGTCAAAAAGGCGGGGAGGAAAATTATCTACCAATGCTGATGGCATTCTTCTCCGACATACACGGCAATTTCCTTGCACTCGAGGCGGCAACAGCAGACGCCCAAGCCAAGGGGGCAACACAAATCGTTTGCGCCGGCGACGCGGTTGGATATGGTCCTTATCCGGATGAAGCGTGCCGGTTCCTCGAAAATAATCGGATCGCAACAGTCATGGGTAACTATGACCGGAAGGTGATCAGAGCAATTGAAGAAGGTCCCGATGCCGAAGCCGGAATGAAAACAAAGAAGAGGAGAATCCTTTTCTGGACCATAGAGCACCTCAGCAAAAAGACCAGGCGCTTTCTTGCCGGTCTACCGGAGCATTTGGGCCTGGAAGTTCCCGATCATCGAAAACTCCTCGTGGTTCATGGGAGCCCCCAGTCAATGGAAGACGAGATATACCCCAGCATCACGGACCGAGCTCTGATGAGGAAACTTGACGGCGCAAAACCGGACATACTGGTTTGCGGCCACACTCACATACCTTTCGTGAAACGTCTTAACGGCCTTCTTGTGGTGAACTGTGGCTCTGTTGGCCATCCGGTAGACGGTGATGCCAGACCATCTTATGCCCTTGTCCGCTTCAAAGAGAACAGTCCTCCCGAGGGACGGATTGTCCGCTTTGATTACGATCGGGACACGCTCATGGCAAGGTTTGCAAAAACTGCGTTACCTAAGGGAGTACGCGAGGATTTTGCAGAAGGAACAAAAGGGAGGTTTCTCTGATGAGCAACAGGTCAAAATCCACAGAGATCGAGCTCAAGCTCCTGCTCCCGGATCAGAAGGCAAGTCTGGCGGTCTTAGAACACATGCGCCGATGTGGTTACAAAGTCGAAGAGATAGGCCCGGTGAGGAATGCCGACACGTATCTGGACACCTTTGACTGGACGCTTTTAAAGAACAAGCTCGCACTCAGATACCGCCTCGCGAATGGCAAAGCCTTATATACTTTGAAGAGCATAGGCGGTATTGAAGACGGGGTCGCAAAGAGGGCCGAGACGGAGATTGCTCTCGATCAACCGGTTGCCGATCCCGCAGCGATTCCGGTCAAGGGTCTCAGAAATCTTGTGAAAGATCTGATCTACCCTCGCAAGCTTATGGAGCATATCCAGATACGTACCGACCGCCGTCTTTACCAGATTATTTCGCCTGAAGGGGCCAAGATAGAGCTTGCCTTCGACTCGTCAGGATTCTCGCTCCGCGGGTTTCAAAAACCGTACCGCGCGCAGAGGCTTCTGGAAATGGAGGCCGAGCTTCTTAAGGGGCCTGCAAAGTCGCTTCCTGCCTTGGGAACCATTCTCAAAGACAGATTCGGATACGCGCCGTCGACTATGTCTAAGCTCGAAGTAGCCATGGAGCGGCTGAAGGTCGTGATCCCCTCCAAGAAAGCCCCTGAGGTGCTCCGCGTCCGACTCGACGACCGCCTGGACCTCGCCGTACACAAGATCCTCGCACTACAGTTTCACTGGTTTTCCGAACAAATCCCCGGTGTCCTCCGTGATATCGATACCGAGTTTGTGCACCAGGGACGGGTGGCGACGCGACGCATGCGTTCGGCCTTGAAGCTGTTTCATGAGGCGCTGCCTAAAATCACTGCCGTTTACCTCGAAGATGAATTGAGATGGCTGGGAGGCATGTTTGGCGTTGTCCGTGACCTTGATGTTTTTCTCCTCAACCTCTCGCAGTTCAGGGAGAAGATAAAGCCCTTTCCAAAGAAGCAGAAAAATGTCTTTGACGATTGGATTGAGAAGCACCGTCGCAAACCTCTCAAGGCCCTCTGCGAATCACTTCAATCAGCCAGGTTTAAACGATTCGAATACCGTATTGGACAGTTTCTCGAACGACCTCTTCCCGCGCATCCACGCGTATCTTTCGCTCTAAAAACGGTTCGTGAAACAGCCCCGCAGATCATCCATGACAAACTGGAAGCCGTCCTTAAGCAGGGCCGCGCGGTGATGGAGAATCCCAAGTTGAAAGAATTCCATCGTCTGCGTATTCAAATGAAAAGACTACGGTATGCATGCGAGTTCATGGCTTCAGCCTATGATGGAAGTCTCGATCCCTTCATTGATCGAACAGTGGAAATGCAAGATTGTCTAGGAGAGCTTCAGGACACTGTGTTCACGAAGAAATTCGTCCGATACCTTCACAACGACTGGAAAAGGAAGCTCGTTGATCCCGATATCCTTTTCACACTCGGACAGGTCCATCAATTACAGACACAGATCGCCCGCAATAGGCAGGATGCCTTTGCCGCAATATGGGAAAGGTTCTCGTCCAACGAAACGAGGTCAGTGCTGAATGAAATTTTTACTCTTTCTTCGGGGAAGACATAAACTGTCGATAACCCATATGTCCTCTGGAAGGTATATCCTGGAGAAGCGATCATGGGGAGGTGAGTTTGGAAAGCCAGGCCGGATAGCAGTAAGATTGATTCTCGGTCAACGGTACGCCGGGTATGGGACCCCGCTCTTGAAAGAATTGGCGCAATGCCTGTGATAGAATTCGCCCGGTGGCGGTCATCGATCCGAATGCCTCAAACCCGCACGTGACCCAAAGCTCTGGTTTGACATCAACTTCCACGGCGGTCACTTCGATATTGCACCCAGCACCTTGATGGGTCTCTTCCGGCTCTGAGATCTCCACGAGACCGCCTTCCTGAGAGGCATATCTGCGTAAAAAACGTTCTTTGCGCACTTTCAACCATGGACCCGATTCGTGCAATGAACCGCACAGATTGTGCAGTTCTTCACTCGTAAAGGACCATTTGACCCATTCTTCCGCTATGCCGGTTATGCTTTCTTTGAGAACGAATGGGTGTGGACCACCTCGTAACGCCTTGATCTCAAATCTTCCTTCGCGGAGTTTCACCCCGGTTGAGGCACAACCGTTGAGAGCGAGGTATTCGTGTTCCTGTAGAACCCCAGGGCTGCAAGCCGTGCCGGATCTGAACCAGCGCAATATGTTCGAAAAAGAGTCACCGGACACAAACCAACGCGCTTCTGAACTGTACAGCATCACATCTATTCTCCTTCCCTGGTATGAAAGCTTCTACGAATGTCGGCCACAAAAGGATTTATAACGCAACCGGTCAATCCTGTCAATCATTGACCGCATGCAGGATATTCTATAATACAGCTGCTCAATGACCAGTCTACTGCGCCCAACCTCAGCTGGCAGGGCTTCAGTTTGACCTGCGAACGCCACAGAGAAAACCCTTTGCCTGCCCTGTCAGAGTTCGAACGGGACATACTCTGGGAGCGCATCTGCTCCAGTATTGCCGCCGCAATGGCCCGAGGAAAGACTTTCGGCAGAAAAGCTGGTGATCGTCACAAGTGTGATCGCCTTGCCGCGAAGGTGCTGTCCTTCCTTGAGAAGGAGCAATCTTACCGTTTCGTTGCCAAGGTGCTAAATCTGAGCAAAAATACGGTCATGGGCGTTGTTCTAAGGCATCGCTCACCAACTTGATACTTGGGTGGACTTGTAAGGCCTAAAAATTACAAGGATTTTTAGTTTGGTACCTGGTTGCACGAATGTTGGGGTTGCCCCTGTATGGCCACGCTTCTTAATAAAATCTTTTTGTAAACTTTATTCAAACTTAACCTCATCTTTCTATAATTACAATATCATTAAACGCGGCGAGGTAATATTATGAAAACATGGATGAAGATGCTTGCAGGGCACTATGAAGTGATACGGAGAAAATACCCGGAGGACAAATTGCTGATTGTCTTTGATATTGACGGCACGATCCTTGATATGCGTCACATGATAAGATATGTCCTCAGAGTTTTTGATGCTGATAATGGAACAGAATATTTTCAAAATATAAGTATGACCGATATTGATTTTCATGAGGAGCATATACATCGTTTTTTTGAAAGGCTTGCAATTCCGGAAAATCATCGCGAAGTTATTATGACACAATATGAAGATCTTATGTACTCATCAACGGCCATCCTGGAGGCCCACCGCCCATTCCGAGGAGTCCTTGATGTTATAAGATGGTTTCAGCTTCAACCGAACACATATGTAGGATTGAATACAGGACGACCTGAATATCTCCGGCAAAATACACTTCAAACCTTGAATAAGCTAGGCCATGAATACAGGGTACGGTTCACCGATCACCTTCTCTTTATGAAACCCGATGCCTCAGACGAAGGTATTGCCCAGACGAAATCCAGAGGAATCGACTACTTTCAGCGGAAGGGCTATTGCGTATTTGCGTTCGTTGACAACGAGCCGGAGAACCTGAAGGCTGTTGCAGAAACTGATCCCCATAAGGAAATCCTTCTTCTTCATGCAGACACGATCTTCAAATCAGCACACGTATCCATACCCGATTATGCAGTAAAAGGTAAAGCATACGATCTTAAGGATCTTATGTCGAAGAACACAATGCCGAAGCACATACAGCTCGTCTGGTCCTGCAATTACGCGAGAGAGAGATTCGCGTCCTTTATTGGCTCCAATATAAATTGGTTGGAGATCGACCTTCGTGATGCACAGAGAGTGAGATCCTTGGGTGACGAGGACCTGACGCTGGGGGAGTGTCTCGATTTTGTGAAAATATGCGACAAATGCGTGAAGTTTGACGTGCACGAAGGCGCACCTCTTTTGGGTAAGGCGCTGGAGATAGTCAATGCCTACGGTTTCCAGAAATCTCCATTGTGGTTCAGGGTCGGGGATGACCATGTCCTGCGGGGAGATAGTCTTGCCGTCTTGAAAAAAGCGTATCCAGCCGCAGTGATCGAGTATGAGGTGGATTTTCTGGTCAGATCTGTCCTCGATGAGCCCGACAATACGAGGGAGATGCTTATACTATTGCAAAAGGCCGGCGTTAACAGGTTCTCCGTGAAACGAAAGCAGTTGTACTGGAGGAAGGCCGTGAATAGACTCGGCAACTGGGGATTCGACGTACACGTCGATAATATCACGAATTTTGAAACGTTTTTACAGACGGCGCTTCTTTCACCCCGATCCCTGACGATAAACCTTCCCTCTGGCGACTGGAAATATTTCAACTGTGCCGGCGAAGAAGAATCCTCAGAGGGCTCCTTGCGGACACGTATTGCATAGAGGTGGCTTGAGCTCTGGTCCGACAACTATAGAACGCTTTCATTACCTCGTCAGGATCGCCAATAACCGGGACCATATGGTAAATTTACCAACAACACTTGCGAGGGAGTCATCTTCACCGTAGAAAGGGAGGTCATCAAAAACCACCAGGAGGAACATCCTGATACCCATTCTCGGCGTATCTCGTCTTTTAACCCAGAATTAATCAATTCTTAAATATTGTTTAAAGATCGCGGAATAGTCTACATGAAGCGGCAATAGAAGACCGAAAGGAGGTTTAACCTTGGATTCCGCACGAGATTTCTTAGCACGGTCCCGGATCGACCTGCATGTTCACTCCACATATTCCGAACTGTCAACGGATTGGTATATGCATTTGTGGCAGATAGCTGAATCCTATTCAGACCCTTTCCTGATCTATGATGTTTTGCGAAAATCGGGCATGACCCTTTTCACCCTGACGGACCACAACAGCATCGACGGCTGTCTCCTCCTTAAAGAACGCTACGGCGACGATATACTCATAAGCACAGAATCGACAGTCACCTTTCCAGAGGACGGCTGTAAGATACACCTGCTCATATACGGCATCACCGAAGGTGACTTTGCGGAAATCCAAAGGTTGAGAAGAGATATCTACGAACTGCGCGAATTTGTCCGTCAAAGGAACATTGCCCATGCAGTGGCCCATGCAACTTATCCGGTACAGGGTGAAAAACTTTCCGCAGACCATCTCGAAAAACTGATCCTCCTCTTTGACGCCTTCGAAGTTATAAACGGGACGAGAAATCAGAGGGACAACCTTTCCTGGAAAGACCTCCTCAAAAGACTGACACCTGAATGTATTGAGAACCTCACAGAAAAGCACAATATCAAACCCTTCGGAGATCACCCTTGGATAAAAGGGTACACCGGTGGTTCCGACGATCATGCCGCTATTTTCACCGGCATGACATATACTGAGGCAAGGGCAGACAACGCAGTGGGCTTTTTGGAGGCATTGAGGAGGAAGGAAACAGAAGCCTCTGGCAGGCACGGTGACTACCGTTCTCTGACCTATCAGATTTATAAGATCACCTATGATCACTCGCGCCAAAATGGCGGCGGTTCCGGTTCCCTCCTGATGCAACTCACGGAACGTCTTTTTGAGAAAAAACCCTTGGGTCTTCTCAACAGGGTCCGCATACGGAGGATGAAAAGACAGGCGCAAAAGAGCGGCAATGACATTTATCGCGCTCTCCATGATCTGGCCTACGGGATAAAGAAAAGCGATTTCCCTTCATCGAAGGAGGCTCTTGAGTTTGCGGATTCCAAAATAGCCTCGGTCTCCGACGAATGCCTCAGGGCCACTTTTAACTGCCTGGAAAAGGATATGGCAAAGGTCAGCCTCTTGGCGGCCGTAAGACATATCTCAGCCTTTCTTCCCGGTCTTTTCCTTTCGCTGCCTTTTCTGATGACTTTTCGCCACATTCACGGCAATAGGAACCTTGCAGGAGATCTTGCCTCGAGCCTGGGGATTAGACAAACCAATGCGCCTACCCGAATTCTCTGGTTTACTGATACCATCAACGACCTAATTGGCTCCATTGCCAACACAACAGGCGTTGACCTGAAGATCATCACATCCCTGTCCTTTGCAGATACACCGGACAATCTTCCGTCCAACATCATAAACCTCCCTTCTGTCTATACGTTCAAGCTACCTTACTACAATCACTGCAAACTGAACATACCTTCCATCCTCAATGCCCTCAAACAGATGCACCTTTTCGACCCTGACAGGATATTCATATCTACACCGGGACCCGTAGGTCTCATGGGTCTTCTCGGGGCAAAGCTGATGAACATCCCGTCCACGGGATTCTACCGCACCGATTTTGCCCTTCAGGCCAAAAAAATTATTGAAGATAAATCTGTAGCGGATATATTGGAATCATATACAAAGTGGTTTTACTCACTCACCAACAGCATCAAGGTTCCCACCGAAGACCATATAGGCATCCTGAAGGGCAGGGGGTTTGATCCTGCAAAATTGAGCGTCTTTTGCCGCGGGATAGATATGACTCTCTTTAGCCCTTCCCATGAAGAACAGCCAAGGACAGTGTTGTCACAAGGTGCGGGTACAAAGCACATCACCCTTCTCTACGTCGGACGAGTATCCCGAGACAAAGGGCTCGACTCTCTTTTGGAAACCTACAGAAAAATTGTGCATGAACGCCCACACACACGACTTCTTATTGTCGGTGACGGTCCCTATCTTCAGACATTGATGGAAAAAAGCAAAGATCTCCCCTTGGCAGTCTTCACGGGCCGTATGGAGCAAAAGCAACTCCCAGAAATCTACCGTCATGCCGATCTGTTCCTCTTTCCAAGCGTTACTGATACCTTCGGCAAGGCTGTTCTGGAGGCGCAGGCTTGTGGGCTTCCCGCTATCGTGTTTGATACGGGGGGTCCAAAGGACATCGTCGTCGAAGGTGTCACCGGTTTCACTACCCGTGCAAACTGTGTTGAAGACCTTACAGAAAAGGTTGCCTATGCCATAGGCCTTCTTGAGAATTCTCCTGAGGTCTTCCGGAAGATGAGGCGTGACGCCCGCGCACATATTGCCCAAACCTACCGTTGGGAAGAGGCTGTGAGGGCCATGTTTGAGATCCATCACTTCTATAATGAAAATGCCCAAGATGACCGAAAAATAGCCTGAGGGAGGCGCAACACAATGAAGCTCAGCTTTGTCATACCCGCCTATAATGAAGAGGCCTGCATCAGAAAATGCTTATCGTCGGTGCTTAAGGAAAAAGAGAGAAGCGGTCTTGATGTGGAACTCATTGTCGTCAATAACAACAGTACCGATAGGACTAAAGATGTGGCGCTTTCTTTTCCATCGGTGCGCGTCATCGATGAGCCCCAAAAGGGCATCGTCAAGGCCCGCCAGGCAGGCTATCGTGAGGCCCATGGAGACATCATAGCTAATGTAGATGCCGATAACATCCTTCCCGAGGGTTGGATAGAACGAGCATTCGAGGAATTTTCTCGGAACAGTGATCTAGTGGCCTTATCAGGACCCCTTATCTATTACGATCTCTCATGGATCGTCAATATGCAGGTAAGATTATTTTACAGGCTCGGCTACGCTATGCACCTTTTCAACAGTTTTATCCTGAAAAAGGGCGTCATGCTTCAGGGAGGCAACTTCGTTCTTAGAAAAGGCGCCCTCGACACGGTAGGTGGCTTCAACACTTCAATCGATTTCTACGGTGAAGACACGGATATTGCCTGCCGCATATGCGAGGTCGGAGACGTAAAGTTTTCCTTCTCCTTTCCTATTTATAGCTCGGGAAGAAGACTGGCAAAGGAAGGTATCTTTACAACAGGCTGTCGATATGCCCTCAACTATCTCTGGACGATCTGTTTTCGCAGGCCCTTTACCGAGACATCGACGGATATAAGACTCGATACCCGTTGAAAAGGGGTGAAGTGTCTTGATGCAGTTCCTTTTTGAGATCCTTAATGACGCGCTGTAGCCGGTAGTGATAGACAAAAGCGAGTGCCTTTCATGATGCGAGACCTTGGAGAGGGGGCTGCTGATGATATTCGAAGAAGCGTGCTGAACCGTCATCGCCCATATAGCGGTCGAGGATTTTCCGGTCGCATTTCAGAAGGTCGACGATAACAAGCCCGTCGAGAGCATTCCCGAATGACCCATCGATGTTGAAGCCCATGAGCTTGCCTCCCAGTTTGACATATTGTTTCAAAAGAACGGGTATGCCCTTACGATCTGCCTCGATATCTGAAATAAGTGAGGAGAGTTCATCTATGTCGCATGGGAGGACGGCAGCAAACTTCGGATTCAGCTTTTTAAGCGGGCGGTCCCGAACAGGGGTCCTGGGTTTTATCAGACGTGCCATATCGTGGGCGTAATGGTTTGCGCTCAGATAGCAGACCATGAACTGTCTGGATAATGCTGAATAGTTATTGCTGATACTGACAGGACCGAAGAGGGTTGTGTAGTATGGATTAAAGGCCACAAAACGGGCTATGCCTTTCCAGAGGAGCAAGAGCGGGGCATAAAGCCTCTGGTATTCGTTCCGGACAAAAGACCTGCCCAGCTCAATACCGTTGCCGATATGCTGCAACAGATTATCGTTGTACTCAAAGAGGGTACTTGTGTAAAGGCCATGCTTGCCGAAGCGATTGAGGATGGAATCAATCCGACCGAGCCGATAGGCGCCCACAACGTGTTTCTTCGCGGCGTTCCACACGACGAGATGTGTATAGTGCAGGTCAAACCGGTCCAGATCACAGGGCTTTCCGGTCCCTTCCCCTGCCGTCCGAAAGGTGATTTCTCTTAGACGTCCGATTTCCGCGAGAAGATTCGGCATCTGGTGGGCTTGCGCATGAAATACCGTGAACTCGCCGCTTTTCAGCAGCTTTTGCTCCGGAGGGAGTTGATCCACTTCTTCAGCAACAACGTCGGGGCCGGGACTAGGCAACAACGTCAAAGGCTCGATATTTGATCGTCTTTTGAAAAACAAAATGTCTCCTTTCTTTGCCGGCTTTTCCTGATTCCGGTATTTGAGTGTGTACGTCCTCATCCGCAAGTATGCCATCAGCTTCTCATCGCTCGTAAACGTGTTCAGTTTTTTGAAGGGAACGGGACTTCCAATCCTGACAATGATCTTCTTGTTCCTCTTGTTAAGCAGTTCACGGGGGAAAAGGGCTGTTTTCAGGTTTGTGTGTAGCAATGCTGCGAGCTGAAAAAGGGCGCTGTTGGCTCCTGCGAAGAAAACAGGGAGTACGGGGGCTCCTGATTTACGGACAATCCTTGCAACACTATCATGCCATTTCGGATCGATCACCCGGTGTTCCTGCAAACTAAGAGACGACACGGCGCCCGCCGGAAAGACAACGAGAGCGTGGCCTGCCTTAAGCCATACTAGGCTGTCTCTTAAGGGTTTTAGGTTTTTGAATGCCGATTCCTTTCTCTCGAATGGATCGACAGGGAACATTATGGTTCGAAGCTGGGGTATCCTGGCAAGAAGATAATTGGCCATGATCTTTGTATCGGGCCGTACCCTGAGAAGAAGGGAGCCAAGTATGAGGCCTTCAAGACCGCCAAAGAGGTGGTTGGCCACCACGACCAGAGGGCCTTCACGGGGAATGGACCTCGTCTCGATACCGGTGATGGTATAGTCAATATTGAGCGCTGTCAGGACCTGGTCAATAAACTGTTTTGCATCCTCTTTTTCCGTGATGCTACGGTAAATACTGTTCAGCTCTTCAAGGAACAGGGTCTTTTCAATACCGCGCTGCACAAGAGAGAATGCCTTCTTTTGCAGCGGACCTTTGAACGGTTCGGGCAATGTAAAGATCCTAGTAACCTGGGAATCCCGATTTTCCACGTATCCCTCCTCATAAAATCATTCCTAAAAGTGTCAACGCATCTGCGTCACGTACCATATTTATCTCATTACTGTTAGCGACCGATTAATTTTGGGTAAAAAGATGTTAATTATTTAACACCATTCAAACTGAAACGAAAGAGATTCAGATGACGGATATTTTAAGACAGGTAAGACATTCTATGAGAACGCGATACTTGCCCGTAGTGGTTTTTTGGGACCATGACGTGAGTTTAAATGGTAAACTGATCATACGGCTAATATTGAATTGTAGGTTCCAAATTCCTTTAACCGTTTTTCTTAAGCGTTCGGGTCTTCCGCCCACTCTCAATCCACAACAAACCGGTATTCGTGGGCCCGCTCGGGAGCATCACGGTTGTTTTCCAGATTCCTTTTGCATCTTTTTTCAATGAACGTGGTAAGTATCCCAGCCGTTAAATGAACCGGCAACAAGGACTTTTCGGGCTTCAGCGTTCTGCAGCCTAAAGGTTACACGTTTCTTGGTAGTTTTTTCTGCCATTTTCAACCGCTCCTATGTATGGTCAATATTGCTAAGTGGCACGAAAATAATTCCTGTTTTTTTTCTTAGATATTAACAACTGGCAATGTTATGGTAAATTCCGTACCAGTACCCGGCGTGCTTGATACATCAATAGTGCCATTGTGGAGAAGTATGATGTGTTTGACTATAGAGAGACCAAGGCCCGTGCCTCCGAGTTTTTTTGATCTTGATTTGTCGACTACATAGAACCTTTCAAAGATGCGCGAAAGATGTTCCTGCAGGATACCAGGCCCGGTATCCTGGATCAAAACGACGGCCTGTCCCTCCCGGTATTTCATCTCTATTGAGATAGTACCTTGCTCCGTATACTTGATTGCGTTATCAAGAAGATTGATGAATACCTGTTCAAGTTTAAATGGATCGCCTTTTACAGGTGGTAGTTCAGGATCAACGGATAGATTGAGAGAGAATCCCTTGGTTTTCATTTGTTGTTCAAAGATCTTGAGGACACGGTCAATAAGGTTTTTCAGATCCACAGATTCCATCTGGAGGCTTGTGGTTTTTTCTTCCAGTTCCGAAAGGGTCAGGAGATCATTTACAACATTAATGAGCCTATCGGTATTTCGTTTGATGATCTCCATGTAATGACGGTTTTCGTCGCTTAATGTGCTCGCCTCAAGGGTTTCTATGAAGCCTTTGATCGATGTAAGGGGTGTCCTCAATTCGTGGGATACGTTGAGCACGAAATCGGTTTTGATTTTTTCCAGTTTCCTGATTTCTGTGATGTCATGGAAAATGATGGTAATCTCTTTTTCGTAACCCAAAAAGGTCAGGCTGCATAAAAATAACTTGTTATTCAGTTCAATTTCTTCTACTGAATTCAGCCTGTCGGCTCTTACCCGTCGAATGAGGTCGTTTAATTTCGGCTCACGGAGAACCTCCCAGTAGAATCTCCCCTCCTGAAGGTCTTCATTGACGATCTTTTTGAAACTGGCATTTGCGAAAAGCACCCGGTCTTGCGCATCAAGAGCCAGAAGGCCCTCTTGGAGCGACGAGATAATACTGTTCAATTCTTCTTTCTGGCGGAAGAGTTCCGTAAAAAGCCCTTCCATTTGAGCAATCATATCGTTGAAACTATCGGCAAGTTCTTTGAGCTCATCATTTCTTCTGAGAAATACTCTGATTTTAAAATTCTTCAAAGCTGCTTTATGGAGCGCTGCGCTTAGTTCCTTCACGGGGCGAGCAATGTTTCGAGCAAAAAGAAATGCAAAGAGCAGCCCTATAAGATCGATGATAATGGTAGTAATGACTATCTTTTCGACAAGTCGATTTGTCGTTGCCGAGATCTCTTTCAAAAACCGGCTGACCCGCAGAACATACAGTATCTTGTGATCGTTTTTTGTAACAGGGATGGCGATGTAAAGCATTTCCTGTTTGAGTGTGCCGCTCATCCGAAGGAATTGACCGGTATGTCCTTCGAGCGCCTGTGCCATTTCGGTTCGTGTCTGATGATTTTCCATTTTTAATGGATTTTCTTCTGAATCGGACATTACAGTCCCGTTGGGGGCCATGATCGTAATGCGCGTGTGTATCTGTTTCCCCAGTTCTTTGACGAATACATCTAACTTTTGAGTATCCTTGGCGGCAACGAAGGGTGTAATTTCTCCCTGCAGAGAGATGGCAAGATCTGTGAGGTCCTTCGCTGTCGTATCAATATGAGAGCTTCGTATAATATAAAAAGAAAAGAAAATAATGAAGCCACAGAGCGCTGTCGTGAGCAGTAAATAACCACCAAATATTTTAAAAAATATTGTCTTCTTCATTCTTCCTCTGGGGCTCCTGTCGCCCCCTTCACGAGCGCAGCTCGATGGAGCCTCACCCTCTCGCTCAAGAATGGACTAAGGGCCTCGCCCACAAACATGTCATCTTGTCCTTTTCTGTTGCGCCACGCTCTGAACTCATGGCTCATCACTCCAAACGCTTTTGCTATGCCTGGGGCTTACGTCTGCCACTTATTCTTCTATCTTATACCCCAGGCCCCTCACGTTTTTGATAAACGCCGCTGCTTTTCCAAGTTTCTCACGGAGGTGCCGGATATGAACATCGATAGTCCTGTCAATGACATATTTCTCTTCTCCCCAGAGGAAACTCAGCACCTGGTCCCTTGATTGGACCCTTCCCTGTTTAGACGCGAGAAGCTGCAGTATGCGGAATTCCGTTGGCGTGAGATCAACTTTCTTCCCGGCCACTTCAACTTCATACTTCTCAAGGTCTATGATCAGAATATCATGAATGACCATCTTCCTTGTATCCGGTTCTTTTCTTCCCCGCCTTCTGAGAATGGCTTTTACCCGCGCAACGAGTTCACGGGGAGAAAAAGGCTTTGTCACATAATCGTCAGCCCCAAGCTCAAGGCCAAGGACCTTTTCCGTTTCTTCGGTCCGTGCCGTAAGCATGAGGATCGGGATGGAAGAGAACGGTTCGTGATTCTTCAGATACTTGCAGACTTCGAACCCATCAACATCGGGCAGCATTAAATCGAGGACGATGAGATCGGGTACTTCCGTTTTGAGCGATCTGTAAAAGGATTCCACTTCGGCAAATTCTTTAGTCCTGAAACCCGATCTTTTGAGATTGAGTGACACCAGCTCAAGGATGTCCTGTTCGTCGTCAACGATCGCTATATATTGACTCATAGTATGAGATTACCCTAATGTTCCTCATTTGCCAAGCTGTTTCTTATCGACCTTCGCTTCTCACTATTCTATTGCAAAGTAAGCCTGTGTGTAATAATCTTCTATATCCTATTGATGAATTGTTAATTTTTGATTAAGTAGGAGGAGGAATCATGAGGTCAGACAGGATGAAGAAAGGGATTGACCGAGCCCCACACAGGAGTCTTTTTGGTGCCATGGGGTATCTGAGCGAAGAGCTGGATCGGCCTATTATTGGTGTCGCAAGCTCGGCAAACGAAGTAATTCCCGGACATATACATCTCGGTAAAATAGCTCAGGCCGTCAAGGATGGTATCAGGATGGCGGGCGGTACCCCTATGGAGTTTTCGACGATCGGCATCTGCGACGGAATTGCCATGAACCATGAAGGTATGAAATATTCTCTCGGATCGCGGGAACTTATCTGCGATTCTGTTGAAGTCATGGCCAAGGCCTATCCCTTCGATGGTCTTGTATTGATTCCCAATTGCGACAAGATTATCCCCGGTATGATGATGGCTGCTATGCGTCTTAACATACCGGCAATCATGATAAGCGGTGGTCCTATGCTTACCGGGCGTTTCAAGGGAAATGACGTAGACCTCATATCCGTTTTTGAGGGTGTGGGCAAGGTAGCAGGAGGCCTCATGGACAAAAAAGAGCTTGCCCTGCTTGAACAGTGTGCCTGTCCCGGGGCCGGCTCCTGCAGCGGCATGTTCACGGCGAACTCTATGAACTGTCTCTCTGAAGCGCTGGGCATCGGGCTTCCCGGTAATGGCACCATCCCTGCCGTGCACGCGGCGAGGATTCGCCTTGCGAAAATGGCAGGTAATAGAATTGTAGACCTTATCAAGAAGGGCCTCAAACCACGTGATATAATGACTGTTGATGCTTTCAAAAACGCCATTACTGTTGATATGGCATTCGGTGGTTCTTCTAATACAGCTCTGCATCTGCCGGCGGTTGCTCATGAAGGAGGCATCAAACTTCCGCTGGCCCTCTTCGACAAAATCTCGGAAAAAGTGCCCCACATATGCAACATGAGCCCTGCGGGACCGCACCACCTCGAAGACCTGAACGAGGCCGGGGGCGTTCACGGCATCATGAAGGAACTTGCCAAGAAAAATCTTATCAATCCGGAATGTGTTACCGTTTCGGGAAGCACAATCGGAGACCTCCTCAAAAAAGCGGCAGTGAGCGATCATGAGGTCATTCGTCCCCTTCAGAAGCCCTATCATAAGAAGGGTGGTCTCGCTGTATTGAGAGGAAGTCTTGCTCCTAACGGTTCTATCGTGAAGCGTATCGGTGTATCTGAGAAGATATGGAGTTTTGAAGGAAAAGCAAAGGTTTTTAACAGCGAGGAAGAGGCGGGCCGGGCCATTATGGACGGCAAGATATGGGCGGGAGACGCGGTGATCATCCGTTATGAAGGGCCCAAAGGCGGCCCTGGGATGCGGGAGATGCTTACTCCAACGAGTATGCTTGCGGGTAGAGGTCTCGATAGGACCTGCGCGTTGATTACCGACGGACGTTTTTCCGGCGGCACACGAGGTCTCTGCATAGGCCACGTGTCACCGGAGGCGGCAGAAGGCGGCCCCATCGCATTCGTGAAAGATGGCGATATCATCGAGATCGATCTCAATAAGAAGACCATCAGCATCAAGGTGGGCAAGGCCGAGATGGAAAAGCGTAAAAAGTCATGGAAGCGTCCCAGGCCCAAGATTACAGTGGGTTATATGGCCCGTTACGCGAAGCTGGTAACAGGAGCGGCGAGCGGCGCCATCTTCCAAGAATATGAGGAATTGTAGCCGGAAGACCACTTTGCCGGCAATTGTCATCTACATCACGTAACTACGACGAAAGGCGAACAGAAACCCAAAACGGGAAGCTTTATGGATAAAATAATCATTGATGAAATCGTGAGAATGGTTGGGAAAGAAAACGTGCTTGCTTCTCCCGAAGACAGGCAATGCTATGCCTATGACGGAAGGACGAACGGGGTCATTCCTGATCTCGTTGTATTTCCTTCATCAGCTGAAGAGGTGTCGGGTATATTAAAACTTGCAAACCGGTATCTTTTTCCAGTAATCCCAAGAGGGCAGGGGACGGGTCTCACGGGAGGTTCTATCCCCATTGCTTCGAGCGGTGTAGTGCTTGTTTTTGCAAGGATGAACCGTATTCTGGAGATTGACGCTGAGAACCTTATTGCTGTTGTGGAACCGGGAGTGATTAATTTCGATCTCCAGCAGGAAGCGGCCAAATACGGTCTTTTTTATCCGCCCGATCCCGCCTCCTATAAATACTCCAGTATCGGAGGAAACGTTGCTGAATGCGCGGGTGGCCCCAATTCCTTGAAGTATGGTGTGACCCGTGATTATGTCCTGGGTCTTGAGGTGGTCAAACCAACAGGAGAGGTTCTCGATATCGGGGTGAGAACCATGAAGGGTGTCGTCGGATACGACGTGACGCGCCTTTTTGTGGGCAGTGAAGGCACCCTTGGCGTTATCACAAAGGTTACCCTGAAGCTCATACCTTTGCCTGAAGCAAAGGCAACGGTTCTTGTGCTTTTTCGGGAAGTGGAAGATGCGGCGGAATCTGTTTCAGCGATTATTGCCGCCAAGGTTATTCCTTCAACAATCGAGTTTATGGATCGAGCCTCAGTATGGTGCAGTGAGCAAGTCTCCCCAATGGGACTGCCGGAAGGAATAGGGGGATTACTCCTCATAGAAGTCGATGGCGACAAAGATTCCATCACGCCGCAGGTTGAAAAGGTGAAACGCATCGTTGCCGAGAAGAAGGCAGTCCGGTGCGATGTGACCGATGACCCGATGGAAGCTGATCGTCTTTGGCAGGCGCGCCGTGTACTTTCTCAGGCTCTTTACAACGTCAATCCGGTGAAGATCGCCGAAGATGTCGTCGTTCCCCGTTCTCACATTCCCGCTCTTATCCGTGCCTTGGAAGCCATCGGGAAAAAATTTAGCATCCCTGTTCTCAGTTTCGGCCACGCAGGTGACGGCAACTTCCACGTGAACCTCATGATCAAAGATACCGCGGAAGAAAGAGCAAAAGCTGAGCAGGCGGTAAAGGAGATCTTTGCCAAAACCATACGGCTCGATGGGACCCTGTCAGGCGAACATGGCATCGGGATATCAAAGGCGCCCTATCTCGGTATGGAGCTCTCCGATGACGTCATTGACACATTGAGGGCAATCAAGAAACTTTTCGATCCCAATAATATTTTGAACCCAGGGAAAATTTTTCTATCGTAACAAATCGCTGTTTGGTCTTCTTCTTGGAATTCGAGAAATTATCACCAATGAGAAATAGCGGGGGGATGAAACAGGAGCTGGGACTTATCGTTTGGCCGTGGTGGTGACTACCTCATCTGCGATCCACCCTTCACGATCATTATAGAGAAGCACCTTATACCATTTCAATCCGGTTTGGTCCGTTTTCTCATCAACGATGGTGAGCATCTCCCCTCGAACAATGGTCAAGATACGCGGGGCTTCCAGATAGGGAGCACTCCTCACATTGGCCGCGTCCTTGTTTACAATTGCCATACGTTCCGTTCCCTTCTCCTCTGTGGCCGTCCTTTCCGATGTGGGTCGTTCGATCCTTAATTTCCTCTCTTCCCGGTAAGCGGCTACGATGTCCCTTTCAGTACTTTCCTTGTTCGTTGGTGCTTCATTAGTGATGGTATCAGTTTTGTCGGGAGCGCTCTCTTCCTGATTGGTCTGTCCGGAGGCTTGCGTCGGCTGTGAGTTGACCGTTGGGTTTTCGGGCACCTTGGGCACAGCGGCAGCATTATTGACCGGTTTTGAAGAAAAAAGAAGGCGGTATCCTGTGGCACCGAGAAAAAGGAAGAATATGATCGAGACGCCGATGATGACGGGTTTCGGATAAGACTTATCCTTGAGGCTCTTTTTACTCTTTTCCGCTATAAACTCGCGGGTTCCTGCGGGTAATTTGATCGCTTGTCCTGACTCAGACGGTGCCTTTGAAACGGGCTCTCGCTCTTCCTTCTTCCCAGCGCTAATAACATAGGAATAGCCTTCCCCCTTTCCGCTCATGGCATTGATGGCCTTTGTCACTTCCTTGAAGGCTATCTTTCGTGTCCTGTCCGTGAATCCATTAAGGAGCGCAAGGTCGGAAACGGCAATGATCGTTCTCGGCAGGCCTTTGGAATATTTATGGATGATCTCCAGGGCTTCTTCGGTAAATATATCACGCGCCACATCAAGCCCTGCTTTATTAAGACGGTACCTTACAAGTTCTCTTGTTTCCTCGAAACGGAGCGGTGTGAGATAATATTTCACAGGTAGTCTCTGCCAGAATTCCGGCATATTTTGAAGTTCGTCCCATAACGCTTTTTGTCCCGAAAGGATAAAGGTATGAAGATATTCGTTGTTATGGGTTAGATTGATGAGCGCTCTCAGCTCCTGGAGAACGTCACGGGCTCCGCATAGCATCTGGCCTTCATCGATGACGATAATGTTCTTACCCCCCTGCCTCTTTGTCTCGATAAGGGCTTCTTTGAGAACCTTCAGATTTTTCCGCTTGTCATCAGAGGGCATCTCGCCGGTGATGGAACCGGTAATCTCTTCGATCATCTGCGAGGCCGTGAGGGTGGGATGATCGATCAAGGCATATTTGAAATTCTTGCCATCTTGATCCTTCAATTCATTGATGAGCTTGAGAAGGATGGTGGTTTTTCCGAGTCCTGCGTCCTCCGATACAATGAGAACACCGCCCTTGTTCGTATTGATGGCGTATTTGAGCCGTTCAAGACATTCAAAATACTGCCCAGTTACACACATCATGTTGCCGTCAGGGGCCAGAAGAAAAGGGTGTTGGTTTAAACCCCAATATCTAATATATTCTTCGCTCATGGTTTACACACCTTATCGGGTACGTATCCGATTTTGATTGCGTCACTTCTGTTTCGAAAAATAATTCTACTTTTTTCAGGAATTTTATCAACGAGCTTACACGATGGCCGATGAAAAACATAGGTTCTTTTATTCCCAACGTAGTATGCTTCAGTGTCCTTCTTGTTTTCTTGCCAGAGGCCTCTATCGCTCAGCATGGCTTTTTTCTCGTAATCGAGAAGCATGTTTTTATATTTTTCATTCGGAGGAATACTGTGAGCCCTCGCGTACCCAAGTTTCACGAGTTCTCCATTGATGAAGGTCTTTTTCACAAAGACATATGCAAGAATCCGCCCCTCTTTGTCTTTTTGTTCTTTATCAAACTCGAGCCTTACTTTTTTCATGAAAACCAGTTTGTTGTTATATTTCTTTGCTTCTTTGGCGAAAAACGCAGATCCTTCCTTTTGGTTTATCTGCGGTGCTTCGATGCCGGCATATCTAACAGTTTCCCCTGTGTCGAGCTGGATCGTATCACCATCAATGACTTTTTTTACAACATATTCGTTGCCGTGTGCAATGTTTGATATGAATAATGATACAATGGCGAGGAAAATTGAGAACGACGTGCGCATTATGGAAATGATTTTACAATATTTTTTGCCTCTGATAAAGAACTAAAGCAATATTTGCCTCTGATAAGAACTAAAGAGCCATTGAGACCATGTATTTGATAAATAAAAAATGAAGTATGCTTCGTACCGTCTTTTACTTACTGTAGCATCCATAAAATCATTGTTGCCAGACGTTGGGCTCAGAGAAGAAAAATGATTCAAAAAAAATTGATAGCAAAGGAATTCGGAAATGAAGCAATTGGCGGAAGCAGTATACCCGCTTCCGCCAATTATATGGACCGATTCTTGTGCTCTGAAGGCCTTGGTTTAGCCAACTTTGAAGATCATTGAGGCGCCTGTATCGCCCGCTGCGCAACCGGTCCAGAGACAGTATCCGCCTCCCAGCATGACCATTTCTTCAAGCATCTCGGCAATGATTCTGCCCCCTGTGGGTGCCTGTGGGTGTCCATAGATCAGGGATGATCCGTAGTTGTTCATTTTCATAATATCGTTGCCCATTTTCTTTGCGAAGTTAACGTCATTCGTCGCAAAGGGGTTGTGGCTCTTGATTGTTTTCATGTCCGTAATTTTTAAACCTGCATTAGCAAGAGCCATCTGTGCGGCTGGCACAGGAGCTGCGGCCATGAAACCGGGATTGACTCTGGAGAAGCCAAAGGAAACAATTTGAATCTCAATTTTGCGATCGGCACTCAGTTCTTTTGCCTTGTCCCGTGTTGTGACGATAAATCCGCAGTTGCCATCGGCAGGGAATGTCTGTGCGGCAAAGCTGTGGAAGCCGTCCTTCTCAGCAGGCACCAGTTTGGCTAGACCTTCAGCTGTGGTAGGCGTTACGCCCTCATCTGTCTCTACCATCATTGTTTTTTTCTTGGAGACTTTTACCTCGGCGGGAAACATATAGCGCTTCTGGAATGCACGGTCATTGGCGAGGGCCATCTGATACTGCTCATAACGTCGCAGGACCACCGCATCGCATTCTTCCTTGGTGATCCCTTCCTTCCTGGCCACGTTGTCAGCGGTCTGCACCATCTTGAGGGGCGGGAAAACGTTGGGGTCACTGTTAAAATTGTCCATGATCCAGTTTTCGTGGATCACCTCACCACCGGGACCCATGGGGTTCGGCCATACAGTGTGAGCACCATTAGAGGTACGATCAGCCATGAGACCGAAACCCACTTCAAAAGCGCCTTGCTCTACGGCAAGGGCGGCGAGATTGAGAACCGTAGTGGATGTGGTGCAAGCTTGGTTGATCATGAGACCCGGCAGGTTCTTTTTGTTGTCTGTCAGTATACCTGCTGCCCAGTTGTGGCTATAAAAAAGGTGGTGTTGATGAATGGAAATCCCGAAATACAGGTAATCAAGGATGGCAGGATCTATTTTCTTTTTTTCAAGAAACCACCTTCGTGCCGTCTTACCGGCTAATTCAATTGAGTTTTCATTTTGCATACTTCCCTGCCAGCGGCAAAAGGGAGTTGAGTAGTAGCCGTTGTAAGGGATATACGCCTTCGTAAAAGTGTTCATGTAAAAACCTCCTCACATATATTTATTTACTTTTAAACTGCAAACCGCATACGTACTGTAAAAGGTAAAAATCACAGGTATCGCAGAGAACACGTACTTGACCTTTTACCAATATTCCTAAAAATCTACTGAACATACTTATTTGCCCTTATAAACGGGCTTTCTTTTCTCCACAAAAGCATTTATGCCTTCTCGGCCGTCTTCAGAGGTAAAGGCGATGGAAAAACAATTCATTTCCATGGTTATACCTGCCGCGAGGTCCATATCGGAGCCGTTATCCACGCATTTTTTGATGAGCGCCAGGGCCGCTTTTGGTCTTGATGCCAATTTTTTTGCTAATGCTTTTGCCTCGTCCAACAACTTCTCCTTCGGAACCACTTTGTTTACAAGACCTATGCGATACGCTTCAGCTGCATTCACGGTATCGCCTGTAAAGAGCATCTCCTTCGCTTTTGAAGTACCGATAAGTCTTGGGAGCCTCTGTGTTCCTCCGGACCCGGGCATAATGCCCAGTGTAATTTCCGGGAGACCGAAAATAGCGTCATCAGATGCAATCCTCAGATCGCAACACAGCGCTACCTCACAGCCTCCGCCAAGGGCAAGTCCAAAAACGGCGGCTATTGTGGGTTTTTCAACGCTGGTCAGCCTATCAAATGCTTTTCTTGGTCCTTTCCAGGTGAAGTCAAGTATGTCGACTACTGACTTACCCATCACATCCTTTATATCAAGTCCCGCTGCAAAGGCTTTTTCGCCACTCCCAGTGATGATGATTGCCCCTACTGCCGGATCTGCATCAAGCTCGCCGACCGCGTTATGGAGATCTAGATACATCTGTGTATTCAGGGGATTCACAGGAGGTCTGTTGAGTTTGATAATGCCCACAGTATCTTCTTTTTCAACGATTAAAGTCTCGTAACCCATATATGTCTCCTTGCCTGGCCTTATTATTTATTATAATCGTACCAGCCTTTACCTACTTTTCTGCCAACGAGACCGGCCTTTACCATGTTCTTAATAGCAAGTGGCGGGTCCCACTTTAATTCTTTCGGTAGTTCTTTGTAAAAATAGTCCATTACGTGATAGTTGATGTCGAGACCAGTGAGGTCCATCAATTCAAAGGGGCCCATGGGATAATTAAGACCGAGCTTTGCCGCCTTATCGATATCCTCTTTTGAGGCGATACCCTGCTCCCAGAGTTTGATTGCTTCTACAGAGCTGGCAATCATGAGCCTGTTGACGAGGAAACCCGGGACATCGACCTTTACTTCCACGGGTTCTTTGCCCACTTTCTTTGTGAGATCCAATGTTGTTGCAACGGTTTCGTCACTTGTTTTCATACCCCTTATGACTTCAACAAGCTTCATGAGAGGAACGGGGTTAAAGAAGTGCATACCTACGACTTTGTCAGGTCTTTTTGTGGCAGTTGCAATCTCTGTGATAGACATGGAAGAAGTGTTTGAAGAAAGGATAACATGAGGTTTTGTGATCTCATCAAGTTCCGCGAAGACTTTCTTCTTCACGTCCATAACCTCGACGACAACTTCGATGACAAAATCAACGTCTTTCAAGTCTCCCATCTTGGTGGTGCCTTTGATTCTTCCCATGATCGCGTTCTTTTCATCAGCGGCCATTTTCCCTTTTTCGACGCTTTTTCCGAGAAACTTGTCGATGTTTTTAATGCCGCCTTCCACAAATCTGTCTTCGATGTCCCGCATGATAACACTGTAGCCTGCCTGTGCTGATACTTGGGCGATCCCGTTTCCCATAACACCGGCACCCAAAACTCCGATCGTTTTAATCTCCATATAAAACCTCCTGGTTAGTGTATTTATTGATAATTAAAAAATTCACATGATCCCTTTATGCTTGTATTTTATACAACATTTCATGGAGAAGAATCAAGGACATTCGGGATAGCTAACTTAATTTTTGCAAAGGTTGTCTATGTTCTTCTTGTTGCCTCGCCGCCAGATGGGAAATCTGTGTCTTGAGATTGAGTAAATAAGCCCTTTCAGGTTGTTTGAGCTTGGGGTTTGAATCATACTCTTCCATTTTTATAAGCTCAACGACCTTCTCGATTGAGCCAGCTTCTCTCAGGAGAAGTTCCTCAACATGGACTTTGAAGGTCTCTGCCGCCTCGCGGGAAGAGGCAAAGAAATTCTTTACGTTTTCTCCGGTAAATACATAATGGTGTCCTTGGCAAAACGCTTCCACATCAAGCTCGGAAAACCGCTTCAAAGAGCTGATATATGCGTCATAATCAACAAGGAATTCGTTTACAATACGACCGTTTTGGGCCAGACATCCTGCAGATTCCGTAGCAAAAAGTATCTTTTGTTCCGGCAGGTAATAGCTCAACATGTCTCTTGTGTGGCCGGGAGTCATGAACACCTGTACCGAGAGACCAGGATCGATCTGGATGATTTCTTCATCATTCAAAATCATGTCTATGTCAAAACCCTGGAAGGATTCCGTTATCAATGCATCTTTGTCTATCCCAGGTCTTGCTGCGATGAGGGGAATGACATATTGACTCAAAGATGACATGAGGTCCAAAGCGTTTTCACGATGGATGATTTCGTAAGCCCTTTGCGAAGCGCATATTTTTAGGCCGGGAAAAATCTTTTTAAGGTACGAGGCAGCGCCGCAGTGGTCATAGTGCACATGTGTGAGGAAGAGATATGAGGGGTTTTGAAGCGATAATGCCTTCTTGATATCCCGTTCATAAAGCCTTCCCATACATGAAAAACCGGCTTCAAAGAGGATCGGAGTTTTCGTTGCGACGAGGTATGAGGGAGACCAGGCGAAGCCGGTCACAAAAAGGTTATGAGCAACAAGCCCTGTGGTATCAAATATCAAATCTTCTACCGCCCTAATTTGTGGCTGTCCTCATTATAACGAAGCGCTCATAGGTCTTCAATACATTTTGTTACCTGATTTACTGCTGTGGCGTTTGCTAACCACGTTGTTGTTTACAGTAAACGTCTGTGATTTGAGAAATTTAGCTTGACAGGGGAAAAGGGCTTTTGCTAAGATTGGTTGTTCATTGTTTCACAATTTCGCAAGAAAGGAGAAAAAACTATGGAGTTCAAATTTTCTGATGAACTGGAATCTATGCGTAAAATGGCCTATGACTTTGCGGTAAAGAACGTTAAGCCTACAATGGAAGAAGACGAGAAGGAACATAAGTACCGCCCGGAGATTATGAAGAAGATGGGTGATCAGGGTATGTTTGCCTGTATCGCCCCTGAGCAGTATGGCGGACTTGGTCTTGAGGAAGGAAACATGGCTGCTACTCTTATGGCTACGGAACTCGCGAGGGTAAGTCCGTCCTGGGGGCTTCCCTTTAACCTTCAGATGAACGGTCCTCAGAATGTCTTGCTGAAATTCGGAAACGAAGAGCAGAAGGCGAAGTACTTACCGGGCCTGATAGCGGGTACAAGCGGCGGGTGTTTCGCGATCACCGAACCCAATTCGGGGTCCGATGCCGCGAGCATGAGGACGACTGCGACGGAAGTTGCTGATGGGTTCGTGTTGAATGGTACCAAGACGTGGATATCGGGCGTGCCATATTGCAGTTGCGGTATTGTCTACGCTTACACGGATAAATCCCTCAAACATAAGGGTATATCTGCCTTTATCGTTGATTTCAACACGCCTGGCATCACCCAGAGAGCGATCACAACAAAGCTCGGTCTTCACTGCGCACCCACAGGTGAGATTTTCTTCGAAGAAGCGAAGATTCCGAAGAGCGCCCTTGTTGGAAAGCTGGGACAGGGTTTCTCAATCTGCATGACCATGCTCAATTTTACACGGTTGAGTTCTGCGGCAAGGGCTATCGGTTTGGCACAGACCTGTATTGAAGAAGCCTGTAAATATGCCAATGAGAGAGAACAGTTTGGCCACCCCATCGGTCAGGAACCTATGGTCCAGGAGCAGATCGCGAGAATGTCCGTGGAGCACGATGCCGCGAAGCTGCTTGTTTACAGGGCCGCGTGGCAGAAAGATCAGGGAATGAACAATACCCTTGAAACTTCTATGGCAAAGTATTATGCTGCAGAATCGGCAAACTTCTGTGCTTCAGAAGCTGTGAAGATTTTTGGTTCCTATGGTTTTTCCTCAGAGTATCCCGTTGAAAGGCTTTTCAGGGATGCAAAGTCCTACCAGATCGTTGAAGGAACCTCAAATATCCAGAAGATGATAATAGCCCAGTTTGCCCTGGGATACAGAAAGTCTTAAATAGTAAATTCTAAGGAGGTACACAAATGGCAACAGAAGTTACTGTTCCGATGGTTGGGAAAATTGTAGGCGTCAATGTGAAGGTGGGCGATAAGGTAGCGGAAGATGATCAGATAGCAACGCTGGAAGCCATGAAAATGGAAATGCCTATTGTTGCGCCGGTGGGTGGTATCATAAAAGAAATCAAAATAACAACAGGCCAGGAAGTTGAAGCGGACGCTGTTCTTGCCATCATTGATTAAGCAGAAGGAGGAACCTGATGCTAGTTGCCGGGATTGACATAGGCTCTATTACCACGGAAGCCCTGCTTCTTGATAACTCCAAGAGGATTGTCGGGTATACAATCCTCCAGACTGGTGCTGATTCCAGAAAGACCGCCGAGATGGCACTGGAAAAAGTAATTGCAAATCAGGAAAAACGGGCGTCCGACCTATCCTACATTGTTGCCACTGGCTGCGGAAGGAAGAGGGCTGCTTTTGCACAACAGGCCATTACAGAAATTACGTGTATAGCGAAAGGCGTTAATCATCTCTTCCCCAATGCACGGACGATTATTGACATCGGCGGTCAGGACACAAAGGCCATCAGAGTCGATGAAAGGGGTCGTGTTGTTGAGTTCGAGATGAATGATAAGTGCGCCGCGGGAACCGGAAGATTTCTGGAAGTAATGGCAAAGGCCCTCAGTGTTGAGCTTGATAGCATAGGCGATATCTCCTTAAAGCACAAAAAGGAATTGACAATCAGCAGTATCTGTACCGTCTTTGCCGAATCAGAGGTAATTTCTCTGGTAAGTGAGGGAGAAGAACTCGAGGATATTCTCTATGGTATCCATAAAGCAATTGCGGACAGGACAATGGGGCTTCTAAACAGGTTAGGCGGCGTCGAAGATGAGATTATCATGGCGGGCGGTGTGGCAAAGAATATCGGAGTCGTGAAAGCTTTGGAAGTTGCGCTGAATACCCAACTAAAGATTTATGGGGAACCGCAGATTGTTGGCGCCCTGGGAGCTGCCATACTGGCTTTGGAAAAAGCAGCATAATATAAACGAATTGAATGAAAAAGGGCCGGTATACACCGACCCTTTTTTCGTCCGTACGCGCCCACACATTGATACCAAGTTGCCTTCATTCATATAGCTTTGTTGTCTTTTCGTCGCACTCCTCCCGTATAAGAGCTTTGTATAATTTCATCTTTTCGGTTTTTACTGCGGTTTCCCCCTGAAAATTAACTTGTTTAATGCATATTGCCTTCCTTTCTTTTTATGATGTGGAATAGCCGGTTAGGGTTGCAAAAAATTTCTTCTGCGTTATGGCAACATTGTTTTGTCCTTATAACCGGCTGAGGTCAGTTTCTTCTACGGGGTTTAAACCACCAGTAAGCATCGACCTTTGTTCCACAGTAGCCTCTTGTTTTACGTGTCTATGCTGCTTCGTTTACTGTTACCGTATATCCAAGGTTGGTCAGTCTCTTTATATAGTTTTTAGCAATACGATCTTTCTTCCGTGTATCGAGATAGTTCGGTCCGAGCTCTTTGTAGGGTATCCTGTATTTGAGTATGTGATAGCAGCTTATAAGGATTTTATGGCCGACCGCTACCAGGGCCTTCTTTTCCCCTCTTCTGCCCACAAGGCTATGATATTTGGCAAAGAGGTAAGTGCCTTTCATCTTTGTTGCCACCCATGCGAACTCTGCGAAGATACTTTTTAAGGATGTATTGCCGTGTGTGGTGGTCCCCTGTTTTTTCTTCCCCGCGCTTTCGTTGTTGCCGGGGGAGATCCCTGACCATGATGAAATGTGCATATCGGTTACAAAAAGGTCCATGTTCACTACCTATTTCCGCGATGATGACGGAAGCGCTGTCTTTCACAGCCGGTATGGTCCTCAAAAGATCGTATTCCTCTTTGAAGTGAAGCCCGATTGTCTCCTGTATCTTTTGTTCCAGGGTGACGAGAATCTCTTCTATTGCCTTCATATGTCCCAAAGACGCACGGATCATAAACTTTTGTTCCGGATGGTTTTATTCATGATTCCATCCATATACCCCTTGTCTTTGAGAGGGGCCCGGTTCTTCTCGCTTGCGTATCCCTCATCGGCAAGGACCATTGAGCCTTCGAGAAAATTTGATTCTGTGATGCTTTTTTCAAGCTCTGCGGTATCGCAGCGGTAGCACGCTCTTTTTGCTCTACGCAGTAATCGGCAAAACCGGGTGTAGTAAATTTGTCTGCCACAAGTGATCTGCTTGAAGTGGAATAATCATTATAATACCTATGATATCATATAGTTACAAGTGTTTTGTGGGGGGATTTACCGTGTAAAGGTCTTCTTCATCACTGGGGGTTGCTTTACCCCCTCCCGATAAAGCTCGTTCCACTTCATCAACTCGCTTTTCCCGTGCCTGTCCGGTCGCAAGGAAGGTCGGCTCCCCCTCGTCCCCTGGGCACTATCTGTGAATGCAACTTGGTATGAGATGTGCAAGCTCTATGATATTCTTTGAGAGAATACGTTCTTTATCGCTGTGAGCAATCGGTAATGCAAGGATTTTGGAGACTTCGCTTCTCATGGAACCAAATGGTACGTCAGAGCCGAAGAGAACTCTTTCAGGGCCAAGGGTTTTGACAAACTCGAGGATCGTATCCGTTCCGGCGAGGGCTGTATCAAAATAAATATGATCATGGTTTTTAAATGCCTGCAAAAAGTCTAACGGATAGCCGCCGAGGAGGCCAAGGTGGGGGATAATGAGGAGAAGATCAGGAAACATATCGATAAACCTTTTCGTAAATTCAAGTTCTTCTTCAAAGATAACCGGTTTACCGGTTTTCCGTATTTTTTCCGCGAGGAACGGGAGCGCCCTGTCTTCAAGGACCCGGTAATTGGAGGCCGAATCCTGGATACCCTGCATCCAATGCCACTTGCCGCCGGAATATGCTGCCGGCATTGGATCAAACCCTTCATTTTCGTAATTCTCCCGTATATAGTGATAGGGTATGAAATTATGCACACGTTTCGTTTCCTCAAGGAGCGTTACATTGATGCTGTTATTATCAATCGCTGTTGAGGGAAAGGGCATGATGACGACGTGGGTCACCCCCGATTCTCCTTGTTGCCTCTGAAGTTCCTTTGTTGTTACGTCAATGCCCATTGTCACTGATGGGCCCCAGTGGGTATGACTGTCAACGATGAGATCAAAATCCATGGTTGAATGTGAATAGCACGGGTGGTATATTTTTGTAAAGCGCAAACAACAATCAATAAAATGCGGGCAATAGGTGAGAGGAAATGAAAAAATGGGAGAATGACCTTAAGACCCCATTGGTTACGGCGGATATTATTATACGCCATAGTCAGGGGATTGTTCTGATCGAACGAAAAAATGAGCCTCGCGGATGGGCATTGCCGGGAGGATTTGTTGAAGTGGGAGAATCCCTGGAAGACACCGCTCGCCGGGAGGCAAAAGAAGAGACGTCCCTTGACATAGAACTTATAGAACAGTTTCATGCCTATTCGAAACCCGGTCGTGATTCCCGGGCCCACACAGTAACGGTGGTTTTTATTGCCGTTGCCGACACGGGTATTCCCAAAGGCAAAGACGACGCAAGGCAGGCGAAGGTATTTTCAGAGACCACCATGCCGGACCACATCGCTTTCGATCACAGACAGATCATTGCCGATTATTTCAATTATGTGAAGACCGGCAAGAGGCCCTCCGTACATCCTGAATAGAAACACGTGGACTCTTTACGGTATCAACCGGGCACCGTCGTTCTGATACCCGATCTGTCTGTTGATGGGAAATCAGACGCTTTTTTTATTTTTTCTGGAGCTTCCCCGGTCACACATCCCCCGGCTCTACCCTGATCTTTACCCACACCGGCACAGCGGGTGTCACTCACGGACCTGATTGCAGAGGATGAGGAAGGAGCTGCGGGGCAAGAATCGCATACATTTCGGTTGCAATGGAGAGCCGCTCTATACCACGCCAGAGTGCTTGGGTACCAGGGAAGCCGTCCCCTTTTCTCCCCAAATGGCCTCCCATGGCTCCAATCTTGAAGACGGCCTGACGTATTGAAGGCGGCCTTTCGGGAACGACCGGTGTCTTGTTCACGTAACAGCAGAGCGCCTTCCACTCCACATCCTTGAGAAACACCGTACAGGGTGTATGGGGAGTCTTTCTGCCAAGCATAGTAAGGTAGTAGATACGCCATGCGACCACCATGTCCACGCTCAGACATGCTTCGAGGCGGTCTGCCGAACCAAGCTGACGGTCCTTAATCCGGCAGCCGTTTTCAGTGTACGATGATAGACCTCGATGCCCCATCGCCCCGAATACCATTCCACTCTGTTTACGGCATCATCGAAGGTCATCACGGGTGCCGTGGTGAGGAGCATCCACTCGATGTGGTCATTGCGGGCATAAACGGCCCATACCTTGGCGGAAAGCGGTTCACAGCCGGCAGGAGGGCGTAAGTCCACTTCGGCAAAGACAACATCGAGCAAAACATCATAGAACTTACCGCACAACTCGGAGGGACATATAGCTTTAACAAGATCATGGAACAACCTCTATCATCAATTTTGGCCGGGGTCCCGAGATGGCGCGGATTCTTGTTGTAGATGACGAAAGGATATCAGTTCTGCTTACCTGACGAGTGCTGGCAAGATGAGGCTATACGGTTCAGATGTTGTTTCTACGCGAAAAGATGCTAGAGAAAGTCACGGGCGTTAAACCCGGACATCGGCATGGACATAGGGCTGAAAGGGAATATAGATGGCATAGGGCCGTGATAGAGATCAACCTCTTTTCTGATATACCAATTATTCTTGTCATGGCATACTCTGATGACGATGGGGCGAAGCGAAGAATGAACACGACGAAATAATCGGGGCTGATTTTCAAGTCCTTTCAAGATGACGAACTTCTGTACATCATTCAAGGTGTATTGAAGGCTATAGGCTTCTGCTGTCCGATGAGAGTATTCGTATAATCTCTTTAGTCCAGCGACTCAACGGCATGTCTTATTCGTTCGATACCCTTCTGGATAACCTCCATAGATGTCGCGAAAGAGAGCCTCAAATAGCCTTCTTTTCCGAATTCGATGCCGGGAACAACTGTGGTATGGAAACCTTCCAGAAGCATAGTCGTTAATGTCGATGATGAATCGATGAGAGTTCCTTTATATTGTTTTCCTAAGATGCTGTTAAAATTCGGAAAAACATAAAATGCACCTTTCGGGTTGTAGCACGTTACGCCCGGGATGCCGCGGAGTTCTCTGACAAGAAGGTCTCTTCGTGTCCGGAAGGCCTCAAGCATCTCGGCAATGCTGCCCTGTGGGCCGTTGAGGGCCGCAACGGCAGCCATCTGAGCGATCGATGAGGGGTTCGATGTGCTTTGACTCTGAATGTTGGCCATTGCTTTAATGATGGGCGCTGGACCGGCCGCAAATCCGATACGCCATCCCGTCATTGCGTACGTTTTGGAGACGCCGTGACAGATAATGGTCCGATCTTTGAATGCCGGATCCAGGGATGCGATGCTGACGTGGTTGTATTCGTCATAGGCGAGCTTTTCATAGATTTCATCGGAGACGATATAAAAATCGTGTTCCTCCGCGAGCTTCCCGATTGCGAAAAGATTGTCCCTGCTGTAGATTGAGCCGACGGGGTTTGAAGGATAGTTAAGAATGATACCTTTGGTTTTTTTCGTGATGTATTTTGTGAGTATATCGGGCCTGATCTCGTAGTCTTCATTCTCATTGGTTTCAATGATAACCGGTTTGCCGCCCGCAAGCTCTATCATCGGCGGATAGGAGACCCAGTAAGGAGCGGGAACGATTACTTCGTCTCCCTGCTGGAAGAGGGCTTGGAAAAGATTATAGAGACTGTGTTTGCCTCCGCAGGAGATGATGATCTCATCGCGGCTATAAGAGAGGCCGTTATCGCGTTTGAATTTTTCAATGACGGCATCCTTGAGTGGATCGATGCCGGCCACAGGCGTGTATCGGGTAAAATTATCATTGATGGCTTTGATAGCGGCTTCTTTGATGTGGCCCGGGGTATTAAAATCGGGCTCTCCCGCGCCGAAACCGGCAATATCAATGCCCTGTGCCTTAAGGGCTTTTTCCTTTGCAGCTATCGCAAGTGTTGGCGAAGGTTTTAGAAGGGACGTTCTCTTTGACAGCATGTAAATGCTCCTTGAAACAGTATCATTGCCAAACGAGTTGGAAGATACTGTTTACACTATTGATGGCTGTATTGTCAATCAAAAAATGTGTGCGGTTAACAACCGTTTGGCGTGTAACTGAAGGCGTTTCAAACCGGACAGGATGAAGAATCTAAAAGTCTTTATTGCGAAGAGCTTACTCCGACTTTAAGGATTTTTCTCGTTTGACTGGTGATTTTGAAACGTTCATCAATCCTCTGCCCGATTACCCAGATGATATCATTATCGGAGAACAGTAACGGGATCACTTTTCGGTCATCTTTAGGAATCTTCGATGAGATAAAAAAATCTTTGAGCTTCACCATACTCTTCATCCCGAGAGGAGTAAATCTGTCGCCCGCTAGGAATGTCCTGACGGTGAGGTTACGCAGCTTTTCGTAGTCGAAGAAAGCCGTTTTTTTGTCTTTTGGAAAGGTCTCCGGTACTTTTTGGGGGCGCGAAAGCTTAAGGTTCAGCTTGAGCGGTGCGAGATGGTTGTTGCCCATGACGAGAGGAAAAGATTCCAGGATGTTTAACGGAGCATGCTTTTTGGTGAAGATAAGATCTCCATAAACCTTCCTTATTCGTATACCGTGGGGAAGAATCGAGACAAGATTCGGTTTTCTCGTAGTGAGCATTTTATTGATTTGACGGAAATGTTCTCTGAGGGGCACGAAGGCAGGTTCCAGGAAAGCAAGAATATGGGAGACAACCCTGAATTTCGTTTCCTCGTCAACTTGGCCCAGTTTTTCAATATCGAGGCAGATATCGCCATTCTTAATCTTCCTGTTTGCTTGAAGAAAAAGTTTTGCCTTTTCTTCAAAGAGGCCGTTGATATAGGTAAGGTCCTTGAGAAGGAAAAACAGCTTTTCTTTAAAGAGGGGGTTCAGTCTTTCCATGAGTGGAAAGATTTTTTTCCTCAGGAAGTTTCTCTCGTAAATAGTCTTCTTGTTTGAAGAATCTTCAACGAAGGGCAGGTTGTTCTCGTGGGCATATGCCGCAATGTCGATCCGGTACGTATAGAGGAAAGGTCGTATAATGGTCTCCCTTTTGATCGGAATGGCGGTAAGCCCTCTGATCCCCGTCCCCTTCACTGCCCGTAACAGAAAGGTTTCTATCTGATCATCGAGATTATGGGCTACCGCAATTTTGTTGTAATGATATTTCTCAATAATTTCGTTAAAAGCGAGATAACGCACCTCCCTTCCTGCGTGCTGAATTGACAGACCCTTGGCAAGGGCATATCGTTTCACGTTGACCCTTTTTATGTAAGCGGGAAGAGAAAGTTTTTTCGCAAGGGTCCTCACGAACCGCTCGTCCCTTTGGGATTCTCTATCACGAAGCATATGATTGATGTGGACAAGACCGAGTTCAAAGGCAATCTCTTTCCGGATTTCCAATAAGACAAAAAGCAGGGTAGTGGAATCTATTCCCCCTGAGATGCCGAGAAGGACTCTGTCACCTCCTTCGATAAGCCTTTCCCGACCAATGGTTTTCTTGACGTTCTGAAGAAGGTCCACGACAGAGCAGTTTATCGGGTTCGGGATATGCTTGCTATGAACAGCTCGAACAATTGGAAGAGCCGCAGCTTGAGCAGGAAGAACCGCTGCCTGTTGACGAGGATTTGAATTTATATCCCACGGAGAAACCGAATGAAGACATTTTTTTTGCGGGGTTTTTTGCGCCGCAGGCGGGACATTGTGGTTTGTCATCCTTAAAAACAAGAGCCTCGAATTCCTTTTTGCACTTTTTACAGACATATTCGTATATTGGCATTATGCTCCTCCTGAGTGATTTTTTTTCTTCTTAATTTCTTTAGAGATATCGGCAATAAGCCTTGTTAGCGAATCCATGTATATGCTACGGATACCTTTATCGATATCCAGGGTTTGGGCTCTTTCAGCGAATTGAAGTGATCGTGTAAACATGTTTTTGAAGTAAAAATGATAGGCCGAGGAGTACAAATATAAAAATTGTGCCATTCTGTTGTCGTGGCCGGAGCGGACAATCTTCTTGAACAGGAGCCTTGCTGTATCGAAGTATTGACTTTCGAGATAGCTCTGCGCCGCCTTAAAGATTAAAAACTGTCTTCCGTCCGAATAGGCCATATTCAACAGGCTTTCAAATCCTTTTTTCCCGTAGATTCTTCTGATGGCCCTTTCATTCTCAAAAACAAAACGGGGTAGCAGATAATTACTTTTGTATAGTACGATGAGGTCTATTAACTGCGCCAAAAGTTGATTCAAAAGCACCCTAATTTCCTTAAATCCCTCTTTGAGCCTGGCCTCTGTCTTGGTTATGAGTGTGCCTATTTCATGAACGATCTTTTTTTCCTGGTCTGTTAGTTTATGGAGACCGATATCGCTCTGGGGCCTGTAGTATTCAAGCTGATACAGGTTTTCTCTCAGTTTCATCGCTTCATGGAAAATGTATCCTATGGTAATGTCGTAGAGCTTTTCCTTGTAGGTTGCTTCGTTCGAATTCCTGAAGAGTTCGTGGCTCATCTCTTTCAGACGGAAAAGATGGCTCTTTCCTCTGTCGTCCACAAACTCTTCTATATTCGCAAAACAGAGTTCCTTACCTTTGAATAGACTCCGACATTCCGTCCATTTTTCGTACACGCTGATGGATTCTTTTATCAGATCAATTTGTTTTTTCTCTAAGTTTGTTGTCTTCATAATCACCCACATCTTCTTTGAGCATTTTCCTAAGTTCATCTCCATCAATGGATTCTTTTTCGAGGAGGGTTTTCGCTACCTTCTCCAGAAACTCCCTTTTATCAACCAGTATTGTCTTTACTTTCACATAGGATTGCTCTATGATTTGTTTTACTTCGTTGTCAATCTCCCGAGCTGTTTCTTCACTGTAGTCTTTGGTTCCAAATGAAGGGCCTATGTCCATGAAAAGCGGTTTTCGTTCCTTTTCGAATGTCATGTGTCCGAGCTTTTCACTCATCCCATACTCTTTCACCATCGATTTCGCAATGTCTGTGGCGCGGGCGAGGTCATTTTGGGCACCCGTCGATATCTCTTCAAAGATGATTTCCTCAGCAGCCCGACCACCGAGAAGAACAGATAACCGATCCAGAAGTTCCTTTTTGGTCATGAGATATCTGTCCTCTGTGGGCAGTTGCAGCGTATATCCAAGAGCGGAAATCCCTCTCGGGATGATCGATATCTTATGAACAGGATCGGTAGTCTCCAATGACTCGGCAATAAGAGCGTGTCCTGTTTCATGGTAGGCGACAATCTCCTTCTCCTTTTTGCTCATCACCCTTTGCCTTTTTTCAAGACCCGCCATGACCCTGTCTATGGCTTCTTCGAACTCCGCCATAGTCACGGAGCTTTTTCCCTTTCGGGCAGCAAGGAGCGCAGCTTCGTTGACGAGACTTGCGAGGTCTGCCCCCACAAAACCGGGTGTCCGGGCAGCGATGGTCTTCAGATCAACCCCCTTCGCGATCTTAACACCGCGGACATGGACCTTTAGTATCTCTTCTCTTCCTTTAATATCCGGTCTGTCCACGAGGACGTGCCTGTCGAATCGCCCGGGTCTCAAGAGTGCCGGATCGAGAATCTCCGGCCTGTTCGTTGCTCCCATTATAATGACGCCTGTTTTTGTGTCAAATCCGTCCATTTCAGCAAGGAGCTGGTTGAGTGTCTGTTCTCGTTCGTCATGAGAGGACATTGGATTAATACCCCGCGCCTTGCCGAGGGCGTCAAGCTCATCGATAAAAATGATACAGGGGGCCTTTTCCTGAGCCTGAGAGAAGAGATCTCTGACCCTTGACGCGCCGACCCCGACAAACATCTCCACAAAGTCAGAGCCGCTCATGCTGAAAAAAGGGACCTTCGCCTCTCCGGCAACGGCTTTGGCGAGAAGCGTTTTTCCGGTTCCCGGAGGACCTACGAGAAGTATGCCTTTGGGGATTTTTCCTCCTATGTCGAGAAATTTCTGCGGATACTCCAAGTACTCGATGATCTCTTTCAATTCCTCCTTGGCTTCTTCAACACCTGCCACATCCTCAAAAGTGATCTTTATTTCGTCCTCGCCATAGATCTTGCCTCTGCTCTTACCGAAATTCAATACGCTCGAAGGTGCGCCGCCCATCTTTTTGATCAGCAAATTCCATATAAATATCATGACGGCAAAGGGCAATATCCATGAAAAGATGAAAGAGGTGATCTTATTTTCTGCGTGGCCGGCAAATTTGATAGAATATTTTTGCAGATCTTTGATGAGATCAGGGTCTTCCACCCTTGTGGTGACAAATTTGGCCTTTTTACCATCGTCGAGGGTAAGGCTTCCCTCTATTGTTTCTTTGTAGATGCTGATATCGGTGATCTTCCCTTGCGTGATGAGGGTCTTGAATTCGCTGTAGGAGAGGGTTTTAACTTCGCTGTTGAAATAAACGTAGCTATAATTGAGGAGCGCGAGAGCGGCAAAAACGAACACAAAATAGAGATACGTGAAGCTTTTCCTCTTTTTTTCTTTGTCCTTATTCTTGTCTTTCAGTTCGAGAATGATTTTTTTTTGCTTTGCCCGTTGTTTCTTTACAGGTGTTTTCTCCTTTTGCATGGTAAAGTGTAACAAAAAAAAGGCCTTTTTGAAATATGTTTTTCAGCATTGCAGTGAAAGACCCTGCCGTGAGATTTACAAGTCCGAATAGGATGCCTATAATGCGGTGTATAAATGTATACAATCAATGTTTTCCGCGTGAGATGACGATCTCATATTTTCCATCCTAAATGTGTGGCATACAATTTGTAAGCTTTCCTGTGGGAACAAAAGCATGAATCCAACGAAAGGAGGAAAGAGGCCTTTGCGCGGGTTAACGAAATCGTAGGAAAGTGAAAACCGGTATGATATCACTCCCAGTACGGCGTTGGATGGTTATTGGGTAGCCGACAGTAAAGGTCTTTTCATCGACGCTAATCGGGTTTTTTGAGGGCTTATCGGGTACACCCGTGACGAATTGTTGAAACTATCGGTTTACGAAATTGACACCTCAATGGTTTTCGAAGAGGCGAATATGTTCTGTCAATATCGGACAGCGATGAAGGAATGGACGAGGAAACCAGGAAAAAGATCTTCGAACCTTTTTTTACCATTGATTCTTCTGGTGAGAAAAAAGGCTCCGGGCTCTCCGTGGTGTATGGTATTGTGAAACAACATGGAGGGTTTATTGATATGCTGAGCGAGAAAGGGGCAGGGGCAATATTTCTGGTGCATCTGCCTTTAGCAACAGAGAGGATAAAAACGGATAAGATATTGGATGACGGGGCCATAGGGGGGCAACGAAACTATATTGATTGCGGAGGATGAGCCTGCGCTCCGCGATATTGCGTCGCATATTCTCAAAACTCTCGGTTATAAAATATTTCTTGTATCAGATGGAATGGAAGCCCTGGAAATATTTAGGAAGAAAGCCCATGAGATTGATATTGTACTGCTCGATGTCGTTATGCCGTTATTAAACGGCAGGGAAGCGTATCGGGAAATGAAAAAGATTAGAGCTGAGATACCTGTTCTTTTCGTGACAGGCTATAGTCTGGATGGAATACAGACCAATTTTATCCTTGACGAAGGTTTTAATGTTATTCAAAAGCCCTTTACTTTGATTTCCCTTGGAAAGAAGATACGGGCAGTGTTGGAAAAGGGGAAATAATCAATCACCACATTACAATGATCATGTGAGTGCATCTATTGTCAGGTCACCGTGTGTTCCGCAGTCGGGTTGTCAAAGCTGTATCTCTTTTGCTTCTATCATCCCGTCAATAGCAAGGATCCGGTTGAGGACTTCCTCGCCAATGGCATTATCAACGGAAACAAAAGCGACTTCTTCGCCGCTCTTTTGTCTTGAGACACTTAAACTGGCAATATTTATATTAGAGTTGCCCAAGATTGTCCCCACCTTTCCGATAATACCGGGTCGGTCAAAGATTCGGAAATGGAGAAAGGTTCCCTCAGGAACAACATTAAGATGGAACCGGTCAAGCAACACAACCCTTCCGAGTTTGTCGGGAAAAACAGTCCCTGCAACGCTCATCTCTTCACGGTCAGTCTTTAAAGTGAAGATGATGAGATCGTTGAATGTGTCGAACTGATCGGTTTTTGATTCCTCGACGACGATATTACGGTCTTTTGCTATATAGGCAGCATTAATATGTGTTACCGATTCTTTGAGACTCACTTCCAAAAAACCTTTCAATCCTGCAATGGTGAAAGGCTGGTAGCTGAAGGGGACATCGAATTTTCGTTCACAGAGGTCCTCCTCGAAGTTTTTTCCAACCATGACAACCGTGATCTTCTCTGGCCTTCCTTTTGCGATTTGAGCGGAAAGTTTGCCCATCTTTTCTGTGAGATTGAAATAGAGTTGCATTAGTTCGGGAAGCTGCGACTTCAAAAAAGGTATATTGACGGCATTCAGGTATGGCCGGTCATGAAGGGCATTGAGCACCTGTTCCGCGATAATAACAGAGACTGCTTCCTGACCCTCCACAGTGTTTGCCCCAATGTGAGGAGTGGCAAATGCATTTTCAAGTTCCAGTAATTTGTTGCTTTCCGGTGGTTCTTCTTCAAATACATCTACTCCGGCAGCGAAGGCCTTACCCGATTTTAAGGCATCGTATAGGTCATGTTCGTTCACAATACCGCCACGGGCGCAATTTACAAAGATCACATTTTCCTTCATGAATGACATTTCTTTGGCGGTAATCATGTTTCTCGTTTTGTTTGTCAAGGGAGTATGAAATGTAATGACATCTACCTCCTTCAGCAGATCCTCCAGGCGGTCGTAAAGGTTGACGCCAAGGGCATCGGCTTTGCTCTTTTTGATATAAGGATCATAGGCGATTACTTTCATGCCGAAGCTTTTCGCCCTTATGGCCACATTGCTTCCGATTCTGCCGAGCCCGACTATGCCCAGTGTCTTGTTGTAGAGCTCGATGCCCATAAACTTTTTTCTGTCCCACTTGCCTTTCTTCAGTGAATCATTCGCAAGGGGAATCTTCCTGGCGGCAGCAAGCATAATGCCCATGGTGAGTTCCGTGGCTGCGAGGGTGTTGCCTGTGGGTGCGTTGAGGACGATAATGCCCTTCTTGCTTGCCGCCTCAATATCGATATTGTCGACACCAACGCCGGCGCGGCCAATAATCTTCAACTTGCCCGGATTTTCAATAAGGTCAGCCCGTATTGTCGTTCCGCTTCTCGTAATGATCGCATCGTATCGGCCTATAATCTCTTTCAGATCCTCGTTTTTGATGCCGGCCTTCGTCTCGACCTGTACGGTCTTGTCTCTGAGGAGTATGTTGAGACCCTCCTCTGCAATGTGGTCTGCGATGAGAATACTGTATTGTTTCATCACTTGCCTCACTTATGTTCCAAACATTTGTAATATTTTGAGCAGAGTGTTATCTTTCCAAGGCATAAAAATACCACTGAAAAGATGAAAAAGCAACCGGTGTATCTTTCGATTGAAAGGAATGCCTCAACCAATGCAGAATAACAAGACAAAAAATCGTTCATTAATCAACAGAAGCAACCTCAGAGATGTCATAATCGTTATTTGCGGATTGTCGGCAATCTTCTATAAGCTCAATGGCGTGCAGTTGTCACTGTCGTTTTTTCTTCTGTGCTTCGGATGCTTTTTTCATTATATGACAAAAGGCGTGCTGGCTCGGAACGTTGTTCTGTACAGGGAGGGAGCATATGGTCTCGTGAGGCACCCTTACTACATGGCCAACTATCTCATAGATTCCAGTTTTTGTCTCCTCAGCGGAAATGTTTATCTTATCCTCATTTATCCTTTCCTTTTTTTTTGGTCCTACGGATCTGCAATACAAAAAGAGGAGAATGCCCTCGCATCCTTTTACGGAAAGGATTTCCTGAAATACAGCTTCGATGCGCCGCAGATATTTCCCGATGCGTATTCAATACGGAACATGAGACGCGCTATCAAAGGTATTCGCCACCAGAGAATAACGAGAAACGAGATATCGAGGTTCATGCGACTCTGGGCAACCGGGCTTTTCATGGTTTTTGTGCATAGCATAAAAGCTGAGCTTGTCGCGGAACTCAACAATATTATCTTTCTCAGAGATCATTACCGCGAACCCATTCTTTTGTTCATCGCAGTCATACTATTTGTAGCAAGCCTGTTTGTCAGATGCAAGCAAGAACCCACCGGGCAGGTCCCTGAACTAAAGAGATCATCGTGACTCGATAGATTATTTAAGGAGGGACAAGGCGCTTTGTAACCTGCAAGGTCCTGATGAGATTGGCCCATTTAACGAGGGAGGTGGACCGTTTTCCCTTGTCGCTGAAACCGCTTCTATTCCTTCGATACGGGGCTTGTATACGGACGAGGATATTACATCAATCTTGAACAGGAGCCAGAGAAGCAAAAACAGAAGGAGAACGGTTTTGTTCTCCTGAAGATCATTTAGGCAACCGAGTGAGATACAAACGAAAATCAGAGGAGTGAAAGCATACAAGGAGAGAAAAGGGCTGAAGGCGAGTAAGTGTGCACGAAAGTTTCCTGCTGTAAACTTGTTTTGATAAACTTTTGCTTGACTTAGAAGGCTAAATATATTAATTTAAACAAATTTTTGAAGGGTGACGAAAGAATGAAAACCTATTTTCCAAACCATACAGATATCAAAAAGGACTGGCATGTATTGAATGCGGATGGAATCGTTTTGGGCAGATTGGCAGCGCGGGTCGCGGCGATCCTCCGAGGGAAAACAAAACCCATATTCACACCCCACACAGACACAGGGGATTTTGTTATTGTCATCAATGCAGAGAAGGTAAAGCTTACAGGTAACAAGCTCTTTCAAAAGATGTATAATAAGCATAGTAATTACCCTGGTGGGTTAAGGGTTACTAATGCTAAAACTATGTTGGAGAAAAAACCGGAAGAGGTCATCTATGCGGCAGTGAAAGGGATGCTTCCGAAAACTGCGCTTGGAAGGCAACTACTCAAGAAGCTAAAAGTCTACAAGGGGAATGAACATCCTCACAGGGCCCAGATGCCGAAGGAGATGTCGCTAAAGGAGGTACAAGGTGCCTGAAAAAAGGTACTACGCAACAGGAAAGAGAAAGACCGCAGTGGCAAGGGTTTGGATTAAGCAGGGAGCAGGAGAATTTACCGTAAACGGAAGAAAGATAGAGGATTATTTTCCTGTTGAAGAATTGAAGCTCATGGTCAACAAGCCTTTTGTGCTTACCGGGACTATCGGTAAGTTTGATGTAATTGCCAATATTTATGGCGGCGGTATCCCGGCCCAGGCATGGGCTCTTGGCCATGGAATTGCGAAGGCCCTTCTGGAGTTTAATGCAAACCTTAGGGCGACTCTCAAGAAACAGGGACTTATCACGAGGGATCCGAGGGCAAAAGAGAGAAAGAAATACGGGAAAAAAGGGGCACGAGCAAGCTTCCAGTTCTCGAAGAGATAATCCACAATGTGGAATATTGGCATTATTGGAGCGACAGGATATACAGGTATTGTGCTTGTATCCTCGCTCCTTTCTCATACCGATGTCAGAGTCAATCTTGTTACCTCCAATACCCATAGGGGAAAGAAGATTTCAGATATATTTCCTGCCTTAAGGGGATTTTTTGAAAATACCCTTGAACCCACAGAAGGAAACCATACCGGTAAATGTGATGTTTATTTCCTCTGTCTTCCTCATGGCAGTTCCATGAAGACCGCAAAGGATCTCTATGACGGGAAAGCGGTCATTATAGATTTGAGCGCCGATTTTAGATTTGAAGACATTCGAATATACGAAAAGACCTATATCCCGCACAAGGCAAAAGAATTGGTTCCTTATGCAGTTTTCGGTCTTCCTGAGCTCTATCGGGATCGCATAAGAGGCTCCCATCTCATCGGCAATCCCGGCTGTTACCCCACGTCCGCAATTCTCGCCCTCTATCCGCTTCTCAAGGAACAGATGCTTGCTGAGGATATTTTCATCGATTCCAAATCCGGGGTCAGCGGGGCCGGGCGCGAAACGAAGCCGGGGAGTATGTTCTGTGAGGTTTCGGAAGGCTTCAGGGCCTATAACGTCGGGACCCATCGTCACGAACCTGAAATACAAAAAGAAGTTAACAAATTTTGTCAGGCAAAAGTTTCTTTTGTTCCCCATTTGCTGCCCATGAACAGGGGGATCCTGACGACAATTTATGGGAAGCTCAAGGTGAAAAAAACAACGGAAGAAGCTCTTGGACTTTATAAAGAGACCTATGACAAGGAGCCTTTCGTAAGAGTCATGGATGAAGGCATGTATCCCGACACACGGTTCGTACGATTTTCAAACTACTGTGATATTGGTTTAAAGGCCTTTGATGATGGGAGGATTGTTATTATATCGGCCATTGACAATCTCGTAAAAGGCGCATCAGGCCAGGCAGTACAGAATATGAATATCATCCTCGGTCTAGGTGAAACAGAAGGCCTTCAGCAAATTCCCCAATATCCATAACTGCAATAACCAAACTACAAGATACAAATAAGGCACGAAGAGGACCGCCTCACCTGTATAGCTCTAGAAATGGGGCTCCGGATGCCATTTGGTATCATATTTCGGTTTCATCTTCTAGCTTTTGAATATCCCTTATTTTCAGGTGCTCCTTAATAGACAGTATACCCCCTAATAGAGTATACGGGATATACCAAGTTGCTTGAAAGACGAGTGAGGTTGCAAGCGCTTCATCTTTCATTATACCAAATATGGGAAGCAGTAAACAAAATGCTCCTTGGTAATATCCGACATACCCAGGAGATGAAGGGATTGTAAGAGACATATTAATAAGGGAGCAGATAAATGCTGAAACTATGAAACTAATTTTTATGCCGAGCATGAGCGTGGTGAAGTATAAGGCGGTACTCATGAGAAGCCACTCTGTTACAGCAATGAGAATGAAATAGACAAGATTGATTGGCGAGTTAACACGACTGAGGTTTTTCTGAATTTCAAGAACACGTTTCGCAAGTCGTGAAACAAAAGGTCTATTAACACGGACAAGTATTCCGCTGATTTTAGAAGCAAATTTTTTTCTACTAAGGACGATGAGCAGGACTATGCAAACCATAAGAAGAACCAGAAGCATATAAATTCCGAACCAAACCATATGTGGCAAGATGTGTTTAGGAAGAAAACGTAAAGCTATGAAAGTGATAATCAGAAGCCCCACGAGGTCAAAAAACCTGTCTACAAGTACCGTTGTCAGGGCATACGTGAACGAAATCCCAGTTCTTTTTGACAGTATGTATCCTCTTGCAATCTCTCCGATCCTCGCCGGAAGCACGTTGTTTAAGAAGAGCCCGATAAAAAGGGCGACGAAAGTGTCCCGAAAGCGTACAGACCCTCCTGCGATTTTTGACCATCTATAGGCACAAAGAAAACAACAGAGGGCTATACACGTTATTGGAATGAAGGCGAAACACATATCTGCGTTTCTTAGAATATGGAAAAGTTTGTTAAATTGAACTCCATACAAAGCAAAGCAAAGGAGGATTATGCTTATGACAAAGCCGCTTAAAGTAATTACTTTATGTTTTTTCATTTTTTATAGTTTGCGCAATAAATCCCTGTACAGACAAGGATGAGGCCTATAACAAGCCATGCTGTTAACTGTTCTTTATAAAACAGAACACCGAAAAGTACTCCGAAAATAGGCGCGAGAAAAGTGAAGGCCGAGAGTTTTGCGACCGGATATCTGTGAATGAGCTTAAACCAGACGAAGTATGACGCGAAAGCAACAATAATTGACTGGTAAACAAGAGAAGCTACTATATATCTATCGATGTGTTTAATCCATGTATTCTCAAGGAGTAATGTGCATATAAATATGATAGGGACGGAAAAGACGAGCTGATAAAGAAATGTGTTGATTGGATGGACTTTTTCAGCGAGAAATTTTTTTATATAGAGCGTTGTCGCCCCCCACAAAATGGCTCCCATGATAGTGAGGAGGTCACCGAACAGCATTAGTTTGTTGTATGTACTTGGTTTGCCTCTGAAGACAAAATATATACCCAGAAAAGCCAAGATTAAGCCAATTGTTTTTGCTATGTTGAGTTTCTCCTTAAGAAATACATGGGCACCGGCTGCTACTACAAAAGGGGAAAGATACATGAAAATAATTGCCCGCGCCGCGTCCGTATAGAGGAGGCCGAAATAGAGACAGACAAATTCCAGCCCGAAAAGGAGGCCGACAATGAATCCATGGAAGAGCACTATGCCTCTATGAAACAGCTTTTGCTTTATTATCATGCAGTATACGATCCCGCAGGATGATGCGATAACCGAACGGAGGAATGATGTAAAGACCGGCGACAAACCAGTGTTTGAGAGCTTTATGGCGGAATAATTAAGGCCCCATAAAACGGTAAGAACCAGAATAGCGAGGAAGCCCTGTGTGTCTATGTGGTCTTTAGTCATACAGCGTGAATGTAGTTTTAAAAGTATATGCCTTCTATGTCAAGGGAATTTGTCATAAGTTCATCGGTATCCTAATAATTATGATGAATTTAGATGGACTCGCAGGACGCTTGCCTCCTGCGAGTCCATCTTTGGCCTTGACAACGTTAGCGCTTTTCTGTTCTACTTAAGCTCTGTAAAGAAAGAAACGACGGGATATTGAATGAAGAGAATTGCCATTGTGGGGACGGGATCGTACCTGCCTGAAAGAATCATGACAAACTTTGATATCGAGAAATTTCTCGATACTTCGGATGAATGGATCTATACGCGAACAGGCATCAAAGAGAGAAGAATAGCCCGTAAGGACATGGCTACGTCCGACCTCTGTAAGGTGGCCTGTGAGAGGGCCATGGATATAGCGGGAATAAAAGCAGGCGAAATTGATCTCATTATTCTTGCTACGATTACCCCCGATACCCACTGTCCGGCAGGCGCAAACTGGTTGGAGGCGAAGTTGAAGTGCGATAACGCTGTATCTTTTGATATCACTGCTGCCTGTACGGGATTTATATTTGCGCTCCATCTTGCCGATAAGCTCATCAGATCAGGAGCGAATAGGAAGGCTCTTGTGGTTGCAGGAGAGATAATGAGCAGGGTGGTGAACTGGAAAGAACGGGAAAGCTGTATACTCTGGGGAGATGGAGCCGGAGCGGCCGTCGTTACCGAAAGCCAGACAGGCGCCGAAATTCTGTCAACCCATATCCACACGGACGGAGCAAACGGTGACACCCTTCTCATGCCCGGCGGAGGTTCTAAAACAACACCCATTTCTCATGAGAGTGTTGATAAAGGTCTGCACTTCCTGCGAATGATAGAGGCCAATAAGTCTTTTAAAGTGGCAGTGAACCGGTTTGCGGGGGCCTGCGAGGAAGCAACAATGGTAAATGGATACACCATACATGATGTGGATGTGATCATACCCCATCAGGCAAATTTGAGAATCATCCAGGGAATGGCGAAGAAATTAAATGTGCCTATCGAAAAGGTCTATATGACCATTGAAAAGTATGGTAATATTTCTTCAGCGACGGTGCCCATTGCTCTTGACGAAGCCGCCCGCGATGGAACGGTAAAAAGAGATACACTTATACTTCTGACCGCCTTCGGAGGCGGACTTACCTGGGGAAGCAGTCTCATCAGATGGTGATGCATTTAAGATTTGCAATTTCAAATTTGAAATCCTAAAGGGCCGGAGGGATGGCTGAGCGGCCGAAAGCGGCGGTCTTGAAAACCGTTGGGCGTGCAAGCGCCCCGTGGGTTCGAATCCTACTCCCTCCGCCATTCTGTAACATTTCAGTGGTTCTCATTTTTTCCTCAATTGTATATAGTTCACGTTTTTATTGATTGTGCTGTCCAAGATGTCCACAGCTTTGATCTTGTGTGAGGGTGCAAGATGAACATAGCGAAGAGTCATTGTTAATGCCTTGTGTCCCAACAGTTCCCTTACCGTCGTGATGTCCACTCCCGCCATGACAAGCTGAGAAGGGAAGGTCTGGTGTAGATGGTGGAAGTGAAAACCTTTAATCCTTGCACGTCTGCAAGCCCCGTTAAAAGCGTTTTTGATGTCACAATAAGGTGGGGCGGTATCGCGATTGAAGAACACATAGGGAAGGTCGAGTCGGTGTGGTATGCCAAAAGTGGTTGACACGAAAATAGAGGTAAGTCTACAATTGACGTTATAAGAAGCTAAATTTTTGAAAAAGGAGGAGTTCATGAGCTTGGAAGAATTGGTGGCAAAGATCAAAGTTCTCGAGGAACAAGTCAAGTCTCAAGAAAAAAGGCTCAGGACTTTGCAGGACATTGAGGAGATAAAAAGACTGCAGAGAGCGTACGGCTATTACATCGAACACTGGATGGCCCAGGAGATAATAGATCTTTTCTCCGACGGCCCCAATGTGTCTTTGACGCTCGCCGTGGGCACCTACCTCGGGAAGAGCGGAGTCAGACGGTATTTCGAAGGCCACGCGAACCCGGGTAACGAATTCATGCATGAGGTGATGCAGCTTTCGGGTATTATCGACGTGAGTCCCGACGGAGAAACGGCAAAGGGGCAGTGGTATGGCTTTGGGGCAATCGCTATACCCGTGGAAAAAGGGGTTGTACAGAGATTCTTCGGCGGGATATACGGAGTCGATTATGTAAAAGAGGACGGAATATGGAAGTTTGAGAAACTCCGGTTTGACCAGGTGTACAATTGTACACCGCTTCGGGGCTGGGTAAAGCCGGAACGTGTCGTCGAACTTCCCCATGACCAAACCGCGATTGCGCTCAAGGCGGATATCCCGCGCGCCTATAGCCCACGTTACCCTTCCGGATACATCTTTCCTTTCCATTTCAAACACCCCGTCACCGGGAAGGCAACGAGCGAAAGAGCGCACAACGCGGCCCTTGATGAGCAGAAAAAAATGAAGTGAGAGAGGAACGTTTCGACGGTAAGGTGTCGGGCTCGGTCTACCAATTGACCTGCCCCCAATAAACTGATCCAGTCTCTGTGTTAGACTCTGCACCATATGGTCTGTAGTAGCTTTGCATGCCGTTACAATCCAATTCCTCGGTTAGGAGGTACCATGCCTTGCGAATCGGCTGTTTGGCCAGAGACAGAATTAATTGATAGGATATGTTTGTAATTACAATTGGTTGTGGACGGTGGAGAAAAATACCAGCTAAACTCAAGAAAAACCTTGACATTTTGATGCATGCGAGATGTATAATAAATAAATGGGACAGCGTCCCATAGTTACTCAGGAAAGGAGGTTCAAAATTATGGGGGATTCTAAATTGTTTGAATGGGTGGAATATGGACCTGCCGGTAACTGGTGGGTAAGCAGATGGAACCTCCTACCAGAAGTGAAACAAAGTATCAAGCTCCCATCGAGGGTCATAATAAAGGATACCACCTTGAGGGAGGGAGAGGAGACCCCGAACGTGAACATGAGCCTTGAGGATAAATTAACCATTGCACGGCTCTTAAGTGAGGTGGGGATCCCGGAAGCGGATGTGGGGTACGCAGGAACGGTCGAGAGAGATCGAAAACTTGCTCAGGAGATTAAGAGAAATGGGCTAAAACTAAGACTTGCTGCTCACATTTACGCTCTCAGCCCGCGCTTTAAAGAGGAGTTGGACAGGATTGCTGACGCCGGGGTCGAAATTGCGCAAATTGTCCTTCACCCGGCACCTGTTCCGGGCTACGCGCGGAGGGATTATGTAGAGAAGTTCGCGGAAGCGGTGAATTACACAAAAAAACGCGGTTTGTTCACGGTCTTCATGCCCGTGCTCACGAACTGGGATATGGAATTCTGTCGGGAACTTTTCCAGGCAAGCGTTAATGAAGGAGTAGATCGGTTTTGTACGGCAGGGTTGGGAGTTTTACACGTGACTGCCTACAAAAATCTGATCAGATGGATAAAGGCCTCTTTTCCAGGCATACAGATCGCCGCCCACGTGCACAATGACTATGGCCTCGCAACGGCATGTGCCCTGGCGTCTGTTGAGGCAGGAGCTGAGGTGGTCGATTTAACGGTTCATGGGATGTGCGACAGAAGTGGAATGGCGGCCCTAGAAGAGGTAGCCATGGCCTTGACCATTCTCTATGGTATGGATCTGGGGATCAAACTTGATCGGCTAACGGAACTTTCTGCCCTGGTGCTGAAGATAGCAGGCGTGCCGTTGCAGCCCTGGAAGCCCATCGTGGGAGAAAATATCTTTATTCAAAACACCGATTCACACATCGTGTCCGAGATGCAAGGAAGCTGGTCAATAATGAACTCTTTCGCTCCCTCCGTGGTCGGCGGAAAAGCCAATATTCTCTTCGGTCCTCATACCTTGAGCGGGCAGGCCCTGCGAGCCAAAATTGAGACCATGGCAGTCAAAGTGACGGAGAAACAGATAACGAGTCTTTTGAAAGAGATGGAAAACCTCTTAAAGACTCAGAAGGCGATTTCTGAAGTTGAGGTTGAGCAGCTGATAAAAAGAGAAATCGAAAAAGGCAGGTGAGCGGTGTCATGACTTATTATGCGAACTCGCCTATCAGGGTTACGGGCCCTCTCCTTAAAAGCGATATGGTTCTGCAGGGGAGGGATATGAGAAAGAGAACCGGCGGCCAGAGATATCACTGGCGCTTGACAGGAAAATAAGGAGGGATTTTATGAGTCAAATGGATACTTTTGGAGAAAAGGTAATCAGTAAGGTAAAGTGGCGTTTCATACCATTTCTCTTTTTGCTCTACTTCGTTAACTATCTCGACCGTTCAAACCTCGGATTTGCCGCGCTCGGAATGAACAAGGAACTGGGAATCTCAATGATTGCGTACGGAGCGCTGACTTCTGTCTTCTATCTCCCGTACTTCATTTTTGAAGTTCCCAGCAATATGTTACTGAATCATTTCGGCGCAAGAAAGTGGATCGCCCGCATACTGATTACCTGGGGAATAGTGACGTGCTTGGCAATGTGGGTACACAATTACTGGCAGATAGCCGCCGTGCGTTTTTTCCTCGGGATGATGGAAGCAGGGTTTCTTCCGGGCATTATGTTTTACTTCACATTGTGGTTTCCACAACGGGAAAGGGCGAGGGTTATCGGTATCTTCACTTCAGCCTTGCCGATTTCATTGATCGTCGCAGCGCCTATTTCCGGATGGATACTGGATCATGCACACTGGTTTGGATATTCGGGCTGGCGTTGGTTATTCATGATAGAAGGCATACCGGCTGTCATTCTAGGCATCTGCACATTGTTCTACCTCACGAGCCAGCCTTCCGAGGCCAAGTGGCTGAGCGCCCAAGAGAAGAATTGGTTAATAGAAGAAATCAAAAAAGAAGATGTAAAGAAAAAAGTGCATGTGAAAATAAAGGAAATCTTTTCAAACTTAAGGACGTGGAGACTGGGTATTGTTTACGGATTTAGCTCTGTGGCGGCCTCGGGCATGACCCTTTTCCTGCCAATGGTGGTCAAGGAGTTTTCCAAGGGATCGAACACTCTGGTGGGGTTCCTGATGATGCTCCCACCGGGATTTGCAGCCATTTTCACTATTCTAGTGGGATGGTCTTCAGACAAGACGAAGGAAAGGAAGTATCATGCCTCGGGCGCGTTTGCGGTCGGACTTATAGGATTGCTTATGTCCGCAATATCACCAAATCCAGTAGTTAAAATGATAGGAATTATACTTGGCCAGAGCGCTGTTTTTAGTTTCATGCCGCCGTTCTGGGCACTTTCGTCACTCTTCCTTTCAGGGACGTCGGCGGCGGTAGGAATGGCTATCATCAGCTCCTGCAACGCCTTTGGTAGCTTCGCGGGAGGCTTTGGGGGCGGTTATTTTAAGAGCATTGGCGGCAACGCCGTGCTTGCTTATTACGCGTGTTCTCTCCTTATTGGCCTGATACTCCTTCTCACAATACGTGTAAAGAGGGAAGAGAAAGTTGCACCGGTCAGTGAGCGGTGAAGCTTCTCGAGAAACAATAATTGGGGCGCACAAGATTTGGATAGCTTTTGCAGGTCTGTAAGCGAGACCTGGCAATTAACTCGTGCGTGGGAAATTCTTGTGGGCGGCTTGAGTTGGGACTTGCCCCAATGAGTGAGTATGAACGGGCGGAGGTTTTGATTGAAATACCATTCAAGGGCAAAACGACAGTTATTATTGCGAGAGGAATGAAATCCAGAACCTTTCTATTACGAAATGTATCGAGGGATTTCTACCATGTGCTTAAAGCAAAAAGCAAACGAAATGGCAGAAATGTGTTGGTATGCTGTGGCATATTTACTTCCAGGAGGCTTCGCCTATCATAACACTTCATCTTTCACGTGCGTGGGAGGATAAATATGTCAGACAGCAAGCTTAACAGCGTATCGGGGGTTCTCAAAGTCCTGAAGCGGTTTGTGTTTGACAGAGACGTATGGGGACCGCGTGAGCTCGGCAGGGCGCTGGGATTGAGCAAGAGCACTACGATGCGCATTTTGCAGACCCTAGCAGATGAAAACTTTCTTATCAGCACGGAGAAAGATGGCAAATACCGTATCGGCCCGGGATTGTGGCGTTTGGGGCTGGCATTGGGAAGTGTGGTCAGTCTGTCCACGATCGTTACTCCTATTTTGCGCAAATACGTTGGCATGAAGAATGAGACAATGCACTTCTTCACCCACGAGCAGGGAAAGGTGATATTCGATGGAATCGTAGAATGCACGCACGAGCTTCGTTATCATCTGAACCCGGGAATTCCTTATCCGATCGAAAAAGGAGCAGCCGGCAAGGTTATTCTCGCTTTCCTCCCCACCCGATCTGCGCATGATATCATCGAAGAACTTGGCAGCCGCGCGGACGTGAACGTGGACGGGCTCCTGAAAAAGGTTGAGCAGACCAGGCGCGACGGCTACTCGTTCACCTACGACGAACGGGACGGCGGGGTTGTGGGGTTTGCCGCCCCAGTGCTTGGATCAAGCAAGAATTTTCGCTGTGGCATAGGTCTGGCAGTTCCTACGGTACGTTATCAACCGGAGGATCACGCCATGTACGCTCATCATGTGATGGCATGCGCTGCAGAGATTTCTTCGATCCTCAGTGCCGACCTGGAACAGGATAAAGGGACAGAAGACCATGGCAAATAAGCGAGGACTCTTACTCAACCCCGCGGATAACGTGGCCAATGTTCTTGAAGAGGTGATGCCCGGAGATACGGTACAGCTTCCCCTTGGCAAAGAGGTTGTGACGATCGATGCTCACGAGAGAATCCCTTTTGGTTTTAAGGTCGCCGTTGAAGAAATTGTGCCCCACGGCCCGATCATCAAATATGGTGAGCGCATAGGGATTGCGAGTAAGCATATACGAAAGGGAATGCTCGTCCACACCCATAATCTCGCGGGTGCAAGGGGACGGGGCGATCTCGCAAAAAAATCTTGAGGGAAGGAAATGGAATTTCTTGGATACATACGGCCTGACGGATCAGTAGGGATAAGGAATTACGTATTAGTTATCCCCGGAGGGCTCATTGCCGAAAAAATATGCGCTTTTGTTCCGGGAACAAAGACCTTGACCATGGCAAAAAGCGGCGGCGGTATGACCTCAAGGGATCGAGAGGCCATTGCGCGTACGCTTTTCGGCTTCGGTCTCAATCCCAACGTAGCCGCTGTGATCCTCCACAACGGCTCCCCGGGGGCTGGCTATCCGGAGTTGAGCACGGAGCGTCTTGCCGCTGAGCTGGAAAGGTCAGAAAAACCGCTCGAAATCATCGACGTCAGGAGAGAAGGCGGAACACTGGAAGCGATAATAAAGGGCATCAGGGTCGCGCGGACAATGGTCTATGAAGCATCCAGGCTGAGGCGCCAAGCAGTCCATATGGGCAAGCTCTCACTGGGCGTTAAATGCGGCGCATCGGACCCGACCTCTGGGATGGCCGGTAACCCCGTGGTGGGGCATCTATTTGACAGGATAGTGGAGGCCGGAGGCACCGCCATGTTTGGTGAAACAACAGAGATTATTGGCGCGGAAGATATCCTTGCCGTTCGGGCAGTGAATGAGGAAGTGCGGGCCAGGATACTTAAAGCCGTCCGGTGGATTGAAGAGCGGGTCCTTGCCACAGGGGAGGATATACGCACAATGAATCCAGTGCCGGAGAATATAGCTGCAGGCATATCTTCACTCGAGGAAAAATCACTCGGAGCCATATACAAGGCCGGCCACCAACCGATTCAAGGAGTCCTAAAGTACGCTGAAAGGCCTTCGGGTCATGGCCTCTACCTTGTGGACAACTGGATGGGACCAAACTCAATTTTTCCCGGTTATGCGGCAGCCGGCGCCCAACTCACGATATTTCAGTACGGCGGAGGCGCCTCGGCACGTACGGTTCTCGACCCATCGCCGGCCGTAACGTCACCTCTGCTTTGGACATCTGCAAACCCGAAGACCTATGCGATAGCCGGAGAAAGTCTCGACTTCTATTCCGGAACGGTCATAGAGGGCGCCGAAAACATTGAGGAGGCCGGGGAAAGACTCTTGAGGCTCGTTGTCGATATCGCATCAGGAACGCTGACACGAGGAGAGACGGTCAACTACACCGACCCCATAGAAGTCTACGGCGTTGACCCACTTTTTTGACGGCTCCCGGCGGAATGTGCCACGAGTTTCCATATCTCGGGATGAATTGAGGAGAATGGCGCAAAGACAAGAGATTGGCGGTTACTGTTGCTCAATGTTGCGCCAACAACCGGAATGGTGATCGTATGGTCGCCCTACAGAACAAAAATGAGGAGAATATGAAGAAGCTCCATTACGCCTGGTTCATCGCATTTACAGGAACGCTTGTTACAATCCTTGCACACGGATTCGGGAGAATGTCCTATTCTGTATTATTGCCTTACATGAAAGATGGGCTCGCACTCAACTATACCCAGTTAGGCTCAATAGCGACCGGTAATTTCATAGGGTATCTCTGTCTTGCCATCATTGGAGGGTTTCTTGCAGCCCGTTTCGGGGTAAGGAGAGTTGTCTTCATATCTCTTCTCATCATAGGCGTCAGCCTTTTTCTGACAGGATTGTCCAATTCCTTTGTCTTCGCATTCTTCATGCGACTGATAACAGGGGCGGGCAACGGAGGTAGCTATGTTCCCATTATGGCACTCCCCGCCGCCTGGTTCGTTATGAGGAACAGGGGCCTTGCAACGGGCATAGTTTCGGGTGGCATAGGGGTGGGCCTCTTTTTTTCCGGGATCATTCTCCCGCCTGTCATATCGGCCTTCGGAAAAGAAGGATGGAGATATGCCTGGTTTATATTGGGGATCACGGTATTCGTCCTTGCATTCGTCTGTTATGCGTTCTTGAGAAATAATCCAAAGGAAAAAGGCCTTGCCATGTATGGCGGAGAAGAAGAACAGAAGGGTGGACCAAAGGTCACCCTTTTTTCCGCATTCAGGGATGTGGCGGTGGAACCCGAAATATGGAAGCTTGGATGTGTGTACTTTTTGTATGGTTTTTCCTATATTATCTATCTCACCTTTTTTGTCGCATATCTTACGAAGGAGATGGGGGTGACACCGGTTACAGCAGGGAGGATATTTGCTGTCCTCGGTATTTTCAGTATTTTCTGCGGGGTTATTTACGGCTGGATGTCAGATGTATTGGGCAGAAGATACGGCTTCATGATCGCATACCTCACCCTCGCGCTTTCTTACATCATTCTCGCCATCTGGAAGGATCACGCCGGTTTTTACATATCCGCAGTGGTGTTCGGCATTGCTTCCTTTTCAATACCCACGATCATGGCTGCAGCCTCCGGTGATGCGGTAGGTGGCAGGCTCGCACCGGCAGGCCTCGGTTTCATAACACTCTTTTTTGGAATAGGACAGGCATTGGGTCCTGCAATAGGCGGTTACATTAAGGACACGACCGGCACCTTCAGTTACGCCTTCCTGCTCTCTGCTGGCATTTCGTTTGTAGGCGCAATCGGTTCTCTGATTCTGAAAAAAAGCCATAGCGTTTTTCAAAAGGCCAATTGAAATTGTTATATTGACGCAGAGGACAAAATAGACAGTTTGCCGATCAACGATATATAAGGAGGATGTTTTATGAAGATCAAAAGTGTTGATGTTATGAGACTTGTACTGAGCAAGATCAATTTTACAACTTCCAGACTTCATCCAACCGTTGTCAGGATTAATACCGACGAGGGTATAAGCGGCTACGGCGAAATAGGACTCTCATACGGAGCGGCGGAGCATGCGTCCTTTGGGATGGCCAAAGACTTTGCGAAGCTGATAATTGGAATGAATCCCATGAACAATGAAGAAGTATGGGAGAAAATCTTCAGGAAGACCTTCTGGGGCATGGGAGGCGGTACAGTCATATTCGGAGGAATAAGTGGAATAGACATCGCCCTGTGGGACATAAAAGCAAAAATGTTAGGCGTACCTATATATCAATTACTAGGTGGAAAAACCAACACAAAACTGAGGACGTACGCAAGTCAGATACAGTTTGACTGGGCCAAGGACGGCGTTAACCTTGTGTATCCAGAGCAGTATGCTGAAGCCACAAGAAAGGCCATGGCTGAAGGCTATAACTGTGTAAAGGTTGATCCTGTAGGAATGAATATGAAGGGCGAATGGATGGGGTGGAACTGCTACGGCCTGCTTCAATATGAGCAGCTGAAGATAGCCATTGACAGGGTTGCGGCCATTAGAGAGGCAGGTGGTCCCAACATGGATATTATCATCGAACTGCATTCTCTGACAGACACGAATTCCGCCATACAGCTAGGCAGGGAGCTTGAGCAGTTCAGGTGTTTTTATTACGAAGAACCGACGCATCCGCTCAATGCAGAATCAATGAAGCAGATTGCGCACAGTGTCAAAATTCCGATGGCGGCCGGAGAAAGAATATACACGAGGTGGGGATACAGGCCATTCTTTGAAAACCGCTCACTGCATGTCATCCAACCTGACCTTGGAAATTGCGGTGGATTTTCGGAAGTGAAGAAAATATGCGATATGGCGCACGTCTATGACGTTGCAGTACAGGTTCATGTGGCGGGGGGCCCCCTGGCTACCGCAGCAGCATTGCACCTTGAATCGGTGATACCGAACTTCTTAATACACGAACATCATGCAGTTGCCATACAGGATGCTACAATCGCTCTTTGCAAGTACGACTACCAGCCGAAGAACGGTTTCTATGAGGTCCCTGACCTTCCGGGGCTCGGACAGGAACTGAGTGAAGAAGCCATAAGAAAAGCAATAACGGAAACTGTGAAATGATGGTAGCGGATAACTGTCTCGTTGGAAACCCGGAGCTGAAGGGGATCCAAAGAAAGGTGTTATGCCGTCATTCCTGGACTGTTATTGAAAGCCTTGAAGAAGCAGGAGAACGACTCCTAAGTATGGTCCTCGATTTCGCCTCTGGAACGCTAACACGTGGCGAGCCAGTCAACTATTCTGAGTCTATAGAAGTGTACGGCTTAGACCCATTGTTCTGAGAGAGATGGTTACCCATGCGGCATACGACTTACAAAGGTTTCAAGGAACTATATACAGGAGGTGGATATGGGATTCAATCAAGAGAATTTTGCGATACTGGACAAGTTTAATTTTGACATCAAGCCCGTCGGCATCAAATATCTGACGAGAGCTCCGAAAGGCAATAAAAAACTTGCCGAGGGCATGGCGTTCTGCGAAATGCTCAAAAAGGCGCAAGGGGGCGAAGTCTTTTATGCCGATATGAAGAACCATACCTGCGAAGCAGGGGCATATGTGCTGGGGCAGAGGGAAATAGAGGAACAGTTTGTAAGCGGGGAATTTGGCTCAGGACTAGGAGTGTTCAAAGACGCACGTGCCGCCGGTAGGCTCTATCACTACATTCCGAAGATAGCCCGGGGGGTTGTTAACTACGTTCTCTTATCTCCGGTAGATAAGCTTTCTTACGAACCCGATGTACTCATTCTCCTTGCCAATATCGATCAGGCGGAAATCCTTTTCAGAGCTATGAGCTATGAGACGGGGGAAATGTGGTCAAGCAACTATTCTGCAGCAATAGGGTGCTCGTGGCTTTTTGTATACCCCTATATTACCGGAAAGATAAATTTTGTTAGTACCGGTCTCGGATTCGGGATGAGACGAAGGAAATTATTTCCTCCAGGCATGCAATTTATATCTATTCCTTTTGACCGACTGCCTTCAATGCTCAGAATACTAAGGGAAATGCCCTGGGTCCCCGAACCGTTTAAACCGGATGGACTGCAATATGTGAAACAACTCCGCAAAAGTCTGGGGCTCGAATAAATATACATGTGTTCGCACCCACGGTGGTTGATAAAAGATCATGAGGTTAAGGCCCTTTGGATAGGATAGACAAAAAAGAAATTTTTATTTAACGAACTAGTACCATGTAACACTATTTATTTCGTATCAATATTGTGGTAAACTCATGGTAATCTCTCAGGGAGGTACATACCATGAAACCACGGTATCGAGTAACATTGACCGCAGAAGAACGGAACAACCTGGAATCAATGACCAAAACAGTAAAGACCAGCGCAAAGCAATTCCTCTTCGCTCGGGCATTGATTCTGTGTGATGCCGGGCCTCATGGTCCGTCGTGGACGGTGGCCGATACGGCAGAAGCGATGGGGGTCACAGCCAGAACCATAGAACATCTGAAGAAACGGTTTGTGGAAGAAGGCTTGGATGCGGCTCTTAAGCGGAAGAAGTCGGATAGACCTCCACGCGAGGTGATCTTTGACGGGACATTCGAGGCACGATTAATCGCACTGGCCTGCTCCGAATCACCTCCCGGACGGAGTCGTTGGACCGTGCGGCTGCTCGCGGAAAAGGCGGTGGAACTGGATCTGACGCCATCGGTATCCCATATGACGATCCAGCGCATGTTAAAAAAAACGAACTTAAACCTCACCTCAGAAAGTACTGGAAAATTCCGCCGAAAGAAAACGCTGCGTTCGTAGCTGCCATGGAAGATGTGCTTGCCCTTTATGCGTTCCCGTACAGCCCGGAGTATCCCGTTATCTGTATGGATGAATCCTGTAGGCAGCTTATCGGTGATATACGTACGCCTATTCCATGTAAACCTGGACAACCTCAGCGACTGGATCACGAGTAATATGGGCGAAACCACAGGGTAGGGGAGTGCAGAAAAGGGAAGGGGAGGGTTCTCCCCTTCCCTTGTATCACCAGGCCGGACCGTATAGTTTCTGTATGGTACTCATGAGCTTTTTAGCCTCAAAACCGGAATCCTTGCCGTTCGATTTTCTTGTAAATGCTTGAAAAAGTAACTACAACTGCGGCATGAATATTATTTTGGTGTCCACTATTGACAGCAGGGGTCAAGCAGAACTTAAGGATCAAGACATTCGTCGGAACCCCCCCTAATGCCCTCATGATCCAGATTTGGACAGCATTGATTGCCATCCTCCTTCTCAAGTATCATACGTTCCGTTCGAGCCTTACTTGGCCTATTTCGAATCCCGTTGCCATGCTGTGTTATAACCTCTTTACCTATCCTGATCTATGGGCGTGGATTGATAGTCCCTCCGAGATACCTCCTTTTGTACCTACGGGAGAACAGCTTACGCTTGGGTTTTAGCATATTCGACAGCAAAACACCATATGCTAAACACCAAAAGGACCAACCTCATTCCGGCATGGAGGAATTACCTGTCCTAAAGCGTTGCTATATCAAGTGACGAGCTTGGATTTTGGATTATCTTGGACAGAACTGGCTGTGTATAAGAATAAAAGGAGGCATATCCTTTATGGATTCAGCAAATCCCACATTGTTCCCCTCTGGAATGGGGTAAAAGGAAGGATACGTCTTGTTGAAGGAGACTCACCAATCTTGGATTTACGGCAACAGTGAACAGTATAGAGACCTGAAAGACACACTATGCGGAAGAAAGGTCGACATTTATTGTGATTAAAACCTCGTAAGGAAGGCTGACCACGGCCGTTCATAAAGACAAAACATGGTCCCATAGAGCGTAGGAGGAATTTTTATAATCCTAACCGGCTATTCCGCATCATAAACAGAAAGGAAGGCAATATGCACTAAAGAAGCTAATCTTCAGGGGAAAGAGAGCGTGTCTGCCGTATCGTTTATCTGTTCAATTGGGAAGCACTGAAGGTCTGCAGCCGAACGTAGCAAAGACAGCAAATAATGTAGGCCTTCCCATACGCGAGCGTTGTTTATAGGAACAATAATTTATAATATCAATGGGTTACAATTAAACATCGATATGGCATAGTTCTTGCTTACTAGAAGGCTATGAACAAGAGTACATTTTCTCATGAAATTAAAAATATGGAGGACAAGAAAATGAAAAAGTTACTTTTAGCAGTGGGTACAGCAACAATGTTAATGAGCATGGTAGCAGGGTCTGTTTTCGCGGGTTCAATTACACCGACCGTAGCTGTTTCAGGAACAGTAATAGGTACGTGCAAGGCGGGAACCACAGGGAGCCTGTCTTTTTCCATTGATCCGTCCTTAGCCGGACCCATAGCGGCAACCGTAACGGATGCAACGGTCTTTGGCTCAAACGGAACCCCCTTTACGGTCACGGCAGTGAGTGCGAACCATGGAGGGAGCGCCGCGAGTTGTGCAGTGCCGGGTATCACGGGCACGCTCAAGGACTCAAGTGCCGACACCATGAACTATACGTTTACGTGCAGTGTCTATAATAGCGGTGGAACCCCAAGCAGTACGAATGGCGGTACAGGCAAGGGATTTGGCACAGGAAATGACGTGCGCCTCGGCCTGGGCGGATCCATTCTGGCAGCGGCTATCAAAACGCACCGGTGGGTACAACTTACGCCGACACGATTACCCTGACGATCGCATATTAACGGAATTCCGTGCGATTTCGGTTACTGTTAGGGAGATAGTGGCAAGGGTTTCATGAAAACGTGGAGGAAAACAAGGAACAACTGCTGGATGAGAAAAGGAGTGTTACCAGTCAATGGCCCTAAGCTTAGACTGTCACATTTTGAAGAGGCAGGATCGTAAGGTGGACCTTTTTACCTTACGTAATAAACCAAGCCTGACGGAAGACCTCCGGAAGGCAAAATGGAGGAGAACGATGAAGAAAAATATTTTGGTAGCGGCAATAACGATGATCGTCATGGCCATGGCGGAAGGAGCATTTGCTCAATCAGTGCCGACGGATTGGACCAACCAGACTGTCCTGATTAATGCGACCGTGAGCGCATCGTGCACAAATTTCAGCGCGGGCAACATGACCCTTGGGATTGATCCATCAACTTCCACCCCGGTATACTCTACCGGTAATCTTACGACGGTACAGTGCACAAAGACCACGCCCTTCTATGTATCTGCCTTAAGCGCAGGCACAGGCGGTGTGGCAAATACAACGGGCACGCTAAGCGGAAAACTGACAGCTGTGAGTCCCGCCACCAACAGCCCAATACCATACACTTTGTACTTTACACCCAGCTTCACAGGCTCAGGCTTCGGGAGTGCAACCGCTACAACGCTTATCACCGGTAACGGAGATTCATCACACGGTGTAAATGTTGCTGCGACAGATGCGCAGGCTGCACAAGCGGGAACATATAGTGACACAGTGACGTTGAGCGTCTCATATTAGTTACTAGCGCGTGGCCAAGAGGGGTAAAATGGAAAGGTTAGGATGGGAGGTCCCTTCTTATTTTATGTGAGTATGCCTAGGCCTATGTAGCAGTCTTTCCCAACGGGAGCTTGATTCTTTGATTTCCCCCCACGTCAACGGCGACTCTATGCAGGTATTTATTGACAAAGTTGCCTCACTACATGTGAATGAGCGAATCATTATTAACTTCCGCATAAGTAATGCAATATAATAGAGACATCCTCAAGGGGGGGGGTGTCTCTATGCGACCTCAAGGTTCTCCGAAATCCCTGGAAGAGCGTCGGTGCAGTGTGGTTGCGTTCCTCAAGCAGAACCTGTCTCTTCACGAGATCGCCAGGCGCATGGGTTGCTGGGCGAGCAGTGTTCTCCGTTGGCGCAATGCGTTGCAATCCGGTGGGCGGGATGCACTGAAGGCCGAGCCGGCGCCGAGCCGGCCACCCCGGCTGACATCGAAGCAGAAAGAGCGGCTCGTTCGTGTTCTGGCGAAAGGGGCCATGGCGCTGGGATACCGGACGGAGTTGTGGACCACGCAACGGATTGCCGATGTGATCGAACGTAAGCTGGGGGTGAGATACCATCGCAATCACGTGGGCAAGCTCTTACACCAGATAGGCTTTAGCCACCAGAAGCCGGAGCGTCGGGCCATTGAGCGCGATGAGGCGGCCATCGCAGTATGGGAACGATCCGCCTGGCCCCGTGTAAAAAAAACGCCGCACGGCTGGCAGCCCATCTCGTCTTCATCGACGAATCGGGGTTCCTCTTGATCCCGTCGGTCCGTAAGACGTTAAGCCCTGTGGGACAGACGCCTGTCGTACGTCACCGGTATGGTCACGACCGCATATCTGCCATCTCTGGCATCGCCGTCAGCCCGAAGCTCTTCCATTGTGCGCTTTACTGCCAACTGTATGATGACAACATCCAGGGCGAAGAAGTGGCGGCGTTCCTCTGCCATCTGTTGCATCAGGTACATGGTCATCTGATCGTTCTGTTGGATAACAGCAAGATTCATCGTAGCGATCCCGTGCAGGAGCTTGTCGGCCGCACGTCCTGTTTACACCTCGAGCCCTTTCCGCGGTATGCCTCTGAAGTGAATCCGGATGAAGGCGTGTGGAATCACCTCAAGAGTACCTTGGCAACGGCCGTCCGGATACACAGGCCGAACTGATGGACGTCTTGGCAGATGAAATCTACTGCCTGGCTGCCTCCCAGCCTCTTTTACGCGGATGCATCCAGCAGTCCAAACTGCCCCTTTTTTCACCATAGGGGTTGCATTACTTATGCGGCGCTCTATATGGTTCCTGATAAAGCAGGATGACAAACTTCCGGGCTACTCTTTATTTATACCCAGAAACATGAGACTTGTTTCTCTGCGGCCTTATGCGCCGGAACTGAATCCTATGGAACACGTATGGGACGATTTCCGGGAGAAGCATTCCACAATAGGATATTTGAGAGTATTAATAGACCGGAGAACCATCTTGAAACGTCGTCGCAAAAACTAGAAGAAGGCACCGAAAGGGTCCATTCCATCGTGGCGTGGCCCTGGACTATTAATGCTCCTATGAATTAGAAATGGAACAAGCCGTTATCGCTTATATAAGAGATACATCCTCTTGTCATCCTCATATCGAATTTACACGATAGTGTGCATACGAACAAGAACGGGAAGGAGAACGAGATGTTCACATGGGCCTCAATGACAACACTCTTGCCGTAGTTCAGGACATCAAGCAGGATGCCTTGCCTTGTAAGCGGGGAAGAATGAGAAGGGGGTGGGAAGGAGGGGATAAAACTCTATCCTAAGGGACATCTAGCCAATGCAATAAGTACTGAGGAAAGGAACTATCGCTTTTCCGAATAGATGGAGCTTTTTTTGAAGTTTACAGATGCCCTACCCTGTGAACGGGGTCATTCACGTGCCCTTAAGCGAGTACGGTCACTTCGTCTCCTTTCCAGATAAATCGAGCGTTTAGATCAGCTTTCTCGGTAATCATTTTGGTGTATTCGAAGACCTGCTGTCCCTTTTCGTCGTTCTTCAGTATCTCCGGCTGCGCCTCTCTGTTCACCAGGCAGGGCAGGTAGCTCACCCGACGGATTGCGTTCCCTTCGATAAGGCATTTGGCGATAATCGTATACCTTGCCTCAGGATGAAAGGGATATATGGGGTATTGAGGATCGGGCACAAAGCCGAAAAGTTCTTTCCGCCTTTGTGCCCATTGCGCCGGTCCTTTGGCAGGGTCCACCGTCAGGTGTTGCACAGCCGTCACAAAATTACATAGGCCATGAAAGATGGTCTTTCCTCTATATACTTCGATACCCTTGAGTATATGAGCGTGATGGGACAAAATGAGATCGGCGCCAGCGTCTATAGCCGCATGTGATATGACCTGTTCGTACCCCGACAATTTTACCGGAGTGTGTATGAGTCCTTTATGAAAGGCCACTACCAGAATATCGCAAAGAGGACGTAACTTCCTGATATCATCCAGCATGGCTTGAAAGCTTTTCGGTTCCGGAAATGTATAGATAGTCGGTGGCCCACCCGGACAGGCATAGTCCAATTCATAGTAAGTAATTATATACACATAAGCGCATCCAGCCTTATTCCTGCCGGCCCACGCCTCTTTCGGTCCCACGCAATTGTAGTTTAGAAAACCGATTCGTGTCCCTTCTCTTTCAATGACGACAGGCTTTTTCGCTTCATCAAGGTTCATGCCTGCCCCCAAAACAGCTATACCCTCTTTTGTCAGCCCCGCAAGGGTATCCTCTATACCCGGCGGCCCCGAATCCCATATATGATTGCCTGCAAGGGTGGCGACATTGATGCCGGCTAAAGACAGTGCGCGCATGTTTTCTGGGCTACAGGCAGGGGCAGACATGATCCCCATGGTATTAATGGCCCTCGTCGTGAAGACGTGTTCGACCTGTCCGACAACGACATCAGCCTGCCTTAGAGTCGGTGACGTCAGCTCAAAGAACCGTTCTGCATTCGGGAGGCCAAGAGATATGTCGCCTACAGCCAGCATCGTTAAAGCCTTTGGTTTCATATTATCTCCTGCAAGTAACAACAGTTTTGTAAAAAAACCTCACGTCATTTCCCCTAGCCCATTTCGCTTGTGGCCGCAGAGATAGCGGGGGTTGTAATCCCTTCGGCGATTATAAGGGAGATCACCAAAATCAGGCTTGGAAGGGCCGTAAATTCCCCACAAGAAAAGAATTTATGACCAAAAACAATCACCTTCAGTACCCTCTATGAGAGAAATAGTTTCCTTGGTTTTCATCCACGTGCACCTCCGTTTCAATATATGACCCCCGTGGATCTTTTGCCCTTGCCACAAGAATCCACATTCACCGTTCCAGCCAGGCGTCTTCGGGCGTCCATGTGATGGCCGGCGTCTCATAAAAACCGTGATTATGAACATAAGACTGGCTGACACCAGCCATCGACTGACACAGCAATATTATCTGGAGACAATACTTGTCGCTCATCAGTTTCATGGCTTCCCGGATTGATTTTTGCTTAGTCTTGAAATCAACGGCTGTAACCGCATTCTGGATGGACTTCACATAATCGCTGGGAGCGAGCGTCTGACTGAAATATTTACTGCCGCCGCTGTACGTCTGCGACATGGGGATCACCACATCTACGTAAGGCGAGAACATATCCTCTATGAGTCCTTCCCAGCTTCCCCCTTCCTGGGTTATCTGGTTGTACTGTCCCTGTTGGATCGGCTCAAGGGTAGCATCGATCCCAACTGCTCCAAGATAGCCTTGAATAGCGTTGAAAACCAGGTCACTCTGCGGGTTCACGCGGTATGTTATCTTTGTTTTGAACCCATTTGGGTAGCCCGCATCAGCGAGGAGTTTCTTGGCCCGGGCTGGGTTATAAGGATACCCATGCACTGCTGGGTTATAGGCCCAATGGCCTTTGTAGATCCACTGGTTAGCGGGTTCTGCCTCACCGTGATAGATTGTTCTCACAATCCCTTCGGTGTCAATGGCATATTGGGCGGCCTGCCGCACCCTTATGTCAGAAAAAGGAGACTTGGGGTTCGCGGAATTAGGCATGAGACTCATGGCGCCCGAACCCACTCTGGGGTTATTCACGTTGTACCCATCCCTTTTCAAATCTGCGATGTCTTTCGCATCGGGTGACAGAAGCACCTCCAATTCACCCTTCTTGAAACTAAAGAGTCGGGTGAGGGAATCATTAATTGCATAATACTCTATCCTGTCCAAATAAGGCTTGCCTTTCTGCCAGTAACCGGGGAACTTCTTGTAAACGGTGCGAGTGTCCTTTTCCCAGCTCACAAACTCGAATGGGCCTGTTCCCACTGGGTGACTGGCGCACCATTCTTCACCGTTCTTCTTGTAGGCTGCCGGTGATATCATCATGCCGAGCCTCTGAGTGAAACCGCTGAGCACGGTGCTATCCCATTCGTTAAGGTTAATGCGAATGGTGTATTCGTCAACAATGTCAACGGACTTGAATTTCTCCGTGCCCGGAGCCTTGACAGAGACGTAGAGATCAAGGTTCCACTTCACTGTCTCGGCATTGAAATCGGTGCCATCATGGAACTTCACGCCTTTTCTCAAGTTAAGTAGGATTGTCTTTGCCCTGCCATCCTCTTTGAAGCCCGTAGCAAGCCACGGTGTGGGTTTCCCTGTCTTGTCAAGCCGGAGGAGCGTTTCCAAGGCAGGAACAGCCTGCCTTTGGCTGTAACTATTGGGCATCTTCGGGGGATAGCCGATTGATATCCCATCAAACCGGTCAGCGACCCTCATCGTCCCCCCGTACCGGGGAACAGATACTTTGGATTTGACTGTCGGTGCGGCAGGGACCAGGGGAACGTACACAGAAAGAATAAGGATGCAGCAAAACAACACGAGTGCCACCCAAAAATTCTCGGACTTGATCGTTTTCATGCTCCTCTCCTCCACTGATTATGAATATAGGCGTCTCGTTCTAACCGGCGGCTATTGCAAGGGCCAATTCGTGACCTTTTTATCATCTTACTTTTTATGATCTACCGCCTTTCCTCTTCGGGTCTTGCTTGCGGCTGAGAGTGTTGTTGCTCACCCTGAGGCCTCTGCTCTTCTCTTTGTGGTTGCTGGCCTCTCCCCTGAGGCTGTTGTCTCTGTTGCTGAACCTGGGGCTGTCTCTGTTGTGGTTGACCTTGAGGTTGTTTTTGCTGCTGAACCTGGGGTTGCTGGCCTCTCCCCTGAGGCTGTTGTCTCTGTTGCTGAACCTGGGGTTGCCTCTGTTGATGTTGACCCTGAGGTTGTTGTCTCTGCTGCTGAACCTGGGGTTGCCTCTGTTGCTGATGTTGCTGGACCTCAGGCCTCTGTTGATACTGCTGTTGCCTTTGCTGTCTTATTTCCTGTCTTTGTTGTTGTGATCGAGGTTGATAGCCCTGGACGCCCCAAGTTCCTTGTCTTTCCCAATGTCGATCAGTGTGCCAGCTCTTCCAGTTCTGCTGAAGCAGTTGGTTAGGAATCCGTTCATAGTCCCACCGGTGCCCATACCAATTATGATCCCGGTAGTATTCTCTCCAACCTGGGTCTACATCAAAATAGAAACGGGGAACATGGTTATAATAACGCCAGCCCCGGTCATAATGACGTGAGCGATACCAACCACCTTCCCATGGACGCCACCACCAACCATTCCAGAAAAACAAGTCCACATCTATATAAGGAACAACGTAAACATCGTTCGTATCAGGCATCGCTATTACATCCGGAGGTGCCTGAAATGCGATGGGTGGCGGCAAAGCAATGTTCACGTTAATATCTACCGCTGCCATCGTTACAATAGGAACAAAAATTACCAACGCCAAAAGCAGTGTTCCAAAAAGTGGTTTTTTCATTCTGTTGCCTCCTTGTTACTCGAATTCGGCTTGGGGTTCTTCCAGTTCGACAGCACACTTCCCTAATACTGTAAGCTTTGGTAAGAGTTGTTTGTGTCCTGTCCATCAGTACACCCTGAGTCGTTCACATCAACCCTTAATATACCTCGTTTTCGACAAGGCTGCAACACACCGCCGTTTACATAAGGGCATTCATTACTGTAGTAAGAAGAAACACAGAGGAGGGGCTCACTATTATGAAGACCAGACCGGCTGCGAAAGACAGCGCCTCCGTCATCATCGCCGAGATAGGTACGAACAGGGACCTTTTCATACCCAAGATCCACCTCTCACCATGATCAGGGATCTCCCTCGGTAACAGCGAAAGCGCAGAGAAGAAGAAACCGGGAGCCACCACGCACGGCAATAAATCATTAAAAAGCATTTTGGCATGGGCGGCAACAAAGATGAAAGGCACCTATCTCTTTGCCAGATAGCAGAGCCTTGTGGGCAGAAGAGGTAAGAAAAAGGAGGTTTGCTGGACATATGAACTCATCATGTGCTATCACATGCTGAAATACAAGCTGCCCTACAAAGAGCTCGGACCGAACTCTCTCGATACACGGAAGAAAGATCGTGTTACCAAAAACCATATAAAGAAACTCACGAGTCTCGGATTTACGGTAACAGTGAACCAAGCAGCATGGGTAAAAGACAGACTATGCGGGAGAAAGGTCGATGATTACCGGTGGCTTAAACCCCGGATTAGAAACTGATCTCAGCCGGACAAACCAAAGTTGTTACAGAACAGGCAGGGAGAATTGTTACAACCCTAACCGGTTATCCCACATCATAAACAGAAAGAAGGCAATATGCATGAAGGGAAGTTAATTTTCAGGCAAAAATCTTGCATGTCGAGACATACCAAAAACAGCATTTCAGGAACTTGTCGGGCACTTACATCTGCAACTGTTCTGGCCAGTCAGTTGTCAGCAAGTGAAGCTTAGAGTCTGCAACAACGATGCTCGGCCACGGGGCGGGGAGTTCATTATTCCCATCAATACAGGAGCGGTTTGTAAGGCACATGTATCTCATCGGATATCAAAAGCCGGAGAGCCGTAAGAGTTTTCATGATTATGAACAGTCGGGTATAGCTGTAAGTTGCGAATCTCGTAGACAGGAAAACTATGGGGATGACGTCTATTGTAGACGGTTGGGTATAGTTGTGATCCTCGTATTTCATATGTGGGAAGCCCGTAAGCATCCTGTTGGTTATAAACAGTGGGATAAATTTGGTTGCCACGAAGTTCATAAGCCGGCAGACCGAAGGGAGCTTTGTGATAGTATACAGTGGGATATAGACAACTCATTGTGTCCTTCTAAACTTACCGATCTGTCCCTATATGGATAGATCTGGCATATCATCACCTTTCTATCCTGTTATACATATCTCAGACTGTTAGGATATGTCAGTGACATATATCACTTACACAAGGCCATTTCTGACATCGCCCGCTGACATCGATGCCCTTTTCCTTAATAATGGCTTCTGTGGGTCTACCGCCGGGGTTGAATTAGGCTCTTTACAGAAGATTACCATAAAAGACCATAACAAGAAACTTACCGTCAGGACGAATGCAAGGGTACCTGTGACAAGGTGTTCCAAGCGATTGGGGTGACCATTCCGAATGCCACCCGGGAAATATCGTGACATTCATCTTCCACTTAAAGAACAACTTGTGGTGCCATGAACTTTTTGAGCATGTCTACATGTCTAAAGTGCTAAAGTAGTTTTTGGAAACCGTCGAAAAGAGTTGGATCATTGACTGTGTATGTTCTGATCTTGTTTCGATGTCGTTTGCCTTTCCTTTCTAAAACGAATGGGAAACGTTGATTACAGGCTATCGAAGGAGTTTCGAATCGTACTTCCTCCGCCAATTCCTGCTAATACCCTATCTATCGAGTATTTCCCTGACTTTCTGTAGTAATTCATTCGGCGATAACGGTTTAAAAATGAGGTTATATGATGAATCGTAGATCCCTTTATCGAGGAGAATGTCCTCTGTGTAACCGCTCGTGAAAAGGATTTTGACGCCAGGTTTGATTCTGAAGATCTCTTCACAGACTTCTTTCCCGTTTTTTTTGGGCATCACTACATCAATGATAGCAAAGTCAATCTTATCTTTGTTTTTTATGAATGTTTCAATTGCATCTTTTCCATCCGAAGCTTCAATAACGGTATACCCGGTCCTCTCAAGAACGTCTCTGGTAAGTCTTCTTACCACCGCATTATCCTCGGCGAGAAGAATAGTCTCAGCACCTTTCTTGATGATATCTGCGCGGGCCGGTTTTGTCTCTTCCAGTGTTTCATGAACAAGAGGAAGGTAAATATTGAATCTCGTTCCATGATTCTCTTCGCTATCGACCGTCACATGACCGCCGTGTTGCTCGATAATTCCATACACAATAGAGAGACCGAGACCGGTGCCTTTCCCGACCTCTTTCGTTGTGAAGAATGGATCAAAAATCCTGGCCTTTGTCCTCTCGTCCATGCCGATGCCTGTATCAGAGACCGAAAGGACTACATACTTACCAGGAGTCCCGTATCCATGTGTTTTCACGAACTCATGATCGAGATCAAAGAGTTTTGTTTCAATAGCTAATACTCCACCACCCGGCATTGCATCCCGTGCATTTGTGGAAAGGTTGATGATGACCTGGTCTATTTGAGTAATATCTGCCATAATGATGGGATCTTCATTCGCGAGATGAATCTTTAACTCAATATCTTCCATAAGCAGTCTTGCAAGGAGTTTTTCTACACTGTTTATTATGTCATGTAGGTTATAAGGCTTAAGATCTATTGCTTGTTTGCGACTGAAAGCAAGGAGGCTTTGTGTGAGATTTACCGCTTTTTCAGCAGACGAAAGGATTTCTGCAACGTAAAGTCTCAAGGGGTTTTCTTCGGGCATTTCCATTTCCAAAAGGGTTCCATATCCTATGAGCGCTGTGAGTATATTATTAAAGTCGTGCGCAACGCCACCGGCGAGCTGACCCACCGCTTCCATTTTCTGAGCTTGAAAAAGCTGGGTCTGAAGCTTCTCTTTTTCTTCCTGAGCGAGCTTTTTCTCTGTAAGGTCGTAGGTAAAAGCAAACATATATTCCTTCGCGCCGAACCTAAGATAGTTGACGGTCAATTCCACGGGGAATCTTATTCCATCTTTTCTTTTGTGAACAGACTCAGTGGTGATGGAATGTTTTTCTTTGAGTACAGGCCATACTTGATTCCATTTATGATACGAAAAGCCTACATCCCAGTCTCGCACGTTCATGGTCAGTAATTCTTCTTCGGAATAGCCGAGGACGCTGCAGGTCGCCTTGTTGACATGGAGCGTTTGTCCCTTTTTATTGACCCAGAAAGTGGGTATGGCGGAATGGTCGACAGAGAACTGTGTAAGCTTAAGGAGTTCCTCGGTTTTTTTTCTTTCTGATATATCAAGGATGATTGCGCACATATATCCAATACCGTTGTACTCCACATAACTTGCTGTTATCTGAACGGGATAGGTTATTTTGTTTTTCGACCTGAGAAATGATTCAAATGTCATGGAACCCTGACTTTTCAATTGAAGCCAATATTTTTGCCATGTAGTAAGAGGGAAATTGGGGTCGATGTCCTCAATGGTCATACTAAGAAACTCGTCTTTTGAATACCGGAGTAATCGGCTTGCTTCTTCATTGGTGTAAAGTATCTTTTCGTCTTCACCGACCCAAAGAATGACAACCGCGGCATGGTCAATGGCAAACTGTGTGAATTGAAGTTTTTCCCCAGCCAGCCTACGCTCTGTGATATCTTTGATAATGACCATTCTATATTTCTTGCCAAAAAAGTCCAGTGAACGTCCTGTCACTTCAACATCAATGATAGTGCCATTTTTCTTCCTGTGTTGCCAATATCCGGCGTCTTGAGAGGGGTCCGGTTTTGCGAGATGCTCAAGAAGAGGCGGCAGACAATCGGTGGGGTGCATATCTTTGATGGTCATATCCATAAATTCCTCATGGGAGTATCCGTAATGTTCTATGGCGGCGGAGTTCACGTCTATGATCTTTAAGGTTGAGTAATCGTACACAAGAGACGGAAGAGGATTATTGCTGAACATTTGATGATATCGTGATTCGCTCAGCTTCAATTCTTCTTCCATCCTTTTTCGCTCAGTAATACTGTGTACTTGCTGAATATTTTGGACGGCCAGGATCGAAAACTGCCTTGCCATAAGGAAAAGCGATTGACATATCCGTTCAAATTTTTGGCGCGATATGTGGGGCAAGGCGTTAAGAACAAGACCGTATGTTGCTAGGGTCAAACCAAACGTATCAGCATCTCCTAGCATTTCTTCAATACTCCTTGAGCCGTCTGCAACAGGGCCAATAAGCCAGGTGGCTACAGTGCGTCCGTTTACGCTAATAGGGGCACTTCCATAGAGGAGACCTTCTGTGGAGCATTGTTCGATAAGGGGATAAGGGGATTTTAGTTCACCCCAACTAATGACAGAATATATACAATCGAACAGAGACTGACCGGTATCTGTTATCATATCCTGGAGATCCTTACTGGGGGAGCTCGGACGAGTAATGTAGTTTGCTCTGGGATCAGCGATCACCAATGGTATTTCCATTACTTGCGCAAAAGCGTCCTGTATCGTTTGAATTTCATTCAGGTCGAAGAATTCCTCAAATCTTGAACGTGATATTTCGCCAATAGGACCAGTTAGATCGATAATTAGCTTTTCAAGATCTGCATTGCGCGCACGCAAATCTCGTAATTCTTGAATGAGCTGTTTTTTAGTACCTACTCGCATAAGTTCGAAAACTCACTCTCAGGCTTTCTGTTTCTCACATTCACATTGTGCCACTCAAATAGTCGAACAGTTTCGTTATGCGCTCCTACAAATGGATCGATGTGTTTTCTTAACCGTTTGACGGAGGTAAGGGTTGCTCCGTGCAGCGATTGTGTCTGAAGGATGCTGAACCATATCTCTATCTGGTTGAGCCATGACGCATGGGTGGGCATATAATGGAACGTAACATTGTTGCGACGGTGAAGCCACCGGTCATGTTTCGGTTCGTGGGCCTTGAGATTATCAAGAATGACATGTGCTTCTCTGTCAGGGTTGGTATTTCTGAGTACTTCATTCATAAAATCCACGAATTCTATCCGTCAGCGCCGTTGCGTATGTTCCACTGTTACCTTGCCTCTCTTGGTGTCGAGGGCAGCAAAGAGCGTGGTCGCTCCATGCCGTTTATATTCGTGGGAGAATCCAGTAAGCGCTTTTCCATGATGAAGTCTCACATATCCCTGTGTACGCCCCAATGCCTGTATGCAGGTTTTTCATCGACAGAGATAACCAGCGTTCCTTACGGGGGCGCAAGATAGAGCCCGATAATATCGGCAGCCTTGAAGGTAAACTCAGGGTCCGTCGAGACACACCATGAGTGCCTCCGCTCAAGACTAATACATTTCTCTCTGAGCACTCTCTGTGCCTGATGAACACTGATATTGTCCAGTTTTTTTGCCATCAAAGGTCCGTTCCAGCGGCTATATCCCTCCGGCGGCTTTTTTTCGAGCATGTCAACGATATGCTGGCCCGTTGTCTCATGCTATAGGAGGATCATAGAGGCACGAAGTGAAGCCGGTTTGTCTCTACATCAGCGAGAACTACTTTTATTTTTACCCTGTCACCTATACGGTATATTTTTCTGGTTCTTTTTCCAATAAGCCTGAATTTTTCTTCCTGGTAATGGTAATAATCGTTTGATAGATCAGCAAGAAGTACCAGTCCTTCCACGAATATTTTACTGAGTTCTACGAAAAAGCCATAGGCGGTAATATGAGAGATAATTCCCTCATAGATTTCTCCCACTTTGCTCTTCATAAAAAGGACCCGTATTCTGTCTTCGAGTTCCCTTTCGGCCTCCATAGCCACCCGTTCTTTGTCGGAAAGATGGGTTGCCATCTTTTCGTAGTCCTCCTCGGTATAAGGGACACCGATATTCATATTCTTTAAGGACCTGTGACAAACGAGATCAGGGTATCGCCGGATTGGCGATGTAAAGTGGAGGTAGCAATCCGAGGCAAGCCCAAAATGACCCTTGTTCACAACACTATAGCGGGCTTGTTTCATCGACCTTAAGAGTATACGATTTACAAAGAACTCATAATCCGTCCCCAGAGCGCTCTGCAAGAGCGATTGTAAGAATCTCGTATCACCGGATGTTTTTCTACGTTCTAGGGGAAGCGCTAGGACGAGTTTTTCGATGTCTCTGAGTTTTTCTTTTTCAGGCGGTTCATGGATCCTGTATATGGCGGGAAGTTCATTGTCCCGGAGAGAACGTGCAACAGTTTCATTGGCGGCCACCATGAATTCCTCAATGATCTGATGCGCAAAAAGCCTTTCCGACCTGATTATTTCTTTGATTCCACCCTCGATATCCAGGATGATCTCTGGTTCCGGGAGATCGAAATCAAGGCTTCCTCTTCTTTCTCGTTTTTTCTTAAGAAGCCAGGCCAGTTCGGCCATATCTTCGAGTTCGCGCACAAGGTCATTGAACTTTCTTCTGGTTTGCTTGTCCTGTGTAACGACAACATCTTCCACGTGTCTATATGTCAGTCTTTTCACGCTTCTGATTATCGATTTTGAGAAGGTGCTTTCCATAGCGTCGCCATTATTGTTGTATTGAATTTTTACGGTAAGGGCCAGCTTATCTTCGCAGGGGTTAAGGCTGCATACGCCATTCGATAATAGCTTCGGAAACATGGGAAGCACCTTATTGGGGAAATAAATGCTTGTTCCTCGCTCATAGGCTTCTTTGTCAAGAGAGGAACCAGCAGGAACATAAGAAGAGACATCGGCGATAGAGACAAAGAGGACGTAACCCTGTCTTGTCTTTTCAATGCACACGGCATCATCGAAATCTCTTGCCGATTCGCCATCTATAGTGATATGTCTGAGATTTCTTAAATCCGTACGTTTTTCTTCGGCCATATTCGCGCTCAAGTTCCTGACCTCAGACTCAGTGGATTTTTTGAATCGACCGGGCAGACTATGTTTATATTCAATAAAGCGCGTAATTGAGCCGACAGTATTCAGGCCGTCTTCGAAGACTTTTACGATATTACATTCGGCGTCACCATTCGTATCAGGAAACTTTGTAATGGCAGCGGCAACGAGGCTTCCATTGGGTATTTTCAACCTATGAGGAGTTTGCTTTACAAGGAAATTATAATTATATCTTGTATCTTCAGGAAGAATATAAAGTCTATTATTATAAGTTTTTGTAAAGCCGATAATATTATTAGTATGTCTATTAATTATGTCAATAACTTTTCCCTCTCTTCTTCCTCGGAACGAATGTTCCAGCCGAGCGATGACCGTGTCGCCATGAAATGCATTGTTTATGAACCTGGATGGAATAAAGAGGTCTTTTACATTTTCGTTGTCAGGTATCACAAACCCGTTTCCATTTTTTGTGCACCAGAGGGTTCCCGTGATGAGATCCATTTCCTCAACAATACCGAACATCTGATTTTTCAGTTTTATGATGGAACCTTTTTTAAGAAGGTCTCTCAGAAGCCTCTTGAGGTCTTTCCTTTGTTTTTTGCCAATTATCAGCAAATCATTCAAATGGTTTATGCCAAGTGGGCGTCGTTCCCTTTTGAAAACATCAAGGAGGTTCTTTTCGTTAAGTTCAAAATACGTTTTCTTTTCCATTTGCGTGAAGTTGACTGATCTCTTTATACCATGATTTACAATTGTTTCCAATTTTTCAGAGTTTTGGATTGCTATTCTTTTCATGTGACCTTATAGTAATCTTTATCAAATGGAATACTCTATCAAAATAGGCGGAGAGGCCGGTCAGGGAATACAGACTGTTGGAGAAACGCTGACAAAGGTTTTTTCACGGATCGGCTATCATGTCTTTTCCCATCAGGATTATGAATCGAGAGTAAGAGGGGGCCACAACTTTTTTCAGATAAGAGTATCGGGTCAGCCCATTTCGGCGTCCCGCGAAAAGATTGGTCTTCTGATTGCATTTGATATGGCGAGCATTTCACTCCATGAGCGCGAACTGACGGATGGAGGAATTATTATCTATGATCCTGCATCACAAAACGGGCCTTTTGAGAAACCACACTTTTTAGGGGTCCCCTTTTTGGAACTCGCAGCGCAAAGCGGAGGCAGTAAAGTGATGGCAAATACTGCTGCAATCGGGGCGGCAATGGGTATACTTGGACTTCCCATAGAACCAGTTTTTGATATTTTAACAATAACGTTGAGGAAAAAAGGTGAAGCAATTTTGGAAATTAATCGGAATGTAGCGAGCGCGGGATATGAATACGCGCGATCACATTGTGCCCGCTGCGCGTTCTCACTAGGCTCACCGTCTGCGGCAAAGATGCTTATTGACGGTAACGAAGCGATCGGATTTGGAGCGGTTGTTTCAGGATGCAAGTTCTATTCCGCTTATCCGATGACACCATCCACAGGCATCATGGTTTCTATCTCCGAAAAAGCACAGGAATACGGTATAATTGTTGAGCAAGCTGAGGATGAAATAAGCGCAATAAATATGGCACTGGGCGCATCCTTTGGTGGTGTACGAGCGATGACCGGTTCTTCGGGGGGTGGTTTTGCTCTGATGGTCGAAGGCTTATCGCTCTGCGGCATGAGTGAAACGCCCCTTGTCATCGCCCTTGCGCAGAGACCCGGGCCGGCAACTGGCTTTCCCACAAGAACGGAACAAGGTGAACTTCTCTTTGTCCTCCACGCTGGACATGGTGAGTTTCCCAGGGTTATTTTCGCTCCGGGCAGTCCCGAGCAAGCCTTTTACCTTACCAATAAGGCCTTTGATCTTTCACAAAAATACCAGATACCTGTATTTATCCTTACCGATCAATACCTTGCCGACTCACAATGGACATACGGTGGGTTTGACATGGATCGCATCGCATACAGGGAATACAGAATAAGGAATGAAGAGCTGCGAAATTTGCCGGTATACAAGAGACATGCTTTCACGGACAACGGTATTTCGCTCTTTGGTGTTCCGGGAGAGACAGATCATCTCATCGTCACGGATAGCGACGAGCACAACGAAGAGGGACATATCACTGAAGATGCCGCGACAAGGATCAAGATGGTCAATAAGCGATTTTTCCAAAAACGTGCTATTCTCGCAGGTGAAATTGAACCCCCGCTATTATATGGCAGCAGAGAACCGGAAACAGTCCTTGTCGGTTGGGGATCCATGTATGGCATTTTGAAAGAGATTGTCGGTGCGCTCATCAAAGAAAGGCCTATCGCTTTGCTCCATTTTAGCGAGCTTTATCCCTTTCCAGGCAGAGAAAAATTTGACTATCTGGACTTACTGAGTAAAGCAAAAAGGACCATCTGCATTGAGCAGAATGGGAGCTCACAGTTTGCCCGATTGATGAAGGCGGAAACCGGGTATGAGTTCACGGAACATGTGAATAGATACGACGGCAGACCATTTATGATTGAAGAACTACTGGGAGAAATCAATGCCAGGAATAAATGAATTTCAGGGAGAAACACCCGCGTGGTGTCCCGGATGCGGTAATTTCGGTATATTGCGAGCGTTCAAGGATGCTGTAGCAGAATTGGGGATCATGCCACGCCAGCTTACCATTGTTTCCGGCATAGGTCAGGCAGGCAAATTTCCTCATTACGTGAAGTGCAATACCTTTAATGGGCTCCACGGAAGGAGCATTCCTGTTGCGACCGGTATCAAACTTGCAAATCATGAGATGATCGTCATTGCCGTTGGAGGTGACGGAGATATGTACGGCGAAGGAGGGAACCATCTGATCCATGCCATGAGAAGGAACATCGGCATAAAAACATTCGTCCATGATAATCAAATATACGGATTGACAAAAGGTCAGGCATCACCAACGAGCATGGAAGGCATAATGACAAAAAATCAACCCTTTGGCGTTCTTTCCGAGCCCCTAAGCCCTTTAGCAATGGCTGTGGCGCTTGACTGTAGTTTTGTGGCAAGGGGGTACGCAGGGGACCAGGACTACTTAAAAGGGTTAATAAAAGGGGCTTTGAACCATAAGGGTTTTTCATTGGTAGATATTCTCCAGCCCTGTGTAACATTTAATAAAGTAAATACATACGAGTGGTACGGAAAACGCATATACCACATAGAGGATGGCTATAACCCAGAAGACAGAGGGGCTGCCTTTCAAAAGGCCCTTGAATGGGGGGCTCGCATTCCAATCGGCATCATTTATCGAAACAGGCGCCCTCCATTCGAAGAAAGAATCCCGGTAATCGCAACGGAGCCCCTTGAAGGCCAACTGCTCCGTCTTGAGGATTTGAGAAGAGCGGCCAAAAAAACCATGAACAGTTATTATTGATTTTTTATTATGAGAATTCTATATTGTACAACCGATAGACGCAATATCTAGGAATAGTCACTTGCCGCATAAAAAAGCCATATGGAGGCACAGGAATGAATATTCGGGCTGTCCAAAAAATATGCTATGGGATATACGTTATCGGTTCTCAAAAAGAAGGTAAGCTCAACGCACAGATTGCCAATACCGTTTTTCAGATAACCTCGGACCCGCCTACCATGGCCGTGAGTATAAATAAACAGAATCTGACACACGAGTTTATCGAAGCAAGCAAAATATTTGCCGTGTCAATACTCTCGCAAGAGGCCCCCATGACCCTTATAGGCCGCTTTGGTTTTCAGACAGGGAGAACAATCGACAAATTTAGGGACACTCAGTACAAGATCGGCGTCACCGGCGCCCCTATTGTGCTTGATCATACTGTCGGCTATATGGAGTGCAAAGTCACGCATACGGTAGATGTTGGGACACATACGGTTTTCATTGGAAAGATCATTGATTGTGATGTCTTCAACGATGCAGAACCCATGACGTATGCCTATTATCATCAGATAAAGGGCGGTAAGTCGCCAAAAACAGCGCCCACATATGTGCGAGAGGAAGTCGAGCCAAAAAAGACTGTAACTTCCGAGAAATACAGGTGCAAGGTCTGCGGATATGTCTATGATCCGGAGCAGGGTGATCCTGGCACAGGGGTAAAACCTGGCACATCCTTCGAGGCTTTGCCCGATAGCTGGGTGTGTCCTATTTGTGGTGCTCCGAAGTCAGAATTTGAAAAAGTTGAATAAGGCTAAGGAGAGAAGAAATGGATACTATGTTGAGAGAGACAAATTATGCGGATGTTGGCACTCCGAAAAGAGGCAAGGTCCGTGATATCTACGATCTTGGAGACACACTCCTTATCGTTGCAAGTGACAGAATATCGGCCTTTGACGTTGTTCTGCCGGGTGGGATCGAGGATAAGGGAAAAGTGTTGACGAAGCTTTCCGTATTTTGGTTCAGAGAGATGGAGTCCTTTATCAAAAACCACATTATGGAAATAGATGTCGATAAGTATCCCGAGTCATTGAGAAAATATAGCGATATGCTCCGAGGCAGGAGCATGATCGTAAAAAAAGCAAGATTGGTGCCCGTTGAATGCGTTGTGAGAGGATATTTAGCGGGGTCCGGTTGGAAGGACTATGAAGAAAAAGGGTCTGTTTGCGGGATTTCCTTATTAAAAGGCCTTGTGGAATCATCGAAACTGGAAAAACCCATCTTCACCCCCACCACAAAGGCTGACGAAGGCCACGATATGAATATGACATTTGAAGATCTGGCGAGTAGTATCGGAGGAGAACTTGCCTCCAAATTAAGAGATACAAGTATTGGGATCTACGAAAAAGCATGCGAAATGGCAGAGAAGAGGGGTATCATCATAGCGGACACAAAGTTTGAATTTGGCATGCTTGATGGCGAGATGATACTCATTGACGAAATACTAACTCCTGATTCTTCCAGATTCTGGTCCGTGAAGGATTATAGACCCGGTTTTTCTCAGGACAGTTATGATAAACAAATTGTGAGAGATTATCTGAATACCCTTGAGTGGGACAAAACATATCCGGGTCCTGAATTGCCGAAGGATGTGGCTCAAAAGACGAGAACCCGGTATATCGAGATTCTTCAGATCCTCACCGGAGCAGGGCTATAGCAGACTAACAAGATAGCCTTTCGGCCAATCTGTATGCTTCTATAAAACTCGATGGGTTAGCGATGCCCTTTCCTGCGATGTCATAGCCTGTTCCGTGGCCGGGAGATGTACGTACGAATGGCAGGCCGAGAGTGATATTGACCGTTCTATTGAAATCCATAGTCTTTACAGGTATGAGACCCTGATCATGATACATGGCAATATAGGCATCACAATTAGTCTTATGAAAAATTGTATCCGCAGAATAAGGCCCATCAATATTGATATTTAACGACCTTGCCCGGTCAATAGCCTCTTGAATAAAACTCTCCTCGTCTCCGATAATGCCTCTTTCACCTGCATGGGGGTTAAGACCACAGACTTTCATAAAGGGGTTATGAATACCGAAAAGATCACGCAGCGATTTTTCAGTGATAGATATGCACTTGAAGACCGTATCGCCCGAGATGGATGTCGGTACATTTCGTATGGGAATATGTATCGTCACCAGGGACACCCGCATGGTTCTATTAGCCATCATCATGATATAGTCGGTGACTCCGCAGAAATGGGCAAGCAACTCGGTGTGCCCGGTGAAAGGAATGCCTGCCAGGTGGATTGAAGCCTTGTTGATGGGACACGTCACTACCGCAGAAACCTCCCCAAGAAAAGTAAGTTTCAAGGCTTCAACAATATAGCGGTAAGAAGCTTCTCCGTATCGTTCATGAAGGGTGCCGAAATCTACCGTATTCACAAACTCCATGTCCACGAATTCCGCTTCTCCTGGGCCACCTTCTTTGAATCCTTTGAAAGGAAACGACTTGCCTTGAAAGATGTTTTCCTTGAGAAAATTGATGGCTGAGAAATCGCCAATGATGACAGGGATGCTTCTCTTGCAGATTTGCGGAAGCGATTTAAGGATAACTTCCCCGCCAATACCTGCAGGATCGCCCATTGTTACCGCTATTCTTTTCAGATCTTGACCTCTATATAGGAAGCCTGCCTTAATTTGTTGATATACTCTTTGTACCGTTTGTCCGATTCCTCAGAAACAATCCGTTGGTTTATTTTGTCTTTCAATGTTTCAAAGGAGGGAACACCTAATCTTCTTATTTCCATGAGCTTCAAGATATGAAATCCATAGGGCGTCTCAATGACGTTTGTATATATACCGGGTGTAAGGCCCCTGAGAGACGCTTTAAGGGCAGGCAAAATATCATCTCCCCTGACAAATCCTATGTCGCCTCCCTGGTTGGCGGAAGGGTCATCGGAGTATTCCTTTGCTATATCTTCAAAGGATTTGCCCTGGGTAAGTAGTTTATGAGCATTTTCCGCACGTTGGCCTGCATCGTTTCTCTGGCCGGATACGAATATCTGCTTTAACCCGTATTCTTCTTCGGCGTATTCATCTTTGTGCTGGCTGTAAAACTGTCTCAAGGTAGCATCTGTAACATCGACTTCCGGCGAGATCACCCGCGCCAATACTCTCTCTCGCAAAACGTTTAGTCTAATGCCTTCGACAAAATTATCGTAGCTGATATTGTCCTTCTTGAGTTGTTCTTTCAGTTCTATTTCTGTAATAAGGTTCTGTTTTTTTATATTTTCGACGATTGCTTCAACTTCTTTATCCGACACATCGATTTTCAATTTTGTTGCTTGCTGTTTGATGAGAAGTGCATCAATATAGAAATCGAGCCTTTCCTTTAGTTTTAAGTTTCTCAGATACTCATCAACAGAGGTAAACTGGTTTCTCTTCTCTACTTGAACAAAATTTTCAAGATCTTTAAGTGTGATAATGTCATCGTTTACAATAGCGATTATTCTATCAACCACTTCGCAATAACATGTTACTGCAAAAATCAAAGAAGCGATGATGAAGAGGATCTTAAGAAAAATTTTCATTACTTCTTAGAAGGCGATAGATCTTTGTTCACCGGCGTTTTCGGAGTGTTGTTTACAGTTTCTTTGCTCGTTGTGTCTTTGCTTTCCGGTTTCTCCGGGGTCGCAGGCGTTTCTTCTTTGAGCAGGTTTTCGTTTATTGTTATCTTTGCGCTCTTTTTCAGGTCTTGGATATATTTCTCAACAAGTTCCTTTTGTTTTTCCTGCATCAGTTGTTGTTTGATGTAATCCTTTACCTCATCGAAAGGAACATAGGCAGGGGGCTTAGCACCTTCAAGTCGTATGATATGATAACCAAACTGGCTTTTGACGATGCCGCTTACCTGTCCAACTTTGGATAGCTTGAAAGCTGCTTCTTCATATTCCGGGAGAAGTGTGCCTTTGGGATGAAAGCCGACTTCACCGCCTGTCGCCTTTGCATTAGGATCGATAGAGTATTGTTTGGCAAGTTCAACAAAATCTTCACCGTTCTTGAGTTTTTCTTTTATTTGTTTCGCTTCTTCTTCCGTCTTTAGGAGGATATGCCGTGTATTGATCTCTCTTTCCTTCTTGAATTTTTCTTTATTATCATCATAATATTTCTTGATTTCTTCATCGCCTATTTTTGCCTCCGTGGCCAGTCTTTTGCTGAGAATGGATTCGATGAGGAGTTGTTCTCTCACGTCAGCCAATCTTGTCTGAAAATCCTTTTCATTTTCGATGTTGTTTCTCTTTGCTTCTCTGAGGAGCAGTTTCTTCATAATGAGCTTGTCCAGAAAGTCTTTTTTGCCGCTTTCCGTTGCAACCATCATCTTCAGGTTCGTGGGTATTTTATCAAGCTCCTTATTAAATTCTTCCATTGTTATCTGGTCTTTATCTATTGTTACAAGAACTTTGCCGTCCTTTTTTGTGCAAGCGAATAGGCAAAGAGTTATACAAATGCTGATAAATAGTCTTTTCATTCTTTCACCTCATTTTTGGTTGTGGACGATGTGTCACCAATCATCACCCTTAAGTTTCTCAATCATTTCCGTTTCATTTGAACTTCATTGAGACGGCAAAACCCTAGTGTTTTATATCACATGTCATGATTTCCATCAATATATTTCTTACGTAGTACATAAGTTCCTCTGCTTTTTTCTCAGTCTTCAGAACAATACGCCCGTCAGGCATGAGTTTTAGTACATCCGGCGTGGCTGTTGCCTTCCTGAGCATTCGCCCCACGTCTAAAGGGGTATGCTGCGTCACATGTATGGCAACCTGTTTCCCGGAGCAGTCGATCTTTTTGATTTTTAGATCTGTCAGAACGCATTTCAGGGAAATAATATCAAAAAGATGCGAGAGCGGTCTCGGAGCCTTCCCATACCTGTCTAAGCATTCATCTCTTATGTCATGCAACTCCTCTTCGTTTCGTACCTTCGATAATCTTTTATACATGAGCAGTTTTTGGCTAGGATCGGGAATATAATAATCCGGTATGAATGCATCAATGGGGATGTTGAGTTCGGCAATAAATTCTTCCTGCTGTGTTTCAGATGTATTTCTCAGATGTTGAATGGCATCTTCAAGCATATCGCAGTAAAGTTCAAAACCGATCAGATTGATATTGCCGGATTGTTCCTTTCCAAGGAGATTACCGGCTCCTCGTATTTCGAGGTCGTAATTGGCGATATGGAAGCCCGACCCTAATTCCGTCATTTCTTCAATGATTTTGAGTCGAAGCAGAGCGTCCCTTGTGAGGTCTTCATGTTTCGGAACGAGGAGATATGCGTATGCCTGTTTTTCGCTTCTGCCTACCCTGCCTCTGAGCTGATAGAGATCGGCGAGTCCCATTTTGTGGGCGTTATTAATGAAGATCGTATTAACGTTGGGAATATCCAAACCTGATTCAATGATGTTTGTAGAGAGCAGGATATCACATTTTTTATCTATGAAATCGAGCATGATTCTCTCTAGTTTTTTGCCATCCATTTGACCATGAGCGACAACAATTCTCGCTTCCGGAAGAAGCCTTGTTAAATGGTCGAAAATTACCCCGATATTATGGATATAATTGTGGACAAAGAATACCTGACCACCTCTTCGCAATTCATCCATAATGCCCTTCTTGATGATATTATCACTGAACTGGACGACGAAAGTTCTCACTGCAAGCCTGTCAAGGGGAGGGGTGTTAATGACACTCAGATCTTTAATGCCCATTGTTGCCATGTAGAGGGTCCTCGGTATTGGCGTGGCACTGAGCGTGAGAACATCGACATTTTTTTTGAAGAATTTCAATCTTTCTTTATGTTTTACACCAAATCTTTGTTCTTCATCAATGATGAGAAGACCAAGATCCCTGAAGGTGATATCTTTTTGCAGCAGTCTATGTGTACCGATAATAATGTCAATACTTCCTTTTTTGATGAGCTCAGCAATTACCTTTTGTTCGTCTTTTCTCTTAAAGCGGCTCAGCATTTCGATATTGACGGGACAATCGTTCAGGCGGTCCCGGAACGTTTTATAATGCTGTTGTGCAAGGATGGTAGTTGGAACGAGAATGGCAACCTGTTTATTGTCCAGCACCACTTTGAAAGAAGCCCGAAGCGCAACCTCTGTTTTGCCGAAACCAACATCACCGCAGACGAGCCTATCCATTGGTTTTACGCTTTTGAGGTCATCAAGGACCTCTTCGATTGTTTTGAGCTGACCCTCAGTTTCCTCAAACGGAAAACGCGATTCCATCTCCCTGAAAAGTTCGTCTTCGGGGGAGTAGCTATAACCCTCAGTCAGTTGACGCGCTGCATGGATTTCGATGAGTTCCCCTGCAATATCTTCGATCTGTTTTTTGACTTTCTTTTTGATATTTCTCCATATGGGGGAGCCCAGCCTGTCTATTTTGGGTTTAAATTTCTCACTACCTATAAATTTCTGGACAAGGTGGAGGTCATCGACAGGCACATAGAGTTTGTCCCCATCCTGGTATTCTATGAGAAGGAAGTCTTTTGTAAAGCCGTTGATATTAAGAGGTAAGATACCTTTATATATACCAATTCCATGTTCAATGTGAACCACCCATTCCCCTGTGGCGAGATCCTTAAATGAACTGAGAAATTCGTCAAAACCATTCCACTTCTTTTTGATGGTTCTTTTTTTCTGACCGACAATATCCTCTTCGGTGAGAACAGTGATATCATCGGTTCTGAAACCTCTCCTCACAGGACTTATAATGATGCCCCATTCTTTATCTTTTTTACGAAAGGATATCTCGGGCAAGAGTGGAAACAGAATGTCGTAGTTTTTGAATATTTCCTGTAGTCTTCTCCCCTGATGTTCGCTGTTGGCGAATAGATAGACATATTTACAATCTGACCACTGGTACCTAAATTTGTCCGAAAGTATTTTAAATATTTCAGTTGTTCGTGCTTCAAAGAGATGGCCTAAATCTTCATTAGATGTTGCCTGTATTGTCCTTCCCCCTACTTCTGCCTGTATACCGGAGATGTCGATATTCATGACGTTCTGAAAGAGGTGACCCCATCTCTGTCGCAAAAGCTCATCGTTGTCGGTGGAAAGTTCCTTTGTAAGAGAGATGATGCCCTTGTGAACAAGAACCATATGCTCATCCAAATAGTCAATGATCGTACTGTTTAAATCGTTTTGGGATTCATTCAAGTGAGGCAGCTCGCATTTATCCAAGGCTTTCAGCGACCTCTGGGTAATGGGGTCAAAGAGGCGTAGCGAGAGGATTTGATCGCCCAGGAACTCAATCCGGATAGGTTTTTCAAATGATGGGGGGAAGATATCGATGATGCTGCCGCGCTTTGCATATTCACCAATCTCTCTCACCAGCGGAGTGTTTTCGTAGCCGCTGTCCTCAAAAAAATCGATGAGTTCATCTTGGAAAATGATATTCCCGACCTCAACATTTTTTGTGCCCGATGATAGTATCTGCCGGCGAACAAGGTGATGCTTTATGGCATTGTAAGGGAAAAGACCGATAAATTGTTCGTCTGAGACAAGGTGGTAGAGAAAACTGATTCTTCTCGCTTCGTCTTCTTTCTCAAAGACCTTGTCCGAGTAAACCGAGAAAATATGGGCATGCCTTTTCGTGTAAAATTCTATTTCTTCCTGATTGAGAAATGCTTCGTCATCAGTGTCATAGAAAATAAGGATTTTTCTTGTTATCTGTGCAAGAAAAAATGAAACAAAAGAACCTATCTTGCCGGTAATGTAGATAACACCTGTGCGGTCGAGTTCGTTCATCGTGGTTACTCGTTTGTAGCGGGGCAATAGCAACGGTACCTATATATCAAGGGTCAGGAAGAACGGAAATGTTTTTTGTGTATTCTTTCATTACGAGGCCAGGGAATCCATTTGTCGATTTTGAATTAACGCGGGAAGAAGCTCTTGCCGTTGAATGACCCTTGTTGTGGGCCTTAAGAGCCATGTCTATATTCTGAAAATATTCCTTCAGGTGCGAGAAAAAATGTAAACGCATTTTAATATTCGTGCTTGGCTCATCGAGTCTCCCGTGGCCGTTCCACTCAATCTCCAAATCCTCGGCGATGAAACGCACAAGCGATGGTTTTACCTGAAAAAATCCTCCGGGGCCTTGAGATGAAATGGTGTCTTGCTTGAAATTACTCACGATTTTCATGAGGGCCAGGACAAGTCTGTAATCAATGCTATAATACTTTGACTTCTCGTATAAAACACTTGAAATGAGGTAGCGAAAGATCGTATTTGTCGAAAGGATGACATAATCACATACTTACAACAGATTGCATATGGATGTCAATCTGCTGCTTGATTATGTGAATTTTATAATCTTGGTCTTCTTCGATAAAAAATTGAAGACCCATAAATTAAAATTTTATGGCATAATATTTGTTTTTGAATGTATGGTAATGTCCGATAGGGTTGAAAAAATGAAGCAGATGCCAAAAATAGTGTCGATATCGTCAACAGGCATACAAAGAGGAATAGAGATAAGGGTCCCAAAGACCTGTGTTTGAGCCTCTTCCAGAGGAAAAGGTCCTTTACGGCCTACGCAGCAAAAAATCGCCATTTGCACATCAAGGTCAGCATCGAAGAACGAGAAAGAAACGAAAGTTATTTCACCCCAACTGATACCAACCTAATTTCCCGGAAAAATTATACCTATGCCATGCCAGGGAGTTGGATATCCAAGGCTTTGAGAATATCCCGCTGCGCCTTGGTCACCTCTGTGAGGATATGACCGTACTTCCCGGAATATTTAACCTTGGTCAACGTCTTCATCTCCTGCAGCAGTTCGCGCACCGTGTATTCCTCGATGAGTTTCGATGAGCGCATCTCCTTGCGTATCGCACTGATGAGAATCAGAGCTATGAACTGCACGAAAAGCCTTCCGTCTACGGTCGCCGACGTATGCATCCGCAGCCGCTTCAGGTCGAGCGAATTCTTCAGGTCGTCGAAGCACTTCTCCACTGCGTCCTTGTCGCGGTAGACCCGCATGGCTTCCACCGAATCCTTGATCCCGTTAGAGAGCAGCGCCTGGAAACCAGCGTAGCGGCTGATGTGTTGGCTCACCGCCTCCGAGTTGAAAGATACATGCAGTCCGCGCTTGGGGGTTGTCTTCTGGATGAGAAAGTCGTCATAGGCCTTCTGGTGGTCGGCCACCGGCTTGCCCGACTCGAGCTCGCCCTTGTACTGGAGCAGTTCCTCGTTGAACTTGTCCACATCCTTGGCCCGGTTGGTGGCGTTGTAGTACAAATGCAGATAGCAGCGGCGCTTCTCCTTCCCCCATGGATACAACCGTGAATGGACATAGAGTACCTCGTCATCGAGCTTGCGGTATCCCTCAGGACCGTGGATGGTCTTGTGGATGTCGTCTATGGCTTGCAGCAGCCATTTATTGCTCAACGGCACCGACATGGTGAATCGGTCGCGGTTCTCAACCAAAGCGTCCACGTTCTTCCTGCTGTAAAAACCCTTGTCCATCACGTAGTGCAGCCGCTTGACCTCCAGTGCCTTGAAGGTCAGCACGAGGTTGCGCAGCGTTGAGACGTCGTTTATGTTGCCAGGTACCCGGTGGTAGTACACCGGCAGCGCGGATTTCTGGCCGAACAGCATCGCGAGATTGAGCTGGGGGAGCTTCTCCCTGTCGCGGTTGTGACCCCATTTGATGAATTCGTTGAGTTCCGAATACGACGATACCGACGTGATGTCGTAGCAGATGTAGTCGTCCTTCAAGACCTTGCCTATCCACTTCGCAAGGAAGGTCTGCTTGCCGTCGGTCCCGATGGAGGAGAGTATCTCGCTTATGCGCTGGCTTGCCAAGGACGCCGCGAGGGCGGGCTCATGGCTTTTTGCCCAGGATTCGCAATAGCTGAGCGCTCCACCCTCTATGGCGAGGTAGTTGGCCATCGCCAGGATCTGCCGGTGGGTATCGGGAAAGCAGGACTTCAGCGATCTCTCCAGACCGGTGCGCTTGGAGAACTCATCCAACACAACCGCTGGGCCGACGATCTGCGCCGATGCGGTGACCGCGGGATCCCGGACCGCCGCCTGCTGGGGATCAAGGCGTTTGGAGGGGACAAACTCGCCAGTTACCCGGTCAAGCTTGCCGATACAATTTCGTTTATTCCTGGCCTGTTGTTTATTCTTATCCCAGTACCCGGATGATTCGTAAACATATGTAACGCCATCGTTCTTGTTCTTCACATAGACAAGCGACATATAAACACCCCATTCATTGGTATAATTATACCAATGAATGGGTAGAAAAGTCAAGCAAAAATTGCCTTTAGCCTTAATCTATAATGTTTGTTGCACGATCCTTGTTATAATTTCGGCGGGAATTTAGGATACCAAGGGGGCTTCGCTGTCTTTTCAACTCAATCTGTCGTTGTTGTCTCTGTAGCGCAGTGATTTGTGGGTCAACTTTACGTGTATTCAGATACACTGGATAGAAGGGGTTCGATACAATTTTATACTGCTCAGAAATGGTAAGGTATTCATGAAATTGAGTACCTTTATCATTAATTTTATTTAGCTTTACACGATAAATGTATTTAGATTAGAATGTGCTGAAAGTAACGAATATGGAGGACATACATGAAGGTACTTGTTGTTGATGATTTTGCAACGATGAGGAAGATCATTAAAAATGTACTTAAACAGATAAATATCGAAAACGTGCTAGAGGCCGAGAATGGAAAACGAGCCTTAACAATATTGAAGAGTGATAATGTTGATCTTATTATCAGTGACTGGATTATGCCGGAAATGACCGGAATTGAGTTCCTAAGGGCTTGCAAGGGAGATGAAGCGATAAAAAAGATACCTTTTATCATGGTGACTGCCGAAGCCCAAAAGGACAATATCATGGAAGCAATAAAATCAGGCGTTGATAATTACATAGTCAAGCCCTTTACTCCCGAAAAACTGCGCGAGGCAATCGATAAAGCAAAAGCAAAAGTGAGAAAATAAATAAAAGAGGTGGAAGCGATAATGGATGTCAAATACATAAACCCATTTATTCTGGCAGCGCGGTCGATTTTTAAGACAATGCTTGGAATCGACCTAAGCTTGAACAAGCCTATTTTAAAAACCGAGAGAACGGCATCAGACGATGTGACAGGAATAATGGGGCTTGTGGGTGATAAAAAGGGCCCTATCACGATCAGCTTTCGGGAAAATGGAGCAATGTTTGTTTTTCAAACATTGGTTGGCGTTGAGTGCTTCAACGTTACCCCTGATGTGGTTGACGCTATTGGAGAACTCACAAATATCATATCAGGCCAGAAAAGAGTTTGAAAAATCCGGGATCAATTTAAAGGCATCTATTCCAATGGTAGTAGTAGGTAGGAATGCTGAAATGAACTTTATCACTACAATACCCATTGTGCAGTTGCCTTTCGGTTTTACCCTAGAAAACGGTGATGCGGAAGCCATGTATCTTGACTTTTTGTGAGATAAACGATACGTGTGATGTGCACCCCGGCTTCTTTTGCGATATATACCCTGGTTACGTTATTGATTTGGGTTGCCACTGGGATATTTAAAAAATATCAGAGAAGCCAAGTAAAATCCCATGCTTTAAAAAGTATTTCACCTGAGGCGGTTGGCGGTCGTTGGGGAATAGATGACCTACAACCCATCGTCATTGCATACAAAAGGGAATATTCTTGAGAAGATATCCCTTGATCTCTCTAACCTCACAGGCTTTTTAGGAAACCCGATCGTCAAGATTTAGATCGATTTATCTGTACCTGCCATAGAAATAACAAAATGCTTGTTGATCCGACAAGCCTGGTTTCTTGGGGAACAGAAGGCGCAAAAACCATGTGGCCCTCTCGGGCAAGATCAAGAGGCTGGATATCCTTTGGATCGCTCAGGAGAATTAGATAACGAAGCCTCTCGAACAGGAGAAAGAGAAACAGATGTATTGGGGGGGAGATGTTCCGCTTCTCTTTCTATTTTTGTGGCGAGCATGTTGAACAAAACGTTGGTTTTGCTTACTTCCTGCGTAAAAGAGGCTTCGTTTGTGGAGGACGTTTGAAAGACCAAATAATTTCGGGACTGAAAAACAAATTCTGTAAGCCAACTCAGTGCGTATAATTCTTGTCTGATTTTCTGAGACTCTGTCATGTAGTGGTCAATTGCAAATGATATGCCAGTTTATAACATAGCGAAACGATTGATATCGGGTAGTTCTTTAAACGCAATATTATGGAATTAACTCCATATAATAAGGAATTCATTCCATAGTCGCGGCCATGAAAGCACTATTTTTTCTACGGATTGGATAAGTCGTATTCTTTTGTCTTGGTAAGAAGAGTTTTGTAGTCAACTTTGAGGATCGATGCGGCCTTGGTTTTATTTCCCTTGGTAAGGATCAAAATGTGTCTAATTGCCTGTTTTTCGGCATCTCTTGTAACCCGGGCAGTAATTTCCTTAAGAGGCAATAAAGGGACATGATCCTGGCCGTTCTGGGTCTCCTCGATAAGGAATTCAATATCCCCCGTTCTTATAACATCATCGCGTGAAAGGAGCACCGCTCTTCGGATAACATTTTTCAACTCGCGCACGTTACCAGGCCAAGAATAGCGCTGTAAGAGACCGATAGCCTCCGTGTCGATTTCGCGCATCTGCTTACCAAGCTCTAATGCCGCTTTTGTAAAGAACTTCATGGCCATAAAAGGAATATCTTCTATTCTGTCTTTTAGTTTTGGCACAGTAATGATAAATTCACTGAGCCTGAAGAAAAGGTCTTCTCTGAATCTTTTTTCCCGGACTGATTGTTTAATATCAGAATTGGTGGCTGCGATAATTCGAACATCAATATCGACTGGTTTGGAGTTTCCAATAGAGTAAATCTTTTTTTCTTCCACAACCCTAAGCAATTTGCTTTGCAACTGCAAGGTCATGTTTTCCAATTCGTCAATAAATATTGTTCCGCCATGGGCAATTTCAAAAAAACCGATTCTTTTTTTGTCGGCTCCCGTGAAGGCACCTTTCTCATGGCCAAAGAGTTCACTTTCAATGAGGTTTTCCGGAATAACACCGACATCGACCGATTGAAATTGTTGTTTGGCTCGCTTACTGAGATTATGTATTGTCTGTGCCACCACGGATTTTCCTGTTCCCGTCTCGCCCTGGATTATGACTGAAAAATCGCTTCCGGCAACTTGCCGTATCTGGTGAATGACATTTCGCATTATTTCGCTCTTGCCAAAAAGCCATTCAAGGGAAGTGTCTACCGTGGTATCAAGATTTGTCAATGCTTTATGGAGCTCGTAGTTCTCTATTGCCCTTTCCAGAATAAGAATTAGCTTGTCTACCTGAGGAGGTTTCGTAAGAAAATCGTAGGCGCCAAGCTTTATTGTATTTACGGCAGTCGGTATGTCTGCATATCCCGTGATGATTATGATCGGTACGTCGGGATCAATTTTTTTTAATTCCTGTAATGTCTCGATTCCATCCATCTGTGGCATTTTCAGGTCAAGAAGGATAGCGCTGGGACGTTCCGCTTTATAGACATCAATCGCTTTACGACCATCGTGAGCTTCTATGGTTAAATAATTGTTTTTTTTTAATATTGTGCTCAGGACAAGTCGAACCGCTTTATCATCATCTATGATAAGTATCTTATTCACACAACAGCCACAGAATACCTGCGCTCCTTTCTATGATGGTATAGCATAACAGATATTGTGTCAAATAGTTTATATTGAGAAAACTGGAGTTACCCACATCAAACTGGATCTTTTTGAAGAAAGAAAAATATGATAACATTACAGAGAATAAACATGTCCGACAAGGTGAAAAAAATTGAGTGTTTCAACTGTAAACATTTTTATATTACCTGGAATAAACAATATTCCAGAGGATGCAGGACCATGGGTTTTAAATCCAAAGGGATTCCATCTCAGGTAGTATTACAGGCATCATGTCTTGAATGCACACAATACGAAAAGAAGAGTTCCTAACGGAGAGAATGTTATTTGAGTAAATATCATTTGTCTCCAAATGATTTCTTCAGTGTAATGAGAAATGAAATAATAAGACTCCTGCCCCGGGCACTGCCATTTTGCGGAGGGTGATTTCTTGATTTTATGTAGAGGCATATTTTATTGATTTTGACGATAGGAAGATATCCGATTTCATGAACGGCACGGGGAGACTCAGTAAACATCTTTGAAGGACAATCTTTCGCGAAATGGTTCATGTCACCACAGTAAAAGCATGGATCGAGGTTCTTTACATCGAGAGTTTTCTTTACAATGAATTTTTGCTGTGACGAGATCTGTTCTATGTTCTCCTTTACGTATTTGTATAAGGGAAGGTCAGGATGATCCTCCGGCTGAGGAGTGGCGAGAATGTCTTTTTGTTTTCTTATGTCTTTGTAAAATTATCTTGTCAAATAAATATTACCGGAATTCAGTCTATGGGGATCTTTCATGAGTTCGTGAATCGGTAACCGACTTTCTGTTGCGCCACTGTTTTTTGCGATGACGATATAGACGGGTGGTTTATGTACATCGCTTAACTTCTTTGTTTCTTGAGACGGATGGAGTAACAAGCGTTCAGTTGTCTCAAGGGCGGTTAGGCTATCCGCCAGCAAAGCATTCTTTACGCGAATGAAATTATCCCACCTCACCTGATAGCGGTTCTGGGGAATATTATGTTCGCCAACCCTTGCAGGACGAAGGTATACAATTGCTGATATGTCAGGCTTAGATACCGGTGCCATTTGCCACACAACTTTATACATGGTAAAGCCGCTGGGAACATTTTTCATATTCCAGAAGTTGATAAGTTCAAAGTTGACCAGAGGCATGTCTTTTGTCAGGTCATATACTTCACGTGATACGAATATCTGATCGCCATTCGCGACGTTTGTCAGTTTGGCTGCTACGTTGACCACATCGCCATAGATGTCTTTTCTTCAATAATGACTTTGCCGAAGTGTATCCCTATCCTTACACAGTGCTGTCCAAGATAATCCAAAATCCAAGCCCGCCACTTGATATAGCAACGCTTTAGGACAGGTAATTCCTCCATGCCGGGATGAGGTTGGTCCTTTTGGTGTTTAACATATGGTGTTTTGCTGTCCCATATACTAAAACCCAAGCGTGAGCTGTTCGCCAACGGGGACTATGGGCGGTGTTTCATAGGGACTATCAATCCACGCCCATAGATCACGATAGGTAAAGAGGTTATAACGCAGCATGGCAACAAGGTTTGAGATCGACCAAGCAAAGCTCGAACGGAACTTGAGATACTTGAGAAGGAGGATGGCAATCAATGCTGTCCAAATCTGGATCATGAGGGCATTGGGGGAGGTTCCGACGAATGTCTTGATCCTTAAGTTCTGCTTGATGGTCTTGAAGAATATCTCTATCTGCCATCGGTCTTTGTAGATAGCAGCAATGGTGGTAGCGCCGAAAACGAGATGGTTCGTGATAAAAACGACGGTTTCCTTGTTCGTATCATCCCACACCTCTATTCTTCTCAAGGGATAAGGGTAGTTCTTCTTCGAGTAATACCCGTTGAACGTGATGATCTGATCCTTCAGGATGTTTCTGTTTTGTGGAATGACCCTTTCTTCCACGACAAGATAATCGGCATTGCCTTTCTGTCTCGTTACAAAGAAGACCCCTTCTTCGGTCCATCGGGCAAAGAGGACATAATCGGTATAACCCCGGTCAATTGCAACGATTGAACCCTTGGGAAAAAAGAGATCTTTTGCAACGTTCAATTCGTGGACAGTTCCCTCTGTAATATGGGCAAAGACCGGAAGATAGCCGTCATGATCGAGGAGGAGGTGGAGCTTTACCGCTCCCTTGGTCTGTCTGAAGGTTGCCCAGTCGAAAAGGGAGGCGCAGAGCTCGATAACGGAGGCATCAAGGCTGAAAAGCTTGTTTTTGAAGCGGAACTTCCTTTTCCCCGGGGCAATGGCCTGACACTTTCGCAACAATTGGTAGAATACCTTCTGGTAGAGTTGCCAGGGTCGTTTTTCATTGGCATATGACAGGGTAGATCGGCGGGGAGCATGCTCCATGCCGAGATGCTTAAGCTTCCCCATACAGCTTGCAAGACCGCCGCATATCTCCCTGAGTGAATGGGCCTGTCCTAACTGACAGAAGAGCATCGCAGCAAACTGTTCCCAACAGGTAAACCCTTTTGCTCCCTTTTCAGCCCTAAGCTCGTTCACTGCTGAATAGAACTCTATCTTGGAAAAAATCTGTAGAATCTGACCGAACATGCTGCTAAACTTATTCATGGGGACGCCTCCTTGTCACAGGTATTGTTTATTTGGACAATCTAAATTCTACCTGTTTTGAGGCTCCCCTTTAAAGTTTATTTTGGACAGGTGTGATCCTTACATGAATTTCATTATGCGAATCATTCTCTTTATTGTGTATATTGAAAGAATGTTGCATCATGATGGCGCCCCTCAAGGCATTATTTGCATCAGGGAAGTAGACCATGATAGAATCGCCCACTTCCTTGATAAGGGACCCTCTATGTTACTCGACGATAGAGATGGCGATCGTATGGTGTTTTCTGAGCATCTCCCGGCCTTTGATATCGCCATGTGTTTTAAAATATTTTGTGGAGCCCACGACATCCGTAAAAAGCACGGCAATGTTGTACATCGAGGTATCCGGATGTGTCTGGATCAAGGAAGCAAAGAAATTTTTAAAGGGTTTGTCGTGTGAGGATTCTTGCAAGCTCATTGCAGTTATACGTATTATCGCCAAAAAGTGCTTTTGCTTTAGGAGAACCCACGAGTCACCTGTCAGAATCCGTCATAAAAATCAGAAGAATCAGGCTTTAAAGAACGGCACTTCTTTTTTCCCGAGCGAATATGTTTCAGCTTGAGAACCTTTTCTTTGGCTCTTTTTGAGCGTTTTCGCTTCTGTCTCTTGATTTTTTCTATACGCTGTCGTTCTTCACTCTCTTTGCCGAGGACCATGGTTTCAATTTTTTTTACAAGAATTCTCCGGGCGAGAAAGCGATTGAGCGCCTGAGAACGTTCTTGTTGACATTTGACTTCAATACCCGTGGGCACGTGCTTGAGGTAGACACAGGTTGAGGTTTTATTGACGTTTTGGCCGCCATGACCCCTGGAGCGGATAAATTGTTCTATGATATCCGATTCTTTTATTCCCAAAGCCTCCATTCTTTCATACAATGCTTTTTCTTTTTCAGGCGTTACATTTGATTTTAATACCTTCATAGGCCAATCCTTGTCTCTTCCTAATTAGCATATCGCATCGGGCATTTTTTCTAAAGCATTTATTAAAGGAATCTGTAAGCCTACAAATTAGTATAAATATGAACAATTGCCATCTCCTAGAGGTAGAGCTCGGTTCTTAAGGTCAACGAATGATTGATTTCCGATCGGCTTCTTTTCCCTCCGTTTCGCATAAGGGAGAGGGTAAGGACAGGATCGATTTTGACCTTAAACGTACGAAGGTGGCGTTCGATCTGACGGTCGTCGCCTCTCTCTGGCGGTGAGAGAAATCAGGGAGCTTAACTGCCTGCTTGAGAGCAAACAGGTGTTCTTACCGGTAGTCACCTTCAAGGGCTTTCGCGGTAGCTTCGGGGGTATTCTTTACTCCCGGCTCTCTCATGAGGGCCAAGCTTCTGAGGGTCTCTCTCCCCCGCGATGATTGCCCGGATGATATTCATGCCTGTTACCCCGGTAACAGGTGAGAGGAGCCTGTGCAGGTGAAGGTTCCGTCCGTCAAGGCTTTCTCGTATGCTGGATATGTGAGAGGCAAAAGCAAACAAGGTTATCCCTGTGTCTTAAGTATGAACGTAAGCACGCAGACCTGATCGTCGGGGAGAAGCGAACCGGATAAAAGGCCGTAGGTGTGGAGACGCTTAAGCCACTTTTAGTCTAAGACATCGCTTGTGCGTCCGGGCACGTTCTTCACATGGCGGGCGTTCACGAGCGTAACCTCGAATCCGTGCGCTTTAAAGGATCTTAAAGGGGGAATTAAGTAAACCCCTGTTGACTTGATGGCAACCGTGGTAACACCACAGTTCGTAAGCCACCTCGCCATGGCGTTCAGGTCGGGGTATGAGGTAGCCGAAGGAGCGTACCGGCTTTCCGTCCCGGTCTAAAGCACGGCAACTTTAGTGTGCTTCCGAACCGATGTCGATGCCTCAGGCATCAATGTTCGTGATCGGGAAGGAACCGGAGTCAGACTTCTTCTGTGGTACAACCTTCTTTTTTTTCCCATACTGTTTCATTGGATGACCTCCCTGGAAATATTTTTTGGTACGTTTAGGCCCAGGTCGGCCTACTCGATACATCTCCTAAACGGGATCGCATCGCCAATGGGACAACCGAAAACGCCTTAAACCATGCTACAAAACGGGTACACTGACACCAGTGTGAATGGGGTTTTAGCTGCCGGACCGTATCCGTGGAATATTTTCTCCATTCCACACGAGCTTGAGTAAGGGTTGCTTTCATTGGACAAGCCAGGGGGCGTAAGCACCGGGCTTAAATGCTAAAGATGCAGTATTATCAGGATCAGGGTCTTTTGCATACGGTCTCCCTCACAAGCAAAAGTGAATGCCGTCTCCTTGTAACTTGAAAGTTAGAGAAAGATTGCGAAGGGTTATAGCCAGGGGGTAAGCAAAAAAGACGCTCAAGAGGCCCGCAAGGCCAAGGAAGCACTGAGTAAAAGCCTTAATACTCCCCATTACCCAGGTGAGCCCGATATGCCGCGTATGCCTCACCGTTTCTATGATATGTTCAGTAGAAATTGAGTTTTTCTCACGATGAACATCTGAAAATGCTTTCAAATAACTGGCAAAATCTTCGATAGGGGCTTTAAAAATCTTCTTTTATGCGTTAATATTATAACGTAGGATAGATAAAATACCTTTTAGGTGCTTTGATGAAGTTTGAATATAAAATAAAGATTTTTTCAACTCAGAATTTGAAGGACAGAGGCATTGAAGTGGACTCTCAGAACAGTATCGTCTATGCCTGCAGACCGGATGGCGCCTGCGAGGTACATGATGTTACCTTAGAGCAACTCGATAATCTGTCGAAAACTTTGAATGAAATGGGCGAAGAGCGATGGGAACTCATCCAGTTGGTATTCCATCAATCAGGCATAGTCAGTTTTTGGAAGAGGGCGTTGGACAAAGTATGAGGGACACACAAACTAAATGGATGGAGGTGTATTTATGCCGCTTACGCCATGGGAATCCTTATGGGAAACAAGATTCCCGACGCTCAGGGAGGAGATGGGCAAAGTTTTTGAGGATGTTTTTGGGAGGACCGGCTTTCCTTCATTGAGGGAGGGCAGCTGGCTACCTGCGGTTGACGTCCGTGAAACGAAAAAAGATGTAATAGTGACTCTGGACATCCCTGCTATTGATCCGAATGAGCTTGCCGTCACTATTATGGAGGATAGGCTGACCGTTAAGGGAGAGCGGAAGCGAGAGGCAGAGGTTAAGGAAGAAGATTTTTTTAGAAAGGAGCGTGTGTACGGTTCTTTTCAGAGGACAATTCATCTTCCGACAGAAGTGATGGGTGATAAAGCAAAAGCTACCTATAAGAACGGTGTCTTGGAAATAATAGTGCCGAAGTCTCAAAAAATCGTGCCCAAAGAGGTAAAAATAGAGGTCAGATGAGACCGCCCATTATGAAAGAGGTATTCAAAAGGGATTTGTGATTATGGTGAGACAATTATGGTTATGATTTTAAAAGAACACACGGAGGATAATTCATGAAAGAGAAAGTGCAGGCTGCAATCGAGAAAATACGACCATCGCTTCAGAGAGACGGCGGAGACATTCAACTCATTGATGTAACCGATGGCGTAGTGAAAGTCAAACTCCAGGGGGCCTGCGGAAGCTGCCCTATGAGCGCAATGACCTTGAAAATGGGCGTCGAAAGACAATTGAAGCAAGAAATTCCGGAAGTCAAGGAAGTTGTTGCGGTATAATCCTGACATTGAATTTACCCTCAGACTTGCTTAAGATGAACAATGAAAAGCGCCTCATTATTATAGATAATGATGAGTCCTTGCGGGATGTCGTGTCCGAATACCTGACGCAGGGCGGTCTGAAAGTCTTCGCCTATGAACATATACCTGATCTGGAAAATGTGCTCAGGGAAAAAGCACCCCATGCCATTCTCCTCGACATATTTGTGCCCCAGGTTTCCGGAAATGAGATACTGAAAAATATAAAGAAAATCGGTGAGAGAATTCCCGTTATTATGATGACAGGGCACGCTGATGAAGCGAAAAGGGTTGATTCTTTAAGAAATGGTGCTTACGCCATTTTGACCAAGCCCTTTGGGAGCCTCGAAGAGCTCTATTATACCATCAATAATGCCATGGACCATTACCTGGAATCAATCGGGACGAAACAACTGAGCATTGAAGTGGAGGAGAGATACAAGAGAGAGAAAATAAACCTTCTCGAACTTGATTTCTTGAAAACCCTTCAGCATATGGTAGGAGAAACCGAAGATTCTTCCTATGTCCTGAAAAACGTTTCTGCGCTTTTGAAATCTTTTTTGGAATTTGAGTATTTCGCCGTGTTGTTGTCTCAGGAAGACGGGCTCGATATACAAGCGTATCCGCACCGGGGAGAGAATGAAGAAAAGCTCCGATTCATCACTTCTGTTTTTTTGGAAAAATTTCCCAATATTAAGGATGGTGTAAAGCGCAAACCATATCCGCAGGTTGGGGAAGGAGAATCCCTTGTTTTTGAAAGTAGAAAGCAGTTTACCGTAATAACGGAACTTTCAACGATGACCAATGCATATGGTTATGCGGGATTATTCAAAGAAGTCCCCTTCGACCTCCAGGAGGAGTTAATCTTCAACAGATTCTGCCCACACATAGCGCTCACCCTGGAAAAGACACGATTGTTCAGGGAAATTAAAATGCTCTCAGTGCGTGATGGACTAACGGGAGTCTTCAATCATGCCTATGCTGTTGGAGAATTGAAATCTGAAATAAACAGTGCCAAACGATATAGCACGTCATTTTCAATAATCCTTCCTGATGTGGACAACTTTAAACAGGTAAACGATTCCTATGGCCACCTGACCGGCGATTATGTCTTGAAAGAAATTTCTCGCCTTATTTCCAATAATTTACGAACAATCGATATTGTGGGAAGATATGGGGGCGAAGAATTTATCATCATTTTACGGGAAACAGATTTGGAAAAGGCATTAGCTGCCGCCGACAGATTACGGAAAGCAATAGAACTAGAAAAATTTTCATACTATCGCAATACGATACAGTTGACAGTTAGTTCAGGAATCGCGATGTATCAAAATGGGGAGTCCGCCCAAGACCTTATCCGAACAGCCGATGATAATCTTTACAGAGCGAAAGCAGGGGGTAAGAATTAGGATATATTATGAGCCTTAACGATGATGTGATCCAGCTTGTGAGACAGTTTTTGCGGATTGATACAACAAATCCGCCGGGCAACGAAGAAAAGGCTATCCTTTTTCTTGAAGCCATCTTAAAAAAAGAAGGGATCAGTTCCTTAATTTTTTCACCAGCTCCCGGTAGAGCGAATATTATGGCGTGGATCGAGGGAAAGAAAAAAGGCAAACCCGTTATCCTCCTCAGCCATATCGATGTGGTATCGGCAAAGAAAGACGAGTGGGATACAGACCCTTTTGGAGGGGAGCTCGTCGACGGTTTCGTGTATGGCCGTGGCGCAATTGATATGAAAAGTCAGGCCATATGCCTGCTCTTGGCGTTTATTCAGTATTATAAGTATGGCATAATCCCGGAAAGAGATATGGTTTATCTCGCAACCTGTGACGAAGAGGTTGGCGGTAAATATGGCGTTGAATATATGCTGGAAAAAGTACCTCAATTGCGAGATGCTTCCTTTGTTCTCAGTGAAGGAGGCTTTATCCAGGAAGACGAAGGCTTTGCCCATGCCCAGATTTCTGTGGCCGAGAAGAAGTTGAGTCAATTCATGATAAAGGCAACGGGTACTGGAGGACATGGTTCTAGACCTCACAAGGATAGTGCCAATGCAAAGATCATCAATGCGTCGGCCAGTATACTATCCTATCAATGGCCGATGAAGCCGACGGCGGTTGCTTCCGCCTACCTCGATGGTATTTTCAAGGGAAAAAAGGACAGGGGGTATGCTTTCAAAAACCTTACGGAAGCCTTGAGAAACAAAAGGTTCAGGGCCTCTATGGAAGAGGTCCCTCTTTATAACGCGCTCCTCAGAAACACGGTCACACCGACGATCCTTAAAGGCGGAGAGAAGATCAACGTCATACCGACCGAATCCTCTGCATACTTTGACGCGAGGCTGCTGCCCACAGAGAAGCGTGAAGACTTTTTTAAGAGGATAGAGCGGTTGGCGGGGAAAGACGTTGAAGTGGTTCGCGTAAACGATTCCATCAGCGAGTCGGTGTCTTCCGGTTATAGCAACAGGTATTTCAAGGGTATACGGGCCGTTATCGAAGATATGGAAGGAGAAGCTCTTGCGGTCTTGCCGTACATTACGACGGGGGCAACAGACTTACGATATTTCAGAGATCTTGGCATCACGGCCTATGGATTCTTTCCTATCGCTCTTTCCAGTGATGAGGTACTCAGAATGCACGGAAAGAACGAGAGGATTTCCGTGGAGAACATTCAAAGGGGCCTTCGCGGTACCTATCAAATCGTGAAATTCCTGGGTTCTCACAATGTCCTGTAAGAAGGGCATTTGTTTTTTTCCGTTCCTTCTTATCTGCTGCACCTTGTTTTCAGTACTCTCACCGAGGAGGTCATAAGTAAAGCCACATGACAGTCCATGAAAGGCCTTTTAAAAAGGTGTGTTGCGAGCGTCACGTGTGAGACTACTAATGACCGGATTAGTTTATCAATAAGGGCCTATGCTATGGATGTCTTTTCTTTTGAAAACGGATTGCGGACGATTTTTGAGAAACGGAAAAACACCGGTGTTGTCGCGGCTCAGATATGGGTCAAGGTAGGCAGCAAATCTGAAGATAAAAAGATTTCCGGAATCACCCACTTCATTGAACACCTAATTTTCAAAGGAACAAAGAAGCTTGAGGGAAATGCCTTCGCTACACGTATTGAATCTCTTGGCGGCACGGTCAATGCCTTCACGTCATATGACAACACGGTCTATCATATTATCATTCCGAAGAAAGCCTTTGAAGATGGTCTCGATTTACTTATCGAATCTGTGAAGAACCCGGCCTTTCCGGAAGATGAAATTGAGAAAGAAAGGAAGGTCGTCCTTGAAGAGATCAAGATGGGTGAAGACGACCCGCAAAGAAAACTTTTCAATGAATTATTCTCTATCAGTTACCAGGGCCATCCCTATGGGAGACCAGTTATCGGGTTCAATGAAACCGTGAAGGGCATAATGAGGACCGATATTCTCGGTTACTACAAAGCGCATTACACCCCGCATAACATGACTTTCGTCATCGTCGGCGATTTTGATGAAAAGAAAACGAAGGAGACTATCCGGAAAACGTTTGGAACAAAAAAAGGAAAGGTATCTCAGGGCTCTTCCCTGAAGAACATCATGACAAAGGAAAAGGATGACAATGTCCGCGTTATCGAAAAAGACGTAAGAGAGAACTATCTCGCCTTTTCGTACCCAATTCCCCAGATAAGCCATAAGGACATCCCGGCCATAGAGGTGCTGGGGGCCATCCTTGCCGATGGCGACAGCTCCCGTCTTGTTGAATCATTGAAACGTGACAAGGGTATCGTTACCAGCATAACCAGTTATATATTCAGTCCAAAAGAGAATGGACTCTTTGTCATCTATGTGACGTTCAAGACCGGGGAGTATGCAACGATTGTACGTCAGATCGACGACGAACTAGAAAAGATCAAAAGCGGTGAGATCTCCGATTGGGAGATGGAAAAGGCAAAGAATATGCTCAAGGCATCCTATGTTTATGCGGAAGAGACCGTTCAGGGAAAGGCTCGACAGATCGGTAATTTTCAGACCATAACGGGAGACCCTCACTTTCTTGATAAGTTTTTGAAGGGCATAGATCGGGTCACCAGGCCTGATGTCAAAAGGGTTTTTGAAAAGTATTTATTAGAAAAGGGCCGCAGGATTATTTTTCTCAGGCCCAAACAAAAGGCCAATCCCTATACCCTCGAATTGCCCAATGGCCTGAAATGTGTCGTCAACAAGAATAAAGCTGCGCCAAGTTTTTCTTTCCGGATCGGTTTTGTCGGCGGACTCAAAGAAGAACCACAGGGCAAGAATGGGATATTTAACCTGCTCTCCAGAATGCTCCTCAAGGGCACCGGAGGAAAAAACGCCACTGCTATCGCCCGCGAGATCGATTTCCTCGCCGGTGACATGAGCCCGTACAATGGAAGAAACCTCTTTGGTCTCTCGGGAAAGTTCTTGAGCAAAGATTTGAAGAACGCCCTCCTTCTGCTGAAAGAAATCCTCACTGAGACTGCCCTGAAGGATGAAGAGCTGACGAAAGTCAAAGAAGAAGTCCTTTCGGACATTCGCCAGAGAGATGACGATCCTGTCGGATACACCTTTACCCGTTTTAACGAAATATTCTATAAATCGCATCCGTATAGCAAAGACCCGATGGGCACCGAAAAGGATGTTGAGGGTACCGGGATTGACGAATTGAAAACCTTTTACAAACGTTTTATCACCCCCTCTCATGCGGTTATAGCCATATCGGGTGATATCGATGAGGAAGAAGTTTTCCGTCTTATTGAAGAAAACTTTTCGGGCTGGAAGGGCAAGGCTAATGCTATTGCAGAACAACGCTTTTCCGCCACTACTCAAAAAGTGGCCATCGAGAAAGAGATCATGCAGACCCATATGATCTTCGGTTTTCTCGGCCCCGGACTTATCGACGAGGACCGCTATGCCGCTGAAGTGCTCGACTCCGTTCTCTCGGGCATGGGTGGACGCATTCATAAAGTGCTTCGCGAGGAAAACCCCTATGCCTACGCGGTTACCTTTTTTAACCAGCAGGCATACGAAGTCTCCGCTATGGGCATCTATATTGGAACTGATCCAGGGTATGTGAAGGAGGTTGAGCGTCTCTCCAAGGCCGAAATAGAAAATATTATCCAGAAAGGATTTTCCGACAAGGAAATAGCAAACGGCAAAAACTATCTCATCGGGAATCACTATATCAAGATGCAGGCTAATGGCGCCATCGTGACGAGCATGTGTTTCGATACCATGTACGGCATGAAACCCAGTTTCTTCAAGGAATATCCGTCGCGTATTGAGAGGGTCAAAAAAGAAGACTGCAACCGTGTCGCCCGAAAATACCTCGCCCTTGACACTATGGTAGAAACAACAGTGGGAAAGAAGCAGTGACAGTCGTTAGCGAATAACCATTCGCTACCTCTTGCGTATACGCCTTACCTCTGCCGTACTTACCGGTTCCTAAATAACGACTCTCAACTTTATTAAAACCCTTGCCTTTCCGATCCACCCTTGATAGCATGTTTAAAGATGGAAATCAGAATAAGAAAGCAAGGAGGGCCAGCAACCGATATAGACCCTGACGCATCCGGTGTATCGAATACGTACAGGGTCATAGACAACGGCAAGGAGTTTTTCATTACCGTCAGGTCTCATGCGTACGGCAGTGTTCTTGGCATTGGCGGACAAGAAGGAGTCCTTTATACCGACAGGGATAGCAACACAGTATACAAACACGTGCTGGCTGTCGGTGATGGTTGCGGCGTGAGAGTGGAAAGTGACGCGCTTGTCGAGGAATTGTCTGCTTGGTCAATTCGTGGGGTTGTGCTCGCAGATCGACGCGGGGAAACGAGAGAGATCGTGTTGACAACCGGCCAATCAGACAGCAGTAATAAACAGCTGGTGGTGCTCATTGATGATGAGGTTACGGAACTGGGCAAGTATCTATAGTTTGTTTCTTTTGTATGAAATATTTTACATATCGTATCAATCAAGTGTATACTTTGGCATACGGTCAATACGCTTTCACTTTTGTAATAAAATGATAAAATTTTAAAAAGGAGAGGTAAAATGACAGAATCGATCCTAAACCACAAGAAACTACTGATTGTTGATGACGAACCAGATGTGTTAACGCTCGTTGAGCAGGAGATCCTTGAGTGCGGTCCCGATTCCAAAATCGATAAGGCAGACAACTATGAAAATGCCGCCGAATTCCTGAAATCGAAGGACTATGATCTTATCATTCTCGACATCATGGGTGTTCGCGGTTTTGATCTTCTCGAACTCGCCGTGGCACGTAAGTTCAAGGTCGCCATGCTTACAGCCCATGCCCTGAGCCCTGAAGCCCTTAACAAATCACATAATTTGGGGGCAATGGCATATCTCCCCAAGGATAAACTCGGTGAACTGGTTCCCCTCCTCGAAGATGTCCTGCGAAATGACTACAAGACAGAATGGGGGCAGCTAATGGAGAAACTTGACAGTTATTTCAAAAAACAGTGGGGAAACGATTGGAGGAGGAGAGAAGTAATAGACTGGTAACCTCCTGGTTATTTGAATACAGGTGTTGCCGGGCACGCCTGTACCCCTCTTTGAGAGGACGAGCCTCTGGATGGTATTCCGGGCCTAACTTTGTGAAGCTCCGTCTGTTCGCTATGCTTCCGAGCAAGGAATGAAGTACTATTACATATGCCTGTTAACCCGGGACCGTATGGTTTCGTACCACTCACATGGTTACTCTGCGTTCTCTGAATCACGCTTACCGCTTGACGGTGCCCTCGGCAAATCCCGCTCGAGCAGTGCAGAAACTGCTTCGGCCGATTATCGGTGCGCTCACAATGGGCCTTGTAATACTAAGTTGATCCTATAACTTACTAATATATAATTTCCTTCAGAACAACAAACCTGAAGGAGGTGGTCGGTATGAGCAAAAGTAAACTCCAATTCCCAAAGGAGTCAAAGACAAGCTTTGTAAAATGCTCAAATCCGCCAAGAATAAAAACGAGTTTCAGAGAGTGTAATGTATATCGTTACGCGCTGAGTTCGGGTTTGACTCGGAGGTTATCGGAAAAGCCCTGGGGTGGAACCCGGTTTATGTCCGACAAATACATGCCCAGTTTCTACGTCAGGGTGAGGAGGCGTTGAAGGCATCGGGCAAGGGAGGTCGCTACCATGCGCATCTGTCAGTCAAAGAAGAGAAAGATCTTCTCTCTCCCTTCTTAACAGAAGCAGAAAAGGGCGGTGTATTTGGGGCAACGGCGATAAAAGCCGCTTACGAGAACCTGATAGGTCAGAAAGTGCCTAAATCAACGGTATATCGGATGCTGGAGAGACACGGCTGGTGTAAAATAGCCCCGCGGCCCCATCATCCAAAAGCAGATCAGGTTGTGCAAGCAGCCTTTAGAAAAACTTCCCGAAACTCATAGCGCAGGTCAGACCGGTAAGGGTGATGTTCCAGGATGAAGGGCGGTTCAGCAGAATCAACAATCCTCAGCGATGCTTAAGCCCCGGCCGGGGTTCGCCCAACAGTGGCTCATCAACTTGTTCGTGAAGGAACATATGCCTTTGCGGCAGTCAGTCCCTGTGATGGGGTAATAGATTCTCTCATCCTCCCTGAGGTAAATACGGAAGCCATGTCGCCCTTTCCTGAAGAAGTGTCTCTGCGGCACCCCGATGAATCGATTCTTCTGTTCCTGCACCGTGCAGGATGGCACGTATCCAATCAGCTTATACTCCCTTCCAACATCCATCTTCATCCATTACCATCCTATAGTCCTGAACTGAATCCCACGGAACATATCTGGGACGAAATTCATGAAAAATGGTTCCACAACAAAGCTTTCCTTAGTTTGGAAGCGGTCGAGGATACCCCCCCTTGAGGATACCCTTGAAGGTGCCCTTATAACCCTGGAAAATAACCCTGAAAGGGTAAAATAGCTTACGGTGTTCAATGGGATTAGTAGTAGTGTTTAGAATGCGACTTGGTATGAGCCGCGACATGGTGCTGAAGGATCTTAAAAAAGGAGAACGGGTTACTTCCCTGGTCGGGGGCCAGGAGCGCCGTGGAAAGAAAGGATAACAAAAGGAGTAATGTCTCATAAAATAAGGATCAGTCGATTGGAACAACGCCTGATCGTACAATGGAAATATTCTTCCCAGCCGCAATGAGGCTTTTCACCTTTACTTGTATCGTCTTTCCTTAGCAATTAAGGTAACACTTGACGTTTTCCTTCACATTTCCATCGTCTTCCTCAATGAGTCCTGTCCAATACAGGTGCATGCTCATCTATCATCTCAGTTCCGCGTCCCGCGGGGCGGTCATTCACCGGAATACCCATGTTGACACCATATCGACACCGTATTACGTTTAGTAACAAATGAGTGGGCAGGAACCTCATTTTCTATACCACAGAGTCACAGGCATAATGCTGCCGGCCCCTGTTCGTTTACTCGTAGCAATCGTCGGTATACTTCTCGGTGCGTTTATTATCACCTCTCCACTCCTAGCCGGTCCTCCTTTCAGGACCGACGATCCCGAACCCGTAGAATACCAGCACTGGGAGTTCTATGTCGCGACCCAGTACGCGAACGACAAGGATGGGGTGTCGGGTACTGCCCCTCACCTGGAGTTGAATTATGGGGTAGCGCCCAACACGCAGCTTCATCTCCTTGTTCCCGCCGCCTTTGACAAACCACGAGGAGGGCCAACACTATATGGCCTAGGTGATCTCGAGCTTGGAGTAAAGTACCGTTTCATCCAGGAAGGTGATTATCGACCGATGGTGGGAGCCTTTCCCATACTCCATCTGCCCACCGGCGACGAGAGCCGGGGCTTGGGGAATGGCGATTCTCAGCTCTTCCTCCCCATCTGGCTTCAGAAGAGCTGGGGTCCCTGGACGAGCTACGGAGGCGGAGGTTATTGGCTCAATCCCGGCACGGACAATACCAACTATTGGTATCTGGGTTGGCTGATCCAACGGGACATCGTGAATTGGCTCACGGTCGGTGGAGAAATATTCCATCAGACGCCGCCCACAAGGGATGGCGAACATGAGACCGGCTATAATTTGGGAGCCATCATCAACGTTACCGATAAACATCATTTCATATTTTCGGCAGGCTCAGACATTCACGGACCCAACCTCTTTTCCTTTTACGCGGCCTACCAATTAACGTGGGGCCCTAACAAGAAATAGGATTCTCTCTTATGGCTAATACCGAAGCTCTTTTCGTAGCAAACTTTGTCGGCTTCAGGGTCACACGATACTCAACGTAGCGCTGCAACACCCCCGTTTGGCAACTTTTAGCATTCGCGTTATCCATCGAAAATAGCTATAAGTACAGCTAAATCTGATACATGACCACTCCCGCCCTCTGTACTCTGCTATTTCCGCTTCACGATTTACGAAGCATAGTCTTTGATCCTTGCAACCCTCCTTTCCCTTTGATGACATGTCGAAAAGGTATATTTGGAATGGAAGACAGATGGATACAAAACTGGTAACTCAGGACCTGACTCCACGGGCATAATGGATCAGAGGAACAAGCCGTGAGCCTTACACAGAATCATTCCTTGCTCCTCAAGACAGACCGGAGACCATTTATGCCAAATCTGCCTCATCCCTCGATACCACCTAGCCTCCCCCACAACAACGGATAAAGAACATCGGCAGTGTTTTGTCGGCTTTGTACTGCGAAAGCTCTGTGGGATCGATCAGGTAGCTGCTACCAACACAGTGGTGGGTGTTTACGACAACAACGGTCTCGATGCCATAATGTTATCATCAAACTTCAAATGGGCTTTTTTTCGTGCAGGGAAAACTGAAAGCGACCAAGCACTTCCGGCAAGACGACGCCATGGCTTTTGTGAAAGGTGACGCGATTTGCCTAAACAGGATCACGAGTCGTTCAACGGCAATGTTCCAGGCCATCAGAATGAAATAAAGTTTGCCTTGGACGACTGTGAGAGCATTGTTCTAGTAATCGCGCATGACAAAGAAGAAGTCTCTCAACGTGCCCATGCCGCCGTGATAAAACGGCGTATTGATGAACGTGTTGAAATGGATGAACGTATCGCCGACCATTATGTGAATTATGGCCCCAAAAAAATTGTTCCTGATCTGTCGGACAAACAGGCCGTGAAAGCAGTTGGCGATTTTATTGCTCGTCTCCTTGGAAGATGAATAATTATTATTATACCTATTATATCTCATAGTTACAATGATCTTATGATACTATTTTCTGGTTATGTATTTCTCCGACAGGTGAGTGCAGAGAGATCATGAGTCATTTGGGCAACAGACGGTTTATCTTTGACTCGGGAGAAATTGGGAAACATGGGAGGCGCCCGTAGACGGTAATACCGGTACCTACGTAGCGAAGCGCAAGACCAAATTGAATACTCCGCAGTAACCCGGGGCGCTTAGCCGGATAGTTGTATAGCACGGCGTGAATAGCCGATGGCATGAAGTGGGAGCATTAGATGTGCTGTCCTGTAAGCCTTGCTGGCGCGGAAGCGTATATACATATGTTGAGCAGCACATGGCTGTGCAGGGTTGGCACAGATACTCTTTCCCCAAGGTGCCGTTGGCCGGGCGTAAAACTCAACACAAAGAATTTAAGAAAGATGAACAGGGAACGCACACTTGGTCTCCGCGAGAGCACCGAAGGCTTAATGTGGGCAGTTACGCAGCCCAGCGCCCGTTTTTCATTGCGGCGACAGTATTTTGCCGGACCACCAGATTCCAATCAACCCGGCCACTATATCGGTTACAAGCCTGCCCCAGAAGATCTCCTCAAGCTTAAACAAAACGCTTCCCGCAATGGTAAGGGGTATCAGCAGAACCACAACGCGCATGATGTTAAGCGCGGATGCACGCAAGGGTTTATGTGTACCTGTCATCGTAAACCCGGAGTAGCGGTGAACCTCCAGCATCCCGTATCCCATGCTGGTAATGTAGATGTAAGAACACAAGACGTTTATGACAGCTATTTCCGTTGAGAAGAGCCTCGCCATGGGTTTAGCAAAAACCATGAGCAAGAGGCCGATAAAGATGCCGTAAAGCACTGCAAATGTCATTGTCCCTTTTCTTGCCTTTCTGATCCTGTCCATCCTGCGTGCGCCGTAGTTCTGCGCGACAAAAGGAACGAGCGGTATGCCGACGGTCATCGGTATCATAAAGGCGAATATTTCAATCCTGCTCGCCACACCCATCGCCGCCACTGCCGCGGTGCCGTAACCTGCTGCAAGTTTCGTAATGACGGCAAATGATACCGGGGTCATTATCATTCCCATGGAGCCGGGTATGCCGAACCTCAGGATCTTACCCCATGATTTGAAAACCGGGCCCATTGTTAATGCGCTGGTGTCGATGAGCTTCAGTCTGTTGACTAGTATATAAAGTGCGACCGCCAGGACCGCCGCCTGGGAGAGTATTGTCGCCAGTGCGGCACCGGCTATACCCATCTTCGGCATGCCGAACATACCAAAGATGAGCCCCATGTCCAGAAACGCGTTCAGAACCGTGCTACTGACCATGAGAAAACTGACAGCCTTTACGTTCCCCGTGCTTACTATGATGTCCGACATAAGCATTTGGAGCACCATGACCACAGTACCTAAATACCATACCTTCATGTAGCGGACGATTAAGATAAGCACGTCGCCGGACGCACCCAGCCTGGAAAAAACAGGTGTGATGGTAAACATGCCCAAGACAGATATCACAGCGGCAAAGGGGACGGCAAGAATAAGCGCGTGGGTTGTGAATATGGCGGCTTTTTTGTGGTTCCTTTGTCCTATGGCGTGTGCCACCAGTGGCATGGCTCCGCTGCCGAGCCCGCGGATCAGGAGCATGAGGAAGATCACGACGGAGAAGGTGAAAGAAATGGCTGCGAGCGCCTCGGTCCCGAGCCTGGAGACGAACCATGCGTTTGTGAGTTGGTACATGGTCATGGCAAATGTACCCGCAAGCATCGGGATGGCCATTCCGACAATTGTTCTTGGTACGCTTTTGTCTACAAGTTTTGATACGTTACCATTTTGCTGCATCTAACTTCCCCTTGAAATGCAACAGATTATGGATATTCCCATCCTCTCTTGTATCTTCTTATGGGGTAATATTGACCTGCCTGTTTATTGTACCAGCACTGAACTTAATTTCTCCACTATTGGGATTATGGTTCCCCATGGTAATATTGACCTGACCCATCGAAATTCGGAGGGCCACAGTGCGACAGAGCATGGAGCTGCTCATTTTCGAATGTACAGTTAGACGGAGGCAAAACTAACAAGAAAAAAGGGGCCGGTGAATTCCACTCCCAAGTACGCGACAGCATGACTTGACAGAACCATATCCAGACCTTATCTAATAAACGTATGCTACGAACAAGGGCCGCGAAGCAAAAAAGGGAGAAACCATGAAAGTAAGTGTCAATGATGATTGCGTGGGCGATGGGGTGTGCGCAGAGGTCTGTCCCGAGGTATTCAAGATGGAAGGAGATCAGTGTGTGGTAAAAAAAGAAAGTGTTTGCCCGGAGTTAGAAGATCTGATCCGCAAGGCCGCTCAATCATGTCCGGTCGATGCTATCTTTCTGGACGAATGAACATCGAGCGGTGCTCACAATATGGTAAAAAGGGGAAGATATGGCAAATCCGTTCATACACATTGAACTGCATACACAGGACCCGAAGAGGGCGAAAAAATTCTACAATGAATTGTTTAACTGGACACTCGAGGATATCCCGGATATGAACTACACCGTCATCAAGGTAGGCGAGGGGACCGGGGGAGGTATTATGAAGAGCCCTATGCCTCGTGCGTTGCCTCAATGGGTGCCGTACGTTTTGATAAGCGATATTACAGCCTCCACCGAAAAGGCAAAATCCCTCGGCGCCACAGTCCTCGCGGATGTCACTGAAATTCCGGATATAGGGTGGTTCAGCATGTTTCTCGATCCGACCGGTGCGGCCTTTGCATTATTCCTACCGAAAATGCCCCTATAGACACAGAGGGGGGGTGGGATGTAAGGTCCTTCGATGCGACATTCTTTAATCTTCTGGTCGAAGCAATTGCCCCGCGTATCCGCATGTGGGATAGTTCGTTATCGATTTCTGCGCCACTCGAGAACAGAGTTCATATGTCGCACGGCTATATCACGACACACGGGTTTCCGGCGAAAACCGTTTGTTGATATGTTGCAGGAGGGCTCTCCACCGAGAGGTGCACCAAAGCATGCAGCGAGGGTGTTGCGGTTCCCGCGACGAAAGACCTATGTGGTAGGGCTTCATTCTTTACATGGAAGCACAGCCCCATGGGCCGAGCTTCATAAAGCAAGATAGGAAATATTCTCTCGAAGAGGGGCACAGGTGTGCTCCGGCCATGAAGCAGATGAATAGTTTGACTAACATATACGTAGATGCAGACGCCAGTCCGGTCAAAAATGAAGTAATCCGGGTGGCAAGGCGTTATGGACTCAAGGTCTACCTTGTCTCCAACTCCAACTCCAGTATGCGGATCCCCAGATACCAATTGGTTGAAAGGGTGGTAGTGACTGACCGTATGGACGCTGCAGACGATTGGATTGTAGAGCATATTACCGGGAACGATGTGGTGGTATCCGCCGATATTCCCCTTGCTTCGCGGTGCATCAAGATGGGAGCCCGCGTCTTGGACCCTAATGGCCGTGTTCTCACGGAAGAATCTATCGGAGATGCCCTTTCGCACAGAGATATTATGACGTTCTTGCGGGACACGGGGAACACAGCCGGTTGGTCACCACCCTACCATACGCGGGACCGCTCCCGCTTTTTGCAACGTCTTGATGATCTGATTCAGGCAATCCGAAGAGGAAAACGATAAAAGGGGCGGGGTCAAGAACGATTTGCCTTTTTGGTTCCATGGTGCGTGGCGAACAGACTGTCCGGAGTTAACCTATATCGTTATTGATCTTGATCATTCAATTGGGCACAGTTTTGTGAACCTGCCGAGAGTTTTGAGGAGGCACTGTATCCCCGATAAGCCGCTTTTATAGCATAGACACTGTAAGGTCGATCTTGTGTCGCGTGGAGGAATGAAACCAGAGCTTCGCAAAAGGATTGAGGCGGAAAGTACCCATTTTAAATATCAATTCAAATTCATTCATATAAGAAAGCATATCGCATCGCCGCTCGCCTCGATGTATTTCCATATACACCTTCGGAGGCTCCTTCTTGTAATCTTCGTTCTATTTTCGACTTAGAAATGGTATGAATATGACGCGGCGCTACTTCCCGAATATGTGACCCTTTTAATCGAGATGAAACCGTCCAGAGCCATATCCTGAAGTACTTTTAGCGGAGGGCATGCCTTTGCGCGACTATCATTTATCAAAAAAAGCCCCGATGGTTTCCGCAACATATTTGCGTTCGGCCTTTTTTAGTTCCGGATAAACTGGCAACGCCAAGCTGGTTTTTGCTGATCTCTCCGCGATGGGGAAATCGCCCTCTTTATACCCCAGATATATAAAGCATGGTTGGAGGTGGAGTGGAAGAGGGTAGTACACCCCTGTCATGATGCCCCGTTCTTTCAGAAAGCTTTGCAGCTCGTCTCGCCTTTGCGTCCGTATGACGTAATGATGAAAGATGTGCGATGTGTCATCGTCGATAACGGGGAGCTTAAGAGGTAATCTTTTGAGCTGTGCGTTGTAGTAGGCAGCATTCTCTTTGCGCTTTCTGTTCCACGATTCTAGATGGGGGAATTTGGCCGTCAACGCGTATGCTTTGATCTCGTCGAGGCGGCTGTTGAGGCCTATCATCTCATGGTAATACTGATTACCCATACCATGGATACGGAGTTTTTTCACCTTCTCGCCGAGGTCAACCCTTTTTGTGTAGACCATGCCACCTTCGCCAATACCACCTAGGTTTTTCGTGGGATAGAAGCTTGTAGCAGCGATATCGCCAAAAGCGCCCGACATAACACCGCCTTTACGGGAACCCAGGGACTGGGCACAATCTTCAACAACAGACAGGTTGTGTTTATGAGCGATGGCGACGACGCGGTCCATGTCGCAGATCTTGCCAAAGAGATGCACAACGGTGATGGCCGTTGTGCACGGCGTAATGACTTTTTCGATGAGAGCGGGGTCGATGTTCATGGTTGCCTCATCAATATCGACAAAAACGGGCTTTGCGCCCAATATAGCAACGGAACTTGCCGTAGAAAAAAACGTATAGGGGGTAGTGATCACCTCGTCACCAGGTTTGATACCGAGGGCCATGAGCGCCAGGATGAGCGCATCAGTCCCATTGGCACACGAGATGGTATAGGGAACACCGGTGTAATCAGAAATCTGCCGTTCTAATTTGCTGCAGTATTTGCCGAGAATCAGTTGCTGTTCGTCAAGTATTTCCTTGATGCCGGCCCGGATTTCCTTTCTGACCAGTTTATATTGGGCCTTGAGATTGATTGGTGGTATGTTCATGGTATGCATTTCCTTTCAGGGATTTTTGGGTATTCTGTTTGAAATCAGTGCTATGTTAGCATATATTAGCCGAATATCTCAAGGTTTCAGTGGGGAAAGATTTCATGCAATAATCGGCTTGGAAAAGGGGTCATGCTCATAAGATCGCCGTGAGGGATAAAATCGCATTAAAATCGTTGACAAATACTCGTAATTACGATAAAAGATTGTGAAAATTTTTTCAAATGAAAGGAGACTCTTATGAAAGAGGCAGTTATTGTATCATGCGTGAGAACGGCGATTGGCCAATTTGGTCAGTCTCTTAAGGATGTGCCCGCAGTAAAGCTCGGCGGAATAGCCATAAAAGAAGCGATAAAACGAGCAGGGATAAGGCCTTCCAAGAGTAAAGACAAAGAGTTCGCCCCCGCAATCTTTGGAGGGAAGACCGATACGGAACTGGAAGCAAAAAACTATGATTACGACAGCAGCCTGAAAGAGGTCGTCATCGACGAGGTGGTCATGGGAAACGTTCTTCAGGCTGGTCTTGGCCAGAACTCCGGAAGGCAAGCAAGCATTCAGGGCGGCGTGCCGAAAGAGACAGCGGCATACACGATCAACAAGGTCTGTTCATCGGGGCTCAGGGCTATTATAAACGGAATGCAATCGATTATGGTTGGCGATAACGATGTCGTAGTGGCCGGTGGTATGGAGAACATGAGTCAGGCTCCTTTCGCTCTGCCTTCTTTGCGATTCGGCGCAAGGATGTTTGATACCAAGGCCATTGACCTCATGGTCCTCGATGGTATCTGGGAAATTTTCTACGGGTATCATATGGGTTTGACCGCTGAGAATATCGCAGCAAAATACGGCATATCAAGGGTAGAACAGGATACTTTCGGCCTCATCAGCCATCAGAGGGCGCGGAAGGCCATCAAGGATGGTCTTTTCAAGGCCGAGATCGTGCCTGTGGTGATTCCTCAGAAGAAGGGTGACTCCATTGTTTTCGATACCGATGAAAGGCCCATGGATACAACGCTCGAAAAGATGGCTTCCCTTGCCACCGCGTTCAAGAAAGATGGAACCGTTACGGCCGGTAATGCTTCGGGTCTCAATGATGCGGCTTCGGCAGTAGTGCTCATGTCCAAAGAGAAGGCAAAGGAACTGGGCATTAAGCCTATGGGCAAGATTATCTCCTGGGCTAACGGCGGGGTTGATCCAGCATTCATGGGCCTCGGTCCTATTCCAGCTATCAAAAAGGCTCTGAAGAAGGCGAACCTTACCATCGATAAGATCGATCTTATTGAGCTCAATGAAGCGTTCGCCTCCCAGTCGCTGGCCTGCATTAAAGAACTTGGCGTGAACACAGACAAATGCAACATGTTCGGAGGCGGGATTTCGCTTGGTCATCCCATCGGATGTACTGGTGCGCGGCTCACTACTACAGCCCTTTACCAAATGCAGAGACTGAACCTGAAATACGGTCTTGTTTCCATGTGCATCGGTGGCGGCATGGGACTTGCGGCGGTCCTCGAAAGAGAGGCGTAAAATCATGGAGTATAAAAATATTATCGTTGAAATAAAAGAGGGCATCGGCATTTTGAAAATTAACAGACCAAAGGCTCTCAACGCGCTTAATTCGGAGACGTTGACTGAGATTAAGCACGCCGGTGAGTCGCTCAATGCCAACAAAGATGTGAGGATTGTGATTGTTACGGGGGAAGGGGATAGAGCTTTTGTCGCAGGCGCGGACATCGTGGAGATGAAGGACCTGACAGCTCTTGAGGGAATGGCCTTTTCAGCGCGTGGTCATGAGGCGATGAATACTCTCGAAAATATGGAAAAGCCGGTTATCGCAGCGGTAAACGGTTTCGCACTAGGTGGTGGTTTTGAACTCGCCCTTGCCTGTGACTTTATCTATGCTTCCGATAAAGCGAAGATTGGTTTCCCGGAAACGACACTCGGCATCCATCCGGGTTTTGGCGGGACACAGCGGACGGCCAAGGTAGTGGGGCTCGCACGGGCGAAGGAACTGATATTTACCGGTAAAACGATCACGGCTCAGGAGGCCTATGAGTTAGGGCTTATCAACAAAATTTTGCCTCATGATCAGCTCATGAATGAAGTCATGGCCCTTGCTGAAAAAATCAAAACGAATGGCCCACTTGGAATCAGACTGGCGAAAGAATGTATCAATAAGAGTCAATCACTTTCTGGTAAACAAGGGCTCGCATTAGAAGCGGAAAATTTCGGACTGTGCTTTGCCACAAAAGATCAGAAGGAAGGAATGACTGCCTTCGTAGAAAAAAGAAAAGCCACCTATATTGGTGAATAATACTATTCAAGGAGGACACTGTGAAGATAGCGGTTTGTTTAAAACAGGTTCCTGACACTGAAGCGGAGGTCAAATGGAACATCCCGAAGGGTGCCTTAGCGAGAGAAAGCATGGATTCGATTACCAACCCATTTGATGAATTTGCTCTGGAAGAGGCGCTTCTTACGAGGGAAAACTATGATGGTGAGATTGTAGCTATAACGATGGGGCCAGATAAGGCGGCCGATGTACTGAGAAACGCCCTCGCATTGACTGTAAATTCCGTATATCAGCTTACTGATCCGGTGTTTGCGGGATCCGATACCTTTGCCACTGCCTCTGTGCTTGCTTCTGCCGTGAAAAAGATCGGCGATGTTGATATTATTTTCTGCGGAAAGCAGTCAACAGACGGCAACACAGGAGTTATTGGCGCACAACTGGCAGCCATTCTCGGTTTCAGTCAGCTTACTTATGTCTCAAAAGTCCGTCAGATTGACGCGGCAGGAAAGAAGATCGTTGTTGAGAGGGCCATTGAGGGCGGTAACGAAGTCATAGAAGCAAAGCTGCCGGCTGTTGTGTCTGTTATCAAGGGTATTAACGAGCCGAGACTCCCGAACCTTATGGGTATCAGGAAGGCGTCAAAGACCGAGATCCCGAAATGGAATGCCGGTGACCTCGGAGTGGACGCAGATAAAGTGGGCGCTGCAGGTTCTTCCACGAAGGTCGTTGAGATCGCTGTGCCACCCCCGCGGGGAGCAGGAGAGATCTTGAAAGGCGAAGTGGAAGAGATTGTCAATACGCTTACTGACAAACTGATAGACCTGAAAGTCATAAAATAGTGAGGAGGGAGAACAATGGCTAATGATGTTTGGATATATATAGAACATAAAGACGGTGGCATATCACCAATGTCTTTTGAGCTTCTCGGTATCGGCAAGCAGCTTGCAGACGGTTTTGGTTCTAACGTCTGTGCCTTCGTTATCGGAGATAAAGTAGATGACCTTGCAAAAGAAGCCTTTGCCTATGGCGCTTCCAAAGTATTTGCCGTTGAGGGCGAGGTATTTAAAGGGTTCAGGAGCGAACCCTACGCAAAAGCGGCGAGCTTCCTTCTTGAAAAATATAAACCAGAAGTGGCTCTCTTCAGGGGCACAAGCCAGGGTGTGGACGTATCGGCGGCGGCGGCAGCCAATCTTGGTTTTGGCCTCTGTACGGACAGTATTGGTCTCACAATAGACGGTGGCAAACTGAAAATGACAAGGGCCGGATTCGGCGGGAACTTCATGATCTCTGTGGTAAACGAAAAGGCACAGCCCCAGATCGCAACGGTGAGACCAAAAGCGTTCGCAATGCCGGAGAAGGATGCGTCAAAGAGCGGCGAAGTGGTTAAAGAGGCTTTCTCATTACCAGAGGCAGACCTGAACACGAAGGTTACCGAGTTTATTAAGTCATTGACCGCAGTGAACCTCGTTGAAGCTGATATCATTGTTTCAGGCGGCCGTGGTGTGGGCGGAGAAGAAGGTTTCAAGGTTCTGAAAGAATTTGCCGATGTGCTTGGCGGTGCCCTCGGTGCATCCCGCGCAGCCGTTGACTCAGGCTGGATACCTTACGAGCACCAGGTAGGGCAGACCGGCAAGACTGTAAAACCGAAAATCTATGTGGCATGCGGCATCTCAGGGGCAATCCAGCACCTGGCCGGCATGAGGACATCGGATTGTATCGTTGCCATCAACAAAGACCCCGATGCGCCCATCTTCAAAGCGGCTTCATTTGGTGTTGTGGGTGACTACAAACAGGTCGTTCCGAAACTCATCGAAGTCTTTAAAACAAAACTGAGCAGGTAACCTGCACAAACAGAGATCAGACGGGGAGCGTATACACTGCGCTTCCCGTTTTGTTCGCTGTATAAATTCAAATGTCTTTCTCAAAAAGTACTCAGTTGATCGAGGGCTCGACGGCTGCAGAGAGAAATCAGTCTACAGAAATATTTTCCGAACGTAAAGACATTACATCTCTGGGAGCGATCTATTCGTCTGTATCTCTATCTTTGACGTAACCTCTCCTCTGTAGCCGGAAACAATATCGGCATAGACCATATATGGGCATTCTGCTTTGGCGTTGAAGGTGATGGATGTGGTTTCTCCAGAATACAAAACATGTCCCAAGAGTTTCCATCTGAGAACTGATCTCAATGGTATGCTTTTTCGGCAGGAAAACGATCTTATTTAGAAACCTTTCAAGTTATCGAATTTTTCGTGACCGGCATCCATGTCGTTGTCGATCACGTCAGTTTCATTGACCATCGGATCAGGACGTGTATCCCTTCATGGGCGTCTCTGCATACGAACTATCAATATTACGGTTACCGCGATAATCAACCCTTGCATGATAGATGAATTTCTCTTTCTCATAAGAGTCTCCTTGGAACCAATATAATAACATGAAGGCAAGAATTAAGATAAAAATTGACTATCATGAGATGCCTCTATTTATAAACATGAATACATTCACATAATTCATTTGCTCTTAAGGAGATTTTTTTTTAAAATAGGTACATGGAATATTTAGATCTGAAAGGTATGA
>CAVWHH010000014.1:0-91091 GCA_963754785.1 uncultured delta proteobacterium | reverse complement strand
CCAAGATAACAATGGCCGCCACCGCAAGTACTGCCCCGTGAACAACAGGAAAATCTCTGCCCGTAATACCTTCATAGACGAGGCGCCCGATCCCGGGTAAGGAGAAGACAACCTCTACCACTACCGCCCCTTCGATGAGGACCGCAAACATGATGCCGCCAAAACCGAGAACAGGTGAGATAGCATTTCTTAAGGCGTGCTTCCACACGACAACCCACTCCGATAATCCCTTCAATCGAGATAGTTTTATGTAATCCTCATCTAATACTTCAAGCATGCTGGAGCGGATAAGACGGACAAATCCAGCCAAAGAAAATATACCGAGAGTAACGCAAGGCAGGATGTAACTCTTCACACTATCGATCCCACCCGCAGGGGGAAGAGGCTCAGGCGCACTGAAAAGATTTGAATCATAACAATTCCAAACCAAAAAAGGGGCAAGGACTGTCCCAGAGCAGCAAGGCCTTTCGCCCACAGGTCCCACAACGTATCCCTTCGATAGGCAGCAGCAACACCGAGGGGCAAGGAGAAAACAAGGGCAAATAGGGTGGCGCCCGCAGCCAATTTAGCAGAGATCGGTAAGCGTTCCTTGATCAGGGTGGTGACCGGCTTGTGGCTTCGTATGGAATCACCAAAATCCAAACTTGTGATGCCTTTCACGAAGTTCCAGTACTGCACGGGATAAGATTTATCCAAGCCCAGGGCTTGAGCCACCTTGGCTGCTTGCTCCTTGCTTGCATCCGGTGGTAGAAGGAGACCCACGGGATCACCTGTAATCCGGGTTAACGCGAATATCACTATGGATAATGCCAATAGCAAAAATAATCCTTGAAGCAGCCTGCTTATGACATAGCTTATCATCGTGTTTGCCTTGAGGTGCTTTGCGAGGCCCGTCCTCCCTGGTGCCCAGGATGCTTTTGCCTGTCATCGGGACGGAAAATATCAACACGCAATATTATGCCATCGCGCATACGTATCTCGCCTTCTCTATTGCTTTCATTATTTAATCCTCTTCGGCCCTGGACTTTTGGAGAATAATTCAGAGCTAGAGTATATGCCAAAATGTTTTACGATTCAATCTCTGCATACGCTTTAACGATTGCGGACCTTTTATGTAAAAATGCCATAAGTTGCTTGGCATTGGCGAAACATTTCCTCAGAATAACGCATTTCGTCTTTGAGGGCTGGTCGCACTTTTTGAGTTAAATCTTGCAGTCTACGTCAATACGAGGGGATATTGAGCAAGGAAGAAGTGGAGGGCCTTGTTCACCTGCAGGTAAATGATTTCAAATAAAGGAACTACCTATCGAAATAGAGAATAACACAATCTCTATGACCGGCGTGGAGCACCCATGCTGAGATGGAATTAACCCTTATCTACCAAACAAGATATCGTCAGGAACGGCTGATTTGAGGCTCCTATCCTTGGAAAGATCTCCTACGATCTCATATGAATCGTTGTCTTTTATCCCTACCTGCTCTAAGGCCTGCTCAAGAGAAGGAGCATCAACGGTAATATACTCTGTACCACTGGCATATGCCGATCCGCCGCCTTCAGTGGCATACACATTCGACGCCGTCATAACGAATATGGTGAAAAAAGCAAAACACATAGCCCAAAAAGGTATTTTGTATACAGAATATTTTTTTCATTTTCCCTCCTTGATTAAAGTGTGTGAGACCAAATTGTGAAATGCAACAAGTTTCCATTATTTGGCTCGTATCCTCAATCGCCCCCCTTTGTACAGTACCAAAACGGCGTTCTTTCAGCATAATCTTCCTTCTTAGTAGGGATGAAAAAAACCCTTTCGATACCGTTTCGTAATTACGGAGTTTCATCCTCTTCCTAGTATAACCATTGTCACTTCTACCTCATCCTCATTCTTCAGCAACACATTGCCGTCAGCAAGATCGTCACACTCAACACCATTCAAATAAATCTTAAAGTCGCCCTGAATCTCCTCTTTTTCAGCAGAATAGATAGGAACGCCAACCTTTTCAAACAACTCAATTAATACATTTTTCAGGGTTGGTGATTCCATTTCGAACAACATTTCACCTGAAAAGTTTGTTTTTGTCTTCACTATCATCAGACCACTCCTTAATTCTATACGCGTTATTCTAGTACCTTACACGATTTCAGATTCTGTTTTGATGTCCTTTTCCTTCTGCCTCCCGCTGCTATCCCGATGAGCAAAAGGGAGCTAAAAAGCTGCTCCCTTTGCTCTAGTCTATCGTCCCCCAGAAGATTGTGGGACAGTTTATTCAGGAAAAAATTCTTTCCACCTCTTTTACTTTTTCAGATGTTGCCTTATCTAAGTCAACAGGAATTGGTACTTCTTTCCATTCATAAGGCGTGCATGCGTCCATGATGATTCTTGAGGTAATCTCGCGTGTTGCAACAGGGAGAGACGGTATCCAAGGGGGTCGAGCGTCCCCTATTTATGATTTGCGTGCACCGCGCGGGCTCAAATCTCACCGAAAGTGCCCATATAACCTGGTCCCAGTTTTCGACATCAATATCATCACCCACGACAATGACTCCCTTAAGACCATAACTGCCTGTAGTAGTAGAAATGACTGCCGTTCCTACCTGCATAGAATGTCCCGGATAGTGTTGTTTGACGGATACTATTGCCCAGTATCTCCCGGAAGACGAAGAGGGAATATGGACGGCCTTTATTCCTGGAATCTTCATATCTTTTAAATCTGCCCACAGGCTCGCAGTCCGGTTCAATGATTGAATCATGACAACATCATTGGGAGGCCTTCCAACAGCGGTTGCCCAGAAAATCGGATTGTTCCGATGCAGAATCCTTTTCACATCGAGAAAGATTTTTGGTGACGGTTTGCCCGAATAATAACCAGTGTACTCACCAAATGGACCTTCCATTACAAGGTTGTTTGGGTCAATCTCACCTTCCAGGGCAACTCCCGCGTATGCGGGAAGAGGCAGGCCTGTTACGTCACTCTCTATAATGTCTATAGGTTCCCCTCGCAATGTGCTCGCAATATCATATTCGTTTGTTTGAGCGGGAACCATGCAACTCGAAACAAGATATAACAGTGGGTCGCCTCCAATTACCGCTACGGCAGGCATATTTTGTCCCTTTGCCTTATACTTCTGAGCATCTATGTTTGTGTGTCTGCCTTTAATTATCTGAACACCGCACTTATTCTTCTCGTGAACCTGCATCCGGTAAGTTCCAAGGTTTATCCATCCTGTTTCCGGGTCTTTGGTAACAAGATAAACAGCGGTACCGATAAATCTTCCCCCATCCAGCGTATTGAAGAAAGGAGCCGGCAGGTCATAGAGATTCACCTTGCTCCCTGCTCGCATATTTTCCATCAGGGGAGCCTTTTTTACCAACCTTGGTTTTGTAAGCTCTTTGGTGACGGTAAAAAACTCATCTTATTTACTACATAGGTCCTGCATGGAGTAATGCACTGGCATTCCCATGGCAATGGCCATCCTCTTAGGCCTTGTGAATGCGCTTATAAAAACCGTATTTTATAATCCTTGACATTTTCAAAGAGGAGGGCTGAGCCACCTCCCAACTCCTCGTTTCTTTTAGCTACATGGGATAGTTCTAAATTCCAGTCTACCTCTGCCTTAATACGATGGAGTTCACCCTCCTGCTCGCATCTGGCTATAAAGTCTCTCAAATCTTTCATAGTTCACCCTCCGAAGTTAGTACTTAACTCTTGTGCTTCAGCATTATGCCTTACTCCAAGCCATGTTCGGGGTATTGTCCTGTCCAGCCGTTCCATGCTCAAAAACCCAGCAGGGCTTTAGATGATCTTTGTGTTATCCGGTGAACGGTAATGACTCATTCCCCGGCTCGCCTAAAGATGCTTTCCAAGTATACCTAGAGATGATAGTTAGAAAGGAAACTTGCTGCGTGGGCCAAGACATTTCCTCATGAATTTCATGAAAATATATACAGGTTAAGAGGATAAAAGTGGCCAGGAATACAAAGAAATATATTTAGCATTGTCCCTCATTATGCCCGAGATCTTGTCATGAACATATTGCTTCTGAGCTTTTAAAATTTTCCCGTAATCGTTGGCAAAATTCAAGGAGAAAATTGTCGATCTAATATATCGAGTACCACTTGAAATCTTCATAGTTTCGGAAGGCACGCAGGGCAACGATTTCAGGAAGAAAGCAAGAACCGGATGAACCTTTATTCCCTCACCAAAAGAAGGTATTGATCAATCGTAAACACCCGATTATTTCTTAAAAACTGCGATATACACAGCGAAAAAAAGAGTGAAAGTGGTATGTAGAGGAGACATATGCAAATTGCCATTTCAAGGCTTCTTGGAGTATATTATCTATCGATCCTGGTGGCACGTCTATCAGGCAAAACCGTGTAGCACGTGTGACTAAGTAGCAACAAGGAGGAGTTCAATCGTGATTAGCTATTTTAAACAAGTTGCCGTATGCAGACCAGTTCTGGACATGATAAGGCGAGCGGTCACCCTGAGTATGACGTGGGTCCGAGGGCAAGTCTCGATATTCCCAGTGCTGAGAGTCTCCTGAGAGTCGTAAGCGTACAGCCAAACATAGACACTGAAGAAGAGCTGAAGGATTTTATCACTAAACATATATTGAACAGCCTTCAATTAACCGAAATTCAAAGAGAACATCTTAACCTGAAAGTTTGAAGTATTTACCACTGTGCTTGTTCGACTGCCATGAGCTTTTGAAACGAGTTCACAGGTATTTTCAAGATCAGCCTCAAACAAGGGGCTTGCAATGGGAGTCTGCTAAGATTTGGCGTATTTCGAGCCGACATGAGATTCCTGCCTCCGCCAAGTTACGACGGTTTTAAAACACCCGTTTATTTCGTGGCAACGATAGCTGTACCGCTTTTTACGAGATTGATAGCATATTTATCTATTTTTTTAAAGATAGTATGGTTAAAACGAAGGCCTCGATAATATCACTTTTCCTAAAATAGATAAAAAATAGCGTAGCAGTTCCCGCCCCCGCTACTTAATTTACTTACTTTTTCCTTCATGATCTGGATTTAAGCGTATCTTAGGGGATATCGTAGTTGAACCATTAACTGTTTTCTTCTTCTTGCCTAATCCACCATCACGTGGGCCGAATTCCTCTACTGGATCGAAGCCTAATATTGCTATAACGTCCGGTGACGTAGGACGTAATTCGTCATCATCATCATCGGGTTCATCGGCAAGAATAGTGCGCCAATCTATTTTCTCCTCGCTGTACTTGCCAATATATATTTGTGGCCATATATCTTTTCTCACCAAACCTTCCTCCATCCTACAACTCTTGCTACCGTCTTGAACGTTACCATAATCTATTCCTCGCCTTCCTCTTCTGCAAACATTTCACCCTTTTCATACACTACATCGTTGCCTTGACCCGAGAATGGCTCGTAGTGCCTGTTGTTGCCATTGGCAATCTCATAAGGTATGCCGTTAGGAAATGCCTTGCAATACAACTTAGGTACAGGACTACCCTTGAACTCTTTGATACCCAGTACGTGCCTGCAACTTCTCTTGATACATTTTGGGTCTTCTATCTGCATTTACTCTCCCTTCTTCTTTTTTCCTATCATATCTATTACCGCATCCTCTGCCTGTTCATATGTAATATCGTGCTCCTTCATCCATTCGATCATTTCATGACGTTTCTTGTCTCTGAATTTTTCCAAGTCTGTTTTTTCGTCTTGCTTGTCCTTCATTGTTTTTGCTCCTTGCAAGTGCATGTATACATTATCGGGTTCACCGGGCGTCCAATTTGCTTCCCGCTTGTATTCGACAAATCCATGCTCTGCATATATTTTCGGAAGCTTCCCATCGAAGCAATCCAACTTTGTTGCACCCTCTTTAATGCCTAACTCTATTGCATTCCACCCGTTGTGGTTCAGTGAAAACACGTTTGCCAAGTCACCATCGGGTGCAATGGCAAATCCCGTCTTGCCGTCTTTAGACAAGTACGTTCTATAGCCATGATCCATCAATGCCTTGTCAATGTAATCAAAAAGGCATCTTCTTTTCCTGATTTCTCGCATGCTGTCTCGTCATCCTCACAGACCAACCCATCAAAAATAATAGAGATCTTATCACATTTCTTTGCCAACTTCTTGAGGTTTTCCAGTGTAGTGTTCTCATCGTCAGGCATTTCAGGTACATCTAATGTTTGTTTCAATTTATCAACATTGGCCCAACCACGTCGCTGAAAACTCCTGAATACCAGAGCATTTATGGCTACCGTGTCTTGGTGCAAGGCTCTAAGACCGCCGATGCTTGCGAAGTCATCTACTTAGTTTTTCCATTCAATCCCTCGCTTGATTGCAGCAGATATAAACAAAATCATTTTCTGAACCAAAGATATCTTGCCCGTTGAGATATCTTGGCAGGGCATTGTCAAACAACACATCACTGCAAAACCATCCAGACGTTACCTCTGTCCAATCACCGTATGCAGAATCATCGACGTTGTCGCGAAGGGCACGGCAAACAATGCGCGCGAAACCTTGTACACCGCCTGATCTTACATAATCTATCATTTTGTCTTTATGCCTGCTGAAAAATTGCATCGTGCGCGCTGTAGCCTTTTTGAGGTTGTTCATATCGCGTGAAGTCAGTTTCGCTTCCGCACCACCAAGAACTTTCTCTGTATAGAGGCTCTTGAAAATGTTTGTAATGTGTGGATCAGGGTCGGGGATTTCTCTCACCGATCTTTCCCAGAGAGGCGGGCGACTATCAAGATAGTTAAGAAACAACGATCGATTACCATCCGTGGCGTAGTCATCGTAGAAGAAAGCCAAGAGAGACATTGAACGCAAATAATTTTTATAGCCTCCGGGTGTTGGCTCATAGTCCGGATTGGTAGCGGAAGCGCAAAATTATTGATCGCCCGCACAATTTCCTCATCCGTAAACCGCCTACCCCTGTATTCGAGATAATCGCTTTTGTCGTCAAAAAATGTGCCAAGGCGTAAGCGTCTGACTGCATTGTCGATGTTTTTCATGAGCTTAGTCCCGTTTCGATGTTTTGTCATGCCCAAGGCCCACCAAATATTAACTATTCTCTTGATGCTTGGGATTGGCGGCGTGGCTTCTTCATTTCGATTGTTCATTGCACACCTCCTGTCTTTTTTTCGATGTTTTCTAACGAAATTTCTAACGAAACAACATAAAATGGTAAAAGGCAGTGTAATAAACACACATGCTCTTTTTTGGAGAAGCCTTGAAATGATTGACGTTGTCTTATGTTGGTTGACGTTGGTAGGACAGCCGAGAGATATAACGGATATTTTTATCAGTCAGTATCCTCTACGTTTATTTTATGCAGTAAAAACCGGCTTGCATGTAAGAGTACCAGAATAATTCCACCGTTTGAAACCCGCAGGCCTTCAACAGTTTCAAATGTTCCTCCACGGTGATTGGAAAGTACTCCGAATCAAAACGCTTCATATGGTTTCTGACAGCCACCACGTCTTTGCCTTTTGAAAGCTGAAAATCCGACCAGTATTTTTTCCCATTTTCTATCCCCTGCTTTGAAAATGGCCGGACATTCTCGAATGTAATGTACAGGCCTTTATTCTTGAGTAAACTGTAACAGGTTTTGGTGGCTTTCTTTCTATTTGTTCTTGACAGATAGTGATGAGACTGTATGGCCGTGATTACGTCGAACTTTACCTTCAATGTGAGGTTTTCCGTTGAAACGGACTCCAGAAGCCTGATCCTCCCGTCTTTTTTCGTGTCCTGGAATTTCTTCCTTGCTTCATTCATCATCTTATCGGAAGGATCAGCCAGGATGAATGTTGTCTCTTTGAATAGATCAAAGGCTTGTTCTACCAATGAGCCTGTCCCGCAACCCGTATCCAGCCAGAGTCGAGGGCGCACGCCCGTTGTTTTGATGAAATGGATAGTCTCTCTGTGAAAATCATCGTAATAAGGAATTGTATTTCTCACTTGGAGATCGTATTTGGAAGCTAGATGTGGTGTTGAATTATCAAACGTTTGTGTTTTTGCTTGTTGTTGGTTGAACCTCTTTTTGTTCGTCTTCATACTCTTATTCCTGTTGGTGTTGTTTTTTTGGGCCCTATGCACCTATTGGGCCAATCTCCTTCCAAGTTCAAAGGCTTCTCTTATACGATCGTCCTTCTTAACGATTTCTCCCTTGAGGGTAACACCGGGGACAATAATCTTGCTGACTATGTTCATTCCCAGGTAGTCAAGGCTTTTCTCGAAAAACGTTATGAGGGCTGTTGCGGTATCAGGATTTTCCTCTTCAAAGGGAACAGCCAACACCGCATCCTTGCCCCTTATTTTCAGCCTGTTCTCAGGGCAATTAAAATAGACAAAACGGTCAATAAAGCCTTTCATGAGCGCTGTGGGGCCGTACCAATAGACAGGAGTACCAAAAATAATAACATCACTTTCAATGATCTTCGGATACAGGTCGTTCATATCATCCTTCTTGCTGCAGGGCTTTCCTTTCCAACAGAGATGACAACCGTCGCATTCTGCAATATGTAAATCATTGAGAAAGATGGCTTCCGTTTTTGCTCCCTTTTCTCGTGCGCCTTCAAGCACACCGGCGACCAGGATATCCGTATTCCCTTTCTTCCTGGGACTTCCTACAATTCCAAGGACCTTCTTCATAGCCGCTCCTTTGTTTCGCAAAAAAGTATGTACCTGCCTATGGTACCCCGCGTAACCAAGTGTCTCCTCGTCAATTCTTTTGTAATTTTGACATCTCATCCGGGAATAGTCAAAGACATTTTAAGCAATAAGACTTGTGAGTTATAACATGGGATTGTACCAGGTTCATTCAAAAATGGCTCCCAGAGTGCACCCAGGCGACCCCGAGGAGCAGGCCCCCTTGCTGGAGAACAGGCTTAGGCGCGAGCAAGACGAGGTGAGGGGATGACCCGAGCTGGTTTTGCTCGTGGAGGGGGTGGCGGGAGCCCCAGTAATAGAGGAGTGTGACGAGGAGAAAACAAAGCCAGATGAATGAAGGCGACTTCGTATTAAAGATCATCACCCGTTTCATCCACATGCTGTTTATGTGCGGTTTTCAAAATCCTTGATGCAGCGAGCTTGGCGATTACAACGATATCTTCAAGGGGCAGATATCCCGTAACGGAAGGATCGAAAAGGGCCTTCGCGGAAGGCGGAAATTCTTCGTCTCCTTCCCAGATGATAAAAGTAATGGGGATTTTAGGAAAGGCGAAAAGGGTGAACGACGCGTCGCCGTATTCTTCCTTTTTGCCACCGAGTGCCGTGCCTGCCTCAAGAAAGGCGTATTTGTCATACCGAAAGGCATTCTGGAGCGGTTTCAAAACCCTCTTCGCAAAAACAGGTTCGTAGTGCATACATTGCGGGATGTCTCCGTAAGCGACCCTTTCCCCCGCAAGCGGAATACCCGAGGCGCTGTTGATATAATGCAAAATGATGATCTTGGTGACGAGGGTAACGTTTGTTTTTTTTGAACTTTCAAAGGAACACCGAGGGATGTTCATGGTGATGATTTCGTCGAAGTAGGGAACCTCTATGATTGTCTTATGCCCTTCTTGTGTGCATTTGAGACCGGCATCAGCGCACTTCTGCTCGTGATCGGAAGCGATGAGATCGTTACAGGCAAGCTCGTAAACTGTCTTATATGTTTTTTGTTTTTCTAATTTCATGTAATCTGGCGCTATGGTCCGATCTTCTTTCGTATCTCCTGAATCTTGGCCCTGTAATTCGTACTGTGAAAAATCTCTGTGCCCATAACGATCACATCAGCGCCTGCGCGGACGACCTTTTTGACGTTGTCGGCCTTGATGCCGCCGTCAGCTTCAAGGGCAATCTCCCTGCCTGTTTTTTCTATCATCTTCCGTGCGTTCTTTATCTTTTCTTCCATAGAAGGGATATATGCCTGACCGCCGAAACCTGGATTGACGGTCATGATCAGCACGAGGTCCACGACGTGAATAACATGGTCCAAATAGCTGAGGGGGGTCGACGGATTGAGGGATACACCGGCTTGTGCCCCGCTCGATTTTATGACATCAAGGGTCCTGAAGAGGTGCTTGTCCGTTTCCGCGTGAATCGTCACGATATTAGCGCCTTTCGCAATGAAATCCTGGACAAATTTAGCCGGGTTTCTTATCATGAGATGGGCATCGAGAGGCGCTGAAGCAATCTTTTTGATGGCCTCTACAAACATGGGACCTATGGTAATATTCGGGACAAAATGGCCGTCCATGACATCGATGTGGATGAGGTCTGCTCCTGCTTTTTCCACGTCTTTTATCTCTTGTCCGAGCTTCAGAAAATCACAGGATAAGATGGAAGGGGCTATTCGGATTTTGTTCATTGCTATCCTCCGTGGTCAGTATATGTTTATTGTCACTTCGTCGGAACTGCTGAATATTGTTCTCGGAGGAATGGAAATATCGAAACCACCGTGTGCGCCACGTTCCTCCCTCACGTAAATCGTCTTATATCTTATCTTCTTTATTTCCATCTCCTCTGTGATGTCGTCGACGTTCATATTCCTGGTGTCAGGAAGTAAAAAGTATGTCTTTTGTTCTCCCCCGACGATAAGTGTTATGCCACTCTGTTCGAGGACTTCCGTTCCCTCAGCGGGTATCTGGGCAATGACTTCACCTGTCTTTATATGAGGCACTGTGATAATCTTATCGAGGGTGAGTTTCTTTTCCTGGAGAGCTATCTGAGCGTTTTCCAATGATTGACCGACAAAGCCTGCGGTTTTGATAAGCTCTGGTCCTTCTGAGACGATAACGTAGACAACCCTTCCTGTTCGTGTGTTTATATTGGCCTCAGGCTTTTGGACCGTAATGCGGTTATAAGGGACATCATTTCGTCGCTCGTATCTCAAGACCGTAAGAGAAAGGCCCCTGTTCTGGACGAGTAGTTTGGCTTCATCAACTGTCTTTCCCCGTATATCGGGACAGACCGTGGTCTGCTGTGTTTTGAGAATGATACTGATCGTGAAGTACGTCGAAAAAGCGAATACGAAGATCGGTGTCAATACGTATAAAAGGACCCTTATGGACTTCATATTTTTTTCATCTTCGCGATAAAGAATCCATCAGCCCCCGTTTCGTGCGGCAACGATAAGAAATATTCCTTATTAAACAGAAACGGCAGGGGATTTTCAAGCATAAACTTTTTTTCTTTTCTGAATTTATCAATGACATCGATGGTCTCTTCGGGTTCAAAGGAACAGACGCTATAAACCATGTGACCGCCCGCAGACAGATTCTCCCATAACACTTTGAGTAAAGCGAGCTGGTAATTGCCGAAGGAGATAATATCATCCTTGTGCCTGCGCCATTTGATTTCAGGGTGTTTCCTGAGAATACCCAGCGATGAGCAGGGCGCGTCGAGGAGGATTTTGTCAAAGACGCCTTTTTTGAAAGGGCTGCGGCCCGCGTCTCCGAGCACCAGCATACCGTTCTTTGTAACATATTGGAGTCTTTTCATTTCATTGTCCATTGAAATAAGCATTGCGCCAGCGCAGATTTCCCGTATCTGGTGGGTTTTTGTTCCGAGCCCCGCGCATGCGTCCAATATGCGGTCGTTTTCCGTTGCCCCTATGGCGAGTCCTACGAGTTGCGACATCTCATCCTGGATACTAATGAGACCTTCTGAGAAGGGCCTGCTCTTCAAGACGGGGGCAACTTTGTCGACGTAGAGCGCCGAGTCCGAAAGTAACCCTTCCTTTGTCCGTATACCTTCTTCAAGAAGACGGGACGCGGCGTTACTGAGAGAAAGCCTAGCAAGGTTCACCCGGAGCGTAAATTTTGGGGTTTCATTGAGCGCGAAAAGCAATTTTTCCGTATTTCCATCACCGAACCTAACCCGCCACCTTTTAACGAGCCATTCGGGGAAAGAGCGATTGAGCGCACCTTCGGGGATCGATGACCCAGCATATTTTTCGCGAATGAATCTTCTCAGGATGGCATTGATGAAGTTCGCGCTGGCCTGACCTTTTTCCTTTTTCACGTAGTCCACTGTTTCGTTGACCACATGATAATCTGTTTTTTTCATGAAGGTGATCTGGTAGAGGCTGATCCACAGAAGATGTCGCAGGTCCCTCTTTATTTCTTTGCGGGCATAGTTGGAGAGGATCCAGTCGAGATAACCCTTCCATCGCACCACGCCGGAAGTGATCTGATAAATCAATCCTTTTTCTTTGTCCGAGAGGGACTGCCTCGAAAAGCAGTTGTCGATGGCTGCATCGAGAAAAGAACCCTCCTCAACCTTTTTTAAAATCTTGCCTGAGAGGGTCCTTAACGTATGTCCGAACCTATCGTCTATAAGCCATATCCTCCAATCTCTGTATTCTTTCTTCTATTGGAGGATGGGTGCTGAAAAGGGCCATCATGCCTTTGGCGCTGAAGGGGTTGACGATGAAAAGGGGCGCTGTGGATGGATTGGCGTCTTGCATGGGATGACGGGCAACTCCGGCATGAAGTTTTTTCAGGGCGTTGGCGAGAAACAAAGGGTTCCCCGAAAGTTGGGCTCCGCCATCGTCGGCAAGATATTCCCGTGACCGAGAAATGGCAAGCTGGATGAGCACTGCCGCAAAGACGGCGATGATAGAGAAGATGATGATGCTGAATATATTGCCATTATCATCGTCGCTGCTTCCACCGCCGAAGAAGGCCGCGAAACGCGCCCAATTGGCAATCATGGTGATGGCACCCGCAAGGGTGGCGGCAACGCTCTGGATGAGGATGTCTCTGTGTTTTATATGTGACATCTCGTGTGCGAGGACACCCTCAAGCTCATCACGATTGAGTATACGCGTAATGCCCCTTGTAACGGCTACAACGCCATGTTCCGGATCCCTTCCGGTGGCGAACGCATTGGGACTTTCATCATCGATAATGTAGATCTTAGGCATGGAGATCGATGCTTTCTGTGCCAACGCTGCCACAGTAGCGTAAAGCTGAGGCGCTTCGTCTTCCGAGATGGGCTGTGCCCTGTACATTCTGAGAACTATCTTGTCGCAAAACCAGTAGCTTACGAAGTTCATGGCAAGGGCTATAAAGAATGCTATCACGCCGCCGGACCTTCCGCCGATCAAGCTTCCGAGCCCAACGAGAATAACCGTCAGAAAAATCATAAGAAAAAATGTTTTTGTCTGATTCATACTAACCTCGACCCCGTAAAACTTATATATATTATAAACCTTTTGGCTTATTTAGCAAGGCCTGCCCCGCGGTCCGTGTTGTCCAGTGATTTGCTGGTGGCTCCTTGTCACGCTTGTCTTAGGTTTGACGCTATTGCTCCTTTAAAGACCGGTTAAAGGCACTTAAGGAAAAGTCCATCTTCATCGCTCTGCCGGACCCTGCGCTACTCGAACGTACATTCAGTATGCTTACGCGCCAGCAGGAGCCCGGCATATCGACACATCTGCCCCTTTTTCTCCGTGCCTTCAACCACTTCAGCCGTTTTGCGGTCTTATCCTAGCCGACAAACAGGAAAATAAGATACGATGATTTCGTTTAATATTCTCGTGTTAGCAGATTTGGTATTTATTGATCTGCGCAATAAAGACTATTTAGAACAGCATTAAACTTTGTTATATTCTTTGATTTCCTTGTATCTGAAACAACCGACCACATGATCGTTTACCATACCAACTGCCTGCATGAATGCGTAGCAGATTGTTGTTCCGACGAACTTAAACCCTCTTTCCCGAAGGTCTTTGCTCATGGCCTGAGACAGGGGAGTGCTGGAAGGAATATCAGTCAGCCTTTCCCATGAATTCCGGATAGTTTTGCCATGAACGAATTGCCAGATGTACCGGTCAAAGCTTCCAAACTCTTCCTGTACCTGAAGGAAGGCCCTCGCGTTTGTGATAGCCGCATTGATTTTGATCCTGTTCCGTATGATTTTAGGATTGGCCAGTAACCGGGATATGTCATGCTCGGAGTATCGGGCAATTTTCCGGGGGTCAAAACTGTCAAAGGCTTTCCTGTACCCTTCCCGCTTTCTCAGAATGGTGGACCAACTCAGCCCTGCCTGCGCGCCTTCCAGAACAAGAAACTCAAAGAGGCTTCTGTCGTCGTGAATCGGAACGCCCCATTCATTATCATGATAGGATTGCTCCAGTTCGCTCCTATTGGCCCATTCACAACGTTTCATAAATAATCCTCACGTGATTTGATGGGATGAGGAACATGTAGTTTACCGGGAGGTCGATCTTTCGGTAATCCGGTGGAACGATTTGTTCGATCCCACTTACGCGGCTCTTGTGCTAATCCATTGAAGTCTCCCTCATCGTCACTCCTTCTTCCAGATTTCCAGATAGGGTATATCGCTGGATGATGGTTCAGGGCTGTGTGGTGTGATGTAGACGATACTCGGCATTACTGAAACTTTTCCCATAACCGATGCCTCGCCTGTCTCCAAGGAGGGTAGTTGGCATCACGTTCGGCTTATTTGTACACGTACATAGCTTTAGACCGAACCATTAACTGTGCAGAAATAATTCTCTATTATGCCGCCAATGGTCGACCTTTACAGAATATTTCCGGCCTAGAGCATTTTTTTTCGTTATTGTCTTCAGTAACTCTCCACCTATGAATCCATTTTCCCGCAATCCTCATTTAATTTCAAGAAAAACTTTGCGGATGCATATATAGAACCTCTTTTTAGTTCCATAGAAACGCATTGCGGCCGGAAGAACTTTTTGGCTCCTCTTTAACTCGACGGAATACTTTTTCCGAGTTACGAATTCGAGCATGGTTAGGAGCCACCCATGTGCATTCTTCCGCGGATACACGGCTGAAGGATTCCATCCCGGAAGGTGACCTGCGCTGTCCGAGGCGGAACGACGAGTTCGCAAATTGACTGCGTTCCGAGTCATACGCGGGTAACCGCGCGCGCACCTAAAGGGCACCCGGCAGGGAGGGAAACAGTGTTCCCGGCCATATATATGGTTGACATGAAGGCAGAGAAAAATTATGCTGGTAGGAGCACGATACGATAGGCACTCAGCTGCCAAATAAAATACACAGAAAGGTGGAAAGAATATGAGTTATCCGCAACTGACGGCAACAATCAACACAACAAAAGGAACCATTAGACTGGCTCTTTTTCCTGACAAGGCCCCACTAACGGTCCTCAATTTTGTCAATTTGTCCAAAAAAGGTTTCTATGATGGCCTTACCTTCCACAGGGTCATCCCGGACTTTATGATTCAGGGAGGCTGTCCACTGGGTACCGGTAAAGGAGACCCTGGTTATAAATTCAAAGACGAATTTTCGGTCTCACTCAAACACGACACGCCGGGAATACTCTCAATGGCAAACGCGGGACCCAACACAAATGGCAGTCAATTTTTCATTACCCATGTGCCCACTCCCTGGCTCGACAACAAGCATACCGTTTTTGGCGAGGTCTTTGATGAAACGGACCAGAAAGTCGTAAACGTTATTGAGGCGGGGGATACGATCGTGTCTGTCACCATAGAAGGGGATGATTCAAAGCTCACAGAGCAATATAAAGACGATCTGGATAGGTGGAACAGTGCGCTGGCAAGACGGTAGCTCTTCACGTGTTTGTGCTCGGCAGACTTTACGCCTCCCTGAACCGTGGCGTATGCGCGGCCATCATGTGCGGGTACAGGCGCACCATTACCCCTTTTGCTTTTTCGCGTAGACTTCGATGGCTGACTTGCCTTCAAGGGGGCATTTGTTTTCACAGATGCCGCAGCCGATGCAGAGTTCATCGACGATGTATGGTTTCTTCAGGGTTATCTTCTTGCCGGAGTAATCCCTTTCTTCAACGACTTCCGAGCGGATTGCCTTTTCAGGAATAGGGCAGTGTTCCTCACAGACGATGCAGTTCATCTTTTTCGCATGGGGGAGACAGTGGTTTTTGTCAATGACAGCGAGGCCGATGATGCTCTTTTTCTTCTTTTCTAGAGGAAGGTTGGGTATGGCTCCGGTGGGGCATACCTGTCCGCAGAGGTTACAGTTGTATTCGCAATATCCGAGGCGGGGCACTATGACGGGCATGAACAGTCCATATAATCCTGCCCTGAAATAGTCAGGATAGAGGGCGCTCCTGAGACAGACTTTCATGCATTCGCCGCAGCGGACACATTTCTTTTGAAAATCATCATCATTGGCAACGCCTGGGGGTCGAAGCAGTCTTTTTGATTGTGAAGGGGCCTGGAAGGCAAATATCCGCGAAAGAAAGAAGCCTGAAACAACACTACCCAGAAAGACCCTTCGTTCGAGAACCGGTAATTTCCGAGCCTTCTCAGATGTCTTTTTGTTTTTGGTCCACCCGAATGTAAATCGGACTCTCTTGAGGTCGCATTTGAGTCTGCAGTCCATACATAGGATGCAATCGCTCTTTTGGAGGACCTCTTCGTCAAAACCTGTGGGACAGACATTTTTGCAGGAGCCGCAATCAGAACAGAGTTTTTTTGGGACCCTTTTGAACAAGGAGAAATGGCCTAAAATGCCCAAGAGCGTGCCGAGGGGACAGAGATTTTTACACCAGCTCCGTTTTTCAAAACGCTCAAGGAAGAGGATGAAAAGAAAAAGGAGAAATGAAACAAAGGCAAGGGGATAGAAGGTTTCCCTGAAAGGAAGGACAGAATCCCTGAGAATATGGTAGAGAGGCTCGATGCTGTCCCGCCTATCGCCGAGAACAGAGTACAGACCCACCCAGCCACTGCGCACGGTATATCCGAAGAGGGGATAGAGAAAAAAGGTCAGCGCCCGAAGAAGGATCGCCATGGGATCGAGGATACCGGCAAGGTTGACATTGAAGAGGGCCGTAAAAAGCAGGATCAGAAGAAGATAATATTTCAGGGAGGTTTTCAGGAATTTGAGGGGAACGGTTTTTTTTATTTTGTTTGTTACAAGGTCGATGGTTGTGCCCAAGGGACAAATCCATCCGCAGAAGAACCTTCCCAGCACGATTGTAAAAACAAACATCAGCGCGCCCGGTATGAGGAGATATGTGAAGCTCTTTGTCGCGAGGAGATAGCCTATTGCGACAAGTGGATCAGCGCGAAAGAAGCTGTTGACGGCGACGGAAATTTCATCTTTACCCCTGTAGTCGGTGAAGATGAAGAGAAAAAGAAACACGGCGAGGAAGAGAAGTTGAGAGATTCGGGCACTGCTGAGTTTCATAACGTATCAACCTATTGTACTAAATTCCGTGATGAATTGGTATGCCAATTGTGATGTCCTCACGGCAAATTTGTTCTCCGCTCAAACATGTGTAGATGCACATGAGTTCCCCGTCATCCGCAAGTAGTCGAAAACCATGCGAACATTGAAAGTCAGTTCCCGCATTTTCTGTGCGACACTCCGTACCCCTTTCGATTTGATCACTCCAATGGCAAACCGCCTCAGCCTTGTGATGTTCTCCGGGCCGTGACCGGTGCGTATCCGACTGCGATCTTCATCATAGTTCCAGTCGAGCATGTAGTGACAGCTCTCGATAGCCCAGTGGCCGCGATTGGTCTTGAGCACACGTTCGGGATCGGCTTCGTGGGGCCTTCGGCTGGTGATGCCGTATGCAACCTCACTGCCATGTTTACCACTTTTTTTCTCCGTGGGCTGCCGTTCGATCACGAAGGCCTGCCCCACATGGGGAAAGTCAAGGTAACCGTTCAGTCCGGTGGTGGTCCATATGCGGCGAATCTCAATCCGTCCGTGATCAGCGGACACGCACTCGACGAAATCAGGTTCCTGCCGGTCTTTGAAGAAGAGGGTAAGGTCGTGAAGGAGTGTGGGTTGATTCCCCTTCACGGTGAAGTGGTAATGGGCCTTGCGCCCCACAATGTAGTGGGCGATGTCGCGTTGAGTCAGAAGGGCGTCAGCGGTGATGTCCTTGCCCTTAATGGCGATGGCGTCAAGGAGCGGGATGGCGCATTTGATCTCGTTCGTGCGTTTGACTTCTTCATTGCTTACCCTAAGACTGCCTACTTTTTTTGGGTGTAGCAGGTCTTTGTCTCATGACCAATGACACTCATGATGTGGACCTGACCATGCACATCGATGGCGTTGCACATGGTCTTGCCGTCTATGGCAAGGCTTTCATCTCCCTTCCCATAGGCTTCGTTCCAGCGTTGAAGCGCCCTATCAAGATGCGCAGGATCGATGCGGATGAGGACATCACGGATGATGGACTCACTGGGAACGACCCGCCGGCCGTTTTCCATACGGCAGCCGAAGCGCTCCCGGGCCTTCTGACCCAGGCCATGTGCCCAATCTGCCATCGCCTTGTAGCCCCGCATTCCACAGAGGCTTGCAGCTGCGGTGATGGCGAGCACCGTGGGAAGATAATGGCGTCGTCCCTGGGAACGGCGGGGATCAGGGATATCGGCAAAGAAACGAGGTAAGGAGTACATTGTATCGGCTCTGAGCATAATTTTGGAACCTCCTGTACGATAAGGTGGGTTAAGAGAGGCCTGGGAGAGAAGCGATTGTGCATCGCGGTGTAAAGGCCTGACGAAGACCATTTTGGGCGAGCCTTGGGGGGTGTATCCCTTTTGAACCCTGCGAAAGCCCTTGCTATCACCCACATGGATCCAGTTTGCAGCCTTATACACCGTTCCCCGGAACCGTTCTGGATCGACAAAGGTCTCAAGGAGCAGTACCGGATGGCCGAAACGCTGCTGCCAGTCACAAAGGAGCCTTCTTTCACACAACGCCAGCACACGGGAACCCAGATTCGGAACATGCCAGTTGGGCAGAATACAAAAACGGCTGTTGTTCACCACCAGCTTCAGGCGATCATACTGATGCCGGAAGTTCCATCCGATCCAGCGATCCCGTGCTGCACACTTCCACGCTGCAGCGGAGAAGGTGACAAGGGCCACCCATTCATCCTGCCATAAGGCCACGTACCACAGCGTCTCCCCGATTTTGGGCAAAGAACCCAGGTAGTGATACGCTTCCATCAGGCTTTGATAATCCTGTTCTTCAGTAGGACAAATGGGTCGAACAACGACTTCCGATAGGTTCAACATGCACACTCCTGACAATCTCGATGAAACAACCTCTGGTTCCACCATACCATATCAGGAGATAATTGTACCAGAACTATCAGTAACTGCTTGATATGCCTATGTGATGAGACCAGCACGAAATCACCCTGGTGATGTCCTGCCCCTTAATAGCCATACAGGGAATTGCATTACTTCCTCGGCCTGGCGCACCGCGGAGAGAAAAGTACCTGTTCGACCCTTTCCGGCAAAAGCTCCTTCATCCCCCATCAGTTCGCTGGGGCACCCGCAAAGCGGGCCGTGGTTCGAACTACTTTTCTGCGTGTCTCACAGGTTTTTCTTAACTCTACTGCGCAATGCCCTCGGCAGTGAGACAATTTCCAATATTCATTTAGGGTGTAAAGAAGCATTAGGGACAGAACATTAAGTGGCATTCAAGATGACATCTTATGATATTTCAGTTGCACTAGCCCCGGAATTATATAATTATGTGAGAAAGATTTATTGATGTATGAAATGTTAGCACTTAGAATGCAATCCTTGATACTTTCACAACAGAACATTTCGGGAGGGCATTTTTGATGAATCGCATGTTGTTTCGCACAACCTCACTGGCATTGGCTCCTGTCTTCGCTTGCTCTACGGCATATACGGGACTACTCCCTGATCGAATCAGAGAATGCAGAGCCGGACAAGAAGAGAAACGAAATGTTTGAAGATGGTGGTGCGTCTACCGGAAAAGCCTCCCTGTCCGCGAACACATTGCGGGCGAGGGATGTTTGCTATGGCGCCGATAAGGAACCATGCTTCGATGTCTTTTGTCCTGCGCAGACAAAAAACGTACCAGTAGTATTTATGGTCCAAGGAGGCGCCTGGCTCGCAGGAGACAAGACCGCGCGGAGAGTCGTCGAAAATAAGGTTGCCCGTCGGGTGCCGAAAGGGTTTATCATCACTTCGACAAATTACAGATTGCTTCCCAAGACAGCGCCCATAGAACAGGCCAGAGATGTCGCGCGCGCGCGCCTTGGCGCAGGTGAGGGCCGCTACGTGGGGCGGCGACGGGACCCGGTTCATTCTCATGGGGCACTCTTCCGAAGCACATCTGGTTTCGCAACTTGCATCATCACCTTCCATTGGTGCCGAGTCTGGTATAAAGTCTTGGCTGGGTGCGGTCTCACTTGATAGCACAGCACTGGATGCTGTACAAATCGTACAGAACAAGCACTACCGCTTTTATGACCTTGTGTTTGGAAGCAATCGCACCAACTGGGAAGCCGTGCCTTTTCACCATGCACTAACAAAAGCTGGACAGTGTTTTCTAGCTGTGTGCTCGACCCGGCGCGATGATTCCTGTTCTCAAGCGACGTGGTTTGTTACAAAGGCGTTTTCGCTCGGAATGCTTTTCTCGGTATTGCAACAAAATCTGTCCCAAAGAAGCATCAACAAAAATTTGGGTAAGGCAGCAGACTACACGGAGGGTGTCGAGTCTTTCTTACGTTCTCTCGACCCATCGGTAGCTGACCGAATGGGGAGCCATAGATAAGGGGATTATTCGCGGACATGGGGAATACTCTTTGTATGATTTACAGACATGACCTAAGGAGGAATATGTATGAAAGTGATTGCCTTTAACGGAAGCCCCAGAAAGAAATGGAATACGGCGACCCTCCTTGAAAAAGCCCTTGAAGGGGCCCGATCGCAGGGAGCGGAAACAGAACTTATTCATCTGTATGATCTGAATTACAAAGGATGCATAAGCTGTTTTGCGTGCAAAATGAAAGGTGGCCAAAGTTACGGAAGGTGCGCTGTAAACGATGGTTTGACCCCATTCCTGAAAAAAGTTGAGGAAGCCAATGCCTTCATTCTGGGCTCGCCGATCTATTACGGAACTGTTTCCGGAGAGATGAGGTCCTTTATGGAGCGCTTGATGTTTCCGTATTCGGCATATTCCAATCCTTTACTGTCGCTTTTCCCCGGAAAAATTCATACTGGGTTTATTTATACGGGGAATGCAACAGAGGAAGAGATGAAAGAACGCTTCGGTCAACATTTCCGTATCAATGAAATGGTAATGAAGATGATATTTGGAGCCTCAGAGTCACTTGTTAGCTCTGATACCTATCAGTTTGAGGATTATTCGAAAGTGGTTTCGGACCGTTTTGATCCTGCGAAGAAAGCAAAGAGGCGGGCGGAGGTATTCCCACAGGATTGCGAGAAGGCTTTCGACATGGGGGTTAGATTTGCCAAGAAACCTGTATAGATAAAGGTTTTGGTAGTTTATTGATGATAAGACTTAAAACGAGGCAAGGGATCGGCGGCTGTCTGCTTCAGACTTTCAAGACTTTTATTTTACTGAGGTTCATCTCGCCGAGGCCGCGTTTGTAGGCTGTAACAGTCGTTGAAATGTCTTCCGGTTTCAGATTGAAGAGAGCTGTGGCATAGGCGTCGGCGGCCACGATGTCCGTTGATGCGATTACCTTATTGAGCACCTTCACATCACTCAGGGAACCTCCCTCCGGACCGTGGCGCAGGAGTATACGGGTCGCGTCGATGATCGTAAGATGAGACCTTATGACGGTGCTCACGTCCGCGAGGGCGTCGTCCATGCCTCTGTGGAGGTAGCCTCGATCTTCTCCCAGGATACCCATCATGTTTTTAAGTCCCAGAGTAAGCCTTGTCAGTCCGTGGTGCTTCGCGATAGGAACGTTGATGAAAACCTTTGCTGAAAGGGCTTCATCATAGACGTCCCATTCTTTCAAGAAAACCCCGCTTATTTTCGTCTTTTTGTACCGCTCCCGGTCCATCTGTTTGACCTCGACATTGTCCATTCCCTTCAGGATATTCTGAATGCCGCTATTCTCATAGCACCTGCGGGGATCGTTGCAGGGATTGTCAAAAACCTTCACCCTCCGCGCGCCGGCCTTCAGACATTCTTCGACAATTGTTTTTACGACGATGGGGTGGGTCGTGGCCGCATATTCGGGCTTTCTGTCCCAACCCATGTTCGGTTTTACCACAACGATGTCCCCTTGCTTTACGAAGAGTTGTATTCCGCCTACTGCTGAAATCACCTTTCGCGTAATAGCGGCATAATCCTGACCCTCCGAGACGGCAACGAGCGACGGTTCTTTGGCAAACAATGTTTTTGGTATCTGGCTAATGACAAGTGACGACAAAGCAAGTTTTAAAAAGTCTCTTCGTTCCATGGTTGGTCCTCGTTCATGATGTAGTTGCCGTTATTTACTCCCTGAAGAGGTATTTGAACCTGCTTCATCCTAATTATTCTATTCCGCTTGCACGGAGTCAAGTACATAGTTATAGTATATAATATAAGGTGGCAATAATGTCAATGAGTTACAAAGGATCCCAACTATATCGTAACCATTTTGCTGTTTTTGAGGAGGCTATTTTCGAAGGTACTTCCGTCATTGTGAGTGAAGTTTGGAATGAGTGTTCCCCGGCTGAGCGGAGCTTTGATCTGTGGAAAGTACTTGTCCAGTTCAAGCGTACCGTTCTTAATGCTATACTCAATGGCCTTTGCGTTGTTCAGTGCCTTGCGGCGATTGGGTGTTGTATCGGTCAGGCCCGTAGAGAAGACATGCCTTCGGTTTTTGTACCGAAAATCAATGCCCAAATATTCGTTGGGGTTGATCCGTATTGCTGCCATTGGTGTAGATTATACCAGATTTTTCATGAATCCACAGCTTAATACCCTTCATTGCTTCCTTGAAAACTTTCCATCCCTCTTTCTGTTCGGTGCCGATAAAAAAGAGGAAGTTCGCTTTGGCACTGTCATTGCCTATTTTCGCCAGCCCTGGGGGAATATGAAACCGGTATCAGCCACACCCTTAACAACCTCATCGATGGCGCTTCCGCTCTCTCCTATGATAGCGCCACCCCAAAAGGGTTTAAATTTTACTCATCCATTGGTTTCCTTTTCAATCTTGGCCATCCAGTTAATGTCCGTCTTACTGAACTGATGATCAACATTGAAGGGTGTACCATATGTCAATTCGATGACCTTCTGCTGTGCCATAACACCCGACGGCATAATGAATGCCACAAAGAGTACTGCTGTCGCCACGATTGTCGTAACTCTGACTTTTTCCATGTCAGTCCCCCTGTTTTTATTACGTGATGCCAAGACCATCACGTGGTTTACGTCAGGCCTGCTGGAGTTCTGTTCGCGATATAATCTCATTTTGAATTGGCGGGGTCAGTTTCACGAAGTAGGCGCTGTATCCCGCAACCCGTACAATAAGGTCCTTGTGTTTTTCCGGCTCATTTTTTGCCGCAATCAGTGTTCCGCTATCGACTACATTGAATTGCACATGTTTTCCGCCAAGATCAAAATATGTTTTGATAAGGAAAGCAAGCTTCTTCATGTCCTCTTCTGTTGCAAGCGCGGACGGGTGGAATTTCATGTTGAAAAGAGTGGCCTGCATTGGTGTATGGTCTATCTTTGCCGCACTCTTTACCACAGCAGTCGGGCCATTAACGTCCATACCCTGCACGGGAGACACGGCCCCGTCCGCAAGGTATTCACCGGCATATCTGCCGTCCGGAGTGGCACCAGTTTGGGCGCCACCGGGTCCCTGCGCAGATATGGAAATGCCTGACGGTTTTTGGGTCCCTCCTAGCACAGTTCCCAATGTAACTGCAGTGTCCGCAAGATGTCGAAAAATTTCAGCAGCCACACTGTCTGCATATTCAGAGTCGTTGCCATACTTGGGCGCGGCAAGGCATGCTTTCCGCAGATCCTCATACCCAGCCCAGTTTGCCGCTAAAGCTGCCCGCAATTCTTTCATGGAACATACCTTATCATCAAAGACAAGCTTCTTTATGGCGGTCAGAGAATCAGCAGCATTCATCGTACCAACCACATTAAGCACACACAGGTTATCAAACAGATATGTCCGGCCGGCGAGACTTTTACCTTCTCTAGTGGGATCATGCATGAGGGCGGTGCGGACAGGATCGGGAAAACCGTCAATCAGGGCCTGGGCCCAAATATTATTATATTCCGCGTTGAGACCAAGGAAATAGGTAAATTGTTTCTTAAAAGCAGTCATGAGTTCATCAAACGAGGCAAAGGTATCCGTGTCGCCTGTCTTTGGACCAAGCGGGGCCCCTGTCTTGCGAAAAATCCCATTGTTGAGAGTAATTTCAAGCACCATGGGTACGATAAACATTGCCACCGCGACCATACACGAATTTCCCGGCAGGGACACATCGATACAGCCGGACATTGCGTAGTCGCGAGCTTCCTCCACGGGTACACCATGATGCAGAAAATAACCTATGTATGATTTGTCTCCCACAAAGGCAGGCATTCCTAAGCCGGTCTTAACAAGTTGCACTGCCTTGATCATCAATGTCTCCGGAGTACCTTCGTGAACCCTCAATGTTATTGTATGATGAGGAGTGGGGCAACGAAAGGCTGCTTCCAGAATAAGATAGGAAAGTTCGTTAGCAGCATCTTTTCCGTCTTTGGTCTGACCTCCGATGGTACAATTGTGCCACTTTGCCATGCCCGCGTTTTTCTGCCTGTTTGCCATACCCGAAATCCTGTTAATCTCCATATCCTTGATACGAAGACACTGCAGATATTCAAGTGCCTCTTCATCGGTAATAAGACCCTCAGATACGTCCTTCTTATAGAAAGGGTAAAGGAACTGGTCCATCCTGCCAATTCCTGATGTCGGGGATGGACACATCATAAGGTAACAGAACCAGAAAGACTGTATGGCCTCTCTGAAATTTCGTGCCGATTCCCCGGGGACCCTATTGCATATTTCGGCAATCTTTTCGAGTTCGTTCTTTCTCTGCGGGTCACCTTCTTTTGCTGCCATTTCGCTGGCAAGAACCGAAAACCTCCGGGCAAAACTAACAACCGCGTTGAGTGAAATAATCATCGCATTGAGAAAATGACCTTTTTCGATAGAACCGGGGTTCAGGAATCGCAATTCTTTCAGTTCTCTCTCTGCTTCGGAGACAATAACCGCCATACCACCCTTAAGAATTTTTTCATAATCGTAGACATTGTTGTAGAAACCGGGACCCAGACCCATGCCACTCTCGGCATAGCCGCCTCCGCTGCCCTCTTCTCTACTCTTCCATGGCGCATAGACGATACCCGTCTGCATGAACGGCCAAAGTCTCTCATCATCAAATGATCTCCCGATCCGTGTAACCAGACTTCTGCCTCTCCAATAGTCGTTCATCTCTTCCACTTCCCTAAGATCACCATCACTGATAAGCCAGCCCTCGCTCCTTAGCGCCTCGATTTCAGAATCGGGCCAGGGTCCGTAGTTGAACTCGATCTCAACGCCCATATATTTACTCGCGGCATTACCAACGACAAGCTCTCCGTCCCTGATGAAGATGGTTATATTTTCCAATGTATGGGCAAGCGCCTTTGCCCTCCGGAGCACCTCCGGCTCACCCTCGGTCTCTCGATAGCTTTCCGTCATGAGTCGGACCTTTTCTATACAGATCGGGTATTTATCAACCTTGACTTCATTCATCATCTTTTCAATTCTCTTTGTTGCCATAACTATGTTCCTCCTCAGTCAATGATCTCTGCATACCCTATTTCTATATTCATGATGTCAATACCGGAAGTTTCTTATCCTCGTAATTATTCGATGGATACCCTTCCGGTGGTCAACATGGTTGAAAATCGCTGCGCTGTTTCGACAACCTTCGCACCGCTGGTAGCTACATCACGTTCCTCGATAAGACCGATTATCTCGATAGCCCCGAGCGGCTTTCCGTCGATACCAAAAAACGGCGCTGCAAGTATTTTAACAAGTGGATGTCTTGTCCTGTGGTCCCGCGAAAATCCAATCTGCCTGCATTCTTTCAATTCTTTTGAAAGCAACCTCCGGTCCAGGAGATAAGGATCTCTGTAGAAATAAAGGGTCTTATCCGAGAGTATTCTTTTTTGCTCCTCCTTTGGCAGAAAAGCAACAATGGCTTTGCCATGCGCACCGTATGTAAGGGGATAGACTCTGTCTGAACGGACGTTGATCTGAAGCTGATCGGTTGATTCCTGTCTTACAATCACATATTGGTTATTACCGGCAATGATGCCGAGATTTGCCGTGCTCTTTGTCTCTTTTGAAAGCTTTCTCAAAAAAGGCGCGCAAAGTTCACTATAGCTGATATTGTCCATTACCTTTTGACCGATAGACATCATGTATAGACCGACTGAATATAATTTTGTCTCAGCATTTCTATGAACAAAACCAAATCTCTGCAATGTATTAAGAATCGCGTAGGCCTTGCTTTTGCTGATTCCTATTCCCGCGGATATATCAGTTAAATTTGATTGTAAATTTGGCATAGAGCAAAGAAGCACAATAATTCTGGCGGCCTGCTCCACTGCCGGAACCAGTTGATTGTAGTCGTTCTTACCCTTTTCGGGGTTTTTCTTCATTTTCCTCTTATCCTCTAAAACATTCACATATATTCAGCATACATAACTTTATTTAGAATAGCAATGTTATGATAATCTGTCAAGGAAATTATATTCAATGTCATTTAAGAATTAAAACCGGACTCCTTTAAAATTCAAAACCGGACTTAGTAGCTCAGGCTTTTGAGGTCAGCGGTTTTGACCTTTTGGACGTCGGTCAGTTTACCGTTATGCCAGAAACGTATTTCCGTGAGGTTTGTTTTCACATCGGGCACCATTCTCAGCTCAACTTTCTGGTAGGGGTCTGCTCCCGGCACTTTCAATTCAATCACCGTCAGGGGAAGATCCTCAACTATGCTGCTATCCAGACTATACGGAAGAAGGGCACCATGTGCAAATATTATGCAACCCCTATGGCGAGGGGAATGAAGAGAATGATAGCCTTGTCGCCGAGACCAGAAAGCTCCTGCGGATCATAAACGCGATTGTAAGGGATGACAGCGAGTACAGGGCTGATTATGTACTGAAAAGGAAGGTGATAAAAAAAGCTGGGTAAGGTATAATTGCGTACGCTGGGAGATCATCGTTTTCTTCCACTAAACCCGATACTGTTCACTTAGAACAATTTCTATGATATGCTATAGGAAATCTCCACAGGAGGATAACCTATGGCACGTACCGTTGCTCGTCTCTCAGATGGAAGTCGCATAACAGACTATATCAGCTTGGGGGTTGTCGCCAAGTCATTTCCTGTGGGTCTCATACAGGACATCCTCAAAAGAACCGGGAAAGCGAGCATGAGGAACCGGGATCTCCCGGCCCATGTTGTTGTCTACTATGTTATTGCCCTGGCGCTCTACATGCAGTCTTCTTACCGGGAGGTTCTCCGGTGTCTTCTGGAAGGAGTCCATTGGTTGATGCATCCTGAATCCGTGATCAGGGTGGTCGGGAAGTCGGGCATTTCTCACGCCCGTTCCCGACTGGGATGGGAGCCCCTTTTGAGTCTCCACGACGAAGTGGTCAAGCCCATAGCGCTTCCCGCAACAAAAGGGGCATGGTATCACGGGTGGCGTCTGGCAAGTTTGGACGGCAGCACCCTCGATATTGCCGATGAAAAAGGCAACGATCACGCCTTCGGACGTCCACCCTCGACACGAAAAGAGAGCGCGTATCCCCAGGTGCGATTCGTCTCCCTTGTTGAGAACGGGACCCATGTGCTGTTCGGAACCCGCATGGGCCCATATCGGACATCGGAGACGGTATTGGCGGAAGGAACGCTCGCGTTTCTGAAACCAGGTATGCTGTGCCTGGCTGATCGCAATTTCTACGGATTTGAACTGTGGAACAAGGCCAGGGCCACAGGGGCCGATCTGTTGTGGCGAGTCAAGAAGAACCTCCGTCTTCCGTGCGAGAAGCGCCTTGCCGATGGCTCCTTCCTGAGTATGGTCCATGGGTCCGGCAAGGATAGACGCCACAAACGTGGCGGGGTTGCCGTACGGGTCATTGAATATACCCTTGAGGATGTCGCCGATAAGGAACCCCTCTACCGTCTTCTTACCACGATCCTGGATGCCGACGAAGCTCCTGCGGCAGAATTGGCTGCCCTGTACCATGAGCGATGGGAGATCGAGACAGCGCTTGACGAACTCAAGACGCACCTGCGGGGCGCGCGCATTGTGCTGCGCAGCAAGACCCCGGACCTTGTCACCCAGGAATTCTACGGCCTCATAATGGCGCACTTTGCGATACGAGGTCTTATGCACGAAGCTGCCATGACGGGAAATGTCGATCCAGATGAACTCTCATTTCTCCATGCCGTGCGGGTAGTTCGCCGCAAGATCGTACGGTTCGTGTCTATTCCCCCCTCACGAAAGGAAAGCGTTTCATGAAGGAGTGCTCATGGCGATACTACAGGAACGAGTAGTCTCAAGTCGGACACGGCGCAATCCACGAGGGGCAAAACGAAAGATGAGCAGCTATCGGCTGCGGCCAAGAAAAGTAGTGTGCAACAACCGGATAGACTTTATGAAGTGCATAGTGGTATTTAAGTGAACAGTATTGCAATTAATCTACTTCATGTAAGAATTTCCGAAATGGTAGTATTTACAGAATATATTGTCAATAATAGCTGTTTGCTGAAATAGTAGCATTTATCAACATAAAATCACTATTGACACTCATATCACAAAACTTCGATGTAGGTCCGCGGTATTTATCAACATAAAATCACTATTGACACTTATCACAAACTTCGATGTAGGTCCGCGGTATTTTGATACCCTTCATTCTCGGAGACTGTTCTATGCCTTCAAATAGCACCTGCAGAATAGGTATGGGTTTTACTTGGCGTTGACTCCATACGGTTTCCGGACGGGCCTGGACTATAAAGATATTTTCAGGGGAACAAACGTCTCTATCAATAGCCCACTCAATGTCCATAGGACGGCCATAATGGGTCTCTATCGTTTTGGCAGTATTAAAAAGCGCAAATATTTCATCTTCTTTCAGACAAGACTGGCTCTGCATTTCATCCGGCAAAGCGGCATTTACGACCTTTCCTACGTCCGGGTCATACACACATTCGAGATGCTTGGCAGATACGGTTCTCTCTTCGATTTCCTTCATAACCTTGTCTATGACAAACTTGTCGGGATTGACCGATCCTAAAACTACTGTTTCTCCCAATCCCCAGTTTCCTTCAATAACCACCTTTGACGGATCACCATTGGTTGGATCAATGGTAAACATGACTCCTGCGGACCTCGAATTAACCATCTTCTGAACACCGACACTCATGAGGACTTTTTCTTGTATGATGTGATTTTTTGCTCTGTAGTCGATAGCACGGGGAGTGAACAGGCTTGCCCAACATTGTTGTATCTTTTCTACGACTCGGTCAGGGTTATTGATCCAGAGGTAGGTATCATGCTGCCCCGCGAAACTGGTTGTCGGTAGATCCTCTGCCGTTGCACTCGAACGTACGGCAACAGGAACGGCATCTGCATGGCACTTTTCACTCAATCGGGAGTAATTCTTCTTTATGGAGTCAAGAATTTTACTGGGAATCGGGGCATTCCTTATTAATTTCTGAAGCTTGGCGCTTGTCTTATTGATTGATTTAATATCTTCCGAATTCAGATTGGAAAGTATCTTAAGTATTTTCGATTCCATCCCGGTCTCGATGATGAAATCCTGATAACTATCGGTAGTCACTGCAAACCCTGGAGGGACGTTGATTCCTGCCCGTATCATCTCTCCCAGGCCGGCATTTTTACCGCCAACTAACAAAAATGAACGGTTATCCAGGTCCTCAAAATCCAGAATAAAATCCATCTCATTCTCCTTGTGTCATACCTGTTCTGCTTTAATATCTTTAATATTAACAGGGGATCACATTCATTTTTACGAGGAGCTTTTCAAGACAGTCGGCCCTATTCCCGAGAAGATCTTCAAAAATCAAGGCCTGAGCCATTTTTACGAATCCAACGACCGCCTTTCGGCATTTGTCCCCCAGCGACCAAGTATATCAATCTCTATTTAAGGAAGTATTAAACAATCATTAAGGAAAAGCAAGAATATTTTGTATCATTCATGCCCTTGACAAGCGATTACCGCTTGTGCCCATAAAAAGGCTTTTGTCAACAAAACATTGACCCTGTGCTAGTATTAGGTAAAATTCACGCTAAGGTCTACCAACTTCCTGACAATGAGCATACCTTCCCTTACACTATTGGTAAGGAATGGCATTCCTTACCAATAGGCGGGTTATGATAACCGCAAAAATAACGTCAAAGGGTCAGATGACAATCCCTAAGAAGGTTCGAGAAAAACTGGGGGGTCCAGCCGGGTGAGGCCGTGGGGTTCGAGGAGAAGAACGGCGCGTTGGTGGTGACAAAGGTTCTTGGAAAGTCCCCCTTCGACAAACGGATGGGCAGGCTCACCCACCTAAAAGGCAAACGGAGCGAAGGCCTGATAAAAGAAGCGCGAGGCCGTCATAACCGCCGTTGACACAAACATCATCCTTGGTATCCTTATTCCTGACGAGCCTTTTGCAGGGTCATCAAAGGCCCTTTTGGAGCGCCGCCTATCAGCGGGTCAACTCATACTTTGCGAAGTTGTACCGGCCGAACTTGCCGCACAGTTTCCTTCTGAAAAGGGACTGAAGGTCTTTCTTGCAGAAACGGGGATGCGGCTTGTTCACTCAAATGATAAGTCGCTCTATGTCGCTGGCTCCAAATGGTCGCATATGCGAGAAAACGCGGAAAGGGCCGTATTACCTAAACCAGATACGGAAAGACATTCGGCGCGACCTGTCCGAAGTGTGGCGCAGCCTTTAGCAAACGCCTCCATGTCTTGGCCGATTTCCTTATGGGCGCTCACGCCCTGACCCATGCGGATTGCATTATATCCCGCGACTTTGGAATCTATAAAACCTATTTTGGGGATCTCAAGGTAGTAAGTTCAGCGTGAGTGGACGCTGCAGTTTCCCATCAGTTAACATGAATTTTGTTATCGATTCTTGCGGAAATGGCCTTTTTAGCTGGTTTAAGCGGGAATTAAAATCCAAGGATATATCTCCGTTGAAAATATTTGTTATCTACAAATGTTGCATAATGTTTCAATCTAAAAGTTGGGGATTACGGGACGAAATCGAGTACAATATATGGTTGCCACAACTATATATACGTATAGCATTAAGTTCCCATCTCTCTGTAGGCTACTATTGACTTATTGTGAGCATATGTTTATAATAAATGTGTGTCGCGACCGAAAAAATGCAGGTGTATCAACTGCACGCCCTGTTCATCTTATTTCAAGCCGAGAGGCATTCCGCTTATAGACCTCGATGAGGTAAGCTTAAGCATTGACGAGCTTGAGTCGCTGTGTCTTGCCGATTATGAGGGGCACTACCACGAGAATGCAGCGCAGCAGATGAAGATTTCCCGGGCAACCTTCGGCAGGATACTCGAAGGGGCCCGTCACAAGGTGGCTGACGCGCTTGTAAACGGCAAAGCCCTAAAGATAGAATCAAAACCAAGTAATGATGGAGGGACTAAATGAAAGTATGTTTTGCAGTACAGAAGGATGAAGGGATAGAGAGCACAGTTTATAATCATTTCGGTTCAGCGTCGGCGTTTGTCATGGTTGATACCGCAGTCGAACAGGCCGTCACCATAAACAATGCGGATATGAATCATGTTCACGGCGCATGCAATCCCATCATTGCAGTGGGCGGCCAGGACGTTGATGCCGTTGTGGTCGGGGGAATCGGGGCAGGAGCTATACAGGGGCTGAACTCTAAGGGTATCAAGGTCTACAGGGCCGTTGCACCCACGGTCAAGGCAAATCTTGACATGTTGAAGGCGAACGGACTTCCGGAACTGACCGTCCAGCACGCCTGCAGCGGACATAACCAACAGGGCGGATGCGCGCACTAATGTTGTCGAAATCCTCAAGGACATTGAGTAAGGAGAGAATATGCCGATCTATGAATACATGTGTGAGAGTTGTGGTATGGTGAGCGAGTTTATCGTGTTTAACGAGGCCGCGGAATTGCGGTGCAAATCCTGTAATGGAACCAAGCTCACGAAACTGCTGTCCGCACATAACACAAGGGGTTCATCCAGTGGTTTTGATATGCCCTCCGGCGGAGGATGCTGCGGTTCGCCGAATTTGTGCGGAATGCCGGGAAGCTGCTGCTCAGGCTAACGCTGATACTGCCGAGGAGAAATTACGGAAGGTGCACTGATCTTAATCGGGTTCCTGGTCTTCTGGGTAGTTCTCCAGAAGTTTGTACTGCCTCGTTTCGGGGTATCGACCTGAATGTCCAATGCCTGCGACCTCGGGAACCGGGGTAGTAAGAAAGGTAAAGGACACAAAACAAAGGCAGAGGATAGCAAAGGATAAATCCGGTCCATGGCGGACATGGGTGGCAGTAAAAATCTGCAATCGTTCAAATGAACGACAGCCATACTTGCTTAAATTTACAGAAGGAATGCTCGTCGTGTTCTCTGCGCCGATTAGCTTCACTACCTTCTGCGTATTCCATCTGCTCGGGGAGGGTTGCGGCCCGCGTTATTTTTGGTGAGCAGGGTGAGGACGTCCTGGAAGCTTCTCAAGAAGCACGATATCGTGGTGAAGGCGATCGTTGAACCCGAAAAATGAACAAGAGGGTACGCAGCAACCCCATTCATAAGGAGAGATTGATTATGAAGCTAGTGATCATCGGAGGAGTCGCAGGGGGCGCAACCGCTGCGGCACGGGCTAGAAGGCTCAACGAGCAGGCACAGATTATCCTTTTTGAGAGGGGTGAACACATCTCCTTTGCTAATTGTGGCTTACCTTATTACATAGGAGGAGTAATCACAAAAAGAGAACACCTCTTCGTCAGCACTGTTCGCGATTTTACGGAACGATACAATATCGACATACGTATCTTCTCTGAAGTTACAAGGATAGACAGGATGAAGCAAGAGGTTGAGGTCAAAAACCACCAAACCGGAGAAATCTACAGAGAGAGCTATGACAAGATCATCCTTGCTCCGGGAGCGGAGCCTGTCAGGCCGCCAATACCCGGTATCGATCTTCCCGGCATATTCAGCCTAAGGAACATCTCTGATTCAGATCGCATCGCGGCCCATGTGGAGCGTGCATGTCCGGACTCCGTTGTCATTGTCGGCGCCGGTTTTGTCAGCCTTGAAATGGCTGAGAACCTTGTAAGAAAGGGCTGCCGGGTCACCATTGTAGAGATGCTCGATCAGGTGATGAATCTTCTCGACTACGAGATGGCGGCTATTGTCCAGGCTCATCTGAAAGAGAAGGGTGTACTGTGCAGACTGGGGTGTACGGTAAAAGCTTTCGAAAACAAGGGCGATAGAATCGTCCTTCATACGGACGGGGCAGGCGATATTGAGGCCGATCTCGTTCTCGTGGCCGTCGGTGTTCGTCCGGAAAATCACCTTGCCAAGGAAGCGGGGCTCAAGATCGGGAGGAGCGGCGGAATCACAGTTGATACCTCTATGAGAACCTCCGATCCCGACATCTACGCCGCGGGAGATGCCGTGGAAGTCAGGGACTTTATCACGGGCTCGCCTATGGTAGTTGCTCTCGCGGGGCCTGCTAATAAAGAGGGGCGCATTGCCGCAGACAATGCTATGGGAAGGGCTACGCTCTTTAAAGGGACCCTGGGTACTTCCATTACGAAGGTCTTTGATCTCTCCGTAGCCGTAACAGGTCTGTCGGAGAAACGCCTTCTGCTTAGCCAAATGCCTTATCTTACGAGTTACACCCATCCGGGTTCGCACGCGTCCTACTATCCCGATTCCCGCGTGATGAGCATAAAGCTCCTCTTCTCCCCTGCAAACGGAAAAATACTTGGTGCTCAGATCGTCGGTATGAAGGGTGTGGACAAAAGAATTGACGTATTGGCAACTGCTCTGAAGGCGGGTATGACGGTATATGATTTGGAAGAACTGGAGCTGGCCTATGCGCCGCCCTATTCATCGGCAAAGGACCCCGTGAACATCGCCGGGTTCACGGCGGCCAATATCCTGAAAGGGGATGTCGATCAGATTCTCTGGGATCGATTGCCGGAATTGGACCCTGAAAAGGACGTTTTGATCGATCTGCGTAACCCTGCGGAACTCAGACAAGAAGGTTCCATACCGGGAGCGCTCCATATTCCTCTTCCCCGGTTGCGCAAAAGACTGGCGGAGCTCGACAGAAAGAAACGTTATGTACCCTTCTGTGCGGCTGGCCTGCGGTCCTATATCGGCCACCGCATCCTGATTCAACGAGGCTTCCGATCCATAAGCCTTGCAGGCGGGTTCAGGATATTCAAGGGGGTAAGAAAAAAGATTGAGCCGTCAATGAAGACCGCTTCCCATTCCCAACAGTAAAAACGATAGCCGTTCCGGGGATCGGTAACGGACTGATTCCTTTTGGATACGGCATAGCCCGTCGGCGGTTACCTTCACTATTGAGATGAGAGGCTTGAGGTAAGGTGCCTCTAAGGGTCACCACAGAATTGGGATTATACAGTACGTTAAGGATTTTGAAACGGCTGTAACAGCCGAAAGTTACTCCTTATTGACAGGAACTGCCTTAGTACGGCACCGTATGCCGGGTGGTGTGGAGGGCTTGGCGGGGGGATGATCCGGACTCCTACCCGATCCCACGATTAACAATTACCAATACAAATATTGCATAGAAGATGGAAAACAGAAAAACAAGAGGAAGAATTAATGCGGATTGAATCTCGAGCCGGGGCTTACCTAAAGGAGTTAGGTGACTTCATTAAAGCAGAGCCCAGACGATTGCGTATACCAGAGCTGGCAGCAGGTTGCCGATACGGATTTTAACCACACCGAGGAGATTAATGCCAATAGCAACGATGAGAAGACCACCGGTTGACGTAACGGCACTCAAGACAGCTGGTTCCTGCAGGAACGTAAGCCTGGAGGCAAGAAGTGTTATGGCTCCCTGAACGAGAAAGACGCTTACGGCAGAAAAGATGACGCCGATGCCGAGTGTGGAGGCAAAAGCAGCAGACGCCACACCGTCCAGCATTGCCTTTACATACAAAGTGGTCGCATTCCCCGTCGTTCCATCCTGAATGGAACCAACAATGACCATAGCGCCCGTACAATAGAGCAAGGTGCTGGTGACAAAACCTTCTACGAAGGTTGAAGAACTGGAATGAGCTCGATTTTTCATCCAGTGGCCGAATCGTTCCAGACCATTCTCAATTTTTAATATTTCCCCGGTCACGGCTCCCAAAAGGAGGCAGCCGATGGTTGGAATTACATCACGGACAGATAGGGCCATTTGCATCCCAATGAGTAATGTTGATAATCCCAAGGCCTGCATGAGAATTGTTTTTATACGCTCGGGAAGTTTTTTCCCGGCCATGAGACCTATTAGACTGCCTGTTACTATGGCACCGGTATTAACAATGGTTCCTTTTAAAATAGAATCTCCTTACGCACAAGTTACTGTCGATCAGGATTGGACATCATTATGCAAATCAAATGCAGTTTTCGGCTTTTCTCATGTTACGCCTTTTTGGTTGTCAAACTCGTGTAAACTGATCTCCAGTTGTTCCAATTTTCGCCTGAAACCTTCTTTCGTGTTTAAAGTGTGGAGCCATGTGCCAGTGGGCCGACGATAGGAAATTGTCCCGCCGTCCTCAAGGCATACAACCCAAACAACGTCCTTGGCTCTTGACGGCTGAAGCTGCTGAGCGTCTATGCCATCTCCGAGCAAGTCAGCGACGTTAAACGTTGGTGGCGCATCACGCAGCACAAACCTGCCACGACAATCCCGAATCGGCATCCACCCACCACGCACTTTGACCATATCGAATGTCATCTTACGAAGTCGCCTAACCTAATACTAATATAATAGGTATCTATAATTCAAAAAAATACTCTTATTTCGTGAAGCGAAGTGTGAAGGACAATGCCACTGACAAGCAATATCCGGTTGAAACATTGCATATTCGTGGAGGATATAGATGTGTGGATAAGCAGTGCTCACCGAAAGCATCAAATCTTGCATTGAGCATATCGTGAAGAACTGAGGATTACAAATGAAGTCTGCCAATCCAGATAACATACAAGCATCCGATCTTGATCGGTTCTTCACTTCAAGACCGTCAACAGATTCTCGGATTTATCCAGGAGTCTGAGGAAAGCCCAAGCTGGAGGTGAGAGATCCTTGCGGTTCCGGTATCCGATACCAGACTCAATTACGGGGAAACCTTCAAGTATTCGGACCAATTTGAGCGCGCCGCTCTTGAGCTCTTTATCCACTGCATCACGTTCCACGAAGCCAATCCCATTATCCTGCCGCACAAATTTCTTCAGAAGGGAAGTGCTTCCCGACTCCATGGCGATGAGGGGAGTTACCTTGAATTTCCGCAAATATTCAAGGACTATTTCTCTGATCGCAGAACCCTCACGCCTAAGGATCAATGGAATTTCTGGTAACTGTGTCACGGAAATTTCTGAGCCTCGTAAGTGGACGCTCTTCGGTGAAGCAATCAGGACCACTGCATCTTTCCAGATGGCCTTGATCTTTAGCCTGCTGTTACTGGGCCTATATCGGATGACAGCAAGTTCATTTCTATGGTCCTCTATGCTTTTAACCATATCTGCGTTTGACCCCTGGTCAAGGATTATCCTGATACCGGGATAGGTTTTCTTAAAAGCCTCGATCAGGGGCATAATACGTTTCAACGGTATCTCCGGGCATCCTATGCGCAGCTCTCCAGACTTACCCGTGGAGACATCCTCCAGAAAACCTTCCATCTCGTGAATCTCCTGAAAAATTCTCCCTGCCTTCTTAAATACAATCTCTCCGGTATCGGTGAGTCGGATGGAGTTTCCATCACGCACGAGGAGACGAATACCGATTGTGTCCTCGAATTGTTTGACCTGCATGGTGATAGCAGGTGGTGTTACCATGAGCACCTGGGCTGCTTCCGTGATGCTCCTCAGTTTTGCCGCCATATAAAAAGAACGTAGTTGATTCATATTCAAAATCATGTTCAACCTCCATTCTAACATTTCAGTTTAACTTAACCGCATTTAATGCTATTTGAGTTGTATTGTCAAGCTCTCATTGCTATTATAATATTATAGACATCTTGAAAATAGCCGGAAGGCAAAACATAAGGAGGGACCTAGCATGCAAAACTTATCAGTCTCATACAAATCGGATACACCAAACATTTCGCCGGAGGTGTTAGCAACAAAGCTACACGTAGTACCCCGCACATTGAGCGGCTTTGCGGCATCGTCCGGTATCGTTGAAGGTCCATGCACAATCATCAGAAAACTGCAAGACTTGCACAAATTACACTACGGGACAATTCTTGTCTGTGAGGTAGCGTTGCCCGAAGTGACCCCTTTCATGCCATTTCTAAAGGGATTGATCGCAGAGCGAGGAGGCTCCCTATCGATAGCTTCAGGGTGTGCGAGAGAATACGGGATTCCCACTGTTGTCGGTGTTAACGGGCTCATGGGTACCATTCACAATGGCGATGTCATCCGGGTAGATGGATCAAGGGGAACCGTGGATATAATGAGGTAGTTGACTGCCACGGGCAAACCCGTGGCAGTATTACCTATACGCTTTGCGTGATGAAAGATGTACTCATCCACGCAAGCAATGTCCGGGTGTTTGTCGGTATCGTAAACTTCCTTATGGCAGGAAGAATTGCATGGAGATGGACTAACTTCTATAATGCAGACACATTTACGACAATACCATGTGGAATGGTGCATCCTTGATAAAAAATCCGGAAAAGCGGGATTGCAGGAAGACAGGGGTGACGTAGGCAGTCTCGATAATACCTGCTATGTAGATTAGATTGTCAAGCCCAAAATACATCTTCTTCTCAATCAGTTTTCTACCTCCTCTCTATAATGAGTGATTACTATTCCCCAGCTTGCTATTCGTGGTCTTCCTGTGAAGCCATATGATTCTTATCCGGTTCATAGCGAATTGCCGTATTCTACAATCGTAGCTGTCATCGCTACACGTGTTGTCTCACGGTCAATTCTAAAAAAAGGGGATAATCATGCTACCCATCATCTTTATCTCTTAAGCCGCCCTTACCATCGAGCCTCCTGTCACATAAGGTACGTTCTGTAAAAGCATCGCCCGTATCCTGATAAGGAGCTTTCGAGCTATGGCGACAATCGCCCTCTTGGCACCCTTCACGCTTTTGAGTTTCAGATACTTCGCTCGCATGAGAGGGTCCTTCCCCACAAGGATCTAGCTGCTCTCGATAAGGGCTACCCGCACCCTTGTGTTTCCGCACCGGGTGATCCTCCCCTGATGGACTTACTGACCGGTAGAGTATTCAGAAGGAGTAAGCCCAAGGTAAGAGGCGATCTGTTCGGAGGTCTTGAATCGTGCGAAGTCCTGCAACTCAACGAGTATCTCCATGCCGGTGAGAATGCCTACGCCGGGAATACTCCTTAAGAGCTTTATTCTCTCCAGGTATTTGTCGGTATGGGACAATTCCACTACGCTCTTAGTTATCTCCCTGATTTTTTCTGTCAGGTATTCGTACAGGTGAATCAAAACATCAAGCGATTGCCTAAGATATTGAGATCCACAAGGCAGGTCTTTAAGCCACTGAATACAGGGACGGCCCCATCCGTATTTATTCGGGAAGAGAGAGGATATGCCGTAGAAGAGGAGTTTGCTTTTTATCTGCCGGGCGACGCTCCCCTTATGGTCCACAAAATGACCCTTGGTGTTCTGTATCGTACCGGTATCGGCGTGCAGAAGGATGGAAAAGAAGGGGTGAAATGGCTGCAGAAGGACGCGGAACAGGGACAGGTGGCATCACAGGCGATGCTCAGTTCTATGTATCTCGCCATGAAGGAGTGCCCAAAGACGAGAAGGAAGCCCTAAAATGGCTGCAGAAGGCCGCTAAAAAAGAAAATACCCATCTGAAGGAAAATACTGAAAAAAACTCAGAAAATAATTGTCTGCTCTTTCTCCTGAAAATTAACTTGTTTAATACATATTGCCTTCCTTTCTTTTTATGATGTGGAATAGCCGGTTAGGGTTATAAAAATTTCTCCTGCGTCATGGCAACATTGTTTTGTCCTTATAACCGGCTGAGGTCAGTTTCCCCTGCGGGGTTTTAACCACCAGTAAGCGTCGACCTTTCTTCCACATGTTATCGAGTTCTTTCTTCAGTCCGTATCATCGTATATCCTACAACAAAAATGGCGTCCTCATATATTATTTTCATTCTTCTTTGTGCCGACGAGTCGGCATGGGTGGGAAGCAGCGATGGTCTACAATGAGCGTAGCAAAAACTGCAAATAACGTAGACTTCTGTTCAATGAGTAATTGGAATGTCCCCACTACAATTAATGATATCAACATGTTACGATGATATCACAATGGCGCGATGATTGCATACCAAACTGTGTAAGTTTATGTATCGTGTGGATCTATCAAAGGAGGAGAACACATGAATTCAGCTGAATTAAGAAAGACGAGACATGATTCATTTGGTGACGTGTTAAAAACAGATACATTAGAGCGAGTCGTTGATATAGCAATAGCACCTGTAGACTTGAATGCAATTGGCTCAGAAGAAACAGACGTAATGATTCAAAATGGCACTGAAGGGAGAGAGCATTTTCTCAATTTTTTCAGAACCGTAGGGAAATCGACTGTCGACGAGGGAAGAAGGTCAAACTTCATCAAAATCGGTCGCACAGAACCGTTTGATCCTATTCGGTTCATGGATCATCGAGGCTTAAAAATCGGGGAAGAGGATGAGCGTTCGCTCATGTTGGGAGAAATAGATCCTTCAGGCATATCACTTGAATCGATGTTGCAGGGTGAAACGGCAATCAGAGGAGAAGAGCATTTAAAGCGACTGAAGCAGATGGGGCACATCCGTCTCGATGCTAGGGTTTTCCAAACGCTTTGGGAAAACCAGCACCTTATTCCTAAATCTTGGAAAGGGACGCTTGCTTGCCCTCAACATATATTCTTTGATGGTACAGTTCTTAAAGACCAACACGGAAGATACGTTATCTGTATGTATTGGGATAAGGGTGGGAAGTGGAGGTGGACGTATTCTTGGCTTGACATAGAAGGCTGGAGGATAGAAGACGTATCGGCGGTCCTTAAGGTGTACTAATTAAGCTATGGATCCACCTATTTTTTTGATAAGTCTTAACGAAGAAACACCAGGACACTATGTGAATTTTACTATCCAACATGATCGGTGGCAGCATATCCTCAGAACTGCCAGAGCCAAGGGTTGGCAGCCACAAGGTACGATCCTGGATTATGAGTTTCAATATCGACTTGCGACCTTCAGGTATGAGGACTTGGATCAGGAAGGCCGTACCGTAATAGAAAGACAGGTTCGTGACAACTGCAGGAATTGGCAGGGAGGTTATCTCACCCCAAAGTATCAGATTGTCACCGATGAAGACGTGAAGAACTTAAGAGCGGCCCTGCAGACCGAATATGTATCCTTTGATCTCCTCATGTTTCTTTCACATGGAACCTTCAGGATCGGAAGGTGACACACCTATTTGTCGATTGCCATTTGCATTCTTAAACGTCAAGGATTTGCAACAGAAAACGATAACGTCTCGCGCTTATATGAGGTTTCACCGTAATCATTTCGATCCCAAATTCCCTGGTGGATTTAATGTGTCAGCTATTGTTTTACCCGTTTCCTGATGCCCGTGATTGTTTCGCCCCCGACTCCCCAATTGTCGGTGTCTACCTCGTCGATGACCACATATGTGGTCTGGGGTTTTTTCCCCAAGACATCAAAAAGCAATTGCGTCGCGCCCTGAATTAATTTTTCCTTTTGCTCAGCCGTAACACCTTCCTTTGTTACTTTAATGTTTATATATGGCATCGCACCCTCCTTGTAACGCTTCTATATTTTCTTCTTATTTCAATTATTCTGCAAGAGTACCGATTACTGTCTGTAGTTCACGACCTTTTGAAGATCATTGATTATGTGGATAGCAGGAAGGAAGCGGTAACGTAAGCAATCTCGATAACACCCACGAGTGTTTATCATGACAATTTTACCTTCATCCGCGATTGCACATGAAGTCTTGTAAATTTGTGGTGAATGCCGCTCTGCTAAATGTAAATTTCTACCTCAATTTTAGCACCATCATCAATTGCCAATGTTTGCTTCAGGTGTACCGGCGCTAATATCTCCAAGATATTTTCCGGATAATTGGGTACAAGCGGGAGTAGTACCCCGCATCGATGGGTTCCTTTGATTATTGCATCAAAGATGAGAGCCTCGCAAAACTCTTTTTCAACGGGTATAATTTTTCTTTCAGCATGCTCTTTCAGTTTTTTCTGGATCATCGAATGGCCTATGTCGATATTGAGTGTGCCACAGTATGGAGAAAAAGAGAGCTTCTCAACTATCTGGTCATTTACCCACTGAAGGGATAGAAACGAAGCAGACTCGCCAAAGCCGCTAACAACAGTACCAGTTACCTTAAGACCTTTCCTTGCTGGAGCGTTCTCGCACGTCCCTCTCATTGCTGTCTTGTTTGCTGAGCCGGTACCGATAGAGGATCCTTCGTAAAAAAGTCTTTCATCCAGATATCGCAGTATTTCCAACAGGTCATTGAATAGCAAACAATCTTCTTGCTCATTCCACTGCGTCTTAAGCCCTGTCCCTATGATGCCTGCTATTTGTGCTTTTCTGAGGATAATTGGACTGTCATCGACCACAGCCCAGCAATCATCAAAAAGAACGGTTTTGTCTTTACTAAGATGGAGATCATCAAATACTAAATTATTTCGCATCAACCATCGCGTGGTAGCTTCGGCCGCCTCTTGATCTCTGTGGCTTGCGATGGTGATGTAAAATCTCTTTTCTTTTAGTGATGTAAGAAAACACTGAGCCTCTTGAAATGGAGAAAACTGATCCTGATCCATGTGGATGCCTCTCATGATGTTGACGGCATCGTTCAAAGTTTCAGGAGAAGTATGCCTCATCCAGAAGACAAACTCACGCCCATCTGCCGGTATAACAACATCAGGATAAGCCCTTTTCATCCGTTTATAGAAAACTGAAATAAAATCCCAGAGCGTATCATCAATATCTATAATAATCTTCCGCATAATTAGTCTGAACTCGACCTACCCGACTCATTCTACCATCTTCAGAGTTAGACTTCTCCTGTTTTTGAGCTTAAGGCAGAGCGTTTGTCATCTCATAGTCCCTGACGAATTGACGGTTACGAATTAAGGAAGGCATCGATACTTCGTAATACCTGCTATGTAGATTAGATTGTCAAGCCCAAAATACATCTTCTTCTCAATCAGTTTTCTTCCTCCTCTCTATAATGAGTGATTACTATTCCCCAGCTTGCTATTCGTGGTCTTCCTGTGAAGCCATATGATTCTTATCCGGTTCATAGCGAATTGCCGTATTCTACAATCGTAGCTGTCATCGCTACACGTGTTGTCTCACGGTCAATTCTAAAAAAAGGGGATAATCATGCTACCCATCATCTTTATCTCTTAAGCCGCCCTTACCATCGAGCCTCCTGTCACATAAGGTACGTTCTGTAAAAGCATCGCCCGTATCCTGATAAGGAGCTTTCGAGCTATGGCGACAATCGCCCTCTTGGCGCCCTTCACGCTTTTGAGTTTCAGATACTTCGCTCGCATGAGAGGGTCCTTCCCCACAAGGATCTAGCTGCTCTCGATAAGGGCTACCCGCACCCTTGTGTTTCCGCACCGGGTGGTCCTCCCCTGATGGACTTACTGACCGGTAGAGTATTCAGAAGGAGTAAGCCCAAGGTAAGAGGCGATCTGTTCGGAGGTCTTGAATCGTGCGAAGTCCTGCAACTCAACGAGTATCTCCATGCCGGTGAGAATGCCTACGCCGGGAATACTCCTTAAGAGCTTTATTCTCTCCAGGTATTTGTCGGTATGGGACAATTCCACGATAGGGGCATGGTGAGGACTTCGGCGGTTATTGTGATCGCGAAGAAACTTTTGCGTATCATCCATGCGATGGTGAGGGATGGCCGTGACTACATACCGAATTACGAATCTCCGAAAAGGGTGGTGATACAAAAGGCAGCATAGGGTATAATCATGTAGGCGGGGAGATCTTCGTTTTCTTCCCTTGAGACGCTTCAAGCGACCTCCCATTTCAGAAACATGACTCTTAGTCGACATCCTAACTCCGATTAAGCAAGGTAAAAGCGCTTTAAGCGACTTTCTCATTTATAAGGGTTGGGTTGGATGTCGTAACACGATGGGGAATAACCGCCTACAAAACAAAATCCTAAACGCCTAAGAGAGATAAAAAAAGGCTTGACTTGAATAAATAAGGAGGAAGCCCGTACGCGATCACGGGGGCTCCTTTCCCGGGTAGATGAGAGCCCTTTGTGGGGATGCCCTTAAGGATACGAGTTGGGCGAGCCTGGAAGACGTCATGCGTATCATCGAGGTGTTTGAGGCCCGCATACTGCTTCAAGGCACGGGGATGGGTGGGATGGACCGTGTAACCCTCCTTTATGAGGGTAGTACCCGTTACAAATGGACTCCACGACAATCCCCGTGAGCTTTGTGCTTCATGGGACAAAAAAACCAGGGGGATTGTTTCCCGGTCGTTCGTGACGTCTCTCTTGAAGACCCTCTTTTCGCTCGTCATCACTGATCGCACGGTGACTATTCTGTGCATGAAGATCGATTCTACCGTATCATCCCATATGGCACCTCCTGATTGGGGTTGAGTCTCCTTAGTCACGGCATAGCAGATACTTTCTCTGTGCTGCGGGGGTGCCTTTTTGTGATTATCATTCGATTATGGGACCGATGATTTTCTTGTTGAAATCCGATCACGATTGCGGGAGAATGAAACCATGGGCGGGAGAATCATAAAATTCGGAAAAGTCTCATGAGAGCTGCTTATAATTTTATAGACATCGTTTTTTCTATTTTACATGAAGAGCTTATAGGAAATTGCAGATGAAGACTCTGGGCATTGGCATGGTGGGAGCGCGGTACGGAGCACGGATGCATCTCGCAAATTACGCCAAGATGCCCCGAGATCTCGTGGCAATTCGGGGAGTTTGCTCCCGGACAAAGGAAAGCGGTGACGAACTGGCGCGCGAAGCCCGAATTGCATTCGTCACCGACGACTATGATTCGTTGTTGGCCAGGCATGACATCGATGTGGTCGACATCTGTGTGCCACCTGTGTTGCACCACACATTTGCGATTCGTGCGGCCGAAGCCGGTAAACACATCATCCTGGAGAAACCACTCACTGGATATTTCGGAATGGCCGGTGATCCCGAACCAATCGGATCCAGAGTACCACGTGCCCGCATGCGGGAGGGCGCGCGCAGCAACGCCGAGGCGGTGCGCGAAGCCGTGCGTAGGAACAACGTGCGGTTTTGCTACGCTGAAAACTGGATTTACGCGCCGCCGATCGAAAAAATGCGGCGGCTGATCGCGGCTTCCAAGGGATCGATCCTCGAGCTTCGCGCCGAAGAAAACCACTCGGGCTCAAACTCTGTGTTTTCGCGGGATTGGAAGTCAACCGGGGGAGGTGCGCTGTTGCGCATGGGTGTGCATTCGGTCGGGGCGTGCCTACACCTGAAACAATGGGAGGGCCAGTTGCGGTTGGGCAAAGGCATCCGGCCCGTGTCCGTGCTTGCCGATACGGCGGACCTGATTCACACCCAGGCTTCCGAACGGGCCAGAGAGGTGGGGGCGAACCGGTGGATCAGCGCTGATCCGATTGATGTGGAAAATTGGGCCAATCTCGTGATCGGCTTTGAGGATGGTTCGCGAGGGACCGTTATCGTGAGCGATGTCGGGTTGGGTGGATTGAACACGCGTGTTACAGCCTTCATGACCGACTGCGTAATCAAGGCGAATTTGACTGCCAACAATACAATCGAGACCTACGCGCCGGATCCTTCAGCTTTTTCAGGCGAATATTTCACGGAAAAACTCGAAACGAAGGCGGGCTGGAATCGCCCGAGTTGCGACGAAGACTGGTTTCGCGGCTTTGCCCAGGAGATCAAGGATTTCGTTGGCGCAATCCACGATAGCCGGGAACCCCGCTCCGGCATCGACCTCGCAGTGGATTGCGTGAATTTGATCTACGCGGCGTATGAGGCAGCTGAAACGGGTAGCCGAGTGAATATGCCCTGAGGATTAACAGTGGATATGCGATTAGTTGTCTATTCGGTCAGATTGGTGGAAACTACGAGAAGGTTGACGGTATTTATGATTTATGGTTGAAATTAAAGGGTCAATTATTAATGGTTCTATCAATGCTGTTAAAAAAAGAAGTGGGGAACAAGTTTATAATAATATTATTTCTCAATTAGATGAACAAACAAGACAATTATTTGAGCAACCAGTATTGAATGCTGGTTGGTATTCATTAGATTCCCTTTTAAGATTTCTCGAACAAGATATAAAATTGACTGCAAATGGTGATGAAAATGAATTAGTAATTCGGACAGGGGCTTTAAATGACAAATATTTGAGAGATGTTTACGGGAGTTTTATTCAATCCGAATCCCCTGAGTTCTTTATCAAGCATCGTTCGATTCTGCACCAGGGTTATTTCAGAGGTGTTTCAATTGAAGTAAAATTTGACGGATCAAATAAAAGAATAATCAAGTTTAATGGTTTTGAAAAACAACACAAACTTATGGAACCGACTATTATCGGATTCTTCAAAAAGGTTTTACAAATATCAGGAGTAAAAAATATTCATACAAAATATTTAATCTCAATAGGGGGAAATAAAAGTTACTGTGAACTGGGAATTACATGGACATGAAAATAGCATATTTTCAATATAAAATGTGATGATATTAGTACCATGATACTTGCTTTTTATCATTTGTCTCTCAGTCTTATCAAAATTGAGGATTTGTAGGTAGGTGCACTCAACGTTTTTCCCAGTCAACGGATTTTAAAAAATTGGTGTGAGCAATTCTATTCATTGCTGTAATCCACGCCTCGGTATTTTTCCTGAATATGCAACATTTCAAAGAGTAATCAGTCAGCAAGGGCATTGTAAAAAAATTGGCCTCAGGAGTATATCATTATTTGTCCGGAGGCCAATCCAATTTCTTAATCCTTATTTGTTACTTTATCTCCATTTATCAACAGAGACTGTCGCGCCATAGCCTATTTTCCATCCCTGCATCATAGGGGGGCCGTCTCCGCCGACCACCACTACTTCAAGTTTGTTTCGTGGATATACCGGTACTACCGTATCATCAGGATCGGTGAGATATGATGCCGGATATAAGCCTCCTCTTTTGATATTAGCTGTTATAAGAGTTGGGAAATATTGGCTTTCGCGGAACTGTTTGAGAGTCTGTGTTGCGTTTTTAAAGATAGTGTCTTTAACATCATCCTTGCTCATATTCGTCTGCTTCAACATTGCGGCCCTTGCAGGAGAAATCAATGCCACTGCATAGCTCGGCAGTTCAAATGCGGCTATACCCTTTGCAAGAGCTTCAAGGCCGTCGCCAGGGTAAAAATAGTTTCCCACATGAGACCAGCCGCCGATAAAAATACTGATGGCGCTTTCTCCGGGCTTCAGACCTTTTTCAACGCTTAAGGGCGGCCAAGGGCTCTTTTCTTCATTCTCGGGAGCTACGAAGGAATAAGCAGGATTGCCCTGCACCGCCATCATGTTGAGGCCCACTTCGGTCCCGCCGAGGTTTTTCAGAAACAGCGTAAAGGCGCGCGACAGGACAGAATTCGCCTGATTGCCGGGGCTCATGGCGGCCATTTCCGTGTTCATTTTCAGCTCCCTTCGGACGGGGCCGTTCACTACCTGCATAAAAGCAAATGAGTTCGTCGAGCGAGCAAAATCTCCGACCTTAGCCTTAAAACAGGCTTCGGCAAGCGCAAGCAGCGCAGGCATATATTCGGGTTTTGCGCCGGCCATAACACCATTAATGGCGACCTTTTCAACAGTCACGACCAGCTTTTCAGGATCCATAGCTGATGCAACAACTTCATCAGGGCTGTGTTTTGTGCCCTGCAGCATCTGAGCGACCTTTTCTTTGGTAGGCGGTATAATGGGCAGGCCATCTGTCCAACCTTCTTTGTAGAAATGGTCCTGGATTTCGGCGAGGGTTCCGGTAAGAGCAATGCTCGGCGGTTTTGGCGGCTGATATTTACCGCTCTTCTTTTCATCGGCGGTCAGAGGGATTGTGAGTGCTTTGATGATGTTGTCAAAGGCAGCAGCAAACTCCTTTTCATTCATCTTCTCCGGCGCATTGGGAACCATTGAATAACGAATCGGGCAGCCTGATACCAACCTTGTTTTATCCGCGACCTTTTTCAGGTTGCCGTAAATGACTGCTGTGCCTGGTTTGCCTGCCTTTTCAAGCTTCGTGGAAAATGTAAAGACGCCCTGAGTCAACAAACCGGTAGGATTACCGCCGTATATATAAGAAGCGGCCTTTGATTCGATCTCACTCCTTTGCTTGGGATCATCGCCCATATAACTATCGCCTCTGTTCATATGAACCACATTAATGGTCGGGAACTTCTTCTTAAGTTCATTGCCGACCTTTTCGAGAAACGCATCAAACCCTGAACCGCCATGAGGCATGGAGGTTATAATATAAACGGTTTTACCGTTCAGGTCGGATACCCGTGGGGCCAATGGTATTAAATCCACTTCAGGCATATATGCCACCGGATTCAACGCGGTGAATTTGCCTTCCGGAACTGCCTTCACAGCTTTTGCTTTTGTCGCGGCAAAACCGTCTGAGATGGAACAAATCATGCAAAAAGACAATGCAAAAACAAAAATAAACGTTATTTTTCTAAAAAATTCTTCTTCCATTATTCCTCCTCATTTACTGATAAGATTATGTGAGCAACCTGCTGTACATTTGTAAAGCCTGTTTTAAAAATTTACCATAATGTGTTTCGAGATTTTCATAAACGTATAAAAAAGAACACAGTATGTCAAGCAGAATCAACGATACCGCGTATCCGATCAGTCTTTGCCCCGCTTACTTCTGGGTAGGTAGTATGAGCGAGGTTACATTCACAGCAGGATTCTCTACGATCTTTTCGAGAATGTTCTTGAAGACGGATTCCAGAGACTCATTCCCTTTCTGTTTGTTGAGGGTGTGGAGCACCGACATGAGGACTGAGCGCGTCTGTGCCCCCTGCGTCCGAACTTGACCCGAAGCCGACCTTTCTGGCGATGACGGTGGGACGCAGCTCTCTCTCCGCCCGGTTATTATGAGCAGGGATCCTGCGGTCTTTGACCCAGTGGAAGAGTCGATCCTCATGCGTGGTAAAGATGTCCTGGTAGGATCTGATGCCCAGATGCTTGGCCGGGCTTCTGCATACCCGCATGATCTCTTTCTTAAGCTTGCGAGCCTTACGGTAGTATTCTTTGTCGGAGATCTTTTGTGCGCCGAGGTGCATGGCCTCGGCAAGGGGCGGGATAAGCTCACCCGTGAATGTCTCTACTTCTTGCTCGGGAAAGTCCTTTTCCAGCTTCTTTAGTTCCCTGAGCAGATGGGCATAACAAGTACTTAAGCTTCACGGGCAGTTTGTTGTAACCTGCATACCGGTCGACCACGAGCACGCCGGGAAGGAGCTTTTCTCCGAAGATGCCCTTGGGGATCGTGGCGGAACGGGTGTTCTTGAAGAAAAAGATGCTCAGTGCCGCCGTATAGAAGAGCCAGGCAAAGCCGTTCTGTCCGTCGTTTCTTTAGCCCGTCTCATCAGCATGCTTCGCCTCATCCTGCCGGTACGCCTGCTTCAAGGCGTCGATCACCGGCTCGAAGTACCTGCCCAAGCGGTGAGAAAGATCAACGAGGCTGCCGAGGTTACACCGGTCATCGCTGAGATTCTCCCCATGGGAACGCTTTTGGAAGTAATGCATCACGGCGGCCTGCGCGCTGATATGGTTGCCGTAGAGGCTGCGGGGAAGGACGGGGGCTTTTCCCGTGAACTCCTTCTTGCAGTCCGGGCACACGCTGTGGTGCAGGCGGTAGAGGATCCTCTTCGGTTCCCGGGGAGCGCTGTCGATGACCGTCCGGTTTGTCTGTTTTCTTACCGGGACGAGCACCGTCCCACAGTCGGGACAGGTGTCGGGCGCATCCCGGTCGATGACGGCATCGGCCGTTGCTTCCGTAATGGATATCCTGCCGTGGCCGGTGTGGCCGGGGGCTGCCCCTCCCTTTTTGTTCGTCTTCTCTTCGGAGGCATTCTTTTTAAAGGGTACCTTTGATGAAGGGGTATTCGCTCCGAAATACCCTTCCTCTTCTTTCCTCTCCCGGTATCTCAAGCTTTGCCTTCAAGCTCTTGATGGTCTCCTTCAGCTCGGCGATCTTCAGCTCTTTCTCGATGCAGCCCTTACAGCACCCCATAGAGAGCCTTGCGAAAGTTTTTGGTGAGGGGATAACCGAAGACGTGTTTTAAACTCCGGTTCGGCTTGTTCGTATGGTCGTTCTTTCCCCTGCCGGTCGTAAGCCCCAGGTAGTACCAGTTGGCTGCCCTGTAGCAGGTCCCCGTAAATCCCCGCTCGGGATCGACGAAGGTCTCGAGCCATACAATCGTGTGATGGTACACCGCTTTCCAGTCCGAGGCGATGCGCCTCGCCATGAGCCCTAAAAGATGCGAGGCCAGGTGTAACACGGTTACCCAGGGCAGGATGAGGAACCGGGTATTCATGGCGATCTTGTGGAGGTTGGCCATCCGCTCTTTTTGGTTCCACCCGAGGTAGCGATCCCGTGCCCCGATGTGGCGGGGAGCGGAACAGAAGCCGATGCAGGCGATGGGCCGGCCTTTGGAGAAGGCGAGGTACTCCAGGTGCTCACCGACAGGGGTCGTATAGCCCAGGTAATGGTACTCATGGATGAGGCTCTTATAGACGTGCTCGAGAGGAGTGCGGCGCACCATCGTGAGGGTCACCGGTTTTACGTCGATGAGCTTCCCGGCCACCGGTGATGTATCAAGCAACAGCGCGGGGGGAGGCCTCCGTTTTCTGAGATGGAAGGTGGGCGGCTGCTTGCGGGGAGGAAGCGTGATCGCCCCTTCGCGGTCGAGTACGACGAGGAGACTGCGGCAGAGCATGTCCTTAAGGGCGCCGTTTGCCTGCACCCAGTTCCACTTCCGGCAGAGCTCCTTGGAGAGGGACCAGCGGCTTAAACCTGGGTTCTGGGCGATCAGATCGCGGATCTCACCGAACTCCCGTTCGGTGTAAATCCTTCCTCGGTACCGTAGCTCCTCCGCCATGGGATATATCTATCATACCGTGGACGAGAACGCAAGTCTTTTTTATCACTGCATTTGTTTTACTGTTGAACTCTTCCAAGAGTGAAACTGATGGGATACTTCAGACTACCATTTTCGATTGACATGGAATCTCCGCTGTGTTACTCTCGACATAAGGAATACCAAATTTTATCTCCGAGTCTGCAGACCTAAAGGGCAATCCCATGGCTGCAGACCGATAGGTCCCCCTGGAAACGGGCGAACCTCCCAATGTGAAAAGGAGAAGAGGTCATGGATCCGTAATACCTTAATTTCTTAAAACCCAAACAAATGTGGCAGCCCTCGAATATCTGGGGCTTCGAAACGCGAGTTGCATTCTAAGATTATGATACCGCGTTGTTTTTCAGCCTTTGCCCACCGCCCCCTCTCCGCTCGCGGATATGGGAAGCTTGCTGAGCGAGATACCAATCATGGGAGGGCCGGGAACGCGGGGACATAAGAATCAAGTTATGCAAAAAAGAATGGAGTTTCCTATCCTAGGGATTTCAAATTAATAAGGAGGCAAGAATGAAAAAATTAGTAATCGTCGGATTCGCATTACTTCTTTCGTTGCCGGCACTCAGTTATGCGGGCAGCGTGACAAGCAGGTGGGACATGACCATCGGCGGATACATCGCATTTGACTATGGCTATGCAAGCCAGGCGGTCGGCGCTGACTACAAGGCCGCATTGAGAGCATCCGGTGCCAGGGAGAACCTCAGTGATGCCTTTACGAACCAGTACGCACAGACAGGTGAGACTCGTATGTATTTCCTCATGCTGGGTCCCGACGCATGGGGCGCCAAGACAAGGGGCTACTTAGAATATGATTTCAGGGGTTCGGGCACAGGCGGCAGTTATATCGAGGGCCAGGCGGCCCTGAGGCACGCCTACATGAGAATGGACTGGCCCAGCGACCAACTCCTCGTGGGTTACTACTGGAACGGATGGATGGGCGGCGTGCTTCCTCTGGGGCTCATCGGGATGAACCTCCCGCCCTTCGGTAAGGACAACCGCGTTCCCCAGATCAGATATACCCACATGTTTACCAAAGGCTTCAAGGGCACATTCGGCATGGAGTATAACGGCAGTCAGTATAAACAGAACGTCGATTCCCCCGACAACGGGGGAAGCGGCTATGTTGATAATTATACCAGAGCCAATATACCGAACTTCTTTGCCACCTTCGAATGGTCATCCGACGCATTGGGAATCATAAACGGGCCTTTCGGTCCCCAGAAACTCATGTTCGGATGGGGCAGTGTCTACGGGCGCGAAAAGAACGTTCTCGATGCCGCCACGGGCAAGTTATATACCGCTGCCACGACAAGATATACGTCCGAGGAGGAGAACGGATGGGCATCAATAGTGTATACCTTTGTCCCCATCGTCCCCACGAGGAACAACCACAACGCCGGTGCCATTGGCTTTACCGCAGGGCTCGGTGCAGGCCAGAATCTTACCAACGAAAACACCTCCAGTACTCTTGCTGCCTACGAGAGGCCGGGCGGCTCTTTTTCCTCACCGGTGAACGTTGGCTGGTATGCGGGCATGTACCTCTACCTCACCGATCAATTGTATGTCTTGCCTTCCTTTTCGACACAGTGGATCAACGTGAGCGGGTACTACCAGAACAGCCAGGCAACCGCCAATGCCTTTTCTGCGTCTATATTCGACTTAACAGGTACCAGCCTCGCCGGCCAGACAGTGTCAGGCGGCACGACAATACTAAGGGAAGACCTGTACAACCTGGGCTTCTGGTATGACGTAAACCCCGCACTCAGGTTTGGTCTCGAGCTCTCATCAATCTTTACCAGGTACGCTGCTCCCGGTTATGTAAACGGGCAACAGGCATACAAGAACAATGGAACGTTGAATACGGCACGGATCCGCATGGCATACTATTTCTAACAAAGGTTGCTTTGATTCTTCAAAAAGGAAGGGGGGCTTATAACCCCTTTTTTTTGAAGCATGAGCTCACATAATTTGCTTATAGAAAATGATTGAAACAAAATTAAGAGAACGCTTAGTGTTCCTTGTAAACCAATAGCGTATATCAACTACTTACAGCGGATCGCGGGGACTCTCGCTGAAGCCGGGCGTTACACTCTTTCATCCCGTAATGTGGACCTACTGAGATGGGCCACTCGCAACGACTTGTCAGGTGTGTGAGAAAGGATCATTGTGTTGTATGGAAAATACGCAAGAACCTGATGGACCTTATTTCGTTTCAACATCAATTATCTGGTCACCATCACCAATCGCATTGATTCTGTCTAACTAATCCTTTATCAATTCGTCTACGAAAGGAGAAGAAAAGCTGTTGTTGCTGTTCACGATGCTTATGACGGTAGGCGATTGCATCGCAGTGTTGAGCATACCCCCGCTTTCTAATACTTCCTTACTTGCCAGAAAGGGTAGTTCACGGTTCTTATGGTCCCTTTTGGATAACGTCGGTAATTCTCTTACGAGGGTTTTCATATTGTCTGCTGCATCGGGAAACGCTTCAAGGAGGTTCTTTGTCTCCTGTTCGATCAAGAGCCTTGCCAGCAAACCTGCCTACCTGAGAATGGCTTATGCCAATCTTCCGGCCAATTGTGCTTTGGCTTTTGCCCACTACAAGCTCTTTTACTACCTGCTGCTTTATATGCGGTGTATCCAGTTTTGATGTCTTCATGACTCTTGCTGCCTCCTCAAGTTTTTACCCTTTGTGGTACCAACGGTATACGCGGCCCATACAGATAGGGTGCGGCCTCCGGCTCACCCCCCCCTCCCTCATGCACTTTAGACCGAAGTTACTCATGCGAAATCACCCTATCCTCTTGCAATCATTGCTGAATACCTGCAAATAGCGTGCCATATGTAGTCATGTCATATATATTTTTTACTTGACATTAAGGATTATATGTGATAATAATGTGGTCATGCATGTTGAATGGGTACCGAACAGGAATTCCCGACCGACCATTCTCTTGAGAGAAACGTGGAGAGAAGGGAAGCAGGTCAAGAAGCGGACCCTCGCCAATCTTACCGGCTGGCCGGAAGAGAAGATCGAGGCACTGAGGAAGGTACTAAGGGGCGAAGGGGTCGTAACCGAGACCGCAGTTACCATAGAACAGTCATTACCCCATGGACAGGTAGAGGCCCTTCTGGGAACAGTGAAGAAACTCGGTCTCGATACCTTGATCGCCTCAAAACCCTGTCGTGAGCGGGATCTGGTCCTTGCCATGCTTATAGAGCGTCTCATCCATCCTTCATCGAAGCTTGCCGTAACAAGGCTCTGGCACACGACCACATTGGCAGAAGAACTCTCAGTCGGTGATGCCGATGAGGACGAACTCTATCATGCCCTGGATTGGCTTTACGCCCGTCAGGAACTCATTGAGAAGAAGCTTGCTAACCGTCATCTGACAGAGGGTTCACTCGTACTCTATGATGTGACGAGCAGTTACTACGAAGGACACACCTGTCCTTTGGCGCAATTCGGTCATGACCGGGATGAAAAAGGCAAACCGATCATTGTGTATGGCACCCTCACCGATCACGAGGGACGGCCCGTGGCGCTCTCTGTGTATCCGGGCAATACCGGTGATCCCACCACGATTCAGAACCAGGTGGAAAAACTCAAAACAGATTTCGGTCTTGAACGTCTGGTCCTTGTCGGAGACAGGGGCATGCTGACCGAGGCACAGATTAAGAAGATGAAAGGCGCTCCCGGTGTAGGGTGGATCTCGGCACTGCGTTCATCTGCAATCCGTGATCTTGTGGAACAGGGAAATATCCAGATGTCTCTTTTTGATACCCATGACTTAGCGGAGATTGTGTCTGACGAATATCCGGAAGAACGACTCATCGCCTGCTTTAATCCCTTCCTTGCACAGGAACGGAGACGAAAGAGAAATGACCTTCTCGAGGCGACGGAAAAGGCCTTGAATACCCTTGTCCGCACCGTTGCACGAAGGACGAAGACGCCCCTTGGCAAGGCCGAGATCGGCAAGAAGGTAGGGGCGATCATGAACCGCTTCAAGATGGCCAAACACTTTCTCTTTACCATCGACCACGGACATTTTGCCTTTACCCGCAACGATGCATCAATTACCCGTGAAGAAGCCTTAGACGGCATCTATGTGATCCGCACCAGTGAGCCCGCAGAGAGGCTCTCTCCCGAAGACACCGTACGAAGCTATAAACGCCTGGCTGAGGTAGAGAGGGTCTTCAAAACCTTTAAAGGGATTGAGCTTCTTGTCCGCCCCATATGGCATCGTACTGAGGAACATGTGAGGGCTCATCTCTTTCTCTGTATGCTTGCTTACTATGTGGAGTGGCATATGAGAAAGGCTCTCGCGCCGCTTCTGTTTGACGATGAGACACTTCCCGACAATCGAAAGACGAGAGACCCGGTGAAGCCGGCAGTAGCATCACCATCGGCAAAAAAGAAGAAGGCTCAAAAGCTCACCCCTGAGGGGTTTGTGGTCCACAGTTTCTCCACTCTCATGGCGGCCCTGGGAACAAGGTGTCGCAATCGCTACCGAATTGGCGCCTCGGGAACCTCGATCTCCCGGCTCACTGAGCCTACCGAGCTCCAGGCCAAAGCCTTCCGGCTTCTCGGCCTGTAGTCAGGAACGGGAAATGGAGAATCGATGTTTATCCAATAACATCAAGGGGGAAGACACGAACCTTGTGAGGAACTTCGGTTTAGAGATCATAATGCGAAGGGGCAGGCTTTTTACACCTACCCCTTCTAACGCTTTTCTAACAGAACATCATAAAATGCTAAAAGGCAGTGTCATAAACAAGCATTTATTTTCGTTGAAAGGTTGAAATAGTTGATGTTATCTGATAATGGTTGATACTGGTAGGGAAATCGAGACATATAGTATATAATATAAGGAGTCTTATGGACAGGATAGTGGATATGAACAGACGGGACTTCGTACGCTTTATCAGCGTCTTTGCCGTTTACTTTCTCATGCCTCACTCGTCGAAAGCGAAAGAGATTGAGCGTGTGCTGGATAATGACGACAGAGAGGGTTTGAATGTCCGTTTTATCAAGCCTATCAAACCTGTTGATACCGCGAAATGGGTTTTGAAAATAGACGGATTATGCGAGAAGCCGGGACAATTTACCCTTGCGGCAATAAAAAAACCGCCCAAGGTTACGCAGGTATCACGGATGACCTGTGTTGAAGGCTGGTCGGGTAAGGCGAAATGGGGAGGTCTTCGTCCTCAGACCCTCTTTGATATGGCGAAACCGAAGAAGGAGGCAAAATATCTCCATCTTTATGCTGCTGATGATTACTACGAACACATCTCACTGGAAGAACTTTTGAAGGGCCGCGTTATTTTTGCCTACGAAATGAATGACGCGCCATTGCCCGATATCTACGGAGGCCCCCTTAGACTCCTCATGCCCTCCAAATATGGCTACAAAAGTGTCAAGACCATCATGAGGCTTGAATTTGTGGCGAAAGACGGAATAGGATACTGGTCCAATTATGGCTATTCCCGGGATGGAACAATCAAGCCGGGCACTGACCACGCCCTCGATCTCAAAACCTATAAAACCATTACAAAGGATGGGGAACCGGATTATTAGGCAAACCCTTCGGAGTCCGGAATTTCAGTTCCGAATCCCGAAGAAAAACCATAAGGCACATGGACAAGGATATTCTTGATAAACAGTGTGAGCACTGGGATGACAGGTTCTCCAATTTTCCCGATATGTTCGGAAAAAATGAAAGCGAGACTGCGAGGATCGCCCTCGATATTTTTCACAGAGAAGGGGTGAGGAAGCTCCTTGAACTCGGTGGAGGGCAAGGGCGGGATACCATTTATTTCGCTCAAAACGATCTTTCGGTGAATGTTCTTGAATATGCGAAAAACGGTGTCCGAATCATTAACGAAAATGCAACCGAACACTTTTTGGCAGACCATATTGTGGCCTTACGCCATGATTTGAGAAAATTTCTTCCTTTTTCAGAAGAATTTTTTGACGGATGTTATGCCCATCAGGTACTGTGCATGGCCCTCACCACGGGAGAATTGAGATTTATCTTCAATGAAGTACGGCGGGTTTTAAAAGCCGGCGGTATTTTTCTTTATACCGTGAGGAATACCGATGATCCCCATTACAGACAGGGGATCCATCGGGGAGAGGATTTGTATGAAATGAGCAGCTTTATCGTCCATTTTTTCAGCAAAGAAAAGATTGAAGAACTAGCCAAGGGGTTTACGATCATTGAAATAGAACGATCCGAAGAAAGCCGCCTTCCGCGGAGGCTCTTTCGGGTTGTAATGAAAAAAACTTAATCCTCTTTCAGTGTGATATATCCTCAATGATTGTGTGAGCAAGAGAGATGGCATGCTCTGGTGTATTGCAAAGGAAACCAATCCGGTTTTCAGCTCTTCAAAGCATTTCCGTGGCGACCCGGAAGCCTCTAAAAGGATCACTTTCTTCCGAGCTTTGAGAGCAAGAGCGATTTTAGAACCAGCCCCTGGTCCCATGCCGCAAACGATAATGGTGCCACTTGTCAATACATTGATATTGTTCCAGGCGTTACCCATATCAGTGACGACAGGAATATCAGCGTAGGACAAAATGCTTCCCTTTTCCGTAGTCGGCAAGATTCCCACAGTCAGGCCACCCTCTGCTTTTGCACCTCAGTTTAGGCTTCCATGACGCCGATGTTCGCCCCGCTTAATATTATCCATCCAAGGTGGGCAATACGGTTTCCCACCTTTTCGGCGGCCCGGATATCTTCATCACGGGCTTTGTTACTCGGTCCCATAACCCCCCCACAAAAAAAATCGGTCTTCTCATAGAACTCCAATAAACGATCAAAGTTGCAGCCTTCTGGCGAGTATGCTCTCCGCACGCTCAAGATCGGCTTCCGTATCGATGCCGAAGCCTTCGTACTGTGTGGTGAGTACCTTGATCCTGTACCCGTTTTCGAGCACACGGAGCTGTTCGAGGGATTCTGTCTCTTCAAGGCGGCTTTTACGGAGCGATACAAATTGTTCGAGAAATGACCTTTCAAAACCATAGATCCCAATGTGTTTGTAAATCGGTGCCCTTCTTTTTTCGCGAATATGGGGGATGGGGGAGCGTGAGAAATAGAGCGCGAAACCGTCTTTATCAAGGACAACCTTCACTGTGTTGGGGTCCATGTGTTCGGTTTCGTCCTTTAAAGGGCAACAGAGTGTAGCCATATTGACCTTATCCCTCTCTATGGCCGAAAAAAGCGTGTCCACCATATCGGCCCTTATAAAGGGTTCGTCTCCCTGAAGGTTGATGATAGTATCGCCGTCCTGGCCCTTCATGGCCTCGTAAACCCTGTCGGTCCCACTTTTGCATTCGGGGTTTGTCATGACCGCCTCCGCCCCGAAGGTCCGGGCAGCTTTCAGAATCCTTTCGTCATCGGTAGCTATGATGATCTTGTCTTGCAGTTTTGACTCGCGGGCCTTCTCATAGACCCATTGGATAAGCGGTTTTCCGTTGATGTCCCGAAGCGGTTTGCCGGGTAACCGTACTGATGTATATCGAGCCGGTATGACGATGACCTTTTTCATTGTTCCATGCATAAAAGCCTAACCTTCGACACATTCTAAATGGATTTTACGGATTAAACAACCAAAAACAGATTGAGGCGCGTTTAGGGGTGGCAGGATTTATGGGATTTATACTGTCCTGTTGACAAAATTTTACTTGTTGCCCTCTATTCCCACATTTTTCACGCTCAACCGACCCTCAAAAAAATCTGTGGCGGCTAATTCGCCATCCGTTCTTATAAGGGTAACTGTATCCACCAAACAAGGTTTCAATCCAAAAATTATAGGCAACGCTCTTCCTCCATCTAAAAAATTTATGCTTTCATGCGCTGGGATAAATCTAGAACAAATTCACGGATATCTTTTCTCTTCAAAACGACTTCCGGCGACCGAATACCATGTCGGGACGCCATCTCCGCGAGAGACTTGTTTGCCTGATTGCTGACAACAGGATCAACGTCAAGACGAAATAGCTGAATTTTGTTCAACAATGCGCTCTCTTCTCCAACCTTGGCTGTAATCAGAGTACGCTCAATCAAATTTTCAACATCAAACTGCACAACACTGCGCAACACAACACGATCTCCACCACCATAACGCCCCAGTAAGGTGTCAAATTGTTGCAGAATCCATCCGTCAATGCTTCCTGTATAACCAGCTGCAATACCCCCGACCATCATGACAAAATGCTGTTGGTCCCAATCAACGCATTGCTTGACAAGATCAAGGACGATCTGCTTGTCTTCTTTGGTAATCACAATATTTCTCGCAAACCCATCACGCTCATCAGAAATGATCTGAGCTAAAATCAAGAGAAGCATTGCCCCTCCCATGATCGCCTTCTTAGGAAGTATGGCTTTTTGAGCCTGTTTAAGTAGCTCTGGAAAATAGGAACGAATTCGTTCGGTGAGTTTATCCTGCGTGCTACCCCAACGATAAGCCTGATGCAGATAAAAACTAATGAGCCCGCTGGCGCGTATTGTCGTCGCACGGATTAACTGGTCCACATCGCTGGTTGTCTGAACACTCAAATGTGTAACCACATTGCGCGGCAGGCACGACAATGCCCCCCCAATGATCGAACGCCACTCTTCGAGTGAAAGACTGGCCCAATTCAAGAGATACCCTGTTACGGCCTCAGCCTCCAGGCATTCCACAGGATCTGCAACGATTTCATAGATCTTCACACGGTCAAACACGAAAATGTCAATAATCAGTTTTGCTATATACGCGTTGACCAGTTCATAACGCACATCGTTATCAAGGATTAATGTCCAGATATAAACAATCAGGCTCTTGTTTACTTTTGTAAGAACTTTCAAAAGCATTTTGTAATCGTTTCTAAATACCTTGGGTGCATTAATCAGGTCATATAAAAGCGTCCGTAATAAAAGCCACTCACTTACATCCACAACACTTCTGTTGGCCAAGCGGCCTGTAAGCAATAAATGCGCCAACTCCAGATGATCGATGTTATCATTGCGTAAGACCTCGATCAATTTGCTGTAACTGATGTTATTCCTCATTAGGGTAGTGTTCAAATTGCGGACCGTGTTCCATAATTCTTCATAATAAACACCTGTTCTGTTCCCATACTGGGATTCGTTCAAAACTTTCAGTTTTTCTACAAATGTCTCTTTGGCGGAATAGTTCATAAGCATGATAAAATCATCAACGAGTTCCAGGCTTTCTTTGCCGGTCATGCACTCAAACAAACTGCGGTTCTGTCTTTCTTCGGTGAACTGAGGCAACCCGCAAAGCTCTCGTACGCTTTGCTGTTCAATAGATTCGTCAAAGCTCAAATAACGATTCCATGTCTTCATCATGGCTAAATAGATGTTTTCTTTTTTATCGTCTCCTCCCGATGATTGGAGTATGGCAAGCATGACTGCATATCCAAGGCTTAGATAAAGCGTCGGTTTCCAATGGGTCTGATCGATTAAAGGATGCATATTAATGACAATGTCATTTCCTTCATACACTACCATATTCACATCAGGCTGGATGTTAAAGGAAATTTTGTATTGTTGCGTCCACAAATAATCCACATAACGGAAAGCATAATGTTTCACAACCTTGTGAATAAAACTTGTAACTTCTTCTAAAAATTCAGGGCTGACAAGCGGGGCGGTGGCCGCAGCGGAAATATCAATCTGTAAACGATGCTCATCATTGGTCGCAGAAATTCTGTTGAGCCAAATTCTTTTTGGGCGGATGTGGTAGATATTTGGTTTATTGAAGATGTCCAACGAAGCCAATAAAAGTTTAGGCTGAGCCAAATACGCATCAATAACAAGGCTTCTTAATTCGTTCTTCATCGCCTTTGGATGCTTCATGGCTAAGATCACATAAGTAAAGACCGCACCTGCAAATATATCCAGGATCTCGGAATGGGCGATAGGAAGCTCCTTGATTTGATAAAAATAAGGGATAAATAAATTCCAATGTGCTTCAACAACAACATTCATCCCGTCCTGTTTAATCTTTAAAAGCACTGCACGCCGGGCAATTATATTGACTGTGATATCTGAATCGATACCCTCTGGCCACATCGGGAGAAATAGCGTCATCAACCGTAAATCGTCAAGTGCCTTCGCTCTTTTGGATATTGTCGTATTTCTCTCTAGGAGCGACTTTTGTTCAGCCGTGGTCAACAGGAAAAACGCATCCTCACCCTTGTTCTTGTGGAATGTGAAATCAGGCAGATCAACGCTGTCGGTAACGGCAGGATAAGTAATGAATTTACCAGATTTTACATGTGTAGTAAGAGGGTGTTGTTTTGAAGCGACTGCTTTCTTCGTGCGACGTGGACCTTGATTCTTCATCGAATGTCCATAACGTATAGCAGAAAAGTTTGGCAAGCGCTACTGAAAAATGAGCAGTCGTCAGGGAGCCATACTTCTTGAGAAATGCTGATCTTATTCTATCGTGGATTACCAGTGATCGAACGGTTCTTCCCCCCTCGTTACGGACCGGACCCCTCATGATGGAGGAGGCTCCCCGTGCGAGCGTATGGGTGGGCGCACGTATCAGCAACCGGACTGTCTTGATTGTGTAACCTTCGGAATAAGCCCCTGCACGGTACCGGTCGCCGTTCTCGCTCTCTTCCCGGTGCTTGCCACAGGATGAGACAGGGGTGCCGAACCCGGAAAGCGTCAAAAGGAAGGCAGAGGCAGGAGCCATCGTGCAGTGCTCGTTTCCATAAGATGCAATCGACGTGAGCATGCCCATCGAGGCCTTGGCCCACCTTACCCGTTCGGGCAAGACCCTTATGTGCACAAAGCTAAACCGCTCACACGATCTGTGCCTCTCTTGACCCCGTGGCTTAGGGATCTTCACCCTTGAGACACTCGCCCTGATGTTCTCAAGACTGATACGAAGCGAGGTGCGAAGCCGTATTAAGTGCTCGCGGGAGGCTCCTTTCCCGGGTAGATGAGAGCCCTTTGTGGGGATGCCCTTAAGGATACGAGTTGGGCGAGCTTAGAAGGCGTCATGCGTATCATCGAGGTGTTTGAGGCCCGCATACTGCTTCATGGCACGGGGACCGTGTAATCCTCCTCTATGAGGGTATAGACGAGCCAGTACCCGTTACAAATGGACTCCACGACAATCCCCGTGAGCTTTGTGCTTCATGGGGCAAAAAAACCAGGGGGATTGTTTCCCGGTCGTTCGTGACATCTCTCTTGAAGACCCTCTTTTCGCTCGTCATCACTGATCGCACGGTGACTATTCTGTGCATGAAGATCGATTCCACCGTATCGTCCCATATGGCACCTCCTGATTGGGGTTGAGTCTTCCTGGTCACGGCATAGCAGATACTTTCTCTGTGCTGCGGGGATGCCTTTTTGTGATTATCATTAAATTATTGGATCGATAACTTTCTCCTTGAAATCCGCCGAGGATTGCAGCAAAATGAATACATGGGCGAGAAACGATCATCCAATCACTGGAAGCGTGAAGTCACGTACAATAGATAATAGATGGTTTGTCATGTTAGTCAACCACGTGGCCGTCCAGACTGTCGATGCGGAGGCCAAATGACATTTCCTGAAATATACGGTTCCGTCAGAGATAGGATTGTTCCTAAACAACAGAGGACGGTATGTTGAAGAAAGTCCGCTGGTTTACATTGGTGATCTTCTTTATGATGGGGTGCCTGTGCTTTGGTTCGTCTCAGCAGGCTCCCACCCCTGAACCCCCTCACATTGCCGTCCACGTCCCGGATCCATCTCTCCCGGCACAGATCAAATCCCTTCTGGGGAAGTGGGCCGGTCAGTGGAATTCACGATGGGGTTGGGACACCATTATGTATGTGGAGAAAGTGGATAAGGACTCCGCTCAGGTTGCCCTCGCCTGGGGAGAATATAGCACCTCCCGGAACAGTTGCCACTGCAATCCAAATTGGGTAAGGGTACAAAACGCCAAGGTCAAGTACACCGATGACGGGGGCGTTACGCTGGAATTCTATACACCCAAGTTTCGACCAGGCTGGTTAGAAAAGCGACACACGGTCACCGGATCTGCCGAAGAGACCCACGGGAGGGTCGACCGCAGAACAACGGGTGTGTATTCCTACTCCTTTGTCCTCGACAAGGACGACCCCGATACCATGAAAGGGCTTTTTATCAGTGCGGGGATGAGCCACTTGCATGCAGACATGAAGCGGGTCAAGCAAGATAAGGACTCAGAACAATAAAGCCAGCAAGCGTACATAACGCACGAAACCGTCTTGAACCACCTGCTGTTCCATGCTTATAATGGGCCGAAGCCTTTCAATAGCATCTGAATGGCCGACGTTCTCCGCCTGAAATGAGACAGAATTGCAGGGGAACTGATCTATGTGCGTGAGAATCGTCAGTTGCACGAATGGCAAAAAAACAACAAATCGGCCCTCGAAGGAGAAGACCCCCTATGGACTGGCCTTCAGAGTGTGGGCGGCAATGGCATCAACGATCTGTGGCCATGCCCCACCGTGGGGAAGGTCATGACCCATGCCCTCGATGAGCATCAGTTGAGCTCCCGGTATGGCTTGGGCGGTGTCTACGCCTGCCTCCACCGGTACAACGGGATCATCGGTCCCGTGTATGACGAGAGTGGGCACAGTTACAGAAGCCAGGGCCTTCTTTCTGTTGTCCTGGGTCATGATGGCGCGGAGCTGCCGGGCCGTTCCCTCAGGAGAGAAGCAGCGGTCAAAGGCCTTGGCGGTGATCATTCTGGCCCATGTCTCATCAAAGGCAAACCCCGGCCCTGCCATCGTTTTGAAGAGTGATACCATGTGTTCGATATACACCTCCCTTTCCCGGGGAACTGGAGCAAGCAGAAGTTCCATCATGGCAGGTTTTGGTGGTGGAAGGTCTCTATTGCCGGTGGTGGAGTAGATGGAGATCAGGCTCAGGACGCAGGGGGGATGGCGGATTGCTACGGTCTGGGCTATCATCCCTCCCATGGACACACCACAAATATGGGCCTTTCTGATCCCCAAGGCGTTGAGAAGACCCACCGCATCATCAGCCATATCATCGAGGGTGTAGGGAGGGCTGTTCTTCATTTCGGCCTCGTCGAATTTCGTGGAGAGGCCCGTGTCCCTGTTGTCAAAACGTATGACGTAGTGACCCCGTGCTGCGAGGTCATTTACGAGGCCGTCTTCCCAATGGATCATCTGGTCAGCAAGCCCACCGATAAGAAGGAGCGGGCGGCCCGATGGGTCTCCGAAGGTTTCGTACTCGATGTAAATACCATTGGCCAATGCTTTCGGCATGTAGGCACCTCCTCTCAACTCTTCCCATGACAAGGCAAACGCCATCTATTACCGGGAACACTGATACTCTAACCGAAAGTCGTCGCAAAGGGAACCCAAAATTGCGGGAATTAGCCTATTTTTTTTGCGAGATGAAGATGGCCGGTATTATATCAGTGGCCACACTGGGCATGGAGTGTTTTACGCTTACTCTATATTTTGTGAGCGCATATCCTCCATAGATTTTCTCATTTTACGCTTTGATTATATGGTTTTTATACAAGCACACAAAAACAAATAATCATTTTTCTTGAACATTCTCTTGACAGAATGATTGCGTGCTATACATTATAAGAATTGATATGATCTGCTTCACACCACATGAAAATGTAAGGAGGACGTAAATGGCAACTAAAAAACCTGCAACAAAAAAATCAGTGTCCAAGGCAGTCAATAAGAAGGGAACAAAGTACTCCTGTGATGTTTGCGGAATGGTTGTATCCGTGGATACCGTTTGTGGCTGTGAGGAAGTTGATTTGCTGTGCTGCAGCAGACCAATGAAGGTGAAGAAGTAGTAATACTTCTCAAGGAGAATTGAAAACAGGTTTCCAAGAAGGAGAGATTGGATTTCCCCCTCTTTATCCCTTTGTGAGCCTTGGGATCATTTGTTGTTTTGGCTTAAGTGGTCCTTTTGCCACTGCGCCGCTCCTTTCTTTGTCACACACAGAACAGATCTCACACTTACTAATCCGGTTATAGCAGTTTCACACGTGATACTCCCACACACCTTCTTAGAAGGCTTTTCACAGACTGTCACGTGGCCTTACTTATGACCTCCTTAGTAACGCACTATTCAAGTTTCTAAGACCGGCTCTCACATAAGATAATATTTAATTATGAAGCATGGTTTACCCATTAATTTAAGGAAGATGTTGGGCGACATAGATGGTTTGATATATCTTAACCGCTACCACCAGTCCTGGCATCACCAACCCCTCTGCTCATCTTTCATGCCAGACTGAGGCCATTTATCACGCGGGTCCTTCTTCACTATGGGTTCCGCGTCAAACATGATACAGAAGGACTCTTCGGGAAGAACGGCCAGCATTTTTCCTACCTTAACAACATACTGTCCCGGCATCACGCGGTTTCCGTTTTCCAGAAACGCGCACCCCACGGATTCTTTCACTTCCTCGATGCTAACACCGGGAAACCATTGTGTAGCCTCAATTTCCTTCCTTCTCTGATACTTTGCCATGGTGCTATCCTCCTATTTGTACAATTTTACCCTCTTTCTCTACCTCTTGTCAGCCCTCTTTGAAGTTTTTCAGATAGACTTCTTCGATGCATTCGACTTTTTCCAGCGTCACTGGAAGCTTCGCGACCATAGAGAACTTCATTAGAACGAGAAATCTCAAGTGGTGATGTTGAACGGGTAACCTGGGAGTTATTTTTGGCAATGTGTTTTGCAAGCGCCTGCAATAAAAACAGGTAATTTACGTTTAATGGCCAGAAAGAAACTTGCTACATTTTCTATTAGTCGGGATTCTCGACTCCGCCTGCAAGGCAAGTGGATACCGGAGACATGAAGATTGATGATTACCAAGAGAAAGTGACAGTACTTAGTTATAATTTTATGATGTCCTGTGTATTGCTGATACAGTTTTCTTTGCAAGATAAAACATAGGCCTCAGCAAGGCTTCTTGGAGAGCATACCAAGAGGGTTTGTCTTGACAAATATCCGGGCACATTTTTATAATTCTTGTTTTATTATTAACCAAGCGGCCGGTTAGTATGAAACAGAGATAAGGGATGGGCAATCTGTAAGCAAAGGAGGGTAACATGAAGACGCGTAAAGTGTTGAAACTTGGCGGGTTTGTCGTTCTTGTTGGTTTAGTCATTTTTGGCGGTCTGCTGGCTGACATCCGATCAGCGCGAGGCCAGCAGATGGAAGAGGCCCAAACCCACGTACTACGGATCTATGCCGATACCGAGGGCAACTCCCATCTGGAGGAGCTACCGATCGCGACAATGCCATCTGGTCAAAGACGGGAGGCCCTCGGTGTGTCTGCGACGGGAATGACGATCAGCGAGTACAAGCCCCGGTATGTCAACGACTGGCATACGGCGCCGACGCGCCAGTTTGCGATCACCATAGTGGGAGAGCTGGAAGTGGAAGTGTCGGGTGGTGTGAAGCGTCGCGTGCACACCGGCGAACTGGTCTTTCTGGAGGACACGAAGGGAAAGGGACATATCACCCGTATCCTGGATCGGGCGACAAACCTCTTTATCGCTGTGCCGGATAATTTCGATGTTGTCTCTTGGGCCAAGGGAAAGGATTGAGGCAGGCTAAACAGTTGCAGTTGAGTAACGCGACAAATCACCCATTGTGCGTGACTTCACTCTCCCACTGATTGGACGATTGTTCGCTGTTTATAAATTCATTCTTTTCCAATAGTCGCCGGATTTCAAGAAGAAAATCATCGGCCAAACATATCGAATGATCATTAGGAATCTTCACAGTTTCGGAACACTTGCCAGTTGAGGATTTCAGTAGGAAGCACTGAATGGAATTGCTGACACCAATTTTAGCAAAATGGTTGCCTGGGAAAAATGTTGAGTATCAACTTATCAAGCATTGGACGCTATGTATAAGAGTGTGGATTACCGACAGAAATGAAACATTAACGTTTCGATTCAGCGGGAGCGATACGCCGTTCGCTGGAACCGGTTGTTAGCTGATCTGTTTACCTATGTGTCCGTTCGTTCACCCGCCCTGTCAGAAGCGATCGAAGACATTTATGCCACGATCAAGAGAGGTCGAAACGGTCAAGGTTCATTACTTTATTCCACACCGCTACAAAGTCGTGCAGGAACTTCTCCTGGGAGTCCTCACATCCGTAGACTTCCGCCAAGGCCCTGAGTTGGGAGTTCGAACCGAAGATCAGGTCGACACGTGTGCCGGTCCACTTGAGTGTGCCCGTTGCGCGATCACGACCCTCGAATACGTCACCGTCTTCCGCGGTCGCCTTCCACGTCGTGCTCATGTCGAGCAGATTCACGAAGAAGTCATTGGTGAGCGCCTCTGGCCGCTTGGTGAAGACGCCGTGCTGGGACCCTCCGAAGTTGGTCTTTAGGACGCGCATGCCGCCCACGAGAACCGTCATCTCAGGAGCGGTCAGCGTCAGAAGTTGCGCACGATCAACCAGCAGTTCCTCTGCCCTTACAGCATATTTAGTTTTTAGATAGTTACGGAACCCGTCTGCAGATGGTTCGAGTACGGCGAATGACCCCGCGTCGGTTTGCTCCTGCGACGCATCCATACGTCCCGGCGTAAAGGGAACCGTCACCTCGTGACCAGCATTCTTCGCGGCCTGCTCGACGCCGGCGCAACCGGCCAGAACGATCAGGTCGGCCAGTGATACCTTTTTGCCGCCGGAGGCCGCACTGTTGAACGCGCTCTGGATGCCCTCCAAGGTCTTGAGCACCTTCGCCAGCTGGGGGGGCTCATTGACTTCCCAATCCTTCTGCGGCGCCAGGCGAATGCGGGCACCGTTGGCACCGCCGCGCTTGTCGGAGCCACGGAAGGTAGACGCCGACGCCCAGGCGGTCGAGACCAGCTCCGACACTGACAGGCCGGAAGCCAGGATCTTGCCCTTGAGGGAGGCGATGTCCTGTGTATCAATCAGTTTGTGATTGACGGCAGGGATGGGGTCTTGCCAGATGAGCTCTTCTGCCGGAACCTCCGGGCCGAGATAGCGTGCGCGAGGGCCCATGTCGCGGTGTGTCAGCTTGAACCACGCCCGGGCGAATGCGTCTGCGAGCTGATCCGGGTTCTCATAGAAGCGCCGAGAGATCTTTTCGTAGATGGGGTCGAACCGCAGGGAGAGGTCCGTGGTCAGCATCGAAGGCGCAATGCGCTTTGAGGGGTCGTGTGCAGCCGGCACGGTGCCGGCACCTGCGTCACCCTTCGGCTTCCACTGGTACGCACCAGCCGGGCTCTTCGTCAGTTCCCATTCAAAGCCGAACAGGATCCGGAAGAAGTTGTTGCTCCACTTCGTGGGCGTGTTCGTCCAGGTGACTTCCAGGCCACTGGTGATCGTGTCAGCACCTTTGCCCGTGCCAAAGCTACTCTTCCAGCCCAGGCCCTGTTCCTCGATGCCGGCGGCTTCCGGCTCTGGGCCCACGAGTGACGGATCTCCGGCGCCGTGGGTCTTGCCGAAGGTATGGCCACCCGCGATGAGGGCCACCGTCTCCTCGTCGTTCATCGCCATGCGACCGAAGCTCTCGCGGATATCCCGCGCCGCAGCGATCGGGTCCGGGTTGCCGTTCGGGCCTTCCGGGTTCACATAGATCAGGCCCATCTGAACGGCGGCGAGGGGATTCTCGAGTTCCCGGTCACCGGTGTAGCGCTTGTCTCCAAGCCACTCGCTCTCGGCACCCCAATAGACGTCCTTTTCCGGTTCCCAGATGTCCTCACGCCCGCCGGCGAAACCGAAGGTCTTGAAACCCATCGACTCCAAGGCGACGTTGCCGGCGAGGATCATCAGGTCGGCCCAAGAAATTTTCCGGCCGTACTTCTTTTTGATCGGCCAGAGCAGTCGGCGCGCCTTGTCGAGGCTGACATTGTCGGGCCAGCTGTTGAGGGGTGCAAAGCGCTGGTTGCCTTTGCCTGCACCGCCGCGGCCGTCGCCCACGCGGTAGGTGCCGGCACTGTGCCACGCCATACGGATGAACAAAGGTCCGTAGTGGCCGAAGTCCGCCGGCCACCAGTCCTGCGACTTCGTCATCAGTTCACGGAGGTCCTTTTTCACGGCCTTAAAATCGAGACTCTTGAACTCCTTAACGTAGTTGAAATCCTCGCCCATCGGATTGGACTTTGAGGAATGCTGGTGCAGGATGTCGAGCTTCAACTGGTTCGGCCACCAGTCTCGGTTCGTCGTACCGCCGCCCGCAATGTGGTTGGGAAGTCTGCCCGTTCTCTCTTTATCCATAATATTTCCTCCTTTCGTTGTGTGAATCGTTGAACAACGCCGCTATGAATAATAATGGTGTTTCGCTGCCCACGTAGCTAACAATTAATGAACGAAACCGATGCCAAGCAAAAGAGAAAGGCATAGGGCCGTCAGGCATTCTCTTCCTCGACACGCTTATCCCCGCCCTCTTTTGTTTTTGCATGGCAGTCCCTGCAATACCCATAATACTGCAGCCTGGTATCCGTGACCGAGAAGCCGGTTTTCTTCGCTACCTCCTGCTGGTCGGCAACAGGAGGCACTTTGTAGTCAAGGATCTTACCGCAGCGCTCGCAGACCAGATTGAGGTGTTCTTCAAGGTTACCTTCGTAGCGGTTCTCCATGGAATCAAACTGCAGCGTTTTAATGATGCCCAGGCGGGAGAACTCGTTCGGTGTCGCAAGGTGGTCGACAAGCTCAGGCTTTTCTTTCTCTTCTTTGCTTCCTTATACACGGAACGAGTGCCAAGATGAAAATCCCGCTTTTCGATAAGCACCTCTATGATAGCCAGCCTTTGAGGGGTAAACTTCAACCCCTTTGCTTTCAGCTGCCGTACTATTAATTCTTTGGCTACGCTGGTCATTCGGAACCATTCCTGACTAAAATTAGTCTATAAGCCCCTTTTACTCATCTGTCAAGGAGTATTTCACATCACACCTGTCAAAAATAAACTTTAAAGGGGAGTCTCAAAACAGGTAGAATTTAGATTGGCCAAATAAACAATACCTGTGACAAGGAGGCGTCCCCATGAATAAGTTTAGCAGCATGTCCGGTCAAATTCTACAGATTTTCAGCTAGCCCATCTGGAGCAAAGCACCGAAATTATCGGGGAAGGTGGTTTATGGGTTGTGCCGAGAAAATAAGTAGAGGCACTCTGTTGCTCGAGAGTCAGAAGATGCTCACTGGGAAAAAGAAGAAATGTGTCACCCCATTAGCAGGCTGAAAAACAACACACCGGCGTGGAAATACTCGTAGAATTGCAGAACGTGGAGAGGTTTAAAATCTCGGAAGAGATTGCCTCCTATATTGACAGGTTCATACAATGAAAGCTTGTCTTGACGTGCATTACTTCACGAATACCACATGCGCGGTAGCAGTTATTTTCAACGAGTGGGCAGATACAAAACCGTTGAATCAATACGCCGTTCTGGTTCAAGGAAATGAGCCATACGAACCTGGTAAATTTTATCTTCGGGAGCTTAACAGTAACCGTCCTCTCTATGTAACATCCATCGGATTATCACAAAAAGAGGCTGCATCCCATATTTTGCCCATGTCCGGTAAATTCCGTATCCCAACTCTTCTTAAGGCAGTAGACCAATCAGCACGTAAAGATGATGAAAGAGGCCAATAATGTTTTGCTTTGGACGTGAGAACTATCGTTAGCATGTTGTTCCAACCCGTAATCTTAATCTTTGCTGACAATGTTCCATGCATTCATCATGTTTGAAACAAATGCTCGACAACTGAAACAAACACAGACAGCCTTTCAATTTTCATAGCAGCTTCAAGCGGTAATGAACGATCTGAAATAGTGTGATTACTCTAAACTTCATATGGATATGTGCTAAAATAAAGCATATGTGGAACTGTTGGCTCATATGTCTTTACAAACAGTTGAGCGGGAATTATAGTGTAAATGCGATATAACATACATCTCTGTGGAGGTAGAAAAATGAAATTGTGTAACTTCTTTTGGGTACTTGTTTTCTTGGCATTTGCGGGATGTGTGGCGATTCCAGTGGGTCCTGGCGATCAGCCTAGTGCCGTTCCGCCAAGGATTCAAATCGACCAGAATAAATTCAAAACATGGGATCGTCCTGGTGCGTTCGGTCCAGTTCCTTCTGAACTAAAGGAGGCTGGCGACAAGGCGTGTTATGATTATAATAATAATATGAAAGCAATTGGCTATCATCCTGATGCACAAGATGAAAAAGGGGATAAATTCGAGCGTGGTGGATATCTTTGTGCGCCTAAATAATAACTTCTTTGAATGAATTAACGCGGATAGACTTGAATTAAATAAGTAGATCAGGTTTATCCGCATCCTTTTCCCATCCAATAAGCGACGCTATCACCGTCATGAGCGTATTGTGAAGTTTAAATGTTAGCTATCACATGTTTCCATCCGTTATATCGATTATGATGACCGCCACCTCTGATCATTTGTAGCATCTAAGCCCGGTGCTTACGCCCCCTGGCTTGTCCAATGAAAGCAACCCTTGCTCAAGCTCGTGTGGAATGGAGAGAATATTCCACGGATACGGTCCGGCAGCTAAAACCCCATTCACACTGGTGTCAGTGTACCCGTTTTGTAGCATGGTTTAAGGCGTTTTCGGTTGTCCCATTGGCGATGCGATCCCGTTTAGGAGATGTATCGAGTAGGCCGACCTGGGCCTAAACGTACCAAAAAATATTTCCAGGGAGGTCATCCAATGAAACAGTATGGGAAAAAAAAGAAGGTTGTACCACAGAAGAAGTCTGACTCCGGTTCCTTCCCGATCACGAACATTGATGCCTGAGGCATCGACATCGGTTCGGAAGCACACTAAAGTTGCCGTGCTTTAGACCGGGACGGAAAGCCGGTACGCTCCTTCGGCTACCTCATACCCCGACCTGAACGCCATGGCGAGGTGGCTTACGAACTGTGGTGTTACCACGGTTGCCACCAAGTCAACAGGGGTTTACTTAATTCCCCCCTTCCAGATTCTTGAAGAACACGGATTCGAGGTTACGCTCGTGAACGCCCGCCATGTGAAGAACGTGCCCGGACGCACAAGCGATGTCTTAGACTAAAAGTGGCTTAAGCGTCTCCACACCTACGGCCTTTTATCCGGTTCGCTTCTCCCCGACGATCAGGTCTGCGTGCTTACGTTCATACTTAAGACACAGGGATAACCTTGTTTGCTTTTGCCTCTCACATATCCAGCATACGAGAAAGCCTTGACGGACGGAACCTTCACCTGCACAGGCTCCTCTCACCTGTTACCGGGGTAACAGGCATGAATATCATCCGGGCAATCATCGCGGGGGAGAGAGACCCTCAGAAGCTTGGCTCTCATGAGAGAGCCGGGAGTAAAGAATACCCCCGAAGCTACCGCGAAAGCCCTTGAAGGTGACTACCGGTAAGAACACCTGTTTGCTCTCAAGCAGGCAGTTAAGCTCTCTGATTTCTCTCACCGTCAGAGAGAGGCGACGACCGTCAGATCGAACGCCACCTTCGTACGTTTAAGGTCAAAATCGATCCTGTCCTTACCCTCTCCCTTATGCGAAACGGAGGGGAAAGAAGCCGATCGGAAATCAACCATTCGTTGACCTTAAGAACCGAGCTCTACCGGGTAAGCGGTATCGATTTCACTGAAGATACCGGGCCTCGAAGCACTTACCGTAAAGACGATCCTTATCCGAGACCGGCCTTAACCCCCGAGCATTCCCCACCTGAAAAGCATTTTATCTCATGGCTCGCCCTTTGCCCCAATAACCGTGTCACCGAAGGAAACATCAAAAGCACAAAAACAAGGAAGACTGCGAATCGAGCAGCTTACGCTTTCCGTATGGGAGCCCAATCCTTAGCAAACAGACCAGCCTCGGAAGGTTTCTATCGGCTGATCCGTGTCCGTTTAGGTGCTCCGAAGGCTATCACCGCCACGGCCCATAAACTTGCCCGCATATTTTACCGCATGTTAACGACCGGCCAGTCCTCTACCGATCTCGGAAGTGAATACTATGAGAACCACTATAAGGAACGGGTGCTCCGCTTCTTTTACTCACGTCGTGGCTCTTTTTGTTTGAGAGGGTCGTCAACTCAGCGGAAAGCAGTGACGAAGCCCTGCAGCACACCATAACTAGGTTCAAGATGCCGTCGCTGCCTCGAACGGGCGGATAAGCTGGTGTAATGTCTCATAATTAACTGGTATTATGAATTGGGATATGGTATATTATGCAATGGCACGAAAGGCAACGCCGGTAACCCTGAGCGAATCGGACCGTCAGGAATTGGAGAAATGGGTGAATGCTCACCGCACACCTCAGCAGGTTGCGCAGCGCTGCCGGATCGTACTGGCTCTATCGGAAGGTCAACAGGATAAGGACATCGCCAGGGACATGCAGATCAATTTTAAGACAGTAGCCTTATGGCGACAACGCTTTTTGAGTGAAGGAACAGATTGTCTTTGGGAGGTGGCTTTGGGCCGTGGACGCAAACCCACGTTTACAGCCGCTAAGATTGAGAACATTATCAATACCACCCTGCAAACTCTACCAAAAGGAGCTACACAGTGGAGTTGCCGGACTATGGCCGAAGAACAGGGTATGAGCAAGGCCACAATCAACAGGATCTGGCAAAGTCATGGTCTTCAGCCCCACAGGACAAAGGGGTTCAAGCTATCACGTGACCCAAAGTTCCTTAAGAAACTTACCGACGTGGTTGGCCTCTACCTCAATCCACCGGAAAAGGCACTGGTACTCTGTGTGGATGAGAAAAGCCACATTCAGGCATTGGATCGCACACAACCGGGATTGCCCCTGAAAAAGGGCCGTTGCACAACTATGACCCATGATTACAAACGCAATGGCACAACAACCCTCTTTAAAGCGCTTGAATTAGTGCAAGGGAAAGTAATAGGGCAGTGTTACGCCAGACATCGACATCAGGAGTTTCTCAAGTTTCTGAAACGCCTGGATGCCGAATTCCCCATCGAAATGAAACTGCACACGGTATTGGATAACCATGGTACCCATAAACATCCCACAGTGAAGGGCTGGTTACAGCGGCATCCACGCTTTGTGCTCCACTTCATTCCGACCAGTTCGAGCTGGCTCAATCTTATAGAGCGCTGGTTTGGAGAACTGACAGGGAAAAGAATACGGCGTGGCGTCTTCGTCAGCGTCCCTGCTCTCATTGCCGCGATTGAAGAATACCTCACGGTCTGGAATGAAAATCCCAAACCTTTTGTATGGATGGCTACCGTAGAATCGATTGTGGAGAAACTTGCCCATTGCAAGCAGACTCTCGAAAAGATCCAGCCCGGCTGTACGGCTTATCGTACCCGGAAAGCGAGAAAGAATAACTCCAGTCGTTTATGAGACACTACACTAGTGCTTAATTGCATTAATAAGAGATATAGTGTAACATCTTGGCAGGAGGTGAGCCTATGGCAAAGAGACCGCCGATTCCGAGATGTTCGGATGAAGACAGAAGGACTTTAGAGATGTGGGCGCACAGTCGGTCATTGGAAGCACGGCTCGTCGAGCGGGCGAAAATCATCATAGGCTCTCTCGAGGGAAAACCGGTGAACTACATTGCACGGGATTTGAGGATACGCCCCAACACGGTAATTGAGTGGCGACATCGCTTTGAACAGAAAGGGATCGAGGGTCTCTATGACCTGCCCCGCTCAGGTAAACCCCCTCGATATGGCGCTGATTTTCGCAATCAGGTACTGGCCACTTTGGAAGGACCTCCGCCGAAGGGACAAGCGGTATGGGACGGCTCTGCCGTGGCAGAACATCTAAAGAGTTCCGTCCATGCCGTATGGCGGGTATTACGGAGAGAGGGCATCTGCCTGGCCCGTCAACGCAGTTGGTGTGTCAGTACCGATCCGGAGTTTTCCGCCAAGGCCATTGATATTATCGGCCTTTATCTCAATCCGCCACAGAACGCTCTTGTGGTATCGGTCGATGAAAAGCCAAGTATCCAGGCTTTGGAACGTGCAACAGGATATGTAGAGACTGATAGCGGCAAGATCGTACGGGGTTTCAAAAGCACTTATAAGAGACACGGCACACTCAACCTCTTTGCTGCGCTTGAGATAGCGACAGGGGCCATTCATACGCAGACCACGGCACACAAGAGACGGCTCGAATTCCTGGAATTCATGGATCAGGTAATGGCTGACATTCCCGAGAACAGAGAGATCCATGTTATCCTGGACAACTACTGTATTCACAAAAGAAACGATCCATGGCTTAACGCCCATCCCAACGTTCATTTCCATTTTACCCCCACCTCGGCCAGTTGGCTCAATCAGGTCGAGATATGGTTCGGTATTCTTTCGCGAAAGGCTCTGAGAGGTGCTAACCTCAAAAGCGTTGAGGAGCTGCGTCAGGCCATTGAGGCTTTTGTAGCTGCCTATGGCCCAAAGGCAAAACCTTTTGTATGGCGCAAGAGAGAAGTAAAGGGCTCACAGTTGCGAAATACTATTGTGAACTTATGCAATTAGACACTAGGTAGCTCTATTGACAAAGGACTTCCTGGCCTTATATTCGTTCGAGGGATGCGTGTTCTCAAATTGACCATGAGGAGGTGTACCATGGGAAAAATGCTTCGGTGCAAGGATGTGGGGGTAGCCTGCGATTTCGTTGCTCGCGGCAAAACAGAGGAAGAGGTGTTGAAGAAGGCTGCCGAGCACGCAAAAAAAGACCATGACATCCAAGAGGTGACTGAAGAATATCGTGCAGCATGGCGCAAGGCGATGCGAGACGAGTAAATGGGCTTTCAAAATGGTTGACACGAAGATTCAGGAGCTTGATGAAAAGCGCCGGCAAGACAAGTTCCTGCGGCGAGATCTTCCTATTGCTTATTTGATGGTGAGGGTCACCATGGGTTTTCACATGATTGCCCACGGTGCGGTGCGGTTGCCAATCTTGAGTCAGTTCGCTGCCGATACAAGGAAGAGCTTTGCGGGCGTGAATTTACTGGGTCTTCCTCTGTTCCCGGACTGGCTCGTCACCATACTCTGCTATGCGATTCCACCGGTGGAGTTCGTGATTGGGTTTTTACTGGTGGTGGGCTTCAGGACCAGGCTCGCGTGCATAACTGGCAACCTTTTGCTTCTCGTGATGATGTTCGGAACTGTTGCGCAAAAGAACTTCGCCACGGCGCATGTCATGTGGTGGTATGTCCTGATTTTTGCGGCGCTGGGAGCTCTGAACTTTGCGGATCGCTATTCCTTGGATCACATAAAGAAATAGCCAGACAGCATTGGCGGACCGTCCTTGGGTGATCACTATTGAAGTGTATCCGAGGTAGTGAAAAACAATGCTCTACTGCAGGAGGTGCCGCATGACACATGACGAAGGCAGACCAGGAGCCGTGGAGAAGGCCGCGCAGATGGACCAAACATGTTCTACGGGTGGCAGACGGCCGATGACCGCCGCGGAGAAGATGAGGGAAGGACAGATTAAAAGCACTATCGGTCGTCGCGGTTTTTTCAAACTTCTGGGCCTCGGCACCCTGGGCCTCGGGTTCGGGGTTTCTATATTTGACACTATCTTTACCGTAAGTGAGGTGAGCGGCGCAGCACAAGAAACCGCGGAGGAGACGAAACACCGTCTCATCATGATCGGGACCGTCGATTTTATGGGCTTCCGCGCAAAGGAGATCACGCCGAACGAGGAGTTCTATATCACGACCTACTCAACGGAGGTGCCGGAGATCGACGCAAATAAGCACAGTCTGCGGATAGAGGGTCTCGTCGATAAGCCATCTGCCTTCACCATGAAGGACCTCGAGGCGATGAGGGACAAGAAACAGTTTGTCACCCTCCAGTGTATCGGGAACCCTGTAGGAGGCGACGCGATCGGCAATGCCATTTGGGAAGGAGTCACCTTGAAAAAAGTCCTGGATGTTGCTCGACCGGGCTTCGGCGTCGTGAAAGCTGCATTATTCGGCGAGGATGGGTACAGCGACAGTATCCCTTATGCCCTCGCCCAATCGGATGACGTGTTCCTTGCGTGGAGCATGAACGGGAAAGCGCTGCCGAAGCAGCACGGGCACCCGTTGCGACTAATTGTTCCCGGCATTTACGGCATGAAAAACGTGAAATGGATCTCCAAGGTCGAACTTGTCAACTACAACTTCAAGGGGTACTGGGAAAAGAGGGGCTGGTCGGACGAGGCCGTGATACCGGTCAGATCCCAGATACTGATGCCGATGAGCGGGAAATCAGTGCCTCTCGGGAAATATATGGTGGGCGGGGTAGCCTTTGGAGGCCGGTATGGTATCAGCAAGGTCCAAGTCTCCGTCGACGACGGCAAAAGCTGGTTCGATGCCCAGATGAAATCTCCTCTGTCACATTGGAGCTGGTCCTTGTGGGAGTATGACTGGACACCGCAACACAAAGGTGATTACAACATAGCAGTCCGGGGATTTGACAAATCGGGCAAGGTGCAGGAGTCCACATCGCTCTTTGGAAAAGTCGCGGGCTCGTTCCCGTCCGGTGCAAAGGGGATCCACCACGTCGACGTGACCGTCACGTAGCTCATCGCTTGCTGAATCGAGGTAGAGATGCGAGGTGATCGGTGTTCCTGAAAAGTAACCGCTATACAGGGATAAAGGTAATACCGTGCTTTCTCGTCATGCTGACCATGGCGGCGTGCGCCGGTTTCGCTCTCGCAGCAGGTGCGGACGAGGCAGTTAGCGAAGGCCATTACTGCGCCGACAATGACATATACAAAGCGGTTTATCCGGGGCGAAAGGAGGTAGGGTGCAAAAGCGAGATATGCGACTTCCGCGAGAAGCATGCGTTGCACGGTAAAGGCCGCTGAAAAATAAAGTCCCGTTTTCAGTCCCTGTTTTCCATTTGCGCCTCCGATGGCATAACTAAATGTAATTGGCCAGGTATGTTCGTCCGGTAAGATGCCGTGCAAAAGTCCAAACAAGAAGGAATCAAAAAGCGCTCCCAGGGGAGACATGGGCATAGCTCTTCCTTCCTGGGAATTTAATCTTTCTGACCCAAGACATCAAGGGAGCGCTTCCCTGAGCCCATTGCTATTTGGACTTTGGCTGCGGGCTACTTGCCTCTCCGGCCCTGCTTTCATTCATTAGTCGTTGGCAATGATCACTTTCAGGGCGCGCTCTTTCATCGCATTGCCGAACGTATCGTATGCCTGTATGACATCACTTAAGAAAAAACGGTGTGTGATCAACCGGCCCGGCTGTATCTTGCCGGAGGCAACCATCCGCAGGAGCGAAGGGGTTGTCACGGTGTTCACGAGGCGCGTGGTGAGGGTGATGTTATGCGACCAGAGCTTCTCCATATTCAGTTGCACGGGTTTCCCGTGTATGCCGATGTTGGCTATATGACCGCCCGCCCCTACGATTGCCTGGCATATGTCGAACGTGGCTGGAATCCCTACGGCTTCTATCACAACATCCACGCCTTTACCTCCGGTCAAGGCCATGAGCGTGTCAACGGCGTTGGTCTTGCTGCTATCGACAGTCCTTGTCGCTCCGAGCTTGGTGGAGAACTCAAGGCGGTTCTCGTCCACGTCAATCATAATGATTTGAGCAGGCGAGAAGAATTGTGCCGTAAGAAGAGATGCCAATCCGACGGGACCAGCCCCCACAATGGCCACAGTGTCACCCGGTTTCAGCAAGAGCCCCCGGCAACCATCCTTCCGGCAGCATGAACATCACTTAAATACTTATTGACAACACTGCACCGATACTGTAAATTCGATAAGAGTTCACTTGAACAATCGTTCAGTAATATATAAGAAATATATTTGGATACCATTGTTGACAATGGCCCTCGTTCTACCTGGTCATACTGTTCTTCATGCGGAAACGCTTACCCTTGCGGAGGGAATCAGGCTTGTTACAGAGGACAGCAGAGTCGTCAAAATAGCGCAGCAGGAAGAATCCATATCGAATGCCGATACGCTTATCGCCCGCTCACGATTGCTGCCTCGTGCCGATGGCGGTTACACCCAGAATTATACGAACCCGCAGCCCGGCGTTATCGTCGGCGACCAGGCACTGCTAACCGGAGAGAAGAGTTTTTACACCTATTCTCTGGTCATGCAACAACTCCTGTACGATTTCGGGGGGGTGTCATCCTACTTTGCGTCGAGTAAAAGAATATACGAGACAAAGCAGTTTGAGACAAAAAGAATAAAGAACTATGTGGCACTTCAGTTTGCTTCCGCCTATTACGACCTCCTCGAATCCGAAAAGATGGTGAAGGTTGCCGAGAGGGAAAAGGAGCGGCTGGAGGGGCATCTCGCCAATGCACAAGCCCTTTACAACGAAGGTGTCATTACCAAGAATGATCTTCTCCAGGCGGAGGTGAGGCTCTCCGATGCGAAGCAAAAACTGATCACCGCGCAGAACATGAAAAAGATCCGTCATTCGCAACTGAACAATCTGCTCGCACGGCCCCTTACCACGATCATTGACACTGAGGAAGCGAATGTGGTCCCCGCGACTTATGTCTCTCTTGAAGAAGCACAGGAGTCCGCAGAAAAAGACAGATATGAAGCAAAGATCGTCGACAACACCTTGGAGGCGACGAAACTCGAAGAAACCGGTAAACGGGCTGAATATTTCCCCCAATTTGTTCTTCAGGGAAGATACGATTACATGAAAGACAAATACGAGCTTCATGAGGGCATGTGGGGGGTCCTGGTCGGCATGAACATCAATTTTTTCAGCGGAGGCAGCACTCAGGCGGGCCTCGCCAAGATAGAGAGTCAAAAGCAGAAATTAATTACAGAAAGAAAAAAGCTGATCGATGATATCAGGTTCGAGGTTGAGCGGTACTATCTTGAAATGGTCGATGCGCAAGAAAAGGTGAAGGTCACAAAGGATGCCACTGCTCAGGCAGAAGAAAACCTGAGAATCAACAAAGTAAAGTATGCGGACGGTGTCGGTACGGCAACGGATGTCATCGACGCGATTACGCTTCTCACTGTGGCGGAGACGAATTATTATCAATCACTTTATGAATTTAACCGCGCTTACGCGGGGCTCATGTACGCATCGGGAAAAGACCTCATAGAGATATACAAGTAATGATAAATCCATTCTCCCAAATCGTGAATCAACTTCAAGCACAGAGTCGCCAAGCTGACAATCGAATGCAGCTTAAAATCTTCATAATTTCGGAAGATTTGACGGGCAACGATAAGGAAGAATTGGTGAATTACTCTGAATGAAATCATCAAAGAGCTTGCCCTTTGTTGGGGAGTCCTTTTATGGGATGATCTATTTTTTCTTTGATTTTGGTTTTTCGTCGTCCTGAATACCTTCTATGACCATCTTCCTCGCAAGATCGAACGCCTGAACCCTTATGTCTTCTGCAATTCTTCTTGCATCCCGTCTGATACCCGACAAAAGTTCTTGATGATCTTCACCAATAACACCGTCTCGATTTTCCCCATCGAGAAGTTCCTGATTGATCTGCTCCCTTAATTTTTCTTCAAGGACCAAAACAAACGTAACAATCCCCGCAGACATCTCTTTGATCTTTTTTCCCTTGTCCGGCAAATATACCATCTTTATTCCCCTTTGTTTTATCTTAATATGTTCAGATCTCTTTTGCTAACCTTATCTTGTCCAATTTTGCGCCTGAATAGGATTTCCAATATCATAATTCAAAACAACAAATACTCTATCTCCATGCTCTGAGAATAACGGGATGTCAGTGTATGTCAATTGGGTAATGCTTCTTTTACTGCTTCCCCCAGTTGCCGCAATCCCAGCGGTTTGGGAATAGCCTCTCTAAGCCCGGCGGTCTTTATTGTCTCAGCCAAATCTGAGTCGATATAGCCTGAATAGAGCATGACCGGACAGCCCCTCCGTATGCGCCTCACGCGCACGGCGAGTTCCACCCCCGTCAACTCGGGCATCACGGGTTCAATAATGACAAGGTCAAATTTGTCGGGGTCATCTGAAAAGGTTCTCAACGCCGTCAAGCTCATCACTTCACCCTGTGTGCTGTAACCCAAACGCTCCAGGATAGCCGTGGTGACGGCCAGCGTATCGTTGTCGTTGTCCACAACGAGAATATAAGGTTTGGAAGCCATAACGCTCTTCCATTTTTCTATTGGAGGATCTGGTAGTCTCCCCTTTTCAGGATAAAGAATAAGAGTGAAACGTAAGAAGATTGGAGATCAGCAACAATTACCTTTTTATTTTAGCATAACAACCGTAAAATAGTAATTACATTGTGGAGAAATAGGCCCGAAACTGTTTTATAGGAGTCCTTGGCATTTTTGTTGTACAATTATTGTTGTTAATAGCGTGGAACAGGGAGGGAATGATATGGACGAACGCGAAGAATTAAAAGAACGTTTCAACTTTACCAAGCCGGTGATCTTTCAGGATCTGGAAAAAGGTTTCAGCGTCACAGCCCTATCGGACCAAATAATTATGGTTCTTCCGGCTATTCAGTGGGTACCTCCGGATAGAGTTGGAGACCTCCGCAGTGAAAATAGATGGCAGTTTTGAAGTGCTCCCGGTTCCTGAACCCATAAGCCATCTTCTTGATGGTCTGGATCTTTGAGTTAAGGCCCTCACTCACCGCATTGGTGATCGGGTGCTCAAAGTAGGTGAGAATGTTATGGAGGTATTTGTGCATCATCCGGGCTTTTTCGATGACCGGCTGAAGGCGAGAGTGTGTCGCCCAGAAGTACCACCTCTTGAAGTGACGGTGGGCCCACCCGCGGTGTGTATAGCTCCAGAGGTCCCGGAAGCTCTCCTTGATGGCCCATGCCCTGGCGGTCTTGAGGTTCAGTGCTTTGAGGACCGAGAAGCGTTCCTGGTGTTTCTCCGGGAGATTTTCCCTCGCGTAGAGCCAGAGGTACTTGGATCCCGAAAGAGTGTCGTCACCCTCCTTCCCAAGAGTACGGTGCTCCTTCTTTCTTACATCGTCCACGGCTTTACCCATGTGGGTCATCAGGTGGTAACGGTCAAAGACGATCTTGTCCTCTGCCTGAGGAACATGGGTCTTGATGGAGGCGATATAGGGGTCCCACATATCGATTGCCACTGCTTCGATGGCCTCCTTCTGCTCCTCGGAGAGACCCGTAAAATAGCTGTCCAGGCTGGTCTGCTTGCGGTCATGTGCAATGTGCTCTACCGTGGATGCCTTCAGATCACAAACCAGGGTGATGTAGGTATGCCCCTTGCCGACGGACTTCTCGTCGATACCGATCTCAGGGCAGATCCGCCTCTTCTTTCTCGCGAGGCCTCGCTCAACAGCGCGCTTAAGGATGTGCCAGGCTTCGTCCCAGCTGATGCGGAGAATACGGGTAGCCCCGAGGATGTCGCTCTCCTTGAGCACATCGATGGCCAGCCGCTCAAAGAGGCGGGTGAAACGGGCCTTCGTATCTGCCCATGGCAGGTTGGCCTGACGGACACCATGTTCCGTGCAATTCACTCTCGGCGGCCGGGCGTGAAGGAAGGTTTTGAACTGGCAGCTGTCCAGGTGGCGCCACGTTCTCTCAGGGGCATGATCATAGGTCGGCATCAGGGCTCCGCATTCGGGACAGGGCCAGCAGACATCGTCTTTGTGCCCAGCCCACACATCTACTCTCTGGTCTGCCAGGTCCAGTTTAACCTCTTCCACGGCCCAGGGTTGTTCAATGCCCAAAAGGTAACGGTAAAGTTCGGTGTCACGCATGGCTCCAATCCTCCTCGGAGCCATTGTACACCATCTAGGTACCCATTGGAAACCCGGATGAACCATAATTATTGAGGGAGACGCGGAGCACTACGAGAAAGATTTGCCCCGTATGTTGGCTATGGCGGAGCTCGGTGAAAAAGATCCGCTTCTGATGACCTTTGTTATCATGACAGAGATAGAGGAAAGGGACAGGAAGTACGCCGAACCATTCCACGACCTTTGCAAACCTCTGCAAGATGCTTGGGTGATGAAGATGCTCCGGCTGACCGTGCCGGATGTATACAAAAAGGAGATCGAGGAAATCTATAAGCTAAGAGAAACCTCGCTTGGCTTCTGGCTGATGTGCTATGAGAACCCGGAGATCAAAGGACTGGATAGGATATGCAATGACATGGCACTAACGTCTTCGGGTGCAGATGCGCTCTGTCAGTTCGCCCGGATGGACCCGGACGTGTCTCTCTACCTGAAACTCCCTGAAGCAGTAAACGCACCTTATGAGGTCGGAATCGGCGGAACAACTGACAGATATTATGTTGTCAGGAAAAGACGAAGAAAAAAGAATGGAGACAATAACGGTATAAGTGCTTGACTGACTCATACATACGCTTGACAAAGAGAATGGGGTGTGCGACGATCACCTCAATCTTTCGATTAAAGGGTATACCGATGGCAAAGCGGATAAGGTGGACGGAAGAGGCCGATGTGGTCGTCGTTGGGTTTGGCGGCGCAGGTGCGGTCACAGCAGTTGCTGCCCATGATGCCGGGGCCAGGGTGTTGCTTCTTGAAAAACAGCCCAGCGATACTCCTTCACAAACGAGGCATACCCCGAGCACACAGATGGCAGGAGGGAATTGGCACTGCCCCACAGATTTGGACAAGGCCATTCTCTATCAGCAAGGACTGGTAAGGATCTCCAATGAGACACTGGATGCCGAGCGCAAAGAACTGATCTCTGTTTTTGCCCGGTATCTCATGACGAATACGGAGTGGATGAAAAAGATCGGTATAGTGGTAGGGGGAGAAGAAAGCCTTAGCCGGACCTTCGCGAAGGGTATTGCCACTGACGTGAAGTTCTCCGAAGGAAGGCTGCTTGTTTCCGAATTTCCTGATCTCCCTGGTGCCGACAGCTGTGGCATACGCTGGCCCAAGGTTACAGGCAACTACCGTGGCGGGGCAGCACTTTTCAAGGCCCTATCAGAGGCTGTCCAGAGACGAGGTATTCCTGTAATGTGGGAAACCCCGACTTTACATCTGGTAATGAGAAACGGGTCAGTTCGAGGGGTGGTCGCACGTAACGCAGGCAAAGAGATCGGGGTACTGGCACGGCGTGGGGTGGTGCTTACCTGTGGCGGCTTTGAGTTCAATGACCAGATGAAAGAGAACTATCTCAGAGTCAACCCTACTCACTTCTATGGAAACCCTGGTAACACGGGAGATGGGGTTAACATGGCTATGGAGGTAGGGGCTGCTCTCTGGCACATGAATGCCGCCTGTTGCCGGGTCACCATGAAATTCCCTGAGTATCCCGTCTCCTTCTCCACGCAACACCATGAGACCGCTGGGATATTTGTAGATAAACGGGGTAGGAGATTTACCAATGAAAGATTCAAACTTCATTCCTTCGGCTACGAGTTGACAAACTATGACCCCCATGCGATGTGCTACCCCAAGGTGCCCTGCTGGTGGATATTTGACGAGAAGAGGAGGGCCCTTGGTCCCCTGGCAAGTGCTCATGGACCATGCAATCCTCCGGGCGGAATTATGGGCGATATCCATTACATCTGGAGCGAAGACAACCGGGCAGAGATCGATCGTGGATGGATCCTGAAAGTGCGGACCATAGATGAACTGGCCCATAAGATCCTGGCGGATCCGGATAACGCCGGACTGATGAACCCTTCGGAGCTTCGGAAGGAGGTCAAGAAATATAACGAATTCTGCAAAAAGGGAGAGGATGCCGATTTTCAAAAGCCGAAACAATGGCTCCAGCCTCTCGAGGATCCGCCATACTATGCGGTAAAACTGTGGCCCGGCGGACCAAATACGCTGGGAGGTCCAAAGCGCAACACAAGAGCACAGGTGCTCCGCGTTGACAATACGCGCCTTCCGCGGCTCTACGCTGCTGGCGAACTGGGATCAGTTTGGGGCATGATTTATGAAGGGGGCGGCAACATCGCGGAATGCGTCGCCTTCGGACGCATAGCCGGCACCAACGCGGCCGACGAGAAAGTTTGGAAGTGACCAACCCGGGGCCTGATAAAGCGAATGAAGGGCGTGCGATAACCACGAAATGGAGTGAGCGACGTGAGCCCCGGTATGAAGGACCGACAGGAGGCATAGTATGATTCCACGCGTATATTATCGTTCGGGTTGAAGTTCCTGTACAAAGACGAAAGAGTTGCTTTCGCAATGGGGTGTAGAGTTTGAAGCGGTGAATGTCGAATCTGATCCAGGGGCCATCCAAGAGCTGGAGAGGCTTCACGTTTTGCAAATGCCCGCTGTAACCATTGGGGAGCGGATATTTCGGGGATGGGATCCGAAAGCATTGGCCGCGTTCGTGGGCGCCGACTACACTCAACCGGAGCCACTCTCCTTCCGGGAGCTTAATCAACGATTTGTGAAAATACTGGCCGCAGCCATAAGCGCCATCCGGCAGGTGCCGGAGATATACCTCCTGATGCCCTTGCCAGGAAGAAACCGTACAGTTCGAGACCTGGGCTATCACATCTTCCGGCTTAGCCTTGCTTATTGTGACGCCTTGAAACAAGGATGCTTCCGGGAGGAGTGGGTGTTTCAAGAGGTGCCGCCGGACATTACCCACGTCCCTGCCCTTGTTGAATATGGAGAAAGGGTACGCCAAGGGCTGTGCCGGCGGCAGGCAAAGCCCGTCGCAGAAACTGCAAAGCTCGAGACATCGAGCGGCTATCAGACAATACACGAATTGCTCCAACGGACTGTCTGGCACGCAGCGCAGCACCTCCGTCAACTGTACGCCCTTTTGTCCGAGATGGGGGAAAATCCCGTGGATCCGCTGACAGACGAATATTTCAAGGGGCTACCCCTGCCGCGAGAGGTATGGTAACAGACTTTTTTGGATAAACCAGCGTGATCACACGTCATACGGTGTCTGAAAAGGTGAAGTATTTCAGCAGTGACCCCTGCTGTCAATAGTGGACACCAAAATAGTATTCATGCCGCACATTTCTCCCGATAAAATTGTTGTCTATAGACCACAGGGGATAAGTACCCCAGCCTGGCCTGCCTGCGTTGGCTGTTGTAGAAGATCTCGATATATTCGGTAATCTCCCTTACTGCCTTATCTCGTGTAGTGTACCGTTGATGATAGACAAGCTCATTCTTGAGCGTTCCCCAGAAGCTCTCCATGGGGGCATTATCATAGCAGTTGCCTTTCCTGCTCATGGATGCTTTCATCTTGAATGTATGAAGGAGCTTCACGAAGTCATCGGAACAGTACTGGCTTCCCCGGTCGGAATGGTGGATAAGGCCATCATCAGGCTTCTTTGCTGCCAGAGCCATACGAAGAGATGTGATGACCAAATCCTTGGTGATTCTCTCTCCCAGGGCGTAGCCTACAATCTCGCCATTGAAGAGATCTTTATGGGCAGCACAGTAGAGCCAGCCTTCATCGGTAGCAACATAGGTGATATCGCTGACCCAGACCCGGTTCGGTAATGAAGCTTTAAAGTTCTGCTCCAGGAGGTTTTCTGCTACCGGCATGTCATGTTTTGAGTGTGTCGTGGCCTTGAACTTCCTCACCTGTTTGCAGTGTATTCCCAGCTTTTTTCTGATCTTTCTATCCTGTGGATACTGATCACTATACCATGATCGGCAAGGTCCTTCTGTAACCTTTCGGGTCCGCAGGTTTCACGGGTCCTCTTATGTGCTAAACGTATCTCTGTTTCAAGACGCTTTTCTTCAAGGAAGCGTTTTGAAGGAACACGCTTGAGCCATGCATAGTACCCGCTCCGGGATACATTCAATAGAGGGCAAAGAAGAGGCAGGGGATACGTAAGTCGCACTGTCTTCATGATCGCGTACCTGGCAGCGACTCCTTGGCAAAGTACGCGGCCGCTTTTTTTAATATGTCACGCTCCATCTTTAGTTCAGTTATCTCACGTTTCGGGCGGGCAAGCTCCATCTCACCTTCTGTAACTAGACTTCGCTTCACCACAAAACCGCCCTTTCTTGCCTGTGTAACCCACCGGCCCAAGGTCGATGTGGAAAGTGAAAGTCTTCTGCCTACTTCAGGTACGCTCAAGCCGCCGTCAATCACCATCTTTACTGCTTCTTCCTTGAATTCCTTTGTAAATACGCCTCGTGGAATCTTTTCCATTCCGACACCTCCGTCTTTGTATTGTACATCAACATTGGTGTCCACTAAAACCAGTATACCTCACTGCCAGGGCCGTGGCGGAAACAAGCACCAAATCCTTGGCTACCTCCCGGTTATAACGAACCTCCGGTACTGAGTTGTCCATATATGCCACCATCCGGCATTGCCCTTTTCTACTCATACCAGAGACAACCCCATAGGAATGGAGCATTGCACACCGCGCACCATAGAGATCTAAGCCTGTCAGCTGATCGTCACACGGAAACTTGATGTAGCGGTCTGCCCATTTCACAAAATCGTCTCTCTTCACATCCTGCTGGTTGGATGGCATACCCAAAAATGCCATGGAGTCCATGCCGGAGAGAATCAGTATGACCGCTGCATCAAAGCACCTGTTTTCTATGGTAACTTGAATGCCTCTCTTGATACCTCCATAGATCGCGTTGATAATTGCGTCTTTTCCCAGGCTTTTCATTCTTGTGCTCTAACGGCTGGATCGGCGAGAGGCCGCTTTGTGGCCACTGCAGCCGACGGTTCGCCGTTCAATTTAGCTTATGATACCATTGCCAATATGAAGTTTCGACGGTCTTAGCAAGCTCTGCAACTACCTTTAGGCTAACATCGACATAGGCATCGTCAAGCGATATCGTTTCCGATAAAGCGTCGCGAGTAACGTTTGAGAGTGTATCTTTGATTTGAAGTGGAAGATCTCGGTCAAGTTTATGAATATAGCGATTTCTGAGTTCTCTTATGGCGTCGAGCCTTTTCCAGAGATCCTTGCTAACTTCGAGTTCGAGACCGCAGGTTCTGGTCAAAAATAATATGTAGCGATTGATGTATGGGAGTTCCTTTTGGTCAGGCTCTTGTTATATGCAAAACTCAGATGCGACTTCAGCTGATACGTCGCTCAGCAAGTTTTCCATAAGCGCGAGACCATGAGAAATAATGGCACCTCGAAGAAATTCCGGAAAGTATTCCTGATCTGACATCACAATATCACTTTTTGCGGTATCCATCTCACAGGACCTCGCCGCTCATCAAAAATGACCCTTTTGTACTCATCAAAAATGATCCTCACAATGCGCAGTTGATAAGTCTTTAGTTTTTCTCGAAGACAAAAGAACAGGCATCGAACAGGAAGGTTTGAAAGATATGAGAGAGAATAGCGGCAGAGATCAGGGTTTGGTATGGACTTTCCCTTTGCCATCAGGAGATGTCCTCAGAGAGGGACCATCGATGCGTATTGTAATGCAATGGTGTGTAAGGCGGTCCAGAAGGGCGTCGACGAGGCTCTTTCTCTGGAAGAGGTCATACCATTCCGGATAGTCTAAATTCGTTGTCAGGATTGTCGATTTTTTCCCGTAGCGTTCCCCCATCAGTTTGAAGAAGGCGTTGATCTGTTCAGGTTTCAAGGTAAGATACCCCAGTTCATCAATGACAAGCAGGTCATAGTGGCAAAGGCGATGAATGAGTTTCTGGCTTGACCGGTCTGCCAAAGAGGCGTAGAGTTCGTCAAGAAGGTCCTGGGCGTGGTAGAATCTTCCCCTGTATCCAGATAGAAGCGCCTGGCGCAGAAGCCCTATGGCGAGGCCCGATTTCCCGGCGCCGGGGTTTCCTATAAAGACGATATTCTCCTTACGTTCCACGAAGGCAAGCCCTGAGAGTTCATTGATCTGTGCCTTGCTCACACCAGGCTGCCTGCCAAAGGGGAAGGTTTTGAGCGTCCACTCCCAGGGGATTTTTGCCCCCTTGAGCCGATTGAGGAGGCTCTGGTTCTGGCGGTATACCTGCTCACTCAGCAAGAGACGCTCTACGACCTCCGAGACAGGGGAACCCTCTTTTTCCGATCTTTCGATCTCCCGCTCAAGGGCTTCCGCCATGCCCTTGAGTCTGAGCTGCGAAAGGAGTTCATGGAGCTTCCGGTTCACAGTTCATCCTCTATGGTAAAGAACTCTCCGGCGACATGGGAGAGGATCAGCTGCTCTATGCGGGACAGGTCATACAGGTCGTAATGGGTGGCCTCGCCGATGGCTTTTTCAAATGCCTCCGGGGGATAGGTGCGTTTCAGGTTCAAAAGTCTCCGTAAATGCCTGACGCCTCTCCCCTTTGAACGCTTTTTCAGCTCCCCGACAAACCGGTCAAGCCATTCATAATGACCGAGCAGGGCCTTTTCTTCCTCGCAGGGACCGCTGTGCACCCTTTGTTTGTTCAGGGGAAGATGGTGGCCGGATGCGGTTGCCCGGGCCTCCCGTTTATCAAGGAGCCTCGGATGATCGGCTACTTTCTGATTTGCGAAGAAGACCTCTATCCGGTCCCATAATTTATGGATCTCTACATCCCTGCCGATCAGACGTTCCGGCACCGAATAACGGTTGGTATCGATCTGTACATAGCCTGCCACATCCACCGTTCTATATATGGTCTGATAGACCGGGGGGATGTAGAAAGGCCGGGGGATGAGGTGAGATTTTTCCATGAGGTATGCGGCTTCAGGGCTCATGCCGAGGGAGCGTTTTATTTTTTGGTTGGCGACGTCTTTGCACCATCGTATGGCCTGCTCGTTCAGATCATGCCAGTCCCGGAAGGTGCGGCCTGCGAGGTAATTATTTTCTATGTAGGAGAAGTTTCTCTCGATCCGTGCCTTCCTGTCGGCATCGCCAATGTTGTGGGGAACAAATTTGACTCCGTATATCTGGCCGAACCGTTCCATCTCGGGGGCGATATCAGCATCGGGGCCGCTGCCTCGGGCCACTATGATGTTCGTGTTGTCAATAATACATACAGGGCAGGCGCCGTCCATGAACGTGAAGGCGGCATCCAAAAAGACCCGTGCCTCAAAGCGGGTGAAGCAGGGATAGTACTGGATGAAGAGTTTTCGTGAGTAGGCCAGTACCAGCCCGGCACAATGGGCTCTCACTTTCTTCCCGTTGATAATTACCTGATGGGGAGAGGTGTCATGCTGCATCTCCTGTCCTGGGCCCAGGGTGTATGTACCCGAGCGCTTTCTCCGATCCCGGAGTTCGAGGTCTCTCACTATACGGGTCAGGGTGCTGTAAGGGACGGTATGGCCCTGGTCTTCCAGTATCTCCTTGACCCTGACTGCATTGCCGGATACGGCAGAGAATACATCACGGATTACCGAAGAGAGTTCCTCACGGGAAGATTCCCTGTGTGATTTTTGCTTCCCACGGATCACATCCCTTACCGTGTTCCGGGAGATCTTTAACATCTGGCCGATCTGCCTGATGTGAATCCCCCGCTGATACAAACTTACTATGGCCTGCCGTATCTCCTCGATAATCATGATGCCTCCCGATTGCGTTTTCGAGTTCCATAAATTGTTTCCGGCTGTCTCCGAAGGCGGTAAGCAGAACACGCCGGTCAAGGGTGCTCTGGCTTCCGGAGAACAGAAGGGGGATATCCTTAAGGAGCCCTTTGAGCATGTGGGCAATGATCCTCAAATCATGAAGCCATTTGCCCTCCGGTCCCTCTTTTAAGGTTTTGCTCATCCGTTCTTCTTCTCTGGCATTGACGGATTTCAAGAAGAGAGCCGGTTCATGCACCATGTTTTCCCTCTGCCTCCGGGTGGCCTTCCGGTAGTGGCGGAAGAACTCCGCCATCTCTCGCGTGGATGCGCACGCCCCTGAAAGATTCTCTGTAAGGGTCTTCCCATGCTCCGGTATTGCGCGCGCAATGGGAATGATTACCCGCATGGCGGTCCAGGTAGAAACGGACCCCTTCCGGATCAATTCTATAAGGTCTTCAGAGAGGGAGCGGTAAAGGGCCAGCCGTCCTGAGACCCATCCCTGCCTGTGTCCCACCATAGAGGCGATCCTTTCCTGAGAAAGATGATGGTGATCGTGAAGCTCCACAAGAAGGGCCGCTTCCTCCAGAAGATCCCATTTGCGGCTGCATGACCTGGCGAGCATCTCTGTCAGGGCTTCTTCTTCTTTACATTCCCAGATTTCCGCCATGACCGTGTCGCTTCTTAAGCGCCGCAGGGCCATGACCCTCAGGTAGCCGTCGAGCAGAACAAGGGTATCCAAAATGGTCACGGGGACAATCTGTCCGATACGTTCGATGGAGGCCGTCAGCGCGAGAACTTTTGCGGGCCGTGCAACCCTTGTATGCGCATAGCGGAGATTGAGATGGGCAATTTCTATTTCTTTGATCTCCCGGAGGTATCTGCCGTCCATGGTGGAGATAATAACGTGAAGACACAGGTCCGTTCCATCTCGTCTTTTATCATGCCCTATCCGTATCCAGCGGCCGCAAATGTCCTTACACCAACCCTTTTCAAGGTGATCTCGTCTTTTATCATCCCGTCCGGTATAAGGAGAATCAGCTTCTGGACTTGCTTTACGGGGCGTATCTCGTCTTTTATCTTTTGTCTCCATGGCTTCACGTAAGCCTCATAGTGATCGGCGAAGTAGCCGGGGTTCTTCTTGACCCACGCCTCTTGTGCGGCCTTCTTCCGTTTCTTTTTGCACTCCGGGTCAAAGCATGCCTTCTGCTTCTTTTTCACCCGGTGATCGGGGGTGAAAAACTTTCCACAGAAAAGGCATTGTTTGGTCACCGGCAGCACCCCCTTTGTTTTTGATAGTTTATACAGTGTCAGGGGCAACAGCGGCGAAAAAATCAAATACGCCAACCCGATCCGGGTGAGGCAACTGTTGAAGGGTGGGAAATTTTTTATTGATACCGCTTATAATGGTCTGGAGGTGTTACCTATGAAAACTGGATATCTCTAATCGGTGGGTCAGTTATTTTGAGCAAAGGTGGGTCAGTTCGAGTAAGCGTT
>CAVWHH010000013.1:0-31665 GCA_963754785.1 uncultured delta proteobacterium | reverse complement strand
GTCCAAAATAAACTTTAAAGGGGAGCCTCAAAACAGGTAGAATTTAGATTGTCCAAATAAACAATACCTGTGACAAGGAGGCGTCCCCATGAATAAGTTTAGCAGCATGTTCGGTCAGATTCTACAGATTTTTTCCAAGATAGAGTTCTATTCAGCAGTGAACGAGCTTAGGGCTGAAAAGGGAGCAAAAGGGTTTACCTGTTGGGAACAGTTTGCTGCGATGCTCTTCTGTCAGTTAGGACAGGCCCATTCACTCAAGGGAGATATGCGGCGGTCTTGCAAGCTGTATGGGGAAGCTTAAGCATCTCGGCATGGAGCATGCTCCCCGCCGATCTACCCTGTCATATGCCAATGAAAAACGACCCTGGCAACTCTACCAGAAGGTATTCTACCAATTGTTGCGAAAGTGTCAGGCCATTGCCCCGGGGAAAAAGAAGTTCCGCTTCAAAAACAAGCTTTTCAGCCTTGATGCCTCCGTTATCGAGCTCTGCGCCTCCCTTTTCGACTGGGCAACCTTCAGACAGACCAAGGGAGCGGTCAAGCTCCACCTCCTCCTCGATCATGACGGCTATCTTCCGGTCTTTGCCCATGTCACCGAAGGGAATATCCATGAACTGAACATAGCAAGGGAGCTTTCGTTTCCAAAGGGGTCCATCGTAGCCGTTAACAGGGGTTATACCGATTATCTCCTCTTTGCGCGATGGACCGAAGAAGGGGTCTTCTTCGTGACGAGACAGAAAGGCAATGCCGATTATCTTGTTGTGGAAGAAAGGGCTATTCCACAAAACAGAAACATCCTGAAGGATCAGATCATCACGTTCAACGGGTACATCGCAAAGAAGAACTACCCTTATCCCTTGAGAAGAATAGAGGTGTGGGATGATACTAACAAGGAGACCGTCGTTTTTATCACGAACCATCTCGTTTTCGGCGCTACCACCATTGCTGCTATCTACAAAGACCGATGGCAGATAGAGATATTCTTCAAGACCATCAAGCAGAACTTAAGGATCAAGACATTCGTCGGAACCTCCCCCAATGCCCTCATGATCCAGATTTGGACAGCATTGATTGCCATCCTCCTTCTCAAGTATCTCAAGTTCCGTTCGAGCTTTGCTTGGTCTATTTCGAATCTCGTTGCTATGCTGCGTTATAACCTCTTTACCTATCGTGATCTATGGGTGTGGATTGATAGTCCCTATGAAACACCGCCCATAGTCCCCGTTGGCGAACAGCTCACGCTTGGGTTTTAGTATATGGGACAGCAAAACACCATATGTTAAACACCAAAAGGACCAACCTCATCCCGGCATGGAAGAATTACCTGTCCTAAAGCGTTGCTATATAAGCAGGCGGGCTTGGATTTTGGATTATCTTGGACAGCACTGATATATAACGTATTTTGGATGCCTTGTAAAGTATTTATAAGAATATATACAGTATTACAATATAGAAAAACATATAATGAGAATAACAAGTTACAATACATTTCTAACGCGTTTCTAACTATTTCCATGCCCTTTCGTCCATCGCAAGATTTCACTTTTCGAGAACCTCAAAGACTTTCCAGCTTTCTGAAAGGGAAAATCAGAAAGGCCATGTTGAGCATTATTCACCCATTGATAGATTTGATCCTTGCTCTTACCCAGCAGCTTTGACACTTGTTCCACCGTAAGCAGTTCCTCCGTATTGGAATTCAATGCCTGTGAGAAATAGGAAGTAAGGAGATCGCATACTTTCTGAGCGATGCGATCGATATCCTGTTGAGACAATTCAAGCTCGATTTTCATGGGCGGGACCCCTTCCGTAATAGGCAGATGCTACCAATTGTAACAATCAGGAAAGCTGCATTGAAAATCTGTGCAATGTTTATTGCGGTATCATAAAGCATTATCCGAAAAAGAATAAAAAAAAGAGGAAAGTAAAGGTTTTCGCAGAAAACCTTATAACAACTCTTCCTTTTTTTCTTATCTTCATTTTTTTCATAGTTCATATACTTCTTCTTCATATTATTACTCTTCCTCTTTTTAGTCTTAAGAATGTTTTACTTACGTACTTAAGTCTATTTGAGGTACAGTGCTCAAGGATACTTAAGTCGTTGACTTAAATTTCCTTGAGCTTAGTAACTTAAACTTCCTTGAATTTGTCGACTCCCTTTTTCTCATCTTCTTTGTACCAGGCAAGCGCCGTCTTCTCCATTGCTTCATAGTCCAATTCCTTAATTTGTCCGCTTTCTATGTCTGCCCGGCAAGCATCTTTGACTTCCTTCACGATCCTGAAAAAGTGCTGTAACTCTATCAAAAAGCTCTCTTCGACAACGCCTTTGAAATCGTCGGCAGTGATTGGAACGGAGAAAATATGGTATTTACGAACCAGATTTTCTATGGATTCAATTTTCGGAAACTTGAAGACATGAAGGTTTGTGTTCGAGAACCGCTTTCGTTCTTCGAGGTAGCCCGCATTTATGAGTTCTTTTTTGTACTGTATGGGCATCGGTTCAGTTAGCCACATGGCACGGGCGAGCGTTTTGTTGCCCGGGAAGACAATCCCTTCCGAGACTCGCCTGCCGACCCGCTGATCCAACCTCTCGTCTTTCTTTTGCATATCGAAACATGCAAGAACCGTCGCCAGCTTCACTGCACCATGAGATAGTTGCTTATCAGCGACGATGAGGCGAGGCAACTGTATGAAGCGTGCGGAATCCTTCCAGGGCCTCGTCATCGTCCGCTCGAATAATTTTTCGCGAGATCTTTCTTTCCGCCCGCTTAAAAGTGTGTGAGGCTTGGTTATCATTTGCTCTTCAGCTTGTGTGAGGCGCCGCCGTGCAGTCCTGCTGACTTCTGAAGTTTCCATTCATACCCCCTTCACATTTCCGTTTGTCGTTTTCCTGTACTGCTAATTCATTCTCAATATTTCTCTGCCACACCCATTAGGAACATGGGTTAGACTCTCTGCTGTCGCTGTTACGTTTTCTTACCGTCACGCAGATCCAGCATTCTCGCCCTTACCCGCCTCAGGCAACCCACTATATCGAGCAGAGGCACCGAGGGATTGTCCTGATATTCGTTTAAGAGGCGGTATGTTGCGTCATCGGCCGCAACTTCGAAGACGACCCGATTCCCTTGCCTAGTCATCGCAACTGAAACACCCTTGAAATCGAGCCAAGCTGTCTGGTAAATGTCATAGAGAGGTAAATCGTTTCACATACGCCATTTTCTTTTCCCCTTTTCCGTTTTTTCATATCCCTTCAATTATCTAAAGCGGAACTGACACTGTTTTTTGATTGAAAAATCGGAGTTGCGATAAATTTTTTTGAAAAAACGAAACGGTGACGCGTTTGTACTTAACAGCAAAATAGCCGTTTGGTAATAAAATCAATGTAATGTAGAGATAGTATGCAGTTATAGCAGTTATAGCATTTCTATCATAGACATATTTCATGAACATAATTTGGAAACACAATGGGTGTAGGTAACACAACCTGAAAGCTAAACCATCATGGGGATGGGGAGGAAAGCTAAGGGCTTCCATGGCAAAACAGCCCAGAGACACTATTCGTCGGGTAGAAAGCTCCCCTTTTTCCTCGTGTCAGTCTATTCTGTCATGGCAGATATCTTTGTGCAAAATACTGTGATAAAAAGAAACGTTTTAACTAAATAACGACAGTGGAGAAACGGGAGAATTTCGTGGTCGGTTCTGCATGGAGATTATTGATTGATAAAATCTCTGCTTCTTTTCGGTTCACCCGCTTCTTGCGTACTTGCCCGGAATATCTTTTTTCTGAAAGTCAGTTTTTAGAGCCTACACCCGATATCCAGCATCACAGTTGGCACTCAATCAGATCGTTGCTTTATCCTGACTGACGGTATCAGAAAATAATGCATCCTGACATTTTACTGCACACAGTATATCATCAATATTAATATGTTATGCCATATGCAACAAGTTGTAAGCCTACGTCGTATCCTTTAGTTATTACATTGTTTTGTGTTGATGAATTTATTATTTCAGTATATAGTTGTAATTGATAATATATCCTGTAAGTACTAATCTTTCGGGAATCACTGCTTGTAGCAGATTACTTGTTCGCCCAACCAGACGAGCAGAAAGGCAGACCCATATGGAAGATGATTCTCACCTCGATCAGAAGTACTTCATCGATGACACCATCTACAATTGCCCGTTCTGTAATCGGCGTCACGTCTCATACGAAATTACTAACCGCTACAGGTTCGATTGGTCAACAAAAAAGGTGTGTTCGGTGTGTCCGCTCAGTCTTTCCTCTTACCTGGTAGTATGAGCGAGGTTAGATTCACAGCAGGATTTTCTACGATCTTGTCGAGAATGTTCTTGAAGACGGATTCCAGAGACTCATTCCCTTTCTGTTTGTTGAGGGTGTGGAGCACCGACATGAGGATTGAGCGCGTTTCCGCTCCGGCATTAGAGCTTGAGCCGAAGCTCACCTTTCTGGCAATCACCGTGGGACGCAGTTCTCTCTCCGCCCGGTTATTATGAGCAGGGATCCGCCGGTCTTTGACCCAGTGGAAGAGTCGATCCTCATGCGTGGTAAAAATGTCCTGGTAGGATCTGATGCCCAGATGCTTGGCCGGGCTTCTGCATACCCGCATGATCTCTTTCTTAAGGTTGCGAGCCTTACGGTAGTATTCTTTGTCGGAGATCTTTTGTGCGCCGAGGTGCATGGCCTCGGCAAGGGGCGGGATAAGCTCACCCGTGAATGCCTCTACTTCTTGCTCGGGAAAGTCCTTTTCCAGCTTCTTTAGTTCCCTGAGCAGATGGGCATAACAGTACTTAAGCTTCACGGGCAGTTTATTGTAACCTGCATACCGGTCGACCACGAGCACGCCGGGAAGGAGCTTTTCTCCGAAGATGCCCTTGGGGATCGTGGCGGAACGGGTGTTCTTGAAGAAAAAGATGCTCAGTGCCGCCGTATAGAAGAGCCAGGCAAAGCCGTTCTGTCCGTCGTTTCTTTAGCCCGTCTCATCAGCATGCTTCGCCTCATCCTGCCGGTACGCCTGCTTCAAGGCGTCGATCACCGGCTCGAAGTACCTGCCCAAGCGGTGAGAAAGATCAACGAGGCTGCCGAGGTTACACCGGTCATCGCTGAGATTCTCCCCATGGGAACGCTTTTGGAAGTAATGCATCACGGCGGCCTGCGCGCTGATATGGTTGCCGTAGAGGCTGCGGGGAAGGACGGGGGCTTTTCCCGTGAACTCCTTCTTGCAGTCCGGGCACACGCTGTGGTGCAGGCGGTAGAGGATCCTCTTCGGTTCCCGGGGAGCGCTGTCGATGACCGTCCGGTTTGTCTGTTTTCTTACCGGGACGAGCACCGTCCCACAGTCGGGACAGGTGTCGGGCGCATCCCGGTCGATGACGGCATCGGCCGTTGCTTCCGTAATGGATATCCTGCCGTGGCCGGTGTGGCCGGGGGCTGCCCCTCCCTTTTTGTTCGTCTTCTCTTCGGAGGCATTCTTTTTAAAGGGTACCTTTGATGAAGGGGTATTCGCTCCGAAATACCCTTCCTCTTCTTTCCTCTCCCGGTATCTCAAGCTTTGCCTTCAAGCTCTTGATGGTCTCCTTCAGCTCGGCGATCTTCAGCTCTTTCTCGATGCAGCCCTTACAGCACCCCATAGAGAGCCTTGCGAAAGTTTTTGGTGAGGGGATAACCGAAGACGTGTTTTAAACTCCGGTTCGGCTTGTTCGTATGGTCGTTCTTTCCCCTGCCGGTCGTAAGCCCCAGGTAGTACCAGTTGGCTGCCCTGTAGCAGGTCCCCGTAAATCCCCGCTCGGGATCGACGAAGGTCTCGAGCCATACAATCGTGTGATGGTACACCGCTTTCCAGTCCGAGGCGATGCGCCTCGCCATGAGCCCTAAAAGATGCGAGGCCAGGTGCGGAACAGTTACCCAGGGCAGGATGAGGAACCGGGTATTCATGGCGATCTTGTGGAGGTTGGCCATCCGCTCTTTTTGGTTCCACCCGAGGTAGCGATCCCGTGCCCCGATGTGGCGGGGAGCGGAACAGAAGCCGATGCAGGCGATGGGCCGGCCTTTGGAGAAGGCGAGGTACTCCAGGTGCTCACCGACAGGGGTCGTATAGCCCAGGTAATGGTACTCATGGATGAGGCTCTTATAGACGTGCTCGAGAGGAGTACGGCGCACCATCGTGAGGGTCACCGGTCTCACGTCGATGAGCTTCCCGGCCACCGGTGATGTATCAAGCAACAGCGCGGGGGGAGGCCTCCGTTTTCTGAGATGGAAGGTGGGCGGCTGCTTGCGGGGAGGAAGCGTGATCGCCCCTTCGCGGTCGAGTACGACGAGGAGACTGCGGCAGAGCATGTCCTTAAGGGCGCCGTTTGCCTGCACCCAGTTCCACTTCCGGCAGAGCTCCTTGGAGAGGGACCAGCGGCTTAAACCTGGGTTCCGGGCGATCAGATCGCGGATCTCACCGAACTCCCGTTCGGTGTAAATCCTTCCTCGGTACCGTAGCTCCTCCGCCATGGGATATATCTATCATACCGTGGACGAGAACGCAAGTCTTTTTTATCACTGCATTTGTTTCACTGCTGAATTCTTCCAGGAGCGAAACTGAGGCTATACTGTTCGGTCTGGTTCGTTAGGTGCGCCAGTTGTAGTCATACGTCCATGCACCTTACATATGATAACTTGCAGGTTGAAGGAACACATTATCCGCGTTTTAATCGTACAATCGATCTCGACTCCGCCTTCTTCTACTCGGTGCCGACGTCCTTCTTCGTGATCGATACCCGCATTCCGAAGATAATCAGAGAGCTCATCACTGAAGCCGAAGGCTCGATTAAAATGAACTACCTGACTGGCGCCTCGGCTTGCTGCCGAAAGGCGATCTATGAACTGACGGTGATAGAGGAGGCAGAGGGAGCCAACTATGAAGAACGAATCAAATTCTTGAAAAAGAAATTCCAAGGTGTTGATCCTGAATTGTTCGATATCCTGTGTCACATCAAAGACATGACCAGTGACAAAGTGCACGAACAGTCTTGGGATAAATGGGACTCAAAGCATCTCAAATTGTTTCTTGAGACACTCAAGACGATTCTTCACGAAGTCTATGTTGTTCCCGACGAGATAAAGAGTCGTTCATCAAAAGTACGGGGTTTGCTTGAGGAAATCAAGGGGAAACCAAAGACAACAAGTGAGCCCACAGGCCAGAGTGAAACGAAGTAATTTCCTTGCCCGAGCCTAATTTGGCAAAGGGACACAGAACCATTGGCGAACCAGCCGTTCCACCGGATCGTTAAACCGCAGGCTCCCAGTGAACTTCGTGTTAGCTGGATGGACAAAGGAGATCAGAAATGCGGTATCTTTGGCTTGTTCTTATGTCAACACTCCTTCTTGTAAGGATTACCTCTGCTTTTGAAGTGGGTGGCCTGCGAAACAACATGTCACCTGAGCAGGCAAGAAAAACCCTTGAAGCCCTTTCTTATCAAAAACTTGAAATAAAAGAAAACACCATTTCGGCTTTTGGTGAGGACGGTCGCCTTATCAATGTGACCTATGATGTCAATAGTGGACACCAAAATAATATTCATGCTGCCTTCCTTCCCGCATAGAATTGCCGTTCATAAACAGCAGGTGATACGTATCCAAGTCGTCTCTGACGCCGTTGCCGATTGTAGAATATCTCAATATATTCTGTGATCTCTCTGATTGCCTTATCTCTTGTTGTATAGTGCTGATGATAGACAAGTTCATTCTTGAGCGTTCCCCAGAAACTCTCCATGGGGGCATTATCATAGCAGTTACCTTTCCTGCTCATAGAAGCTTTCATATTGAACCGATCAAGCAGTTTTCGGTATTCCCGGGAACAGTACTGGCTCCCCCGATCAGAATGATTGATAAGACCGGGCCCAGGATGTTTTCTCGCTACCGCCATCAGAAGGGAACTTATCACAAGGTCTTTGGTGATTCGTGGTCCCAGGGCGTAGCCTACAATCTCACCATTGAAGAGGTCTTTATGGGCAGCACAGTAGAGCCAGCCCTCGTCTGTAGAGACATACGTAATGTCGCTCAACCAGGCCCCATTCGGTGATGCTGCCTCGAAGTTCTGGTCCAGTAAATTTTCTGCCACAGGTAATGTATGTTTCGAGTGTGTAGTGGCTTTAAACTTCCTCACCTGTTTACAGCGTATCCCGAGCTTCTTCCTGATCCGTCTGATGCGGCATATGCCAACTTTGATGCCATGGTCAGCGAGGTCCTTCTGCAGTCTTTCGGGTCCACAGGTCTCGCGGGTCCTCTTATGAGCGGCCCTTATCTCTATTGACAGTCTTGCTTCCTCCGATGCGTGTTTTGAAGGGGGATGAGAAGACCATGCGTAATAACCACTCCGGGATACATTGAGCATATGGCACATAAAGGGAATTGTGTAGTTAAGCCGCAGTTTTCTCATGAGCGCGTACCTGACTGCGGCTCTTTCGCAAAGTACGCTGCCGCTTTTCGCAAGAAATCACGCTCCATTTTTACCTGGGCAAGTTCTCGTTTAACCTTCGCCAGTTCCATTGCTGTTTCTGTAAGGCTTTTCTTTGAGCTCCCCAAAGAGGAGAGCTTCCCTTTCCTTTCTTCTCTGATCCAATACGATATGGTTGATTTGGGAATTGATAATTTTCGCCCCACATCAGGTATTGTTAACCCCTGTTCGGTTATCAGCTTCACCGCCTCCTCCCGAAGCTCCTTTGTGTAAACTGCATTGGGAATCCGTTCCATTCCGACACCTCCGTTGTAGTATTGTACATCAACTTTGGTGTCCACTAAAAACATCTTACCTCAATGGCACATTCTGCAAGGGAAGACTCGTTCAAGCGCAAAACCACCTGAAACCACGCTTCGACCATTTCGTAAGGCTGGTACAACAGAAGACGAAGGAGTTGGGAAAGCCCATTGCCGCTTGGACAGAGCCAGCGGATGTTGAATCCCGCATCGAAAGTAATTCCGTTTCCTTTCTTTGGAAGGAAGGACAAACATTCATAAAGGTTTCTTATACTGAGTTCACATCGAACAACCAGCTTGATATTATCTATGAGGTAAAGAATTCATGTTGGGAGGTACCATAATGATAAGTGAGCTAACCACGGCTTGCAGAGGATCGCCCTCGACGTTGCTACTTTCCTTTGTAAACCCTCATCCTTCTTCCATAACAGATCTCAAAAGTTTGTAGTCTTCGCTCTTTCCGACTCAGAAAAATTATTCCGATGGAATGCAGTTTTCTATCAGCCGCATTTTTTGTACTCTTGACAATTTCTTGATCTGCGCTTCTCCTTTGAGAGCGTCTGATAAATTTGAACATGTCTTTACATAAACCAACTTGACCGGGCGACGGCTGCGGGTATATTTGGCTCCATTTTTGCCACTGTTGTGTTCCTTAATTCTTTTTTCTATGTCATAAGTCCAGCCGGTGTATAAGGTCTTGTCAGAACACTCCAGAATATAGATATAATACTGATGCATTTGTTTTTTTGTACGCCTACAGTTATGTATCAAACCAAGCGTACTGCAAAATTGCAAGGTTAAAATGGTGTGGCTACGGCAGACCATTGCTTTCAGTCGCTCATCTGAAATCAGAGATCATACGGAATTGTGTTTGTTTGTGGGCGCAAGAGAATCATGCTATACGCATAGCACCTTTTCAAATCAGAATGAACTCGATGAAGCTTTTTTTATAGCACATTATATGCACTAATCTAATAGGGTGTCGCATTATTCTCGATGAAACTCCCAGTGCTATATACTCTTCAAAACAGCGCATCATTTCACTGTTTTCCATCTGAGTTTAAGCACCTTTTAACGGGTTTTTATATGGATTCATTGTTTTTTTGCATGTTTTGTGCTGGTTTCGATATGTTTTTTTTGGCCTTAAATTGTCATCATTGTTGTCCATTCTACCAAGATTGATAGCAAGTTTCAGATGAGGGGGTTATCGACGACAAAGCCTACTTTGGTGGAAGCCCTTGCTGGACGGATTTAGCAGCAAGATCCATCTGATTTTTCACTGCCGCATATCCTATGCATTATTGCAGCGTTATCAAGTTGAGTACGTCCTCCTTTACTGAAAGGCTTGATGTGGTCAACCGTAAAATCACCCCATCTAACTGGCTCCTGGCATTTAGCACATAGGCGTTCATCTGAGGTATTCCAAATAATACGGCGTTGTTCTTGACTAAAAAATCGGTTCGTGGCTTTTTTTTCAAAAAGACTTCCAAGCAATCCGCGTAAAATCTGTTCTCGTTTCCGTCGTTGGGAAATCTCATCCGTCGCTTGTTGCACTGAAAACAGGTAGTCTCGGCATGTCTCCAATTGTGGTGAAATAGCTTCTATGTGTTTCTGTGCATCTCTGGCTTGGTCTACGCCGGTGGAAAAAGCTGTGAGCAATTCTTCTGCTAATTTATTTCTTCGGCGATCCTTTAATACAAGCTTCTCGGTTTCGAATTTTGCAAATAAGACTACTAAGCTGTAAAAATCTGATACTTGGTGAAAACGGGTTTGATCCAATTCCGGGAACATTCTCCGTACCCGATTTAGGGCTGAGATAAGTTTTGCTTGGATAACCTTTACTTGGGACACTTTTAAACTGTCCGATTTCATCATGCTGTCCAGCGCAGCCTTTTTATTAATGACATCCTCATGATAAATGGAAACCATCAACTCACATATCAATTCAACATGCTTCATCCTGGCAATTTGTCCGTAAGTGAGTATCTTTTTCTTACGAAAATAATCTATGTATCGGGATGCCAGTTTACTTGCTGCTTTTAGAAATGCGCTATTGTAATATCTTGCGTGTCGCTTTTCAGCTCCGGTTAACGCCTTTCCCGTTGAATTGATGCGAACAAATAAATCAATGATGTCGACGGGATCGCCGTCGACTTCAACCGTAGTAATTCTATATTCTTTTACCAGATGCTGGTTGGCTTGGGCACAAAGCGATTTCCAATCAACCCAATCTTTGTCATCTTCTCCTGGCATCTGAACCTTTGCCCGAAATTTGTTACCATGAATATAGCCTGTGAACATTAGGACAGATTCCAATCTTTGTTTACCATCTATCACATCATAAATAATCTCACCATTCACTTTGCGGCGATATAAAAAAATTGCAGGCAACGGATAATTTCTCACAATGCTGTCAATTAGCTTTTGTCGTTCGGGCAATGTCCAAACTGACTTGCGTTGAAAACCAGGAGAAAGATTGAGGCGACGTTCTCCGGTGTTAGTGTAATCTTCGTAAAGATTAATGATATCTCCCACGGTTCTTTCACCAAATACAGTATTAAGATTAGCCATAGGATTTCTCCTGTCGATCACACAGACCATGCAAGGTACATCTACATGACTTGCTCCCGCTGCGTTTTTTTATCTCGTACCATGAACCAGAGGTTATGTCAACGTATAAGTAGAATAGTAGGTATTTATAAAGCTATAAGAGGGTTACCAGGCTCCCGTCTCTTTGTTATGCTTTACGGAAAGGGATTTTCAAATGAATATTTTGTTGTCCATTGGACGAAAGATACAGAACATACGAGAGAAAAAAGAAATTACTCAGGACCAGCTGGGAGAAAAGACCGGCATTAACGCAAAATATATCAGCGCTATCGAGCGCGGTCAGAAAAACCTCACAATACTAACCTTGGAGAAAATCGCAAAGGCATTAGACGTGGAACTTTTTGAGCTTCTTGTTCTGCCTATAGGACTTGAACCTGAAGAGAGAACCAAGAAAGCCATCGGTTCCCTTATCAAACAGGCTGACCTCAAGACTCTGAATCTCTGTTTAGATTTCTTGCGAAAGGCTTCATCGTAGAATATCAGGATTCAGGTGAAAGTTTCTACCGATCCTGAGAGGTCCACATCGCACTCTTCTGCTTATCGCAAAAGGGGAATTTTAAATCGAGGCAAAGCTCATGTTACAAGCGACAGAAATATTTGAGCTTGATCATTTAGGGCATTCTGGTGTTGTAGATTGCCATCGCTTTTGACCCCCCTTTTGTCAGATAGAATTGACCCCTCTCGCATCAGCACAATGCTTTGCTAATAGTACAAGAAAGACAAGACACTGGCCGAATAACGGACCGTTAGGCTATTGAACAATGGGAAAAAAGAAGGGGCTCGTAATATGTGCCATATGCAAAAAGAGGGGTCAAAAGGGATGACAATCTACACACGGTACTTTCGTTATTTCTTGAGCATGTTTAGTATTTTTTGTTCCAAGGTCCAGTTATGTTCTTCTTCCGCCTTCTTAAGACAGGCTGTTTTTCGCTGTTCAATGGACTCTACCCCTTCCATGTAGTCCTGTCGTGTGACATTTCGTTTCTCGAGCAGGTCATCGATTGTTTTCTCGGCCGCCTTTCTTTCTTCTGGAATCAGAGCGGTGCGTGCATTCCTTTTACAGGCTGATATCTCGCCTTCTAACTCCTTCAATTTCTGCTCATATTTTCGACAAATGCGTTCTGCTTCTCTATCGAGCACATTGATGCGCGAATCAAGTCTTTCCCCTTCCTGTAAATCACGCAGCAGGACCTCCACCTTCAATAACTCAAAATCGATTGAATGTGTCCCTTCATCCCCTGACTTTAAAAAGGGAAATCGCTTTATTAACCGAACACGATTTTCGGCAGACAAATTAAGTATTGTTTGATTAGCATTTTCATCCATGTTACTCAATAAATCATCCATTGATCCTTTCGTCTCGTTATCGATGCTACTCATTACGCCCGCCAAACGACTATAGTTGTCCCAGGCCTTATGGCTCCTTCAAGAACCAACTCATTGCTTCACCTCATGCTGGTGCGTCAAGATCTCGAAGCTCATATTAACCATTACGGCATTGTGCGGGATGAGCACATATTTCCAAGACTTGCCGTCGTTTTCTTTCGTGTATTGCGTGGCCAGTCTGCAGTAAAGGAGGGCGGCCTGTGTCTTTTCCTGAACTTCGGCCGTGTCAATGTCTCCTTCTTTTTTTGTTTCTATCATATAGATGGCCGCATCCGTTTCTACCACAAAATCAGGATAATATTGTCTGGAGTTGTGTCTCCAATAGATTCTGAACTGCTTCTGCGCTGGTCTGAGCCACTTCAGGACAGCATGGTCATGCTCAAGAATCACTGCAAAATCCTTTTCGGTCTTCGAGTCAAACTTGCAGAGATTGTGGCAGGCCTTCTTAAAGCCGCCGAATACCTTGGTTGGTATTGCGCTGGTAGGAGTTATGGTCTCGCTGTAATGATGAACGCTATCCTTCGTGTATTTTGAAAAATTATGCTCCTCTATTCTTGTAAAAGGCATAACAACAGGCCGTTCATATTTCGGTGCTTCGCAGTAAAAATGTTCCATCATCTGGGAATAGATGTACCGACCAATCTCTTGCTTGTGAAACTGGATGACATTTTCTACTTTGTCATCGGTAAGGTATGTTCTGAATTTGTCTACGGCTTCACCGACAAGTTTGAAAAGCACATCGGCCTGTTCGTCATAGTCTATTTCTGGATAATTCATAAGTTCATTGACGATGATATTGTCAGGCGAATCGAGCACAATCCTCCCTTTTCCGATAACGATATCGATTCCGTTTTCTTGCTCACGGAGCTTTTTGACGAGGATTTCCTCTGATACGGGTTGGTAATTGAGGTTCTTCACGTCAAGGTCGAAGGGGTGAAAGTCTGATTTGACTTCATCACTCTGAAGGATCATGATTCTCGGAATCTCAATGATGTTCTGCGTAAACTCTTCGACGACTTCCTCGTAGGCCTTCTCCACTTCTCGTAACATATCTTCTGCAAAAAGATAGGGCTGCGCCGCATATTCGATTTTCTGCCGTATCTTTTGAAGGGCCAACTCTTTGATTTCGCTTCTCTTCAGTTCCCCGACGCTCTTTGCTTCCCTGTTCATCTCGGGAAGGGTTGAAAGAATTACTTTACGCACCTCCAGATTCACCTGGGCTTTTTCTTTAGCCGCAGGCTCGGTCATGGTATTAATGCGCTTCTGTTCTTCCTCTATTTTCTGCTCCATGGCTGAGACTGCGGTTACAACTTCCTTGGGCTCGCTCAGTGCTTCGGCATCGATGGTAATGATATTTTCCTTTCTGATGATTGAGTCAGGTTTGTTCGCCTCGTCCACGATCTCCTGAAACCGGTCGTGAGCCACAATGGTAAGTTTGTCAACCTTGTCATTACCGGTTCTTTCCCCATAGGGCAGGCGCAGCCCCCGCCCGATAGTCTGTTCCCGAAGTGTCACTGACGCTGCCGTTCGCAAAGGAATAATAGTATATAGATTGGTTACATCCCACCCCTCTTTGAGCATATTAACGTGGATTACAATCTCTATTTTGTTCAATGGGCTTTCAAGTGAAACAAGTCTCTCGATATTCTCATCCTTTTCACCGCCTGTCTGGTTAGAATGGATTTCCATGACTTTGTTGGCATAATACCCATCAAAGAACCCTTTCGACGATATCATTTCTTTCAATTTTCCCGCATGCTCCGTATTCTGGGAAACAACGAGTACAAAGGGTTTGACCTGGTTTACCTTTGTGTCTCTAGCGTATATATCAAGGGCAACCTTTGTGTCTTCGTGAATTCGGATTCCATCTTCTAGCTTGATTCGATCAAGGTCTTCTGGGGTATAATGTGATGGATCGAAATCCTTTCTTGTCGCTACTGCCGGTTCTTTCACGAAACCATCACGGATTGCCTTTGCAAGAGAATATTCGTAAACAACATTCCTGAACTTAATTGCCCCGCCGCTGCGTTCCACTTGTGGTGTCGCCGTTAGTTCAAGACCAAGAACAGGATTCAATTCGTTGATGACTTCCATGCCTCTGTCAGCACGGTAGTGGTGCGATTCATCCATGAGCACGACCAGATCGTCAAGGTTTGTAAGGTAATTGACCTGACTTTTCCCTCGATTTTATACACTACATTTCTTCAACAGACGCGGGTTAATCTCCCTGAGGATGTCTTCCTGCTTTTTGCTGAGCACGACCGTTTTCACGAATTTGTTTCCTGACTTTGGGTCTGTGATATATACTCGGTACATCGTCTCCATGGTTTCCAGTGCCTCGGCTGCCTTCATGCCTATTTTTCTCAGCTTGTATTCAAGGACCGAGAGCAGCAGATAGGCAAGATAGCACACAAAGACGTGTCCCTTGACGCGGCTGGCCAGCCAAAACCTTACCTTATCCACCTCCAAGAGACCTTTCATGCACCGGAAGGATTTCTCTACCGTGTCTTTCTCAAAGTAACCCTTGACCATTTCCTCCTCACTGAGATCCTTCGTCGAAAAGATCACCGAGATCCCGTCATAGCGTTCCGCCCATGCCACCGCCTTGTCGTTGAGCTTACCCCCACTGAGGTACTTCTTCAATCCCTCTTTGATCCCTTTCTTCTGGTGGAGGGCATGATCAAGCTCATCGTATCTGCGCTCGCGGATCGCCTGTTTCTCTTTCTCATTGAGGCAAACGGCAAGGTAGCCGTCAAGTCCGTCTATCTGGTACCTCGTCTTCTTCACATAAAAGGTGGCTTTCTTGAGTCGTACCCGGTGCTTCATCGAGACGATCTCCTCCCCCAGGAGCTGGTCCGCCACCTTTTTCAGACCCGCTTTCAACGGAAGCCCACACAGTACCTCAAACCCCATCTCTTTGGCTTCTCTGATGTTCAACTTGGAAGAAACCCCTCGATCCCATACGATGCAGACGTCCTTGATATCCTGGTCCCGAAAGTGAAGAAGAATATCCGGCAACGTCTTCGCATCGAAAATGTTCCCCTCAAAGACCTTATGAAATACGGGAATGCCTTCTCCCTGTGTCACGGCCAATCCGATCTGCATCTGCCGCTCCTTCCTCCCGTCCGCATTGCGCCCGCGCTTGGCCAGGGGACAACAGAGCCCGTAGAAATAGATGTCCGTGATATCGTAAAAATATCCCTTGGGCGCAAGACCTAATACCTCTTTCACCCGGCCAAAGAGCCTCTCCTGGATGTCTTGTTCTCTTTCCTCCACTGAATCGAGTGCCTCGATCAACTTTTTGTACGTCAGGTCCGAAAGAGCAAGAAGACTCCCGATCTCGGTCTTCTGGTACCAGTCTACCATCCCGGTGAGGCTATCTGGCGAAACACAGTGGGCGTAGGCCAGGCTCAACAAATACTCGCCATAGTCCCCCAAGATCCCAGACAGATCAACGTGTCTCGCTATCTCGTCGAGCAGTAACAGGGGACCGTAAACCGTCACCCGATCTACGGTTGAGGTCGCCACCGATCCTGTCAAGATCGGTGTATCGTCCACCTCCTTGCCCACATAGCGAATATGCTTCTGGATCACCTTGTCGCCCACCCTTACATTTTCCACCTCGGCAAGGTAAATCGAATCCCCCCGTCTTATCTTCCGTATGAAGCTCATAGTGTATATTATATACACTACAATTCAGTCTTGTCAAGCTCTTTCTTATTCAACGACCTTATTTTTCGGCCATCCTTGCGATTCTCCTCTGTAGTGTGCATAATTGAGGGTAAAGTCAGGTAATTGAAATAAGAATCGCCGAGATATTCACTGAGTCTTTTAATACGGGGGGATTTTCCGCTTCGGGTCTCCGCGTTTATTTTACCGATGTTGAAGATGTTGATATGGACTTCGTACTTGAACAGCTCGCCCTGGTGGGCTTCTTCGTAGTTATCCCCTGTGATGATGCGTGGCCGCCTGTGAACAAACTCGCCGATACCCTGGAATACATACTTGGGGCTTGAGATGTTGGTAAAATCCTCGATGAGCTTATTGTAGACGGTTAGGTTTGGGGCCAGGACAAAAAAGTTCCGTATGTTCTTGGCCAAAAAGAGGTAGGCGATAAAGGCGCCCATGAGGCGGGTCTTGCCAACACCCGTTGCAAGCGCAAAACACAACGAAGGAAAGTTCCTTTCAAAGTCCGTACACGTAAGGTAGAGACTCTTCACCTTTTCCAGCTCGACAACAAGATCGGCGTTTTTCTGCATTGAAAGCTTGTCAGCAAGATCGCTGAGGATTGCAAGGCTCTCTTCCTGTGGAGATCTGAGGCTCAACCGGTTTCTGATGGAAGCAGCAATCCTATTCATCTATTCGCTCTCCTTGTCAAAAAGTGAGGCTTGATTCTCGGGTCTCTTCTTCTTTCCTGTCTTGTCTCTTTTGACCGAAAGTCGTTCGCTCTCATCTGCCGTCTCCACATGCGGTTGAGGTCTGTTTGCAATGTTAAGACTATAATCCTCTTTGCCAAATTCACAACGTCCTAGAAGCATTTTGGGGATTTTCTTAATGGTGACATTTGCATACCTATCCTCACAAGCCCCATGAAAGGATTTGCAGCAAATGAGGAGGCTTTCATCAGGCTGCATTTCTTCATGGATGCCATCGAGATACTCGATGGTGATGAAGTTGGTTGTGGTGAAGATGTAATCCTTTTCTGTAGACTTCCCCTGTTTCCAGTAGAGCGTCTCGTCGGGATTATAGATAAAACCTTCATGTTTCGCCATGGCCGATGCGAGCATCGTGGCGTCGTATTCCTTGCTGATGACCCAGTTGCCCCATTTGTCTTTTTCGAGGAGTGACGGCGCAAGACGGTAGTAGCGGAATCCCCCGCCGCCTTTCCAATCTACAATTTCTGTGATACCTCCCGGGTCTGCGCCGTCAATGACCTTCTTCATACGGAGAATGATGTGGGTATGGCAGTGCTCGCCCAACTCGACCATGATCCAACGGCGCCCCATCTTATGAGCTACCGCACCGCTTGTGCCGGAACCACCGAAGGAGTCAAGAACCCAGTCGCCGCGATTGGAGGCTATTTCTAAAACTCTCTTAATTAATCGTTCAGGTTTCGGTGTACCAAAACTGACATCGGCTCCAAACAACTCGTTGGCTTCTGTTTTTGATTCACCCGTGTGACCAACCTCATCATGTGGCCACCATGTCCACGGTACCAACCCCTTTGCTTTGCTCAAGAATTCCTTGCGTCGGGGGACACCGTTTCCGTCACGTCCAAAGTATACCCTGTTTTCGGCGACGAGCTTCTCATACTGTAATTCGATGATCTTCCAGCAATTGCCGGGCGGCGGTGAATGCCGACGGCCGCTAGGCGCGATAATTTCATACATTTGGTTCGGACGATAGCCCTGTGCCAGCAGAGAAACAGACTGCCACGGGCCTCGGGGATCATTATCGGGATTGGAGTACTGCCTAGTCTGTTTCTCCTGAAGTGGAATCAGGTTGCGTCGTTCTTTGAATATGGATGGATTTGACGCGTAAACAAAAATATATTCATGAGCATCACCAATAGCCTCTCTGTTTTCACGTGAATATCTTTTTTGCCAGACATTTGTTGCCACAAAGTTTGAACGTCCGCATATCTCATCCAATAGTACCCTCAGGTATGCCATTTCACGATCATCGATCGATACCCACAGCGAGCCCGTTTGCTGATCCAGCAATCGCCAGAGAATCTCAAGGCGTTCTCGGATCAAGTTCAGCCACAACGAGTGTTCTATTCCATCATCATAATGGTCAAATGCGCTGCCGGTATTATAGGGCGGATCAATATATATACATTTTATCTTCCCCACAAACTCCTGTTCCAACGCCTTCAGGGCCAACAGGTTGTCGCCGAAGATAAGCCGGTTGTCAAAAATGTCATTCTCCGAAACCCGCTTTTGAGCATGGTAAGATTTTTCCGGGTCCTCCAGCAGAATTCGCGGCTCCAGTTGGGGCCTGTTTTCCTTCCCAATCCATGTGAGTTCGAGTTTCTGTCTTTTATCATTCATACGTGAATAATACTCCTGCTTATCATAAAAAAGCTTGACATTCCAACGGCACTAGGCAACAATATACTTAATCCGGTTATCCGGAGGTGGATGGCGAAGCCATCGAGGCCCGAAAGGGCCTTTTTTGTTGCCTTAAATGAACTTTTTCCCAAAGCAGCGCTGCCCCTCCCTATCATACTTTTCTTGGAGAATTTCAACGATCCTTTGACCGAAGGGTAAAATTTTTCCCGTGAAAATATGCTGCTCCTGCAAAATCTCGTTGCGGCTTGAATGGGCAATGAGATCACAAAGCTGGAGCCCGGCTATGTTGTTTGCTTTTGTCTTAACCTTCAACTGTCGGCTTGTAAATCGTCCCTGAAACTGTTCCGGAGCGGCATAGTCTGTTCCATTTTGCCACAGGCGCTCAAAGGAGTCCTTTAGACGCCTGTCTTCTTTGCCTCCCCGTGATTCTGCCATGGCATCGCCACATGCATCCTTTCGATTCAAGAAATATACAAATCTCTCCAACAAAACGGCGAGGCAATAATGGTATGGGTCATATCTCCAAATAGAGTACGTTTCTTTGTGCCTTTTCTTGTCAAGACATACAGTAATAACTGTATATTGCCATTCAGCCATAAAATGAAGAAGTTCAGCATCAAAGGCATCGCGGATTGAAGGGTCCGCGAGAGTCTCAAATGGGGTATGGGCATTTACCATTTCCTTTCTATGAAAAATGATCGGTTCGTCGGGATGAGTCTGAAAGTACTTGTTCTTCAAGGCCTCCATTTGAGGATGCACTACAGATGCCGCATATCCTAGTTCCAGGATAATACCGGTGAGGCTCAAAAACTGATGGTTTGGGTTTTCCGAACTGTCCAGATCGGGGTTACCAACTTCATCTATGTATATCCTGTATTTCATGCTCGCCGTCTTTTCATGTACGCGGTTTATCAGTAAAACTAACTATTCACCAGAAGCTTTTTCAATAAATATCCCGACTTAGATTATCTTCCATCTTATCAAAAATAGTTCATTCCTTTCAAGCCTTTGTTGCAGCCTGGCTTCGATTTCTTCAATGAGCTTGTCTTTCCTGACATCAACTTCATCCTGGGCCTGATAGAGATTCATGCGTAGGATATTCCGCTTCTTCTCAAGCTCTTTGATGGCGCGCTGGGCCGCGACCTTTTCTTCAAGGTTCAGTATCTTCTTTGCCTCTGTTTTGCGGTACTTGATCTCCTTGTCCAACTCCTTCAGCTCAATCTCGAGGCTGCTTTTTACGTCATCAGCCCATTTCTCAAGCTTACCCATTTCCGTATCAAAAAAACCTCCGTTTCGCTCAGCATTTACCTGAAGCACTTCAGTTTCCAGCCGGTATGCTATCTGTTTGATGAGGTTCTGTGCGTTGCCTTCTATCGGCAGATCGATGTTGCCGGTTGTGGCGGGCAGAGAAAAGAATCTTTGACAGACATCGGGATCGACTTCGCTTCCATCGTCGCATATTCCACAAAACAACAACCTGTCTTCTGTTTCAAAAGAATCGATTGTGAGGTTCATAATGGAGAGCCAGCCTGTCGTCTTCATGTAGGGTTCAAGGATCGATATCTTTTTTGGTGTTGTTGAATACTGAAAAACTATCTCCTGCGTGGGAAGCGCGAGGGTCTTACACTCCCCGATAATGCGTTGCGCCAGGGGATGTCCTACCCGATAGATGTTGGCATCTTCTATGTTTTTCCCGATTCGGTACGGACCGGAATGGATTGTCTCGCGTGGAAAAGGGTTTTCACGCAGCAGAAAGGAGTGATCATCGGGAGAGAAGCCGGCATAGGGGGTAAGGTAATATCTTGTCAGGTCCCAGAGCCAGCTTTCATAGAGCGACAAATAGTCTTTGCTTTCCCGGAGGTTTACCCTGAGCTTCTCGTGGACTTCCTCGTCGAAGTTTTCAAGGAGTTTCTGTCTCGTGACGTTTATGGTCTCGTCGATCTGGGTTTCCATCTCCTTTTGCAGCGCATCGAAGGCACCCTGTATCTCCTCTTCGGTGCGGCAATTCTGGTAAATCTGAGCTATGCGCCTCTCGAAGTCAACACCCGATTCAATGGCGCCAAGGACCTCATCACTTGCGCCGAAAACGCCTTCAAAGAGTTGAAACTTTTCCGAAAGAAGCTGATAGACCCGCTGATCTGCGGCATTCTTCTTGTTGAGGAAGTTGACGACTACGACATCGTGTTTCTGACCGTAGCGGTGGCAACGACCTATTCTCTGTTCGATACGCTGTGGGTTCCAGGGCAGATCATAGTTTACAACAAGGGAACAGAACTGGAGATTGATCCCTTCCGCGCCCGCTTCAGTTGCAATAAGTATTTCCGCGTCATCCTTGAAGCAATCGACCAGCGCGGCCCGCATATCAGCTGTCTTGGATCCGGTAATCCTATCAGTACCCGCGTGTTTCTCCAGCCACTTTTTATATATGGCTTTGGATTCGTTGTCATTATTAGAACCGTTAAAGAGAACCACCTTGCCTTTGTATTCTGTGTTATCAAGGACCCTTTTCAGATATCCCTGTGTTCGTGTCGATTCGGTGAAGATCACCGCTTTCCTGCTTGCCCCTTTTTCTTCTGCCTGGGCAAAACCCCGCTTGAGTGCCGTCATAAGGACTTCGCCCTTAGAATTCTTCTGAATGGACTGGGCCAGTCTGTGAAAATCCTTCAGGGAATTCATTTCCTCTCGGATGACCTTAATGTCTTCGTTGGTATAGAAGCGTTTTTCTTCACCGGTTTCAGCTGGCACATTTTCATCTTCTGCCCATTCGTCTTTCACTTCTTCGAAGATCTCGAAGTTCTGAAAAATAGTATCTTCAAGAGGGGTGAGAGCTTGGTTTTGATGGTTAATTATTGTTTCCAACCGCTTACCGAGTGCTTCGAGTGTCGCCGAAATCGCATAGGTAGAAGAAGCAAGGAGCTTTCTGAGTATCAACGTCATCAACTGCCTTTGACTGGCGGGCAGTGCGTAGAGATTTGGTCTCTGAAGATAATCGGAGACGAGATCATATAACCGCTGTTCATTTTCGGTTGGGTAAAACTCCTGTGTTATCGCTATACGATTCGTGTATTTGATATATTCAAGGACCTGCCTCCGCAGAGTTCTCTGGCAGATCGGCCTTAGGCGAGCTTTCAAATCATCAAAGCTGTCGCCCCAGGTGAGCCGCGCAAACTGGTTTTTGAAGCTTTTCAGGTCGCCGAAGGCGTAATCGTCGATGACGCTCACGAGGCCATAAAGCTCAAGAAGTGAGTTTTGTAGGGGTGTTGCGGTAAGCAATACTTTGGGTGCATGAGCCACGGCATCTTTGACTGTGTTGGCAATCCTATTTGTTGTTTTGTAGACATTCCGCAAGTGATGTGCTTCATCGATGACGACAAGGTCCCAGTTGATCTTTTTGATATAGGAATCCTTGCTTTTAGCAAAGTGATAAGAGCATATAACAATCTCACGCTGATCAAAGGGGTTGAGATTCCCCTTCTTGATCTCCTGATTGAACGGTTTTGTCTCCAGGATCATGGAGGGGAGAAAAAACTTGTCTATAAGTTCCTGGTTCCATTGCTTGCGGAGGCTTGACGGAACAATGATGAGGAGTTTTCTTTTCCGTTCGGCCCATTTTTGCGAAAGAAGAATGCCCGCCTCGATTGTTTTGCCGAGACCGACCTCGTCGGCAAGAATGGCCCCTTTTGAGAGTGGAGAACGAAAGGCAAAGAGCGCCGCTTCTACTTGGTGAGGGTTGAGATCCACCTGGGCATCCGACAGAGACGCCGCTAGCTTCTGAATACTATTCGACGAGCAGCGCTTGGTAAGCTCGTAGGCAAAGTATTTTGCATGATAAGGCGTAAGTTGCATGAATATACAATTCTACATCGCAAACAACTGTATGACAAATACTATTTTAGAGCTATTGTTTCCTTTTTCTCGCTCCTCTTGTGGTTTGCCTTTTTGCACACGGCACGCCGGACGTATCCGTCATAAACCTTCACAGTTTAGAAAGCCGCAGCGATTGCGTCTTTTGAGAAGAATGGATTACTCACCTACGATCTTAATCAGGACACGCTTCTTGCGCCGACCATCGAATTCACCATAGAAAATCTGTTCCCAAGGACCGAAGTCGAGCTTTCCTTTTGTGATCGCCACGACCACTTCTCTACCCATGATCTGCCGTTTTAGATGACCGTCGGCATTATCTTCACCGACATTGTGCCGGTATTGAGATACGGGTTCATGAGGAGCCAGCTTTTCAAGCCACACTTCAAAATCATAATGAAGCCCTGTTTCGTCATCATTTATGAAGACAGACGCCGTTATGTGCATTGAATTTATCAGTATAATTCCTTCGGTTATTCCGCTCTCCTTGAGACACTCTTCGACCTGAGGGGTGATGTTGACAAAGGCCCTTCTTGTCGGCACGTTGAACCATAGTTCTTTCCGGTAGCTTTTCATTCGACACCCTCTCTATTCCTTTTGACATGTTTGTAAGTGATTTACAAGGAAAATAGTGACTGTCGGGAAATGACTCCGAGAAGATAAATCTTTCTACTGTGTGTTGTCGGGAATTGTCCCTTATTCTCGTCTGACACATATATTGTTTGATACGATAAAAGACACGATAGACACGTCAAAAATGAACCAGCATGTAAGGTAAAGACACTTCATGTGGGGAGGGCCAAATTAGGCTATTAAAAATAACTACCCACGATTTCACTTGATTGTGATGATGATAATTACCGCTGGGAACAGAACATAATTCTCACTCCTCCCTCAGGAATTGAGCGGTCTCCTCGGGGAAAGAAACGTTGATATAAATGCCGGATCCCGTTTCAAATCCAGCCGGGATAGTCAGTTTTGGGAGAATCTGCAGATGCCAATGGTAGTAATCTTCTTGTTCATCCTTAATGGGAGCGGTATGGATGACATAGTTATAATCAGGGTTGTTCAGTTTCGAATAGAGTTTCAATAAGGTTGTTTTTAAGACCCTTGCAAATTTTTTTGAATCTTCCATGGAGATTAAACCGAAAGAGGCCTGATGCTCTTTGGGCAGGATCCAGGTTTCGAAGGGAGACCTGGAGGCAAAGGGTTGGAGGACAACGAACGTCTCGGTATCCATCACGATCCTCTTGCCGAGCCTAAGTTCTTCTTGAATCGAGTCACAATAGACACACCTCCCGTGGTCATCATAATGTCGGGCTGCCTCTTCTAATTTCTTCCGAATCTTGGATGGGACGACCGCAGTTCCAACGAGCTGAGAATGGGTGTGATCCAGCGATGTCCCAGCAGCCTCCCCATGGTTTTTAAAGACGATGATCAATTTGATCCTGGAGTCTTGTCTTAAGGCAAGATACCTTTCCCGATAGGCAAGAAGGATCTCCTCTACCTGTTTGTCTTCCATCAGGGGGAGGAGTTGATTGTGGATGGGACTTTCGATAACCACTTCATGAATCCCCACTCCATCCATCATCCTGAAAAATCCTTTCTCTTCTCTCTGTAAACTTCCTTCTGGGGAGAGCGCAGGAAATTTGTTTGGAATGACCCTTACCCACCATCCTTTACTGTCTGCCTGACCACCGTCTCTATAGGCAAGGGACTCATGAGGAGTGAGATGCTCATTACCCGGACAGAAGGGGCAGTCTTCTTTATAGGGAGGTTTTTCGACCAAAGGCTTGGTCCTTATAAAATCATGGGGCCTCCTTGAACGCTCTGCAGCAACGATAACCCATTCTTTCGTTGTGGGATCTTGTCTTAACTGTGTCACAGAGACCTCCTACAAAATATGAACGATTCATAACAGAAGAAAAGCGCTTCGATCATTTCATTGCTGGTAATGTATCATATTTTCGGAGGCAATTCTGATGAATTCTTCTCGGGCAATTCTAGATATACAAGATTCAGGGGTGATGTCAGAGGAATCTATCAGATTTCAGTCATCAGTGCAAAATGTCTGTCCTCAGGTTCGCTGAGACACTTCTCTTGTAAAAGAATCCAGACATCATACTCAAAAATCAATTCTCATATGACAGTTAAAATGTCTCTCATTTCACGCTTGTTCACTGAGGTTGACACCTTACTGTTTGATACGATAAAAGACACGATAGACACGTCAAAAATGAACCAGCATTTAAGCCAAAAGTATCTCTGAAGGTGATATAGTAATGTCATGGATGATGACATCCTCGATGTTCTCGGGATCTCGATCTTTGCTTCAGGCTCTAAATGCTGTACTCTCAAGAATATGCCTTATACCCCTCTTTCGTCCTAGTTAATTAGTATTTCGATCTATGGTAGCGAGGCATCACCCCTTGACCAGATTCAATAAGCTATTCCCATTTCTTCATGAGCTATTGAGACGAGTTCACAGGCGTTCTTAAGATCAGCCTCGAACGAGGGGGATCTACAATAGAAGCCTGCTAAAATCTGGCGTATTTCGGGTCGACATGAGATTCCTGTCTCCGTCGAGTTAAGACGGCTTTAAACACCCGTTCTTTTCGCGGAAACGATAGCGTCATCGCTTTTTCTGAGAATGATGCTATAAATTTTATCTATCTTTCAAAACTAACATGCTTAAAACGAAGGTTTTCGATAATATCACTTACCATAAAATCGATAAAAAATAGCGGCGAGGAGTTTCCCCATCACGCTTTTTTATTTACTTACTTTTTCTTTCATGATCTGGATTTAAGCGTATTTTAGGGGATGCCTCTTTTTATGTCCAGATAAGATCATTCCCCATGAATCGAAATAGGATAATATAGTACTCACGGAACCTTCATTCTGGGCAACAATACGGGTAGTTATAGGGACATTATTGGGTATTTACTTAAATACTATATAATATTGTCTTTTTATGCACCGTGCCGGAGAAAGGAGGTTTCGCCATTGAAATCACGCTTCCGAGTGCTTTTCATGTAAGATGAATGCAAATATTTGCCTGAATGACCCAAAAAACCAGTTGCAAAGACAAAAGAGGTAAAGGGACAGGCAATTGAAGTTACGGATTATAGGAATTTATTTTTTGTCTTGACAAATTACTGACTACTCAGTAAGCTAGCTTAAATGAAACAGAAGCCATTCCATTCGAGACAGGAAAAGTCAGATATCACCCGTCAGCAGATTATCAATGCGGCTGTCGATCTGTTTTATGAGTATGGTTACGAAAAGGCATCGCTTCACGAGATCGCCAGCAAAGTGGGGATCTCCCAGGCAGCCATTTTTTATCACTTCCGGAATAAAGAGCAAATCCTCTATACGATAATTGAGGCAGTCTCCGATAAACTAACCCTCACCCTCCGGTCGTGTCTTTCAGGAAACGGCGATCCTCTTGAGAAGCTGAGGAACGCCATTTTCCAGCATATCTTTTCGATCAAGATGAACAGGAAAGGAGCAAAAATAATCATCGAAGACAAGCGGTTTCTGTCCGGTAAACTCAATAAACAGGTCAAAGAAAAGGAAAAGGTCATCTATAGACTGTACAAAAATCAGCTTATGAAACTCCAGAAGGAGAAACGAATCAGGCAATGCGACTTGACGGCGGTGACCTTTACCATCCTTGGAATGATAAACTGGCTTTACCACTGGTATAATCCGAGGAAAGCGCTTCCCATCGAAAAGATGGCTGAGGAGATCTTGAATATTCTTATTTGGGGAGTTCTGTCGGAAGAGGAAAAACGAGCAATTGGCAGTTGACGCGACTCTAGAAATTACGGTCTGCCTCTGTGAGGAGGATTGATCCCCTTGGAACGTAGGAAGGGTCTTATTTCCCAGCACATGTTGTTGATAAAATCAGACGAGATCTAAGGAGTAAAAATTGTCATTGAACATAAAGTTCTGGAATGGTGGTCTGAAATTCTGGATTAGTGGGCAGGAGACGTAGCAAACTGATGATGGGACTTCAAAAAATCCCATGACAAATGTGACGACAATAAATCATTGTCAATTACATAAAGATATTGGAACATGCCCTGAGAAAAGCCAATTTCAAAACATATTTGCGAGGTAATTATGGAAAATGAAAAAGCAATTATTGTTACTGGGAGCGGTTCGGGCATAGGAAGGGCCATAGCGCTGGCTGCGGCCCGGGCAGGCATGAATGTTGTGGTCACGGACATTGTCGAGGAGTCAGGAAAGGGGGTCGCGGCGGAGATCCGTAAACAGGGCGGCGAGGCCCTCTTCATCCGGACTGATGTGGCCGACGTGACCCAGGTGAAGGAATTGTTTGCCAGGACCTCTGATACGTATGGGATGGTCGGAGCCCTGGTGAACAATGCCGGGGTGCCGGGGGCATTCTCCCTGATTGTGGACATGCCCGACGAAACCTGGCACCGTACCTTGTCAGTCCATCTAAACGGGACCTTCTACTGTCTCCGAGAAGCGGCCAGGCAGATGGTAGCGGCCCGTTCCGGTGCGATCGTGAACATCGCCTCCATCGCCGGCCTTATCGGCACCTGCGGCTCCAGTGAATATGCGGTTGCCAAGGCAGGCATCATCAACCTTACAAAGACCACGTCCAAGGAGTTGGCCCCCTTCAATGTCACGGTCAATGCCATCGCCCCGGGTATGGTGGGTACACCGACAAACCGTAAACTGGAGCAGAAAGGAAGTCCTTTCATAAAAAGCGGGGTTGAAGCGACGCCCACGGGACGGATGACCGAACCGGACGACATAGCGGCCCTCGTTTTGTTCCTCATCTCCCCGGCCGCCTGCAACCTCACAGGACAGGTGATCGCGATCAGCGGAGGGTCAGCCCATAGCATCGGTGTTGATTCCTTCATGATGGGATTCTTAGGCAAAAAAAGCCCCACGCTGCAGGGTCAAAATACAGGGTCAAAATAAATACGGGGAGGTGTTAAGATGCGTGTAATGGGAGATGTTGTGAGGTTGAATGCTAAACGGCACCCGGACAAGAAAGCGCTCATCCTGGATGACGACTTTTTCACCTACCAAGGGCTGAACGAGCTCACCAACCAGGCAGCCAATGGACTTCTTTCACTGGGGTTGATGCCGGGGGACAGGGTGATGATTCTCGCTTCGAACTGCATCGACTACGTTGCTGTCGTTTACGCGATATTGAAATGCGGCGGCATATGCGTTCCCGCGAACTTCAGGTACAAAACCGACGAACTGGTTTACGTGGTCAATAATTGTGAGCCCAAACTGCTCGTCTATGGTGATGAATTCGCGCCGTTGGTGAAGGGTGGCCGAACCGAATTTTCATCACCTGTTCGCCTGATCAACATGTCGGAAGAACCGATTGAGGGGAACATGAGCTTGGATGAGCTGATAAAAGGACAGGCTACAAACGAGCCTGTGGTTGATGTAGACCCCTCTTCACCGGCATTCATCATGTATACAAGCGGTACTACAGGTTTTCCGAAGGGCGTCCTCTTTCGTCATTTGTCATACCTGGCCGTAGCTACGGGTATGTCGTACGAAGGGGACCTCAAATATGATGATGTGATGATGGTAAATCTGCCTCTGTTTCACAATGCGGCCATAAACGCGATGATCCTGCCAACACTCATGGTCGGGGGTACCTGTGTTATCACGAGTGGCTCCTTTGAACCGGATAAGATACTCACCACAGTCGTTGAACATAACGTCACCGTGACTATGTGGGTACCGACCATGCTTGCCCGCTTGGTCAATTATCCTGATGTCGGCAGGTACGATTGTTCCTGTTTAAAAAGAATCTGGTATGGCTCCTCCCCTATTAGTCCGACTGTGCTCGAAGCTACCCGGAAGATTTTTAACGCCGGTGTCTACCAATGGTACGGACAAACCAAGACAGGAATGGTCTCCGTGCTCAGGCCAGAAGATCACATTGAGCGGTCGCAATGTACAGGCAGGGAGATCTTTAATGCCGAGATACGCATTGTTGATGAGAACGGTGAGGATGTCCCGAAAGGAAGCGTGGGTGAGATCATAACAAGGCAAGAACCGCTGGCTATGAAGGGCTATTACGGTCAGGAAGAGGCAACAAAGAGGGCCACAAGGGACGGCTGGATACACACAGAAGATTTGGCGCGAGTCGAGGGCGATGGATATTTTACGATAGTGGATCGCTTACGTGACATGATAATAAGCGGAGCAGAGAATATCTATCCAAAAGAAATAGAAGATCTGATTGGTAGTCACCCGGGGATACTAGAAGCAGCTGTGTTTGGTATACCCGATGATGTCTGGGGTGAGTCTGTCTGTGTGGCAGTTGTTAAGAAGGAGGGTTATCAACTGGACGAGGCCGAGATCATAAACTTCTGTGCCTCGAGGATGTCCAGCTATAAAAAGCCAAAAAAGGTCGAGTTTAGAGATGAACTGCCGAAAAATGCCGCTGGAAAGATCACAAAAAACGTGCTCAGAGAACCGTATTGGGCGGGGAGAACCAAACGAGTATGAATATACCGTGAAGGTGAGGAACTTATTATAAAAGAGTCATTTATTGCAAAGGGGATGTTATTCGCTCTGATGGTTCTAGGACTCATTGTACTTTTAGCGGATGTACCCGCGCTGGCACTAGCTAGGACTTACCAGCTCAGAATCATTAGTCTCCTCTATTACTCATTTAGCCAAGGCAGTTGATTAGTGGATACCGAAGTGGGAAAGCGGACGGGGGTAGAGTGGGATTGGAGGGAGAGGGTCGACAGGAACCAAGGTCATTATGGTAAGATCGAAATCCGATAGAGAGGAGGTGTTATCGATGGAATCTGGCAGGACTCAAAAGGGACAGTGGTCACAGGCGTGATAGGTGAGGATGTGCGCATCACCGGCATCAGGGTACTGGAACATGCTTTGAGAAATGCTGGATTTAAAGTTGTTTCTTGGGAATCCATAATTCCGATAGGGATTTTGTTGAAGCTGCCCTCGAAGGCAGAGCAGACGCTATTCTCGTTTCGTCGCTAACCGGTCACGCAAAGCTATTGGTAGGAGAATTGCGGGACAAATGCAGGGAAGCCGGACTAAACAACATTCTTCTATATTTGGGTGGTCATTTGGTAATGGACGAGACTAAATGGGAGGACGCGGAGAAAATATTTATGGATATGGGGTTTAATAGAGTATTTCCGCCTTTTGTCTTACCAGGCGCGGCCATTGCGGCTCTAGAAGCAGATATCGATACTAAGGGGGTTTAGTCATGGAAATTAAGAACAGGATATTATCGGACGATGAATTCTTTCAGCAGAGAAAAGAAGTTCTCGCCCAGTGGCCGACGGGCAAAGATGTTGACCTAGAAGAGGCTGTAAAATTTCACAAGGGTTTACCGTCAGGCAAGAACGCCTTTATCAAGCTGTTCGAAGGAAAAAAGAATGGTGTGACGCAGGAATTCTGTTCTACAGGCTCAGATACGATTGAGTCACATACAAACCTCCTTCAGTACATGCAAAAGGAAGGCGGCATCGATATTGCCACCACCTATATTGATAGCTTCACAAGGACCGGGCGTTTTGAAATGGCTGACAAGGCCCTGAAAGAGGCCATAAGTACGGGCAAAAAAATGCTTAACGGGTTTCCTTTTGTTTCCCACGGTGTAATAGGAACCAGGAAGATAGTCGAAGCGATAGATATCCCAGTTCTGTCCTGGGGGCCTGCGCCTGACCTGAGGTTAGTAAATGAGGTAGCTTTCGCCGGCGGTCACACGGGTTTTTCAGGTGGTCCCTTATTTCCTTCTGGAACTATGCAAAGGACGTACCCCTTATGGACGTGATAGGGAAGTACCAATACCTCCACAGGTTGATGGGGTATTATGACCAGAACGGGGTTCCTATTCTCTACGGCCCGGCCGGAGCAATGCCTTGCCTGACCCCCTGTAGCTTGATGACTGTTCCGAAGATAATAGAAGCCCTCATAGCGGCCGAGCAGGGATGCAAGCATTTCCTGCTCTGTAACTGGTCACAAGGGAACATTGCCCAAGATCTTGCGAGCATCATTACATATGATAAGCTCATCCGGGAATATCTGGATAGATTCGGATATCAGGGTGTGGAAACGGTGAGTTTCAGCGTGAACCCAACCGGTAGGTATCCAACTGAAGTACCAAAGGTTTACGGGATGATCAGCTACTTTGCACTTATAGGAATTTTGGGAAAAGTGGATTTGATCGGTTCCAGGACAATCGATGAAGCAAAGCATGTGCCCACAATGGAGGGTAACGCGGCCAGCCACCAATGCACCAAAACAATGGTGAACATGGTCAAAGACCAAAAAATCGACATCATCAACAGCAGGGCGGTGAAAGATGAGGCCAAGGTGAGGAACTGGAGGTAAGAGCTATTCTGGAAAAGGTCTTGGATATGGGGGATGGTGATGTGGTTATGGGGACTGTAAGGGCCGTTGAGGTAGGCGTCCTCGATCAGCCTTACCCGACAAGTCAACTCGTCAAATGCAAGGTTATGGGAGTTCTGGATGCTCGGGGAGCGGCACACTTCCTAGACCACGGGAATCTGCCTTTTTCCAAGGGGCATCGTGGATTTTCATTAACAAAAAATAGCAGAAAGAGAGGCAGCCATCGGCAGGAAGATTGATTACGATACGGTAGTTAATGACATGATGGCATCAGGCATGGGGTACTTATTGCCTCCGCACCGATATTCCGTCCTTCGCAGGGGATTGATCTTATGGGTTTAGCGCTAGCCATTGACTTTGGAAGCACATACACGAAAGTAGTAGCCGTTGATCTTGCCAAGGCGGAATTGATTCAGGCCTCGACCCAATCTGCAAGTACCGTCGACACTGATATAACGCTTGGCTTTTTGAGGGCACTAGAAACGTTAAGAAGCATGATTGGCCTGAAAAGTCTGCACGCGGACGTCACGTTGTCATGTAGCAGTGCAGCGGGGGGGCTGCGAATGT
>CAVWHH010000012.1:0-150922 GCA_963754785.1 uncultured delta proteobacterium | reverse complement strand
TGAACGCTCTGGACTTCGGCTGCGGCACAGGGCTGTTAACCATCCAACTGCATCCGTTGGTCCATTCTATCACCGGCATCGACAGTTCGCAGGGAATGCTCGATATCTTCAATACGAAGGTCGCCAAGCTGAAGCTCACCAATATTAGACCTTCGGGACTGACTTACTCACCGGTCCGTGCACGGCTCCTATCTCTTCTTGCGGGTGTCCTGCCACCAAACCTCACGTGGGTTTTCTTTACGAATAGCGGGGCGGAGGCCAATGACGCTCGAAAAGCCCGGCCGCGCCTTATGCCGAGCGTTCAACGAGAAGATGAAAGCAAAATATAAACATACGAATATTGTAGCAGCGGATTGGCGCCGTCTTGCTCGGTTCTATCAGGAAGTATTCAGCTGTATTGTTGTGCCGCCCGAACGTGACCTAAGAGGCGACTGGCTGGACAAAGGAACCGGGATAGCAAATGCATAGTTTATCGGTGCACATCTGAGGCTTCCCGGATACGGAGAAGAAGGTCCGACTCTGGAGATCTATCAGTATTCTCAAAATGCACCGAGACCACCCAGTGTTGCCAATCGTGAAGGAATAATGCATCTCGCCTTTGAAGTAGATAACGTGGAGGAAGCGCTTGATTTGGTGTTGAAACATGACGGGAGAAAAATCGGTGAGATTGCCTCCTCCGAGGTAAAAGGTGTCGGCCGTGTGACCTTTGTCTATTGTGCCGATCCAGAAGGCAACATCATAGAGTTGCAGGCGTGGAAATAGCGTGTCGAACCCGTAGTTCCACCGGATCGCTTGCGCTCCGGCTGATTTCGACGTAATACTCTATTTCAATCCGCAGTTCTTTTTGACACGCCCAATGCGCGATTTGTAGGTGCTATACGTAACAAATCCTGTTTTTTCTTGTTATATCAGTTAGTTACATACCATTTTCCATTATCTCTTTTCTGTACATCCCTGTCAAGAGAATTTTCTGCCTTTTTTAGGGCCGTCTCTATCATATATAGTATAACCATCTTTTGTACCGCCGCCGTAATGTGGAACTGTGGGAAGGTGGTACAGCTTTCCACAGTTCCACATTGAGTTTCTGGTTTTGCCCTTGCGTGCGCGGAACTCCGGTTAGTCATGCCAAGCCTTCCTTTTGTGCACCTCGTCGAGCAGAAAGTGTACACCTTGGTCGTCCGTGGGATTGAGCCAGAGCATACGGGTAAAAACCTCCTCGGCTTCTTTGAACCGGCCAAGCCGCCACAGACAGAGGCCGTAGCCGTACAAGCACCGGAGAAAGGGACGGGAGCGCAGCACACCGTTGAACCCCTTACCGAGGGAGAGCTCCCCGATCTGTACCCCGACTTCGTAATGGCGAATGGCCATCTCAGGGTAGTGATCGAAGGTGAAATTGCCGAGGTGAGCGTGGGCATCCAGACAGCGGAGATCCGCGGCAAGAAGGGCCATGAGGATGCCGTGTGCCCCCTCATGGTCGCCGGCCTCTTTCAGCTCGATAGCCTCGAGGATCGGGTCGGTATCACAATCGAGAGGATCCTCGCCGGGAATAATCTGTTCCATCTCGTAGGCGGGTCGCGCCCCCCGATTGATGATCGGCTTGGCCCACGATTCTATCGGTTCGTGAGGCTCTCCCCAATACTCCTCTCGCGGGTCCCACATCCCCTTTTCTTCGAGCTTGAGAGGTATAAGGCTCAGGGCGTTTACATCGAGGTGCCAGGCCTTGATCTGTCCGGAGAGGTATGGATGTCGCGCGTAACGCCACATTTTGTGGGGTGCCACGGTGATGAGTTCGCCCGGGACCACTTCCGCAAAACCCGCCTGCCGGAGGGTGATGATACGGTCTTTGTCAGGGAGAAGGCAGGAGATGGCCCTTTGTTTCACGGCAAGGGCGATGAGGGTAACGTCGTGGGTCAGATCGATATCATCCTCCATCGCTTTCTCTGGTTTGCGTTTTGTGGAGACTCGAACCTGAGGATAGGGTTCGATCCCGAGCCACCTGCGGTAGGCAGCCACGTAGCGGATACCGGTCGAGCCTTCCGGGAAGAGAAGATCGCACGCGGCGATTATGTGCTCAGAGCCGTCCCCCTTTAGGCATCTCGCCGTTAACCCCCGTCGTTCATTTCCGTCGTAGTCGATGGCAAGTACCGTCACCGGTTCCCCCAGGGCAAAGGCCTCGTGGGGCATCACCACATCGTCTTCAAACACCTGCCGGAATGCCCAGAGCTGGTGGTCGGTGTTGTCAGTGTCAGCCGTGATTTTCGCAATCAATAGGTCCGGTTCCTCATTGCTCGTTTTGTCGCTCACCATCCATCACTCCTTTCTTCGGGACTCGTCCACATACTTCGTTCGTTTCTTTCATCGGGAGGACCGGCGCTGCGCCTTCCCCACACGGGAGACACGTACACGTCCTGTGGCCTTTTTTGATCGGCAGGGGCGATACGTTCTCTTTGTCTTATGCCCTGTTCTTGTGGGCCGTCCCCTTCATCCTCCTCCACTGCCTGCGTCCGTTGCAGGACCACCTTAATGGCTTTGTAGTAGTCCCGCTCAACCTTGAGGTTCGCCACCCGGCAGTACCGTTGCGTCGTGGTGATCTGGCTATGCCCCAAAAGGTCCTGGATGGTGGCAAGGTCAGCATCGGCGTTCAGAAGCTGTGTGGCGAGCGTATGACGAAGGCAATGACACGACACGTTCAACCCGCTTTTATGCGCATAGTATTCGATCCGCTTCTGGATACCCCGAACGGAGATCGGTTTCCCTTTCATCGGCCCCTTCTCGACCAGGAAGAGTTCTCTTCCCTTCGATGACCGTTTCTCAAGGTAGGCAAGCAGGGCAGCACAGGCATCGTCACTCAAATAGGCCATACGGTCCCTGGCGCCTTTGCCGTTTGAGACAAAGACCTGTTTCCTCCGGTAGTCTACCGCATCCACGGTGAGGTGCGCAACCTCTTCTACCCTGAGGCCCGAGCGGAGCATCAGCATGAACATCGCCCGGTCACGCACCTTGGTGATGACTGCGAAGAGGCGCGCAACCTGGTTGTCCTTCAGGTGACGGGGCAGCGGTTTCGGCAGACGGATCGAGATCCTGGCGACTGGATTTATCATCTCCATCCCTTCCTCGTCAATGAGGTAGTCGAAGAAAAGACGGATCGTCTGCAGGTGACAGGTGATTGTTTTCGGACTCAGGCGTTTCCGAAAGAGGTGATCCACGTAGGCTCCTATATCAGTACGGGCCACCATAGCAAGCGGGACCGTGAGCCATCGGGTGAAGTGAGCAAGGATGTTCATGTAGGTCTTTACCGTGTGGGAAGAACAGTTCTTTCTTTTTAACGACCTCCGGTATCGCTCAGTAGTCTCCATCGATCCCTCCTTTCTCAATAATCGCCATGGCTCTGAAGTATTCTTCCTCCCGGGTCCTGTCGGTGAGTCTCGCATAGCGCCGGGTTACCTCGATGTCCTGATGACCCATGAGTTGCTGGAGAACTTCCAAACGCATGCCGGCGTTCAGCAACTCGGAGGCCATGGTGTGGCGAAGCGCATGGATCGTGTAACCCTTATGTTCCAGGTCAGCCTTCTTGAAGTACGTTACGATGCGGTTCCGGGCAGCGCTGTAACAGAGGTGGCCATGGCGCTGTCCGTAAAAGAGATACTTTTCTTCCTTGTTCCTTATTGAGAGCCAGCGTTTGAGGGCGAAGAGCGCGTCATCGGAGAAGTAGACCACCCTGCCCATGCTGTTCTTTTCTCCCTCGAAGAGATGGACCTTCCTGTCCCGAAGATCGAGGTCGTCAAGGGTGAGACCGAGGGCTTCTCCGATCCTGATGCCGGTTCTAAGAAGGAGCAGGATAAGGGCCCGGTCCCGGGTGTTGTTGATGACCGAAAGCAGTTTCCTCACGTCCTTGGGGTTTATGGCCCGAGGGAGGGAATCGGGCAGTTTAAGCTTGACCGTTTTCTTCAGGGCAGTTCCGGGGATGAGATCCTCCTCGACGAGGAAGTGGAGAAAGGCAATGATGGAGGCCATCCGTGTTCTGACCGTCGAGATTTTGAGACCCCGGTCCTGCTCGTGCTCGATAAATGCTTCCAGGTCGGAGCGTTCGAGTTCCTTGAGGTCAGGCTTGCCCGACCTTCCATAAAAGTCGAGAAAGAACATGATTGAGGTGAAGGAACTGTCGAGCGTCCTCCGCTTGTGGTTCACGCGCGACTTGTGGCGCAGGTAGAGCTCGAAACAGTCCTTGGCGGGGAGCTCGAGAGGGGAGAGCCGCTCGAGGATATGGTCGATCGGGGATCGCGTACGATGCTGCTCACGGAATACTTCACGTTCACTTTTGACTGGTTCATGGGTGGTTGGTTGTGTCTCGGTCATTTTTTTCCTCCTTTTCTTTTTCAAGAAAAAGCAGGTTAGATAATGACCCTCAGGCGTTCTAAAGGTCAACCAATTTTGTTACGTATAGGTAGGTGCACTTCGCTGCTATCCACGGTCGTGATACACTGAGCCAATAATGGTCGTTAAGAATTGAGCCACTTTTAGGGTGGAACTGCTGAGAGAAAAGGATATGCTATTGCTTTTATCTCAGCATATGCGAGGTGGAACATTTGAAAAAAAGGAGACCATTTTGGACATACTATTATTGAAAAGGAAGGGATTGACTCAGCGAGAGATAGCAAGGAAGCTGGGCATCAGCAGAAACACGGTGAAGAAGTACCTCGAGAACAAGGATATCCTTCTTAAGCCCGGTTCGGGAAAGGTAAACAGGAAGAGCCTTCTTGATCCGTTTAAGGGCAACATCAATTCATGGCTTGATGAAGACATGGAGTACAAGGCCACTTGGATATACGACCGGCTTCGCCCTATGGGTTTTGCCGGGAGTTACGAGATAGTAAAGAGGTCAGTCCATCAGATCAAGAATGAACGTCAGCGGATCGCCTATATGCGCTTTGAGACAGAACCGGGTTTTCAGGCGCAAGTGGATTTCGGGGAGTTCCAGGTTGAAAATGCTGACGGCACGGTCAGGAAGCTTTATCTTTTCTCGATGATTCTCGGCTATTCTCGGAAGATCTATTCGGAGCTTATCGATCGGTGCGATATGCCTACTTTCCTGGATTGCCACATTCATGCCTTCGATCACTTCGGCGGTGTGACCGAAGAGATTCTCTATGACCGGATGAAGAACGTATTTATTGGAAAGATAGCCGGTAAAAACAAGTTCAACGATACCCTCATGGGATTTGCGTTGCACTATGGATTCAAGCCGCAGGTTACGCCCGCCTATGCCGCCTGGGTGAAGGGGAAGATCGAGAGACCCTATCACTTTATCCGTGAAGGTTTCTGGAGGGGGTACGGATTTGTCTGTCTTGAGACAGCGAATAGGGATCTTTTTGAGTGGCTTGAGCTCAAAGATGAACGGATTCATGGAACAACCCACGAATCAGTGTCACAGAGATTCAAGCGTGAGCGGCCCTGTCTGCAGGTACTGCCTTTGAGGGTATTTGATACCTCGTACCGGGTCTACCGAAAGGTCTCTAAGGACTGCACCGTCCGTTTTGACGGCAACAGTTATGTGGTTCCCCATACCCTGGTAGGAAAGCACCTTGTTCTGCGCGTCAAGGACAGGGAGATGAGAATTTTCGATACTGATTGCCTGATGGTGACCTATGAGATCCCTCAAGGCAATGGACACCTTATTCAGGACAAAGGATTCTATGACGCACTGAAAAAGGACCGGGAGATGAACAGGCGCAAGTACGGTCAGGCAAAACATGTCAAAGGCCGGGCCAGATGTACGATCAGCCCGCTGAAGCCGTTCTATGATATGGATGTTGAAATAAGACCTTCCTATATCTACGACCGCGTTGCCGGGGAGGTGGGGGTATGAGTGATACATTGGTCCTCGATCGTATTGAGACCAGTCTGATCCGGCTCAAGCTTCCCCGTATACGAGATATCCTGGAAAGGGTGATGAAGACGTCAGAGGAAAAGGGGAAGAGCTATCTTGCCTTCCTCGATGAACTCCTCGAAGAAGAAGTTGTCTGCAGGGAACAGCGTCGCGTGGAAACATCACTCAAGACATCGGGGCTTCCCTTTATCAAGAGCGTTGATGAGTTCGATTTTACCTTTCAGCCCAAACTTGACCGTCAGCAGGTGATGGCGCTCTTTGATCTGACCTTTATCCGGCAGAAGGGCAATGTAATTTTTTTGGGACCTCCGGGCGTCGGCAAGTCCCATCTGGCCGTATCGCTCGCGTTGAAGGCATGCCAGGCCGGCATGAGCATTTATTTTACCACCATGGAGGACTTGATCGGAAAGTTGAAAAAAGATCATGAGGCCGGGCGGAAGGGAAAAGCCAGAGGCTACCATAAATCGGCCTTGGTGATCGTAGATGAGGTGGGCTATACGCCCATAGACCGGGAGGAATGCAACCTCTTTTTCAGGTTCATTGCCAACCGGTATGAGAAGGCCAGTACCATTATCACGTCCAACAAGGCCTTCTCCGACTGGACTGAACTGTTTCATGATCCGGTCATCGTCACGGCATTCCTGGACCGCCTGTTGCATCACAGTGTGGTCATCAACATCAAGGGTAACAGCTACAGGCTTCGTGGAAAAATAGGGAAAGAGGTGATGAAAATGAACCAGTCATGATAGCAAGTGGCTCACTTTTCGCGACCGGAAATGGCTCAATTTAAAAAGACCGTTGACAGCTGCCCCACATGATTCTCACCGGTTTATTCTTTGCTTGTTGGCTCACACAGATGGGAAATCATCTGTATACTGCCCTTGTATATTTTCAGCCCACACTTATGGCAGCATGCCCCTCTTGATACCTTCAAGACGCTTCAGCAGGTTAGCGTGCTTGGTTTCGTCATCAAGCAGATAGTTGAGCAGATACTCCTGCACCACCATACGCTTTCCCTTAAGCAAGGGGAGCAGCTTCTTAACCGTATCCATCATTTTCTGCTCCAGCTCGATGTGGCGCTCAATCATCGCCCATACTCCCATCAGTTCTTCTGGGGTCAGTGAAATAGTGGCATCCTGAAGGCTCTCTGCAACCCATTTCTCCACATTGTAGTGCATCTGCGAATCCCGTTGAATAATCTCCATGGTCAAACGTATGATCGGGTTCGTCGTTCTCTCGATGATACGCCCCGTGGAGGCAAGAGAGGCATCTTCCATCTTCTGCCACTCTTTCATCGCATCCACGATCTTGCTTTGAAGATCTTTCATTTTCCCTTTTGTTTTCATAAAATCCTCCCTTTTATCATCAGTAGTACGGAGAACATAATGCCGAGCTTGCCCCCGATCAAGGCCCTTCATGTGTACCCGCCCGCTTCCCAACCAAATGGTCACCTCTTCAAGGCTTTGGGTTGTGACTCGCCATACAGGTTCTCAACGCACCCATCAGTCGAGCATTTTTCTTGAAAGCCTGTGCCCATCCCCCCCCATCCGTAGAGATGAACATTATAGGCGGCAATGGCATAGTGGCACGGGTAAGCCAAGCCCGGGTCCATAGTGTTGGGGGACATGATAGTTTTCATAATCACAGGTTTTTTCTTGACATGAATACCTGTAATTATTACGATCATCTATAGATTTGCATTACAACAGCACCAAAGCTAACGACCGTTTTCCCCGCGAAAGGGAGGGAGAGGTTAAAGTGGTGTTTCTTCATGGTACCACAGCGGCTGGTTTAGCTATCGACATGATTAACCAGTCCGGTATTTCAAAAAGGAGGGCAAGCCAATGCACGACAAAAAAGAATTGTGTGATAGTATAAGGTCCCTGTATCCTGAAATTGGAGAGTGCGGCCTTGATGTCACGGTGGACTTCGACAAGACCAGAAGGGTCTGGGTGGTGGACTTAAAGAAGGAGAATCACGAACTTAAGACCTTTCTCGAACCGTCGGATGCCAATGCCTGCATGGAAGGCAAACAGTGCCTGAGTTTGGGCGTTCAAATTGGCCAATTACTGGCCAACATTAAGTCCATCTGACAGTTGATCTCATCATCCATTGAGCGAATTGTGGATAGCGCAGAGAAGGCTGATTAGTAAAGCCCTATCGAGTAATCGCATCATGTGGACCGTGTCCATGGTTCGGCAGACCGGGAAGGCGGAGAGACTCCCTTTCCCTGGTTTTCTCGCTGACTTTGAACAGGACCGGGTAGCATGTGAACGCATTGCTCGAAAGACGCTTGCGGCAAATGGCATCACCTGAGCAACCAAGATAAGTCAAGAAACAGGCCGTTGTCTCGAAACCAGTAAGGGATGGAAGCAAAAGGGTTTGTTTTAATTCTTAAGGGACGTCCAAAAACATGCCAATAAGCCTTGACGGGGATGTAATTGGCCCAGAAGCTTCTTAAAATACGGCCCGATACGCCGATCCTTTTCTGCACCGGTCATAGTGAAGCAGTCACACGCCGGAAGAGGTGCAAACTGTAGGGATAAGAGAATTCCTCATGAAGCCCGTTAACAAGACTGAGTTTGCCAGGACTATGCACCGAGTTTATTGGGCACTCTTTTGGCACACCACAGGATCGACTCATCAGTGGGGTCATTAGCTTGGGATCTTTTTTCGTAACCATACCCTCTTTCTCTTGGTACTCCTTTGTCGTTGAGCATCTTCAAGTGTGAGCATTCGTAGGTGATATACGTAACATTTTTCCCAGGTAACGGAGTTTTACAAATTGGTGAGAACAATTGTATTCATTGCTGAAATCTTGTTTCTCAATTCTTTCGTTTTATGGTAGATTTCAAACAGCAATCTTTAGCGTTTGGAATATTAACACCGATCCATATAAACAATGTTAGGCAGCCGCTGGAGCGCCGAACAGTTAAACAGGGACTGAAATGGGAAGCCAGACGATCAGCGCACTCTACGTAGTCTTGATGGCAGCAGTAATCGTCGCGATTGATGTTTTGTTCTTCAAGAACCGGTTCTGGGAACGGCTGATGGTGAACGTAGGAATCGTCCTGGTATTTGTAGCCTTCTACTTCATATTCCTGAAACGTCCATGAGCAAGGCGGAGGCGCGCCCCTGAGTTTAACCGTTGCACCTTACAACCAATAATCCTCAATTTTGACGACTGCAAAATACTGTGGAATAGTTAGGTGTACTCAACATTTTTGCCAGGCAACGGAGTTTCAAAAATTGGTGTGAACAATTTTATTTAGTTCTTCTTTATTTATTCAAGTCAAGTCTTTTTTTATCTCTCTTAGGCGTTTAGGATTTTGTTTTGTAGGCGGTTGAGGCGATTCCATGAGCTGAAAGAACGGGGAATACGTGACGACCTGGCGGCACAGACCGCCGGTAGTACCCATGGTCCCTGGAGGATCAGCCTAAGCCCGGCCCTTCACATCGCGCTACCCAATTGAGGTATACTGGTTTTAGTGGACACCAATGTTGATGTACAATACAAAGACGGAGGTGTCGGAATGGAAAAGATTCCACGAGGTGTATTTACAAAGGAATTCAAGGAAGAGGCAGTAAAGATGGTGATTGACGGCAGCTTGAGCGTACCTGAAGTAGGCAGAAGACTTTCACTTTCCACATCGACCTTGGGCCGGTGGGTTACACAGGCAAGAAAGGGCGGTTTTGTGGTGAAGCGAAGTGCCAGTTACAGAAGGTGAGATGGAGCTTGCCCGCCTGAAACGTGAGATAACTGAACTAAAAATGGAGCGTGACATAGTAAAAAAAGCGGCCGCGTACTTTGCCAAGGAGTCGCTGCCAGGTACGCGATCATGAAGACAATGTGACTTATCTATCCCTTACCTGTCCTCTGCCGTGTATTAACCGTATCCCGGAGCGGGTGCTATGCATGGCTCAAGCGCCAACCATCAAAACGTGCTCAAGAGGAAGCACGACTGGAGATACAGATACGTTTAGCCCATAAGAGGACCCGTGAAACCTGCGGACCCGAAAGGTTACAGAAGGGCCTTGCCGATCATGGTATAGTGATCAGTATCCACAGGATAGAAAGATCAGAAAAAAACTGGGAATACGCTGCAAACAGGTGAGGAAGTTCAAAGCCACGACAGACTCAAAACATGACATGCCGGTAGCAGAAAACCTCCTGGAGCAGAACTTTGAAGCTTCATTGCCGAACCGGGTCTGGGTCAGCGATATCACCTATGTTGCTACCGATGAAGGCTGGCTCTCCTGCGCTGCCCATAAAGATCTTTTGAACGGAGAAATCGGAGGCTACGCCTTAGGGCCGAGAATTACCAAGCGCCTCGTTGTCGATTCCCTTCGTATGGCTCTGGCAGCAAAGAAGCCTGATCCTGGCCTTATCCATCATTCCGACCGGGGGAGTCAGTACTGTTCAAGTGATTTTGTAAAGCTCCTTGAGAAATGCAAGATGAAAGCATCCATGAGCAGGAAAGGCAACTGCTATGATAATGCCCCCATGGAGAGCTTCTGGGGAACGCTCAAGAATGAGCTTGTCTATCATCAACGGTACACTACACGAGATAAGGCAGTAAGGGAGATTACCGAATATATCGAGATCTTTTACAACAGGCAACGCAGGCAGGCCAGTCTGGGGTACTTATCCCCCGTGGTCTATAGACAACAACTTTATCGGGAGAAATGTGCGGCATGAACATTATTTTGGTGCCCACTATTGACAGCAGGGGTCAATGCATACGCTTCTCAAGAAACTGGACACCGCATTGACTGTTGAGTATATAGAAAACAGGCTGGGTTTCAATCTCCGTACCGCTGATCCTCAGGGACTGTTTTTTCATCCAGCAGATGCACTCAAGAAGATATTCCAGTTAGTTGGCCGGACGTATACGAAATCTGAACGCGATGTCGAGGCTTTAACTGAGCGAGTAGACCTGCACGACCTTGAAATGGGAACCGAGGGTGGAAAATGTAGCAGTCTCAAGGGATTCCTTGATGAAATAGCCTTATACCCTGCCGTGAGTTGATTGTAAGATACTTTCTTTCTGCTGGTAATTCACAGCGGTCTTTATCTTCAAAATCATTTAATTGTAGGTGCACTCGAGGATTTTCAATAACACCGCATTTTGAAAAATATGTGAGCAAGGATTTTAGCAATAATTTCCTGAAGTCCTCAATCTCACATTCTCACTGCATGTGTTTCTAGTGGTATTCGATAGGTGAATAGACCTTACTTGAGGACTTGCAATTCAGTGTGCAATGTATAAAATGAACTTATGTGAAAACGCAGAATAAGAAAATGTCATCAAAACAGGGAAACAAACCGTACGCAATAAATAAAGGAACAAAGGAGGTTACAAGTGCCCGCATGGTATATGGCAATAATGATGGAACCGGAAGACGTTCAATGGCATTCTAAAACTATTGCCAATCTGTCTGACTCGGGACCTGATGATCACAGATTGATTATCGAGTTCGAAGGTGATCTTGAAAGGATGTCATGAATAACAAATCCATCGTGCGGAAAGGCTACGGTAGACTTAGGACTTATCCGTAAATAGCAACCACCTTGCTCCAGCAGATAATTGCTGCAGCAAGACAGACAAGAGCTTCGTAGCTCTTGACCAACTTCTCGTATCTGACGAGCAATTTCCGAAATCGGTTAAACCAGGAGTGTGTCGCCTCGACGACCCAACGTCTGTTCTTGGGAGGACGGCCTCGTTTCCGCTTCTTTTGTGTAACCCGAGGAATGCAGCCCCTTGACCTGATCTGCTTTTGAGCAGGCGCTCCGCTATAGCCCCTATCCGCATAGAGGAATCGTTTTCCCTTGGGAAGAGGAATAACGATGGTATCCAGAATTGCGACGAGTTGACTGACATCATGTCGATTTGCCCCGGTAACGATCAGCGACAGCGGGACGCCATGCCCGTCCACCAAGAGATGGCGTTTGCTTCCTTTTTTTCCCCCGGTCTGTCGGATTCGGCCCTGTAGCGTCATACGCGAGTGGTGCTTTGATCATCGTACCGTCCACACTCTGCCATTTCCATGCAATGCCTTCCATGTCATCGTATTCAACCAATCCTGCACGCCAGAGGGTCAAGAAGAAGCCCGCTTTGAGCCATTGTCTGAAGTACTTGTGTATAGAGCTTGCGCTCCCGAACCGTTCCCTGGGCAACGATTTCCATTGGCACCCAGTTCTCAACACAAAAACAATACCCTCGAACACCCGCCGGAAGGGCATAGTCTTGCGACCACCACCCAGCCTTCTCTGGAACACCTTGCCCGGCTCCCGTTCACGCGTTGGGATAAGGGGTTCAACACGTCTCCAGAATTCATCAGATACTCCCCATGACCGGATCTTTGCCATACACACCTCCTTGATTCAGAAGTATAATATGGCTGTGGATCTAAAGCAAGTTAATTACGGATAAATCCTTAGATATACTCGCTGCTTCCGCGCCCACATTGTTCGACAAAACGTGGCTTCGAGGCCAAGGCGCTCGAGAAGCCAGCGTTGCCATAATGGGATACCATTACACAATAGATATACAACTGGAGGCCAGTCGGGGCATTGATACCGGATGGAAATAACTTCTATGGGCAACACCCTATCATGACCGTATTCTCTTGTGAATGACCTATGGTCAAGTACATTTACAATAACGCCTTCATTGGGGACGTTGACAGAATAGTTCATAACCATCGTCAGGGAACGTTTCTTTTCCTGTTTGCATCCTTATACCATATTGACTTTCCTAACCCACAGGGATAACGTATTCTTTTCAAACAGTTTAAAAGGTTTAACAATAATAAGATAAGGAGGAAATCATATGAAAGTCGTTGCCTTTAATGGGAGCCCGAGGAAGGATGGTAATACGGCAATCCTCATCAACCACGTGTTCCGGGAACTCGAAAGAGAAGGAGTGGAAACAGAGTTAGTACAGCTATCGGGGAAAGAAATCCACGGTTGCATTGCCTGCTACAAGTGTTTTGAAAACAAGGATCAGCACTGTGCGGTAAAAACGGATGCAGCAAACGAGTATATCGAAAAGATGATCGGTGCTCAGGGTATTCTTCTGGGTTCTCCCGTCTACTGCCAGGACGTCACGGCAGAGATGAAAGCCCTCATCGACCGGGCGGGCTTTGTGGGCGGCGCGAACGGTAGGATGTACAAGGATAAGGTCGGGGCTTCACTCGCCTGCCAGCGTCGTTCCGGTGGTACCCACACCATCGATACGATGAATCATTTCTTTCTGGCGCAAGAAATGATTCTCGTTGGCCGGGCCCTTGGAATGGGCCGGGAAAAAGGCGAAGTGGAACAGGATCAAGAGGGTGTTGAGAGGGCAACCTTACTGGGACGGAAAATAGCCTGGGTTCTGAAGCGGCTTCATGGCTGAACAAGGGAATGGTTACTTATGGTTCTTCGGTTGTCTGCCGCACCTCCGTTGATCTCAACGCACGATTGAGGAGGACCTGGGGACTGGATTTCCTTAAATCGGCCACCAGCAGTTTAGGCCGGTTGTATGCCAGTTTCATTTCAAAGTTTCTTCGCAGACGTCAGGGGTAGAATCTCATCCGGTGTTACCCCCTTTTTCTCTGTCAGCCGCACGAAACTGGATAGGTTGAGCTTGAGTGCAACTTCCTGTACTCGTTACAGCAGACCTTTGGACAATCATTCATGGTTTCACACGGAAATCAATGAACCGGCTAAGAGACACCGAGGATGGGCACCATGTTCTTTATGCTCTCACACTGAAACACCCCCATATCTGGTGTGCGGATTATTTGCTTTACAACCACAAAAACCCGGCGTTATAATCGCCTTATATTTGTTTTTGTATAGATGACACCATGAAAAAGCTATTCGTATACCTTTTCTACCCCATTTTCTTTTGTAAATCTTTCGAACTACCATGAGGAGGGAGACCAAGCCATGTCACGTACAAGGATAGCAGCAGACCGCTTCGACTTGCAGAAGTGCCCTACCGGGATTCAGGGCCTGGACGAGATTACCCTGGGTGGAATCCCCAAGGGTCGCCCGACCCTCGTCACAGGGGCCGCAGGCTCCGGAAAGACCCTCATCGCCCTTGAGTTTCTCGTGAAGGGTGCTACCCAGTATAACGAACCAGGTGTCTTCATGGCCTTCGAAGAGACGTCAGAGGAACTTACGACGAATGTCTCTTCCCTGGGTTTTGACCTCAACGGACTTGCAAGAGAGAAGAAGCTCGCCATCGATTATGTCTACATAGAACGCTCGGAGATCGAAGAAACAGGGGAATACGACCTCGAAGGCCTCTTCGTCAGGCTCGGCAGTGCCATCGATTCCGTCAAGGCAAAACGCGTGGTCCTCGATACCCTTGAGGTCCTCTTCTCTTCGCTGCCCAACGAGGGCATCTTACGGGCAGAGTTAAGAAGGCTTTTCCGATGGCTTAAGGAGAAGGGTGTCACTGCAATAGTTACCGGAGAGCGGGGCACGAATACCCTCACCCGCTACGGTCTCGAAGAGTACGTGGCGGACTGCGTGATCCTCCTCGACCACCGGGTCACCGACCAGATATCAACACGCCGTCTCAGGGTGGTCAAATACCGCGGGTCATACCATGGGACGAACGAGTACCCCTTTCTCATCGACAAGGACGGCATCTCCATACTCCCCATCACCTCTTTGGGTCTTAATGCGGATGCTCCCACAGGAAGGGTTTCCACAGGTATACCCCGCCTCGATACCATGTTCGGCGGCAAGGGTTATTACAAAGGCTCAAGCGTCCTGGTCTCGGGCACGGCAGGCACCGGGAAATCGACCCTGGCGGCCCATCTCGTCGAAAGTGTCTGTAAGAGAGGGCAACGGGCGCTCTATCTCGCCTTTGAAGAATCCCCGAAACAGATCTTAAGAAACATGCGTTCCGCCGGGATAGACCTGAAGCCCTACATAGACAGGAAGTATCTTGTGATCCGCTCCGAGAGACCGACGTTTTTCGGACTTGAGATGCACCTTCTCCAGATGACGAAGCTGGTCGATGAGTTCAAGCCCCACGTAATCGTTATGGACCCTGTCACAAACCTCATCTCGGTTAGTTCTCAGATAGATGTGAAGTCGATGCTCACACGCTTCGTCGATTTTCTCAAGGCACGGCAGGTAACGTCTCTTTTTACGAGCCTCACTTCCCCCGGTGGCAGTCTCGAACAGAGCGAAGCGGGGGTTTCCTCCCTCATGGACACCTGGATCGCGCTCAAGGACATCGAGAACCGGGCGAACGCAACCGGGGGCTCACCATCATCAAGTCGAGGGGCATGGCCCACTCGAATCAATTCAGGGGATTTACGCTGACCGGAAAAGGACTTACATTAGAAGAGTGGTGCGTACAAATACGCATACGCAGGGCGGCTAAGGAGAAAGATCGATGAAAAACTCGAAACTGAAAGAACCTGAAAAGAGTACGGATTTGTGGGAGCTGAGGCTCTATGTTGCCGGACAGACGCAGAAATCGCTCGCAGCATTCGCGAACCTGAAAAAGATCTGCGAGGAGCACCTCGCGGGGTGTTACCGGATCGAGGTCATTGACCTTCTCAAAAATCCAACCCTTGCAAGGGGTGATCAGATCCTCGCCATCCCCACCCTCGTGAGGAAGCTCCCCCAGCCAGTGCGAAAGATCATCGGTGACCTCTCCAACACAGAGAGGGTGCTTATCGGTCTTGACCTTCGCCCTGTTCTTGCAGAACAGAGGAGGAAAGCGTGACAAAAAAGATCCATGACCAGATTGAAGTCTTTGAGAAGGCCCTCAAGGACTCCAAAGACAAGAAGTATGTTCTGCGCCTCTATGTTGCCGGTGCCACTCCGAAATCCACCCAGTCTATCATGAATATCAAAAAGATCTGTGAGGAGTACCTGAAGGGTCGCTATGAACTGGAGGTGGTCGACATCTACCAGCAACCGGTCTTAGCCAAAGGCGAGCAGATTATCGCAGCCCCCACGCTCGTGAAGAAGCTGCCCCCGCCGCTACGCCGGTTCATCGGCAATATGGCGGACGTGGACCGCATCCTCGTGGGCCTTGATCTCAAACCCAGGGAAGACGTCAAACCGGAGTCTTAAAGCGAAGTCATGACCGCGTATAAGAAAACACCGGAAATAACCATGAAAGAGAAAAGAACACTCCAGGAGCTTGAGGCTCAACTGCAGGCAACGCAGCTGCGCCTGGAGGAGGCCGAAGAGACCCTCCGTGCCATCCGCAACAATGAGGTGGATGCGCTCATCGTGGAGGGACCCAAGGGGCAGCAGGTGTTCACCCTTCAGGGCGCAGATACGACCTACCGTGTCCTTATGGAGACGATGTCCGAGGGTGCCCTCACCATGGCAGCCGACGGCACGATCCTTTACTGCAATAGCCGTTTCTCGGAAATGGTCGCGATGCCTCTGAACATGATCATAGGCACGTCCTTTTACGATTTTCTTCTATCGCATAGCGGACAATCGCTTCAAACAATGCTGCACGCGTGCGGAAAAGAAGACTGCAGGGGAGAATTCTCACTCAAGACCGCGCTTGAAGACGAGTTGCCTGTTTCCCTCTCTGCCCGACCGCTCACGCTCAACGATGTGGATGCCTTCTGCATAGTAGCCACTGACCTGGCAGAGCAGAAACGTACTCAGACGATGCTGGAGAAGACCCGGGACCACCTTGAAGAGAAGGTCGCCGAACGGACTGCCGAATTGTCCCAGGCGAACGCCATGCTTAAGGAAGAAATCACCGACCGTAAGCGCGCCGAAGAAGCGCTGCGCAAAGCTCGCGATGAATTGGAACAGCGCGTTCAGGAGCGCACTACCGACCTGCAGTTCGCCTACGGGAAGCTCCTGGTGGAGACCGAGGAACGCCAACGGGCCGAGGAACAGCTCGTCCGGGCTCAAAAGATGGAAGCAATCGGTACCTTAGCAGGCGGCATAGCCCACGACTTCAATAATATCCTCGCGGGCATAATGGGTTTTACCGAGATGGTGATGGAAGACATAACCCCTGATGGCCCTGAGTATCGAAGGTTGAAACTGGCGCTGAAAGGAGCCAAGAGAGGGCGCGATCTGGTGAAGCAGATCCTTGCTTTCAGCCGCCAAAGCGAACAGGACAAGAAACCCTTAACGGTGAGTGGGGTCGTTGAAGAAGGGCTTAAACTCTTAAGACCCATGCTCCCGTCCACGATTGAAATCGTGTCAAAGAGTCTTACGAATGATGACCGGATACTTGCCGACCCCGTGCAAATGCACCAGATCCTGATGAACCTCTGCACCAATGCAGCCCATGCCATGCGAGAGAAAGGCGGGGTACTGGAGTTACGCGTCTCGAAAACCGGTTTCACGGAGAAGGATCCCCTGCCGCTTTCCGACATGGCCCCGGGAGAATATGTGGTCTTAAGCGTACGAGACACCGGTACAGGAATGACCCCTGAGATCCTCGATCGGATATTCGATCCCTTTTTTACGACAAAGAAACAAGGGGAAGGAACGGGCCTGGGGCTTTCTGTCATCCATGGTATCGTTCAGAGCCATGGCGGTTATGTGACTGTCGAGAGCGAACCGGGTAAGGGAAGCACATTCCATGTGTATCTGCCGAAGATCGAGGAACAAGCCTTGCCCGAGGACAGAGAGGCCCCTGTGGCAACAGGAGGGAAGGAGCGCATACTCTTTGTAGATGATGAGGATATGCTGGTTCAATTAAATGAGCAGAGATTGACGAGGCTTGGCTACGACGTTGTTGTAACCACGAGCAGCATGGACGCACTGGATATCTGCCGGAAAGATCCTGATGGATTCGACCTTGTCATTACGGACTATACGATGCCCAACATTACAGGGATGGACCTTGCAACAGAACTGTTGAAAGTAAAACCCGCTATTCCGATTATTCTCTGCACGGGTGACAGCCAGCCCGTCTCACCGGAACGTGCACAAGAAGCAGGGATCAGGGCCATCCTCATAAAGCCTATTGGCAGAGAAGGATTGGCACAGGCCATTCGTCGCGTGCTGGATGCAAAGACAGAAGAATAATGGGAGTGTGCTTAAGGGTCAAGCCTTGACCTAAATCGGACACAATTCTGAAAAAAATCCTACTCTGTTTCACTCGGTAATCCTCAGCTTTGTCATTATCGGGCTTCAATGGCTTGCAGGTGTTGTCGCCAATTTACGTCATCAGAGAATTTTGAAAATTGTCGGAATAAAATCTGTTTGTAACTTCTGAAGTCGTGGTTTTGTGAGGCTTCGCAAATATACAACATTTCCCTCTGTATTCAATGGGTTCTCTTGTTTATAATAACAGAGCAAGTTGGGGAAGGTATCAGCCCGGAGGACCAAAGGGACAGGAGGACCATGTCCCTCAATCTCAATGATATTGAACTCGCTGATGTGATCGCCTCACTCATCGTTCCGCTTTCACAGACAGTCTACTGATACCGACTATTCATAATGCACAATGATGTATATAATTGAAATAAGCACATGTCTATCGCGGAGTGAAAGCCATGAGAGCAGAAAGAAAAAAAAGCTTGATGATTGCGGGCAGTGTGGTCGTCCTGATCGTAATCGCTGCGATCGTTGCTGCCCTGCGATTCGATATCAATTCTTACAAGTCGAAGATCGAAACCGCTGTTTCCGAGGCGACTGGCTTGGATTTCAGGATTACCGGAAAGATGGGACTCTCTTTCTTTCCCTTTGGCATTTCGGCGAAAAATGTCCATGTCGCCAATAGAGGAGGAGAAATCCTCTCCCTTGAAAGCCTCAAACTACGGGTGGAACTGATACCCCTGCTGAAGAAGCAGCTTAACGTCACCGCTTGCGAGCTTGTCAAACCCGCTGTCACCATTGTAAAGGACACCGGAGGGAAATTCAACTTCGAGAGTATTGAAGAGAAATCGACGAAAGGGCAGCCGGGAACCGCTTTCAGTCTGAATGAACTCAAACTGTCCAAGGGGACGCTTCTCTATCTTGACAAGAAGACGGGTAAAAAAACCGAATTGAAAGAAATTAATCTGGCTATCAGAGACCTCTCCGTGACGGATACCTCAGGGGGTATTCTTAAGAACGTCTCATTCACGGGAAGCCTCGACTGCAAGGAGTTACTGCAAAAAAACCTCAGGATCGAGAACCTCAAGGCCCCCACGAAGGCGGACAAGGGAGTATTCTCTTTCAAACCCCTTACCATGGACGTCTTCGGCGGGAAAGGTGAAGGAGATGTCACGACAAACGAGTCTCTTATCGACCCGGCATATATACTCAATTTGAAAGTATCGAAACTGGACTTCGAAAAACTTCAGGAATCCTTCGGCATAAAAAAGCTGATCAGCGGAAAGGGCGATCTTACTGCCTCCCTGACAGTAAAGGAAAAGGGACGACGCGATTTGATGAGCAACCTGGACGGTACTTTCGCTCTTCGGGGCGATAATCTCATCACTCATACTGTCGACCTCGACAAGATCCTCTCAACCTATGAAACGAGCCAGAAGTTCAATCTTGTCGACGTCGGCGCTTTTTTCATAGCCGGCCCTCTCGGTTCCGTTGCGCTCAGAGGGTACCGTTATGGGGATGTTTACTATCAGGCTCAGGGAGGATCGGGCGCCATCACTCAGTTTATCTCCCACTGGGCGATTGAAAACGGTGAGGCCGACGCTGTGGATTGCGCCCTAGCTACGCACCACAATCGAGTTGCCCTTAAAGGAAAGCTCAACCTTGTCAGTGAGAGATTTGACAATGTAACGGTGGCGCTTCTCGATGACAAGGGATGTGCAGCATTTAAACAAACCATCACCGGTTCCTTTGATAGCCCCCGTGCCGGCACCGTGAGCGCGGTCGAGTCTCTTGCCGGGCCAATCTTTGATGTTTACAGGAAGGCAAAACGTTTCGTTCAAGGCGGCACATGCGAGGTCTTTTATAACGGTGCCGTGCAGCAACCCCGCTGACACCCTCTCAGAAGATCCTGCACCATACCTGACCCCCTTTTTTTTACGATTACGATCCCGGCTGAGACATCGTCCGCATTGTAGCGTTACGAAATGTAACCAACCGAAGCGTAACTCTGCCTGGTTTTATCATAGCGGCTCGCGTCGCCCCCGCCATGGGCAGAAGCCCGTTGAGCCTCCCTTCTCGCTCGCGTTACCCGCTGCATAGATTCCCACGGGCAAGGCTGTGGGAATGTACGGTGACTCGAACTGCGTCTTTGGTAAAAAATCACTTGCGGGTCTTGTGGTGGATCTCTCAGGCTATGACATAAAAACCCTAAAGGCAGACCCATGGTCCCACCTTTAGGGTCATCAATCATTATGTCATTACCATTCTCCATCTGTGAAAGGGTAACAATCGTCTATTTCACGATCAGACTATTCTCTATGGATTTGACCCCTTTGACGCTCCTCGTGATTTCGCCCGCTTTATTAACGGCGTTTTGAGAATCAACGAAGCCGCTCAGTTGGACGATGCCTTTGCGGGTTTCAACGCTGATCTCGAATGACTTGAGAAAATCATCTGCTGCAAGCAATGATTTTACCTTGGTTGTGATGACCGAATCGTCAATAAATTCACCTGTACCCTCCTGTTTCGGTGTGGATGCACAGGCTGCCACAAAGGCAGCGATGAACATAATAAGGACCAAATAACTGATGAAAATATTTCTTGTTTTCATAGCTGGTACTCCTCCTTGTAATAAATTGGTTGGGAAATAGTTACAAGACTTTTTCTCCCAAAGGTTCGTCACAATCTTTCCGGAACTGCTCACCACCTCCTTTCCAGACACCTCATCTTTCTCTAGCAAATGCCTAATCGTTACAGCACTCGTCGTCCCCGAATGACTCTGGCCAGCACGATTATGGTGGCTATAACCAGAAGGATATGAATAAAATGACCCATCGTATAGCCTGTCACCAGCCCCAGCAGCCACAGAATTATCAGTATTACAGCAATCGTCCACAACATGTGATCCTCCTTTCTCACTCGATGGTCATAAAGTTTTTAGACTCTTTACGCCGTTTATGTCGTGTGAACACATACGATTTTCTGGCGGATGATTCGTCGATGCAGGTATGCTGATTGCTAACGGAGCGACCTCAAAAGAAATCATCTACAGCCTCGTATGACAACGCATCGTTCTGTTCTTCTTTCTTCCCTTCGTTCCTAATGCCGTTCTTCCTGTCCTCCGCCATGGTCTTCATGCCCTCCGCCATGGTCTTCATGCCCTTCACCACTGCCATATCCTCCGCCCCTGTCATGTCCTTCGTATCCCCAAAAACATCCTCCGAGAGATACAAGCATTATCACTAATACCATCGTGAGCATAATGATCCTTTTCATCTTCTCTCCTTTTCTTTTGTCTTCCGTTGCCAAGTATGCAAATTATATGATCCAGCCACACGTACAATAAGGTTTCTGCTCTGCTCTTCGTCGGAGACCTGGGTTTACTAACACCACGATCATATCGAGTCGCATCGCGCGCGGGGTATCAGCCCCACCTCTCCCCCCTTTTTCCGTAAGAGTCATTATAACAGCCTTCCTATGGTCAATCCGTAAACCCACTTTTGTTTCCATCTTTTTCTCCCCATAACTCTGCGAACCACAGTACGCTCCATAATCACATCCTATCGGAAAATAAGATTGAAACAATCAATTGTAAAGCTATTATCACTATATTCGGGAGGAATTTATGAATTTCTCAAATATATGCAAGGTAGGATACATTGAGAGGCCGGGGCGAAGAAGAAGGCCCAGCTAAACTATGACGGGCATTAATCAGAGGAGACCGTGTGTCCTGCGATAGGTGTCTTGCGCACTCTTCTGAGATATCAACGTAAGTGTATTCATGGTCCTGAAACCCCGATTGGTTTGCCCTGGATCTCCTTCAAGAACCAGGCGTGAGGTACCCGTCCTGGTGCTCATCGGTGCAATGGTGCCTTGCTGCGTCATACGGGACAAATCGTTTATCGATGATGAGTGTTTTGACGAGGAGGCGGTCCTAGACTTCCATAAAATTATAAAGCACTATTGGGAGTCGCTTTCTCCTGAAAATTAACTTCTTTAATGCATATTGCCTCCCCTTCTCTTTATGATGTAGAATAGCCGGTTAGGGTTATAAAAATTTCTCCTGCGTGCTCTATGGCAACATTGTTTTGTCCTTATGACCGGCTGAGGTCAGTTTCTTCTACGGGGTTTAAACCACCAGTAAGTGTCGACCTTTCTTCCACATGTTATCGAGTTCTTTCTTCAGTCCGTATCATCGTATATCCTACAACAAAAATGGCGTCCTCATATATTATTTTCATTCTTCTTTGTGCCGACGTGTCGGCATGGGTGTTTCTTCTGGTAATCATCAATTTTCATGTCTCCGGTACCTGCTCGCTTTGTAGGTGTAGTTATTACCTATAGGTAGACGAAAACGAGGGCCTGACAGTATAGTTTGTTTTATGGGCTCAAAAAGAGCCAAAAATTACCTAGAGGGTAGCTATAGGGTAGCAAGCAGAGCTTGTGAAATATCGATATGATATGTAAGTTATTGATATAATTGGTGCGCCCAGCGTGACTTGAACACGCAACCTTTGGATTCGTAGTTTGAAGTTCCGTGTTTATTCCAGTTGTATCCACTTTTATATACTCTCATAACATTAAGTAGTTAAGCATTATCATATTTCTTTTTGTATTGACAAGTTTCGTCTAAAATGTTACCTATATGTTACCTGGAAGTTACCTATGTGTTACCTATAAACATGGTTCATGGAGGCGCCCATGAGAAAGATCAAAATTTCAAAGGCCACGGTTGACCACCTGCGGTTTGTTGCGAAGGGAAAACAGATTGATTATTTTGACTCGGATCTGAAAGGGTTCGGTTGCCGGGTGTCTGCCTGGGCAAAAACATATTTTGTGCTGAAGCGGGTAAAGGGCAAGCTGACCCGAGTGACACTTGGAAGACATGGCATAAAGACCGCAGAACAGGCACGTAAGGATGCCATAGACACTCTTTCAGACCTTGGAAAAGGCATTGACATCAACAGGGAGAAGGCAAGAGCGAGGGAGAAAGGTATCACATTAGCCGAGGTTCTTGAGAGATACTTCATCGTACGGCAAGAGCTCAAACCCCGTACGGTAACAACCTACCGCAATCTGTTCAAATTCTATCTTCCCGACTGGATGAATCAACCGATTGAACATATTACGAAGGATATGGTTGCTGAGCGTCATCTGAAGATCGCACGGCAAGCCGGCAAGGCAGCGGCAAATAATTCAATGCGGACGTTCCGGGCAATCTATAACTTCGCCAATGAACTCTTGGACGACTCACTCCCCGTCAACCCGGTCAAGCGCCTATCAAATACACGCCAATGGTTCGTTATCGAACGCCGCCAAACCCTTGTAAACGAGTCTGATCTTCCCAAATGGTTTGAGGCGGTCAACAAGCTGGAAAACCATACCATCCGTGATTACCTGTTGCTCTTGCTTTTCACAGGGGCACGGCGGACGGAGATGGCTTCTCTCAAATGGGAAGATGTTGACATGGAGAACAAAACCTTTGTGCTTACCGTGACGAAGAACGGCAAACCTCTCCTATTACCTATGAGCAATTACATTCACAAGCTCTTTGAGAATCGTCACACGGTACGGGAGAATGACTTTGTGTTCCCGGGCCGAGGGAAGGGCGGTCACCTCATCGAACCCCGGAAGCAGATGGATAAGGTGACGAAACAGACTGGGATAACCTTTTCGGTCCATGATATGCGACGGACCTACACGAGCGCCATAGACGGGATCGTGGGTTACTACGAATTAAAACGTCTTCTCAATCATTCCGTCAAGAGTGACGATGTTACCGCCGGCTATGTCGTGAAAAACACGGAAAAACTCCGTCCGCTTATGCAGAAGGTGACAGATCATATTTTAAGCCTTGTGCAGCCAAGAGAACCGGGCAAGGTCATTCCTTTCAATCGAGAATCGGAGAAGGCATAATTGACGGTAATGCCCTTGATTGATGGTTCCACGTCACAGTTAAGTTCACAAGTCGCAGAGGGAAAGAGACTCCTCTTTCCATTGACTCCCACTCTCACTGCATAGGATTTCAAGCGGGTATTATGCTTACAGGATGACCCTGTTAACCTTCAAGGCCCTGCAACTCCGGGGACATGAAAATTGATGATTACCAAGACAAATAATGAAACTTATTGAGTAAGACATCCCCAATGTTTTTATACGCATTGCGCAGACAACACATCTATATCAGTTCCATCTCACGAAGAAAACGAGATGGCTTCTTAGGCCAGCCAAAGTATCTTGTCGCATACGTAAGCGTCAGTGTCTCCTGAGCCCTAGTAATCGCTACAAAACAATTTCTCCTTTCCTCTTGCATCTCTCGGCTCTCATCACCTTTCTTGATGCTTTGAAAGGATGGCAATTCATCCTCCACTAGGCCTACTAGGTAGACGTGACAAAACTCTAATCCTTTTGAACTGTGTATTGTTAGACAAAGTACCGCGTCGGGTGGAATGGGTACGGATTTTTCTGATAGATCAAACTCCTGTAGAAAAGTGTTAAGGGTTAATTCGTTACGCCCATATTTTGCAACTACCCGGTCCTGTAATTCTTTCCAGATCGCCTTTTCCTCTTTGTAATCAGCAAACCCTTCATCAACGGTAGGATTCAGCTTTTTGTTTTGTTCTTCAAACCAAGAGAATGCAGATACGTTGAATCCTAGTACATCCAGACGGTCAACTATTTGTCTTCGTCCCGTTTGAAGGAGTCTTAATGTATTGTGGTCCACTCCTTCTCTCAGTAAGGCAGATTCAAACCAACATCTCAAGAAGTCGCCATTAAATTTCGCGGCATCGGCGACAAGCTCTTGAACATCCAGATCGACCCCCTCCAGTTCAAAAAAGGACTTGCATACACGTCTCAGCTGCTCTCGATCACTGCGTGCATTTGCCAATCTCAAAAGCGCATGTAGCCAACGAAAAGGTGCGCTGGTGAATTCACTTTTGCGAATAGCGAGTGAAGCCTTAACACCCCGGTCTTGCATTTTTCCCACGGCCAATTCCAGGACCCGTCTGGTTCTGGCCAGGAGCACACACTTTCCCGCATCTCCCGCATGCTGCTCTGCAATATCGCTGGCAACCCAGTCCAACTCATCATCTATCGTCGCAAAATTCCGTACGCGAACTACTTGTGTCCCTGTACCTTTTTTCACTGCGTGTAGCGGCACTTTGTCCGCTGTTCGGCTGAGGTTTTGTTTGATCAGTTTATTCGCCAATGCCACTACTTCAGGTGGACAGCGGTAGTTTGCCGGCAGCTGGACCATACGCATCTTGAAGTCGTTCCTCAGGCTAGCAAGCCGCTCCGGGCTAGCGCCATTCCATTGGTAGATGATTTGGTCGTCATCAGCCACTACGAACAGGTTTCTCGGGTCAGCCCCAACAATCGTCTTTAGCAACAGGTACTGAGCAAGATTGGTGTCCTGAAATTCGTCAACGCATATGTGCGCATAGATGGTGTGAATCTGTTTCGCGATCGCGGGTCTGTTTCTAAGTAAATCAAGAGTTACTGTGAGTAATGACGAAAAATCGAGTCGATTGTTGACAATGAGCTGTCTGCAGTACTCGGAGTACAATGCAGACAGCTTCTGGGCAAAAGACTGATCTTTGACAAATCGCGAAACCTCAGCATCTGGAACAGCATTGGACAAAAACCAATCGATCACAGGAAGAAGTTTGATATCGTTTTTTTCGGTATCTACACCCTTGGAGCTTAAAGCTTTGATGGTGTCGGACAGAACGCCTTCCCGCTCAGAATCTTGGTTGAGAATCACGAAGTCCGGTTTAATTCCAACGTGGCTTCCGTGTTGGCGAAGTATGTCAGCGCAAAAGGAGTGGAAAGTAGTAAGCAAAGCCCTATCCCGGCAATCAGGGACCAGCGCCTCTACCCGCTGGCGCATCTCGGCGGCAGCTTTGTTGGTAAAAGTCAGCCCAAGCACACGGAAACGTTTGCCTGGCGAGTCGAGGATCTCCTTAGCAACTCTCATAGTAAGAACTCGTGTTTTCCCCGAGCCGGGACCCGCGAGGACAAGAAGAGGGCCTTCGTTCCATTCAACTGCAAGACGTTGGTTTGCGTTGAGACTTTGCAGGTCAAGAGTCATGCCTGAATCTCCGCAGTTGTGATCGCTGCCTCAATCACCGACTTTAGGATAGGAGGAACAGACCCCTGCCCACCAAGGCGCATCTCGGCCATGACTTCCCGAATGCGGGTTGGCTTACCTTTGTCGGGTTGTGCAGAAACAACCTGAACGTAATAGTCAGGCGAACCCTTTGTGGCTGTGATTTTATCTTTCTTTTGAGGTGACACGTACTTCTCGTATATGTGACCGAAACCTGACTCACAAAGTATAACCTCGATATTCGGCCGAGGAAGGATGCAAATAAGTTTTGCTGCATCCCGCCCCTGAAGATATTTTTGACAAAGTTTTCCGTCCATTTGGCCCTGAGAGTCGCCATCTCCAATGAAATACCAACCGATACCCAATGCATTTGCTACTTTTACAAGTACCTCGACTCCAGAATAGCTAGTGTTTACAAAACGGACACCGAGCTGATCGAGATCGTATCCCAGAACGTCCGCCGCTTCTCCAAAAACCCAATACTCGGATTCTCCTTCACCCAGAAGCCAACACCTGGCAAACAAGAGTTCTCCACGGCAGCTCTGTATATGGAAGTATATTCGCTTCTCCTCTTCAGCGGTCAATAAACCAGGCCGCACCCAAGATACCTGGACTTTTCCATTTTGTCGGAAAAATCTCCGGATCGCAGTTAGGGGGACTCGTGCAAGGAGATCTCCGGAATGAGTGGCGATGATTTTCTGTCCGGCTATCGAGTTCAAGGAGAACCATAGCGAACGCACTGCACATGGGTGAAGATGTGATTCTGGCTCTTCCAAAGCCAACAATGGCCGGCTCAGCGCGTCATATTGTTGAGTCAACATGTTAGCAAAGAAGGCCTCAAAGAGAAAAAGCACCGCCAGACTTTGAGTACCCGAGCCATGACGCGTAAGGGGTAATGAAGCGCCTGTTGGAGCACTAATATTGACTTGAGCTCGGTTCAGCAAGTCCAGAATCCGGGCAGGAAGGGCTTCAATGTCCACCTTGCCACCGCCTCCAACTGATATGATTTTTTGAACCTTGGATAAATGCTTTTTTACTGCTTGGAGAGGAGCATGAGCTTCAAGAACTTCCTTATTCAGTTCATTGATTTCTGTCTGCAATCTATCCCGGATCTCGTCTGGAATAGCGGGATTTCTCAGAAATGGAGCCCAGAAGCCCGACCGACCTTGAAATTCCTTGGCGGCATCTCTAAGTGCGGACAAATAGAACACTGGTGTCAGTTGAAGAAAGGTGCTCAGGAGTTGGAGCCTCTTCGTCCTAAAACCAAGAGGATTCCCTTTGGCATCCAAAAAGTCCCAATCTGGGCTAAAATCTTTCAACACAGGGTCGAAACCGCTGCTGAGACGCAGGATGACATGCCGGATGTTCGATTCGTCAAAAACAACAACGTCACCCAGAGCCTGCACCAAATCGACAGATTCGTCCTCGTCCAGCTCGAAATCAAGAACAATGGCTAATTTGTCAACCTGCTCCGGTTGGGCTTGAGCGGTTGAGAGATGATAGTCATAATCCTCCAGCCCACCACCGCGACGCGTTCCAGCCCGGGAAAGGCAGACACGTATGGCATCCAAGAAACTGGTCTTGCCGGCATTATTCTCGCCAATCAACACGGTTGTTTGGTCGAGACCAACCTCCACATCCTGAAAACATCGAAAGTTCTTAATAGTTACCTTTCTCAAAAGCATTCTTTTTCTCCTACCCCTTACAGTTCTGATAACGTACTAGTCCCTGCCTGATCGTGCCACATCGAGAACCATTCTATAAGAGAACGTTTTTCAAGTCCTTCAGAAACGTAGTCGACTAACACGACATAAGCGCCGATTTGCTGTTTCCCCATTTCCCCATTTCGTGCAACCGATAACTTTCCCGCCCATGAATCCATTCTCCCGCAATCATCGGCTGATTTCAAGAACAAAATCAACAAGGCGGTCATCGACCGATAGAGATCTTCATGTTTTCGGAAGGCTTGGCGGGTAACTATTTCAAGGAAGGAATCAACAGAATTTACTGCAACAAATCCGCTACCCAGTCTTGTCGAAAATGCTATCAAGGAAGACATTCTGAACAAATAACGTTATTATGGTCTCTCACCAAGACCTGAATTGAGGGGTTTATTGACTGCTCCAGGGCGGACGACGGTTACGGTAACCGAGTGGTTCTGCCTCTCTGCCGGTTCCAATCCCATGACCTTGCTGATGTACTTCAGGGCTTCGAGCTTGTCGTAGAGCTCGTACTCGATACGGCTATCTTTCCATACCTGGTCGCCTTCTTTTGTCTCCTTAATCGTGGCGTGGTTTTTTACCTTCTTGATTGCGAAGCGTTTCTGCTTGGAGATCTGTTTCAGAGGAATCGCGTGGATTGCTCCGCCCTCGTCGATGTGAACGTAATTGGCAATGTCAGAGAAGGCTATGGAAGAGAAGTGTATAGCGATCTTTTTTGGAGTGGCGCCAGCGCTGACAAGTTCGTCCAGCATGGAAGGCGAGTGTAGTTCGTTAAAGGCTATAGCCATGTAGAAATCTTACGACGCGAGCCAAAACTTGTCAATATATGCAATTTCCTCTTTGGCTGAAGAATTACCAAGACTTACAGATGGAAATATGGAGATGCCGCAGCCTGTATCACAAGCGCGGGGCAACCATGCTGGTATAAAATTAATCCTTATGAACCAAACTACACATCGTCAGTAATGGCTGATTTGAGGCTCCGATCCTTGAAATCATCCCCCTCGACGATCTCATAAGACTCGTCCACTTTTATCCCTGCCTGTTCTAAGGCCTCCTTAAGAGAAGGGGCATCAACGTAATATATTCTGTATCATTTACTCGAAACTTATATCGAGACATAACGGACCACCCCTGTGTAATTTTAACACATCTCATTTTCTCTTGCATCGAAATTCACGCTGAGCCGCAGACAGGAGCGCCGGTGTCGTCATTGCAGTAAGATTCTTTAATCAATGCATAACCGAACAATCCATCCAGTGCAGATGGGATGAGGCGCCCTTCTGGGAGAACCGATCTCTTTTTGAGATCCCGGAAGATACGACCCTCTTTGAGCAGATGAAGTATATTCAGGAGAGTGACATTGCGAATATGTCCGAAAAGTTCTTCGCGGTTAAAGCCCTCTGTTTTGTGGTAGGCAAGTTTGACATAGATGCTGGATGGGATAATCTCGTGGGTTACCAGACTCGTCGGTATTGAGCCGAGTGGGTAGCTCTTCCACCTACAACTAGTAGTATGATTCCTAATTATCATATCAATATCCTATACAAGTGATACGGAATCAAGTTTATACTTCCAGCGGTACACCGTAGGCAATTCATTGACCTCATCGACATATTGAAGGATGCGATTTATAAGCTCCTCTTTGGACTTAACCCTGATGCCACGAAGGAGCGTATTTGCCATTTTGCCGAAGAATGATTCGATAAGGTTCAGCCAGGATCCATGCTTGGGGGTAAACACAAATTCAAAGCGGTTTGGAACTGTGGCGAGATATGCCCTTGTTTCTTTTGAGATATGGGCAGAATGGTTGTCGAGGATTATTTTTATACGTTCTTTATCTACATAATGAGTATCGAGCTTTTTGAGAAAATCAATAAATTCCCTGCTTCGATGCCTTTCTTCCACGGCGGCGATGATCTTGCCTGTCAGTAAATCAATTCCGGCAAGGAGACTTACGGTACCGTGCCGGACGTATTCGCCGTCACGACTGATGGTAGGGTGCACCCCAGGGACAGGCAGTAAATCCGGGGCAGCGTTCTCAATTGCCTGCGTACCTGGCTTTTCATCGTAAGAAATGAAGGCGGTCATGCTCTCCTCTTTCGATTGGGTTGTTATATGCACTTCTTTGTAAACGTGGAGCACCTCCGCCATTTTGGTTTCAAAATCAGGGTCGCGGCGTTCCAGATAGTATTTGATCCTATGCGGCTGTATCTTGTTCTCTGTGAGTATCTTCGAAACGGTTCCCCGGGAAAGTTTTTCAAGGCTCAAGTGCCCGTATTCCCCTGCATGTTTCCGCACATGTTTCGCTAACAGACGTGTGGTCCACAATTCATAGCTATACCCTACATCCTTTGGTTTCTGACAGGCAAGCGAAATTACCCACGCCCGCGCCTCAGGGGTTATTGTTTTTGGCTTGCCCTTTCTCGGAAGATCATCGAGGGTCGCCCCAAGTTCAAGGGCCTTTGCAATATGCCGTTCAACTTTAGGACGGTTGGTCTTTAACATGCGTGCAATAGCCAATATTGTATTGCCCCTGAAATATGCCAGCAGTATTTTTGCTCTTTCAATATGGCTCATGCTTTCTTTTCTCGATTTGACCACCGCTTCTAACCTGTCAATTTCCGTTGGTGTCAAGGCAAGCTTTTTTCTTGTACTCTTGAACGGCATGGTAATACCTCCTTTAAAAAGCATTGGAGGATTATACACCATATAAATCATTATTGCAACGTTATAACGGAATCATACTACTAGTGTGTTTGTTCTTTTTACGTTATCGTATGTCTTCTGGTAGGAAGGCTGGATGGATTATTCCCGTGCTCGTTATTACTCCCTCGTGAGGTTCAGTCAAGGAAGCGTTTACAAGAACAGGATAACTCGTATACCCATTCTCGCCATACCCACAGATCACGTAGGTGAATGTTTTCCCCTTCGGAGGGCTATCAATATAGTAGTCGTGATCTAATGTAATTGTGTCGCCAAGCAAAAACAAATAGAGAATGGGGGGCTTCGGCGCGCCCTGTTTATTGGAGCCATTTGTCTCTGCAGTTAGAACCGGTTTTGATGTTAAATGAGGCGGCGGAGCGAAACGAAGAGTCCCCTCTGATTTTTCTGAGAAATCGGGAGCCTCAGCAAACACCTTCTTGTTTCTTGGAAGGTCTAATTTGATACTCTGGGTGAGCCCTGGGCCATTATATATCTCCTGTTCCGGAGTCGGTGCCTGCAAATCTCCCAACTGTCTTTCCGGTGTTCTAAATATACGCATTCCTATATATTCCTTTGCTTTAGGTTTATCCCACGCAAGATAGATTGATTCTGACGATGCGTAGTATTTGACGGTTATCGGCGTAAGTGCTTCCCGCAATTTGTCAGCTGCGAAGGCTATGGGAGGACTCTTGACTGGCCGTGTTTTGCCTCGTAGTGTAAATCGAACGGCTGGCGCTCTTTCAAGCGCGACCGATGGGAGTAACTCTGAACCGGGAAGTATCTTACACAGTACGTATACATCGAGGTCTGCGCCAGCATCAAGCCCGCTGTTGAAGATAATTTTTACCCGACCATTCGCAAATCCCCGCTCCTGCTCGTCGAGACCATTGTCAGTCAATCTGTGGGATGTCCCGAGGGGCTCTACCTGACTCGGTTCCTTTCTTATGAATGAATTGAGAGCAAATGGAGTTAGGTTCTGAACATCATAAGGTTCGTTGAAGGGCCCAGTCAGGTCAGACTCCTGACCTGACTCCTCTACGTAAGACAATTTATAGTAAGCGGGAAACAATTCACTCCTTGCTTTTTCTACTATTTCCCACGGCGTTGAAGTGATAAGCGTGGTATTAACTCTCCCGTACCCACTGTTGCGCAACAACGACCTATATATATTGAAACCAATTTGCATTTTAACATTACTGGACGAGTGATAACTCCAATAAATTTTGGTCTTGACGCCAGATTCGGGCCAGACCCAACGAACCTGAGGAATTGAGTATCTCATATTGATCGTTTTATTCCGTGGAGTAAGGACTCTGCTTCGAGCGTCCAATATCTTACTGTAATCAATTCCCGTAGCAATTGCAAATGTCAGAGGTTGTTCTATTGTTGTACCGCCGTTCTGAAGACGTAGCTTGATCAGGTAGTACTCATCCAAGAGCGGATCATCGATACTCAAATCGAATTTCTCTATACCCAGCCGACCCGACAAGCCATCCAGGTCTGCACGAGTGTATTTTGAAATAGCAACCGAACCGTGAATTTGCGCCAGTTTTGGCAGCTTTTCCCCTATATTGTTATTAATAACAGTTCCCCCATGGCCGATGTACCAGTTGGGACTGTTAGAGCCCTTTGTTTCCTGAGTGACCTTTTCTGCCGGGAAAGAGCATTGCGGAGAGATAACGAAGAAACAGACTGCTATAAACGAAATAATCCTGATCATAGACTGTTATTCCTTGGGGTTCCTATCTTTTGACGTATTGTAATTAAAATTAGCAGTTGCCCCGGGGCCGACATTCACGTTGGGACTTTGATTGCCTTCAGTGTGCTGGTTAATTGTTCGAGTATTGTTGCTTTTCGTTTGCTGCGGCATATCCTTAGGCGGTAGTATCTGTGGCCGCTGCCCAGGCCAAAACTCGACCTTGAAGATTCCAAGAACAACCTGTTTAATATCCTGCCTTTTGTATATCGCTACTGCCAAAACCAGAATTATGATGATTACAAGTGTAATAAAATACCACGGAAGTTTCCGTTTCATAAGCGTACCGGTCTGAGCCTTGGTTGACTAACGTGACATAGAAAGTTTTTTTCCGTATTTCTGATTCGCCAGTTCGTGTAACTGATTATTCTCTCACCCATGAATATATCATGAAAAACTGTAGATTGCGGATAGAAATGTGGCAACAAGAAGGTCACCGAATGTGTCATAGATTCGACGCATCAGTGACCTTGCTACAAGCCTTAGAAACCACCTACCATAGTTACCGGACTCACTCCGTTGACCTGGCTCCATGCGGTACCGTTCCACACCCAGAGGCCGCCTGCCCCGAAGTCCCCATACAATATTGAACCTGTAGCCACCATATTGTTGGGAGCAACTGCATTGATCTGGCTCCACGCAGTGCCGTTCCATTCCAAGAGGCCGCTTGCTCCGAAGTTCCCGTAGAGGAGCGAACCTGAAGCCACCATATTGGTCGGAGCAGATGCATTGATCTCACTCCATGTGGCACCGTTCCACACCCAGAGGCCGCCTGATCCGAAGTTCCCGTAGAGGAGCGAACCTGAAGCCACCATACTGGTCGGAGCAACTGCATTGATCTGGCTCCATGCGGTACCGTTCCATTCCCAGAGACCACCTGATCCGAAGTTCCCGTAGAGGAGCGAACCTGAAGATACCATATTTGCCGGAGGAACTTGGTTGACCTCACTCCATGTGCTGCCGTCGTAGCTCCAGAGACCTCCTGCTCCGTAGTCCGCATAGAGGATCCCGTTCGAGGTCACCATGCTATTCGGTGCAGTTGTAGCGATCTGGGTCCATATGGTACCATCGTACTTCCAGAGACCTGCTGACCCATAGTTTGCATAGAGGATCCCGTACGAGGCCACCATGCTCGTCGGATTATTCGGTGTGTCCTGACTCCATGTGGTACCGTTCCATTGCCAGATACCGTTTCCGGTGAAATTGGCATAGAACGAAGTTGTATTTGTCCCTAACCGGTTACCCGCACAATCATAGGAATACTGTATGATTGTTCCATTCGCGTATTGTGCCCCTATCAACCGGTTTAATCCGTCATAGGCGTACGTGACCGTCTGGGCATACGAGGAAGCGATGGAAGCCAACAGCAATCCGATAACCGTCAAACCTGTTATGAACCAGTTCTTTGCTTTTGATGACATTTTTCTCCCCTCCGAATTAGACTGTCTTAAGATCCATGTTCTGTTTATCTTCTCGTTTTCTGTCCCACGTAACCTTGTCAAGGGATGGCCAGCCAAGAAAAGCGGGCCTTCCGTTCGGCCCCAAAAGTACGAACAGTTGAAGACAGGGCTCACCGATGGTCGTTGGTTATTCGTGATACCGTTTGATCCATTAGTCAAAGTATGACCCTCATTTATAACAGTTATTTACTTACTCACGGTCGTCCCTCTGTCCCTCCCTTGCTACCGAATGTCAATGTTTCACCGCAACGTCTCGTCATCGGTCCCGCCCTCCCGCTTTCCTATCGAGGTGCCGCCCAAAGAAACAAGGCGCTAACGAATAGAGCCAAGAAAAGCAGTAGGTAAAGTAATGATCGTCTCTTGTAGAACTGTATTCGTGCATCCCCATATGTTTCGCCAATTCTCAGAATTGATAATAACAACCACCCGGAGCCAACTGGCCATCTTATCCACTCTCCAGCTGCCTCAATGAGAGGATCTTTTCTAACAAGGCGATTAAACTCAGCGCTGTGGCGTTCCCTTAGATACTCATAATATTTCCGATAAGTGTTGTACCAAAATACGAAACTAATGGCAGTGAGGATCGTAGTGACGAGCCCTATGTACAAGACTACCAATCGCCACCTCCCAAGGTCCAAGTGTAGCTCCCGCCACCTATAGCACCAATGTAACCCCACGTGGGGCCTATGGTCACACTTCCGCCCGTAACGCTGCGGTCGGGACTTTGATAACCGCCGACAGAAACGCCACCGAGCCCCAAGCGCCCAGCGTTAATGAAACCTCTGTTCAGCTGCTTCACATTACAAGCGTTATTTCCGCTGAAGTGGACTCCTGCAGAAGCCCCGTACACAGATGCCGCTGCGCCCCCACCTGCCGTAATTGTAACGGATGAGGACCATCCTTGGTACAAGGGCTGGCTACTATCGTGCGCAAAATTTCCATAGATGCCAGCAAACGCTCCAAAGCCGAATCCAGAGCCGATTGGTTCAAAACCGATCGTGAAGCCAAATAAACCTTTTGGGTCGATAAGGTTAACCGGATCATTTACCACATATCTATGCGGATTCACCCCTCCCGCCAGTCCTATCGGATCAGGGGTGATGTTGACCCGGTTACGCCCAACCACCCCGATAGGCGCACAGAGAGTATCGGTGCGGGTTTGGCGCATTACGCTTACTTGAGCAGCAGCTACGATTATTGCCCCCTCTTTAAAAAATCGTATGTATTGGTGCGTTAACCATGAATCTGTCACGGTAGCCAACTACATTGCTCGAAGAACGGGTAACTATTCACATTCATCAACATGAGCAAATGCGTTAGTTTCTTTAGTCCAGCCGATATTGCCGTTTTTATCTTGGATTATAGCCCACCATTCGTATTCAGGTCGCGTTATAATCTGTAACGCTTGTGAATTGGGCGGTGTTCCCCAAGCATTATCCGGAAGGGAGATTTGATCAGAATATGTCTTGCCTTTGTACCAGAATAAATCATAGGCCTCACCCTGATAATGCAATGTGTACACAACTTCACCCGGTTGAAGAGAAAGCTCAGGGGATTTGCTATCATGGGTATAACCGATCTGAATAGGTTGGACAATTTTTGTTATTCCATATTTTGTTGTGATCACAACCCCCGTCAGGCCCCTCACTGACTGTCCCTTCTTAACATGGAAACTGACCGGCGTTTTTTCGGATCGTCTTTTGTAAGTATTTAGGTTCCTTGTTGCAGTCCACTCTTTATAAGTACAGCACTCAAACGGACACGCACTCCAATCGTAGTACGGGAGCGTTGGTTTATCGGAGCCATTTTGAGCAGTAGCCAAGTTCGTTGTTAGCACAATTATTATCGTTGTAATTAGTATTTTCATGATAGTAGCAAAGTAGCTGATACGCATTTTATTCCTCCCAGCAAATCAGCCTAAGGCTGATATCGTCGTATACCAGTGCCGAAGCCCGGCTGGCTTCCTGGTGTGGTGTTTAACTGCATGTGGAAATGTGTCCCAGGGATGTTTGGTCCATTTTGTTCTTCCTGTCCGTAACCGTGGGTGAAGCATTGTAATGTGCATCTCTCTGCGTCAGCTCTTGACAAATCCGGATTGCTGTTTCGACCAACGTCGCATGCTTCTCCACGGGCATGGGAACTGTTAGGTGTGTTTCGGTTACTACGGCCGCTGGTAATTGCCGTATCTCGGCCAGTACACCTATCGAAACATTGAATGGCAGCATCCGTGTCTGGTGTAAAGTTACAATTAGCACCGTTCACGCAGTGGTATAATCCCCACGGGTCAAACCAATTTACCGGGTTCGCTCCAACGTACGAGAACAGATTCACCCCTCCCTCCAACCCTATCGGATCAGCGGTGATGTATCTTCCTGTACTCGGATCGTAGTATCTGTTCCCGTTGTAATGAAGGCCCGTCTCGACATCATAGTATTGTCCCGGAAACCGTATATTATTCTCAACGGTGGATGTGGTTATGGTCGTAGCGCCGAAGGGCGTGTAGCTTGCCTTCCAGACTGTGGTGCCGGCGCTGTTAACGAGCATCCGTGGTGTTCCCAGGTGATCGGTGTAATAGTAGTAGACCTGCTCGGTTGGCCTAATCATCGCGAGGAGTTTGTCGCCGATATAGATGTATTCGACGAGGGTTTGGCCAGTTGCATTTGTCTCGGCGATCAAATGTCCTTGCAGGTCGTAGTGAAATATTTTTGTACCTGCAGGAGTTGTCTTGCTCACCCGCTGGTTCAAGGCATTATAGGTATACGCAGAACCGCTGTCTGAAACCGTGATAAGCCGGTTCAGGAGATCGTAGGTATATGCCCGGGTGTTCTGTGAGGTTGAGGTTATATTCCCGTTGTCATCATAGTAAAAGGTGGCCGGCGAGGAACCAGCGATGTTGGCCAGCTTGTTCGATCCCGAATCATAGGTATAGGTACCGGGGGTTTCCAAGGGCCCCGTTGCCGTGGGATTGATCTGATCGAGAATGGAAGTGATGTTACCGTCGGCGTCGTAGCTGTACAGGAGGGAAAAAGAGAGCCGACCGCAATGGAAGATATCCGGTACTGGTCGTCGTAGGCTTGAGTCAATGTCTGATTATTGCCGTAGGTGAGAGAGGTGATGCTTCCGAAGGGAAGATAACTAATCGATGAGGCGAGAGATGCAGGAGTGCCATTAATCGTGGCGCTCACAGCAATGATCCTTTGGTCCTGATCTAGAGAATAGGTGACTGTCCTTAAGGAAGGATAGGTAATCGAGGTGAGGGTGTTGTTTGCGTTGTAGGCGTATGTAGTGGTGTAGGAGGCTCCGGCGATGGTCTTTGTCTCGGTGGTCATGTTGCCCTGGGCGTCATAGCCGAAGGTGTAGTAAGTCCAAGGGTTCGATGGATTGGTCGGATCGGGCTCTTTTCTGCCGGTCAATCTTCCTATTCCATTCGTGACGGATGTAGAGTCGTAGGTATAGGTAACGTTTTGGGAGGAATCGGCGGGGAACTGGATGGACGTAACACGGTTCAGGGCATCATACGAATAGTTGACAGTGGTGCCATTCGCATCGACCTTTTGGATCATGTTGCCCGCTTTGTCATAGGAGTATGTGGTTGTCCCCGTGTCATGAGAGATGATCTGGTTTATTCTCCCGAAGTCATCAAAGCGGTACTGGGTTTGATTGTTGTTGGGATCGGTGACCGATGTTAAGTTGTCCTGGGTGTCGTAACCGTATGAGGTGGAAGTACTCAAGGGCTGGGTGGTCATTGTGACCGGACGGCTAAAGTCGTCATAGGCAAAGCCCTTCACATTGCCGTTTGGATCCTTTAAGGCGGTGGGGTTTCCCCGTTGGTCATAGGTGTACTGGGTATAGGTCGTGTCGGGATTGACGATCGTCACAAGACGTTTATAGAAATCATAGGTGTAATCGAGATACTTCTTGAGCGTGCCGTTGAGATCGTGAATAGATTGTTCGGTACGGTTTCCTTCCACATCATACTGGTACTGTATATAGTTGTTGAGGCTGTCCTGTATCTTTGTTATCCTGTCGGCAAGATTATAGGTGAAGGTGTAGGTATAATAGACAACGCTTCCCACAGAAAGGCTGATTGACGAGAGGTTGCCGTGGGTGTCGTACGAATACTGGGTGTAAGCGCCCGTTGTGGGGTTGTAAGTGCTTGAAAGACGGTTTCTCGTGTCGTAGGTCATCTGGGTTGTGATGTTGTTGGGATCGGTAATGGTTCCCACGTTTCCGTTGGCGTCGTAGCCGCCATACAAGGTAGTGAGGGTAGTCTGCCCCACGGTGTTGCTTATGCTTTGGAGCTGACCCTGGTTATTTCCAGAGGTGTAATAGGTGAAGGTGGTGATATTGCCCCTGGGGTCGGTCACAGAAAGGAGCTGGCCCGGTATGTTTGGATTGTAGTAGTAATAGGTGGTGTAGGGTGGTTGTAACGTCCCAGCACTCACCACATCGCCAGTCTCCGTCCGGGAGGTGACATTGCCCCAGGCGTCGTAGGCGGTTGTGATGGTCTTAGAATCGGAACTGGGATTGACCACGCTCGGTTTGGTCTCGGTAGACGAGTTCAGAAGAAGACCAAAGGGGTCGTTAGGGTTATGGGTATAGGCGTAGTTAGTTGTACGCTGCACTCCGGTTATACCATTAGCCTCTGTCACCGATCTGACCTCTCCCACGAGGTCGTAGAAATTGGTCGGGTTATCGTAGGTATAATGGGTCGTGTACGTCTGGCCGGGAATAGACACATCGGTCAAGTTGACCCGGCTGTCGTAAGTGTAGGACGTGTTCACGTCCTCGCTGCAATTGGAACCGCAGCAGGTGGAACCGCAAGCGTCTGTGTTCGTAACCGTGCCTATGCCGTCGTTGATGGCGGTCGTATAAGTGGTCGTTCCTGTTTGATGATTTAGGGTGGTTACAGTGGGTACAGATATGCCGTAGATAATACTGGCCCATTCTTGCTGCTGGGTCCCGTTGAGGTACTTGTAGTAGGCCGTAACCCTGTTGTTCGAGTCATAGTCCCAGTGACCGATGACGTTGCTGTTGGTATCTTTCTTGTCCGTGAGGTTGTGGTATGCGTCATTGGAGTAAAAATAGCTCACTGAATTTGAATCGGGGTAGGTAACCTTCGTCAGATTACCGTTGGCATCATAGGTATAGGAGATCTGCTGTCCGTTGGGATCGGTAACGGACGAGATACGGTTGCTGCTGTTATATGCAATGGTAAGGGTCTTATTGAAGTTGTTCGCGACCTGGGTGAGAAGATGGCTCGTGTTGTACGCGAGGGTAAGAGTATTGCCGTTGGTGTCGTAGATAGACGAGAGCATCATCAGCGTGCCGTTTGGGGTGGCGAACTCGTACGTGAGATTGGAATCCTTCTTGCGAAGGAAGAAATAGCCTGTTAAAGGATTCCACAGGAGCCTGTCTCGGACCCCTGATTCCCCATAGTAGTGATCATAACCGTCCGGATAGGTCTGGAAGATCATTGTGAAGTAGAGGGCGCGGCCATCGGCATCGATGATCTTGACCCGTATAGGGGTCGGAATACCGCCTAACGTCCAGGTTGTGAGGCTCTGGGGGGGGCGACATGCTATAGCTGTGGGTCCATCCGAATCCCAGGGGACCGTCAGCGGCCTGAGTGTTGTTGTAGTATCGTCTGAACTCAAAAGGCACACCCGGTTGGGATAAGGCAAGATCGAGGACCGGCTCATACTTATTACCTGTGGTCACGTTCACGGGATTGCAGACAAACTTGTCACCAAGCCTGGAACACGTACCGCCCCCACCGCTACCCAGGTTCTTGTCTGTAACCACGGTGGTGATAGTGGGATCGGGAATCTGGGTGGGGAGGAGAGTGGAGCTGCAACCCGCCAGCGGATACCAATAATTCGTCTCCGGGACAAATCCAGTCTTATTCACAAGCGGTTCTCCTAGACAGTTCGAGCAACTGAATCCGCTGTCCGGTATATGACTCTCACATGTGGTGTAACATTCGGTGCAACCACCATTACAGCCAGCGCTGCCGGGGCAGGTCCACACCAGCCCGTAAATCCACTCGCACACCGACTCTGGGTTTCCTTCGGCATAGCACGCCGCTTGCGTGGCAGTTATATCCGCGTTCCATGCCGCTTCCGCCGTATCATGATCCGGAAATATATTATACTCTGCGCGGGCGGTCGCAAGACACTGAGCTTCACACGACCCGGAAGGATACCCCCAGGTAACCGCCATACCCTGCTGTGGTAAGATGAAGAAAACAAGCGACAATACTGCTATGCCGATCCATACGATATGAATACTCTTCCTTGAGCGCTGCATCGGTCCCCTCCCTGAAGGATAGTAGTGAGAATTCCTGACGGGATCAGAAATCCTTACAACATGCACAGTTCGATAAGACTTGGCACGTGATATAAGGAACCGGAGTTACCCATGATTCTTCACGCGTATCTGTCTGCCAATTATCAAGGGGATATTTGCTCGCCACCCCCGCTGTGCTCAACCGACAAGATTCACTTAGGTGATGATGGGTTTCATGCTACCACTTCGGAAAATACCATGTCAAGAGAAATTTATTGAAAAGTTGTCGGTCCAACAAACGAATACTGTTTGAAATGTTGATATTTTTGGAAATCTTTCCCGGTGAGGAAGGAGTCGATACTTTGCGTCGCATAATAAAGAGGGAGGCAGACCATAGAGAAAAACAAACACAAGGTCATATGACCAAGTTATAATACAGAAGCCGGCGGCACCCCAGGAGTGTAGATTACGTCTACCTCCTTTTCGTCTTCGTCGAGGACCTTCGCTGCGGTATCTCTTACGTTCTGTATTCCCAATATGTCGCACACATCTTTTGCGACCCCCACCAGGGGTCGCCATTCTCGTCCGTTACGACCGGTTTATTGAGGACAGGTCGTCACGGTTTCGTCCTTTTCCCATCAATGCTTACTTGTTCGCACATGATCGGGTCTCTTTCTTTTCACTCTTACGTGGTGTTCTATCTCCGAGATTACCCATTCCAACTCGTCCACAATAGGTTTGGGGTATACCGACATAAACACGCCTACCAGCGATCGGTAATACCAAAGTGTCCCTTTCTTACCGCCATTAAACCTGTCCCATAGCGCATCTCCAAGGCTGCGATAGTCTTTTAAGATCGTTCGTGCATTGTGGAGCTTGTCGGCAGCGGATACGAGATGAACTGATGGGGATGCGTCTTTGATGTGAGCAATATAGGTCTTTTTTCTTTCTTTCCAGGGAGGTTTCGGCTCTACATCGCAATCAGTGCAGCCGTTGATGATCGCGGCAACTCTGTCGCCAAAGCGCCTCCGGATCTCTTCCCGTGTTTCAGCGCCGCCCTGGTCTTCTACGGCATCGTGTAACAGTGCTGCAATGGCTTCGTCTTCATCGGCTCCGTGTTCCAGCGCAATACTTGCCACTCCTAATAGGTGGGCCAAGTAGGGGATCTCGGTTCCCCTGCGTGTCTGCTCCCCATGGAGCCTTGCCGCATATATGAGAGCATCTTCAAAAAGGGGTCCCAGGATCGGTTTAGTATTTTTCACTGGTATCACGCTGCCTTCTTTAATGCGAATCGAGTGCTTTTTTATTCACGTGTACCCTGGCACCCCCGTGCTCTTGGTATAATCCGCGTACCAGGGCTACACTTTCTTTCGGATACGCCACCCTGACTCTGTTTAATTTATACTATCAAACAGCGAAGGAAAATACAAGAAAGAAGAAAGAAATTATCGACTTAGTCCTTCAGAAATAATTTTCTGTGGCGATATCTCAATCTTTACCTTGCAACATGAAAGATATTATGTAAACAATTAAAGAAGAGAAAACAACCTAATGATTGAATGAACTTTATAAGGGGGTTTTAAGGATCCGAGCCAGACTATTCTAGAGGATCAGGGGGCATTTACGTTTGTTCAACCCATGGAAGAACCAGACAGACTCACCCACCACAAGAGACAGGTTCACGGCCAAGCATTAAACGAGTTCTTTAAGGCCTGTGTTGGTTTTCGCAAAACAGACACCTCCATGGAGGCCATGAGGTTTGTGGGGAGATTCACCGATTACGCACCGATCAATGCTTTCCTGATTTACACACAGAGACCAACCGCAACTTTTGTCGCTACGCGGTCCCGATGGCGGAGTCGGTTTGGGCGTACTTTGAAGGAAGCAGCCCGTCCCATAGTCATTCTCGCCCCCATGTCACCTGTTGCTTTTGTCTATGACCTTGAAGATACAGATGGAAAGAGGATTCCAAAGTATTATGATGAGCCATACAAGGTTACGGGGAACCTCGCGAAAACGAAATGGGACAACACCTTTCTCCATTGCATTGAGGTTGACAAATTCAGGGTGATCTATACCGAGAAGTCGTACCTTAATGCTGCCTGTGTCTCAAAAAGACGCGGAGATAAATATGTAATAGAAATAAACAGAGACTTTGAAGATGAGCGGTACAAATATTCCTTCCTGGTTCATGAGCTTGCACATGTTTATTGTGGGCATCTCGGAGCTGACGATGAGCAAGAAAAGAAGAAACAACGATGGAACGACAGAAGGCATCTCAGAAGGAACCGAATGGAGATTGAAGCGGAAACGATAGCCTATCTTGTCTGTACGCGATGTGGCCTCGAAACCAAAGCCATGGAATATCTCGCAGGTTATCTCACGAATCCGGAAGAAGATCTCTCCAGGATCAGTGTAAAGACAATTCTTGATGTTGCACACACAGTGGAAGGAATGGCAGATTACTGCCCCAAATTGTCCACAAAGGTTTCCGCCCGCCCTTCCTAAGCATTCCTTCACGTAATATGGTTCCCGAAGGGAAACGAGGACGATGAGAGGACACATGAAAAGACATTCCTATTTTCATTTGATATCCCATAAAATCACTTCTTGAGAAACGTTATGTTTTGCTATAAAATCGCAGTAAATGAATATAGTCTTTCCGCTAAGCATCAAATTCAAAAACGCGGATGAACCTATCGAAATTTTTTGCCCTCAGAAATTTCAGGATTATTATCTGAGGGGATAACTTATAAAGGTATCAGACAATAAATGCAACACACTCTCCCGGGTGAGCGTGGATATGGGTGAGGTGGCAAGATAGACCGGGAAAGGCCTATTGAGGAGCTACAAGGTATGTAAGCGACATTGCCACAAAATCACGGTAGTGCCCAGGCTTAAATTCTTACAGGTGGGAGATTGTTATCCATGGGAAAAGAAAAAGGCAATGAAAAGGAAACGTACCGGCTGTGGGTCGAATACCTGCGGCAGAGCGAGGACTACAAGCTATTCTGCAAGTACCTCCCTTGGCACATGAGCCGGGACCAAGAAAGGGCTGAACTCGAAGCACTTCACATGAAAAAGCGTCTTACACGCAAAGAGGCCAACGTTCTATGGTTGACATATCAACAAACGTGCGTGAATAACTTTGTGGTCTTCGGAAACATTCATCGTCCGACTTATTCTTTCGAGGGGTGGTGGTCTGAAATGTTCGAGAAAATTCGTAAACTTGTCAAACAAAATGGGATCGAGGTAATTCCAAGAAGAAATTTCTTGAACTGGGCCGAAAAAGACATCGAACGGTTTAAAGCTCATTCCCTCGCACAGATTCAAGCTCCTTGCGAGGAAGATGGTACCAAACCAGTATTGGCGGATCCTTTTGATAACGATATTATCCTAAGGGTAGATATTCTCTGGCCTTTGGACCATCTACAAGAAAGGTTTCTGGAAATAGTGAAAGATCTTAAGATGAGCCGGAAAATCAACCCGACGTCAGAACAGGAGTACATGAATATGTCGGTACCGACACCGATTACGCGGCGGATGTCTGCAGAACTCAGTACGTACCTGGAAGTCTATAAACTATGGAAAAATAGTGTTAAATGGAAAGATATAATTAGCCAGATCTCTCCAACGTATATTGATAGCCGAGGCCAAATGACTGAAAATGGACGGAGGCTGTTTTTGGGTTATAGGAAAAAAGCAGAACGAATAATTAGAAACGTGGAAAACCGTATTTTTCCTGGCAAATACTAACTTCTTGTTGTAGGACCCACCTCTTCAAAAACAAACAATGATCGCCGTGATGAATAAGGGAATTGCCTTATTTATCACGTGGTGGATTAGTCGGGGTCTACTTTCTCACACTTTTGTAACCTTCCGAAAGCCTCTAAACTTCTTATATGGGTTCTCAATGAAATAGAAAGGAGATGATATGGAACAGAAATATTTCAAGACCTCCGAATTATACCTTGCAGCAATAATTTCCATCCTCCTCAGCATGGAGCCTGGCTTTGAAGTCCAGAACGGACGAACTATTTTCGTCTATCCTGCGAGTGACGAGCTTTACCGGGCTATCAACGTTTACAACTCAGGAATCCAAGTAAACGCTTACGCATTTGCTGAAAAGATCAAGCGTCTGAGGGCCGAGATGATCATGCGAAGGGGGCAGAAATGACGCCTTCTCTAAGAGGTTGAAAGGGCAGCACATAAATGAAACGAAATCGGAAGTGAAACATGGCTCAGAAAAGAAAAGGTAGTAAGCTACCACCCTTCGTGGCATTGCCTTGGATGATGCTCAATCACAAAGCCTATATCGAATTGCCACCAACCCCCAAGGGGATGCTTCCCTATTTCCTGGGGAAAGTCAGGATACCGAGCACAGACCCAAAGCACTACTATGCTGAGTTCTCCTTTACGTTTTCAGAGGCGGTAAGGTACGGCTGTGCGCGGAGATCGTTCTATAGAGCAATCGAGGCTCTAATGGAGTATGGCTTCATTGATCCGATTAGAAAAGGGTGCCAAAGCGGGGGCAGGGACACGGCGAGTATCTTTCGGCTGTCCAAAAGATGGGAGAAGTACGGAACGCCTGTCTTTGAGAGAATCAGTTGGGCGGAATTTGGGCAGGCTCAAATCCGAAAACAAGTTCAAAATTGGCACCGTCCCGTGGCCAAAAATCAACCGAAGCCAGGCAAGGACAAAAAACGGGAGTGCCAAAAATGAACCGAGCTAATATGCATAACCGCTTGAAAATGCTTGCCTTCGTATACGTGATCAAATGCGCGCCACGTGTGCCAAAAGTGAACGATACTCTATATTATAGCCAGTATCTGGGTCTTTTGAGGACGGCTACATTATGTTCTCGGGTGCCTCCTGTCTCCAACCGCCTTGAAGGTTTCATAAAGCACACACGCCCCAAAAATTTTAGGTCCGCATGGGCTCTGTGTGACGAGGAGAAAGACGGATGTCACAACAAACACCGAATGGATTGAAAAACATGGAATTACGGCACAGGGAAAGAAAGGATATAGCGCTAAACGAGGTCAAGGTACACGTGTCTTCCACGACATGTCAATGTAAGGAGGAATTATGAGAATTGGAGTTAAAGAACTTGGAACATTGCTTAAGGCACGACGCGACGGAGAGATTCCACACATGAATGTTTCTTTGGACAGCTGCTGGGAATTGCGTGATTTGGTGGCTACCCTGGGTGGTACCGGCGCCATATTTCTGGAGGATAGCTGTAAGGGCGACACGGCTTTCTCAATTTCATTCAATGAGCTGTGTGTTTTTCAAATTAGGCCCTATGGGCAATCGGACGATGATATCCCACTTTAGACCAAGAACAAACGTAGTCAGTGAAGAACACTCTGGGTTTATGCCCGGCCTGGAGAACGAAACCATGAGATGGATATGACGGAAGACATAGCCCGTGAGGGATGGGATGCATTCTGTGAGATGACCGGTATGTCTTTGTCAAAGGCATTCCGTAAGAGGGAGGAGCTTATGGCCTGTGGAGCAATCTTCTACATGTATCGAGGGAGACCGCCGAGGCGAGTGATGATGTTTTTCCCGTCGATTGTTAAACGATGGGCGGGAATGAAGGCGGTCCAGAAAGAAACGGTATGAGATGGAAGTCCTCAGTGGGAGTCCTTATGACAATCTTGGGCGGGAATCGGCCAGGAGCGAAGATCACAAAATATGCCGTGTTGGGGGAAAGAGCGCAGAAGGAAAGCGGATGCAAAACGCACTCTTTTTGCACCCTTTCTGCATCCCACAGCAATGGCAGGAGGGTCGGTTAAATGCGTAGCATTCATTTTGACGAGACTTTCGAGGCGAAGATGACCAAAGATATTCCGACAATACCATGTGACTATCAGAAGTGCCAAAAGCTCTTCACGCCTCAGAGGCCCTGGCAGCGGTTTTGTTGCCGGCGATGCAAGGATCAATTTTGGCGGGAATTAAGAAGAGAGGTCACGAAGGAAATTGAAAAAAGAAAATCGATCAATACAAGCAATGGAGGGACCATATGAAAAGTGAACTTTTCCAGGAATTTTCCAGGAGGTACCCGCCGTTGCTTACCCAAAAGCAATATTGCGAAATTACTGGTAAAGCCGACTCCACGGCTGAACAGGATCGGCTCTATGGTCGTGGAGCTCGTTTTATCCGCATGGGGCGTAGTATACGGTACCGGCTTGATGATGTTGTGGACTGGCTTGAGAGCCTGCCTCGTTACAACTCAACCACGGAAGCTGACAATCCGTAATATCGAGATACACAACGGCTGCTGGCAAAGAAACCGCCAGTTCGAGGTGTCCAACGAGATAGTTCTTGTTTGTCCAGTTGATATTTATTTCCTGTAACCCACGCCGGGTGATCTCTGGCTCGGATATTGGGTTGCACATGGCAATAATATTCTCTGAATATAAAATGATCTTGACAAGATTTTGAAAAGGCGAGAGACTGTGAGAGGAGGAGACGGTCATCCTACAACAGGATTCAGCGTAAAAAAGTTCCCACGATGGAAAGAGACTCATTAAGATAGTTTAACGTATATCCCGCCAAATTCCTGGGGTATACAGCGTTGTTGGAGGAATATTGGGAATAAGTCATTTTAGCCGTATATTTACTGTGTTGGGTATATATTCCCTCTGACCATATGCTTGCCAATTGGCTCTGGGCTACTGAGGGTGTTTCTGAGAACCTACACCTCAAATGTGCTAGTATGGAGGTCATATGGCTCAAGTCTTTTTAGTGCTCAACGGGGATCGTGTTGAGACGACGCACTTGCCCGATCCGCGAGAGCAGGTCCTTCCCGGCATACGATGGGGACGATTTCAGCACTTCTTCACCCCCGCCTTTTGGTACACGCAAGTCCTTATCGCTGAACAGCGAGGTTTTCCTGAAAAGCCGCGGTTGGGCCACACACTCGCGGAGGAGGTGGCCGCATGCCTTCTCGGCGGCTATGGAATGCGAGCCGAGATTGGCTTGGTGGCATTTCGCAGGCTCAAGGAGCACGGGGTATTCTGCGATACACCGCCCCCGCACCGGATTGTGCAACTGCTCGAAGCCCCGCTGCAGGTCGGCGATAGAGTAGTGCGTTACAGGTATCCACGCCAACGCGGACACTACCTTTCGGAGGCTTTAAGGAAACTAGTCGACGAGAGCCCTCCTGAAGAAGACCAAACCTTCCGCAGATGGCTCTTGGGATTCGCAGGGATCGGACCGAAAACGGCTTCGTGGATAACCCGCAACTGGCTGGGGAGTGATCGCGTGGCGGTGATCGATGTGCATATTCGCCGTGCTGGCCTACTGCTAGGGATGTTCCGGGAAGAGATGCAGCCCTCCCGTCACTATTTCGACATGGAAAAAGCTTTTTTGGAATTCGCGGCTGCAATTCGTGTGAGGGCATCCATTCTAGATGCAGTCATGTGGTCGCATATGAGGAGCATGCGGTGTGCGGCACTGCGGGCCGCCGGTAATCGAACTAACAACACAGGACGAGAAAGTTAAAGGAGGTCAACAATGTCAGGACCAGGTGGCAGTGGCGGAGGCGGTGGACCAGAAATCTGGACAGAAATCGATTGCACACGAATCTCTGAGATAACGGTGCTCAATTCGCCGGATCCAGACGTGGTGAGCGGTCTCAAGAAAGGAGAAGTGCTAGATGTCAAGGTGTACAAAGAAACGTCTCTGGTGGCCGTCACTGAGGACGGTGAGATCGCCGGTGCCCTGACTCCTCCGCTGCTTCCACAAATCGTCGAGTGCATCGAGGAGGGCTTTGAATACGTCGCTATCGTGCTCAGTGTCTCAGGTGGTGAATGCCGTGTACACATCAAATTGAGGAGTAAAACTTGATGTATATTGTTGGAGGCAGCTACCTTGAACAGATCCATAAACCATACTGGAAAGAGCTCTACGGGTCTGGTATAAGGGCTGCGGCGGCTATCGCCTCTTTGAGCAGCCGCGTGATATTGCAGACCTATCTGTCAAGAGAGGAGTTGGCCGTTGCGAAGGCGAAAGCAGATGCTTTGGGCTTCACGCTACGGGATGCCCCCCGGGAAAGCCCAATCAGCTTCAAGTACTTTCACAGTCTGTCGCGCCCTGAGATTACGCCGCATCCGACGATGATCCGGCGTGAGGATTCGATTCATATCGAGACCGATGAGTGCATCCTGAGATTCGGTTTTATGGAGGGCGATGCCGTAGTGAAGGGTCGGACGGCTGTTTACGACCCACAGTCTGCATTCAGACCGGAGGAATTCTCGGCCAACGGCTCCTCCGCAGACCAGCTTGCGCTGGTGCTCAATTCGGGCGAAGCGAAAGCTCTATCCGGCAAGGCATGCGTTGAAGATGCGGGACCTGCACTAGCTAAAAGGAACAAGGCCGATGTTGTCGTGATCAAAAGAGGACCCCTCGGCTGCGCCGTCTTCACCGACGGCGGGGTATCGTTCGTGCCTGCTTTCCGAACCAAGCGGACCAATCTCATCGGCTCGGGCGACGTGTTCGCTGCAGTCTTTGCGTACTTGTGGGGAGAAGAAAAGCGTGACGCTTCAGAGGCGGCGGAGAAGGCGTCACGGGCCGCTGCATTCGCTTGTGCCTATCAACAGATGCCACTGCCCAAGGACTATGAGACGCAAGAGGATCTGGAGCCCGTAACCGGTTCGCTGAACGGGAAGAAGGTGTACCTTGCCGGCCCGTTCATCACCATGCCCCAGTTGTGGCTGATCGAAGAGGGCTTGTATGCCTTGCGCAGTGCGGGAATCGATGTCTTCTCTCCATATCATGATGTTGGCATGGGATCGGCCAATGACATCTATGTGCCCGACATCAATGGCATCCAAGACTCCTGCGTTCTTCTGGCATATCTCGATGGCCTCGACCCGGGCACCCTCTATGAGATCGGGTACGCCAAGGCTGTCGGGAAGCCGGTTGTCGTATTCGTTCAGAACGAGGGCGAGGGAGACCTCAAGATGATCACTGGCGCTGGCTGTATCATATGTGATGATTTTGCCACAGCCATATACCAGACAGTATGGATGGCCATGGAGTCATGAAAACAGGGATTCTACTGTCAGGAGGGATCGACTCAATTGCTTTGGCGTGGTGGAAGAAGCCCGAAGTCGCGTATACAGTCGATTACGGCCAGAGGAGCGCGAATGGAGAAGTGAGAGCAGCCAGAGCAGTTTGTTCCTTAACGAACATCGTCCATCGAGTTCTTCAAGCGGATTGCAGTGGTCTTGGATCTGGTGACCTTGCGGGTAGCGTGCCAAACTCTCTTGCCCCTTCTCCAGAATGGTGGCCCTTCAGAAATCAGCTCCTCCTCACTCTTTCGGCAATGGCCGCAGTGCAGGATGGCGTCAGTCGACTACTCTTCGGCGCTGTGAAGACCGACTCGTTCCACCAGGATGGCTCGGCCGCTTTCTTTGGGCAAATTGGCAGGTTGGTAGCCCTTCAAGAGGGCGGCATTTCCATCGAAGCGCCGGCCCTCGCGATGACTAGCGCCGAGCTCGTTCGGGTATCGGGCATAGCGGCGTCGGTATTGAGCTGGGCACATTCCTGTCATAAGTCGGACTTCGCGTGTGGCCACTGCCGGGGATGCGAGAAGCACCGTTTAGTTATGACAGAGCTTGGCTATGGCGCATATTAGACTGAACAGCCCTTCGCTCCGAGAACCAGAGCGCGCACCTCAACCCTTCGTTTACACGTGCTTGGGAACTGAGTATTTGCCAGAACCAGAGCCGCTTCCATCTCCGCCGTTGTTTGAAGCCCTTTCACAGAGGAAATCACGGCGGGAGGGACTTCGCCCGAGCAGGGAAGACATTGCACAACTTTTGTGGCATTCCGCTAGGACGCTGCGTACAGCCAGAGAGGAAAGCGGCTTCCTTTGGCAACACCGTCCATCTCCGTCTGGCGGAGGAAGACACCCGGTCGATTTGCTCATTTGCTCTTCACTGGTCCAGCCGGATCTCGAATTGTATGATCCTATGGCGCACTGTCTCTGCAGGCTGAAAGTAGCCGATCAAGCTGCCTTAACTCAGTTCTTGAAGGAAGTGGATGCGGTGTTGCCTATTGGTGATGCCGCAATTCTTTGGTTTGTCGCGCAGCCTGACAAGACTATGTCCAAGTACCGGAACGGCGAGAGTCTGATCTGGCTAGATGCAGGGGCCCTTCTGGCTACGATATATCTTGTGGCGGAGGCGTCGGGCTTGGCATGTTGTGCGGTTGGGATCACCGGCGCTCCCTGGGTGGCTCAGGCTCTCGGCGGCGAAGACCTGCTCGACGGTCTGTGTGGATGCCTCCTCTGGCAACGCGCAGGTTGATTCATGATCTAAGTGTAAGTCGCGGAGACAGCCGGTGAAAAGAAACTTAACCCGTAGGTCAAAAAACACCCCAAAATTTCTATCATGAAAGGGCAATTGTCTATCATAAAAGTGCAATTTACTTCCAGCTGATAATTAAAAAATCGGAGTTACATACGAAAGGAATCAACAAAGGTCTCTCGTGTTAAAAGTTACCTATATGTTACCTATGAATATACAAAAGATTATAGTGAGAAATATAAGTCATTGATATTATTGGTGCGCCCAGCGTGACTTGAACACGCAACCTTTGGATTCGTAGTCCAACACTCTATCCAATTGAGCTATGGGCGCATGATGGATTCGAAATCTATCCTGACTTAATTACCATATTCTGGCCCTTCTTGTAAATGAAACTCAACGTTTTCTGCAATGAACTGCCCCGCATATGAATCTGACATACTCAAATAGGATTTGATTCTAGGTGATTGAAATCTCCCACCGGCGTGCTTAAGATTAATAAAGAATGAGACATAATGCAGAAGGCCCGAATAATAAAGAGGTATCTCTCGGGAAAAAATATGATCTTTCTCAATGATTCATTGAGTGTGCAACGGATCCGGAGCTCAGGAGTGCGCTGTTGTACCGGCAGAAGGCAGAAGTTTTTTGGGAGCACTTAACGCATTAAAAGGAGGATATTATGGTTGATCTTGAGATGAGTGAGGAGGAAGCCAAACTGCTCAGCAATGTGCTTGAGAGGTATGATTCGCATCTTGAAGTGGAAATAGTCAGGACACACAGAAGGGAGTTCCGCGATGCATTGAAGGAGCGGGAGAAGATTCTGAAAACACTTATTGAACGGTTAAAAAAACTTGTAAGTTAATTGATCAAAGAATTGTTGTACTTCCCAGGCTGTAGGTTTCAAATTTTTTTGACGCATGCGTGAACGCAAGGCCGGTAACCAGCAGTCGGTGAATCATGCTGGCATAGAGTTCATTATTCCGTTTTTTCAATAAATTTCCGGATGACTTCAAAATACTGTTTGAGGCCGACGAACATAATGTCGTTGTGGGTAGCTCCCGAGATGATGAGGACCTCTTTTTCTCTGGAACCTATATGGTCGCTCAGGGTCTCAGCTTCTTCAGGGGGCACCAAAGTATCGTATTCACCATGGATGATGAGTACAGGCGTGTTGATTTCCCGGATCATGTCGAGACACTGCTTGTTGATTCTATCAAGATCGATCCCTCCGACAGGGACGTCTAGATGAATGACAAGCCGGGCGATGCTCGGAAAGCCACTTTCAATGATCAGTCCCCGGATGTTGTCCTTCTGGCGATAGGCAATTTCCAAGGCCGGGATGCTTCCGAGAGAGCGGCCCATGATCCGGAGGCCCGATAGAAAACCTCGCTTTTCAAGCTCCTTTTTGACGGAGTCGTACACCATGTGGGCATCATGTGAAATGTCGGTAAGCGTTGGGCTGCCAGTGCTCTTTCCGTAACCGCGATAATCGGCAACAACGAGGTTCATTCTGTATTTAAAAAAGAAAGGTGAGATTTCATCATAGTCACTGACTACTTCGCCATTGCCATGAAAAAAGAGGACCCAGGTCCAGTTGTCTGCCCCCTTATAGAAACGGCAATGGATTGATACGCCATCAGCGACAGAAACAAAATGGTCAAATCCAAAAGGAGGGCAGGGACTGAAATCGTCGCGAGGGTAGAAAAGATATGTGAGGACCGACGGGTTGTCTATTTCGGAATAATCAGGCAAGTTTATCTCCTCTAAGACACATTATAGAATATAACGATATTTTCTTCGAGATGTGTCTTTTAGAAAAGTTTTTTTATTCTCCGTACATGACAAAAGCAGACCAAAAGAAGGGGTAACGTAAGGCGCCGTTCTCCTTGTCTCCATCTTCTCTGTTTCCAATCAGATCAATCTTCGCAGAGCGGAGCGCCTTTTCTTTTGGCAGTGCCTTGTTGATCATGTTTCCATAGAATCTGATCATCACCTGACGTGCTCCGTCTCCCCTTACATTCCAGAGGCTGATGACTGCGGCAGGGCTTCCCGCGTACATGATAGCCCTCGTTAACCCACTGATCCCTTCTCCGCGATCCATCCCGTCAATCCCGCCGCCGTATGTTTGCTTGAACACCCGAAAGTCGATTCGTGGATGCAGGGCGTTGCAATGGAGATGAATCTTTCTGAGACGGCTTTTCTTCTCAGGAAAGGTAATGGTTATAATCTTAGGTGGTTCACACCAAAGCTCGAGGTTGATCTTTGCGGCCACGGAACTCTTGCCAGTGCCCACGTTCTTTTCGAGACGGGTGGCGCTCAGCACGATGCGATCATCAATCTTTACACGAATAGTGGGCTTTTGACCGCCGCACTAAATACCGGCTGGATCGAACTCAATTTTCCCACGACACCGGATGAAGAAACGTCTGCCCCTGAGGGGCTTGAGACGGCCCTGGGGATCGAAGCACGATACATCGGCAAAACCCAGTTTGATTATATCGTTGAGGTTGCATCGGACGAAATAGTGAGAAACCTGAATCCTGATTTTGAGGCCCTCTGTCGCGTACCGACGCGGGGTGTCATCGTTACAAGCAGGGTAGACTCTGATGAATTCGATTTCGCGTCACGATTTTTCTGTCCGATTCTCGGCATAGACGAAGACCCGGTAACCGGCTCAGCGCATTGCTGCCTCGGACCCTATTGGGCAAGGAAATTGCGTAAAACAAGCTTTGTGGTCTATCAGGCTTCCAGGCGCGGCGGTATCATCCGCGTGCGTGTCGACAACGACAGGATCCATCTTTCCGGTCAGGCGGTGGCTGTTGTTAAAGGTGAACTGGTCGTCTGATCATTTGCAGACATCCACAATGATAATCTAAAGATATTTCTTGATCTGACTTCCCATCTCCGAATGCCGGAAAAGACGGCTGAAATCGATGAGGCCCGCAAGCGCACGGGAGTGAGCCCGCACACCTGTTTCTTCAAGGATCGAAACGGGATTGAGTCCGCCTATGACAATGGCACCCACCCTCCCTTCGTTGACGGGGATGTCGAGAAGCGTTTGCCCCGGCCTTCCGATTCTGAGAAGTCCTCCGAGGCCGATCCGTTTCATTTTATCCGCAAGCTGTTCAACGAGATCGCGGCTTTCTGCGGGAAATTCCCGGAAACTCGCGCCTATCCTGCCGCTCCCTGTTTTGATCGCGCCGAGATAGTTCGTCATACCGCTTCTGATAAAGATCTCAAGCGGATCAATACTTGTTCCTTCATACATGATGACCTCTACAAAACGCACCGGCTTCTTGTCCTTCATTTCAAGAAGTCCTCCAAACCGTGAAACCGTTGGAACGCCGTGTTTCAGAAGCACCCCGTTCAGCGTGATGGAACAGACAGTGCCCACTCCGATCATTCCTTCGGGAATAGTGATATGTCCCAGGGTTTCCCCTGGGGCCAAAAAGGTCATGAGATGGCCCATTGCATATCCTTCGGCGTACACTTTATTGATAAAGGGGATGTGTTTCAAAAACTGTTTTGGGTCAACTATCGTTACATTGATGACAACAGTGCCGGATGTCGTATTCATATCGAAGTTCATCTGATAGGTCATACGGTCTATCTTTGCCGAGAGAAAGCCGACGCGTTCGATGATCTTTGCGGAGTCCAGCTCGCTTAACCCTTTTTCCGTTATCCGGTGCCCGCGTCTGCCATCTCCTTTGGCCAGTCCGTCTTGGCCCATCCGTTGGAGATAGAGCCTTACGGTCCGTTCACTCATGTCATGACCGAGCTCCTCAAGCTCCTGAGCAATCCTAGAGCTGGTAAGGCGCGTGTCAGAATTTTTCAAAACGCCGAGGATCAATAAGTCTTTGTTTTTCTTTCTTTCCATATATACCAGTAATAAATTCGCATGGGCTTACAGCTCGCGTCCTCTGCCATCTCACACCGCCCAAGGAAATCCATGCAGCTCACACAGCCAACGAAAGGAGAAGGTGACAATAGTCTTAAGCTTCAGGTTTCATGGCACATAAAAGAAGCTTCCTCTGAGGTCTGAGACCAGTGACTTGTGCCTGAGCACTGGAGGGGGCGACGGGAGTCCCTCTGATAGATATTAGTCGTTTGAACGAGGAATGTCAATTTTTGTTCCTTTGTTTAAGTATTTGGCAAAATCGGCAAAAGTGGAGATATTTATCGGCAATACTGCCGTTAAATGGCCAGGAGTTGATATGAATTACGGAGTTGCTTTTAGATACTTAATATGCCACTAAAACAAGGGAAAAATGGTTGACAGGCAGAGAATATCTTGCTATTATCACGGAATACCTTAGGCAATATCATGCCGTAGCTACGGAACAAATATACCATTCTAAAAAGGAGGAGGCTAGTATGATCGAATGGTCAAAGACAAATGATGCAATCGGGACAGTCAACCGTGGAAATCCTGCGGAATCAGGATTGTGTACACTCTGTCGTGCTGACTGCAAGGGGAGATGTGAGACATGGCTTTCGAGCTTGAAGGGAAGAAAGGTACTCTATCCGAGAGATTTCGGTTTTATCACTGCCGGAAGCTCCAACACGACACACATAGGCGTGAACTATAACGCATTGAGACTTCAGGGCTACAATTACGGTGTTAAGGGGCTTCCAAAGGGACTTAAAAATACCGCAGACGACTGTATCTTTCCCAATGTCAGCATTGAATCGGGATTTGGCAACAAGATAAATACCAAAAGTAGGATACCTGTTATGACCGGTGCGCTGGGTTCAACGTTTATCGCGGCAAAATACTGGGATTCCTTTGCTACAGGCGCAGCGCTTGTCGGTATTCCAATTGTTGTCGGTGAAAATGTTGTGGGTATCGACAAGCAGGCGGTGATTAAAGACGGTAAGATCGAGAAGGCCCCCGAACTGGACAGAAGGATCGACACATTTCTCCGTTACTTTGATGGTTATGGCGCGATCATCGTCCAGATGAACGTCGAAGACACAAAAAACGGCGTGGCCGAACATGTTGTCGATAAATACGGCGACAAGGTCATTATTGAGTTGAAATGGGGCCAGGGCGCCAAGGACATCGGCGGCGAAATCCAGGTGGATGACCTCGAATATGCGCTCTTTCTGAAAAAGAGAGGATACGTGGTAGACCCTGATCCCACGATACCTGAAGTCCAGGAAGCATTCAAACACGGGGCAATCAAATCTTTCGCCCGTCACAGCAGACTCGGCTATACAGATCTCTCCTCACCGGAAAAGGTACGTGAAGCATTCATGAGGTCCGTCAACTACCTGCGCAAAATCGGCTATAAGAGGATTTCTCTGAAGACAGGGTCTTACGGGATGGAGACCCTTGCGATGTCGATCAAATACGCCACAGATGCTAAACTCGACCTCCTTACCATTGACGGTTCCGGCGGAGGCACCGGTATGAGCCCCTGGAACATGATGGAGACATGGGGTGTGCCGTCGCTCCTTCTGCATTCAAAGAGCAGCGAATATGCAACCGTGCTTGCCGCAAAGGGCAACAAGGTTGTCGATATGGCATTTGCCGGTGGCCTTGCCAGAGAGGACCATATTTTTAAGGCCCTCGCTCTTGGAGCCCCCTTTGTAAAAATGATATGTATGGGCCGGGCGGTCATGATCCCCGGTTTCGTCGGTTCCAATATTGAAGGCGTGCTCAAGCCAGCGAACAAAGCAAAGGTAAACGGCAATTGGGATGACCTCGCGCCGTCGGTCAAAGAACTCGGTTCTTCGGCAGAAGAAATTTTCGCGGGTTACTACGATGTTCAAAAAAAGGTGGGCGCAAAAGACATGAAGAATATCCCTTATGGCGCCATTGCCATGTGGACCCTGGCCGACAAGCTTGCCGCCGGACTCCAGCAGTTGATGGCCGGGGCCCGTAAATTCAGCCTCAAAGACATTGCACGGGAAGACATCTTTTCTGCCAATAGAGAAACCGAAGAGGAAACAGGAATTCCGTTTATCACCGACGTCATGGATGAAAGGGCCAAAAAAATACTTAATTCCTGACGATTAAGTCTGCGTGAGCGAGAGGGTTTGTGTGAACAGACCCTCTCTTTTTTACGGTAAATGTGACATAGGTCATTCATTCTTTTGGCTTCGTAGAGTATAAGTACACTAGATAGATGTTAAGCTAGAAGCTGAAAAGATATGGGACGGCAATTCTCATTGAGGAAGAAAATGAGGAATCTGAAAGGACATATGACATTCCATTACAAGGGAGGTGATAGAAAAATTATTGAACTGTAGAAGAGCAAAAGTATGCTCCTACGGTGGGTATGCCCGGCCAATTTGTAAAAGTGCGACCGGGTATAAGAGGGTATAAAAGGAGGAAAATCATGGTACGAGAGGTTAAATTCATTGCTACTGGAGAGGTAAGGAAACCAAAAGCCGGCGATTGGTTTCTCAATACAAAGAATGTTCCGATCTGTGCTGCTCAGGATTTCGATATCACAAAATTTCCCATCCTGAAAATGGAGATAACTGAGGATCCGAATGTTCAATATAGTATGAAACAGCATTTCTTTCCGATTTGTGTTCGGAAATAGTGGCTCAAGAGTAAACTGCGTTATGCCCGAATGACTGTTTCGGGCATAACGCCGCTACAAACCAGTCAGCACCTATACCTTATTAATCTTTATTTCCTGTGGCATTTCAGTGCCATGTCGGGTAATATATACATCGAAAGAGATAAGCATTTCTCATCTGATCAGAGAGCCATACGGAGGGCAAGGCATGGTTTTTACCCGTGATGACGCATTGACGCTTCTTGGCCAGTATGTGAAGAATGAGCGTATGTTGAATCATTGTTATGCCGCCGAAGCAGTTCTGAGAGCCATTGCCGGCAGGTTGGGCGAAGATGAGGAGAAATGGGGCATGGCAGGCCTTCTCCATGATCTCGATATTGAACTCGTCGATGCCGATTTGAACCGTCACGGTCTCGAAACCGAAAAGATCCTGAAAGAAAAAGGCATTGACGCTGACCTTATCGATGCCGTTGTGATGCACAATGAAATTGCAAGCGGCGCAAAGCGAAGCACCAGGTTCCAACATGCCCTTGCTGCGGGAGAGACGATTACAGGATTGGTTGTCGCCACGACCCTCGTGTATCCCGACAAGAAGCTTGCCTCCGTGAAGCCGAAATCGGTGGTCAAGCGTATGAAGGAAAAAAACTTTGCAGCTTCGGTGAACCGAGACATTATCATGGAATGCGAAGAGATCAATATACCGCTCGATGAATTTGCTGGGCTGTGTGTAAATGCCATGCAGGCCATCAGCGATCGGATCGGATTGTAAGGTTTGAAAAACAGGATCTATCAGCTCATAATCGCTAGAATCGACGGTGAAAGAATCGGCTCGCGTGAATACGAGGGATACATCCTAAAACTTGTTCGGAACGGAGTCGGCGGTTTTATCATATTCGGTGGGAAGCGAGACGAAGTAAAGGGATTTATCAATCATATTCAGTCACTCTCTGAAATACCCCTTTTTATAGCATCCGACATCGAACGGGGTGTCGGACAGCAGATTCAGGACGCGACCTTGTTCCCATCGCAGATGGCTTTTGCCGCAGCCATTGACAGGAATAATCCCGAGGATGTGAGACTTCTGCGAGAGGCCCTCCTGGGCATTGCGGATGAGACGATGGATTACGGTATCAATATGGCATATACACCGGTCCTCGACGTGAATAGAAATCCGGATAACCCTATTATTTGTACACGTGCCTTTTCCGACGATCCGCTAGTCGTGGAATGGTTTGGTTGCGAATACATTAGGACCCTCGAAACATCGGGACTTATGAGTTGCGGAAAACATTTTCCCGGTCACGGTGACACGGTAGTCGATTCCCATATTTCGCTTCCTGTCATAGCGAAGTCCTATCAGGAACTACTCGATGTCGACACTATGCCCTACCGGCGGGCTATCAAAGATGGGGTTAGCTCCATAATGGTTGGACACCTAAGCATTCCTACCATTGATCGTCTGCCGGCAAGCATGTCAATCAATATTGTGAGCGGTCTTTTACGTTACAAACTGGGTTTTTGCGGGCTCATCCTTACCGATGCCCTTACGATGAGTGCTCTCAGAGATTACGGCAATGTGCCGGCGCAATGTCTCAACGCCGGTGTCGATCTTCTTCTCCATCCTTCGGATGTTGATGAGACCATTTGGGAAATTGAGGAGGCTTTGAAGGAAGGTACAGTTCAAGAAGGACAGATAGATAGAGCATTAGAACGGATTGCCAAGGCGAAGGAGAAAATCAGGGTTCACGGTTCTGAGGCCAGGGGCCAGGGCATGTCTGTTGATTACGAGAAAAATAGGGGGTTTTCTGAAAAGATCACGGAAAAAGCTATTACCCTTGTGGCGCACAATAATGCACTCATTCCGGTGGGCAACAGCACCTCTGTGATTCTCGCGGGTGATGATATGTATTTTGAATCGTCGCCTTTCAAAAAGCATTTCCCCCAGGCATCAGGTCTCGGTGAAGTCGAATATCCTGATGAAACCTTGGCTGTGGCTATATTTACCAGTGTGACCGCGTGGAAAGGGAACTCAGGCATAAGCCCTGAGCAACGGGAAAGGATTACCCGTGTGCTCCGCCAGGCCAAGCATTCGATTGTTATCTCCTTCGGCAGTCCCTATGTCCTCAGACACTTCGGGGAGTCCGATATGCTTATCGCCGCCTATGATCCTACGGAAGAGGCACAGCATGCGGTCATCCGGTGTCTTACAGGAGAGAAACGCTTTCACGGGAGACTTCCCGTAAAATTAATGCAACATGCGGAATAGAGAATGAAAGATGAAGGAATGGTGCCGACCTCAGACCGGTCTCCGACCCAGAAACATCTGAGTGGTTCACCCTATTTCAAGATATTCACAAGCCGCAGGATGGCCGTCATGGTACTCCTCGGGTTTTCTTCGGGACTGCCGCTTCCTCTCACGGCGGGCACGCTCCAGGCATGGCTTACCGTTGCCGGAGTGGACTTGAAAACAATCGGCATCTTTTCCCTCATAGGACTGCCCTATGCCTTGAAATTTCTCTGGTCTCCCTTTATGGACCGTTTTGTTCCTTCCTGGCTGGGACGAAGGCGGGGATGGATTCTGCCTATTCAGCTTCTTCTTTTGGTTGGTATAGCAGTCATGGCCCTCGGTTCGCCTGCGAAGATGCCCTTTGCTCTCGCCGTTATCGCCCTTATTGTTGCCTTTATTTCTGCGTCACAGGATATCGTCATTGATGCCTACCGAACAGATGTACTTCCTGATGTGGAGCGCGGTCTCGGTTCTGCGACATTCATTTTGGGATGGCGGATGGCAAATCTTGTCGCAGGAGCACTGACACTTATTTTGGCAGACAGGATAGGATGGCGGGACGCATATTTATTGATGGCCTTCTTTATGACGATAGGTGTCTGCGGCACCTTTTTCGGTAAGGAGCCTGGCCAAACAGTGATTCCCCCAAAAACATTGGAGGAAGCCGTGTGGGGTCCCCTGAAGGATTTTTTTTCAAGAAAATCGGCCATCACCCTTATCCTGCTCATTATCTTCTACAAACTCGGGGACGCTTATGCGGCATCGCTCATAACGACCTTTCTTATTCGAGGTGTGCATTTTACATTGACTGAGATCGGCACCCTCAATAAAACGTTAAGTATTATCGCAACAATCGTCGGAGCCTTGTTTGGTGGGACTTTAATGATAAGGCTCGGTCTTTATCGTGCACTCATGGCATTCGGTATACTCCAGGCGGTATCGAACCTTGCTTTTATGACCCTGGCAGTGATAGGCAAGAGCTACCCTGCCATGATCGTAGCCGTTGCAGTGGAGAATATATCCGGTGGGATGGGAACGGCCGCCTTCGGTGCCTTAATAATGACCCTCTGTAATAAGCGTTACAGCGCCACACAGTTCGCACTGCTATCTTCCCTCGCAGCCCTTGGACGGGTCATTATTTCTCCCACATCAGGTTTCGTTGTGGAGGCTGTAGGCTGGCCGGTCTTCTTTTTTATTACTACCGTTGCTGCCCTGCCGGGTTTAGCGATTCTCAGGTTATTGCGCAATGAGATCAAGAGCATAAAAGAAGGATAACGTACTGAATTACGTTCTTCTGCCGAACACGATCAGCACACATGTGCATGCTGCAAATCCCAATGAAGTCTATACCGGCGGTCTTATGCAGCATATCGGTTCCATTATCATTTACTGGTATTTTCATGATGAGTCGGAGAAAATGAATACATTAGCGGATTCGAACGAATTAGGTCGTGTCGAGGCCGAGGCAGAGGTGCTGTCGGTTCACCACGGCTTCATTGCCGCCATGGTTCTTAGGATATGGAATATCCCGGAAACCGTCAGTGAAGGTGTTGTGTATCACCACAATCGTGAAGATGCGGAAGACAACCGGGAACATGCGACAGTGATTAATATCGGAAATACGTTTGCAAAACAGATTGATTTGAGAGATAATTTTTTGAGCTTTGACGATTTTTTCAAAATATAGAGATTGTATGAATATCGCGCACAATTTTAAGTTAGAATTAAGGTTAAACCAAGAGTTGAAATTTTTCGAACGTCTCTTCGCACAATCAAAAGCCGCCAAAGCTTGCTTTGAAGGGGTAATATAGGAGAGGCATGATCAGAGTCCTTGTTGTTGATGATTCGCTTGTCATGCGAAAGACGATAACTCGTATGCTGTCGAAGGATGCTAACATCGAGGTTGTGGGTACTGCAGTTGACGGTCGGGATGCCATAGAAAAGATCGAGTCTCTCAAACCTGATGTGATTACTCTCGATGTTGAGATGCCTGTTATGGGCGGTCTAGAGGCCCTGCGGTACATCATGTCCAAGCAGCCGATCCCCGTCATTATGATGAGCGCCCTGACGAAGGAGGGTGCTGAGGTTACCATGGAAGCCCTGACCCTTGGTGCCTCTGATTTTGTCACAAAAGATTTTTCCAATGCAGTCAACTCTATTGAGGCAAAGCAGATCGAACTTGTTTCCAAGATCAGAGACGTGGCCAGGAATAAAGTGAAGTTTCCGTTAAAGAAACTGGATATTATCAAAAAACCGGTTGCTTTAAGCCCTGATAAGAAGATAAAACATGAGATCCTATCCATCGGCGCTTCTACCGGCGGACCACCGGCTCTCCAGCATATCCTCACAAGCCTGCATAAGAATTTTCCCGTTCCTATCGTCATCGCCCAGCATATGCCGAAACTTTTTACGCAATCCTTCTCACAGAGGCTTGATGCTGTTTCGCAGATTCATGTCAAAGAAGCGGAAGAAAATGAGCCGCTCATGCCCGGTGTTGCCCTGATAGCTCCCGGTAATACACATGTTGCGCTCAAAAAAAAAGGAAAAGAGATCATCGTGGAATTCGTGAATGAGTCAAAGTATATTTACCGGCCTTCCGTTGACCTCCTCATGTCGTCCACCGCTACAGCCTACGAACAGCGAGCCATGGGCGTTATTCTCACCGGCATGGGTAACGACGGCCTCATCGGTATGAGGGAGATGAAATCAAAGCACGGCTATATTATCGCGCAGGATGAGGAAACCTGTGTTGTCTTTGGCATGCCAAAGGCGGTAATCGGTGCCAACCTTGCCGATGCCGTACTTCCCATAGATAGAATATCTGATGAGATAATGAGGGTGTTATGAAAACAAAGAAGGCTCAGGGGCAGGGGACACCAAAAAAGAAAATGAGCAAGAAGGAATTAACGCGCTTTATTGGGCTTATCCGGGATGGCGACAATTTTGAAAAGGAGAAAGCCATTAACGCCTTGATAGCTTCTCCGAGCAAAGAGGCTGTAGAAGGCATTATTCCCCTTTTACAACAAAAAAAGACCATCATGAGGATGGCTGTTCTCGATGTGTTGAAAAAAATAGGGAGCGTGTCTCTCGAAGGTATTCTCGGCATGCTTGATGATGATGAAGAAGATATCAGAGTCTACGGCTGTGAAGTACTCAGTTTCCTCAAGGATAAACGGGCTGTTCCGAGCCTTATCAGAAAGCTCCGTGAGGATGTCGATAATGTGAGAAACGCGGCCTGTGTGGCGCTCGGCGATTTTGACGATGATGAAGCGGTGGCGGCGCTTCTGGATGCCCTGAAAGATGTGGAATGGATTGCCTTCTCCGCCATATACAGTATTGGAAGAACAAAGAGCAGAAGCGCTATCCCGCAGCTCATAGAGTTTTTTAAAACAAGCGAAGAAGAATTATCCGTTGCTGCCTGTGAAGTGCTTCTCGAGTATGGGGATGATGAGATTTTGAATGAAATCTTTGAAACCTTGAAGGGCTGGGACAGACAGAAACGAAATACCTATCTGAAGATTATTCTGGAGAAAGGGAACGAAGAAATTTTTGAAAAGCTCAAAGAAAAGATTGGCGATGAATTGAATGAACATCTCTTAAACAGCATTCGATATGAAAAGCAGTATTCCCTCGAAGTCATACGGATGCTTACCCATTTCAGGCAGAGCGAGACCTGTGAAGCGATTCTCGGTGTGCTCGCGAGCATGGATCACGACAGCGAAGATTTCGGATCGGTGCTTGAGCTTTTTGCTTCCATGAGCGATGTCTGGGCGGATTCAATTTCCGATTATATAAGAAGAGATGAGAAGTACCTTTTCCCCCTCGTGAAGGCCTGTAAGATAGTCGGCATAAAACTTGGGGAGCCGTTTCTCTTGAATATTTTCCTCTCATCCCCTGCCGATGTAAAGAGAGAAATTGTTACCGGCATCCCCGGGCTGACGGATGGAAATGGCGCTTCGATTATAAAGGAGGCGATAAAGGATACCGACGGACATATAAAAGGATCTGCTGTTGACGTAGTCGGAACCATGTCACTTCAGGAACTGAAAGATGAGATAATAGATATTGCGCAAAAGGGTTTTGCCGATGTGAGAACCAAGGCCCTCAAGGTCCTCTTGGGTCTTGATACCAATAGAGCGATGGAGCTTATTAAGCATTTTGTCTATGAAGGCTCAAATGAAGACAAAAAGACATATCTCTCGGCGACGAGTCTTATTGATAGCGAGAAAAATTTTCCTTTTATTGAGAAATTATCATCAGATGCCGATGAAGGTGTAAGAAGGTCCGCCATTGGGCTTCTCGGCAATTTCCTTGATGATGAGTACTATGTAAATTTGTTGAAAAAGATCCTCATGGGTGAAAACATACCCCACGAAGTGCTGAAGGTTATTAAAGACAAGAAGCTGAATATGTTCAAAGACCGATTGGTAGAAATTTTTGTTGATACCGCCAAAGGGCTGTGGACAAGGTATTATGCCCTTTCTACCCTTGGAACATTTGAAGACAGCTCACTGTTCGATGTATTTGTGGGCGGTCTCAAAGACGAGAACGGTCTTATTACCATAGGTTGCATAAGGGCTCTTGCCGATTTGGACGACAAAAAGGCGATAGACTATATACGACCTTTTGCAAGCAGTTCAAATGAAGATGTGAGATCGAACGCGGAGTCGATACTGAACAGGCTTGAGGGTGTGTAGAGATATAACATGATAACAAAGGAAGAGTTTTTCACATTACGGGATTTTATCTATGAAAAGACGGGAATATTTTTTGCCGAGAATAAAACATATCTCTTGGAGAGCAGACTTACCAACAGGCTGGGAGAATTGGGTTTAAGCTCTTTTGAAGACTACTATTACTGCCTCAAATACGGCAGCGACAAGGCCAAGGATGAAATGGCCAATCTCTTTGATGTGGTGACAACGAACGAAACGAGCTTTTTCAGAAACCCGCCTCAATTAGACGCCTTCAAGATCGTTGTCCAGAAGAATTATTTGAACGGAAACGGATTAAGCCCTATCAAGATATGGAGCGCCGCATGCTCTACAGGAGAAGAGCCTTATACGTTGGCAATTATCATGGAAGAGCTTATACAGGCGACGAAACAGACCATCCCCTACATTATTTATGCGACAGACATCAGTCAGAAGGTATTGGAATCGGCGAAACGGGCCGTCTTTAGCCAGTACAGCACACGCAATACCAATGAGTTGCTCAGAAAGAAATATTTTATAGAAGAAAAAAACATGTTCAAGCTACATGGGGATATAAAGAAAAAGGTGAAGATAGATTTTATGAATTTGATGGACGGTGATGCTTACCGGGTCTACAAACAAATGGATATTATTTTTTGCAGGAATGTTCTCATTTATTTTGATGAAAAGGTAAAAAGGAAGGTCATCGAACATCTCTATGAATCCTTGAAGCCCAAGGGGTTTTTGACAATCGGCCATGCGGAATCACTCCACAATATTTCAAGGGCCTTTAAGCCCCTTGCATTTCCGGGGACTATTGCCTATCAGAAAGGATAGCCTATGAAAACAATTTTGATTGTCGACGATTCACCGACCATAAGAAAATTGCTGGGATACATTTTAAAGAAAAAGAGCTTTGTTATTGCTGAAGCAGAAGATGGAATCGACGCCATGGAGAAGCTTGGTCATGTGCAAGTGGATCTCATTATTGTAGACCTTAATATGCCGAATATGGATGGCATTGAATTTGTCAAAAATTTGAGGGATAATTACTATTATATGGATACCCCCGTTATCATGCTCACAACGACGAAGGATGATAAACTGAAAAAAGATGCCTTCGATGCAGGCGTCAACATGTTCCTCACCAAACCTGTCCAGCCGAATTTTTTGCTTTACAAGGTTGAAAGCCTTCTAAGCGAGGAGAAAGATCATGGATGATCAGGCTTTACAAAGAGATGAAATGCAGGAGATTATCGATGAGTTCATCGCTGAATCAAGCGAATTGATGGACAACGTTATCCAAGACATTGTTGCCATTGAACAAAACCAGGACGAAGAGATGATCAATAGTATATTCCGCGCGGTCCATACGATAAAGGGTACATCGAGTTTCCTGGGTTTCAATGCTCTTTCCGAACTTGCCCATAAGGGTGAAGATATTCTCGGAATGATCCGGAAGGGCCAGATGAAGACCGATTTGGAAACGACAGACGTTCTCCTTGACGCCTTTGATTTGATGAAGCTCATGATCGAAGATATCCGTACGCGCGGCACTGACAACCGTGATACATCCTCGATTGTAGAAAAGCTGGCCGGACTTCTGAGTAGTAATAAGAAAACAGCTGGAGCATACCCGGAAGAAAAGAAGAAAATAGGCGAGATCCTCGTAGAGGAGAAGATCCTCACGAAGAACGAACTCGACGATGTGCTCAAAAAACAGCAACGGGATAAAGACAAAAAGATCGGTGAAATCGTTATTGAGGAAAAACTTGCTACTGAAGGGCAGATGAAAAATATCCTTACCAAACAGAAAACGGTGAGCAAAGAAGAACAGAGCATCCGTATCGACGTCAAAAAGCTGGACGAATTGATGAATCTCGTGGGAGAGCTTGTTCTCGGAAAGAACAGACTTATCTTGGTAAACAGCTTAGCAAAAAAGGAAGATGCCGATGAGACCTTGTTTGATAACCTCAACGATATCGCGAACTATATCGAGGTTATCACCAATGAACTGCAGCTTTCCGTCATGAGGGCGCGCCTTGTGCCGATCAGCAAGGTATTTAATAAGATCCCCAGAATGGTACGGGACCTCTGCGTGGAATTCAAAAAGGATATCGAACTGAAAGTGGAAGGTGAAGAAACAGAACTTGACAGATCGCTGATAGAAGCCCTCATGGATCCTATGGTCCATATTATCAGAAATTCTGTAGATCACGGTATTGAGGCACCACAGGAGCGTGAAAAGAAAGGGAAGAAGAGAAAAGGCTTGCTTTCAATCAAGGCATACAATCAAGGCAACCATGTTATCATTGATTTTCTTGATGATGGGAAAGGAATTAACCTCCAAGCAGTGAAGGATAAGGTAAAAGAAAAAGGGCTTATGACCGATGCGGAAATTGCGAGCCTTTCAGTGAAAGAGGCGATGAATCTTGTTTTTATCCCCGGTCTCAGTACCGCGCAGAAACTGAGCAACGTCTCAGGAAGGGGTGTAGGAATGGATGTAGTCAAGACTAACATCGAAAAGATGAACGGTCAGTGTTATATCGGCTCGGAAGAGGGTCAGTGGACCAAACTTACCATAAAGCTCCCTCTAACACTCGCAATTATGAGAGCTTTGATCGTCAAGGTAGACGATGAACTTTTTGCTATCCCCCTGAATACCGTCAAGGAACTGGTGAAGCTGAAAGAGGGGCTCGTCAAAACGGTCGATAAGAATGAAGTCGTAGTTTTAAGAAACGCGGTCATCCCTCTGTTAGATCTTCTCAAGATTTTTACCATGCAGACCGAAGAGAGAAAGGACGGTTACGTTGTGATCTGCAATATAGGGGAAAAGACTGTAGGCATCAAGGTACATTCTGTCGTGGGGCAGGAAGAAATAGTTATCAAACCTCTTAGTGAATTCCTGAAGAATATTGAAGGTATAAGCGGTGCTACGATCAGAGGTGACGGGAAAGTGATCCTCATCCTCGATATCCCTTCCGTGATTCTCCATTACAACAACCAGAAGAAGGTGGGTCATCTGCACAGCGTCTCCGGCGCCGCGACAAGCGCGATGAACTGAAAAGACGATTCGAGGTTCAGGGTTTCGAACACACAGAAAATCGGAAAACGTGAAATCAGAACGGATAAAGGCCGCTCATGGTGTTCATATCTGGAGGTTTTTTTCCACCGGCTGAGTATGGATTGTCTACCGACAAAGATTTTGTTCCTTTTCTCGTCATTACCTTGAAAAACAGTGTTTTTCTGCTGAATTATTACGTTATCATGCATAGGATGTCAGGTGCATTGATCATGAATGTATTCAGGCTATTAGTTTTGTCGGTTTGACTTTAGAATAAATTAGGACAATAATATTTAGGAGATGAGTTTAAGTATTATAGAGATTTTGCGATTATTCTTTCAAGGGGAGAAGGTCTTATGAACGAAGTGAGAATTTTACAGCTCGTGACGTTTAAACTTGGAAGCGAGGAGTTCGGAGTAGACATTCTCAAAGTGCAGGAAATCAACAGGATGATGAACATTACGAAGATACCAAATGCTCCGACATTCGTCGAAGGGGTAATAAATTTGAGGGGAAAGATAATCCCTATCGTTGATTTGAGGAAAAGGTTGGGTTTTAAAGACAAAGCATATGATAAGTCCACGAGAATTATTGTCGTGGAGCTTGACGGACTCGTTCTCGGTTTTATCGTCGATTCCGTCTCGGAGGTTTTGCGTGTACCTGACAATACGGTAGAACCGCCACCATCGATGGTGGCCGGTATAGAATCCGAATATATTGAAGGTGTTGGGAAACTTGATGACAGGCTCCTGATTTTGCTCGAGCTGAAGAAGATTTTTTCATCACCGGAAAAGAAAGATATAGAGAACATCGAGGCTAATTGAGGCTAATTGAGGCTTGATCCAGAGGCCCTGGATAAGTGAGGCCTATGAGATATAACTCTCAGTGGTCTCCTCATAGCTAGGAACCCGCTGGCGATGAGAACGGGCCTCCGCAGAATATCGTACAAGAGCGTAAAATCGATATTACGATATGAAATTTTTGCCTATATGGGAAATTTTTTTCTCCCATCGTACAAGCATCCCAACCGTTCTGTCGGTTTAAACAGCTGCGAGCTGAAGCTTCCACTTATAGTGCATAGGCATCAATGCCAGTCTGAGAAATACAAAGCCTCCGTATTCTCCTGATCTGAAAGGACTTGAAGGAGAATAGAAAACTCAAGGAGGTAATCCTTCAGCAATCTCTGACCATCAGGAGCCTAAAAAAAGAGATGAACTTGGATTAGAAGCGGGACAGTTCATGGGGGAGACCAATGAGCAATACCCCCATATCCGTCACCGGCAGATACAAGGTCTGCTCCAGAACAAAGGGTTCTATCTTTCTTGTGGCGCCGTTTATCATCATTTAAAGGATTCATACCGATTGGTCGGCATAAATAAGAGTGACAATAATATATGAAGACTCTGTCTTTGTCATAGACCGATGTTAAAGACAGCAAATGGCTTTGTAAACTGTTGAGAAACGGACTCGTGAGGGGAAGCGTCATCCCTCCAAAGGAAATAAGGGATAGGAATCTTACCCGGCCCCGACGTATAGGGTTCTCTGTTACGCGTATAGTGTTCGACAAGCTCTGGAATATCCATGTGTATTCAAGTATGTGCAAATTTACCGATAATTTGGAATCTTTTTTATGAAAGAAACTTGCCAAACACTTTTTTATTGATCTTAGTGCGAAATGAGAAGAAAATGAGATAATGAATGTAACGCAGGTAAATGTCGAAACAATACTTGCGGTCCTTACCGGCACCGGATTGAGCGCAGCGTGCGGTTTCAGGATATTTGTTCCTCTTCTTGCTCTTAACCTTGCTCCCATGTCCGGGTATGTTAACGTTACGTCCGGATTCGATTGGATTGGCGAATACTACGCCACAATTGCCTATCTGCGCCTCATGAAAGAAAATACGTAATGACAAAGGTTATTGGGAGCAAATTGAAGCTTACCTTCGGGATCACTCGGAAGTAGAATTTAGCCACAGTATTTGTCCCGAGTGTATGGAGAAATTATATCCTGATATTTTCAGAAAAAATAGAAGTCCCTTGAATATGCTCGTTATTCCAGTCCATGGTAGCTTAGATGCTTAATTGCCGGTGTACGTAAGCAAGGGGGGGGGTGCCTTCCCTCACCGTTCTTTATTTCAGTGCGTTTTTTAGTTTCCTGTCCTTCTTGGTTTGCAGATCTCGCGCCTGCTTTGCTGCTTTCTGTTTCTGGTCCTTGTCTTTACTTTTTTTGCCACCCCTGTCTCCCATCGTATACCTCCTCCGTTGCTATAATATAAGCCCGACGGGATTACAAAGGAACCTTCCCTGAACTTGGGAACCAGTCAGGGGCGTATCCGATTTCTTTAGGTTTACTGATTCCCCGCCCCTTACTTCATTATCCGGCAATCGTGGCTGGATTTGAAGAAGAAAATCATCGGGCCGACAAACGAATGCCGATGGAAATATTCACAGATTAGAAAGGCTTACCACTCTTGGACCTGAGGAAAAAGATTACCTTTCTCGGGCGGGCGTGCTGTCGGCTGACACATTCCCTTGAAAACATTGGGGTTGTGTGGTATGTTGATGCGGTTAATGGCAAGAGCCATGAAAAGTGGTGAGCGGGTTATAAAAGTTGGACTGGTGAGAGAAACCTTAGCGCACTTCTTGAGTGAGAAGGACTCCATCGCACTGAGCCGTGGAGGTGGGCGGATGACAAGCCCCAGAAAAAGGAGGAAGGAATGCCGTCAAATACCAAAAAAACTGAGCTTCGCAGAAAGCGAAAGAAAACGAGTCAGGCAAAGAAGAGGAAGAAAATCATGTCGAAAAAGTCTACCCCGGCTTTTCCAATCCATGTAGACGGAAATGAGTAACAAGTCATTACGATATGACATCGGCCCCATCAGGCCGCCGAATGAAGCATACAGTCTTCTTATAAGATTTACCCGAAACTGCACCTGGAACAAGTGCGCCTTTTGCCACCTCTACAAAGGCAGAAAGTTTGAAAAGAGAAAACTTGAAGACATCAAAAAGGATATCAATACCATCAAAGCCATTTGTGACAATATCGAGGAGATATCTCTCGAAAAAGGCTATGGTGGCCGCATTACCGAATCTCTCATAGAGGAAATTATTTCAAGTTATCTTATTAACGAGTGCTACAAAGGTGTTGCAGTCTGGAAATATTTTGGCGGTAAGTACGTCTTTATTCAGGATGCCAATTCGCTGACCATGAACCCCGAGGTTTTTATTAAGGCGCTCACGTACCTCAAAGAGACATTCCCGACGATTGAGAGGGTGACCTCCTACGCGCGCTCAAGTACGATCGCAAAAAGGTTATCGACTGATGACCTCAAAAATCTGAAAGAGGCAGGATTGACGAGGGTTCACGTGGGTCTTGAATCGGGAAGTGATATGCTACTGAAATACATGAATAAAGGTGTCACAAAAGCCGGGCATATTGAGGCCGGGACAAAGGTCAGAGAATCGGGGATCGAGCTTTCGGAATACGTAGTCCTTGGTCTGGGCGGGAAAACATGGTGGAAGGAACACGCCACAGGGACAGCAGACGCGCTAAACAAGATCAATCCGGATTTTATCAGATTGCGGACCCTCAAAGTCCTGAGGAACATGCCCCTCTATGAAAAGCTGAGGGTCGGCGATTTCGTGCTTCCCACTGAGGAAGATATTCTCCGTGAAGAAAGGCTCCTCATAGAAAACCTGGAAGGCATTACAAGCACCGTCAAGAGCGACCATATTTTGAATCTCCTTGAAGATGTCGACGGCAGATTACCTTATGACAAAGAAAAGATGTTGTCCATAATCGATAATTATTTTGCCTTGAGCGATGAGCAAAGATTTATTTATCGGTTCGGCAGAAGATCTGGAATCTATAGGAGCACAGACGACCTGCACGATGAACTGACTTACTTCAGGATACAAAAGAGTATCAAAGAGATGGAGTTAAAAGAGCCCGGTAGTGTTGAAAAGTCTATTTCGCTGTTTCTTGAGAATTATATTTAATCCCTTTGTTTTTTCCTTACAAAATAGGCTTCTATAGCTTGAACGAGTCCCGGTATATCGTATCTCGCTGCCTCGATATGAACGTGTATATTGTGCTTCCGCAGCCCTTCGCTCGTTACAGGGCCGATGGATGCCACAAGCGCTTTGCCCACTGCTTTTTCCCCGTAGAGGCTCACAAAATTGTTTACCGTCGATGAACTCGTGAAGGTGATGACGTCAAACTTGTAATTGATGGCTGGAACTTTCCGTGGAAGGGTCGTCTTGTAGATCGGGATGACGTCGCACGAAGCGCCTTTCTTGCGAATATATTCCACGAGGACATCACGGGCTTCTTCGGCCCTCGGTAGCAGGAACCTCTTTCCTCGAATCTCCTGTTGTTTGAGGATTTCGATTATACCTTCCGCTGTGAAGGCTTCCGGCATGAAATCCGCCGTAATGCCCTTGGTTTCAAGAAGCGCGGCAGTTGCCTGGCCGATAGGGATGATTTTGATGCCCTTCAAAGACCGGGCATCCCTGCCGGTCGCCATGAGGTCATTGAAAAAGATCGAAACGCTGTTGACGCTCGTAAAGAGAACGGCGTAATAATCGGAAATGGTCTCTATTGCCTGTCTCAGCTTTTTGTTGGGTTCTATGGGTGAGATTTCGATGGTAGGCGCGTAGATGACAGAGGCGCCTCTTTCCGTGAGGAGCTCACCGAACTTTCTCGATTGATGGGCTGCGCGCGTAACGAGGATTGTCTTGCCGTAAAAAGGTTTTTGCTCGTACCACGCAAGGATCTTTCTGAGCTTCACGACCTCACCGACAATGATTACACCGGGTGGTTTTACCTTTTCCCGTTGCGCCAGAACAGCGATGTTCTTGATGGTGCCGGTTACTGCCTTTTGTTCCGGCAGCGTGCCTGATGCGATGATACAGACCGGGGTTCGCGGATCTTTGCCCTCTTTGATGAGTTTTTCCTGAATGGTTTTCAGGTTTTTTATGCCCATGAGGAATACGAGGGTATCAGGGCCATTTGCAAGTTCGTGCCACCTGATTGTCGATTTCCTTTTTTTCTCATCTTCGTGGCCCGTAATGAAGGCCACCGTTGATGCGTAATCCCTGTGCGTGAGAGGTATGCCCGCGTATGCGGGGACGGATATGGCAGAGGTGACGCCGGGAACAATTTCAAAATCAATACCATGTTCAATCAGGTGCTCGGCCTCTTCACCACCCCTGCCGAAGATAAAAGGATCACCGCCTTTGAGACGGACAACGACATTGACACCTCTTGCCTTGTCGACGAGGAGCCTATTGATGTCGGGTTGAGGTAGCTCGTGCTGCGATGCCGCTTTTCCAACGTATATGAGCTCCGCACTTTTCTTGGCGAAACGCAGAAGGTCTTTATTGACGAGGTTGTCATAGATGATGGCGTCGGCGGCGCGTATGAGCTCGAGGCCCCTCAAGGTGATGAGCTTGAGATCACCCGGTCCTGCGCCGACAAGAAAAACCTTACCCATAGACAAAGATTATACCCGTCACAGCCCGACGATTCAAATGGAAAGTACATCATTCGTTTCCTCTTATTTTTGGTTCATCTGGCTGGAACGTACTTTTTTTGAATGGTGAACCTACGCATGCATTACAATTGTTGGCAAATCAACGACATTAAGGCGTGGCGTTGTCATATCAACTCCGAAATATGTTGCCCATTTGAGTACCACGGTAAGTGCAGGGCTTATGGTGCTCTAAGGATGAGGTTTTCTCTCCGAAAACGGTCTTAGCTCGGCATAATAAAAACCCTTCTGGTTACTCCTTATAGAGGTTAATAGGCTGATATTACTGAGTAACTTAACTGAAATAAAAAGTACGGAAGGACCGAAAGAACCCTATTATTTTTCATAATTAGTAATACAAGACCTTTGCGTAACTTCACCGGTTTATGTTTTTCTTCTTTTTTGCTGCCTTTTTGTGACTTATTCCCGGAGTGAAGACCTGATCTTGTTTCCATAGAGGGCTTGTGATCCCCCTTAACCCCATTTTTAGGGGACCCTACTTTGTTACTGCACCATGGCTGCCGCCTTTTTCAGATTAAATGCCGTTTCATTGAGGATAAACTCATATTCCCCTTTTTCCGTCCTGTGTATCTCATATGGGAGAAGCATTATCCCCGCGTTAATGTTCCTATGCTTCTTTCCACTTTATACCGTATGGAGCCGATGAGCTTACTGATAATGATCTGGGCAACGGTAAGGGGTCTATTCCTGGCAGCCTTATCCGTGATCCCGTCCGCATATCCTTTGTGTTTGAGTAAGGCCCGGTTCTTCTCGCTGGCGTATCCTTTATCAGCAGGATTATTCAGCTCTCGGGAAGATTTGATTACTTGATGATCTTTTCAAGCTGTGTCGTATCTGCCACATTGGCAGGGGTAGCCTGTCCTAAGTAGTCTTCTTTCGCATCAACATTGGCAAGTGCATTATACCCGTAATAAGGCTTCTTTCCTTTTTTTTGATCCAAGCGTCGGCATCATCAAGGTAGGTTACGGCAGATGGTATATCCATCTTTTCCGCTTTACGGTCTTTTGGGGGTACTATCCATAACCTTTCTCAGCCTTCTTGGGGATTCTATGATGGTTGCGTCAACAATAGCGCCATGGAATTCCCTTACCAACAGGTCTTTTAATGAGAGTCTTCTTATGATCTCTCCGAAAAGCTCTTCATATAGGCCAACTTTGAGAAGACCTAAATCTGCAGACTTAAGAGTGGTCCGGCAAAGAACTGGCAAGCGAGAAACCGCTGAAGCGGATAAAAGAGATCTGGTCATTGAACGCTTCCTTAATCGTGGATCGCTTAATTGGTACCATCTCTGTAACAAAAGGAGTTTAAATATCGCCAGAGGCGGGTAGGCAGGTCTGCCATCGGCACTAAATGTCTTTTTGTATTTTTTCTTCAGAAGTTTCTCGATGTGCTTCCATTCCATAAACCGATCTATCTTGTCAAGAAACGTATTGTAATGTTTTCTTTATTCTATGAAGTAATCGGCAAAACCAGGGGCGGTGAATTTATCTGTCATAGGTGAGTTCCTTAGGATGAAATAATCACTATGATACCAGTTATATTATATAGTTACGAGTGTTTTGTGGGATATTCACCGTGCGAAGGTCTTAGATGAATTTAGGGCTTATGGTACGATAAATTTATGAGAAAACCGTACTGAGATTCCGCCCTTTCGTCGTGTTTATCCTATTGTATTTTCCTTCACAAAATCATTACAAAAAGCGTAATCCCACAGTTATGGGTTATGCAGGTCTTTCCAGCTGGAATGGCATGAGTGAAGTGATGGTTATGGAAGGGTCAAAAAGTGTCGATTTCCCTTGACAGGTTTTTTAAATAGGCATAATATAGCCTTTAAGCACAATGCTTAAATTTTTTTAATGAAAGGAGTTCAGTAGTATGCCAGTAGGTAAGGTAAAGTGGTTTAACGATTCCAAGGGGTATGGTTTTATTGAGCAAGACAACGGGGAAGATGTGTTTGTTCATTTCTCGGCAATTCAGCAGGATGGATTCAAATCATTAAAAACCGGCGAAAAGGTCGAATTTGAGATCGTGAAAGGACCAAAAGGGCCGCAGGCATCAAATGTTATGAAAGCAGAATAAAAACAGAAGGGGGAATTATTCCCTCTTCTTCTCTATATCTTTTATATCGTTCCAGAGTGTATCCATCGTTTCAAGCGATGTACTTACGATGTCTGTATTTTTTTCTATATAAGAAAACCGGTTTATAAATTTGTCTATGCTGAAACGAAGCGCGTCTTCCGGATCTATGTTGAGAAATCTCGATATATTGACGATGGTAAAAAGGAGGTCTCCTATTTCTTCCCTGACGGATGCGGCATTATCAGTTGCGTGTGCTCTTTTCAGTTCTTCAATTTCTTCAAAGAGTTTTTCATAAACATCTTCGATTTTTTTCCAGTCAAAGCCAACTCTGGCAGCTCTTCTTGTCACGGCATAAGCGCGAAGGAGCGCCGGCATATTGGAAGGGATACCCGACAGGGGAGAATAACCTGTCTTCTCTTCTTCTTTAATTTCCTCCCATTTTTTCTCGATAGGCTCATCAGATGTTTTTCCCCGAAAAACGTGCGGATGCCTGTTGTACATCTTTTGATAGACTTCATTTATAACATCTTTGATATCGAAGAAATGTTCTTCCTTACATATTTGAGCGATAAAAACAATGTGGAACAAAAGATCGCCCAGCTCTTCCTGGAGCATCTTTGCATTATCCTTTTCTATGGCTTCAATCGCTTCGTAGACCTCCTCCAGCAGAAACGTTTTGAATGAACGAGTGGTTTGCTTTCTGTCCCATTGGCAACCCTCATCGCTTCGTAATGTTTCCATGAGTTCCACGAGTCTTGAAAATTCTTCCATCGTACCTCCTATTATCCGAACATTGACTGGGGTTATTGATGAGCCTTTATTGCAGCCATAACGTATTCAACTGTTTTGTTCATGATATCTGTTTGTTCCCTGATGACGAGTTTCCCCCTTTCGCCCATGTCATGCCGGAGATGATCATTGCTCAGAATTTCTGAGATTTTGTCCACGAGTTCGACAGCATCCTTTACCATACTGCCGGCCTGCATCATAATGATCTTCTGCGCCACATTCCTGAAATTTTCGATGAAGGGCCCGAAGAGAACCGGGGTTGCAAAAAAAAGCGGTTCCAGCATGTTCTGACCGCCATAAGGCGCAAGGCTTCCTCCCACAAAAGCGACCTTACTTCTAGCGTAGATGCCGAGCAGGTCTCCAATGGTATCGACGACCACAATGTCAATGGCAGGAGATAGTCCTTCTCCGGCAGCAGAATAGCGGGCCACGGAAAATACAGGCGAGAGATCTCTTACGATGTCGCTTGCAAGATGCAGTTCGCGGGGCGCGATATAGATCGTATATCCCGGAAAGGCTTTTTTGATCTTACTAATGATGCCATAGACTGTATGGAGTTCTTTTTCTTTGATGCTGCCGAACGTAATGATGTCCTCTTTTTCGGCGTTGGTATCCCTCTCTTCGATATCGCGGAAGTATTTTATATTGCCGGCGTTGATGACACGCTTCGGGTCCATGCCGATATCGATGAAACGGCCCGCATGTTCCTCTGACTGGGCGAGGACCAGGTCTATGCGAGAAAGCACAGTTCGTATGAAGAAAGCAATCCGCCTGTAATTGTTAAGAGTGCTGTCGGAGATACGGCCATTGAGGATGATGACAGGCAGACCCCGCCTTTTTGCCTCCCAGATGAGGTTAGGCCATATCTCGGTTTCAATGATAAACAGAACCCTCGGTTTCCATTGGTTGAGGAAACGTTTTACCGACCAAAGAACATCCAAGGGAAGAGCGGAAATATATATTTTGCTGCGGAGTCGTTTTGCGAGAAGGTCCTTCGTGTAATATGTATTTGTCGTGATAAGGAATAAATCGGTGCTACCCGCCTTGATGATGTATTTTATGAGGTTTTCGGCTATCATAGCCTCCCCGATAGAGGCGCCATGAACCCAGATGGGCCCATAGGTGGCCGGGGCCGGGGCCGGGGCCGAAGGCACAAGCCGTTCAAAAAGGTTTTTTCTTATTTTCTGTCTGCTCAGTCCGAAGACGAGGAAGAAAGGCAGACTGAGCGTAATGAGGATGTTGTAGATTATTTGCCACATGCCATTATGTCCGCTTTTGCAGTGAGAATGTTTAGGGTGTCTTCCAGTTCCTGCCGCTTTCTTTCAATATCTTCGTGGCTTATACGGTGATCAATAAAGATGGGATCACCCCAGAGAAAGAGAACCTTTGAAAAAGGGTAGGGGAGGATGAACTTGTCCCAGGAATGAAAAGTTTTTTTTTACCGGCACCGTATGAGACGGGAATAATAGCTTTTCCGGAGATTCGTGCAAGTTCTATAATGCCTTCCTTTACTTTATACCCAGGCCCTTTTGGACCATCTGGGGTTATCGCAACATCAACTCCCTTTCTGAGATCATGGATGATTTCTCTGAGCGAAGAGACACTTCCTTTTCGGTAAGAACCCCTTATGGTGCCCAATCCAAAGAAATGAATGACGCGGGCAATCAACTCCCCATCTCGATGTCTGCTGATGAGGACTTTCCCGCTCCCGTCTTTTTTTGCAAAGGGCATCATGAGAAGCCGCCCATGCCAGAAACAGACAATGAAGTTCATTCCTTTTGCCCATGCCTCATCTATTGGGGCCTTATTGATATGCTCGATACGAAGGGTCGATTTCAAAAACAGAAGAAAGAGGCAAATGACCGGTGGGAGGACCTTCGACATAAGAAAGGTTTTTACTTTCTTTGACATGACTATTTATTCCTGATCTGGATAATCTTTTTCTGTGAGCCCTCTTGGAATTGTAGTTCATAGAGTCTTTTATACGGCCCGTCAGTCTCAATGAGACTACTGTGCGTACCCACCTGTGCGATCATGCCTTTTTCGAGGACGACAATCCTGTTTGCGTTCATGATGGTTGAGAGTCTGTGCGCAATAATGATCGTTGTTCTTCCCTTCATGAGGTTTTCCAATGCCCTTTGAACCTCGATTTCCGAAATAGCATCCAAAGAACTCGTCGCTTCGTCGAGAATGAGAATAGGCGCATTCTTGTAAAGGGCACGCGCGATGGCTATCCGCTGTTTCTGGCCGCCGGAAAGTCTGACGCCTTTTTCCCCGACCATGGTATCGTATCCTTTTGCAAACTTAACGATAAATTCATGGGCGAATGCCATGGAGGCGGCCCGTACGAGCCTTTCCTGATCGGGCGTAACGCCATAGGCGATATTGTTTCTGATGGAATCGTTAAAGAGGATCACGTCCTGCGTGACAAGGGCGATGTTCCTCCGGAGAGAGGTGAGTGTAACATTTCGCACATCAATACCATCGATTTCGAGGCAGCCCTCTGTGATATCGTAGAATCTCGGTATGAGATTGGCGAGCGTGGTTTTGCCGACCCCGCTTTCCCCGACAAGGGCAACGACTTCATTCTTATTAATCTTCAGATCAATATTGTTGAGGACCACCTTCTCATCGTATTTGAAAGAAACATTCTTAAGCTCAATAACACCATGAATTTCTTCCAGTTCTGCGGCATCCGGTTTGTCCTCTATTTCAGGTTTTCTGTCGATGATCTCGAAGACCCTCTGACTTGCCGCGAGTCCCTGCTGGACGTTATGGTTTTCTTTGTTCAATCTTTTAATGGGTTCGTAAAGAAAAAAGAGTGCCGCCAAAAAGGAAAAGAAGGTGCCCGGAGTTGAACGGCCCGATATAACCTGGCTTCCTCCGTACCAGATCACGACGGCAATCGCGATACCGCCGATGATTTCCATAACCGGATGGGAGAGGGCACGTATTTTTGTTCGTTTCATAATGATACGGAACATCTCCTCATTTTCTTCCTCAAACCTCGCGTTCTCGTATGTTTCCATGGAGAATGCCTTCACAATCCGCTGGCCTGTGATAGTTTCATGGAGAAAGCTCGTGAGGCGGGCTACCGATTTCTGTGTATTGATTCCCACCTTTCTTAACTTTTTGCCGAATGACACCATAGGGTATATCGCAAAAGGAAGCACAATAAACGAAATTGTCGCCAGCTTCCAGTCCCGGTAAAAGACAACGCCGATAAGGCCGATAATACTGAATAGATCTATAAGAATGGCCGTGACGGAGTCCGATACTGTACTTTGAATGAGCGTTACATCGTTCATAATCCTTGAAATGCTTTGGCCTGTTGGCGTTTTATCAAAGAAGGAAAGGGGTTGTTTTTGGAGATTGGCGAAGATGAGATTTCTGATGTTTGTAATGACCCTCTGCCCGACATAGCCCATGAAATAGGCTTGAAGATAATAAAACAAACCGTTTACAAAAAAGAGAAGAATGACACCGAGGGGTATGAGATGAAGCATTGCCACATTTTTTTTTACAAAAATATCGTCTATGACATTCTTTACTACATAAGCGTATAGGGCGCTTGTAGCCGATACCACGGACATACAGGCCATGGCAATGACGAGCTTTACCCAATAAGGTTTGAGGAACTCAAGGAGTCTGCGATAAAGCGCCATATCTCTTCTCTATAAATTCAATAATAGCGTCTCTGGCGTATTCATAAGAATTATGTTTGCCAAGTTTTGTGATGATCCCATCAATGTCTTCTCTTATCTCCTTTTTCCCATTATGTACCATATATAGAGCCTTTTCCGCAATCTTTTCAGGATCCGAATTCTGGATGAATTCGGGGAAGACCTCTTTACCGGCTATAATATTGGGAAGGCTTATAAAATTTATTTTTACCAGCATCTTTGCGATGAAGTACGAGAGGAGGGAAATCCGATAGATAACAATTGTGGGAGCTTTCAGTATAGCGGCTTCCAGAGTCGCACTTCCTGATGCTACAATGGCGGTATCACAGTAAGCTAATGCATCATAGGCGTGGTGTTTAACAATGGTCACTTTACTCAGATTCTTTTTGAATGGCGCAAGCATTTCTTCTTGTATATTTCCGGCAAGGGGCAGGACCGTAACCATGTTAGGAAGATTTTTTTTCATTATACCGACGGTTTTGAGTAAGATGGGCATATGTTTTTTGATCTCATTTTCCCTGCTTCCCGGCATGATGGTAATAATTGGATTTCCCTCATCTGCCTGTATGAGCTTCTGAAAGTCTTTTTTTGAAAGGAAAGGCCGAACGGTATTGATAAAGGGATGCCCGACATAGAGCGCCTCTAGGCCATATAAATCGTAAAGGTTTTTTTCAAAGGGAAGAATACAAATCACTTTGTCCACGTATTTCCTGATAGTATAGATACGATTTTTCCTCCAGGCCCAGATTTGGGGTGGGATGAAATAGATGACAGGGATACCTATTTTTTTGGCAAAGCGTGCTATCCTCAGGTTAAAACCCGGGAAATCAACGAGGATAACAAGGGCCGGCCTTGTTTGCCGAATATGTTCTTTCACCGTACGAAGGGCGCTGTGAATATGGTGAAGTTTAGAAAAGATTTCGCTGATGCCGGTGAGAGAAATATTTCGATAGTCACAGATAAGATCAGCGCCTGTTTCTGCAAGCCTTTTACTCCCTACCGCGCTGAATTTGAAATGGGCACGATCCTTGAAAGACTCTATGAGGAGAGCGGCGTGCAGCTCTCCGGAAAGTTCGCCGGTGATAACAACGATCCTATTGTTGGATGACCGGGACACGCTGTTTCTCTGTAATGTATTCTTGAATCCTTGCAGCAAGGGCAAGGGCTCTTAAACCATCAATACCCGTAACGCTGGGGGTCTTTTCGCCCAGGATCGAGCCGATGAACTCCAGTAGTTCGTCTTGCACTGGATCGACATAAGCGGCAGTATATTCTACCGTATCCACTGTTCCCGTTGGGTTTTTGATCAGACTTACGCATTTCCCCTGAAGAAGATCAATGGAAAGGGATTTGCCCTCTTCATAGATCGTCAACATCCGTTCTTTTTTGGAGGAGATTCTGCTTGCCATGAGGTTCGCGATACAGCCGCCTGAAAATTCAATCCTTGCGCTCACAACATCCAGTTTATCCGTCATGAAGCAAACACCTTGGGCGTGAAGCTCACAGATTTCATCATGTATCAGGGAAAGTAAAAGGTCGAGATCATGTATCATGAGATCAAGAACAACGTCAACGTCGATGGATCGCCCGGTAAATGGACTTGTCCTGACTGCATCGATAAGGATTGGTTTGTGGATGAAGGGCAAACCGTGTGAAAATGCAGGATTGAACCGTTCGAGGTGCCCTATTTGAAATATAAGATTATCGCCTGTTGCTATATCTATGAGTTCCTGTGCGTGAGCCGGACTCACCGTAATAGGTTTTTCCATAAAAACATGTTTACCGGCATCCAGAAAGGCCTTGCCGACAGCGTGATGCATTTCGGTAGGCGTTGCGATAATAACGGCATCACATAGCCGGATTGCGTCTTGCCAGTTTTCACACAATCTGACGCCCGTCTTTCTTGAGGTCTCTCCGGCGAGCGCGGTATCTGTGTCAACGATTGCAGAAACTTCAACGCCTTCAAAGGTTAGGAGTTTGCTGAGGTGAATCTTTCCCATGTGGCCGAGGCCGACCACACCTATTTTTAGCGACATACGCCCCTTTTTGATGTTTTGATAAAATCGATGAGTGTTTTAACATGTTCGCTCTGGATTTCTTCCTGAATGATTTTTAGTGATGTGCTCAGGGGCAAGGCAGATCTGAAGAGAAGCTTATAAGCCTTCTTTAGTTTTGATATTTCTTCTTTCGTGAAACCGTGGCGCTCAAGACCAACAACATTTAGTCCGAAGAGTTTAGCACGATTGCCAGCTCCTCCGGCAGCGATAACGAAAGGAGGCACATCGTTGGGAATGCCAGTCAGGCCGCTTACGAAGGCGTACTGTCCAATTCTGCAGAATTGATGTATCGCGCAGAATGCGCTGATCGTAGCGAAGTCGGCCACCTCTACGTGACCGCCCAGGGTCGCACCGTTAGTCATAATCACATTGTTCCCCAAGTTACAGTCATGGGCAACGTGGGCATAGGCCATGATAAAATTGCGATCACCAATCCTTGTGCCTCCCCCGCCATGTACCGTACCCCTGTTAATCGTGACGTATTCTTTGATGGTGCTGTCACGGCCGATGATCACTTGCGTATCTTCTCCCTTGTAAGTGATGTCTTGGGGTGCGCCTCCGAGGGAGGCAAAGGGACTGACCGTGCAGTTCTCACCAATAGTGGTCCGGCCCTGGATGACAACGTGGCTGATGAGCTTCGTGCCCATGGAGATTCTAACTGGGCCGTCTATTATACAGTAAGGTCCTATTTCGACATTTTCATCAATCTGTGCTTCACTGTCTATGACGGCAGTGGGATCTATCACCTTCTACTCCTTATTCATTTTTAGCATTGCCATAATGCGCGCCTCGGCAACAAGATCACCCTCAACGAGAGCTTTTCCATCAAATACCCATATTTCGCGCCTGTGCTTTACGACTTCCACGATGAGTTTCAATTGGTCGCCGGGAATAACCGGCTTTCGGAAGCGTGCATCGTCGATGCCTGTAAAGAACACCGAACCTTCCATCTGAGGAAAGGATTTGAATGCCAGCATACCGCCTGTCTGAGCCATGGCTTCGAGAATGAGCACCCCAGGCATAATAGGCCTTGTGGGGAAATGACCGGGAAAAAAGGGCTCGTTATAGGTGACATTCTTGATGCCCACAATCCTTTTTGCCGGTTCCAATTCCACTATCCTGTCCACAAGGAGAAAGGGATAAGTGTGAGGAAGGAGTTTCAGTATTTCGTTTATATCAATCATTGCCATCCTCCACATGGAGTTTCTTTTCAATCTTTTTCATCTTCTCGAAGAGAAGGGGCAATTTTTTCAAATAGACGTTCAATTTTAGCCACTCTTTGTGGGGCATATGAGGGGTACCGGAAATGAGAGAATTGGGAGGTACGTCTCCTGTGATACCGGCACGTCCAACTGCTATGACATTATCACCGACGGTAATATGATCGCCGACCCCTGCCTGTCCAGCAAGAACAACGTTCTTACCGATGGTAACACTGCCTGAAATTCCAACCTGTGCCACGATGATCGAGTTTTCACCGATGGAAACATTGTGCGCAATCTGCACGAGGTTATCTATTTTTGTACCTTTCTTGATAATGGTCCGACCCAGCGATCCCCGATCTATGGTTACATTTGCTCCTATTTCCACATTATCTTCGATGGTGACTGTTCCTATGTGAGGGATCTTTGCGTGTTTTTCCCCGTCCCATACATATCCGAAACCGTCACTGCCGATTACCGTTCCGCTGTGTATGATAACGTTCTTGCCGATGGTCACATTATCGTAGATAATTACGTGGGGATAAATCGTACATCCTTGCTCGATTATAACGTTTTCGCCTATGTACGCAAAGGGGTAAATTGCCACACCGGATTGGATGACAGTTTTTTTGTCTATAAAGACATAGGGCGCGACAAAAACATCGTCTGCGATCTGAGCCTGCCCGGATACGCAGGCCAGTTTACTTATACCGGCTTCTATTTCTTTCAGTTTTATAAAAAGTTCCGTTGCCTTAATATATGCAAGGGCCGGTTGTTCCGCGACAATAACACTGATATTTGTTAAGCTGTCACAGGGGAAATCTTTCCCGACGATAATTGCCGATGCTTTACAGTCCCTGAGAAACTTTTTATAACCGGGATGTGAAAAAAAAGTGATCTCCCCTTCTTTCGCGTCTTTGATACCTGAAATACCGCTAATCTGTACATCGCTATCGCCAATCAAATGACCGTTAATGTGAGAAGCAATCTTCTTTAATGGAATCATTTTTTTGGTGTTGGTTGTTCCTTCTTCGCGGCTTCGTTAAAAAGTGCGATGACTTTATCCGTTATATCAATCGTCGGCGAAGCAAAAAGTATCCCTGCCTGACTTTTTTCGAGTATAAGAGTATACCTTTCCTTTTCTCCAAGGCCCTTAACGATGGCTTCGATTTCTTTCAATATCTTTTGGGTATATTCCTGATCCTTTTGTTGTAACTCGGTCTGGTAATCGCCGGCTAGTCTCTGGTAATCTTTTAACTTAGCCTGATATTGTTTTTCCTTGTCGGCTCTTGCCTCAGGGGTGATCGTTGCGGCCTGTTTTTCAATGGCATCTTTCAGTTTTTGTAATTCATCCTGCTTTGAATCAAGCGTTTGTTTCAAGTGGTCGGCCTCTGTTTTAAGGTTTTTTTGAATCTCCTTTCCTTGCTCCGATTCGAGCATTACCCTCTGCAAATCCGCATATACGATATTCAGAGACTGCCCCTTAGAAATATGAGGCATCAATAATACTCCGAGAATGAAAAATGTAACAAAATACTTCATACCGCCTCCCTATTAATATTGTGTACCAATTGTGAAATCGAATGCATTTTTTCTCTCATTTGATTTAGGATGCAGATTCTCGCCAAACTCGAGTCGAATAGGGCCCATTGGCGAGAACCAACGTATACCGACCCCTGCTGATGTTTTTAACGAAAAATCACTTGCGCCATTAAACCCATCCCCGGCGTCGAAAAAGAGAACCCCTTTCAAGCCGGCTGGTTTGAAAATGGGGAATATCCATTCAAGATTGGAAAAGAGCTCATTCGTGCCGCCTATTACTACGTCATTGATGTCCTTCGGACTCGCTTCCCCGTATTTGAAGCCTCGTATGGAGTCGATGCCGCCAACGAAGAATTTTTCGAAAAGCGGCACACGCATCCCGCCGTATGGTCGGATCGTGCCGGCGGTGCCTTTTACGAAGAAAGCGCTGTCCAGAAATGTTACAGGGAAATATTTCCCAGCCTGTCCAACGACGGATACAAATTCATTATGGCCGCCAAAAGGACCTCCTGCAACTTCCCCTATAATACTGGCATTCGAGCCTTTTGTAGGATTCCTGATATCATCAATCGTATTTCTCGATAACCCGAGGGACACAGCACTCGTATTGCTTTTGCCTTTCTGATCTTGAACATATGCACTGGCATCAGGATCAACATCATAGACACGCACTTCTTCCAACCTATATCGCAGAGTAGTCTTTACAAAATCCGTAAGGGGGCGGATAAGAGACACGCTGCCACCCTCTCTTTTGTAATCATAGGTATCGAAATATCTTGTGAAATCAGTAAGGCCGAAGCCCACCGCAAGGGTCTTGTCAAAAATATAGGGCTCAAGGTATGAAAACGTGTATTCATGTGTAACGCTTCCCAGAGAAGCATTCAGCGACATACTTCTACCTGTTCCCAGGAAATTTGCCTGTGAAATAGTACCGGTTACAAACGCATTTTCTTGTGTGCTGTAACCTACGCCAAGGCTCATTGTTCCTGTGGGCTGTTCTTCAACTGTGATGTCGGCATTGATCTTGTTGGGGTCCTCCGTCTTGACCAGTTTCACATCAATGTCTTTGAAGAATGTCGTGTTTTTAAGCCTTCTCTTGCTTTCATTGAGGCTTGTTGCGGAAAATCTGTCACCTTCGGCAAATTTCAGTTCCCGCCGTACGACCTTGTCCCGTGTTCTGATATTACCTACAATATTGATCCTGTTAAAATATACTTCCGCCCCTTTTGTTATGGTAAAGGTCATGTTCAAAGTTTTTGAGTTGTCATCGAGGACGGTGAGCGGCGTTACATCACAGAAGGCGTAGCCTTGATTCTGATACAGATCGGTGATGGTCAAAACGTCTTCGTGGTATAGGCTGGATCTGAAAGTATTTCCTGTTTTACTCTTTAGTTTATTGATAAGTTCATTCTTTGGGAACATCATGTCACCCGTAAAGTCTATTGTGCCGACTTTATAGATGTCGCCTTCTGTTATGGGTATGGTGATAGAAATGGATTTTCCATCTTTGGAAACGACAATATCAGGTACCCCTATGCCGATTTTTACGTATCCATTGTCGGTATAGAAGGCTTCAAGATTTTTCCGGTCGTCTTCAAGGGCATCTTCATCGAGGATACCGGAACCGGTGAACCAGGAAAGCAACCCTTTTTCCTTTGTATGCATATAATTCTTGAGAACGCTTGCTTTAAATGCCTTATTACCAGTGAAGCTTATTTTTTTCACGTATGCCTGGCTGGGTTCATTAATAGTGATCGTTACCGTTGCATTATATTCCTCGCCGTAATCAATTTGATAGTTTATAGTGGTGGCATAGTAACCCTTGCTGGCATAGAATTTTTTCAATTCATCAATGCTTTCTTTAATCTTATCAGTGTTCAGAACGGTATTTGTTTTTATTTTCAATTTTTCCACGAGATCTTGAGTTTTGATCTTTTTGTTTCCCGATATATAAATTGCCTTGATGGGTGGTCTTTCAATGACAAGGAAAGTTACAACTTTTCCCTTATCGGTATCCTTCACGTCAATCTGAACGTCGCTGAAGAAACCGGTCTTGTAAATATTTTTCATATCTTCTCTAATTTTATCGAGATTATAAGGTTCATTTTCTTTTGATTTTATCGCATTGAGGACAAACCCGGTGTCAATCCTCTCGTTGCCAGTAATTTCGATTTGGAAGATCTTATCACCGTCAGCAGCCAAAAGAGTTACCGTGGGCACGATAAGCAGCAAAGAAATCAGAAAGATTTTCAATTTTCCCATACGATTAGCAAAATTACCAGAAAAAGCACATATTGTAAAGGCAAAAAAAATCATCGTCAAAAATAGCCAACATATATTAGGTAAGAATAACATGAAATTTGGATATGGAATTAATTCGAAAATATTATGGTATGTATCACCTAGATGTTCCCGTATCCATTTTGGGCGCTTTTACGTGGTTTCTTCTGCACTTGTCTGGCGATGAGGATAATAAATAGCAATAAGATTGTGTTTTTATTATCCTTTTTGACGACCTTAAATTCTCTCTTGGTTTCTTAATCCTTTTGTCTTTTGTGAAACTGCTGTTATTACGGTATGTGCACCCCTTTTCATATGTGAGCCGAACGCTGCACATATAAGCTCTTGTATATTGCCCTGGGGTCATTACTTCCTCTGTTCTATATCTATATATTCCCTCATGAATGAGAAACCAGATCCGGGTTTACCCCAATATTATGCTGTTTTTGCTCTTCGCGTCAACGGGTCCATTCTTTGGTCCGGAATTTATTCTATTTTTTCTTTTTCGAGATCACATTTTTGTCATTTTTTCTTTTGTTCAGGAAATAGAGACAGTAACCATGTCTTTTCACTATTTGATTACAAAATGTATTTTGTCCCGACGGTCATTTTTCTTCTCGTCGTGATCCTTATCTTTTAGACAGATATGATATGGGTATCTATGAGATACGAGGATTTCATATGGCGCTGCATATTAAGGATCATTTTTGCAATTACTTTTTCCGCAAGGTTGTTTGTGCACCCCGTTTCTTTTTCTGTTCAGCGTATGGTTGAGTTGGGTCGTTTTCCCGAATTTATCTATGGGCTGGTCATTTCGTTTATTATTACCTGCTCCGGATTGATGAAGTTTCTTCAGATCGATTTTGAATTTGTCCATATCGCAACGGTTTTTTCCATAATTATGATGCTCCACGGGAGTGTCTATGGCTATGGACAAATAGAGCTCGACGGTATGACTATGTTTTCCTATACGGTTCAGGCCTAGTTTATTGTGTGCGCCATGGCGTTTATGTTTCTGGATGCTCCCACGGGGGTGTTCTTTTTGCATCCTCCTCAATCAGATCGTGGCTGGCTTCGGTATGTTCACGTATTGCTCCCGGCGAGCGAAGAGAGAGAAGACGACCGAGATTGTCTTTGTGCTCCTCATGGACTCTCTTGTTGGTTTCTTGCCGTTGCCCGGACCGTTAAGAAAGTGGATGCTCCTCCAAGCATACACGAGAGATTACCGGGCGTTCGTGGCAGTGTTCGCTCTCTTGCTGGGTCTGTCTTCAATAGGCTGTTATCTCAAATGGATGCCTTAACTGTGGGAAAGAATGAGAACAAGCAGCGGTAACAAAACGCAACTGGCAATCAAGGCGTTAACCGCTATCCTCCTATGTATTTGTTTATCCTACTTTTTTTACCCTACAACTGAACAAGTTCTTTCTTTTTCACGGTTCTCATCTACAATGAAAATTCAATTCATCTGTGACGTGTTACGCCAACCTTTTTGCAGATGTCGGACAGAGGACAGGTGTCGCAGAAAGGCGATATAGGACGACAGATGCGTCTTCCAAAGGTAACAAGCAGGGTATTGTATATAATCCAGTACTTCCTGGGGAGTATCTTTCTCAATGCTTCCTCGGTTTCGTACGGATTTTTCGTCAATATGAATCCCAACCTGTTCGAGATTCTATGAACGTGAGTATCAACACAAATACCCAATTTGCCGTAACCTTCGGTGATGACGAGATTGGCTGTCTTTCTTCCCACACCTTTCATTGTCAGCAGTTCATCTATTGAATCAGGAACGTGCCCGCCATACTTGTCTATAATTATTCGCGAAACATCTTTGAGGGTGTGTGATTTGTTCCTGTAGAAGCCCACGGGATAAATAAGCCTCTCAAGTTCTTTTTCCGAGATGCCCAAAATTTCTTGCGGTGTCCTGGCTCGTTTTGTCAATCTTTCCATTGCCTTCTCTGTGAGTTCGTCTTTCGTTCGGAGGCTCAGAAGAGTGCCAATGAGCACGAGAAAGGGGTCCCTTCTTTCCTTCTGCGAAATCTTGGTAACTACAGGCACGTCTTTAGAAAAAAGCTTCTGCAGTATATCCATCATTTTTTGGAAAGGGAATCCCATATACCTGTCCTTTTTGCCCGCTATGCGTTATTGACGTCCGCCGATGCATCTGTATCATCGATCATAAAATGCCCTATCATTTTTCTCATCCGTTCCGTATGAGTGCCCTCCCAGTAAACCTTTTTACAGGAAGGACATGTTTTAAATTGTTTGTGGTGGTGATAGATATATTCAGGAACGAGGCCTTCGATATTTTCTTTGGTGACAACCTTAAGCAAGGTGTTGCATTTAATACACCGCGTCATGAAAGAGTTACGGTCAACGGCAGGTTTTATAATGTGTCGAGCTTCTTCGAGTTGTGCGATGATGTCGTTGGACGTGATGAAAATTACCGGTTGATATGGAATTGGTTTTGTCCTTCTTGTGAAAAGAAGAGGGGGGTCGGCCATATTCCTGTATGTTTCCAGGGCACCAAGTTTTTTTATTGAGGCTGTATCGAAACCAAACATTCTTAGGTATTTTGTGAGCCGCCCAAGCATGATATCGCAAACAAATCTCATCTCGCAACAAGCACCCTGGCGACTTTTTTTGCCTTTGCCATGATTTTTTCTTCATCCGGCACGTATCCGCCTTCCATGACGACCTTTCCCATGCAGATCACCGTGTCGGCAACGTAACCGTTTGCCGCATAGACAATATCAGAATAGATGTCGAAGTTGGGAATAAACTCCGGTCTCGCAAGGTTGACGAGCATGATGTCGGGACTCTTGCCGACTTTTATCTGCCAGTCGCCCAGACGGAAGATGTGGGCCGCGACTTGTGTGGCGCGGTCGAAAGTCGCCCTTGCAGGAAGCATCGTGGGATCATGAGAAAAGAATTTTGCAAGAAGGGACGCGAACTTCATTGTCTCGATAATATCAAGATGGTTGTTCGACGCGCAGCCGTCTGTGCCGAAGCAATAGGGAATATGGTTCGATTCCATGAGAGAGTGCGGAAAGACGCTGTCTACGGACAGTTTCAGGTTTGAGACGGGAATGTGAACAAATTTTACTTTTTTTTCCTTGAGGATGCCAGTATCGAGTTCGTTTAACATGCAGCCATGACAACCGATATACCGTTCCGAGAGCAGGTCTATGGAATGGAGGAACTCAACGGGCGTAAGACCGTACTTTTCTTTCGAGAAATCCGTTTCGTCCTGTGTTTCCGCCAGGTGCATGTGGATGAGGATATCCTTTTCTTCCGAGAAATTTCGTATCCATTCCAGACTTTTCTGTGAGGCAGTATAGATTGCATGGGGACCGAAAGTGAAGGTAACATAGGGTTTATATTTTTCGGAGAGCTCAAAAAGCCTCATGTTCTCCACAATCTGTTCGTCGCTCTTCTTCGGATCGAACATGTCGATGAAGACAGCGCTCACAAATCCTCGTATCCCCATATCACAGGCGGCTTGAGCCGTTGCCTCCCAGTGCCAGTACATGTCATTGAAAAGGGTGATGCCGTTTTTGATCATTTCAAGGCATGCGAGTTTTGCGCCCCAGTAGACATCTTCCTCTGTGAGCTTTGCCTCCAGTGGCCATATCTTTTCTTTAAGCCAGTTCTTAAGGGGCATGTCATCGGCGTAGCCTCTGAAAAGTGTCATGGCAGCATGCGTATGGCCATTGATGAGAGAGGGCAAGGCGGCTTTGTTCTTTCCATTGATGATCTTGTCGGCCGTGCGGGCGCAACCCGGATCGATCTCTTCAATAAGGCCATCATTAATAAAAATATTCGTTGTGGTCCCCTCAAGAAGGACGTCTTTTATGAGTATTTTCATGGAATGCCTCTTGCGATGAGTGATTCAATCACGCCTTCGATGGTTTTGATATTTTTTGTAACGTTCTTTTTTATTTTTTCCATAGTGAGCGGGACCCGAAGGATACCGTTGCAGTAATTATCGATAGAACAGAGGCTTGCGTATGGTATTTCGTATTCCATACAAAGTGTTGCCTCTGACGCCATGGTCATGCCGATAACGTGACCATACGGTTTCAGCATGACTATCTCGGCTTTTGTCTCAAGCCTAGGTCCGATAGTCTGGATGTAGACGCCTCCATAGCGGACGCCTATCTTCAGCTCCTTACACAGATTGCACAGTGATGTTCCGAGTTTCTTCTCCATTTCGGGCACGATAAAATTTATCTCCCGATCAAAGAACGTCGGTACGTTCCAGATGGAGATAAAATTGTCGGGAATGATGATAGTGCCCGGTTTCAGCGAAAGCTTAAGACTTCCCACAGAATTTATTGCGATGACCTTTTCTGCCCCCAGATCTTTCAGTGCTTGGATATTTGCCCTGTGGTTGATCATATGGGGGGAGACCGGCGGTTCTCCGTGTCTCTGGAGAAAGATCACTCCTCCCTTTTCCTTGGTCTCAACCATGCCATAGGCAGTTATTATCCGTTCTTTCTTCCAGGTAGAAAAAAGCTGAGAATCCATCAGTGAAGTACCACCGATAATAGCGATGATGGGATCTTTTTGTTTTCTACGCTTCATTGATCCATCCCTATGAATGTGAGGAATGTTTCTTCGTCTATTATTTTTATGCCGAGGGCCCTTGCTTTGTCCAATTTTGAGCCTGCCTCTTCCCCCGCGACAACATAATTCACATTCTTACTTACCGATGATGCTGTTTGCGCGCCCAGCTCTTCCACCGCCTTCCTTGCTTCATCTCGCGACATGCTTTTCAAAGAACCGGTGAAGACGAATATGAGACCATCGAGTTTCGCGGCCTTTTTTTTACCGTATTCGAGAACAAGACCTGCCGCGAAAATGCGTTCGATAGTTCTTCTATTTTTCTTATCTTTGAAAAAGGTAACGATGCTCCCTGCCACTTCGGGCCCTATTTCCTGTATCGTTAGGAGGGTTTCCGTGCTTGCTTCCATGAGCTTACGGATGTCCCCGTATCGGTCCGCGAGGAGGCCGGAAATATGTTCGCCAGCGTTTCGGATACCGAGGGCGTAGATGAACCGCGCAAAGGACCTCTTTTTGGAATCATCGATAGCCTCCATAATGTTTTGTGCTGATTTTTCGGCCATCCTTTCCAGGGCGCTTAGATCTCCCTTTTTCAAATAATAGAGATCGGAGACGTCTTGAATGACCCCCTTATCAACCAACTGTTCTATAAGCTTTGTTCCAAGCCCATCTATGTCCATTGCCCTTTTCGATGCGAAGTGTTCGATCCTCCCTTTTATCTGGGCGGGGCAGTTTATATTCACACAGCGCCTGATGGCTTCGCCTTCCGGTCTTATAACGGTCTCGTTACAAACCGGGCACTTGTGAGGCATGATGAAGGACTTCTCGGCGCCGGATCGTTTTTCTTTTATCACTCTCACCACTTCGGGAATGACATCACCGGCCCTCGTCACAACGACAGTATCGCCTATCCTGATATCTTTTCGTTTGATTTCCTCTTCATTGTGGAGTGTTGCCCGTGAGATTTCTACGCCTCCGATAGCCACCGGAGTCAATACGGCAACAGGCGTGAGCGCTCCTGTCCTCCCCACGCTGACAATGATATTTTCAACAAGGGTGACTGCTTCGCGGGCCTCGAACTTGAATGCCATTGCCCACCGCGGGGAGCGGGAAACGGTACCGAGTTTGTTCTGGTCCTCAATGCTATTTATCTTAATAACGGTACCGTCAATCTCGTAGGGGATTTGGTCGCGGATGGACTCAATGTAGCGGTAGTGATCTATGACTTCATCGATATTTTTGCAGAGCTTTGCCAGGGGATTGACCCTGAAACCCCACGCCTTCAAATACTGAAGAAACTGAAATTGGGTATTGACAGTGATCCCGATAATTTGACCGGGCGCGTAACAGAAGATGTTCAGCTTTCTTCCTGCCGTGACCCTTGAGTCTAATTGACGGATAGAGCCGCTGCCAGCGTTTCTTGGATTTGCGAAGAGAGGCTCGCCGGAAAGTGCGCGGGACTCGTTGAGGGCAATGAACTCTTTTTTCCCCATGTACACCTCTCCTCGTACTTCAAGCCTTTCAGGGACGGGGACATGGTCCTCCGCGAAAAGTTGCATAGGAATCGAAGGGATCGTCTTCAAATTCTGTGTTACATCTTCGCCAATATATCCGTCTCCTCTTGTTGCGCCGAGGGTGAATATACCGTTGACATAGACAAGCTCAACAGCGAGCCCGTCGATTTTTACTTCGATGACATAGTCAGTGTGGTTAACGTTAAGGAGTTTTTTCACGCGTTTATCAAAATCTATTATTTCTTGAATGGTCATGGCATTTTGAAGGCTGAGCATGGGAATCGTATGGGTAACAGTGGAAAATTCATCAAGAGGTTTGCCCCCAACCCTTTGAGTCGGAGAATTGCTGTCGAAAAATTCAGGGTATTTCGTTTCGAGGTCTGCAAGTTCTCTCAGGAAACGATCGTACTCCGCGTCGGTGATCTGTGGGTCGTCGAGGACGTAGTACCGGTAATTGTGATATTCTAATTTTTTTCTTAACTCTTCAATTTTTGTTCTTATCTGTTCCTTATCCATATTTGTAAAACGCAACTATTATTATAATACCTATTGATTGAAAATAATGATATACTATACAATATTAGAGAGTCCAGAAAATTAGATTGCATTGATCGAAAACAACTTAAATGAATAATATGGTGTAAATTCAAATCAAGAGGTAACCTGAAACAGGAGTGCCTCAGCTCGTAGGGCCCCGGGTTTTACGCGAGGAAACACAAGAAAGATCCGACCCTTCTTCCTTATCGGTTCCCTCTCAATAACTCAGTATGGAAAGAACATGGCGAAAAGCAGACTGCTTTCAGTCATAAATAAGCCTTCCGGAGAACCAAGGCCCGGCATAAAGTACGAATATACACATGACCGTTTTGCCTTCATCCACAGTTACCACAAAAAAGCTGCAAGATGATCTTTAGCGTGTAAAAAGCCTATAAAAGATGCCAATTATAGCTGCAGTATCATCGGCATGTCAGGGGATGGAAAAAACCATGAAGGAAAACCAAATGTCCTATACTCAACCATACCTGCTAGAAATAAACTTTAAGGGAGCGCCTCAAAGCAGGTAGAATCTAAATTGGTCAAACAAACAATATCCGTGACAAAAAGGCGTCCCATGAATAAGTTTAGCAGCATATTTGGACAGATTCTACACATATTCTCAAAGATGGAGTTCTACTCCGTAGTGAAAGAGTTAAAGGAAGAAAAGGGACGAAAGGGTTTACCTGCCGGGAGTTTATCGCCATGCTCTTCTGCCAACCTTATCCGGGAATCAAGGATTTATCTGTCCTAAACCCCTGTCCTATCAGGAGGCGGAGTTTTGTCTTGGATTATTTTGGAAAACAATGATCGGCCTTATATGGTTAAAATGATTCTTTACCCACATGTTTTTGCAAAAGGGACGGGAGGTTCTTGACCATATGGTTCTTCGGATAATTAAGACGGGGTTTACATACGTTTTATGTGGTTTAGCGGGCAATCAAGTCTTTCAAGACGCCTGATGAAAGAGAGATTTCTCTTGACAAACAGCTCATATGAATATATTTTTGCTATGTTTTGTTTAATTGACTCCATGAGGTTGGCGCGTGTTTAAGTCGTTAAAACTGAGATTTATCGTTGTCCTCGCTTTTTTGATTGTGTTCGTGGTTTTTCTTGTGCCCAACGTATATGAACCGCAGGGTGAAATGAAGAAGTACCTTCCATCGAGCAAGATTCGCCTCGGACTCGATTTAAAAGGTGGTATGGACCTGCTCCTAGAGCTTGATATGGCGAAGCTGATGGAGAATATGGTAGACAGGAAATTTACGTCCTTAAAGGACGCTATGATCAGCAATGGGATCCGTTTCCTTGCTCTCGACAAGGAAGAGTACTCTGTGCTTATTACTATCAGGTCAGACCAGAAGGAGAAGCTTTATAACCTTATAGGAAACAGATTCCCCGAATTGACAGCGGGAACGTCAAAGAGCGAGGAAGATACGGTCCAGCTTGAATTTCTTCTGCCGGAGAAGGAATTGTCCACGATAAAAGATAATGCCGTACATCAGGCCCTTGAAACAATACGAAACAGGATAGACCAGTTCGGGGTATCTGAACCGGTTATCGTTCAACAGGGTACAAACCAGATAGTCGTTCAGCTGCCGGGTATAAAAGACCCTCAGAGGGCCCTGGACTTGATTGGAAGAACAGCCCAGCTTGAATTCAAGCTTGTCGATGAAGAGAATACGTCAAGAGTACAAACGGGTCAGATACCCGATGGCGATGAGTTATTAATGGAGAGGCACAAGAACCGGGAGACCGGCGTAACCACAACGTCGCCCATCCTCGTCAAAAAACAAAGTGTCTTGACGGGCGACCTTCTGACCGATGCGCGAGTGCAGTACGGATCGGGCCGCGGTGGTATTGGAAGCGAGATCGCAGTGGGGATCGAGTTCAATCAGGAGGGCGCTGATCGTTTTGATAAGGTCACTGCCGAAAATGTCGAAAAACGACTCGCTATCGTCCTTGACAACGTTGTTTACTCAGCTCCAGCGATAAAGCAGAGAATATCGGGAGGGAAAGCACAGATAACTGGTAATTTTACTATGGATGAGGCCACGGACCTTGCTAACGTATTGCGAAATGGTGCGCTTCCGGCGCCCGTAAAGGTAGTCCATAACCTTACCATCGGACCGGCGCTCGGTCAGGATTCTATCAGAATGGGCATGCGGGCTGCTATACTCGGCGCTATTCTTGTCATTTTCTTCATGATCTATTATTACAAGCTGTCGGGTACCGTTGCCGATATTGCCCTGTTCCTCAATCTTATTTATCTCCTCGGCGTATTCAATATCTTCAATTTCACGATGACCCTGCCCGGTATAGCTGGTATTATCCTTACCATGGGTATCGGTGTTGATACGAATGTTATTATCTTCGAGAGGATCAGGGAGGAACTGCGGCTCGGTAAGACAGTGAGGGCTGCTATCGATGCCGGTTATTCCAGAGCCTGGCTCACAATTATCGATGCCCACGTCACGACCCTCATCACCACCGCCGTCTTGTTTACCTTCGGTACTGGGCCGATACAGGGCTTTGCGTTAACGTTGGGTATCGGCATCGTCATAAATCTTTTTACTGCTGTTTTCGGATCGAAGCTGATATTTGACTGGGTTGTCGTAAAATACAAGCCGAGGAGTTTGAGCATCTGATGAAATTTCGGGAAATTATAAAAGGCACAAAGATTGATTTTATTGGCATGAGAAACATAACTTTTGTTTTCTCTGCAATACTTGTGTTGCTCGGCATTATCGGTTTTGTCATGGTATCTATAGGTAAGGCGAACCTGAGTGAAGATTTTACGGGTGGAGCGAACCTTCTCATTAGTTTCCGCCAACCCATAAACATCGGAGAACTCAGAAGCGTTTTGATAAATAACGGTGTACATGACGTGCAAATACAGCAGGTGAGCGGAACAAATCAATTTTTCATTAAGACAAAAAGTACCGACACGGAGAAAGAAAGGGTTGTTGACAAGGTTCAGCAAATATTTGGAGCCACTTTACAGGACAAGAAGTATGAGGTCCTGAGCAGCAATATGGTCGGACCAGCCGTTGGAAAGACGCTGAAAAGGTCTGCAATTATCGCCGTTATTCTATCGCTTATAGGCATCATCATATATATTGCATTAAGATTCAACTTCGTCTTTGGCGTTGCCGCTACCGTTGCCACCTTCCATGACGTTCTCGTCATGCTCGGTCTTTTCTTTGTGCTCGGCAGAGAGATGAATATCCTTTTTATTACAGCGCTTCTGACCATCGCTGGGTACTCACTGACAGACACGGTTGTCGTATATGACAGGATCCGAGAAAACATGGCGAAGATGAAAGCGAAATCAGACTTCGGAGATGTTATTAATAACAGCATTAACGAAGTTTTGAGCCGGACAATTATTACCTCCATGACCGTCGTACTGGTAATCGCAGCCCTTCTGGTCCTCGGAGGCAGAGTGCTCTTCGACTTTTCACTGGCACTCCTCATCGGGGTACTCATCGGGACCTACTCTTCCATTTTCGTCGCGAGCCCTCTTATCTTTCTGTGGAGAAGAAAACTTCGTTGAACTACCGCAGAAGCATTATCATTCATAAGAACTTGCTCACATAATTTATCGGACTGAATCTTCCTGGAAAGCGAATCTCGGAGGATCAAATGAAATCAAAGCTTGAAGACGTCCTGAAAGAAAAAGAGAGGGAACTCAAGCTTCATGAGAGGTTTTTAGATTTAAAAGCCTTTTGTCAAGACAAGATTTTTCCCGGTGTCGATCTGCCCCTTCAGTATCACGTGGAGATGCTGAAAGATCTTGTGGAAAGGATGATTCCTGATCCCAAAGATCGTACTGAAGAGATGTTTTCAGGGGAGATATTCACGCTGCTGGGCACACTCTATCTGCATGATGTTGGGTTCGCAAAAGAACTTGACTGGAGCGTCAACAGAGAGATCCTGGAAAATATCGATGACGATGGAAAAAAGCTTTTTATAAACTACGAGATCGGAAAAAAATTGGACATACCGGCAAGTGCCATCGAGATTATCAACGATTTGATTTTTGCCCACGTGGTAAAGAAGATCCCCTCCGAATGGGAAATCACGGATAAGGACTCCAAAGCAATTGTCCGTAATCCAAAGACCTTCGAATATCTTTTCAACTTCGCCCACCTGCTCATTGATATGTTTTATTCTGATATGCGTTATTTGTCTCTTAAGCGATATAAGGACCCCCAGATTATATTGAGACCCCACGAGGCCACTATTGACTTCGACAGTAACGAGGGCGTCATCACGATCAAGTACTGTGCGAATTTCCCTTACGAACTCCATGCTCTGGAGAACGCAAAAAGATATGTCGAGAACATGTTTACCCGTTTCAGGAACAATGTAAACGGCAGACTGGGATTCCAGTATAAGGAGATCGTCTGGCAGATTAGCAGTGATTTTTCTTATGACAGGGATGTTTCTACGATGCCGAAGCTCTCTCCCTACAATGAGTTTGAGGGCCCTCCTTTTGAACGCTGGGACGAGGCAAATGGTATTCTGGATAGGCTCTTTGATGAGGGATATGTCATGGTTGTCGGAGACATGAGTATCGGAAAAACAACCGTCCTCAAGTCCTTTATCGTATCGCAACTGTTTGTCATGAGTCCCAATGTTTTTTACTGTGAGATGTGGTCTCGTCCGACGAGCGAAATAAGAGACGTGATTGGCCAGAGGATGCAGTTTTCATATCCTGAGGGGCTCGACATCGTCTCTCTCTGTATGAAACTTTTGAAAGAGGCACCCTGTTTTTTTATTATCGATTCAGTCGAGAAACTCACCTCTATTGACCCGAAAGAGAGGGAAAAATTTGAAAGGTTTCTAGATTTTTGCAGGAGAGAGGGGAATATTTATATTATCATCTGTGGCGATAAAGAAACCTTCTTCCACTGGCAGCCTCTCTTTGAGGCGTTGCGCGCATCGTCATTTTTTGAAATTAAGCCGATTACAGACGATAAGACATCAGTCGAATCGAATGATGGCAATACATATTACAAACCCATAGAATTAGAACTTCTGCAGGCCAACTTGGATCCCAATAGGATGTTGGAAGATCTGTTGCTGGTACTCAAAGACAGGTTCGAATTCAGGTCTTTTATGACAATTTTTGTAGACAAGCGTGAAAGGACCCTGGAAAGACATACGTTGGAAGAGATTTTTTACGAAACCTCTTTGCCCTACGAAACCATTCTTAACTATATCAGCACGCTCAAGGAAAAAGATATCCTCAAAGAAATAGGTTCACCGGAGAATACCTATTATTCATTGACGAACCGATATCTCAGAGAACCGATCTATACTGCGTTAAAGCTCGATGTCTTTGAGGAAAGAAAAAAGATACGAATGATCCTCAAGAACTGTATGTTCAATCGAACGACTCTTGATAATGCTGCCTTAGCACTTATTGATACATGGAAAGATCATATGGCTTTTACAAAAGAGGAGGCTGGTCTTCTTCTGGCGAGTCTTATTGAGCATCGAAGGGGCTACGAACATTTTTTTGAGAAGATAATAAAGGATGGCAAGGGTATCGACATTCAGCCCATCCTGACGCTCATTCATATCGATGATGCTGAGATAAGGATAAAAGCGATACAACTTCTCGTTCATACTCAGGATAAGGATATGATCAATCCGCTTCTCCTCCATCTGAAAAAGGAGACCGCTTTAGAGATTAAGAGCCTTCTTGTCAAAGGTATAAGCCGTACCGGGAAGAAGAAGGCAATCATTGCCATCATGAATACTCTTAAAGAACTTGGAGATACGCAATTGAGGCTCCAAACTATCGAATTTTTCCATTCCCTTTTTGGTGATAATTCATACGAACTACTTTCTGATATCAGGGAAATCGAAGAAGATCCCTCAATCATCAGACGGATAGAACAGTTGCTTGCTAACCAGGTGGAACCCTCGTAATCCCATGCATATATGTTCTCAGGGCTTCGGGTACCGTTATGAAGCCTTCTTTTGTCTGATAATTCTCCATGACCGCCATAACGGTCCTTCCTATAGCAAGGCCCGATCCATTGAGAGTATGCAACAAGTCAACCTTTCCGTTTGATCTTCTGTACCTGATCTTGGCTCTGCGTGCCTGGAATGATTCAAAATTGCTGCAGGAGGATATCTCCCGGTAAATATTCTGTCCAGGCAACCACACTTCTATATCATATGTTTTTGCTGAGGAGAACCCGAGGTCGCCGGCACATAAAAGGGAAACCCGGTAGTGAATGTTCAATCCCTTGAGAACATCTTCAGCATCAAGGAGAAGCCCTTCAAGCTCGTTGTAAGAATTATTCGGGTGAGCGAATTTGACAAGCTCCACCTTATTAAACTGATGTTGCCGTGTGAGCCCCCGTGTATCTTTGCCGTGCGCGCCTGCTTCTTTTCTGAAACAGGGGCTATAAGCGACATACTTTATGGGCAGCTCTTCTTCCTTCAGTATTTCATTACTGTAAATATTTGTAACAGGGACTTCTGCCGTTGGAATGAGGAAATAATCAAGGCCCTCGAGGTGAAAGAGTTCTTCCTCGAATTTCGGCAATTGACCTGTCCCTGTCATTGTTTCCCGGTTTACCATGAAGGGAGGCAAGACTTCCGTGTATCCATGTTTTTGTACGTGAAGGTCGAGCATGAAATTGATGAGTGAGCGTTCCATAAGCGCGCCATAAGATTTGTAGAGTGTGAAACGTGATCCGGTAATCTTTGCCGCCCTCTTGAAATCGAGTATATCAAGCGTTTCACCAAGGTCCCAATGGGCGAGGGGTTCAAAATCAAATGTGGGTTTTTCTCCCCAGGTTCTTACGACTTTGTTGTCCTCATCGGTGGTGCCGAGGGGAACTGATTCGTGGGGGATATTGGGGATGACGAGAAGGATATCTTCCCATTCCTTTTCAATTCCTTTCAACTGCTCTTCAAGCCCGTTGATTTCTTTGCTCAGGGTCCTCAAGTGCCCTATCTTTTCGGCAGGATGCATGCCGGTTTTTCTCGACTGTGCGATTTCATCAGAGAGGGCGTTCTTTTCATTTTTCACCTTTTCGGATTCCTGAATCAGTTTTCTCCTCTTTTCATCGATGCTGACAAGCCGTGCCGTGTCGAAAGTTGTGCCTCTTTTCTTGAGGGCTTCTCTTAGGATGCCAATGTTTTCTCTGACGAGTTTCGGGTCAATCATTTAGTCCTCCAGCAAATCTTGATTAAATTCCAACGGCTTATACGCGTAGATTGCGCCCCCGGGCGTGTAGACAGGCTGTCCTTCGGTAAGCAGCAGCACTCCTTTTGTGTTTCTAAAGTTTGCAAGGAAGGTATTGACGATGGAAAATGTTCTCAGAATTTCCCCGATGGCAGAGATCTTACCTTCTCCAAACGTTTTCGAGAAGTTCAGATATATGATGCCGTCGGAATCCATGGCGAAGTCGTTCAGTACAACCGTCTCGGGAATAACATTGAGGTTTTTAAGATTTCTTAAAATGGTATCCCCTTTTTCTCTGTCACCCATGTTGCTTTGAATGTCAATCCTCTTTTCGGCGAGTTTGCCTTGGCCTTTGGGAATATAGAGCGATATTGTGTCTTTCTGAATGAAGGTGGTTATCTGTTGCGGTTTTTTCATCCATAAGTCCCTATAGATGTATGCCATACCTCCCGCGGCGAGAACGAAAATGACGATCAATGCGATGAGAAAAGGCTTCCGCACTCGAGGAGGTTTTTGTTTAAATTCGTGATACTGACGGATGTATATATTGGGCGTTCTTTTCTTACTCATGCACCGGGACCCCGGAAATCTCTTTCAGGAAGTCATCCGATTTCATAACCCTCAGGAGGGGATAAATGGCGGAGTTTCTGTACGCGTCGACACAGTGTTCGTGGATCTCCTTTTTGAAAGAGGCGCTCAGATCTTCCAGAATGACCGTATGGAAATCGTGGCAGATAGCGTCAAAGGCCGTTGCGAGGACGCAGAAATGGGTATTGATACCCCCTACTGCGACGGTATCGACACCCAAAGTTCTCAGTGTCTGGTCTAGATCGGTTTTAAAGAAGGCACTGAATCTTCGTTTTTCCAATATAATGTCCGTTATTTCCGGCCCCAGATCAGAGAGCGGTTGCGTCCCTTTTGTTCCCCGGATTGCATGAGGTTTCATTCGTCCCTTGAAGATAAAATCTTTTTCCAGAAAGCTGTCGCACGCGAAGATGACGGGTATCGAGAGATGTCGGCATTGCTTTAAAGTATCTCGCACGAGCGGTATGATCTTCTCCTCCTCTTTCTCGCCTTTTCTCTCTTTACTGTAATTCCCCTCGAGCATATCGACAATGATAACTGTCGGTTTCACGGTCTCTCCCCTTTTGCCTTTCTTAAAAAAAGCCTTACGAAATTATCACAAATCATTGATCCGAGCTCCTCTTTATCTTTGCCCCGCAAGGCGGCCATTTTTTCGATAGTGAGCTTTACATAATAAGGAACATTTCGCTTCCCTCTGTGGGGCCTGGGTGTGAGAAAAGGCGCGTCGGTTTCGGCCAGCACCCTGTCGTCAGGGATATATTGGACGACTTTGATGAGTTCCTCGGTGTTCTTATACGTTATTGTCCCAGGTATAGAAACATAAAAACCCATGTCGAGAAACTTTCGTGCATACTCGAGATTGTAGGAATAGCAGTGAATTACACCGCCATTTCCATTCCGGTGAAGTCTTTTGAGAATTGTATACGTCTCTTCTTTTGCGTCACGGGAATGGACAATGACAGGCAGGCGAAGTTCCTGCGCCATTTCCAGTTGTTCCGTGAAGGCCTTGATCTGTACTTCCTTGGGAGAATAGTTTTTGAAGAGATCGAGGCCGATCTCCCCATAGCCCACTATTTTTGGATGACCTGCCAGGCGCCTGATTCTCTCGGCCACAGCAGGGCTGTAATCGCTACTGTTATGAGGGTGGATACCCAGCGCGCCGTAAACTGCCGGGTATGTATCGATTATTTCGATGACCTTGTCAAAGTGCGCTTCTTCTGTGCCGACGGTAAGTATGTACCGAAGATGTTCTTGCACGGATTTTTCAATAACGGCCTTTCGGTCCTCATCGTAATTGTCCATTTCGAGATGGCAGTGAGAGTCAACGAACATGGTTTTTTATAACATATTATTCATAGCCGTGCAATTAGCAGGGCTGGCGTCGCCTCCTCTACGAGCGAAGCCCATGGAGCCCCCCCTCACTCACACAGGTGAGCCATACATATTGCTTCACCTCCATAGCGGGGCTTGTGCCTGCCACCCGCATGGGTGCTCCCCGTCTAACAGGAAGCGGTCACAGCTCCGACTTCTCGCTCAAGAATGATCAAGGATTTATGCCCAAAAAGCAGGGTTTGCGCACGTCCGCCTCTGGCTTTGTAACGCTCTCCACAGACTCTTTTGCAAGGTATCTTTTTGTTAATTGTGATAGAATAGAAACACTGGAAAGATGAAATATTTTGCTGTTTCACAGCTTGCAGCCAAAACGTTTGAGGCGAAGGCAGCGATGAAATGAAAAAGAATGACGGCTTTGAAACAACCGCCCGGCCCGATCCTGATGCACTCCTCAAGGAAGTAGAACGTGAGGAAACAAGGGGGGGTCGGTTAAAGATCTTTCTTGGATATGCGCCGGGTGTTGGAAAGACGTATGCCATGCTCCAGGAAGCCCATGTTCTGAAAGACCGTGGAGAAGATGTTGCCGTGGGTATTGTAGAAACGCACAAACGCGTCGAGACAGAGGCGCTCCTTACCGATCTTCAGATCGTTCCGAAACGGCTTGTACCCTACGAAAATATTGTTCTCGAAGAGCTCGACATCGATGCTGTCCTCACAAGGCGGCCTTCCGTTGTGCTTGTTGACGAGCTTGCTCATACGACCGCCCCCGGTAGTCGCCATCCCAAGCGATATCAGGATGTGGAGGAGCTTCTCGGAAGCGGAATAGATGTCTATACGACCGTCAACATACAACACTTTCAGAGTCAGGTTGATGTCGTGGAGAGCATTACAGGCATCAGGATGCAGGAGACCATCCCGGATTTTATGCTGGACAGGGCCGATGAAGTACAGGTGATCGACATCCCTCTGGAGGAGCTTTCCAAGCGGCTCAGAGAAGGGAAAGTCTACGTACCCGATCGTGCAAAACGGGCCATGGAAAATTTTTTTCAGCGTGGGAATCTGGTTGCACTCAGAGAGCTGACACTTACCCTTGTCGCCCGGAAGATGGATTCGGAACTGCTGAATTATATGAAGGCCAAGGCAATCACAGGCACCTGGCCCGCAGGAGAAAGGCTGGTAGTCTGCATAGCACCGAATCAATATACACAGCAATTACTCCGTCGTGCGTACAATATCGCACAAGAAACACACGCGGATTGGTATGCCGTTTATGTGAATACACCCTCTGTTAAGGAGCCATCGGAAGCCGAAAAAGGTTATTTAGCGGATGCCTTAAATCTGGCAGAAGAGTTAGGAGCGAAAGCGGTAACCCTGACGGGGACCGACATTGCGGACGAGATACTTCGTTTTACTGAGGAGAACAGTATTACCCGTATTGTAATTGGAAAACCCTTGAGATCACCCCTGAGCGGGTTCTTGAGGGGGTCTCCGATCAATCGTCTGCTCCATGCAAAGACCGATTGCGAGCTTCACCTCGTAACGCCGACAGTGGCAAAAAAAGAGATTTCAGTAAAACCTGATACATGGAGATTTACTCTTCGTCCAAAGGACTATGCGATCCCTCTCATCATGGTTGCCGGTATTACGTGTTTGAACTTCTTTTTGCAGACCGTTGTTAATCCGAGATCGCTCGTGTTTCTTTATCTCATTGCGACCATTGCCAGCGCGCTTTTTTTCGGCATGATACCATCGTTATTTGCATCCATGGTAAGTCTTCTGGCCTTTGATTATTTTCTTGTGGAGCCGCGCTTCAGCTTCTCGATGAATCATACCTACGACATCGTTAATGTTGTTGTATTCTTTTTTACCTCAGTGGTTGTCGGGCACCTTGTCAAAATAACGAAACAGCAGAACCTTTTTCTGCAACGTCGCGTCCAGCGCATCTCTCTCATAGAAGAGATGAGCAAGGAACTCCTCATGATGCCCCCTGTGGAGCAGTTGGTTGACGGGTTTACGCAGAACTCGGGAGATTTGAGAAACATACTTCCTCTTTTGCGCACAACGGTCCTCGACGACATTAGCCATATCCTGATCAAGTACATCGCGAAGGTAACCGACGCGCCAGCCTTCGTACTTTTCAGTCGGAAAGACGGCGGCCTGCAGGTGTGGGCGCGGAGCAGACCGGATATGGACCTCAGCCCTCATGAGATTGCCATTGCCGAATGGACCTACGGACATGAAGAGATGGCTGGTGCCGGCACGCAGACCCTCGCTGACGTGCAAGTTTTTTTCATGCCCATGAAAACCCAGGACGAGACTGTCGGGGTCATTGGTATAGTGGACTCATATAAGGAACTTCTCATCGACCAGCGTCGAATCCTGAACGCCATTTCCAGCCTGTCATCGCTGGGAGCGATGCGCTGGATACATGTATAATGCTAATTCGCCTGCGATTTGGGTGGGTGTTGTTTGCCGCAGACAAAACTACTTTACGGGATAGGGCTCCTTGCAATTTTTTACACAGGACCTGAATATTCGGAAACTGTTTTCTCAACCTCATCTTGGAATGCCATCCCGTTATCACTCGTGCCGTAAACCCCTATGTTCAGGCCGGGGATATAAGGCACAGCATTTTCAGTCTTGAGTTTGTTGCTGTTCAATATACTCTTTGGTGATACTCAAGGGTGCACCACCGCAAGAGGCGGCACCATATGAAGGGCCCCACAACCTGTTCTCCAATATCGTCTTGTAATATCAGGACGTTGCGTGCGAAGCAGACGTGAAGAAACACCCTTCAGGCTATTCACCAGACGGGTAATAGCTATTATGGGAGGATATTCAACGAACAGGTGCACGTGGTCGTCTTCCCCGTTCATTTCCACAAAAGTGCACCGCCTTCCGTGTGGAATTTCCTTGTCAGCGTCCATAGGCCAAAGGAATATAGCTCATGATACGCTTGCAAGCATATACATACCAGTTAAAGACCAACGGCACGCACAGGAGGCAACTGCGACAGGTTGCCGGGAGCTGCCAATTTGTCCGGAACAAGGCGTCAGCCTTGCAAAAGGAGCTTCCCGACAACAAAGAGAAGCTATAACACAATAGCCCTCCTCTTCCTCTTGGAAGAGACACAATCCTTTTCTCAGAGAAACTCCCTCACAACAAACTCTCAAAGACCTTGAACGAGCATACGCCAACTTCTTTCAGAAACGTGCGGACTTTCCCCGGTTCAAGAAGAAGGGCAAGGGTGATTCCTTCCGGTATCCCCGGGGATTCACCATAGATGAAGATAACAGCCGCACCTCTCTCCCGAAGCTCGGATGGATTCGCTCCAGAAAGAGTCGCGCCATTGAGGGCATTCCGAAGAACGTCACCGTGTCCCGTTCAGGCAAGCACTGGTTTGTATCCCTACAGACCGAAAGAGAAGTTGACCGACCGGTACATCCTTCCCATTCTGCGATCGCAACCGATGCCGGCATAGCGAAGCTTGCCACGCTCTCAGACGGAACACCCTCTGAACCGGTGGGAGGGCTTTGAGAGATACAAAAAAAGGCTTGCACGCCCGCAACGGGCCATGTCACGGAAGAAGAACTTCAGCAGCAACGGGAAGAAGATAAAAGCGAGGCTACAGAGAGTCTCTACGGACATTGCCAATACCCGGGAAGACTACCTTCAGAAAACCACTACCCCTCTCTGCAAAAACCACGCGATTATGTGTATTGAGGATGTGAGGATACAGAACATGTGCAGATCCGCACAGGGCACTCTTGAAACCCCGGCAGGAATGTAAAGGCCAAATCCCACCTCAACAGATCGATCCTCAATCAGGGCTCGTTTGAGTTCAGGGGTCAGCTTGAGTACAAACAGGCGTGGAAGGGGGTATGGTTATTGCGGTGCCGGCACAAAATACCAGCAGGACATGCAGCGCGTGCGGCCATGTATCACCTGGGAACCAGAGAAGTCAGGCACAATTCACGTGTACCACGTGTGGTTTTGAGATCAACGCGGACGTAAACGCAGCACGGAATATATGAGCAACAGGACTTGCCCAATTAGCCTGCGGAGAGACGGCGCAGTCAGGCCACCTGATGAATCAGGAACCCGCTTAAGCGATTCAGGCATAGGCCTGAACGTCGTAGGAATCCCCGTCATTCATGTCGGGGAGGAGGTCAAGGGTTTTTGCATATTGTCCCTCAGCTTATCTATGTTGTTTCACGTGCCGACGGAGACACGTCTTCGACCGCCAGGAAATGAATCCCACTGTGTCTATTTGTCTCGGTCTGAACAGGAAGGGGGACCACGTATATCGCCGCACACACAATGACCAGCACAACCTTGTTCTCTTGCTACTATTCATCTATTTCATCCGTGATAATTGGTTTTTTTCATCAGTTCATCGATGGCCAGGTTCAACTTCAGCACATTGACGATTGCAGGTCCTCCGAAATACTGTTCTTCGGCAACGTCTGCGATTGCCTTTCTGATTTTTGCTTCAGGTAAACCGCGGGCATGAGCGACTCTTGCGATCTGAAGAACCGCCGTTTCAATACTGATATGGGGATCAAGGCCGCTGGCAGATGCGAGGACCATATCAGCCGGAACGGATGCCACATGCTCGAGACCATTTTCCGCACGGGCTTTTTTTATTCTCCCGCTTACATCTTCAAGGAATTTTTTATTTGATGGTCCGGCGTTGCTGCCTCCTGAATTGCTTGCGTCATAGGCCTTTTCCAGCGCCGAGGGACGCCCGTGGAAATATGCAGTGCCGGAGAAATTTTGACCAATGAGAACAGAGCCAATAACTCTATTTTTTGAGATAATAAGGCTGCCCAATGCCTTCTGGGGCATTGTAACGTTTGAAATGCCGGTAATGATGAATGGATAAGCAAGCCCTGTTAAAAGGGACATGATAATAAAGGTGAGAAGGGAACGCAGCAGGTCTTTCATGCAATGCCTCCTAAGCGAGATGCAAAAACACGATCACAAGGTCGATGAGCTTGATGCCTATGAAGGGCAGTACGAGCCCGCCGACGCCGTAAACGATGAGATTTCGCGTGAGCAACGTGATGGCCGTCATGGGGCGGTACTTGATGCCTTTCAAAGAGAGCGGGATGAGCAGCGGGATGATGATAGCGTTGAATATGATGGCTGAGAGAATCGCGCTCTGCGGCGTTGCGAGCCTCATGATATTCAGTATGGCAAGCATGGGGAAGGAACCCATGAAAATGGCAGGGATGATGGCGAAATATTTGGCAACATCATTGGCAACGCTGAAGGTCGTCAATGCGCCTCGCGTCATGAGGATCTGCTTTCCGATTTCGACGATATCGAGAAGTTTTGTCGGATTTGAGTCGAGGTCAACCATGTTTGCTGCCTCCCGTGACGCCTGCGTACCGGCGTTCATGGCCACAGCAACATCGGCCTGGGCAAGCGCGGGCGCGTCGTTGGTCCCGTCGCCGATCATGGCCACCAGATTGCCCTCTGCCTGATACTTGCGGATGAGCTTTAATTTTTCTTCAGGACGAGCCTGGGCAACGAAATCATCAATACCTGCCTCGGCGGCGATGGCCGCGGCAGTGAGAGGATTATCACCGGTTATCATTATCGACCGTATGCCGAGCAGGCGAAGCTGGTGAAGCCTCTCCTTGATGCCCTCCTTGAGGACGTCCTTCAGATAGATCACTCCGAGCGCCCTCGCGGAATCTGCTACCACAAGAGGAGTCCCGCCCTCGCGGCCAACCCGGTCCACGGTTGTGGAGATGTTCTCCGGTACTATGCCACCCTTTTTAAGAATGAACTGTGCCACGGCATCTGAAGCACCTTTGCGAATTTCCTTTCCGTCCCATGTGATGCCACTCATGCGCAGCTCAGGTGTGAAAGGAACGAAGACGGCACCCGACGCGGTTTTGATATCGCGGCCACGCACGCTGAGATGATGTTTGGCGAGCGCCACGATACTCCTGCCTTCAGGAGTCTCGTCTGCGAGCGAAGCCAGAAGCGCTGCCTCCATCAATTCTTCACTGGAGACGCCTGAAGCGGTGATGAAATCGGTGGCCATGCGGTTTCCCAGTGTGATGGTTCCTGTTTTGTCGAGGAGTACCACATTGACGTCGCCCGAAGCTTCCACGGCCCGGCCCGAAAGCGCTATGACATTGCGTTGGATGAGACGGTCCATCCCCGCGATGCCGATAGCGGGCAACAGTCCGCCGATCGTTGTCGGTATGAGACAGACGAAAAGAGCCACGAGGACCGGTATAGTGATACTGACGGTGGTGTACGTGGCAAAGGGTAAAAGCGTCCCCACGACCACAACAAAGAGGACCGTGAGGCCAACAAGGAGAATTTCAAGGGCCCGCTCGTTGGGTGTTTTCTGCCGTTTGGCGCTCTCCACCATGGAGATCATATGGTCAAGGAAAGTCTCGCCGGGGTTTGCTGTTATGCGCACGATAATACGTCCGGACAAAACCCTCGTGCCGCCCGTGACACCGCTGCGATCGCCTTTTGCCTCCCGTATGACCGGAGCGGACTCGCCTGTTACGGCCGACTCGTCGACAAGAGCCACGCCTTCGATGATCTCACCATCGCCCGGTACCGGGTCATTATCTTCTACGATGACAAGATCGTCTTTACGCAGGGAAAGGGCAGGGACGGTTTCAGATCCTCCATCGGATTTGAGCCGTTTCGCATATGCTTCGCTCTGGGCACGCCTCAGTGTTTCGGCCTGCGCCTTTCCACGGCCTTCCGCCAAGGCCTCGGCGAAACTGGCAAAGAGTACCGTGAACCAGAGCCAGACGCTGATGTGGATGTCGAACCAAAAGGAGCCGCTGTTGATAAGGTTATTAATGGAGATGACCGTGGTTATGACGGAGACTATTTCCACAACGAACATAACGGGATTATGCCAGAGGGTCCGCGGATCAAGCCTAAGAAAAGAACCCTTAATGGAGGATCGTATCAGTTCAGGTGTCCAGAATGTCGGTCTTTGATTTTCCATAGTCGGTCTCCTCCTCAGAATGTATGACCGGCAAGGATCATGAGATGTTCAAGAAATGGTCCCAGGACAAGGGCGGGAAAGAATGTGAGGGCGCCCACGACGATGACGACGCCGACAAGCAGGGCGGTAAAGAGCGGGCTGGCAGTAGGGAATGTGGCGGAAGTGGGCGGCACGGTTTTTTTGAGGGCCAGTGATCCTGCAATGGCGAGAGCGGGGAGAATTGTCATGAACCGCCCGACAAGCATGACAAAACTCAGAGTCAGATTATAGAAAACCGTATTTGCATTAAGACCGGCAAATGCTGAACCGTTGTTGCCTGCCGCCGAGAAGAAGGCATAGAGTATCTCCGAGAGGCCATGTGGTCCTCCGTTATTCAGACTCGCGAGACCTGTCTTTGTCGTCACAGCGATAGCGGCGAAGATAAGCGATGAGATGGCGGGCGCCACGATGACCATGACGGCCATGATCATCTCGCCTGATTCCAGTTTTTTCCCCAGAAACTCAGGGGTCCTGCCGATCATGAGGCCTGCCAGGAACATGGCGAGAATGGCATACATGAGCATGCCGATGAGCCCCACTCCGACGCCTCCGAATATGACCTCGCCGATGGCCATGTTGAACATGTAGAGGAGGCCCGTAAGCGGCATGGCACTGTCATGCATGCTATTCACGGACCCGTTCGATGTGACCGTTGTAGCTTGGCCCCAGAGGACTGATTGGCCTATCCCGAAGCGAACTTCTTTGCCCTCCATATTGATTCCATCTTTTACACCGGCCTTTAAAAGAAGCGGGTTTCCATTCCACTCCGCTGCGAGCGTGGCACAGAGCCCCATGATGAAGAGAACCATCATTGCGGCAAAGATGGCAAAGCCCTGCCGTCGGTTATTGACCATTTTGCCGAAGGCGAAAGGTAGCGCCGCAGGTATGAGAAGGATGGCGAAGAGTTCCAAGGCATTGGAGATCGGTGTCGGGTTTTCGAAAGGATGGGCCGAATTGGCGTTGAAGAAACCGCCACCATTGGAACCGAGCTCCTTGATGGCGATTTGAGAGGCCGCCGGCCCGACGGCTATGAGTTGCTCGGTACCTTCCAATGTCTCCGCCTTTATATAGGGGTGGAAGGTCTGTACAACACCTTGTGACACAAGGAGGACGGCCAGAATAATGCTCAGGGGGAGCAAAACATAGAGGACCGACCGGGTCATATCGACCCAGAAATTGCCGATGGTTTTTTTTAGTTTGTAGGTGAAGGCCCGGATGAGCGGCAGCAGGACCGCTATGCCCACTGCCGACGAAACAAAGTTCTGTACCGTCATGCCGAGCATCTGCGTGAAATAACTCATGGTCGTCTCTCCGCCGTAAGCCTGCCAGTTTGTGTTGGTGACGAAGGAGATGGCCGTGTTGAGCGCGGTGTCCCAGCGGACAGGCCCGAAACCCATGGGGTTAAGTGGCAGACGGCCTTGCATTATTTGCAGAACAAAGAGCGTCACAAAACCAATCCCGTTGAAAATCAAAAAAGCCAGCGAATACCGTTTCCATGACACTTCTTCAGATTCCCGCACCATGCAGAGCCTGTAGATCAAATGCTCCAGAGGGCGAAGGAGGGGAGTCATCAACGTGCGTCTACCGGAAAAAACTGCCGCCATGTAATTACCCATAGGTACGGCCAGGCCTATAAGAACGCCGAGAAAAATTGTGATGAAAAGTATATCTGCGGGCACGAAAGGGACCTCCGTATGGTATCTTTCTAATGACTATTCCTTGCAGCTTGCTGCAGAGTGAAACAAGAAGTTTCTAAGTACAAGAGGCTTTCTCCTCTGATACCCTGTAGCTTGCTGGAGGGAAGTTCATTACAAAGATTACTCGATTTTGTATAAATTTGGCGTTAAAAGATAGGACTAAAGCATAAAGAAACCATAAAAATAAAGTGTCCACACCAGGACAACGGTCGTTCTGTAAGTGGTATATACTGATATCATTACTGTCCGGTTAACATAGAGCCCCTTGTGGTCTCTCATCTCTGATAGTTGAGAGGTGCCCAGGATGCAGGGTAAGAATATCAATAAGACTCTCCCCGTCAAATATCGTTGGTCAGAAACAGGAGTGTCTTTTGCCGCTCATCATCATAAACTCTGATCAGTCTCAAGCCCCGGGATATTTGTTTCCAGTGAGCTGTCCCGCATCACCAAGACCAGTCCCATTACACTCATTGCCTTACTCTTTACCATTATTGTCATGTTTATCATCAAAGGGAAATATATTGTCCAGCTGCCCCTCGACATGGCGCGGGTGGCAATACCGCAGTTTATCCACTGTGGCATCATGTTTTTCGTTTCTTTTTAGATGGGAAAAAAGGTGGGCGCGGACTATGAAAGAACAGTGACCCTTTCCTTCAGAGCAGTAAGCAACAACTTCGGGCTTGCTGCCGCCATAGCCGTATCCATTTTCGGCAGAAATTCAGGCCAAGCCTTCGCTGCCGTCATGAGCCCTCTTGTCGAGGTGTCCATCCTGATTAGTCTTGCCAACCTGGCCCTCTATTTTAGAAAAAAGTATTTTGCCGACCAATTCTGTGAGGTGGTCGGGATCAAAAGGCCATGACGGAGCAGACTTTTCGCGGATGCGAATGAATACGGGTCAATATCATCATCGCGCGCTCTTAGAGGTCGCTTTATTGTTTACCGTTTTTCATGGTGAGGTCTTTTTGTTTTCCAATGCTGTAAGCGTCTACTATGGAAAAGACCCAGCAGCATACGATGAAATAGGAAGATATATTCAGATAGAGAGTATTATTGCCGGAACGTATGCCAGACAAATTTAAGATTGCATTCGTATCAATAACGCCGTTTTCAATCTGAATATTACTGAGGCTTTCCCAGACGGCAACAGTCGCAATGTAGATGACGGCGCTCAGGGCGAGTACTGTGAGGGCCATTATGATTGTGCCTCGCAGGTATCGTTTCAGATACATTTGGCCTAGGCCGGGGAAAACTGCCCCTGATAGCAAGGCCGCTCTCGTTGCAGGTTTCATGGTCTACCTCCTTCCATGCATTGAGACTCTGTGTCCCCGGTAAATCGCCTTTCTCGTATTGTTAAAATCTCGGTGCTCATATTTTCTATACTTGAAAATTCGTATCCATGCTGAGTGGAATAATCAATATATTATACCATTTCTCAATCAAAGATGATATCGAGACGGCATGGAGAAGGCGATGGAGCGTATTGTATATACGTCGAGGAAGCGGACGACGCCCCCAACAAAGAGAGCTCTTTGATTGAGAAATGGAATCAGTCGTGTGGGATGAGGCGGTATCCCACACCCGCTTCCGTTGTGATGTATGCCGGTTGTGACGGATCGGCCTCGATCTTGCGCCGGAGCTGCCCCACGTAGACGCGCAGGTATTGTGTTTGTTCCTGATAGTTTGGCCCCCAGATTGCGCGCAACAGCTGCCCGTGCGTGACAACACGTCCGGCTTGCAGGGCCAGGTATTTGAGAATTTCATATTCAGTGGGTGTCAGTTTTACCTCTTTTCCGTCGACAATCACTAGGCGACGCGCGAAGTCCACTGTCAGTTTGCCGAAGGTAAGTACTGGCTCGTCTTCCGATTGTGCCAGATGACGGAGCGCTACACGAAGCCTTGCCAGAAGCTCGCCCATGCTGAAAGGCTTCGTGACATAATCGTCGGCCCCGGCATCGAGCGCCCGTATCTTGTCTTCTTCATCTTCACGCACAGAGAGAACGATGATGGGTGTTTGTGTCCATTCACGGAGCCTTTTGATGACCTCGATACCGTCGAGATCGGGTAGACCCAGATCGAGGATGATCAAATCAGGATGAAAGATCACTGTCTGGCTCAATCCTTCCTGGCCCGAAGGGGCCTCGGCGATATCGTATCCATAACCGGCGAGCGCCGTCTTCAACATCCGCCGTATCTGTTTTTCATCATCGATAACAAGAATGCGCATGCCTTCAGAAGACATGGGATGTTTCCTCTTTGATATCCATCGGAGGGCCTGGTTGTTCCGGTACGGGCAGGGAGAAGACAAACTGATTGCCCGGTTCATGTGGAGAATCAACCCATATCCTGCCGCCGTGCGCTTCGATGATCCCCCTGCAAATCGACAGGCCGAGACCTGTCCCGCTTATGTGTTTTGTGGAATGGAGGCGGTAGAACTTGTCAAAGACCCGTTCTCGTTCGTAACGGGGAATAGTTGGGCCGCTGTCGGCGACGACGACGCATACTGTGTTGTTTACGGCCCGAGTAGAGATAGAGATCATGCCACCCTCAGGAGAATATTTCACGGCGTTTTCAAGGAGGTTGATGACGACATGTTCGATGAGCCCGAAATCGGCCCTTACAAGAGGAAGACTGGGGGGTATTTTTACCTGCAAGGGATATGGCTGAAGTATATCTTTCATTTCCCTGAGAGCGACACCCACAATATCCTCGATATCACACCATTGCGCATTGAGCTTTAATACACCACTTTCGAGGCGTACCATATCGAGGAGATTTCCCACGAAACGGTTAAGACGCTGTGCACCTTCGTTGATCGTGTCGAGAAGCACTCTCTTTGTTTCCTCGTCGTAGGCGGTCTCTTTCGAAAGGAGGCTCGTCACTGCGCCTGTGATCGCGGCGAGGGGCGTGCGCAGGTCATGGGAGATAGAATTGAGAAGCGCTGTGTGCAGTTTTTCCGATTCTGCGAGCCACTTCGCTTGTTCAGCTTCTCTTGCGAGATTTACCCGGATGATAGCAACGGCAGCAAGGTTGGAAAAGGCCTCGATGAGTTGCAGCTGTTCGTAGGTGAGTGCTTTTCCGTCCGGTCCCGTTTTAATAGCGAGAACAGCTAGAGTCCTGTCTTTTGCCTGAACGGGAAAGAAAAGCCACTGTGCTGCTGAAAGGGTCTCCGTTCCTCTCCCAGCCTTCTGGCCATGCTCCAGGACCCAATGCGCCACCGCCCGCTCTTTATCATCGACGAGCGTATTGTAAGGCGGACAGGCGGCAACCTCAAGGAGTGCTTCGGCATCGGGATTGTGGATGAGCATAATAACCTCGCCCTTTGTGGTCTCGGCTATCCTTTCTACAAATGTTTTTAACACACGTTGCAGATTGCTTTCCGCGGCTATCTTTTGACTGAGAGCGTACAGGGCGAGGGTCCTCTGTTCCCTTTCCTTTGTTTTGACCAGTTCGTTGTGAAGTTTTGTTGCCATGGTCCCTGTAACGACGGCGACGAGAAGGAACATGGCGAAGAGGAAAACGTGCCGGATGTCATGGACGCTTAGACTAAGGACCGGCGGTACGAAGAAAAAATCGAAAACAAGAACACCCAGACCGGCAGCGAACAAGGAAGGTCCCCGCCCCCAGCGCACCGCGCTTATGAGTACAGGCAGCAGATAAAGAATGGCAATATTGATAAGATCAAAATAAGGGATAAGGGTTTTGCCAATTAATGTTATGAGGACAACCGTTAAGAATGCTTTAACATAAAACACAAAGGACTCACGCGTCGATGCAGACTGTTTCTCCTTTCCATTGTTTGCCCCAGTATTGTCGCTCTGTGCCGTCTTCATTGAATCATTCTTATATTGTGACCAAAGTATACCACTTTTTATGAAAGAACTTGCAAACTCTTGGTGATTAAGTTTTCACTGTGATCTGTTCCGAAAACAGTTGAAAGAAATTCATTCCACGTATTGTACCGAGGCAGGGGTTTTGATAATCACCGATTTTTTCCATCGTCCTGAAAAGTAGTAGGTAAGGGTGACTGTCATCGTCACGAAAAAGCTGGTTGCCACCGCAATCCACATCCCTGTGACTCCAAGGATCGTTTTTGACAAAAACCATGATAAGGGCACCCGCATGAGCCATAGCGACAGCAGAAAAAAACCATCGTGATGATCGTATGGCCAGCGCCGTTAATGACGCTGTTTGAAATGAACATGATGGCGAAAAATATGTAACAGGAACCTACAATGTGCAGATAGGTGATCCCTGTATTCATAACTTTCGCGTCATCTCCAAGGCCGAACATGATGAGTATGATTCTCGAAAACGTTACGACCATGAGCGATATGAGAATAGCGATGGATGAGGTCATGACAACACCCCATCTGAATACGTCTTTTACCCTTTGAGATCTTTTGGCCCCGAGGTTCTGCCCGGTCAGTGCCGTTACGGCCATGCTCATAGACATAGCGGGCATGAAGGCGAACATATCGACCCTAACGACTGCGCCGAAGGCGTTCGTGGCCACAGCCCCGAAGGAATTCACGAAGGTCGATACAAACATGTTGCTGATGGAAATCAGAGACTGCTGGACGATTGATAGAAGGCCTATCTTGAAGAGCAGAAAGGTAATATGCTTATCCAATATGAGTTTCTTGGGATTGAAGGGGACAAAATGGCCTTTCCGATTGAGATAAGCAATGCTGATTCCTACTGCTATAGCCTGTGATATCAGTGTCACGTAAGCGGCTCCGTTGAGACCATGACTCGCGAAAGGGCCGAAACCTCCGATAAAAAACGGATCGAGGACCGCGTTAATTCTAATTCCTATGGACATGAACATCAGCGGCGTCACCGTATTGCCGATACCGCGAAGTATGGAGTTTATGAGAAGCCCAAAATAAAAGAGAATAAAACCGGCAAGGGTTATTTTGAGATAGCTCGATGCCATAGCGAAATTCTCCGGGGGTGTGTCTATCAGTCTCAAAAGCAAATCACCTGACAGTATGGCCCCGATAGTCAAAAAAGTTCCTATGATAAGCGCGAGAGAAAATGAATTGTCTACTGCCGTTTCAATCATTTTGTAATGTTTTGCCCCATAATACTGCGCGATGAGTATGGTGGAGGCCATGGATATGCACATCGACACGTCGACCAGCGAACAAAAGATAGGGAAGCTGACGCCTATTGTTCCGACGGCATCTTTTCCCACCAGATGTCCGATCTATATGGCGTTAATGATACTGTAACCGATCTGCATCAGGTTCCCTATGAGCATGGGAATTGAAAAACGCAACAGATGTCTGGGGATGCTCCCCACGGTCATATCTATTCCGAATTTTTGGTTCTTTCTTAAATAAAGTGCAACAATCTTTGTAATCAGTTGGCATACAAGACAATATGCAAAAAGCATTAATTACAAAAACCTTGTATGCTTTTGGTTCGATAATTGGTTCACGAAATAGATAGGATCCGCTATTTTTGAAAGTGTCAACAATTAAATCAATAGATTGATATGATTGGCATAACGATATAAGTCACAATAACTTCTTCGAAGTGAAAATTCTCCAGAACCTTAGGCGCTTAACCACGAGATTAGGTACTATAAATGCAACTTACTTAAGAAAGAACCCAATTTTTTGTTCACGCATTCTCCTTAACGCTGTGGACAAAATACTATATTGCCGCACGAATTCGAAGTCCTTTTTGAAATCTTGATTGTTTACATCTGTTTGAAGAGGTGGAGATAATTGCGGCTCACCGTGAGGAGTTCCGGCCTATCTTTCAGTTTCAATGTTCCCCGTCCCGTAAGTGAACGGCTCACCTTGTCTATCCTGGAAACATTCACAATGATGCCCCGGTGTATCTGCCAGAACTGACCGGGATCGAGTTCTCCGGCCAAATCTTTGATGCTCTTTTTGATGAGCGACTCCCCTTCTCTGGTTATCACCAGCGTGTATTTGTCCTCGGCCCTAAAGTAGTCTACCTCTTCCACCGGTATGAGACGCAGGCTGTCTTTGTGCTGGGTTCTGATCCATCGAAGGAAGCCAGGCCCTCCTCTGCTGGGCAGTTTCGAAAGAAGTTGTTCCACAACTTCCGCCAATTGTTTAGGCGGCTCAGGAGAAGCGTCCAGTTGGTTCTTGAGACGTCCTATTGTCTGGGTGAGCCTCTCTTTGGATACGGGTTTGAGAAGATAATCGACGGCCTCCCGTTCAAAAGCCTCCACGGCATACTGATCAAAGGCAGTTATAAATACGGTGCGACAGATACCGGCAATCTTACTTGCCACATCCATGCCTGTAAGTCCGGGCATCCTGATATCAAGAAAGGCGATCTGCGGCCGCTCGGTTTCGATCAATGTGAGGGCTTCCTTGCCGTTTTTCGCCTCGCCGCAGATGGTTAACTCAGGCCAGATTTCTGATAACAGAGATTTGAGATATGTCCTCAATTCCCTTTCATCGTCGGCGATGATGGCTTTATACGTCATGTTCCGATACCTCGATAATCGCCCGTACTCCCGTTGGTTTGTTTTCTTCTAGTGTGAGATGGCCTTTTTCTCCATAGAGTAATTGCAGACGTTCTTTCACGTTTCCTATGCCGACCCCGTTTGTTTGATAAGCGGAGAATCCTATACCCGTGTCGGTAACTTCAATTCTCATAAGGCTGTCTTTTTCCGTTATCTTTATAGCGATGGTTCCTCCATCGATTTTGGGTTCGAGGCCATGTTTTACGGCGTTCTCCACGAGGGGCTGAAGGAGCATGGGGGGGAAGGAGTGCTGCCGGAGGGCGTCGGGAAGTTCGATAGTGAAATTGAGTCGCTCGTCCATTCTGATTTTTTGAATATTCAAATAGGCTTGGATCATGTCTATTTCCTGGTCCAGTGTGGTTGTCTCGGGAAGGGTCCTCGACAGAGCGGTGCGAAGATAGTGGGTGAGGTCCGTCAACATGGACTTGCCCCTGGCCGGCTCTGTGTCTATGAGACTCAAAACATTGGAAAGCGTGTTGAACAGAAAATGGGGTTCGATCTGGGCCTGCAGCAGTCTCAGCTTGGCTTCAAGGGCCTGTTTCTCGCTGGAGATGCGATTGATCCTCATTTCCTGAATTATGTGTTGATTGTTTCTTAATAGTGCTTTGGAGTAAAAAAAGTAAGCAACAGCACTACCTATAGCAATAGCAGTTATAATGGTCTGAATGACCTCCCTTTCCTGAAGCATCAAAGTAACGGAAAAAAATTGTTGAAGAATGTAAGATCCTATCAGCAGACCGATTACATTTCCGCCGATAATACCTGTCGCGAACATGAAAACAAAGGATGAGACTTTTTCCGGTTTGAATAACCAGATTAGAAACAGAACCATCGAGCAAACAGAGAGCCCGAAGGATAGAGACATCATCAAATTAAGGATAAAAGGATGTGTGCCTGCTACGGTTAATAGTACGGCAACTATAACGCATATAATAATTGTATACAGCAAATCACGAAGAGCATGTTTTGTAGTATGTCTTGTTGTTATTTTTTCCATGTTTATATCACCGGATTGTTTCCGTTTAAAAAGTATAATTCATTCCTATCATCCATTGATAATCGAGGATACCCCCCCGAACTTTGTATTTTTATTTCCACCATCAAGGGTACCGACAGAAAACCATTCCAGACGGTTACCCAGAGAGTATGTCACAAGTGTTGTAAATTGACAAGAGTCGTCATCAAGGTTCTGAGCCAATCGTAGAGTAAGATCAATGTTTTTTCTCATACTGTTCTGAATATACTAGTAGAGTGCATAATTTCTTCGCAAAAATCGTGGTCCCCTCCAACAACAAAGCTGTCGGAGCCTCCCCTTTTCACTCGTGAGCGAGCTAGAGGACGTGTGCCTTTTCAACCTAAGTCTCCATGTTTCATTCACCGGTTTTCATAAAAGCTTTAACTTTGAGCAAGTTTGTTGACCTTTGGTTAATGGTCTAAAGCCTTGCGGTGTTGCCATCCTCCTGATACAAAGCCGCCAAATCGCTCTACACAGAGACTTTTAGCTGCGAGGGCAACTTCGGCCGTTTTCAAAGAGCCCCGCCAGATATTCAAAATCTTCGTATGCGAATCGGTACCGGTTTAAAAATTTCGGTAACTTCCCGGAGTTATTTTCGCGGGCCAATCGTATCGTCATATTGTCAGGGTTTCTTCTGAGGGCCTTATCGTATGTCCGGTCCCTGTATTCACACTGTGAAGTTTGCCGAATGGGTTCCACGAATCCTTGGTCAGCATGGTATAGGCCCGAGATAACAGAGCGCAACGGTATCGTCGGGTTTGCTCTCGTTGGCCTCCTCAGAACACTTTGCAGCCTTTTTTGTATATGTTTTTGAATCCTTGAGGGCCAGGGCATGATAGGCGATACCGAGACTTGGGAGTGCCTCATAATCAGAAGTATTCCAATCATGACACTCCACTAATTGACCTGTTTCAGTCAGCACCGCTATGAGATCCATATTCTGATTCTCGGGATGTTCCCCGGCATGGACAAAAGGTGTGAACAGCAAAGCGATGAGACCCAAAAATATATACAGCCCGGACAGTGCGTTGCGAAACATAGGATATGTTGCATACATGATGTCTCCGTTGTCTTCTATGGATTTCGTGTTACTATTGTATCTGAAGGATTTCTTGTGTAAAACAATCCCGCGACGAAAAGACGTATGAAGCGATAAAAGGGTGCTAATGAGAGCCAAGGGCGATATTAATCCGCCGTCATTCATAAAGCTTTAGGAGTTTATTATTTAGTACCGAATTGGTATAATGCACAGCATCATACATATATTACGAAGGAGAAAAATGTGGCTATTTTGCAGGCTGTCATATTTGGATTAGTTCAAGGTTTGGGGGAGTTCCTGCCTATATCAAGCTCAGCGCACCTGGTATTGGTGCCGTGGCTCTTTAAGTGGACAGATCCCGGACTTACCTTTGATATCGCCCTCCATGTCGGTACTCTTGTGGCGGTGGTTATCTATTTCTGGAAAGATTGGGTGCGTATCATTGCCAAGGGTTTTACGGATGTCCATACCCCCGATGGGCGGTTGTTCTGGTATCTTGCCGCAGCCAGTGTGCCTGGTGCCATTGGAGGATTTCTTCTGGAAAAGAAAGCGGAGACCATATTCAGAAGCCCCCTTCTCATTGCCGTTCCATTAATGTTGATAGGTCTTTTTCTCTATTGGGCAGATCAAAAGTGTGTCAAAAAAGTTGATTTAAACAGAATTACCTTTGGTACGAGTCTTATGATCGGCCTGTCTCAGGTCCTTGCAATTATACCGGGAGTATCCCGGTCTGGGATCACTATGATGACAGGATTGCTGATGGGGGCCACGAGAGAAAGCGCGGCAAAGTTTTCATTTTTGCTCTCTACCCCCATTATTTTTGGGGCGGCAATGGTTAAGTTGCCCCATGTCATTTCTCATTCATCGATAATTACCGTAGACTTCATCATCGGCATGGTGGTCTCTTGCGCAAGTGGTCTGTTCAGCATCGGTTTTTTGCTTCGGTATCTTCGATCAGGAAGTTTCCTTCCATTTGCCGTCTACAGATTAATACTGGGTATTTTCGTTATCATTGTTGCATTGTATAGGTAGATGCATTTTGGGTATGGACTTTCTCTTTTGAGGCGTAAGAGACACCCCCGTAAGTGTAAAAAATGTGCCTGAACCGGATGAACCGAAATTAAGAGCTGGCACATATGAAAGACTCGATAGAAGCACTAAACGTCGTATATTGCATTTCAATGCAAAAGAGAGGATAAGATTTTGATTATGTCGATAGCGTTCAGCTCGCTGCCATTTGTAGGGTATACGATACAAAATACCAGGGTTGAAAGAGACGAATAGATTATCCTCTCCTCAAATCGTTTCCGGTTTTCTATTTAAGATGGTTCTCCTGTTTATCATGCGATGAATGCCGTATCAACGACAGAACGCCGACGAGAATAAGAATCAATGGCCACCATTGTGCCATGAGCGGGTGTGGCAGCAAACCGAAATTAGACAGAAGAAAAATGGCGCCCAACGCGATGAGGATGTACGCTCCAATGCCGGATTTAAATTTCATAATGTCTTCCCCGTCAGATAGACGTTGTATCTATACTCATATCACCCGCTATCAATATGGCTATTTTATCTGAATGATTTACTTTAGAGAACAGTCGGGTGATGAAAGGGCCGATGAAGCGATGAAAGGGTAATGGCAGGTGTGAAGAGTGAAAACTCAGCCTCTTTTCTCGACCTCATATTTCTTCAACCATTGCGGAACAGTATCATACATGACAGAGATTACTGAACGCGCACATCCTGCAGGAGTCTGTGTCAAAAGGCGCAAAGGGTCTTGCCGGATCGAGAATATCCTTGATGACCGTTGAGACACCCTCCATATAAGGTGCGAAGATAGTCTCCTTCCTGTCCGGTGCAAGATCGCCGAAGAGATCTTCTTCATCATTATTCCGCAGCAATATTAGTTTTGCGTTGGTATCCGCGAGAGGGATGCCAAAGCGGTTCATGAAAAGATATGTATAGATGGGAAGTTGAAAGGAATTTATCTGTTCGTGGATTGACTGCATCGATTGAAAATCGACCCTCTTTACAATGTTCTGTGAATATTGTTTCGTACCGCCTGTTTTATAATCGGAGATGGCATATTCATTGGTGTGAGGGTAATAATCGATCCGGTCAATCCTGCCTTTCATCCTTATTACGTATCCGTTGATATCCATCGCCTCTTCGATATTCGTTTCAAGATATTTGATGATGAAGGGGTCCTTTGCTTCATCGATGTTCTTCTTGAGGAAGTTTTCCAATTTGAAAGCGGTGATCTTTTTGAAAAGATAATAGTCGCCGCTTGACTCCCTCGCTTCAAAATGTTTTTCCACGGCGGTTTTCATTCTTGCGAATATTTCTTTATACAATGCTGGCGTGATTTCTCTGTTGAGATAACCGTCGAAGGTATCGTAGAGAAGGCTGTGGATGATGGTGCCCCTATCAATGGCTTCTATGTCACCGCCCAACGCTTTTTTTTCTTCGAATCTGAGGATCTGTTTGTAATAGAACAATGCGGGGCAGGTGATATAGTTATCGATGGCGGTTGAAGAAAAGGTTTTTGTCTTTAATATAGTCTGAATTTTTTCCGTTTTTTCTATTGCTGGGGGTGGGCTTTGAAGATGTAGACTGATCTTGTAGACCGCCTTATCGACCTTGATGAGATTGATCGTTTTCGCGGCAAGTTCCTTTTCCCAGATGAGCTGTTCGATATACCGGCTTCGCGGTTTCTCTTCCGAATCGATGTAGAAGAGGTGGATGTCGCGGGCCGATTTAATGAGACGTTCAAAATAATACCGATATATCTCTTCGTTATATTCGGGAGACGGGATGCCGAGGATATCGTAAATGCCCAGTGGTATGAGAGGGTTGATCTTTTTCGCCTGCGGCATGATGCCTTCGTTGACATCGAGCATAATGACTGTGTCAAAGCTGATGTTCCTTGATTCGAGAACGCCGATAATTTCGAGGTCTTCAATCGGTTTTGTTTCGAAAGGCAGATCCATTGATTTCAGATGCTGTACGATGAAGTCGCAGATAGAGCGCCTGTTTTCGGCGCCATTGTCATGGAATATTGATCTGCTGAATCGCGTGTTTTTCAGGTCTTCGAGGGCCTCGAAGGTTTTTCTGAAAATCTCTCCGGAAAGCAGATACGAACGGACCGGTGTATGAAGAAGTACAAATTCGAGAATGTCCGTGAGCTTCTCTGCGTAGTCATAGAGCGTCTCAGCTTGCTCGAATTGCCTAAAGAAAAGATCCTGTATTTTTTTAAAGGCATCCGGTGCCTTTAAAGCTTCTCTAAAAAGCGCTATTTCCATTGCGGCAAGCGTGACGAAGGGTTTATTGGCCACAGGGCTTTCGAGAATATCTTCAGCGAACAATTTTTCCAGACCGGCCAAAATCAGCCGTACCTGTGCTTCCAAATCAAGATTTTTTACAAAAGGGTGGAGCATAACGGACAGGTATTCTGTTGTGGGGTATTGATCGTTTTTTCGTTTCATGGATTGGGCATTGAGGACATGAAGGATCAGATCAAAAAGGGACGTGCGCGAAAGGGGGTATCCAAGCGAAATGTTATAAGGACGGTTGATCCTGTCGATGGCAAAACTCAACAGAGGAAAGAGTGCTTCCGCCGTGGGAAGCACGACGGCAATCCTTTCAGGCGAGCTGTCTCTGAGTATTTCATAGGTTTTGAGGATTTCCGAATGAGTATCGATACCCGCATGTATTGAAACACTCTGCGACTCAATGACATGGCAGGGGATAGACTCTATTTCAGCGCCGAGAAAAGAGATGAAATTGCTCAAGATGGGCCACCGTGATGGATCACCCTCAAGGATGATATCGGCCCTACCGGCTTTCCAGATGCCTTGAATAATCCTTTTCTCAACGGCGTTTAAGGCAAAGAGGCCGGCAAAGTATATCTTTTCAAAATCCTCCGGAATCGCTTCACTGATACTGTGCAGAGCACAGAGATGTTTGTAGCCCCCCGTAAAGCATCTCTTTTCACGGAGCGCCCTGTGGAAATCTTCCCGTAAGACCGTGACGTGCGTAAGCAGCTCATTGGTACTCTCCGGCACGTCGTATCCTATTCGAGCATTTTTCTCAAGAGAACGAAGTTCTTCATTGTTGATGTTTTCCCTGTCGAGATGATCGATAAATTCGAGGAGGTATTTGCCCCACCAGAAAAAATCGCCGAAGCCCTTTTCCCTGAAGGGGTGATGAGCGAAGAAAGAAACCCTTTGAATGCACTGATAGAGAAGCCAGATGGCATCAGTATACTCGATGTCGGCAAAATAGGGGTATCGCTTTCGCGCGATGAAGTCGATGAATTCTTCAATAGAGAAAAAACGTGGCGAATAGAAAGGCGTGCCGGCGCCTTCGCTCAACTTTTGCCTGAGATAGAACGAGGGTCTCTTGCCCGCGAAGACAAAAGCTATGTCAGCGAGTTCTTTCCCGTCTTGCCGCATGAAACTCTGCAGGGTATCGAGAAAGTTACCGCCGAATGGTATAGAGTAGACCTTTGTCATAGGCTGATCACCGTGTTATCCTCAATATATAAAAGATGTCGTCGGACCATTCTGCCAGGATATATTTTTTTGATGAGCTGCGCGTAACAGTTTATTTGTTCGCGATGTTCTTCGGTTTGACCTTCGCCTGATTTAAAATCCATGATATCGACAGCGTCGCCGCGTACAATTATCCTGTCTATTTTGAAGGCGTTACCTTTTTCGTCGATGATCTCTTTTTCTGTAAAAACAACAGCGTCTCCGAGGGGCTCAAAAAACCTTGTAAACGCGGTGTTTCGGAAAAAGCTAACGATAACGTTTTGTATCTCTTTCTCAAATAGTTCGAAATGATACCTCGCTATGCCTGCGCTGATACAGTGGTGCAAAAAGATCTCGTGATTCTCCGGCAGGGAAATGATGAGAGACAAAATATAGTGAATAACATCGCCTCTCTTCTTCGCGTGGAGTTGCTGGCGTGAGATATTGCCGGCCTCTTCAAATTTTGTCCTGATCTTTTCGAGCCACCGAATCTCATTGCCGAAAGAATCGTCCATAAACTGGTGCGTCAAATCACCCGATTCCCTTTGATCAGGGGTTACGGTATCGTTATCTCTTGCCGACTCATCAGCCGTGACCGGTTGATATTCTTTACCGACTTCGATCACTTCACCGTGGATAGAGTTTTTCAGAAATTCAAGGCCAAAGAGATAATCAATGAGATAATTTTTCTTATAACCCCTTGAATCTGTGAGAAAGATGTAAAGTTCTTTTTCTGCGCGCGTGCAGGCCACATAGATATTGTTCAGTTCATCGAGGAGGTATTCGGCTTCGCGCTGTTGATACATTGCATCCAGTTTCGGCGAAATCTTTTTGAAGTCCTTTCTGATATAGAGAAGCTTCAGCGTGTCACCCTCGGTTGTAAAATATTTTGTTTTGTCTCTTTCCTCGGAGGCGCCGAAGGAACCCAGTTTCATAAAGGGGAGGATGACGACGGGGAATTGCAATCCCTTGGCTTTGTGGATTGTCAGGACCTTAACCGCATTGACGACATCGGAGGTCTTGAGGAGAAAGGCCTTTTCCGCATCGGAGGGGCCGGCGAAAAGATCCCTTCCGTTCTTGTCGAAGGCCTGGAGAAAGGCATTGAGGTTATTCTCTTCAGAGTTCTCCTTGTTTTTTATGAATTCACAAATATGGAGAAAATAGGGGATATCGTGAGGAAAATGATCAAAGACAGACCATCTCTTTACAAAGAGGACCACGAATTCATGGAGCGGCAGATAGCCTGATCGTTTAAAGAATTCTTCGAAGCTTTCATCCCAGGCCTGAGGATAGTCCTGCCGAAAGAGCGTATAAAGGGGCTCCGACAGATGTGCGGTTCGTTTGTCAGTGAGCCATTGGACAATTTCACCGTGCACGATCGCTGTTTTGTTCTGAAAAATGTTTCCGCTTATAAAAGAGGCAAAGGAAAGATCGTCATTGGGCGTGTTGATGAAGCGCAGAAAGCTGAGAAGTTCTTTGACAAGGATATTATTTTTTACGTTGACCGTCAGCTCCGATTCCACATTGATGCCCATTTCAAGGAGGGTCTTAACTATGAGCTGGGCCTCATCCTTTCTCCGAACAAGAATGGCGATATCTTTATCCTGAAAGACCTCTCTTTGACGTATGCGCTGAATAAGCGTTTTCAATTTTTCTGTTACAATGTCGCCGCGCTCTTTTTTTGTAAAGGCCTTTCGGACAGCCTCTTCGTCATCTTTCAAGACCACGTTCTCGACCAAGACATACCCCCCACTCTCTTTGCCTTTTAATGAGTGCTGCTCTGAATCCAGATACGTCCGGAGAATCTTCTGTCTTCCTTCTTCCGGGTGTTCTTCCAGTATGGCGTCGATGAGGCCTCTCAAGTGGTGGGCGCCGAAGACCTCGTTGTTGAAGGAGACGATATGCCCGGCGCTGCGGTAATTCGTATGGAGGACCTGTTCATTCGCCTTATAGGCGCTATAGTGGGCTGCGATTTCATCGACAAGTTCCGGTTTACCACCACGCCAACGGTAAATGGCCTGTTTCTTGTCGCCAACGAGGAAAAGTGTTCCTCCCCGCGCAATAGCTTCTTCGGTAAGGACTTCAATATTTTTCCATTGAAGATGATTGGTGTCCTGGAATTCGTCGATGAGAAAATGAGTATACCGTTCGGCGAGGGCGTAGTATATTTCAGGCACAAAATCTATTTTATGGATAACGTCCTGAAGCAGCCTGTTCAGCTGCTCAATAAGAACAAGCCTTTTCCGGTAGGTGATTTCCGTCTTCAACATCTCTTTGAAGAGATCATATATCTCAATATAGGAGGTGAATTTCGATTCGGCCACCGCTTCAACAAAAGGCCCCCGGAGATTCATTATGCCCTGCCAGAGGTCCTGCTGAATGCTTTCAACGGCGGCGCTTCCTTTCTTGAGACATTCATCCAGCGCGTATCGTTCAAAAGAGGCGCCCCTACCAGGCTGGCTTCCTTTGATATTGATGCACGAATCAATAGCCTTTATGAAATCGTTTCTGGGGAGCAGCTTCGGGTTACGTTTAAAGGTATTTTGCAACACCTTCGCTTTCTCCTGGATTTGTCTTCTAAGGTCTGCGGCCCGTGTCCCCGAATATCGATCGACAACAAAATCTTTATTCTCCTTTGATTCTTCATTCCAGAAGTCCGAGATAATCTCTTTCAGGAGTTCCTTTGGTGACCAACTGACGCTGTCGCCTTCCGTCTCGATATAATTATCGATGAATCTGTCAAATTTCAGGCGTACGGTGCGGTCTTCGGAGATCCTCTGGAGGCATTCCTTGAGCACAAGATCGATCATAGAAGAAGATTCGAGGGAGATATCAAACTCGGGAGGGAGATTGAGCATAAAGGCAGAGGCTTTCAGGATAAGGTTTACAAAACTGTCAATGGTGCTTACATTGAAACTGTAATAATTCTTCAGAAGATCGTTAAAATCTTTTTCTATGGTTGCCCGGAGAGCGTTTCTGAGAAACGCAGTCCTGTTCTGCCCGTCTTCAGGCGCAGGTGAAGAGAAGATTTTCAGCCATTCGTTTTCAAGGATTTCATCGAGCGATTTCAGGCTGGAATTTTGAAAGGGAATATCGAGAATAATCCTTTTCATCCAGTCGATGATTCGGCCGCGCATTTCCTGCGCAGCCTTGTTCGTGAAAGTAATGGCGACGAGATTGGCGATACGGGTTCTTGTCGGTTTTCCGCACAGGATATCAAGAAGGAGCAAGACGATATAATGCTGGGCGAGTCTGTAGGTTTTACCTGACCCTGCAGACGATTTGACGGTGATGATCTGTGGCAGCCCTGATATCAATCCGTGTTCGTTCATACAACACAGTTCTTAATGATAATCCCGCTCCTGAGTGATGACGGCCAGTGCCCAGTTTCTCTCTCCCACCTTCCTTGTGAATGTCCAGTATTCGGGGAATTTTACAGGGTCTGTCGAGCTTCCCGTGATGACACTCCCCGTTGTCACATTGACATCATAATCGAGGAGGCTCGCGAGGAACTTTATCGTTATGTACTCTTCACCCTGGTCCTGAACCGCGTCAACGATTTTGAGCTGTCGAACGGCAATATTTTCAAGGTGGTTAAACTGTTTGTTGGCCATGAAGTTGTTTGCCCGTCTGAAAAGTATTAAGTATCTCAGGATTGAGGAGATTACGGAAGCCGCTCAGATCACGTTTTGTCCATGCGCCCTGTATCTTGAAGAACATATCCCCGGCGGTTTGCTTGAAGACATTTTCGTCAAGTGTCGAATCCGTCTGGCTAATATGTCTGAGCCCCGTGGCAATTGTGCCTCCCTGTTCCTGTGGAGATGAATCGTAGGAAGAGGAATCATAGGCGGGTTCCTTATAGGCAGAGGAACCGTAGCCGCTTTCATCTGTGCCACTCATTTTCATTGCCTTTTTCTCTTTATAGCGTTTCATAATAAAATAAATAATGCCGATGATAATGAGGGTAATGACGAAGGTGACGGAACTGAATCCTCCTCTACCCCACCCCTGGCTGCCGTATCTGTGGCCCCCCAAAAGCATATTACCAATCATGCCGCCCATAAAGCCCGTCCAAGACTAGAGAGAAAACTCATGCCGGGACTGGTTGTCTGTTGCGTCGAAGGTTGTTGGGCCACGCCCAGCTGTCGTTGCTGCTTTTTAGGTGATGATCGATATGGTATTGAAGCCGACCCACTGGAGCTCCCGCTTGACCCGAAGCCTTTGCTTCCCGATGACCTGCCCACGCCAGTCCTCTCGTAGGCAATGGAATCGACGACCGTGAAGAAAAGCAATAAACCGATAGCCATCAAAGCGAATACTTTAAAGACAGGGTGTGCGTGTTTCATCCGTTTGTTCCGCCCCATTGTGCTTGTTGACTAAAAATATCATAGCCCTCGTGAGAATGTCAAAGGATACCCGGATAGGCAGAAGAACGGAAGACGGGGGGGGGTGAATAGAACACAGCGGCGGGAGACGTCTCGCCCTGAATCAATATTTCTTGTAAAATACCCTTGCGGCAGGTATAATCAAACAAATTCATGAGGTGACAGGATGAAAATCAGGTTTTTGGGTGCTGCGCGAAGGGTCACGGGTTCATGCTACCATTTGTTGTCCGATAATATGCAAATACTTGTCGATTGCGGTATATATCAAGGGAAAGATGCCGATGAGATAAACAGCAGATCATTCCAATTCGACCCCCATCAGATTCGATATCTCCTCCTTACCCACGCCCATCTCGACCACTCAGGACTTATACCGAAGCTTGCCAAAGATGGTTTCAAGGGAAGGATACTGACGACTTCTGCCACAGCGGAACTGGCAGAAGTCATGCTCTATGATTCAGCTCATATTCAGGAGAAAGACGCGGAGTGGTTGACAAAGAGGCTGCTCAGATCAGTTAAATTCACTGTTATTGAGCCTCTCTATACAACGGAGGATGTGAAAAACTGTATCCCTCTCTTCGACAAGAAGAACTACGAGGCAATTGAAAACCTGAACGATACAATAAGGTACCGTTTTATCGATGCGGGTCATATTCTTGGTTCAGCAACACTGGAACTATGGTATAAAGATGGGGATACGGAGAAAAAAATTGTTTTTTCCGGTGATATCGGGAAGAACGGAAACCCCATCATCAAAGACCCTGAGCATGTCGCAGAAGCCGATTACGTGTTGACGGAATCAACCTATGGCAACAGGTTCCACAAAAGTCTGGACGAAAGCATCGAAGAACTTGAACAGGCCGTCAAGGAAACCTTCAAAAAGGGTGGCAACGTACTTATCCCGGCCTTTGCCGTGGGAAGGACCCAGGATGTCCTTTATGTCCTAAACCAGCTTGTCAAGGAGGGAAAGCTTCACGATCTTGATGTCTATGTTGATAGTCCCCTCGCGGACAAGGCCACGAAAATATACATGGCCCATCCTGAATTTTTCGACGCTGAGGTATTGAGCCTTTTCACGTTCAAGAGTACCGATGGCATGAAGCTCCACTTTACGACGACAGTCGAGGAATCGCAGAAGATAAACAAGGTAAAGTCAGGGGCGATTATTATAGCCGGCAGCGGAATGTGCGAAGGTGGCCGTATCCGTCATCATTTCAAACACAATATCTGGAGACCTGAATGCAGCATTGTTTTTACCGGTTATCAGGCCGCCGGGACATTGGGCAGGCATATTGTCGACGGCGCGAAGCACGCCCATATCCTTGGGGAAGACATGGCAATACGATCAAGAATATATACCATAGGAGGATTTTCTGCTCATGCGGACCAGGGGGAACTCATAGAATGGCTCGGCACTTTTACGAATAATCCAGAAGTTTTCATTGTTCACGGTGAAGAAAGTGTGGCGCTTGAATTTGAAAAAATAATCCATGACAAACTGGGTCTTTCTACCTACGTTCCTCACCTCGGTGAGGAACTGGTGATTTAGAGAGCAGTGAATAGTGGAAGGTAAATAGTGAATAGTAAAAACAGAGAAGATTGAGCAAACGGCGTCACTTCTAAGCTCGTATGCGTGAGCGAGAGAGGGTAGCTCCGGCAGCTTTGCTGGTGGAGAGGGCGGCGTGAGCGCCTATAAAAAATCAGTAGACAATGGAAGAGTACAGGACGGCACAAGAAAAAAACTGAAATAAAGTAACGGAAAGATGAAAAAAATCGGCTTCTATGTTGTGCGAAGCAAAAAACGAAGCAGAACGCTCATGTTAAAAATAGAGCGGGACGGCAGGGTGGTCATGCATGTTCCCTACCGTACATCAGAACGTGAGATAGAGAAGTTCTTTCAGCAAAAAAGAACATGGGTCGAAAAAAAACTCCACGAAAAAGAAGAGAATATTGATACAGCAGGAAGTGAGAGACAATACCTCACAGGTGAAAGATTTCTCTATCTCGGCCAGAAGTATCCCCTTGAGCTTCGGGAGGCAAGCGGCAGAAGGTCGAGCCTTGCCCTTTCCCACGGTGTTTTTTACCTTGAGAAAAACCACAAAAAACAAGGCAGAGATCTTTTTGTACAGTGGTATAAGGAAAGAGCCCGCGAAATATTTCCCGAACGAGTTAATTACTACAGCAAGAAATTCAAACTTTATCCCAATGACGTCAAGATCACGGGTGCTAAGACACGCTACGGCTCATGTACTGTTGATAACAAACTTTTCTTCAGCTTCAGACTTGTCATGGCCCCCTATCCGATGATCGACTATGTTATTGCCCATGAACTCGTCCATATCAAGATTAAGAATCATTCGCGGCGTTTCTGGAATTATATGGAGGAAATCATGCCTGAATACAGACAGTATAAAGAATGGCTCAAGATAAACAGCGCGTCGCTTGATATATAAATGAATCCGCTGATATAAATGTATTAGACCAATACAGGAAGGAGGCCTGTGGGCAAAAAGCTCTTCTTATTGTCGCTTTCATTCCTGGTCATCTTATCGTTGCGTAGTGGCTTTGTCTGTGCTCAGTCAGCGCAGAAATCAAAGGTCACCACTCAGCAGAAGAGTGGCGGCACCAAAATTATCATTGAATATGTTTCTTTTCCCGATATATTTCAACAGTATGACGTCTACCCTTGGGAAACACTCAATATAGGGGATTTTCAGAAGGCCTATATTGAAATGCTTGGCTCGAAGAAGCATGAGGAATGGGTACGCTCGCTGACGGGAACAGGGGACAGGAATAGAATGCTCTACGTCTTTAAGGAACATCTTCTGTTGATTACGGGCTGTAAGCCGTATGCTTGCGACACAAGCCAGATGATCATCCTCTTTAATCCGCTCAGTAAAAAGTGCTGGGCACTCTCTGTCGTAGCGGGCAAGTTTGAATGGCTCGGAAGCCCTGATGGGAAAATAGAAAACCTCCTGAAGATCTTGCTTGTGGAAGAATTCAAGGAAGCATACAAAGCCCAATGAATGAATAATCCCCCCGGCCATATTTGTTCTGGGTTTGTAAGAAATTACGATATTGTTGTTGAGAGCAATCATGCGAGAGCCCGTAATGAAGAAAGTTGTGTGCTGTTCTCGTTGTTTCTGTAATGAGCATAGCACTTGGAGGTCTTGTGAGCTTAGCGCGGGATGCAACGAAGAACAAAATAGGTTAGGAGGAGTATACCAGGCCTGTGCATCATGTCATCCGAACGACGATAACGCGAGAAAACCCACAAGACCTATTAAAGGTTCGAAACGGTTGAAAAGTTTTAGTCCTTTGTGCCGACCATCCGGCATGGGTGTTTCAAACATAAATACGCAAACCTGAGGACTCCATGACTGCTTTCTCCTCATAGAGAGTATCCAATGAACAGGCGCAAAAACTCTAAGACTACATTGTGAGTGTTTCGAAAAACGAGTGGAAGTAAAACAAACTGATTGGTGCTAAAAGCGAGTGCATTCTTGACATTATGGGGTTGGGGCTCTGAGCGAACCCTGTGACAAGAAATCAGGGATTTGCTCAGTTTTCCCACGGGACGCTTCAGAGATTCTCCGTACGGTCAAACAATAACAGGCCCGATAAGTTGTATGCTGATATAGCAACAGCAGATCCCCACTCGAAGAGACACTAACCCAATCGCCCATGAGTGGGAGCCTAAAACCGATATCCTCGTTGTAATCCAGTTCGTTGGGCTTTATCTTCAATAAGGAGACGTAAATCGTGAAACACCACGGTACGACCCCTCTCGGGAACCTGTTTCGTTTTTGGACGGGCCTGTGTGGAAAAATCATAGAGCCGAAGCTTGTCGGCGATAAGCCGCCTTTGCACTCGTAGTTGTTGAGCGTTTATCAGATGAGGCTTTGGACTGGGCGCGGTTGCAGAAACCGTTACGCTTCACTGGCAAGATTTTGTCGGCTACCGTTTCCCATATAGCTGCCCGCTAGTATGTCAGTAGTGCTGTTGATACGCCCAGCCTGTCACACCTGCCAAAAGCCGAAAACCGATGTGCCCTTCGCGCAGGGCTGTGTGAAAGAAGCCGGGAAGCTGAAATGGAATAGTGGGAATCATGGCTGGAACAGCGAGTGGTATCTGCGCGCCTCCTTCGATGACGGTACTCCGCTTGACTCCACGCAAAATCCCCAATGCCGCATCGATTCCACCGCAGAGGCCTGTCTGTTCTCTCCGGGAGCGCCGATGCGAAGCGTTCGTGCATGGCCATGGATGTCGTGACAAATACCTGGGTCTGTCTGGGTCACACGCTCGTCCAGCTTCTGGACTCGCCTCTTGACACGTCTGATCTGAATCCGGGCTATATCAAAGGATACCTCCAAGAGTCCGAGAAAATGGCGGCCAATACACCCACGCGGCCACATGGGGGCCATGGCCCTCGCTCTATTGGGTGACGTAAAAGAGTGTGGGAGCTCTTGACCACGATCAACCCCGTGAATCGTGGGAGGTCAACGAATGAGATCGAGACGTACAAAGTGGAGTCTTACGTCGTGGGACACGGAATCGGCCGCATGGATCTACCGGCTTATTGTGGAATCGCTTCTCGGACTGAGACGCGAAGTGGATAAACTGCATGCGGAACCCTGTCTCTCGGCCGATTAGGAGGGTTTTACGATAGGCTATCATTACTGGCGAATGGTCTATCATACAAGGGTCGCCCAAGGACCGGCAGGGCGCTACGAGCATCATTGTCGATGGCGTGAGGCAGGATGACAGAACGATTCCGCCGCTCATTGACGGGGTCAGGTTGTTCACTCAGTGGAGGTTTGCTGGGAGAATAATAGACAAAATATAAATGGTGCATCCGGTGCTTGCCTACTTATCAAAGATGTCTTTTTTCTAAAATGTTGTTTCTCTTCTTTCGATCATATGTTCAGCGTTACAAGAGATATTGTCAATAGTTGTGTTTGAAAAAGTTTTTGCCATATCCTTTTGTTCCAAGTTTATGCCACCCTTATCTCTGTTTCTGCCATCTCTCCGTCAATGTAGCGCATCCCGTTCATAACATGGGGAATGAGCGTATACCCTTTTATTCTCTGCCACGTTTTCTGTGCCTCAAGGCCTAACTTGAATACCATGGTCAGGGTTGCGAGCCTGGTGCCACATCCCTTGGTTTTATCCGTTCTTAATCTTACCGTCGCAAATGTCGATTCGATAACGTTTGTGGATCGTATGTGTATCCAGTGCTCAGCAGGAAAGTTATAGAACGAAAAGAGGACCTCTGTGTCCTTCATGAGGCAGTCGCAGGCACCGGAGAACTTCTTGCCATAGAGAAAGACAAAGCTGTTGAGGGCAACAAGGGCCTGCTCTTTCGTGGGGGCGAGGTACATGTCATGGATCTTCTTTTTTGCCTTGGGTTGTACGCTTTTGGGCATCTTATCGAGGATATTGGCAGTCTTGTGCACCCAGCAGCGCTGCTGTTGCGTCTCAGGATATACTTCTCGTAACGCTGCCCAGAAGCCCAGGCCTCCATCGCCTATGGCAAGCCTCGGTCCTTTCACAAGTCCCCTCTGTTTGAGATCAGTAAGGAGTTCCATCCAGGAGAGCGTGCTCTCCCGGTATCCGTCAAGCACGGCAACCAACTCTTTGGTGCCGTCTTCGAGGGCGCCGACAATGATGAGAAAACACTGCCTCTTGTTCTCCGTATCCTCCAGGCGCACATTGAAGTAGATGCCATCGGCCCAGAAATAAACGTAACGCTTTTCCGCAAGGGAGCTTTTCGACCATGCCTTATACTCATCCTCCCATTGCCTCTTCAGACGAACGATCGTATTTGCCGACAGTCCCTTTGCATTCTCTCCCAGGATGGCGCTTAGGGCTTCGGTGAAATCACCGGTTAAGATTCCCTTGAGATAGAGGGTAGGGATAAGGTTATCAAGGGATGGGACACGTCTTAAATACCGGGGCAGAATAGAGCTCGTGAAGGCCTCCTTCTTTTCCCGCCTGTCTCGTACCCGGGGCTGTTTCACTTGAATGGGGCCGATGCCGGTAAGAATGGATCGCTCTGGGATAAACCCGTTTCGTACCACCATTTTTCTTCCTCCGGCATCTGTCATGTTCCTTAAGCCTTCTATATACTCCGCCACTTCCTTTTCAATTGCAGCCTGGAGCAGCTTCCGTGCTCCTTCACGGATAATCTCTTCGAGGAAACTTCTTGTTGAGTCATCTTGTACTTGCTTTTTCTCCTGTTTACGTTCATTCTTTTCCATAAGGCGTATCCTTCCTTTCACCCCTCTCCAGAGGGGAGCACTGTGGGATTTGATGAATCCATAAAGGATACGTCTTTTTTATTCCCATACACAACATTTGATTATAACTCGCGTTACAATGCGCAATCTCGACCTTCTATCGACAACGCAAAGCGTTATAGATGATCACGTCATCGTGCAAATGAGGCTTCCTTGATATACAATACAATGGACATTATAGTATACTGAGATTATTTAGGCGGGAAACATGGTCAGTGGTAATAACCTTATGTAATTGCCTTAGACATGCTGTTAGGAGGATAGGTGATGGGCCGTAACAAGCTCAGAGAGTTACCCTCAAGGGTCTTATCCATTGTCCTTATGGTAGTCTTCTTCATCATAGTGCTTGTTTTCTGGGTGAGCTATCATTATGTTAAACCATTTCCACCAAAGTCCCTGGTCATGGCCACCGGCATGCAAGGTGGTGGCTTTACCTTCTTTGGCGAACGTTACCGGCAGATATTGGCCCGTGATAACATCCGACTTGAATTGCGTTTATCATCGGGAGCCGTGGAGAATTTACGACTCTTGAGGGACAAATCCCAGAAGGTTGAGGCGGGTTTCGTTCAGGGAGGAATAGCGAAGAGTGAGGAAACGTCCGATCTTGTTTCTCTTGGTAATCTGACCTATACACCGCTGTGGGTATTTTACCGGGGTAACAAAGTCCTCGATGACCTGTCGCAACTAAATGGAAAAAAAATTGCCATCGGACCAGAAGGAAGTGGCGTACGAAAATTTGCGCTTGATTTACTGAAGGTCGCGAACGCTTCCGGTCCGGCAACGGTATTATACGAACTTCCCTACTCATCCAATGTTAAGGCGATAAAAGAAGGAAAGGTTGATGCGGTTATGGCGTTCGGCACAGCCGATAACCAGTATGTAATGAGCTTGCTTAACACGAAGAGCATCAAGCTGATGAATTTCACCCAAGCTGAGACTTACAGTAGGTTGTTTCCGGATCTCGCGCACGTAATTTTACCGAGGGGGATTCTTAACCCGTCAAAAAGATTCCCGGCTTCAGATATCCATCTTCTGTCTCCGAGGGTAGATCTTATCGTGAACAAAAACCTGCATCCGGCCTTGGTGTATCTCCTTCTGAAGGCCTCGGTCGAGATTCACAACGGGGCTGGATGGGTCCACAAAGCGGGAGAGTTTCCCTCACTGAACAAGCAGGACTTTCCGATTAGTGAGCAAGCCCGGCGATTTTATAAGTCGGGGGGTTCAATGCTTTATGATTATCTTCCCTTTTGGGCGGCCACATTTATCGACCGTATGCTCTTGGTATTGATCCCTTTGGGTGTGGTTCTGATACCATTGATTGGAATCACGCCATGGATATTTACGTGGCGAAATCGGTCAAAATATTACCGCTGGTACCGTGAACTCAGGAATATTGAGAGGGAAGTGACCCCATGCATGCAGCCGGAAACTGTCAAGGAGTTACAGGCAAAACTGGTTCGAATTGAGGAAACTGTCGGCAAGATTCATGTGTCGATCGCCTTTTATGATGAACTTTTCATCCTCAAGGAACACATACATATGGTTCGGCGCGAGCTTTTCCGGGTGAATCATCCATTATCAGAAAAGTTTGATGAGGTCAGCCATGAAAAAGACACATGACAGAAAGCCACAGAGTAACGGCATGAAATGCTGAACGAGCGAATAAACGACGTGGCGGGAAGAATTTCTGTCACCACCTGTATATTTTGGCTCAAAGATTTGTTGTGAGGAAAGGAAACACACATCACCAAGTTTTGCTATCGGCCGATGTCAACGCTTCGCCGTCGACATCGTTACCCCCTTCCTTCTGGTAAACCTGACTCTGTTTTTCCATCTTGCAATTGAATGTTTCAAGCGGTAATGAGTGCTGAGGAGGAGCATTGTTCGACGGCTCTTTGTAATTCTAACCTGCCACCAAGATGATATATAGTATACTCTGGTATAATCCAGTGCCTTTTTCATGGAGGTGAGGGAAATGCCAAAAAGGTTATCTACTACCCCGGAAATGGTAAGTACAGCGGAAATGATCACACAGCATACCCGTGATGCACATGCGCTACGTCGCGCACAAGCCTTTTTGCTACCCCATCAGTGTGGTGTGAACAGTAATCAGATAGGCTTGATAATCGGCAAGTCATGCGCCACAGTGACACGGTTGCGGAAGGAATCTGTGGTTTTCTGTCAGGGGGAGGATATTTCCCGCACCCGTTGGGGCGGAAGACGAAGAGAGAACATGTCCTATGAAGAAGAGAAGACATTGTTGGCAAAAGCCCTGAAGGGCGGTGTCCTGATCGTGGGGCCGGTAAAAGCCGCTTACGAGGAAGTGGTAGGGCACTCCATTCCCGACTCCACCATGTATCGCATTCTTGCCAGACATGGATGGCGTAAGATAGTCCCCGACACAGAGCATCCCAAGAGCGACCCCATGGCCCGGGAAGACGCGGGTTATGTTTGAAGATGAGGCCCGGTTTGGCCGCATCTAAACCCTCGCCGCTGTTGGACCACGCCCCATTCACCCTCTTGTTAAAACAGCTATTGTGCAGGAATTTACCCACGTATAGGGAGCAGCATCTCCTGAAGACGGCACGTCTGACACCTTAATCATCCCTGAGATAAATGTCCCCCTGATGAGGATGTCCCTCGCTCACTCTCGGAGGACCTCATTATACTGATTATGGACCGGCAGGATGGCATACGGCAAGGCTCTTAAGACCCCCCGAAAAACATGTGCATCATGAGCTTGCCCCCATACTACCGGAACTTAACCCTCTGGAGCACATACGGGATGATATACGGGAAAATGGGTTCCCCAACCGCGTATTTGAAAGTGTCGATGCCCTTGAGGATCACCTGACGCAGGGTCTTGCATTGATAGAGGCAGACACGGCACGAGTAAAAGGGCTTACCGCTCGGGAACGGATTGTTGGTATCATCTTGAATGCTCGTTAGAATTGTTACTTATTCGATTGGGAAACGGTTGATTTTGTGGCGACCGTTGGGTTTATTTGTTGGGGAGGTCATAAGTAAAGCCACATGGCAGTCCATGAAAAGCCTTTTAAAGAGGTGTGTTGCGGGCGTCACGTGTCAGACTGCCAATGATCGGATTGCTAATTCCAAAGTAAACACTATGCGCGAAATTGTGCATGCCAACTGTTGTCCAGAAATGGGTTCCAAAGCCTCAGACGGGAGTGGTACAGATTATCGAAGAGCAGTATCCTCCGACATTATTGTCTAATATCTTTTTGAAAAGCGACAAAAATGTTGATAGGCTCTGGTTTGTCGGATGATTCACCCAATAATATCGTAATATTTGAGACTAGTACTCTTGGCATCAATATTGCTGAATAAGCTATAGAACTAAGCAAGTTTTGAAGGAGGTACGGAATGAAAACACCAATGATCGTATTTGTATTAATGTTATTGGCAGGATGTGCAATTGTTCCCATTGCTCCCTATGATGCTTATGGTCCTTATTACTCGTCCCCTTACTATGCTCCACCTGTGTATGGATACGATGGATACGATTACTATAGGCCTTGGTATAATGGCTATTATGGACCTAGATATTATGGCTACCGCTGGAGAAGGGGATATGGTTACCATGGTGGTTATGGAGGTTATAAGTGAGGAAGGGTGACCTATCAACCTTTTTCTGAAATTAAGGGCCATTCCTGTTGGCGCCGGTCAGACGGGTACCAAAAACGCCGATGTTGGTCCCCTCTTTATGATGCCATAGACAGTATTCGCCCTTGCCCGCCTCTATACGATGACATGAGGTGGGCCTAAAGGTGTATCAGTGCTTTGAGAATATCAGTCTTTCGTGAGTTTCCTGCTTCTATAGGACCTCCCTTCGAAGGTGATGAACCTGCCGTTCATGCTTAACCTGTCTAAAATAGCCGATGCCGCCACCGTATCAAATACCTTTCCCCATTGTGATGGGGTAAGGTTTGTGGTCACGATGGTCGTCGCGAGTTCTGTCCTTTTCGAGTGGTCTGGAAGAGGATATCGGCCTGCTCTTTGGTGGGCACCGCATACCCCAGCTCATCAAGGCAGAGAACAGGCACCCTCACACAGTAGTCGATGAGCCCGTAGATGCTCCTTGCCCGGGAGAATCGCGCCATGAGGTCGAAGAGGCTCGAAAATACGGTCTGGTGACCCTTCATCAGTGCGTCATGACAGAAGGAAGTGGCAATATGGGTCTTGCCTTTACGCAAAGCTTTGCGCAAGGGCAACTATGTTGTAAAGTTGAGTACAAAACGAACCGAAATGACTCCCTTTCTTATGGAAGAAGCGTCCATAATCCTTCACAATGAAAGTGATACTTCCGCATCCATCACATTGAGGGAGGGCTTTTATGAATCCGGAAAAATCCATGAGAAACCTCGTATCAGAAATACCGGGAGAGCTTAAAAAATTGGTTCTTCCGGCTATTCAGTGGGTACCTCCGGATAGACTTGGAGACCTCCGCAGGGAAAATAGATGGCAGTTTTGAAGTGCTCCCGGTTCCTGAACCCATAAGCCATCTTCTTGATGGTCTGGATCTTTGAGTTAAGGCCCTCACTCACCGCATTGGTGATCGGGTGCTCAAAGTAGGTGAGAATGTTATGGAGGTATTTGTGCATCATCCGGGCTTTTTCGATGACCGGCTGAAGGCGAGAGTGTGTCGCCCAGAAGTACCACCTCTTGAAGTGACGGTGGGCCCACCCGCGGTATGTATAGCTCCAGAGGTCCCGGAAGCTCTCCTTGATGGCCCATGCCCTGGCGGTCTTGAGGTTCAGTGCTTTGAGGACCGAGAAGCGTTCCTGGTGTTTCTCCGGGAGATTTTCCCTCGCGTAGAGCCAGAGGTACTTGGATCCCGAAAGGGTGTCGTCACCCTCCTTCCCAAGAGTACGGTGCTCCTTCTTTCTTACATCGTCCACGGCTTTACCCATGTGGGTCATCAGGTGGTAACGGTCAAAGACGATCTTGTCCTCTGCCTGAGGAACATGGGTCTTGATGGAGGCGATATAGGGGTCCCACATATCGATTGCCACTGCTTCGATGGCCTCCTTCTGCTCCTCGGAGAGACCCGTAAAATAGCTGTCCAGGCTGGTCTGCTTGCGGTCATGTGCAATGTGCTCTACCGTGGATGCCTTCAGATCACAAACCAGGGTGATGTAGGTATGCCCCTTGCCGACGGACTTCTCGTCGATACCGATCTCAGGGCAGATCCGCCTCTTCTTTCTCGCGAGGCCTCGCTCAACAGCGCGCTTAAGGATGTGCCAGGCTTCGTCCCAGCTGATGCGGAGAATACGGGTAGCCCCGAGGATGTCGCTCTCCTTGAGCACATCGATGGCCAGCCGCTCAAAGAGGAGGGTGAAACGGGCCTTCGTATCTGCCCATGGCAGGTTGGCCTGACGGACACCATGTTCCGTGCAATTCACTCTCGGCGGCCGGGCGTGAAGGAAGGTTTTGAACTGGCAGCTGTCTAAATGGCGCCACGTTCTCTCAGGGGCATGATCATAGGTCGGCATCAGGGCTCCGCATTCGGGACAGGGCCAGCGGACATCGTCTTTGTGCCCAGCCCACACATCTACTCTCTGGTCTGCCAGGTCCAGTTTAACCTCTTCCACGGCCCAGGGTTGTTCAATGCCCAAAAGGTAACGGTAAAGTTCGGTGTCACGCATGGCTCCAATCCTCCTCGGAGCCATTGTACACCATCTAGGTACCCATTGGAAACCCGGATGAACCAAAAAATTAAACTATTCAGAAAACACACACACCACCTGCCGAAGATCTTACAACCGATTCGTCAGCTTTGCTGACAGCACAGGAGAACGGGTTTATTCAGAAGGTCTGGGCAATAGATTTTTACAGATGAACTATAGGTATGATCTGGGCAGCTACATAGGCTCTTCGCACCACTCTTTCAGAAATCAGACCCTTGTATCCGGGTTCTGGGAGATTACCAACTGTATGGCGCTATTCTACGACGTAGAACCACCAAAACCCCTTATGAAAGAACTCCTCAGTTTGCAGGGGCGTTGAAAGCCTACCACAAGGAATGTATGCAGCGAAATTATTCACAGTAGCGAATGCGCGGAAGGATCTATCGAACTGGATTATTCATTGATTACCTGGATGATCACGGGGTAACGTCCCTGTCGTCAGTGACAGGCCATCATCTATCGGATTACATAAGGACCGTTGCCTCTAACAAGGAAGGCGGCCCGGCACAGACAGTACAAAAGTCAAACTTGACAGGCTTCTCGTAACGGACTCATGTGGAAGACGAATCTCTCCCTCTTGCCCACTTTGTGAGCTAAAGGGCTTGCACCCCATCATGTTTTACCTTTTTTGCCTACCTACGGGACTTTTAGAGGTCGCCACGCCAAAGGTTGAACCAATCGTCTTTCGGGGCCTAAATACTGGCCACCTATTCCGCGCAGAGGAGCCTGGTCAGCATTGACCCAAGTATTTTCTGACGGACGAAAGAATCTCCGGACCTCTCCTGACATAATAAGCTTGTCAAGCGTGAAATGATCGACATAGTCGTACTTCATATCCTGATATTGAATCCGAATAACCATACGACACTCCCTCCCATTCGTGACTAAGGGTGGCCTTTTTAGAAGGTAAATTTATACACTTCTTTCAATATAATAGCAAATTTAGTGCCATATCTATAGATAGTTGAAATAATAGAACATACAAAAAACGGTCCTTAAAGAGAGATCAAAATTGTAAGAATATCCGACAACCTCTAAATAAATTATGAGGACTGATATATAAAAATGCTGTGTAGTATAATGTAGTTACAGTGTAGATCAAGGTTGCTCCCTCCTGTGTTGTCAATTGCTTCTAGAAATCATTACTTCTGCATCTCGGCAGAAGATGGCTGCTTTCGACTGGTATTTCATAATGGTTTCTAGGAATGTGACATCCGGGACCATGATCCACCATCAAAAATAATGAAAAACCTCGTTGGCCCTGATGAACAGGCGTGATAGAATAGATTAGCAAAACCAAATCTATCACCAACGAGGTGAATCAATTATGGCACAAGGACTCCTTCCTTACAAGTATGAAAAAGAAAAAAGTGTAAGCGGCATGACAGCCCTTGCAGGGCTTCCCATCTACCTGGACCTGGCCTCTGTTCTGAACCTGGGAGAAAGCATCTCGTCACACCTGCATACAAAGGTGCAGGGAGGGACAGACGAGCAGATCATTCTCTCCCTTATCCTCTTAAACCTCGCCGGTGGAGATTGTATTGATGACCTTTGTATCCTTGAAGCCGATGAAGGATTCTGCCGCATATTTCAACGCATTGAACTTAAGGGTCTTCCCAGGAAGGAACGACGAGAGACACAGAGACGATGGCGTAAGGAAAAGCACCGATCCATCCCTTCCCCGTCAGCGGTATTCCGGTACCTTTCTACTTTCCACGAAGAGTATACCCGTGAAGCGGGCAAGGCTGTTATTCCTCCCCTGACTGAGATGCTTACTGCCCTTGAGCGGGTCCAGGGTGATCTCGTCAAGGCGATCTATACGAAGAATCCCGTTCAGTGCGCCACCCTCGATATGGATGCCACCCTCAGAGAAACCATGAAGAAAGAAGCCCTCTTCTCGTATAAGGGGTATAAAGCCTATCAGCCCTTAAATACCTACTGGGCAGAACTGGGGCTTATGCTTCATACAGAGTGAGAGACGGCAATGTCCCAGCAGGATACGAACAGTTGAGGGTATTGAAAAAAGCCCTCTCTCTTCTCCCCGAAGGAGTAAAGACCGTGAGACTCCGCTCGGATACGGCAGGATATCAGCATGATCTAATCACATACTGTAATGACGAAAAGAAGCACCCCCGCTTCGGCAGAATTGAATTCGCCATAGGCTGCGATGTCACTCCTGAGTTTAAAAAAGCAGTCCATGAGGTTAAAAAGTGGCACCCCCTCTTCGATAAAAATGGGTGTATCTCCGGAGAATATGCGGAAGTCTGCTTTGTCCCCAATAAAAGTGCCACGACCAAAAAGACAGAACCCTACCGCTATATAGCCATTCGGGAGCTCATGAAACAACCACATCTTCCCAGTATGGATTGTCTTCCCTTCCAGACCATCACAGTAGAGAGCACCCAGTACAAGCTCTTCGGGATCGTAACCAATATGGACTGGAAAGGTGACAACCTTATCCACTGGCAGCATGAGCGCTGTGGCAAATCCGAAGAAGCTCATTCCGTGATGAAGGAAGACTTAGCAGGGGGGAAGCTCCCCTCGGGGTCCTTTTCAGAGAATGCGGCATGGTGGTTAATCATGGTCCTTGCCCATAACCTGAATACGGCTATGAAGAACCTTATCCTCAAAGGTTCCTGGGTTACAAAAAGGATGAAGGCTATCCGTTTCCATCTCATTAACCTGCCGGGACGCGTTATTAAGAGATCACGACAGCTTCTCATACGGCTTGCCGCAGATCACCCCTCGTTTGAGATAGTACTCTCTGCACGACAAAGAATCATGGAGCTTGGCTATGGATAAGATTAAAGCCGGTCTGACAATGAAATCGCATTCTTTAAGGGGGCAAAGGAGAGCCCTGTCTAAAATCTGCCTTCAGAGAGGTTCCATGATGTCTGGATAGCATAATAGAGGGCAAGGAGTCATCCTATGATTCCATTTTTCGGGTAGTTTTTGAGAAAACCGGTTCATCCGGGACAGTAATGGGGGTTATGGGGAAAGAGGTGGTGGATTGTGGGCTTATACAAAATCTTGACGTAAGGCAAAAATAGATGTATAATATTTTCACTACATTAGGTACATACGTTGAAATGCCCTTATGCAGCAAAAGGGCATTTTTATTTTGGGGTTGAGCATGGCGATACATCATTCTGCTAAGATAAAAGATCTGGTGGACGTGGGAATGGAGAAAGGCTTTCCCGGGTCCGACGAAACCAGCGATTTCCTCCCTCGGGAGATCTTTCCTCCCGAAGATGTTGAAGACGTATTCGACTTTCTTTCAGAATCTGATATCGACATAGTCGAAGCGATACAGGAGAAGGTTGGGCCACGCAAGGAAGAGAGCACGGACGGGGAAGAGGTCGAAAGGGTACCTTCGGAAACAGCCGATAACATAATATGGGCCTATTTAAAGGATATGGGACATGTAGCACTCCTCACGTCTGATGAAGAATACCGTATAGCGAAAAGGATTGAAGAAGCTCACAAAAAGGCAAAGAACATCTTGTTTGAGCTACCCCAGGCAGTGAACGAACTCTTGGAAATAGGTCAGCAATTGAAGGAAGAGACCGTCAACATAGTAGATGTGATCAACACTATTGATGAAATGAACTGTACGCAAAAAGATGAGGAGAAGCATAGGAAGAAAACCATATCCTCCATCAATACCATAAAAAGGCTTCACGAGAAAAAGGAAGGAATAAAAAAGATACTGCTCGGAACCGACAAGGCTAGCAGGAAGGAGCTTGCCAATGATCTCAAGAAGATCGAGGACAAAACAGGGGAAATCCTGCTGAATCTCAAACTCACCAAGAAGGTTCTTGTAGAAATCATCAGGAAGATCGCGCAGCAGATGAAGTCCATGAATGATGGCGAGGCACGTATCGTAAGACGGAAACTGAGGGAACTCAGCGAAATTGAGAATGGACTGAAGATTGTTCGGAACAGGCTCGTTCAGGCAAACTTAAGACTCGTGATTACTATTGCCAAGAAATACCTCAACCGGGGGCTGTCATTCCTTGATGTTATCCAGGAAGGCAACATGGGACTGATGAAGGCTGCTGAAAAATATGATTATCAGAAAGGGTACAAGTTCTCTACATACGCAACATGGTGGATCAGGCAGGCCATAACACGATCAATTGCAGATTGCGCACGGACTATCAGGGTCCCGGTCCATATACTTGAAACCAAAAATAAGATCAGCAAGGCTACGGTCGCCCTCTTCCAGGAGTTGGGGGAAAAGCCGAACCTCGAAGACATTGCACTGAAAGCCGGACTTCCCCTGGAGAAGGTCAGAAAGATCATGAAGGTTGCTAGTGGGGCTGTGTCGCTCGAAACCCCGATCGGAGATGATGAATCCAAACTCGGCGATTTCATCGCAGACCCAAAAGCCTCTTCACCTTTTATGGAATTCGTAGATATCTCTCTCAAGGAAGAGATAGACAAAGTTTTGTCAACCCTTACGCCGAGAGAAGAGAAGGTTATCAGGATGCGGCTCGGTATCGGTGAGAAGACCGATTTTACTTTAGAAGAAGTGGGTGATGCCTTTGGGCTTACCCGTGAACGTATCCGTCAGATTGAGGCCAATGCCCTGAGAAAACTGCGACACCCGTTAAGGCGAAAGAGACTGGAGAGCTTCCAGGAATAAACAAGCTATGAGCGATGAGTACCCCTGATTTGTTTCGAGGATTTTTATTTGCTGTTTTCATCTTATCGAACGTTCCATTTCTACCCTGTACATTTTTATAGAATAACCTTCTTCTATTCCTTGAGTTTTCTGCCAGAGCTTCGAGGCCCCCTTCTGTTTGATCTTCTCCAGCAGTACAGGACGCATGTTGTGCCGGTCGAGAACGAACAAATAATGCATGTATATGAGATGCACCACGTTCATGGCGCACTTAGCGTGAGAAAGAGAACATGAGATCAACTGGCGGTAATCATGCTACTCTGGTGGAGTTACCGCCGATCGATTTCCGTGTATTGCCCTGTACTCTCCCCTCTGTTCCTGGCCCAATGATATAAGGACTCTATGATTCCACCTTTCCACTATTTCCCAGGGAGCGGGAACGGTGCAGAGTTGATATATCTCTGTCTTTATCCCATGATGTATGCCACTACCGTCTCTTTGTGCACATCAAGGCCAGCCCCTCTTTCAATGATATTCCTCCTCTTGTTGGAATAGCTATATCGATATTCTTATAACAAAAGAAGAGGCTTCATACATTATTTTCATTCTTATTTCCTTTGGCAATCACTAACCCTGGCAACTGTTTTACTGTCAGTATTTGTAAGTGTATCAGAATGCTCTCAATTTTCCTACAATCGCGAGATCAGACAGCTGTTCATGAAGGACCCTAAATAACAAGCAGAACGTTATGTTGCAAGAGTCCCATTTGATGCTTACACTGAAACAAGAGGGCTGAGATCGGGTATTTATCCGTTACGAGAGGTGCGGGACGACAAGGAGGTAATTATGGCGATAACGGAATCAGATCTATTCAAGGGCGTTAGCCAGCGTTTCATCACAAGGATAGCAAACGGATCAGATGAGCAAACCTACAAGAGGAGCTCGGTCATCTTTGAGAGAGATGAGGAGGCGTCCCATTTCTATGTTCTCGTCGCCGGTGACGTCCATATCGAGATCGTCGAAACAGAAGGAGTGTTGGCGGTCAACCGACCGGGTGAGGTCTTCGGATGGTCTGCCCTCGTCGAACCCTACCGTTATACTGCTACCGCCAAGTGTGTTCGGGACACGCGCGTGATTAAGATTTCTCGTGATATAGTGGAATCTGCCATAAAGGATCATCCGAACGAGGGGCTGGCCGTATTGAAGAACTTGACTGGTATTATCGCAAACAGGCTAAGATACGCCTATCGGCAGCTTGTGCCCGAGGCATAGGGAATAATCGAACCGCGCTTGGTGTTCCCGCTATTCCGCATTCGGGCGAGCAGTGTTGGATGACGCTACCAGAAACAACACGAAGATCGTGTTTGGCGAGGGTTTCGTTCTATGAGCCTGCATCGCCGCGGCATGTTATCGGAAACGTAGTTCGAAGTTAATCGCCAACCAGCAAAAGATATGAATTCAGAATTCTTTTGGATAGATGGGTCGTTGCTTCTCTGCCCGGTCAACATCCTGTAAGCTCCCATGCAAGCTGTGCCTAGGGCCCTAAAATATCTATTTTTTCGTAATGTTGATCCCGGTCCACTGCTGTTTTTTTCAAGATTTGTACCCAGTAAAGCCAATACTGTTCACGACATCACACAGGATGCCCCGCCCTGTGGGCGGGGAGGAACGGGAAGGGGGTGGGAAGGAGGGGGTGAGACCCCATCCTAAGGGCCATCCATTCTATTTAATAAGTGCTGGAGAAAGGAACCATGGTTCTTCCCAACAGATGGAGGTTTTTTTGAAGTTCTACAGATGCCCCGCCCTGTGGGCGGGGTCATTCACGTGTGCCTGGCATGGATAGCTACTTGAGGGTGAAAGTCCCTTGCAGGTCCTGATGGTGGAAACTGCTAGCCGAAGGCAAGGGCGCTTACGGCGAGGTAAGGTCTTAAGGAAGCCCGAGGCAAAGTCCCGATTTGAGGAACACGAACCGCATAGAAGGCTTCCGATCTCCGGGCGAGCTTGCGTGTCAAAGCAAAGCCCATAACCATCAGGGGGTATCGTAAGTAAATGCGGCGGATGTGGGACGAAGGTGGCTATTCTTACCCAGGGAGATCTTTATGGTGTCCGTATGATAGGTATGGCTGAAATGGTGTGGCACCGCCGGGAAACCAGGCGGATAACGGAGAAGACAAAGGTGAGCCTCAAGCCAGATAAAAACGAAAAGACACGCGGGTGTCTTTGCATATCATAAAGAAGTCAGCAGAGGCCGAGAAAGACGGCGAACCCGTCCAGAGGGCCGAACAGAAAGACGAGAGGGGAGACTGAAAGATTCGTGGTCATGGTGGCGCAGAAAATCCGATGGAGCCGGCCCGCACTCTTCGAAGGTGAAGCCTTCGGAAGAGGTGGGAGGTGCGTCAAGGGAGAACGGCATCCGCACGAGACGAACCCCTGACAACGATGCTGATTAAGGAGGTGGTTTAAGAAGAGAACCTGCGCAATGCATTGAAGCGGGTTATGAAGAACAAGGGTAGTCCCGGAATAGATAACATGACCGTGGAAGAATTGCCGGGCTATCTGAGGGCACACTGGCCACAGATACAGAAAGAACTGTTAAGCGGAGCCTACGCTCCCCAACCGGTGAAACGGGTTGGTATACCAAAGCCCACCGGTGGGATAAGAGAGTTAGGGGTGCCCGTTGCACTCGACAGACTCATCCAGCAAGCCATTCTTAAGGTACTCACGCCGCTTCTTGATCCCACATTCTCCCCTTATAGTTACGGATTCCGACCAGAAAGAAGCGCACACCAGGCAGTGAAGCAGGCGAAGAAGTATATAGCGGAAGGCTATGATTGGGTGGTGGGACTGGGAGGGATGGAGCGCGTTTGACGCATATCGCAGTGCTGTTAACTTGCCGCTCCCCACGTTGCAGGTGATGACGGATATGGCCCCCAGATTGACGGCATAGAGGAATCGCTCTTTTGCCCCTTCGAGGGCTGCCGTATGGTAAAGTTCGTCCATTCGGATATCAGGAGGAAACGGCACTCGTATAAACCCGAAGAAATGTCTCATTTCTCCTCCTTTTCGAAGGCCCGGCCGATCAGGTAGCGGTCCTTTTCTTCCGTATATTCTCTCCCGGGGATAATGTCCACTGCCTGGTAGGTTTTGATTCTTGCGTTAATGTGGACGTCGAGGGAGATCACCATGCCGTAGGATGTCCCGTTCGAGACGAGCTCCACCTTGGCAGGATCACTCGTGGTAGAGAAGCGTTACCGTCTTCCCGATCAACGCGACCGGCGCCTCATAGAGCCTTCCGTCAAGGGAGATCGTCCTGTCCTTGCCGACCTTCCGTGTTACCCTTTTTCTGAAGTGGTCCATGAGCTGTTTGGGCGCCTCTTTCGTGCTGCCGTGTTCACGGACATAGTATTCATCGATCCACTCTTTGAACCTTTTGTTCAGTTCCTGAAGTGGGAGTCCATCCGGTATGACCGGGAGGAACTGCATCCGTACTGTCTTAAAGAATCTCGCGATCTTTCCACGGCCTTGGGGCTCGTAAGGCTTCGAGTGAATAAGGGCAATACCGAGAGATGCGGTGGCGTGGCGTAATACCTGGGTTGAGAAGGTGAGCCCGTTGTCCACGTAGAGCTTTCTCGGCAGGCCCCTTTTTGCAAGTGCTTTGGTAAGGGCGTCGATATAGGAGTCGATCCGTTCGGTGAGGTAGAACTCTCCGTGGGGGATAAGCCGGGGGAGTATAGACCCGAAAGCCCGAGAACACCCCATCCCTTGAGCTGTGTTAATACTGTTTTAGCTCATAAGACGGTATTTGATAATGAATACCCCTGAGCAAGCTCCGAGGAATTTAAACGATTAGAAAAAGAGCCTGTTTATGTCAGTCCTAACTGTGTTTTTCCTTTTCGTAGGTCTCTTTGCCAGCTTCTACAGCCCTGCTGACAGCATTTTTTTCCTTTTCGATAAACCCCTTTCCCTTTTCCACATAGGTGGTTGCTTTCTCTTTAGCATCATGGATATAGCTATCTACTTTCTCTTTCGTTTCCTCGGCAAGGTCTTTAATCATTTTACGGGCTTCTTCTCCGGTTTTCGGCGCTACAAGCAGGGCAACGCCAGCCCCGATCAGTCCGCCGATGAAAAAGGAAAGAATAGCGGCACTCGCACTACACTTACACCCACTGTCTTCTCGTTCCATATTGATCCCTCCTATTTTTTTGTCCTGTTGTCTCTTCGTTAAGAGATTGCTGATTAAATATCCCAAGCCAGCCTTGATACCTGCCCTTACATCTGATATTTGAGCAAGAGAATCTGCTGTGATCCTGCTGACCTCTTCACTGGCATATTTCACGTTTTTGCCCATCTCACGAACCGAGCCCGAAAGACCTTTCGCTTCCTCTGAAACAACGCCCACATCATCGCTTATTTTCCGTACGCTCTTGAACGTCACTTGTAATTGTTCTACTGTGGGTATGGCCGTCTTCTCGAATGATTCCACGGTAACCCCTAACGAACTTATAGTCTTTCTCAGTTCAAGAATGATATATATAATAGAACCTGTCAGAACCAGCACAGCAAGGGTTATAAGGCCAAGAAATACGGTGTTCATGGAAAACCCTCTTAAGTCATGAGGCGCATGGGATTGGGGACAAAAGCAACATCACTATAACTATCAACCCTTTAGCATTATAGTTACTGTATCCACACTTTGCAATGTGTTGAAGCGCAAAAAAAAGCACATATACCTCTTTTTGACCACTGCAGAAGATTATCACCCTTATCTTTACTCAGTACTCGTTTCCACTCCTGAGAAACTCCAGGCACCTGGCCTATAGAGCTGCCGCGGTTGCCGTCGGTTCTATCGTGACCGTATAGCCCAGGTCATGGGTGTCTCTTCTTCATGCTGCGTACTATTCTGTCCTTGTACCGCTGTTCGTAGTGCCGAGCGCCGAGATCAACAGAGTGTTTGCCGGTCGTCCACAAGGTATAGAAGATCCTAGCCAGTTTATGGGCTGTGGCGGTGATAGCCTTCGGGGCACCGAGACGGGCAACGGATCAGCCGGTAGAAACCCCCGAGGGCAGACGTACTGTTGGCGAGTGACTGGGCCGCGATACAAAAGGCCATGGCAGCCCGGTTGGCGACCTTTCTCGTTCTCGTGCTCTTGAGCTTTCCTTAGGTAACACGGTTATCGGGGGAAAGGGCGAGCCATGAGGTAAAATGTTTCATGGTGGGGAATGCTCGGGGGTTAAGGCCGGTCTCAGATAAGAATCGTCTTAACCGTAAGCACATCGAGCCCGTCGATCTGGGTAAAGTCAACGCCATCCATCCGGTAGAGGTGAGCGCGAAGATCAACGAGAGGTCCGTCCTTGGGTTTTTTCTTTCCCTTTTTGAGGGGAGGGAGGGGATTGGACTCCAGGTCCGCCTTCGTATCGAAGCGGCAGAGGCACGCCTCAATCTCGTGGTCCAACGCTTCTCTCTGGCGCTGGTAAAAGTCGTAGAGCTTAACTGCCTGCTTGAGCGCGAAGAGGTGCTCTTCCCGGTAGTCGCCCTTAAGGGCCTTGGCAATCTCTTTAGGCGTGCTTTTTACCCCCACTCTCTCATGAGGGCAAGCTTCTCACGATCCCGCCCCCCTTCGAGGATGGCCCGGATGATCCTCATGCCCGTCACCCCCGTGATGTCAAAAGCACCTTATGCACTTGGACGTTCATCTCCGTCAAGGCTTTCTCATGTGCTGGATATGTGAGAGGCAAAAGCAAACAAGGTTATCCCTGTGCCCAAAGTATGAACGTAAGCACGCAGACCTGATCGTCGGGGGGAACGATGCGGATAAAAGGCCGTAGGTGTGGAGACGCTTAAGCCACTTTTAGTCTAAGACATCGCTTGTGCGTCCCGGCACGTTCTTCACATGGCGGGCGTTCACGAGCGTAACCTCGAATCCGTGCGCTTTAAAGGATCTGGTAGGCAGGTATCCAGTACACACCTGTTGATTCCATGGCGACCGTGGTGATCCCACATGCCTTTAGCCACGTGGCCATGGCGTAAAGGTCGGCCGTGAAGCAGCCGAAGGGTCGTGCCGGCTCCTCATCCCGGTCCTCAGGCACCGCAACCCAATGTTCTTCTGAGCCGATGTCGATGCCTCAGGCATCAATGTTCATGATCGGAAAAGAACCGGAGGCGGACTTCTTTGGTGGTACAACCTTCCTTTTCTCCCCTACTGTTTCATTGGGAAACCTCCCTGGAAATATTTTTTGGTACGTTTAGGCCCAGGTCGGCCTACTCGATACATCT
>CAVWHH010000011.1:0-241652 GCA_963754785.1 uncultured delta proteobacterium | reverse complement strand
ATTTTCTTCTTGTAATTTGGTAACGATTGCGGGAGAATGAAGAAATGGGTGGAGGAAGGTCGGATATTGGGAGAATGAAGTCATTAGTAATGGTACAAAATCATTGGTTTATTCCAAGTGGGCTCTGTGAAAGCATGCCAGTTGCAAAGGTAGTGTCAGCATGAAACGTGGATCAACAACTCTAAGGTCGTTCATAACTAAACGAAAGGACATCGGGGGTCAAGATACAAACCACGGCAACTTTAATGATACATCAAAGAACGATAAGGGTCAGTTCGTCAGAATAAGGCTTAAGACGGGGGACAAAACCTACGTTGGCGATGTTTTCTTACCAGAAAACTTTAGTGTAAGCGACCTGATGAATGACAGCAAACATTTTATCATCCTTGCAAACGCGGTGGAAGAAGGACCGATCAAAGATGAGCCCATGGGCTCTCTCGCTTTTAACAAAACTATGACTCAATGGGTAGAATTGGAGGCCGTCAAGAAAAAGAGAGGTGTCACAATATCAACATGAAAATGAAAAAGGCGTATCGGTCGAAAGGGAGTAGTACAAAACTTCTGAACCATGAGAAGAAACTCAATCGATCGAGTAGTGAGAGGTTATGACGACATTTTTAACTTTTTTGGCAGGCTTTTACTATCGTGACAAACCACCGGACTTTCTCAGTATCTCTCCTTGCTCACTCCGATTTTGATCGGCCCACAGACCCTTATCGATTTACACACTTTTCAGTGGTAATCTTCGCTTTTGCCAGATTGTGGTTCTACACACTTTGTAAGAGAGACTCATCCTGTGTAAGAACCGGACAAACCTTTTTATGCTGTCAGAAAACTCATTCGCATATCAGCTTAAGTCATCTATTCTGCCTACCTGTTTGACTAATTTCTTATTTTTTTGTATTGACCATTTTAAGAGAGTGATTATAATATTAGATTACGAATGCATCAATAAAAATACAATTCAGGAGGTTCGCATGACCACCGCACTTGAGTATCTGAAGGCTAATCCTGTTTTTCACATCGCTACTGTCGATGGCACGACGGCCAGGGTTCGTCCCTTTGGTTTCAGCATGAAAAGAAACGGCGCTTTGTACTTCTGTACCAACAAAACCAAAGACGTATACAAACAGTTGTCTCAGAATCCAGAAATCGAGATTTCGGATATGGGAAACGACCGGACATGGCTGAGGATAAGAGGCCGGATCGCATTTGACGAGACCCGGGAGGCAAAGGCCCAGGCGTTCGAAGAGTCAGTCAACCTCCTCAAACTTTATCCAAAGGGGGCAGACGACGAAATATTTGTAACCTTTTACTTTACCGAAGCCGTGGCGACGCTGTTTTCCTTCACGGAAGCCTCGAAAAACATACCGTTGCTCTAGCAATAGTTCTTCCCCTTCGAGTTTTTAGAGCCTACACCCGATATGCAACCTTTCAAGTGATAATCGAGTGTCAAGGGCATTGCTCTTGACACTCGATTATCACAGAATAATAATATGTAACAAATCATAGATGGCTGTATATTAACGGTTAGGCGAGAAAGCTATATAAAATTAGGCAGGAGAAGAGCTAATATGGATTCGCTTAATGTAGTGGTTATGATACCTGCTTTTGGTAAATCGTGGCCTCACGCCGACAATGGAAGCATAAGCCACATTACTGAGGTCAGTCCTAAAATAAAAGTTGCGGATGCTTCCGCCATGATGATGGCCGGATTCCGAGGGGACAACTCAGAAAAAGAGAAACTGGACAATATCCTCGCCGAAGCCGATGTCATTTTCGGTTCCGGTCTAATATTACCAAAGGACCTTCTATCACGAGGGCCAAAGCTTAAGTGGTTACAGATGATGTCCGCCGGGGTAGACCGACTTAGAGACACAGAAATCTGGCAAAGCAAAGTGACTATAACCGGAGTAAGCGGTATCCATGCCAGTCCAATCGGCGAATTCGTACTCGGGTTTATGCTAATGTTCGCTAAGGGTATGCCGCAATGCTTCCAGATGAAGCAGAAACGGGAATGGAAGAGATATACGCCTCACTTGCTACGCGATAAGACAGTAGGAGTAGTGGGACTGGGACATATTGGCAGTGAGGTAGCGCGTCTTTCCAAGTCTTTTGGTATGAAAGTAATTGCTACAAGGAGATCGATAAAACGGGCCGGTAGAGCCAAAAATGTCGATCTGTTGTTACCACAGGCACAGATGAAAGAGATGCTAGGTAAAAGCGATTATATTGTGCTGTCTGTGCCACTGACCCCCGAGACCCGTCATATCATCAGCGAAGCAGAGCTCAGGTCGATGAAACCGAGCGCATATATTATCAATATAGGGAGAGGAGACCTTATCGACGAGGAAGCACTGATACGCGCTCTCGATGAAAAAAAGATTGCCGGTGCCGGGTTGGATGTTACCGCTATAGAACCCCTCCCTAAAAGCAGCCGGCTCTGGGGTATGGATAACGTAATTCTAAGCCCCCATGTTTCCGGTGGTATGGAGGAATACATAAGTCAAGTTACAGAGTTTTTTTGTGATAATATCCACCGCTATCTCGAAGGGAAAAAACTACGCAACGTAATAAATAGAAAAAAGGGCTACTAAAAAACCTGGGAAAAATAGGTTGCCGGTGGGGCATGAGCGAAAAACTAGTTATGGATGGTTGAAATCCTTTTGCAACCAAGAAGGGGTCTAACAATCGATTTGAGTCTGACGTGGCTAGCACTGGATTGATCGCGATTGTATGTACAGTAATGTTATTCATCATATTTTTAATGTCTATTATAATGTCTGCCATACTGCTCAATCGTTATTTATACTACATTACTTTTCGTAATCCGATAATACACCCAATGCTTTATTTGTGTTATCGATAATCCCTTCATCTGGCAGCTTACTATCAACCGGGGTATAATGGACAGAACGGTGGCCAGTTAACGTCAGGAAGGATATATCGAAACCAGCGTAAAATTGTACAAAACCAATAAAACCAAGATAAAAATCTGCAAAACAGCCTGAAACCCTGATGAAAAATTGTGTCAAAATGCGCTATTTTTGGAATAACGTTATCGTTGAGGAAATCCCTGACAAATAAGGAACCATATGAATCTAATATGATAAGATAATGATATGAGAAACTTCATCGGGTTGCTTTCTTATTTGAAAAGGTACTATGCTTACAGCATCTCCTGTATGCCTTCCAAATATGCCCGGACATTGATGCCGAGATCGGGAATGTAGTATCCACCTTCAAGGATGGAAAAGAACCGGCGGTTCGACGAGGCAATCATGCTGCCGATCAGTCTGAAGTCCGAGGAAGTGAGAAGACCACCCCAGTCTTTTACGTACGTATCGAATCCCGCCGAGCAGCCAACGATATCATAATCTGAAGCGTTCCTGACAGCTCCTTCAACCTCCTCAAAGAATTTGTCCCGTGTTGTCGCATCAATATTCCAGAATGAGATACGGTTGTCACCGCTCACAATGTCCTCTGTCCCGTTCCCATAGTGGAGATCGATATCGATGATAAGAGCTCTTTCAACCTTTCCATCTCTGAGGAGTTTCATCATCGCGATAGCCATGTTGTTGAAGAAGCAGAAGCCGCCGTTAAAGTTGCGTCCGGCGTGATGTCCGGGTGGTCTGACAAGGGCAAAGGAAGGCGTCGTAAAAGCGATTTCGGCGGCCCTCATGGCGCCGCCAACTGACAGCCTGGCAGTATCATACACATCGGACTTTCTTACGGTCTCAATAAGTCCTTCCGTGTGGCAGAGAAGCAGGTCCGAGTCTGCACATGGTTCCGGCTCAATAAAGTCCGCCACGTTTTTGATGTCGTAATATATTTCCGTGACCCTGTCGGGTGATTCGCAATCCACTGTCTGATAGTCCGTCAGAAATACATCGGAGCATATCACTGGAATCTTTTGCATGTAAGAACGTTAAACCATAGAGACGGTCTAAGTCAAATGGGAAGGTAAGGTAATCTCTTCACCTGAAGCTCACTATCAATCATAATAGAAGGGACGGTATAGTGGCAACTTGACATCAGAAAAAACATATCAAAACCAGCGCCAAAAACACGTAAAAATCCATGAAATCCATATGAAAATCCGCAACAAAAGCTTAAATCCTGATAGTGAATCGTGGCAACGCGTGTTATTTTTGAAGAGAAGATTTGCTGAGGATTTCCTTGAAAAATAAGGCTCACATGTATGTTAAAAGAAATAGATAATGCTATAAGAAACTTCATGGGGTTCATTCTGACTTGAAAAGGTATTATTATAGTTACAACATTACTCTCTTCCACCGGTTATATATTCCCATGGATTCAAGCCATGCCTCAAATGCTAACAGAGAAAAAAGTTTTATATCAGACCACCCCAAAAGAAACCGCCTGTTAAAATATGTATTTGATGCACCACCATCAAAATACACTTACAAGGAGGTCTCTATGAATATAATCGAGGATAACAGATGAAAGGAGTTCCGTCAACTGCAGAATAAGGTCTGGCCACACCTGTCCAAAATAAACTTTAAAGGGGGAGCCTCAAACAGGTAGAATTTAGATTGGCCAAATAAACGATACCTGTGACAAGGAGGCGTCCCCATGAATAAGTTTAGCAGCATGTTCGGTCAAATTCTACACATATTCTCAAAGATAGAGTTCTATTCAGCAGTGAAGGAGCTTAGGGCTGAAAAGGGGGCGAAAGGGTTTATCTGCTGGGAACAGTTCGTCGCCATGCTCTTCTGCCAGTTAGGACAGGCCCATTCACTCAAGGGAGATATGTGGCGGCCTTGCAAGCTGTATGGGGAAGCTTTAAACATCTCGATGGAGAAGCTGCCCCTTGCCGTTCCACCCTGTCCTATGCCAATGAGAAACGCCCATGGCAGATTTATCAGAGGATGTTTTACCAGTTGCTCGGCACGTGCCGCACCATTGCTTAAGGGAAGAAGTTCCGCTTTCAGAACAAACTCTTAAGTCTCGACGCCACAGTCATTGAACTCTGCGCCTCCCTTTTCGACTGGGCTACCTTCAGACAGACCAAGGGAGCGGTCAAACTTCATCTCCTCCTCGACCATGACGGCTATCTTCCGGTCTTTGCCCATAGTACAGAGGGAACTGTCCACGAATTGAACGTTGCAAAGGCCCTCTTTTTTCCCAAGGGTTCAATCGTTGCAATTGACCGGGGTTATACCGATTATCTCCTCTGTGCCCGGTGGACCGAAGAAGGGGTCTTCTTCGTGACGAGACAGAAAGGCAATGCCCACTATCGTGTCGTGGAGGAAAGGGTTATTCCCCAGAACAGAAACATCCTGAAGGATCAGATCACCACGTTCAACGGATATTACTCGAAGAAGAACTACCCTTATCCCTTAAGAAGAATAGAGGTGTGGGATGATACGAACAAAAAGACTGTCGTCCTTATCACGAACCATCTCGTTTTCGGCGCTACCACCATTGCCTTAATCTACAGGGATCGCTGGCAGATAGAAATCTTTTTCAAAACCATAAAACAAAACCTTAGAATAAAGACATTCGTCGGAACCTCCCCCAATGCCCTCATGATCCAGATTTGGACAGCATTGATTGCCATCCTCATTCTGAAGTATCTCAAGTTCCGTTCGAGTTTTGCTTGGTCTATTTCGAATCTCGTTGCCATGCTGCGTTATAACCTCTTTACCTATCGTGATCTATGGGCGTGGATTGATAGTCCCTACGGGATACCTCCTCTCGTACCTACGGGGGAACAGCTCACGCTTGGGTTTTAGTATATGGGACAGCAAAACACCATATGTTAAACACCAAAAGGACCAACCTCAACCCGACATGGAGGAATTGCCTGTCCTAAAGCGTTGTTCTATAAGGAGGCGGGCTTGGATTTTGGATTGATTATCTTGGACAGAACTGACTTTAAGTGATAAAAAAACAGGGGGATCAAAATGTGGTGAACCACCTTCAATTCAGATGAGGCTTATTTTTCAGAAATATTTTTAGGTAAACCAGTAACAAAAGTAACAAGACGAAAGCTCTTTCGACGTTGATAGTCCTGTATGGGGCAAGGAATGAGAGGATAGTCTGCCGGTCGTTAGTGACATTTCGGTTGAAGATTCTTTTGCGCTCGTTATCAATAGTTGCAAGGTAACTATTCTTTGCATGAAGATCAATTCCACAGTATAATTTCATGAGGCACCTCCTGATTAGGATTTAAGGTTCTTAGTCACAGCATAGCAGAAATTTCTCTATGCTGTGGAGGTACCTTTTTATGATTATCAATCGTTTACCCACCAAGTACCCATCATGGATAATTGTTGAGAAAGATGCTTCTCAATTTTGTTTTTAAAGGGTATGCCCTTACATATTGATACAAGGCAAACCGTTGAAATAGATTCCAGGGTCATTGTCTTGGCCTTCTGATCCACCCGCCAAACAACGTAATTATTTGCCTCTGTAAAATCCGCTCCACCTCGAACACCAAATCCGGAAAAGGTCGAACACCGAATCCGTTTTTATCCGAACAGTAAATCCGTTCCACCTCGAACACTTTTTGCTTCTTCACCGGATTTGGTGTTCGGGTAAAAACGGATTTCGTATCCTCCCTGCCGCACATGATAAACTGCACCCAAAAAAATATTTGGAGGGCGCAGTTGAAAAAACAAGGGAGGAAATTGCCAATGAAGAAAGTGAAGGAAGTTGCACGGCTGTATCTGGAAATGAATCTAGGTGTACGCCCTATCGCCCGGGCATGCAACATCTCCACGTCCACCGCCTCGGTGTATGTGGAGAGGCTAAAAAAACTGGGAGTCACCTATAAGGAAATCTCCGAGATGGACGAGGACATCCTCTCGGGTCTTTTCTTTCCCAAGGAAGAGAAGGTGTCAGAAAAACCCTTACCCGATTTTAACTGGCTTCACGGGGAATTAAAGAAGAAGGGGGTAACCCTTCAGCTCCTCCACGAGGAGTATAAAGAAAATAACCCCGACGGGTACGAACGGACCCAATTCTATCATCTGTATCACGAGTGGGCCACGAAGGGGGATCCCGTGATGAGGTTCACGCATAAGGCGGGAGAAAAAATGTTCGTCGATTTCTCCGGGAATAAACCTCACTATCAGGATCCTCAAACGGGTAAGATTATTGAAGCCGAATTGTTTGTTTCCGCATTGGGGGCAAGTTCCTACATATTCGCCCGAGCGGTGCCGGATCAGACACAGGAGAATTTCGTGGATTGCACTATCGGTGCCCTGGAATACTATGTCGGGTGCCCCGAATGCATTGTTCCTGATAATCTCAAAGCTGGCGTCACCCATGCGTGCTACTATGACCCCGAGATCAACAGGGTCTTTGCCGCCATGGCCGAGCACTATCACATCGCGGTATTACCCGCACGGAAGGGGAAGGCACGGGACAAAGCGAAAGTGGAAAACGGGGTACTTCAAGCCCAACGTCGCATCCTCGCCGTACTCAGAAACAGGACGTTCTTCAGCATCGCTGAACTCAACAAGGCTATATATGAGGAGACAGATCGACTCAACAAAAGACCCATGGCACTCATCAATAAATCCCGGTACGATCTCTTTGTGGAAAGTGAGAAGGCTGCATTAAAGCCCCTTCCCAAAGAGCGGTTCGTCATCGCGTCATGGATAAAGGCGAAGGTCCACATCGACTACCATGTGGCGGTGGAGAAGACCTACTATAGTGTTCCCTATATGCTCATCGGCCAATCGGTGGATATCCGCTACACCGGTTCCGTGGTGGAAATCTATCACAAAAATAAAAGGGTGGCCTCCCATATGAGAATCAACAAACCGGGCGCCTTTGTCACCGAGAACCTCCATATGCCCCACGAACACCGGCAGTATCTCGAATGGACGCCGGCAAGGATCAAGCTGTGGGGAGAAAAGATAGGACCCTCTACAAAAGAACTGATGGACCAGATCATGGAACACAGGGACCATCCGGAACACGGCTTTAGGGCCTGCCTGGGGATTATCCGCCTTTCGAAGAGGTATTCTCCCGAGCGGGTAGAGAATGCATGCAGAAGGGCATTGGAACTTCAGGCGTATAATTACCGGAGTGTAAAATCTCTTCTGGAACGGAACCTGGAAAACTTAACTCCGGCGGAAAGGAAAAACATCGTGCTTTTCCATGACAATATCCGGGGTGGGAGCTACTACCGGGAGGTGACCCATGATTGAGGCGGTCATTGAGAAACTTCTTTTCATGAGGCTTTACGGTATGGCGGAGGGTTTACGGGAACAGATGAATGAGGCATACCGGGACTTAAGTTTTGACGAGAGGTTCGGCCTCCTTGTCGATAAGGAAAAACTCTACCGGGAAAACAGCCAGATAAAGACGCTCCTCTCTCATGCCCACTTAAGGCATCCCAATGCCTGTTTCGAGGATATTGACTTCAGGACCAGGCGGGGACTTACCAAAGGCACAATGCTTAAGTTCGCCCAGAACGACTGGATACGGAGTTATCAGAACATCATCATTATCGGCCCCACCGGGGCTGGAAAAACCTTCCTCGCCTGCGCGTTGGGGAACAGCGCCATACGGCAGGGGATACGCACCCTCTATGTGAGGCTGCCCCGGTTAGCCCAGGAACTGAAGATCGCACGGGCGGATGGAAGCTACGGAAAGTTCCTCGAACGGATCCAGAGGATGAGGCTCCTCATAATTGACGACTGGGGTATGAACCCCTTTTCAGATGGAGAGAGAAGGGACATCCTCGAGATCGTGGAAGACAGACACGGGGTGCGCTCTACTATCATAGCCAGCCAGTTTCCCGTCGACACGTGGCACGATATCATAGGAGACCCGACCCTTGCGGACGCCATATGCGACAGGGTCATCCATAACGCTCATAAAATCATATTAACAACAGGAGAAGAATCGATGAGAAAAATACATTCAACCTTGACTTAAGGTCGAACACTTTTGTAAAGTAGAGACGGCAGGAAAAGGATTACTGAAAAGCCGTTCGGATAAAACCGGATTAGGTGTTCGAAGAGAGCGGATTTTAAAGCCCCTGGTATTTTTAGTCTTTATCGAACCAGCATGATATGTCGAAGATACCGATTGATCGACACGGTTGTCGAGTATTTTTGCCTAAAACGACACGGTTGTCGAGCATCTCTAGTGACGGTCATGATAACATCTAATGATATTCGCTTGTTGTGAACGGCACGGCTGTTGCACTATTCGTTCCCAGTATGAAAGAAGCTAAAAAAATGGCCGGGCAGAGGAACAATTATGATCAGGAACCTTTTCGCCAACGATCATGCAAACAACCATTGAGGCAGGAGTACAAAAGGAAGTATTTTTTCGTCTCGATGGTTCACCCTCCAACCTCTGCCCGGCCTTCCTTCTACCCGATGATGCTACAACCCATACAGGTGAAGAAGTGGATCTAAATTCTATGGAGGTAGTATGAAAAAGCTATGTGCGGTAATGATTGCAGTCTTTTTACTTGCCCTCACAACTGTTGTTTTGGCAGCCCCCACCGAGCAAACACCCTCGTCCATGACCCCTGCTATGCATGCAGGGTTTAAGGGGCCACACCGTGGCGGATCCTTTCATCACGGATTCCTGTCGTATCTTAAGCTCTCGAAAGAGCAGATGGCGAAGATGCAGGAACTCAGAACCCGCTATTACAATGAAACCCGCGACATGAGATACGAACTTGCACAGAGGCGGCTCGAGATGCGCAAACTCTTTACAGATCCCAATACCAATGACCCCACGCTTCTTGCAAAAGAAAAGGAATTAAACGCCCTGAGACAGAAGCTTATGGATACAATGGCTGGGATGAAGATAGAGGCGAGAAGGATTTTTACCCCCGAGCAGCTTGAGAAGCTCGATACCCTTTCTGTGTGCCACCACCATGGTCATCATCACTGGAAATGAGGGCGTGCCCGTATGGTAAGGGATGTTGACACAGGATTTTGGGATTTATACTTTGAACAGGAGGAGTGAGACATGAAGAAGATTACTACCTTTATTGTTTTTGGTGCTTTTCTCTGTTTTGGTCTTTTTTTAGGCATCGTGTGTGCCCCTCATGACGGATACGGCGCTGGGAGATATCACGGGTATTACGGGAGATATCACGGGTATTACGGGGGGTGGTGGTGGGGTCCCGCTTTTGTGGGTGGAGCCGTCCTCGGTACCGCCCTTGCCTATCCCTACTATTACTATCCTTACCCCTATACCTATGCCCAGCCTCTCCAGCCCCAGGTCTATGCCGAACCGCAGCAGGAGTACTGGTACTACTGCAAGGATCCGCAAGGTTATTATCCGTATGTTACAAGCTGCCCGGGTGGGTGGCTGAGAGTGGTTCCCACTCCCCCACAGCCGGCAAAGGAGGAGGTGGTAAAATGAAAAAACAATGGACTCTTCTGTCATTCTTTGTCATGGTTCTGTTGGGAGGATGCGCAACCATGCCCACCGGCCCGACCGTCTCGGTGATGCCGGGCCCGGGAAAGCCCTTTGAGGTATTCCAGGCAGACGATTACGCGTGCAGGCAGTGGGCGCTGCAGCAGATAGGCGGAGCCTCTCCAAGTCAAACTGCAAATCAGAACCTCGCCACCGGAGCGGTAGTGGGAACGGCGATAGGCGCCGGGCTCGGTGCGGCGATCGGCTCTACCTCGGGCCAAGCAGGGGCTGGTGCCCTGATTGGTGCCGGGGCCGGTCTCCTCGAAGGAACCGCTGTGGCGAGTGGCCCGGCGTCTGCTTCCCGGTATCAGCTCCAGAGGCGCTACGACATCGCTTACCAACAATGCATGTATGCGAAGGGAAACCAGATCCCCGGTGTCGTGCGCATGCCGGCTCGAACCTATGGGCCACCTCCACCACCGCCAGGAAACACTGCAGGATCGTGGGTTACGGTCCCGGGTCAGTCCGTGAATGGCATCTGGGTACCCGAACATAAGGTGTTCATGCAAGGTGGGCCAGTACCATCCGGTTCGCCTGAACAGGCTCCCCCTCCAGGGCCGCCGCCATCACCTTAGGGGTCCGGACGAGGAGCAGATCCCTATCACCAATCTCATTTCGTTTTCGTAGCCGGATTAAGAGAGGGGTTTGTGTGAACACAATGTTCTGTGGGGTATTTTGCAAGGGGTCGTGTTACCTTTCAGCTTAACGCCATTGAGGAGAACCTATAAAATGTATATTCAACTGTTTTCACCTCTACAGAACATCAGTTCTTTCAGCCAAATAAAAGAGGAGAGCCTCTGGGCTCCCCTCTTTTTGCAGTTTCTCTTTGTTTGACGGTGCGCTATCCGGTTATTTTACGTATTTTACGCTAAGTGCATAATTCAGATAATCGAGTGCTTTATATTCGCCCCTTACCTTCGCACCGATCTCAAGGCCCTTCACCCGTTTGTATAGAAAGAAAATATATAAAAAAATAATTTTTGTCGCATTTTGTCATATCACAAGGTGTGGTAGCGAGCCGATATATGAACATTCGTCGCTATGGAAAATATTCAGATATGCAAAGAAAATTACAGGCTTATTGTCTTGCCAAAAATATCCATAATATATGGAATCTGTTTTTACGATCATCCTTTCGGAAATATTCGACGTTTTTATATGAAATAATGTATTGTAAAGTTTTATCATGATCTATTCTCTTTTTAAGAACTCAACAAGTAATGGGTTTACTATATCCTTGCATTCCTGGTGGGAATTATGCCCGCACTTATTGAGAATATGGAACTCTGATCCATGGACAAGCTCGTTGAGTTTCTTACCATAATCAGATGGAACCAACTCGTCATTCGCGCCCCAGATGATAAGCATAGGTCTTGTTATCTGCCCATAGCGCTGTGTCATCCGGGTAAATTCAGATGAATAGTAATCACTTCTTAGAGAAGAGAGCATTTTAAAATATCCAGGTTTATTCATAGGCTTGGCGTATTCGTCAATTATAGTATTATCAATCTTTTTGGTATCATAAAAAGCATTCTTCAGTGCACGTTTTACAATCGGTCTTCCTCCAACTAGAGAACCCAATCTGATTATTTCAGGGGATGCAAAGAATCTGTCGGGAGGGTAAAAACAATCAGGATCAATCACGATGGCCTTTCGTACCTTGTTCGGGTAGTTTAAACTGATATAAAGCGATATGCTTCCGCCCATCGAATGTCCGATAAGGTAGAAGCTCTCCAGTTGCAAGTGTTCAGTAAGTTTAAGAATTTCCCTTGATTGGTTTTCTATGGAATAAACATAGGGTTCTGGTGGAATTTCAGACAACCCAAGTCCTGGCTGATCAACAATTATTAATCGGAAGCCATTTTCAAGAAGAGTTTGTACGTTTTCATGCCAGCTATAGGTTGAATCTGCGAACCCATGTATCAGGACCACAGGTTCACCTTTTCCTACATCGATATAATGTATCTTGTAGTTTTCCATGTCTGAGGTCATACTGCGTGGTGAAACAAGATTATTCCATGAATAATCTCCTTCTCCAACCCGAGAGACACAACCGGGAATAAAAAAGATAATGAATAAGAAGAAAATAGAGGGGATTTTTTCTCTCCATCCATATACCATTCCAATTGTAAAATTCAGTTTATGGTTCATCAAAAACCTCCCGTAGTGATCTACTCAATGCGAGTGTTGGGCTGATAATCAATTACTTCTCCCCCATTTTTTTTAACTGTTTCACAGGATTTGGTCACTTCTTTTTCCGAACTATCCCCGACACCATTTTTTACAAGCTTTACCTGATATTTTCTATTTAGCGCTCCTAATATTGTATATAATACGCATTGATTCGCATATACACCAGTTATAACCAATTGATTTACTTGATTTGCCATTAAATATTTTTCAAACTCAGGATTACTGAATGCATCCGGTTCTTTTTTTTAAAAAATGGTACTTCTACTTGTGATTTTTCCAAAAATATTTGTGCCTGGACTTCCTTCAATAGCAGCATAATTACGAATCCTGTTTCCTATAGCATGTTTGGGAAACTCACTTTTTACATAGATGATCAGTTGACCATTCCTTTCAAAATCATCGATAAGGCTATTTACAACTGCAGTAATAGCAGGTACTTGCTCTTTATTAATTGGTAATTTTGCATTTTCACCAAATCCTCCTGCATATCTAAAACCAATAAAGCTGTTTTTGGATTTCCATATTTCGGGATGATGCTTCCTGTTGTTGTCGAAAAATTACATCCAGTGCAAATAATAAATAATGTGATTACTGCTACAAGCCGCTTCATATCAACCTCCTTACATAACAAGATTACACTTGGCTGTTTAGAATCTTTATTTTATCAACAATATTATGGCCCCTCAAGGAAATGGTCAATCCGCTTCAGTGCCTTATTGGGCGGCCCTTTTCCTATAGTCGTTGTCTTCTGTCAGGGCCTGACTTTCTACCGTTATCGTACCACTTGATGTTTACCAAAGCCGTTGAATGGGACATGGTAGAAGAAGACGTGCTCAAACGGGTCCGAAAGGTGAAGATGCTCCCGGAGAACAACAGGCGCCTTCGGTATCTTTCTAAAAAAGAATGCCAGAGCCTGATAGACCAATGCTCCGGACAGCTAAAGGCCATGACCATAACGGCCCTCAATACGGGTATGAGACGCGGAGAAATCTTTTCTCTCACCTGGGATCAAGTAGATCTCAAGCACGGTTTCATCTTGCTCGAGAGGACAAAGAACGGGGAGCGCTGGGAAATCCCTATCAATGACGCACTGAGACAGACGCTTGCACTGGTCCCGAGGCGTTTGGACATCCCGTATGTGTTCTACCGTCCCGCGTCAGGTCTGCCCTACGATGACATCAGAGACCCATTTAACCGAGCCGGCAGACGTGCAGGGATCAAAGACTTCCGTTTCCACGATCTGAGACATTTGCGTCTCATTTAGTAATGGCAGGAATAGATATAACCACAGTCAAAGAACTGCTTGGACACAAAACGCTTGTCATGACACTCCGCTACGCCCACCTCGCGCCCTCTCATGAGGTCAAGGCCCTTGAGGTTCTGAACGAAACCCTTAGCGGAAACTCTACTTCATATTTACTTCATACATCGGGGGTAAAATGAAACGAAGAAAGGTCATGGTATCCCGAACCCATTAACATCATTAATGCCCGGGGCGGGGCTTGAACCCGTACAGAGCAAAGCTCCGAGGGATTTTAAGTCAAAACCACCAAAACACGTAAAATGGCTATTATCAAGTATTTCCAAAAGATACCTTTATTTTCATCTTTGGATTATGTTGGATTATGTGAGGATATCAAGGGCACATTGGGCACAATTTTGGGCACAAAATTAAGTGGCTTAGATTCGACCGGTAGGTCAGAGTGGGGTAGGATGATAGACCGGGAAGGGGGAGGAATCCCCCTCCCCGGCATGTGATAGCTGAAGACAAAACCGCACACGGGTATTATATTTCGGTAGTGGTTCTGGTTGAGGATCTCCTTGGTTCTCAATGTCACTCGCGCAGCTTGGTACTATTATCAAATATGGAGGTGCTTTATGAAGTGCCTTAGGCGGAACATTGTTCCCTTTTTCTTACTTGTTTTTCTTTCCGGTACCGCCCAGGCGCACGAATTATTCGTTAATGGTGGCGTGACACGGGACATCCAAACCAATACCGCGCGGCTTCAGTGGTCAACCACTTATCTGCAGGAGATTAACCAGTATGTGGCCTTCAGTTTTTCGTATATCAATGAGGGGCATGAGATAAACCACTATCGAGACGGCATTGCTGGCCAGTTGTGGGGCCGTGCGGGCGTGTGGAATCGCAATCTGGTGTTTGGCCTGGGGGTGGGCCCATACGCCTTTTTCGATACCCACGTCGGCGCGAACGGTGCGTTCCATGATGAGCACGGACAAGCAGCGCTTTTCAGCACCACGGCCACCTTGTACGCACTGCGCCCTCTCTTGTTCCAGGCGCGTATCAACTATCTGGCGGCCAAGCAGAGCTTTAATACGCTCTCGGGCACTATCGGGATCGGGTATGAGCTGGGAACCGACAAGACGCCAACCGGACAGTTGGCCAGTCAGGGTGTAGGGACCCTTAACAACGAGATTACCGCGTACACGGGGGTAACAGTCCTCAACACCCAGAAGAACGAACAGGGTACTTCCTGGGCCATAGAGTACCGGCGGAGCCTTGCCACCTACATCGACTGGACGGCCACGGGGCTTTCCGAAGGTGCCGACCGGCCTGTGGCCCGATACGGCTTTATGAGTCAGGTCTGGCTGGCCCATGCGTTCTTCACGGATCACCTGACGCTCGGTGCGGGCTTCGGCCCCTATCTGGCACACGATAAGTACCAGCAGGGAAACGACGATAAGACAAAGCTTGACTGGGCTGCAGGCTTATCGACCAGTGTCCGCTTCCTCGAGCGCTTTGCGCTGCGCGCCACTTGGAACCGGATTATCACTATCCAAGACCGTGACACCGACGTCTTCCTGGCAGGGCTCAGCTACCGCTTTTAAAACAACGGCATGAGCGGGAGACCTACGGTGGAGTAACAGGTTCCCCGGTAAAACCCCCTTGTTTAATGGTTCCACGTCACAGTTGAGTTCACAAATCGCAGAGGGAAAGAGACTCCTCTTCTAACCGACCCTCACCCCTACGGTATGCGGAAGGGGTGTCTTTTCCTATATGATAATAGCGTTGAGGTAAAGCTCCATCTGTTCTTCGATCGCGCCGGGTATCTTCTTGTCTTTGCCCACGTCGCCGAAGGGAATATCCATTAACCGAACACAACAAAGGAACCTCAGTTTTCAAGGGGAGGAGCGATCCTATGCAACCCATAGGCGCAATTTTGGGCACAAATATAGTGAATGAAAGATTAGGGGGTAACGACTTCTGATATCGTTACCCCCTTTTCCTGTAAGGCACACAAAGGGGTATAACCGGGATATGTTCTACCGTCTTTCCTACGGAAGACAGAATGGCGATTTCACCTACATATACAAGTCCAGCATTGGGCATATCATGAAGAATTGCGGATTACGAATAACACTGGCATCAGCACGGGGTCTTATTTCAGGTCGATCCGGTGCATACCGTGATTCGAAGGTGATGTTATTTCATCGGGATGATGTCGGCGTATGCGAACCCATCCCGTTCAACAATCTCGCCAACGCTAACTGGGATCGTCTTCCAAAACATGGGACCTCCCAAGACAACGGTGTGAATCTCTCCGTTTTCTCCACACGGGTCAATCCCGTCCGGAAATTCCTTCAGCAAGTTCGATGACCATTTTCGCCCGGCAAAGCGTGAGGGCAGTTTCTTTAGATCAACACTGCTTACATAAGCATCGAGCCCTTCTGAGAGCATCTGTTCCGCCAGTTCTTTCGTGGGGGCTGCCCATAAAGGGAAAATGGGTTCAATCCCAGTTCCTTTCAGTTGACTCTCCCGATAATTGCGGACGTCCTCGAGGAACAAATCACCAAAAGCCATGCATTCAACTCCCATTGCGGCAGACTCCATGACGAACTTCCGCATAACGGCGTCGTACTGCTCGTTTGTGCATGGATCAGGCAGATTAATCGTTTGAAACGGCAGTCCCACTGCATTCGTCTGCAGCTGAAGCATTTCCAAGCGTGTGGCGTGCATGGATACACGGTTGTATTTCTCGTTCATTACAGTAAACAAGCCAAGGATCTCAATCTGCGGGTCTTGTTGAAGCAGGTGAAGCGCCCAGGCGCTGTCCTTACCACTACTCCAACTCATCAATGTTTTCTTTTTCATTTCTCTCCCTTGAGCAAGTGATCCACTGCAAGCTGTAATTTCCGAAATATTAGTATTTACACGATATATTGTCAATAATATAGGATTGATTTCTACATGTAATCTTGCGCATTGAGCAAGAGCATCAAACTGAGGATTGTAGGAAGTAGTAGGTGTACGAGAAAGCCAGCTACAAGTCTTCTGCCTGAGTTCCACCAAAGGCCTTATCCGCCTGTGCAAAAGGGCATCCCGGGTAAATAGCTCTCCCTTCGAGAGCTTATTATGGACAAAATAAGCTATGTCTATGGATTAGTTACGGCCTAAAGTTTCTTTTTGTGGAGGTTTTTCTTCTGATGTTACTTCTTCTCTGGTGCCGGTGGGTTGTCCTGTTCCGCGGCCAGTCTCCCTGCTTCCAGGGCCAATTTGCCAGCCTTGTGCACTGCGGCCCGGAGCTGTTCGTCTGTAAATTTCGGCTTCGGCGTCGAGGATTGATTGTTCTGTTGCTTGTTCTCCGAGGATTTTTGGTCTGGCATAAATGCCTCCATCTATAGGATTATACTTTGGTTCACAAGGCTGTCAAATCACGTGATGGTTACATTGATATGGCAGCGGTATAATAATGCAGAAACCTTGTCAACGTGCCCCCTGAGTCTCACTCAAGGAGTCCCGTAAGAAGTCCGGTTAAGGAGTCCAATCAAGTAGTATGTGGACGCTGGCTCATACGGCATATGGCTGTGGAATGGTGGCACATGGCGTTGGATTAATGCAGGTAACCCGACCAGCATGGCAGCAGGTTTCTAAGCTGGGAGCCTATCAGGTGTAAACATAGTTTTTGACTTGACTCAGGCAGGTCGATAAGCGCCGCTCTTCAGCAGGTGGGACATTTTGAACGTAGATTCTTAATTAGCACAGAAGAACTGGGTTGGGGATCACACCTCAGCCCTTCTTTTTTTGTCTCACAGCAACCATGTATGTTTTTGTTTGTAATCGTTGCCTCCAGCAAACATCCTCTAGGCAAGACTTGTGTTGTCGCCAATTTACGTCGTCGGAGAATTTTGAAAAATTGTCGGAATAAAATCTGTTTGTAAGCTGAAGATGAGTTTTTCATAAAGAAGAAATACATACTACATTTCTTCTGAAAATTAACTTGTTTAATGCATATTGCCTTCCTTTCTTTTTATGATGTGGAATAGCCGGTTAGGGTTGCAAAAATTTCTTCTGCGTGCTCTATGGCAACATTGTTTTGTCCTTATGACCGGCTGAGGTCAGTTTCTTCTACGGGGTTTAAACCACCAGTAAGCATCGACCTTTGTTCCACAGTAGCCTCTTGTTTTACGTGTCTATGCTGCTTCGTTCACTGTTACCGTATATCCAAGGTTGGTCAGTCTCTTTATATAGTTTTTCGCAATACGATCTTTTTTCCGTGTATCGAGATAGTTTGCCCCAAGTTCTTTGTAGGGTATTTTGTATTTGAGTATGTGATAGCAGCTTATAAGGATTTTATGGCCGACCGCTACCAGGGCCTTCTTTTCCCCTCTTCTGCCCACAAGGCTGAGATATTTAGCAAAGAGGTAAGTGCCTTTCATCCTTGTTGCCACCCATGCGAACTCTGCGAGGATACTTTTTAAGAATGTATTGCCGTGTGTGGTGGTCCCTGGTTTTTTCTTCCCCGCGCTTTCGTTGTTGCCGGGGCTCATACCTGACCATGAGGAAATGTGCATATCGGTTACAAAAAGGTTCATGTTCGTACCTATTTCCGCGATGATGACGGAAGCGCTGTCTTTCACAGCCGGTATTGTCTTCAAAAGATCGTATTCCTCTTTGAAGTGAAGCCCGATTATTTCCTGTATCTTCTGTTCCAGGGTGACGAGGATCTCCTCTATTGCCTTTATATGTTCTAAAGACGCACGGATCATAAACGTATGGTGTCCCTCCATATGTCCCACAAGGGCTTCTGTGAGGTCCTCCTTTTTCTTCCGTAACCTGCCCTTGCTCAATTCTGCCATTTGGTCTGGTCTAAGATCTCCCTTCATCAGCTCTTCGATAATCCGGGTCCCGCTTACCCCGAATATATTCGAGGCAACAGATGAGAGCTTTATATTCGCATCTTCAAGAATCTTCTCTATTCTCTGTTTTTCAGAGGTAATAGCTTGAATAAGCTTCCTTTTATACCGGGTGAGATCCCTTAAGTTCCCTTATTTCTTTCGGAGGGATGAAGCTTCCCTTGACCAGTCCGCTCCTTAGAAGTTTACAGAGCCATTCGCTGTCCTTCACGTCGGTCTTTCTTCCCGGTACATGCTTGACATGTCGTGCATTTACCAACATCACTTCGAAACTATCTTCCAGTATGTTAAATATGGGCTTCCAGTAGACTCCGGTACTCTCCATGGCGACATGGGTAATCCCATGTCCCGTAAGCCAAATCTTAAGACGTAAAAGATCGTTGGTAACGGTGCTAAAGGTCCGTATCTCCTTTTTTATCCCTGTTCCCATGATGCATGCGACTACTGTCTCTTTGTGCACATCAAGACCAGCCCCTCTTTCGATGATGATATCCATGATATCCCTCCTTTTGTTAGAATAGGTACATCGATATTCTTATAACAAAAAGAGGAGCTTCATATCATTTTCATTCTTCTTTGTGCCGACGAGTCGGCATGGGTGTTTCTAATGGTAATCGTGCTCCTCGGTAGTGGGGAATGTCGTCTACATGAGTATCTTCCGAGACCCACCCTCAGTGTTAGTGCGGAACTTAACGATTTGCGCTTCTATGGCAAAAGCACCTTTTTTGGGAACGACCTCGTTTTTGATAACAACCGTTACATAATCCTTATATATGTAAGTAGGGTGCAAGTATCAAATGATAAGTATGTTGATGTATTACGTATATTTAATGAAAACTATTGTAGATTTCACTTTGTATTGATAAATATCACAATTTTTCTTGACAACAGACACGTGTGGGCGTAATTTATGTTTCCTGGGATACAAAAGCAATTTCTGTCTACAGAAACATGGAGGATGAGCACGTGAAATCTTCCAGCAAAAAACAGAAAGACAACTATTCTCAACTCGTACCTGCCGTCGAGCAGGCAACAAAAATCCTCAGGTTCCTTTCCTCTTCTCCCGCCTTTAAGACAAACCTGAAAGATATCTGCAGGAATGTAGGCATCCACAACAGTAAGGGTTATGCCATTCTCAATACCCTGCAAAGAGCCGGTTATGTGCTAAGAGATGGCAATACCAAGCTGTATTCCTTGGGTTTTGGCCTCATCTCGCTGGGACAAAAAGCTCTTGAAGGTGTTCATTATAGAGAGATTGCAAAACCTTTTCTCGAAGGACTCGCAAAGGAAACACATTGTACTTCCCTGTTCGGACTCATTGCAGCAGACCAGCTTGTCATCGTTGGACGGGAAGATTCAGACCATGATGTGGGCGTCACCCTCCGCCTGGGCCGTACCAATCCGCTTACCCATTCTGCTGCGGGCAAGGCCATTGTGGCTTTCCTACCCGAAAATGAGCGCAGGGATATTCTCGCATCAAAGGACCTCTTTTTTCACGGGGAACCGCAGAACCTTAACCGCGAGAAACTTGCTCGAGAGCTCAAGGAGTGCAGGCACAGGGGATACGCAGAAGCGTTAGGAACAGTCAGTCCTTTAATCATGATACTTGCCTCGCCTGTGCTCGGACCGAAAGCCTATCCGTTGGGTGCTCTCTTTATCATTGGTGTCTTTCCGAAGACCGTTGCTCCCTCCTATGGCGAAAGAGTTGCAGAGGCTGCAAGGAAACTTTCGGTAATACTGGGTCTGGATGCCTCCTGGCCTTCCGTAGAGGCAATAGAACGTGCTGCAAAGGTACATGGCCGGAAATTGTAAATAGGAGGGGATGCCCTTTGTCAGTCATTAACCGTGATGTGCCAGGACTTAAACGAAATACGCAGAAGATACCCAAAACAGCACACAGTAACATAACGAAGAATAAGGAGGTGATAGCGGCGGGATAAGGACGATCCGGAAAAAGTTTTTGTATCACTTTGACCAAACCTTAGCAAGAAGCAGCATGTGTTTTCATCAAAAAAGGAGGATCAGATGAAGTTGAAACGCGCAATTAGTATGAGTATCGTCACAACCCTTCTCTTGACATTTTGTTTTATCTCGTTGGGTGTAGCCGATCCGGTCGTGTTGACCCAACCGGGGGCATACAGTGCGTATTCTACACCAGCTTATGATGGATGGAAGAGGTTCTCTGTGTATGTACCCGTCCGTGACGGAACAAAACTCGCGGTCGATATCTACAGACCAACCAAGGGCGGTGTAATGGAACAGGCCGCCCTGCCAGTCATCTTTCAGTTTACCGGATATCGCCGTGCATTCTATGTTTCCCTCACCAATAAAACGATAATTTATCCTGATACGACGTTCACAAAATACGGTTATGTCATGGTATACGCCGACACGCGGGGCAAGGGTGCGTCCTTTGGCACTCGCATGGAAATGTGCGACCGGACTGAAGCCATGGACGGGCATGATCTCGTCCAGTGGATAGGCTCGCAGCCGTGGAGTGACGGAAACGTCGGCATGTGGGGAGCTTCTTACACGGGGAATACGCAGGTTGAAACGGCAAGCAACACACCGTCGTATTTGAAAACCGTTATTCCTGAGTGGACCGATTACGCCAAATACGATGCCACGTACCGGGGAGGCATGCACCGGACAACAGCCGGCGGAGGAGAAACTCAGGATGATTCCGTCACGGTCCCCGTTGACGCAGACACGGTTTATTCGACCAATCCCCTTATACCGGACATGCTGTTGGCGGCGATTGCAGAGCACGTGTATCCTTACCTACCCACGTCATATTACTATTTGAATTTCATTGCCAGAATGCCATACCGCGACAGCTATGACAATGACGTGGGCAAATTGGGCGAATACTGGATCAATGCTGCTAATTACCCGTACTTTAATGCCGAAAGACAGGCCGGCATTGCCTTCTACCAGGTAGGGGGATGGTACGATCTGTTTGGACGGGATACGCTCATCGGCTACAACAGCTTAAAGAAACATGGAAAGATGTTCCTGGCGCCATTTGGTCATTTCGGAGGAACAACCCCCGGTATCACGTTGAACGAAGAATACCTGCGCTGGTTTGATTACTGGCTCAAGGGCATCGACGACGAAATAATGAGCGAACCCCCCGTGTACTATTATACGGTCAACGCCCCGACGGGAACGGAATGGAGATTCTCGCCGCAGTTTCCACTCGCCGAAGAGAAGTATGTCAAGTACTACTTGGCCTCAGGACCCTCAGGAAGCAATCCCGTTTCAGTACTGGACGGAGGACTGAGCACTGTGGCTCCCACAGCCAAAAACGGCGGCCAAGACAGCTATAAGCAGGACTACAACCCTGTATGCAACGCATTGATGGGCAATTGTAGTTATGACCAATGGTCCCTGACCTATACCACGAGTGTTCTCTCCAAAGACCTGCAGGTGACCGGTTCACCGATAGTGCATCTCTGGGCAGCGTCAACGGCAACAGACCAGGATTTCTTCGCAGACCTGGAAGATATCGATTCAACCGGTGCCGTAGTCAAGGTAGTAGCGACACAGGGAAGGCTCCGGGCCTCACATCGTACCCTTGCAACACCGCCCTTTGATTTCCTGGGACTCCCCTGGCACCGCGAGTATCAGGAAGATATGGTCCCGCTCACCCCGAACACCCCGACGGAGCTTCTCTTTGACATTCTTCCCACCTCGTATATCTTCAAGACGGGTCACAGGGTCAGAGTGGTAGTCATGGCAGCCAGCAAGCAGGCAATAAACTATCTCACGCCTGACTCAGTCGTGACCATTTACCATGACAAGAAACATGCATCGTACGTGAGCCTGCCGGTTATAGACAAACTCAATGTCTTTGAGGGAACAGTCACAATGAAGACCCGACAGGTTCGATACAGCGGCCCGGCAGACCTCTACGCTTCCCCAGAAGCCATTTATCTCAACTACAGTGGCAAATGGCTGAAATGGAATACTGAAGGAGGCTGGGACGCGGACAGGACAGAGCATTTCCTGCGTGACACAGAGCATTTCATGGGTGACACAGAGCATTTCATGGGTTGGGGAGAAACTGGATCCATATCCGTAATCGTTGCAACCAACCCTAAAGGACCCTTCAACGCACAGGCCACGGGAGAGGGGATAAACTTCAAAGGCACATTCAAGTATTAGATCTGCTGATATGTAGTCTTTTCCGGGGGTATTTGGTTGGGGGGGTTGCCTCCGGAAAAGACAGGCCAGAGCGGGAAGATGAAAAGGAGGTGATGCGAAGAAAGTAAGGTGTGGTAAACAGTCAGATGTTCAAGCCGACGCTAAAGTTGGAAACAGAAGACAACGGGGTACGTTTCAAAAGAGTGGCAAAATGCTAAAAGAACAGACAACGTCCTTTCTCGGGCACAAGCCCAGGGAAGGATCAACACAAATCATCAAGGAGGATGACATGAATGTTTCTTTACGAAAAATCCAGTTTCTTCTTATTATCGCTGCAGTATTTATGTGCGTCACTACCGCCTATGCGTGGGAGACACCGCAACCGGCAATGGACAAATTCTATAATGTCGTCCGTGAGGCGGCGCCAGGACTCCCCGGTTGGACGGTCTATCGTCCAGTGGATCCGGAAGGAGAGGTTCTCGACAGGCTGCCGGTTGTGGTCTGGAGTGACGGGGCCTGCACCATAAGCAACGACAGTTACGTCTTCTTGTTGACGGAGGTAGCAGCGCACGGATTTGTGATTGTGGCCTTCGGTGCGCCGGATGAGCATACCCAGCCGAATGGAATTGCCGATGCTAACCGACTGCCAACGGCGATCAACTGGGCGACCGAGCGGTACCACCATGACCGCGAGTACTTCGAGCAATTCGACACCTCGAAGATCGCCACGGCGGGACATTCATGCGGAGGTGTGGATGCGGAGTATACGGCGCTCGCCGACCGACGCGTGAAGACGTCCGTCATCCTTGACAGCGGCTTCTACCCGAACGGGCAGGTCGGCATGTCTGGCCCGCTTGCGAACTCCCGTAACCTGATCCCAAATCTGTACGGCCCCATCATCTTCATCGATGGCGGGCCCACAGACGTTGCACAGCCGAATTCGGTTGCTAACTACAATCTCGTTACCAAGGTACCCGCCGTCCTCGCAGAGCAGGCGACTGCCGGCCACGGGGGCTTCTATGGCCCTCCCTTAAGCGTTGAGCTCCAAGCCATACAGGTCGTGGTTTCGTGGCTCGATGGCATCCTCAACCACAACGACGAATCGCTCGACTTCCTGGTCGGATCCAACCCCGGTCTCGCCCAGGACAGCGGCTGGACAGTCCAGTCGAAAAACTTCTAACGGTCGAGAAGGAGAGGGCTTAGGCCCTCTCCTTCAGCCGGCGAGGATGACTTCTTCCTCTGCGATGCTTGTTACCTGTCGAGATGCTCCCCGGTGAGCGCACATTCTTTCATGCTTTATAGGCTTTACTATTCAACCTTTCTAACGGTAATCCGTATCCCGGGTTATACGACGCTGGTGAACATTTATAGGTGAAACACCCATGCCGACTCGTCGGCACAAAGAAGAATGAAAATGATATGAAGCTCCTCTTTTTGTTATAAGAATATCGATGTACCTATTCTCACACAAAAGGAGGGATATCATGGATATCATCATCGAAAGAGGGGCTGGCCTTGATGTGCACAAGGAGACAGTAGTGGCATGTATTATGGGAACAGGAATAAAGAAGGAGATACGAACCTTCAGTACCGTGACCAACGATCTTTTACGTCTTAAGGAATGGCTGAAAGAGAACCGCATAACCCATGTCGCCATGGAGAGCACCGGGGTCTACTGGAAGCCCATATTCAACATACTGGAAGATAGTTTTGAAGTGATGCTCGTCAATGCACGACACGTCAAGAACGTACCGGGAAGAAAAACCGATGTAAAAGACAGCGAATGGCTCTGTAAGCTTTTAAGAAGCGGACTGGTCAAGGGAAGCTTCATCCCTCCGAAAGAAATAAGGGAACTTAAGGGATCTCACCCGGTACAAAAGAAAACTGATCCAGTCCATTGCCTCTGAAAAACAGAGAATAGAGAAGATTCTTGAGGATGCGAATAGAAAGCTCTCCTCCGTGGCTTCGGATATATTCGGAGTGAGCAAGACCCGGATTACCGAAGAGTTGATGAAGGGAGATCTTAAGCCAGACCAAATGGCGGAATTGAGCAAGGGCAGGTTAAGGAAAAGAAAAGAGGACCTCACAGAAGCCCTTGTGGGACATATGGAGGAACACCATACGTTCATGATCCGTGCTTCATTGGGACATATGAAGGCAATAGAGGAGATCCTCGTCACCCTGGAACACAAGATACGGGAAATAATCGAGCTTCACTTCAAGGAAGAATACGATCTTTTGAGGACAATACCGGCTGTGAAAGACAGCACCTCCGTCATCATCGCGGAAATAGGAGTAAACATGGATCTTTTTGTAACCGATATGCACATTTCATCATGGTCAGGTATGAGCCCGGGCAACAACGAAAGCGCGGGGAAAAAGAAACCAGGAGTAACTACACACGGCAATACATCCTTAAAAAGTATCCTCACGGAGTTGGCATGGGTGGCAACAAAGATGAAAGGCACTTACCTCTTTGCCAAATACCAGAGCCTTGTGGGCAGACGAGGCAAGAAAAAGGCGTTGGTCGCAGTAGGACATAAGATACTCATCATGTGTTATCACATACTCAAATACAAGGTACCCTACAAGGAACTTGGACCGAACTATCTCGATACACGGAAAAAAGACCGTATTGCGAAGAGCTATATAAAGAGACTTACCAATCTTGGATATACGGTAACATTGAACGAGGCAGCATAGACACCCAAAACGAGAGCCTACTGTGGAAAAAAGGTCGACGCTTACTGGTGGTTTAAACCCCGTAAGTGAAACTGACATAAGCCGGTCATAAGGACAAAACAATGTTGCCATAACGCAGGGGAAATTTTTACAACCCAGACCGGCTATTCCACAGCTTAAAAAGAAAGGAAGGTAATATGCATTAGGACAGCTTAATTTTCAGGGGAAAGCATGAATAAAACATACTCTTGCGTGTCCGAAATATTAGCCTGACTTTACGCCTTATCCCTCCGCGCAGCACGCAAGGGCTTGCAATACAAGGAGTTTCGCCGATCTATGTGTATTACCCCTTTAGTACGGAAGCAATTTCAAGGGCCTCGGCGAGTTTACGTTGGAGGGACGACATGCGGCTTAGGGTGATATGGTCTCTGCGGTGGGCGAGGGTTCCCTGGGGATAGATGACGGCAACCTCCCGGATGGCTGAGAGTTCCTCAAGCAGCGCGGGTAGGGAGAGATCGATACGCGCCTGGCAGGCCACTTTTCTCGCGAGGGTTGCTAAAAGCAGAGCCAGCACGCAATACAGGCCGTGGACTTTGAGCTTCTGGTCTGTCCAATGATAAGCAGGCTGCCAGCGGAGGAAATCGACGTTCTTCATGTTCTTGAAGACGTCCTCAATGTGGGTGAGGCTGCGGTAGATGCCGATGATACCGGCAGCGTCCCCTTGGGTCTTGACGGCAAGCAAAAGGGTCCGCCCCAACCGGTGATGGACCAGCCTCTCAAGGGCGGCGTGATCGACCGCATACCGGAGCATCGGGAACCCTTTTTCTTCCGTAACCGTGATCTGAAAGAGTTCGGTCATGAACTGGGCAGACAATATTTCGCGCACGCTCACCTCGACCTGACGTACCGTAGGCCGCTTCCCGTTACGCTTGCCTTCGCGCCATGTGGAGATCTTCTTCTCCAAATCTCCCAGTTTTTTCTGACAGATGACGAGGTTGTGGGTGACCCCTTTAAGCTGCTGGGTGAAGAAGCTTTCGGTATAGGCAACCACGGCATGGCAGGACGTGCCCCACGCCTTAGCCTCGCCCTCGAGGGCTTTGGTTCCGGACAACCCCGGTACGTCCTGAAACTCCTTAAGCGGAAGAGCGGCGAGTTCCGGCAGCCTCCTTAAGGGCACGGCGGCGATAAACGGCTGTCCGGCGACCACGAGCTCCTCCATGGCGTCCTCCGAAACGTTGCCCTTGTCAAAGACCAGGGTGCCGTGCCCTCTTGTGCCGCACACGGCGTGATGACGAGCCAAGAGTTCCCGGGCCAGAGAGGGAAACAGGCTCACGTCGGGAAGATTGCCGTCGTATACCTTATGGAAGAGCGGTACCTGGAAATCCTTGGTTACCAATAAGGCCAATCCCACTTGGCGCAAGTCGTGGCGCTTGGCCTTATTGTGTCCTCGCCTCGCCAGGGTACACCGGTCATTGGTTGTGGCGAGAAACGTGAAGAAGTTGGTCGTGTCATAGAGGAGAGCCTCCGCATCAAGTCCGAACTCCCGCCGGATCCGTCCCACGAGCGCCTTCTGGATTGCCTCGATGGCCTCTTCCGATACCATCGACATATGGTCCCAGAACCGCTGTGAAGAGAAGGCCGCTTTGTCAAACCGCCACAGGCGCCTGAGGATCGTCTGTTCGTACCAGTCACCGATCGCTAGTTTGCTGCATGGGGACAACGCGCGATTGAGCGCGGCCAGTACGATGTAGTGGCCGACACTCACGCCCTGCTTCCGTTTGGGTGCCTCCTTGTTGATCACATCCTCGAGGTGCAACCGTTGGGCAATACGCATAAGGGCTGCTACGCCTCCAGCCTCGAACAAGACTGCCTCTTGAGGTTCCGGGGGTTTTGCACCTTCAGCGCGGGCAACGATGGCCTCGACCGTACCCAAATACTTTTGCCAGACAATACGCGGCTTGCCGTTCACCCGCCCTGACTCCACGGCGTAGTAATAGGGCCGCCCCTTCTTCATTTTGTGAATGATCGAGCTCATGCCGTTATCCTCTTTAGTAGGGTACTACAATACCATAATTAAAGTCAACATAAAGTTTTACTAAATAAGATATAAGCTTGGTATACGGCTACGCTCCTGATGATGTATAGTAGGGTAATACATTTGTTGAGTATACAAATCCCTCTCTACCAAGGGTTTACGAAGATTCTATTACTGCGGAAGCCACATAAGGCGTAAACTCAGGTTAGATCAGATATCGTTTGTTACGAAACTTGATTCACCCTCTCCTCTTGGTTGTCGTAAGGTCACATGGGTAGGCACACTCCACATCGGTTTTACCTATCCCTGTCGCGTCTTAACGCTTTCATGTAGAGTTTATTTATGCGGAGCCCTGAAAACGTAACAGATCGCAAAATTGAGGGTCCGGCTTCGGTCGGGCCTTTTTTATTATGGGCCTAAATATTTCAAACTACCTACCCAGTGCTTACCCATATTTTAGCTTTTCAACCTGCTTACCGGCTATCGTACGTAAACCCTTGATAATTAATGCCCGGGACGGGGCTTGAACCCGTATGGAGCAAGGCTCCGAGGAATTTTAAGTCCCTTGCGTCTGCCAATTCCGCCACCCAGGCATTGTCTACTATGATCCTCTCTTCTTTACTGGCTCCTTTTTCTGTCCGACCAGGTTGGGGTCAATGTTGCCAAGTCCTCCGCAGTCGGGTATATAACAGCTTACGTCACGGAACATACAATCTTCTTTACAGGAAGGACATTTATCAGGAGGTACATCAGCCCCGAGAGTATATCCGCAATTTAAACATTGCCATTGAGTCACTTATATCACCCCCGCATAACTACATTGATCGTCGCCGGTCCTTCGCCGACTCCTGTTCCCAACCAATGTATATAACAGGAATTGAAAGCCTTGTAAAGTACTAACGGCACTCAGATAGAGGCTGTGGTGGGGCCTCTATCCGGTTGGTTATTGACATGGGCTATTATTTCTAATATCTTTAACAAATGTCTCACGTTCTCTTTATCTGTTCTGCCTATCTCATCGGTTCCATACCTGTTGGCGTGCTCCTTGCCCGAATAAAAGGAAAGGACCCAAGAAGAACAGGTAGTGGCAACATCGGGGCAACGAACGTGATGAGGACGGCAGGCAAGATCCTGGGCATTGTTACGCTCTTCGGCGATATTCTCAAAGGATTTCTCCCCACATTTATCGCCATGCGTTTGGGAGAGCTGGATCTTTTCATCGCCCTTATCGGTCTTGCGGTATTCTTGGGACATGTATTCCCCATTTTTTTAAAGTTCAAAGGAGGGAAGGGTGTCGCGACAGAAGCCGGTGTCTATCTCGCGATAAGCCCTCTCGTGATACTTATCTGTTTTATAATTTTCATTACTGTTTTATTGATATGGAGGTACGTTTCAGTGGGGTCTCTTATCGGCACAGGTGTGATGCCTCTTGTTCTGTATATACTCAAGGCCCCCCAGGAATATATTTTTCTTTCTGCTGTCCTCGCGCTCTGTATCTACATAAAGCACAGAGATAATATTATGCGGCTTCTGGCAGGAAAAGAAAACAAGGTTAGTTTTTCGAAATAACCGAGTTACCTATTGTCTATATGATGGGCATACTGCATGCCGTTACTTCACAAAAATAGAGACTAGTTTCTTATTTTTCACATCCGCAAGCCCTTTATCGGTAATCCGTAAAAACGGCAACCCAGTAAAGGGGATCGTCTGAATGTTGAGAAATGGCCTAGCAAGGCCTGCACCAATTTCCTGAAGCTTCAGCTCCAGATTTTTTGTTTTGCGTGCAATTTCCTCTATCGGAGCAAGAGAAATAATACCGAAAAGTGTCATAGGAAACTCATAAATAATTTTACCATTCTGGGCGATGACGGCCCCGCCCTGAATATCGATAAGCCTATTCACTGCGATTTCCATGTCTTTTTCATCGCTCCCGATAGTGAGGATGTTGCCCGTATCCCAGATCATGGTCGTCGCGACGGCCCCATTTTTAATACCAGTTCCCTTGATGAAGCCGTTGCCTCGTTGTCCGACCGTTCTTTTATTGATAACGGCAACGGGGATAATGTCGTTGAAGAGATCCTTTTCCAGAAAACCGTCTTTGGCAATTGCCCTCACATGGATCTCTTTTGTGATCGTCGGATTCGCAATCTCGATTACCCGTATCGTTGCATTTTTTGCACGTGTTTTAATCTTGAAGTCTTCTTCTGCGCATCTTGCTGTTGTGATCGTCCTTTGCATTTGTTCTGGGTATTTATGGGGTTCAATCTTTTTCAGGAATGTACCCGATGTACAGACTATTTCTCCTCCTGCCATAACCTCTTCGATGGTGACACGCTCAAGGTCGCTGAGGAAGAGGATGTCGGCATATCTGAGAGGGGCAATAGCTCCGAGATATCTCATGCCATAGTAGTCTGAAGGGTTGATTGTTACCATCTTAATGGCCTCAATCGGTGAGAAGCCGTATTGTACGGCCTTTCTCACGATAGCGTCCAGATACCCTTCCTGAGAGAGCATGACGGCATCGAAGAAGTCCGACACGAGGATCAGCCTTCTCGTGTCGATGTTGAAGTCTTTCAACTTTGAGAGCTCAAGCAATTCCTGTCTCACAAATCCTTCTCGGATCATAATATAAAGACCGGCACGTAATTTCTCCATCACCTCGTCAATGTTTATAGATTCGTGACAGGAGGTAATGCCCGTCAGGAGATACTCGATAAGCCTTTTCCCTCGAGCCCCCGCAGAATGCCCATCAAGACGTTTGTTGAGAGAAAGAGCGGCAGTCGCTTGGCCTAGGATTCTCTTATCTCCGTCTACTATCCGTGTCCAGTAGGCCTCGCCAATACCGAGAACGTCATCTCTCTTGAGCATCATCGAGAACTCTCTGAGGCTTAAACCCAGAGAACTTTCCATTCTGGGAAAGGGAGGTGTAAGAGGCGGTGCAAGAAAAAAACATCTCACCGGGTATCCCCGTGTGCCTTCCATGTATGTCCTGAGGCCCTCCATGCCTGCGGCGCAAGTCGTGGCGCTCGTCTCTGTCACGACCGTCGTGGTGCCTCCCCTTATTGAATATGGAACGAACTCGTAGAAGGAATAGATGCCGTCTATGTGTGTATGGGCATCGATAAAACCGGGACAGAGATAGAGACCCTTCGCGTCAATTATGTCGGCAGCTTTATACGAGGAAGCGAGTGCATCATCTTCCACCGATGCTATGTAGCCGTCTTTGATAATAATGGAACGGCCCTCATCGATACTATTGGTAAAGACATTGACGATTTTTCCGTTGGTAATGATGGTGTCGGGAGCCACTATTCCCTTTACGACACTCAGCAATGTTGTTATTGTTTGTCTATTCATAGGAGGTTCCTTCTTGTTATTCTCACTGTTGTACTGAGAAAGCCTTCTATTGTACATAAAATATAAGGGCTTTGTAAATTTTTCCTTGGAAAGGCAACAGAATTCGTGGTACGTGAAAGGATGGACAGACCGCTTCGTTATCGGTGGTACCTTTTCGGGGTACTCGCAGCCCAGTACCTTATGGTCTATTTCCACAGGGTCTCTCCCGCTGTCGTTGCCCATGAACTGACTAATGCCTTTTGCATATCCGGGACATCGCTGGGTCTACTTGCATCGGCATACTTTTATCCCTATGCGATCATGCAAGTCCCTGTGGGGTTGCTCTCCGATTCTTGGGGAGCGAAAAGAACGATAATACTCTTCAGCCTTATCGCATCGCTGGGCGCAATATGGTTTGGGCTTTCTGCCGATTTTAAGATTGCCATATTATCAAGGGTCATAGTGGGCTTTGGGTTTTCCGCTATATTCGTGGCTACCATGTGCATTCTCGCGGAATGGTTCCGCATGGAAGAACTAGCAAGGATATCAGGAGTCCTCCTGGCAATCGGTGGACTCGGATGGTTTTCCGCTACAACCCCGCTGGCACTGCTGACGGAAAGATTTGGCTGGAGAACGTCTATTATCTCCGTCGGGATTATTTCGGCCATCATTACGCTATTAATCTGGCTCGTTATAGAAGACAGACCGTCAAAAAAAGGATTCAAGGATGTCGGTGATAAGGACTGCCATTCGAGAAAAGAACCAAGGCATCTCGCCGAAGATCTAAAAATTATTTCAAAGGATAAATCCTTTTGGGCTATTGCAATCTGGTTTACAATGCGAGGAGGAGCACTCTTCGGTTTCTTCGGTCTCTGGGCTGGACCTTACCTCACAGACGTCTATAAACTATCCAAAAGCACCGCAGGGAGCGTCCTCTCCACGATCGCTTTTGCCATGATCTTCATAAGTCCTCTTGTAGGCCATCTTTCCGATAAAACGCTGGCAAGCAGAAAGAAAGTACTCCTGAGTACCTCCATTCTCAACTGTGTATGCTGGCTAGTTATGCTCATCTTTTTTGAGAGCTTGTCAATACCGTATCTGTTCGTGCTCTTCTTTCTTATGGGTGTTACGATCAGTTCTGTGGGGACCCTTGCCGTTGTTACCGCAAAAGAATTGTTCCCGCCGGAGATTGCAGGGACTTCTATGGGAGCGATCAATCTTTTTCCCTTTATCGGTGCTGTGATTTTCCAGCCGCTCATGGGCCACGTTCTCGATAAAGGAGGCAGGATTGAAGGCATGTACCAGGCACATGCATATAAAGTACTCCTCTGGATTCTCTTTATTGCAAGCACTATTGCACTTATCAGTATCATGCAGTGCAGAGAGACTTTCAGAAAAGCTTAACGCCAAATATCTTTGCAAATGTTTCGGATTCTTTATACAATGAAGCAAGAGTAACATGACCGCTCGATCAGGATCAAAACTCAGTTTCATCCTCCTCATCTTTAAAGAATCTCTCCGTTCCTTCGCGAAAAACAATCACTTCGATACGGCGGCTTCTCTTGCCTATTATGGATTTTTTGCTTTTATCCCACTCTTTTTCATTGTCCTTTCTTTCCTCAGTATTAAAATAATGTCACCGCAACTCCTGATAGGAGCCATCGAACACATTACCGGACAAATTTTTCCTCAATTCGGGAAGGTGATCACCGATGAGGTACATTTTCTTATAGAACATAGAAATGCCATGGGTTTGTTTGGATTTATCGTTCTTTTCTGGTCCATCACTCCTCTTATCAATGCGACGAGAAACGTTTTTTCAACGATCTTCAACGTGGATAGTAAAGTATCTTTCCTCAAGGCAATTACTGTCGATATCATTGCTCTGTCGGTCATTATTCTGCTTTTTGCGGCGCTTCTTGCCAGTGAGCTGTACTTCGATACATTCTCAACGAGCCCACAATTACAAGGGCCCTTTGTCTCACGGGTCATTCACTATGTCATACCCTTCGTTGTGACCTTCGTGGCTATCCTGTTTTTTTATATTATCTTTTCACCTCTTCGACTTAAAATAAGTCATCTTTTGGTTGCGTCACTCTTTGTTGCTTTTTTTTGGACGTTTATGAAGGAATTTTTTTCCGGTTTCATTTTTTCAAATCCTCATTATGGTTTTGCATTCGGTTCACTGAGGGCCATCTTTGTCATTATCGTATGGTCGTATTGTTCTTTTTGTATGCTCCTTTTCGGAGGTGAGATAATGGCAACCATGAGAAACAGAGAGATCATTTTATTAAAAAAACTTTTTTTTAAAAGGCCTGTTTCTGAAGGGGTGAACAAACAGATCTTGGAAAAATTTGTGAAAAATTACAGCGAAGGAGAAAGGATTTATGAAGAGGGGGAACCGGCAAGCTGTATGTTTTATATTCTGTCGGGCGAAGTGTTGATCCGTAAAGATCAGAAAGGATCCGTGACTCTGAGAGAGGGGACCTATTTTGGGGAGGTGTCAATGTTTCTTGAAGAACCGAGAACCGACAGAGCGTCGGCAATGATGAATGATACGAAATTGGTTATCATCTCCCGGGATAATTTTCAAACAATTATCAAAGGACACCCGATGGTTGCATTTAATATATTGAAAGAAATGGCTTTCAGATTGAAAATGAACGGGTAAAAAGTTACTAACCTTTTTTACCTCGAAAAACCCTTTAGGAAGGTTTGTTGCGAGCGTCACGTGTGAGACTACTAGTGACCGGATTAGTAACATGGGCTGCCTGAAAATTGGTATAATTACGGACACGAAAAGGAGAGCAGGCTAAGGAAAAAAAGTCCAATGGCAACAAGCATTCAAGAAGTCCTCACCGGTTATACTTTATGTTACCATAGCAGCGGCACAGTCGTGACCGTTGAAGACGGAAAAGCAATCGAGACTAAAGGGCTTTAATCCCATCCCTTGAATCAGGGTGGGCTGTGCCAGAAGCGAAGGGCGGTACTTGAGAATGTTTACGATCCGGATCGTTTGAAATACCCTTTGAAAAAGATAAAGGACAGTTTTGAAAGAATCACATCATAAGACCAAACCCTTACTGAAATTACCGAAAAACTATTGACCCCTGAGGAAAAATGCGACCCTGCTCTCCTCGGTGTTTTTAAAGGATCTATCGGTGTGGAAAACCTTAAAATGTCAGGTATAACTCATTGGTTTGAAGCTGCTTTTGGTTCATCAAATTTTTTCTCGGAGGAAAACATTTGTTACAGGATGAAGATTAGAACACGACAGATACCCGGCCGAAAACCTCGACTCAAACCTTTACATACTCTGGGGACACAACCCTCAAGAATCGGATTTCCCCTTACTCCTTGCTATGAACAGGAACCTGAAGAAAAAGGCAAAGCTGGTCGTTATTGACCTCAAAAAGATTTTTTTCGCTGATCATGCGGATATGTATATCAAAATAAGGCCCGAAACGGAAGGAGCCTTAGCCCTGGTGATGATCCATTTAATTGTCAATGAAAGGCTTTATGGTGGTAATTCTATCGAGAAGCATACTATTGTGTTTGACAGCCCAGCCTTGTTTTCTACATAAAGAAATACACCCCTGAATGGGCAGAAAAGATCACTTGAGTGCCAGCTTCTGATGTTCACAGAGTTGCCAGACTTTTTGCGGACAGAAAAGGCGTAAGTATTTACCAGAGAACATGTGTACAGGACCAGACTGCAAATGGGACTCAAAAAAATTGCGCCTTTTCGGTTCTTCAGATCATCACCGGAAATATCAATAATCCCAGGGGACGGGTAATAGTCCGGGTCTACCTGGCAAATGTCGGTATGGCTGACGGAGAGCCACTCGGGGCTAAGCAATGCCTGCTATTCTATGAAATAAGGGGCAAGAAAAACCATTTTATAGTGGTTACCTGTGTCCCGGAGAACATTCCGGAGAAGATCAAATCCATTCCTGTAATAGCTGGAAACCTGCTTGTATCAATGTTGGATTCAAATGCTTTCAGTAGGGAAGAATTCAAAAAGCCGGAGCTTCTTGTTGTTTGTGACCTTTTTGTGACGGGATCGGGAGTGCTTGCGCATTGTGTGCTACCGGTATGTTCCTATCTCGAAAAATGAAGACTTACATACACGTACAACGTATGCCACAAGTGGCCTACCTCATGCCTAGAAAAAAGGCCATAGAACCGTTACAGGAACTAACTGTTCCCGGCAGATAAACCCTTTCGTCACCCCCTCTTCTCCTTTTAACTCGTTCTCTATGGAGTAGAACTCCATCTTTGAGAATATGTGTAGAATCTGTCCCAATATGCTGCTAAAATTGTTCATGTGGACGGCTCCCTGTTGCAGATATGGTTTATTTGGCCAATTTAAATTCTGCCTGTTTGGGGTTCACTCTTAAAGTCTATTTTTTACAGTTGTGTAGGAGAGTAGAATTTCTTGGTAAACTACCTCTGACAAAAATGCGGAAGATAGATAAGAAGGCCCTAAGAGAAGATATGAAGAAACGATCTAGAAATAGTGCTTTGGATCCATAGCCAAAGGGAGTTAGTAGGTCTTATGTGTTCTTTACGACCTGTGGGATTTATTCAAAAACAAATACAATAGGAGGTCTTATGTCATTGAAAGGAAAAATAGCATTTGTCACCGGGGCTTCTATGCCTAAAGGCATCGGAAAAACCACGGCACTTACCCTTGCCCGGATGGGTGCGGATGTTGCGGTAAGCGGATTCAACCATCTGGAGGGTGCCCAAGCTGTTGCGAATGAGATAAAAGCTATGGGCAGAAGGGCCTTTGCTGTGAGGATGGATGGGAGGGACTATGCCGATGTGCTAAGGGCGTTTGAAGCGATAAAGAATGAAATCGGGTCTGTGAGTATCCTGGTGAACAACGCAGCCTTAATGGGCCATAACATCACAATCGCGAAAACCACCACAGAAGAGTGGGACAATGAAGTAAAAATCTGTCTGCACTCGGCCTTTTACTGCATTAAGGCCGCATGGCCCGATATGTGCGCCAACAAATGGGGCCGCGTCGTGAACATGACCTCTGTGGCTGGTGTTCTCGGGGGCTTCGGGCAGACAAGTTACGGTGGTGCGAAGGCCGGGCTCATTGCCCTTGCGAAATCGACGGCCCTGGAAGGCGCTCGGTTCAACATAACGGCAAACTGTGTTCTCATCGGCATATCTGCCACAGACGGCTATGATCTTCTGCCCCCGCTTGTTCGGGAGAAAGTGGAAAAGAAGACCGCCATCGGCAGACCGGCTGCCCCTCAGGAGATAGCCGACGCGGTGGCCTTTGCCGTCTCCAACGGATATATGACCGGAGCTACAATGAATATGATGGGAGGGCTGGATCTGTTCGTATTTTGAAAAAAAGTTTATACCGTTTCACACCTGTCCAAAATAAACTTTAAAGGGGAGCCTCAAAACAGGTAGAATTTAGATTGTCCAAATAAACAATACCTGTGACAAGGAGGCGTCCCCATGAATAAGTTTAGCAGCATGTTCGGTCAGATTCTACAGATTTTTTCCAAGATAGAGTTCTATTCAGCAGTGAACGAGCTTAGGGCTGAAAAGGGAGCAAAAGGGTTTACCTGTTGGGAACAGTTTGCTGCGATGCTCTTCTGTCAGTTAGGACAGGCCCATTCACTCAGGGAGATATGCGGCGGTCTTGCAAGCTGTATGGGGAAGCTTAAGCATCTCGGCATGGAGCATGCTCCCCGCCGATCTACCCTGTCATATGCCAATGAAAAACGACCCTGGCAACTCTACCAGAAGGTATTCTACCAATTGTTGCGAAAGTGTCAGGCCATTGCCCCGGGGAAAAGGAAGTTCCGCTTCAAAAACAAGCTTTTCAGCCTTGATGCCTCCGTTATCGAGCTCTGCGCCTCCCTTTTCGACTGGGCAACCTTCAGACAGACCAAGGGAGCGGTAAAGCTCCACCTCCTCCTCGATCATGACGGCTATCTTCCGGTCTTTGCCCATATTACAGAGGGAACTGTCCACGAATTGAACGTTGCAAAAGATCTCTTTTTTCCCAAGGGTTCAATCGTTGCAATTGACCGGGGTTATACCGATTATGTCCTCTTTGCCCGATGGACCGAAGAAGGGGTCTTCTTTGTAACGAGACAGAAAGGCAATGCCGATTATCTTGTCGTGGAAGAAAGGGTCATTCCACAAAACAGAAACATCCTGAAGGATCAGATCATCACGTTCAACGGGTATTACTCGAAGAAGAACTACCCTTATCCCTTGAGAAGAATAGAGGTGTGGGATGATACGAACAAGGAAACCGTCGTTTTTATCACGAACCATCTCGTTTTCGGCGCTACCACCATTGCTGCTATCTACAAAGACCGATGGCAGATAGAGATATTCTTCAAGACCATCAAGCAGAACTTAAGGATCAAGACATTCGTCGGAACCTCCCCCAATGCCCTCATGATCCAGATTTGGACAGCATTGATTGCCATCCTCCTTCTCAAGTATCTCAAGTTCCGTTCGAGCTTTGCTTGGTCGATCTCAAACCTTGTTGCCATGCTGCGTTATAACCTCTTTACCTATCGTGATCTATGGGCGTGGATTGATAGTCCCTATGAAACACCGCCCATAGTCCCCGTTGGCGAACAGCTCACGCTTGGGTTTTAGTATATGGGACAGCAAAACACCATATGTTAAACACCAAAAGGACCAACCTCATCCCGGCATGGAGGAATTACCTGTCCTAAAGCGTTGCTATATCAAGTGGCGGGCTTGGATTTTGGATTATCTTGGACAGCACTGATACCGTTTGAGTGTTTAAACCTTTCCAAGATGGCCATTGATGTAGCTCCCCGGTCTACGGGCACCCCCAGGTCCAAGCTGGTCGAATCATTGTTGAAATGCTTAAAGAAATGGTTATACCGGGCGGCGGATACTGTCTCTGGAGGAACTGTGCAGCAGGCAATATCGGTGCGTGAATGATTTTTAAGGTCAGCTATGTTAGAAAGTGCATTGGAAAGGGGTGATGGTGAAACCTACAGATGCACTGATTTTAAAAGTTGGATAAGTGGAAAATTGTTGATTTTAGAGGGGCCTTGCCTACGGCCCGCTCTTTGGGTTTTGTAGGGGCCTGTCGGAAATTCCTCCTAAGTCAGATCGACAACAAGATATACCGGAAAGAGTTTGGCAGATGTGCACCTTTTTAGGAGAGACAACCTTCTGGTTCCTTCGAAAGCGGATGCATCGCAGTAAGAAAAGCCATACATAAAAGGATGAGTAGACTCTTGCGGCTATATTCACTAGCGCACGCGTTGCCCGGACAATTGCAAGTGAGATCATCTTCAAGTATAATCAATTCTATTAGCGAGTAAGGATGGGATATGGTAGAGAGAACTCTTCAGGATCTAAAAGGGTTACTACGTGTTTCGTTGGGTGAGGATCCACCGGATTTGCTTGTAAAAAATGTCAACATTCTGGATGTCTTCAGCGCCAGTGTTTTCAAGGGACAGATCCGGGTATACAAATATTGGATAGCCTACGTAGGTGATAAGAACCCTCCCATCGGAAATAAAACACTAATAATCGATGCTAAGGGGAAGGTCGCTGTTCCCGGCTACGTGGATGGCCATGGACATGCCGATCTTTTTTATAACCCATCCACCTTTGCGGATGTCGCCGTTACGAAAGGGGCTACAACGGTTTTTTCCGACTCACAGGATATGGTTGATTCAATCGGTGTTTCCGGGTTTATCGAAGTATTGAAAGCCAGCGAAGGATTTGCGTTGAAATACTTATGGAGTGTCCCGGCTGCATACCCTCCTTACCCGGAAGTTGAGGGTGGGGAGCTGTTTTCAACTGAGGATATTCGTAAACTCTTTTCAAATTATAAGCAATGTGTGGCGATGAGTGAACTTTCCTCCTATATAAGGATATTGAAAAATGAGGATAGCATGCTCGAAAAGATACTTATCGCAAAGTCCTTCGGGAAGAATGTGGAAGGACATACCCTTGGCGCTTCTTACGACAAGTTAAACGCCCTCGTGGCAGCGGGTATTACTTCCTGCCACGAATCAATTACAGAAACCGATTTGAGAAATAGAGTAAGGCTTGGTTTATACACAATGATCAGGCATAGTTCTATCAGGAGCGACCTGGAAGAATTATGCGGTGCTGCGAAAACGTTACCGAAAGACTCAATGATGCTCGTGTCGGACGGCATCTTCGCAGATGATTTGTCCACAAAAGGCTACATGGATTTTATTATTCAGGAGGCAATAAGGTGCGGCTTGGACCCCATCGATGCGATCAAGATGTCAACGTTGAATCCTGCGCGATATCTTAAGGTAGATGGGGAGATAGGCAGCATCGCGCCCGGAAGAATTGCCGATATTCTGCTGCTCGACGATATCACTCATCCGACTCCACGCATGGTCATTGAAAAAGGAAAAATTGTCGCGAAGGGTGGAGACCTCCTCATTCAATCAACCGCTTTTCCTGATATCAAGAACAAATATAATCCCTTTGTCTTTGATAATGTCAGTGTGGATGAATTTCAGATAGAGCGTAGGGGTGATGGCCTTGTTCCTGTGATCGATGTGGAAGATAAGACGGTGACGAGAAGAATCGATCTGACATTCCGGGAAGGCGGGCGATACCTTTTGCCTCAAAAGGCAAAAGATGTGAGAAAAGCCCTGTACACACGGAGGGACAAGAAAAACTGGGGTAAGGGATTTGTGAGAGGAATCGGCGCGGCCATAGGGGGTATCGCGACCACCGTGGCGCACGAGACGCATGGGCTGCTCGTCGTTGGTTTTGACGATGGTGATATGGCTGTTGCGGGCAATATGGTTCTCAGCATGGGTGGCGGCATAGCGCTTGCGAATCGAGGCAGAATAATATATAAATTGTGCTTACCAAACGGTTCAACCATGTCCAGTCTAAAGATAAAAGATGTTGCCCGGGAGATAACTACGGTAAATAATATCATAAGGGACAGAGGAAGCGTGCTTGATGACCCGTTATTGACGATCAGCTATTTGACACTAACGACTATCATAGAACTGAGGCTCACTGTATCCGGTGTCTATGACGTGAAAAAGTCCGAGATAATATTTTGAAAAAAAATAAGAAAACTAAAAAAAGCACGAAAAGACCCCTCCATGTTTATCTGATATGGCTCATTATATCCTCCTTTGTTCTTTTGATGGCCGGAGCGGTCGGTTATCTTCTGAATGATATACCGTCTGTTAACGTCCTTAAGCATCTGGAAAACAAACCGCGCAGCAATGTCTATGATACACATGACAGTCTTATCTATCTCTTTGTGCCTGACGACCGGATTTTTGTTCCCTATAACACGATCCCGCAACACGTAAAAGACGCTTTCCTGGCAGCGGAGGATGCTGAGTTTTTTAAGCATGGCGCGGTTGACCCCTTGGGAATTATCAGGGCCTTCGTGAAAAACATTGCCTATGGAAAACTGGCGCAGGGCGGCAGCACGATCACGCAACAAGTTATCAAATCACTCATATTGGGGCCTGAAAAAAGTATGGCTAGGAAAGTGAGAGAAGCCATTCTTGCTTACCGGCTGGAGAATTCCCTGACGAAAAAAGAAATTCTCAATCTCTACCTGAATAATGTCTATATGGGACAGGGTGTCTACGGTGTGGAAGCAGCATCGCTGGTCTATTTTGGTAAGCACGTTTCAGAAATATCCAGGGCAGAAGCAACTCTTCTCGCGGGGATTGTGCAGGCCCCGTCACGATACACGCCGAAAAAGCATCCCGGTAATGCGCGCATACGGCAGGAATATGTGATCAATCAGATGTATGAAAAAGGTTTCATTAATGAGAAGGCAAAGAGAAGTATATTGAAAGAAAAGATACGGATTCGTGAAGACGATGGGCTTTTTTCCAGCAGTTATTATAAAGATTTTATTTATCATTACGTTGAAGAAAAGTACGGCAAGGGTGTATTGTCACGAAAGGGCCTTAAGGTGTACGCGGCTGTTGACAGTCAACTTCAGAAGCTCGGCGAAGATGCAGTGAAAAGGGGCTTAATACTCTATGAACAGAGACAGGGCAAGTATTCGGTTTTGTATCATATAGAAAGGAGAAGATGGGATTACTTTGTGGACTCCGAAGAAAAGGATATCAAACTGACGGGACTCCAAAGCGGAAAGATCTATGATCTCCTCATTTCGGAACGAATAAAAGAGGGGTACAATGTCTATGTAGGTAAACAGAAAGGGATGCTGCAGATGGGTGCCTTTCCATTTAAACCAGGCGATGTCGTGAAAGGTGCCTACATCGGGATGAATAAAAAAGGGACCGGCCATTCCTTCCAGCCTGTAAGGACGCTTAAGGTCGAAGGAGCGCTTCTCTGCATGGATGTTGAGACCGGTTATGTGTATGCCATGATAGGAGGAAGGGATTTTGAGAGAAGCCCTTATAACAGGGCTATATCGGCAAAAGTACAGTCTGGAAGTGCTTTCAAGCCTTTCATATATGCGACTGCCCTCAAAAAAGGTTATGAGCCTGATTCGATGATCGTGGACGAACCGAAACAATACCCGATTGGCTTTGGAAAAACCTGGACACCGAAGAATGATGACGGCAAATACGCAGGTCAGATAAGCATCAGGGACGCTATTGCCTATTCAAAGAATGCCGCTACAGTTAGGCTCCTTGAAGATGTTGGCATTAGTGCAGTCAAGGAAACGATGACAGAACTGGGCATTGACGCACCGTTAGAGAATAATCTTTCCATTGCTCTCGGTACATCGGGGCTTACGCTCCTTGATCTCGTGAAAGGATTCTCTGCTTTTGCCAACGGAGGAAGCAGGATCAAGCCCATCTTCATAAAGAGGATCGAAGATATGCAAGGAAATGTGCTGGAAGAAAACGGCATTGAGAAAGAGCGGGCTATTCCCGAGGATCTAGCGGCAAAAATGAATTTCCTCCTGAAAGGGCCTGTTGAATATGGAACTGCGAAAGGAATTGCTTCAAAGCTCGGGTATCCTGTCGCAGGGAAAACAGGGACAACGAGCAATTATTATGATGCACTCTTCATAGGCTATTCACCTCACATTGCAACAGGTGTCTGGGTCGGTTTTGATGAGAGGTCCTCACTGGGCAAAGGAGAGAGCGGGGCGCGGGTATGCCTGCCCATATGGATGAGTTTTATGGGATCGGCGCTCGGACGTTTTCCATCAGATGATTTTTCCGGTCCTGCCGGCGCCCCTGTGGACCTAGACCAATATCTCCATTGATGCCAATTTGGATTCAAAAATAGCACCCAGCGGCATCCGGGCACCGAGGGGACAACAAAGCGATGTGAACGAAATGTTGGCATGAGCAATTTAGTACTGTAATTTATATTGCGAAAGCGTTAGACTTAGGTGTTTTGGCAAAATCCTTATGAAAGGAGTTGTTATGAATTCATTATTAAAGACGCTGGCTATGACATTTTTTGGGGCCCTGGTTCTGGGTTACTGTAGCTTGTTATGGGCAGCAGAGTGGACTTTATATTACCAGACTGACACAGAAAAAGAGAACAGAATAATAACGGAAAAATATTATTTTGACAAATCAACCGTTGAAAAACCGGAAAAAGATATCGTGAGGCTGACAGAGAAGATAACGCAATCTTTGGCCGGGAGAGAAGAGGCCGATAAAAGGATCACTCAGATGGAGATCAACTGTTCATCGCGCAAATACCGCATTCTTTCCCGAACGGAATATGACGATGTGACAGGCAAAGCTCTCGCCGAGGACAGAAACATAAATTCAGCCTGGAGCCAGTTCAGTCTCGACTCGATGATGGGAGATCTTCGTGACAACCTCTGTTTTGAAAAAAAGCAAGCGAAGCAACCGGCTAAAAAGCCGGATAAGCAACAAGATAAACAAACAGCAAAATAATAGACTATTCATCGATAAAATGGAGCTTTTTGTTAAGAACAGTGTTACTTTCCGATACAAAATCGGCTAAATATTTCCTTAAAAATTTCTTCCCTGTACGTTTCGCCTGTGATTTCAGCAAGGTGATTGAGACCCTCATGAAGCTCGAAAGCGATAAACTCGATGGGGTCACTCCGCTCTTTCAAAAGAAGCGCCCTTTCAATATTGTTCCGTACCTTTACAAGAGCATCCCTGTGCCTCATATTGGTTATAAGCAGGGCATTGTTTTTTTTGGCGCGTCCTGTGAATTTAAGAAAAATTTGTTCTTTAAGTAGGTCAAGACCCTGGCCTTTAAGCGCCGATATTTCAACCCATCCGGAGCCGTTGACGGAAACGACGTCCCTTTCGAGCAATTGGGGGAGGTCAATTTTGTTAATAGCAATAAGACAATTTCGATGGCCGATAGTGCGAAAAACCTCTTCATCATCGGATGAGTATGGCTGTGAGCCGTCGAGAACCCAGATAATGAGATCTGCCTCGGATACTTTCTGCTTTACTCGGTTGATCCCTTCTTCCTCAACAAGATTGCAGGGCTCTCTGATGCCGGCCGTATCTATTATTCTCACTTTTATTCCCTTCAGATAGATCGTATCTTCGATAAGGTCCCGTGTGGTGCCGGGAATGGGCGTAACAATCGCTTTCTCGTTCAGGAGAAGCGCGTTGAGGAGACTTGATTTACCCACATTAGTCCTACCCGTAATGAGGACCTCAAAACCCTGTTTGATGCCTCTACCTTCATAGTAGGAATTAACCAGTTTTTCAATATCGGTTTTGGTCTTCTTGAGAGACGGCACAAGCTTATTGGGATTAACGTCGATATCCTCTTCCGGGAAGTCGATCAGGGCTTCCATCGCAGCAAGAGCGTTCTTCAGTGTTTCCTGAAAGTTTCGTATCTTACGTGAAAGGTCCCCCTGAAGGTATTTTACCGCATAACGAAGTTCCTCATCGGTTTCGCTGTGAATAATGTCCAGGACGGACTCTGCCTGAAGCAGGTCGATTCTACCATTCAGGAAAGCCCTTTTTGTGAATTCTCCCGGTTCGGCAAGTCGTGCTCCACGTTGAAGGATAAGTGACAAGATGCCTTTTAGGGCGCCATAACCCCCATGAGCATATATTTCAGTGATGTCCTCACAGGTATAGGTACGCGGGGCATCCATGAACACAAGAAAGACTTCGTCTAGATCCCGCTTGTTTTCCGGATCAGTGATGTGCCCCAGATAGAGTTTGCGGAAGACGAAGCTCTTTCTTCTTCTCTTCGGTTTGAAGATTTCTTTTCCGATAGTATGAGCGTCTCTGCCGCTTATCCGTATGATGCCAATTCCACCCTCGCCAGGTGGTGTGGAAATTGCGCAAATGGTATCAGCGTCTTCCATGAACTCCAGGGGTATTGGTAGTATTTCCCGATGGGGAGATAAGTACCTTTTTCGTATGCCCTTCGCCTTCACTCTTTGTGGTAATATTTCGGTTATGTTTAAAGAGCGTATGGATGATTCTTCTTTCATAAGGGTTCAAGGGATCTGTTTTTATTCCCTTTCCCGTACGTTTAGCCTTATTTGCTAACTGCTTAGCCATAATAGTTAAATCTTTTTTTCTCTTTTCTCTATAACCATTTATATCTATTAATAGTTTTGAATCTTGCCTAAACTTTTTTGCGATTGCGAGCCTCAGAATATGTTGCAGGCTCTCAAGGATTTCCCCGTCTTTGCCGATGAGGGTATCTCCGTCGTCACATTGAATAAGAAAAAGAACCCTGTCGAGTTTCTCGCTTATTTGGGAGACCTTTACATTGAAAGACAGACCAAAGTACGCGCCGAACTCGTTCAAGAATTTTATACCGAATTCCTCAGGAGAATCCTTCTCCTTAATCCTTGCTATAATCCTCACTTTCTTAGTTCCGAGGAGGCCCAGTATACCCTTTGTATCGACCTCTTTTACTTCAATATCGAGGTCTTTTTCGTCTGCGCCAAGTTCCAGAGAGGCTTTTCTGATAGCCTCCTCATAGGTTTTTCCTTCGACTTCAATAAGATCCATAGTGCCTCCTTACTTCACCTTCTTGTTGATGTAGTACTGCTGTCCAATGGAGATGATGTTGTTAACCAACCAATAGAGTACCAACCCCGATGAGAAATTCCAGAATATGAAGGTAAAAACAACGGGCATGAGAAGCATCATTTTTTCCTGCATCGGATCAACAGCAGCCGTCGGGGTCATTTTTTGCTGGATGAACTGTGTAACACCCATGATTAATGGCAGAATTCTTAAAGGGATCACATAGCCCGCTATAGTGAATGAGAACAGATCCTCAGGCGCTGACAGGTCATTGATCCAGAGCATGAAGGGAGCTTGACGAAGCTCGATTGCACCGCAAAGTCCCCTATAAAGAGCGAAGAAAACTGGCAGCTGAATGATCATGGGGAGACACCCGCCCATAGGATTGACACCCCTCGTTCTATAGATATCCATCATTTCCTGATTCAGTTTCTGTTTATCGTTAGGGTATTTCTCTTTTAATTTTTTTATGATCGGTTGCAACTCTTGCATCTTTTTCATACTCTTATAACTTTTGACACTCAGAGGGTAAAAGATTATTTTGATTAGTATCGTGAGGAGGATAATATCGACGCCATAATTGTGTGTCACTCGATTTGATAAATTGAGTCCCAGAATAAGGGGTTTGGCAATGATGTCGAACCATCCGAAATAGATGATCTTTTCGGCTTTTACATTGAGATCTTGAAGGATACTTGATTGCTTGGGACCAAAATAGAGTTTTCCGGAAATAGACCCCTTTTCAGCACCGAGTCTTAGGACGGGAATATGATTGTCGGTTTTGAAGATTGTAAGCGCCGGCCTCACATCATTGTCGGGGATCCAGATAAAGGCAAAAAAACCTTCATCAAAACCGGCGTAAGTATAGTCCTTACCAAATTCCAGAGTTTTGTCAATTTTGTCTATTTGTTGCAACTTTCTATCGTACACAAATGGGCCCTTAAAGGTATAACGGGATTCCTTCTTGTCGGTGATAAGGGCGAAATCATAATAAATATTATTAGAAGCAGGTCCCTCGGACTCGATTTTCAAGCCAATGACGTAACTGTCCGGATAAAAAGTGTATGTTTTTTTGATTTTATTACCGTTTTCAAAGGTCCCGGAGAGAGTAATCGCTTTGGGCTTGTCTTGGACGGTTACACTTTCCGTATCGGCTTTAAAATAAGTGGCGTCATTGCCCATCATATTGCCTGTGGATCCCAGAGATGCCTCCGGTATATAAAGATACGGCTTGACGTCTTCAACTATCTCCTTACTAACAGTGTCCTTGACTGACTCTTTGTATTTCTTGAGCTTGACGCTCGTAATGCCTCCACCGAGATCAGCGAGTGTTACCTTCAGGTAAGGTGTTTCAGCGATAATAGTTTTGCCTATCTTTTTCTCTTCTTTCGATGGAGAGACCGTCCTTACCGGGCCCGTGTTTTCATTCTTCCCTTCTTCCTTTGTTTCCTTCACTTCGTTCTTCTGATCCTTTGAAGGGATCTGAGTCTGTGGCTGGGTTTGTGTTACAGGCTGTTTCTGAGATTGGTTAGGTACAAAGTAGACCTGATACGCGAAGATCAAGACCATGATTAATCCCAGTGCCAGTATGGTACGTTTGTCCATTCGATACCTCCGTTATTTTACCGGATCGTATCCGCCAGGAAACAAGGGATTGCATCTTAGAATCCTCCTCAAACCTAACAGAATACCCTTCCAGATACCTTTCTTTTCAATTGCCTCTGCCATGTAACAGGAGCAGGTCGGATAAAACCTGCATTCGGTGGGGACGTATGGTGAGATCAATATCCGATAAAGCTTTATGAAGTAAACCGCAATTTTTTTCATTACTCGATGTTTTTGTAAGCCTTCCCTCTCGATAGCAGACTATTCATTTCTCTACGTATTACCTCGAGAGTCGGCTTCTGCGGCACTCTTTTCACCTTTATCAAATTATCACAGCCTTCGACAAAGAGTTCTTTGTCCAACCTGAAACATTCTTTTACCAACCGCCTCATCCTGTTTCTAATAACCGCATTGCCGACCCGTTTACGAATTGTAACAGCAATCCGTTTAGATTCATACTTGTTTTTGTGGATGAGAAGAGAGAAAAGGGTTGTTTCTGAGCACTTTATCCATTGTGTGCCTCGAAAATCCCCTTTTTTAAGCCTTTCATTCTTCAGAAAGCGAAGTACCTTATCGGATTCCATCAAAAACTTCTTACGCCATACATTTCTAGGTAGTGGAACCTAAACGGTAAGACTTTTTCTCCCTTTCGCCCGTCTTCTTCTTATTACATCTCTGCCCGAAGCAGTTCTCATTCTCACAAGAAAACCGTGTGTCCGTTTTCTGCTTTTGTTGTGAGGTTGGTATGTCCTTTTCATAATCTGTTCACCTCAATCAAATTTAGGAAGTATTACTAAACCATAAAAACGCAAGAGAGTCAATAAATACAAATGCATGGCAATGGGCCTCGAGTGACAGACTGGAGGGAATATTTTTGCCCGTTGCCGGCGGCATGTTACCGATAGCCTTTTTAGCCGTTAGCCTCTTGTTTTAATTCTTGATTTTTAACGAAGAGAAATGTTAAATTCACTCGATTTCACCGATTCTTAATGCCTCGAAAGGAGTTTAAATGAAAAAGTATGAGCCTGACGCGATAAGAAATGTAGGCATATTTTCCCACGGAGGAGAAGGCAAGACGTCAATAGTGGAGGCCATGCTTTTTCTTGCAGGAGAGAATACGAGACTTGGCAGCGTTGATGACGGCACCTCCCTCATGGACTATGAGCCCGAGGAAATAGACCGGAAAGTGACTATTTCTTCTTCGCTGGCTTGTTTTGAATGGGGCAAAAATAAAATCAACCTTCTCGATACGCCCGGTGACGATAATTTTATATCCGATGCCAAACTTTGCATGCGCGTGGTTGACGGCGCCATCATTGTGGTCAGCTCTGTCTCGGGGGTAAAGGTCCAGACCGAAAAGGTCTGGGAATATGCCAACGAATATGCTGCTCCGGTTGGTCTTTTTATCAATAAACTTGACCGAGAAAGAGCAGACTTTGGAAGAACTATAGAAGATATTCAGAAGAATTTTGCCGATAAAACGGTCCTCGTTATCCAGGTCCCGATGGGCAAGGAAGAGGACTTTAAGGGGATCATTGACCTTCTTTCCATGAAGGCCTATATGTACAAAAACGATCTTTCGGGCGGGTTTGATATTGTCGATGTTCCAGCTGAATATCTCAATGAAGCAAAGAAATACAGAGAGAAACTCGTGGAGACTGCAATTGAGATGGATGATGAACTTATGGAACGGTATCTCAACGGAGATGAAATCAAGGATACCGAGGTCGAGCATTGTTTGAGGGCGGGTATCTGGGCTCGCAAAATAGCGCCTGTTATGTGTGGTTCTGCCGCAAAGAATATCGGCATCAATAAAGTGCTCGATGACATAGTGAAATATTTTCCACCCCCAACGTATCGAAAGGAGGTAGAGGGTATCAATGTGAAGACGGGCGAAAAAATGATGAGAGAAACGGTGGCGAATCAGCCCTTTAGCGCCTTTGTGTTCAAGACATTTACGGACCCCTTTGCTGGCAAGCTGACCCTTTTCAGGGTCTATTCGGGAGAACTTCATCCGGATATGACCGTGTTGAATGCCACAAAGGATGAAAAAGAAAGAATCGGGCAGATCTTCTATCTTGTGGGCAAGAAACAGAAACCGGCCGGTTTTGCGGGTGTGGGTGATATCGCCGTTGTGGCTAAACTGAAGGAGACAGGCACCGGCGACACCTTATGTGACGAGAAATCGCCCATCCTCTATAAAAGTGTTAAACTTGCTTCCCCGGTTATATCATTTTCATTACAGCCGAAAGCAAAGGGTGACGAAGACAAGCTCAACACATCCCTTGCCCGGCTTATCGAAGAAGATCAGACGATAAAATACTCACGGGATGAGCAGACAAAAGAGTTCCTTCTCTCCGGTATGGGACAGGTTCATATAGAAGTTATTGTTGAGAAGATGAAAAGAAAGTTCGGCGTTGAAGTCGAGTTGAAAGAGCCCAAGGTTCCTTATAAAGAAACTATAAAAGGTACGACCAAAGTACAAGGAAAGTATAAGAAACAATCCGGCGGCAAAGGGCAGTACGGTGACACCTGGCTGGAAATGGGGCCCCTGCCGAGAGGCTCAGGGTTTGAATTTATCGATAAGGTTGTTGGCGGATCAGTGCCGAGACAGTATATACCGGCTGTCGAAAAGGGTATCGTAGAAGCGATGAACCAGGGCATGCTTGCCGGTTATCCTGTTGTAGACTTCAGGGTGGCCCTTTATGACGGTTCCTATCACGACGTAGACTCCTCGGAAATGGCATTCAAGATTGCCGCGTCGATGGGATTCAAGAAGGGTCTTGAGCAGTGCAGGCCGGTCCTTCTTGAGCCTATTATGAAAATAGAAGTCATCGTTCCCGATGAGAACATGGGTGATATCATGGGTGACATGAATTCCCGCAGAGGTAAGATCATAGGCGTTGAGAGTAGGGGCAACAACCAGGTTGTCAAGGCTACTGTCCCCATGGCCGAAATCTTGAGATATGCCCCCGACCTACGTTCAATGACGGGCGGTAGGGGAACCTTCACTATGGAATTTGATCATTACGAAGAAGTTCCGGGACAGATAGCGGAAAAGATCATTGAAGTGGTCCGAAAAGAGAGGGAACTCGCAGAAAAACAATAAAGAGTAAGGTCAAGGCTGGAGAAAAAAAGGATGACGAGCAAGAGATAAGACTGATGAAGCCCCGTTCATAGCGGGGTTTTCTTTTTTGCGCTAAGCGCTCTTGTTTCAGGGGGTTAACAAATGCGGGCTGTAATTCAGAGGGTAAAAGAAGCGCGAGTTCAAGTGGGGGAAAGAGTTGTCGGAAATATAGGGCGGGGTTTTCTTGTTTTGCTCGGCATCGCAGAGGGAGACAGCGCTGCTGATATTACCTGGATGATCGACAAAATCATCCATTTACGGATTTTCGAGAAAGAGACCGGTAAGTTCGATGAATCTCTTCTCGATACAGGTGGGGAACTCCTCATCGTTTCCCAGTTTACCCTTTACGGAGATTGTTCGAAAGGGAGGCGCCCTTCTTTTTCCGAAGCTATGGGGGCAGACCGGGCCAAGGATCTTTTTCAACTTTTTATCGAGAAAGCAAAGGAAAAGATTGCTAAAGTTGAAAGTGGTATTTTTCAGACCCGGATGAATGTCTCGCTTGTTAATGAAGGTCCGGTCACAATCATTATTGATTCAAAAAAATAATCCAGGAACAATACTAATCGAATGAGTCTTTCGTATTGCTCATTATTGGTATAAATAGTCCTCCACGTCAGATCCCCTCAGATGACGTCGGCGAAAGCCATAGCGGCCACTCGGTTTGGGATCCGGGTTATTGATGCGGTCGTTACATAAGTGTTGAATAAGAATATCATTGTAATAAAGGCATAAACGTTAAGAATGAAAGTTACTTACACGTAATAGTTAAAAAAAATATTAAAAAATGTTTGCATTTATATTTTATTATGTTATATTTTAGCAATGTGAAGTATAACTTAGTTATTGGATTTGAGAAGTGACTTGTAAATATGGGGCTACAGACATATATTGTGGTAAGCCGTTTTTTAATGTGGAGATAAATGAAGGAGAGCTCAAGCCGTATCGCCCACACTATGTGCCGTTTACCTCAGATCAATCAGACTCCTTGGCAGCCGGAGACACCAGCGGGGCTGAGTTTGCACCATCAATGTGCTCTGTAAAGATAAACGAAGCATAAGGAGGCACTTGTGGCGAATGATCTTATTGGAGACCTCTCGAAAACAAGGCTTTTTGATCTTATAAAACCCTTGCTGGATAGGAAGAAATCCGGCATGGTAATGATCAAGAGGAACGAAATAGTTGAACTGTATATTGAAGGGGGAAATATCATTCACGGCAAGTGTGGTTCTTTGACAGGGGAGGAAGCGATTCTTGCGATGATGGAGTGGGATACCGGGCGTGTCACCTTCGACTGGCAGACTGCTGCCGAAGAACAGACTGTGTATATGCCCACGGAACAGTTGTTGGCCATCTGGACGATTCGGGAGAATGAGTGGAAAAAGATCAGAGAATTAATCCCTTCTTCAAATGCTACTTTTCAGATTCCTATAAGTAACAGCCCTGAGGACAAAAACATCCAGGCAACGCAATGGAGAATATTGGCGTTGTGTAATGGGACAAGAACGGTTTCAGAGATTGCCGAGATTCTTAAATTGCAGCTCTTCGAAATATCTCAAATAATGTATAAGATGGTCCAGGACGGTCTCTTGGAGAGGGCATCCGATAAAACTCTATTTCAAAAACTGCAGGTAAAGAAAACCGTAAACGAAAATTGTGTTCCTATCATTGAAAATGAGTTAAAAAAGATCATGGGACCTTTGGCCTCCATCATTATCGACGACATCCTTGCGGACTTTGGCGAGTCAAAGGACGCATTTCCTGAAGATCGGTTGCCGCCTTTTGTACAGGCTGTGAGTGAAGAGATTACGGATAAATCAAAGAGGGCTCTTTTCACCAAAATCGTAACGGAGTTCATTACCCAGAATCATTGCCGCCCAAGATAATCCAAAATCCAAGCTCGCCACTTTATAGAATAACGCTTTAGGACAGGTAATTCCTCCATGCCGGGATGAGGTTGGTCTTTTTGGTGTTTAGCATATGCTGTTTACTGTCCAAGATACTAAAACCCAAGCGTAAGTTGTTCGCCAACGGGGACCATGGGAGGTGTTCCATAGGGACTGTCAATCCACGCCCATAGATCACAATAGGTAAAGAGGTTATAACGCAGCATGGCAACGGAGTTCGAAATAGACCATGTAAAGCTTGAACAGAATTTGAGATGCTTGAGCTTCCCCAAAAACTTGCAAGACCGCCGCATATCTCCCTTGAGTGAATGGGCCTGTCCTAACCGGCAGAAGAGCATAGCGACGAACTGTTCCCCGCAGGTAAACCCATTTGCCCCTTTTTTTCCTTTAACTCTTTCACCATGGAGTAGAACTCCATCTTTGAGAATATGTGTAGAATCTGTCCGAATATGCTGCTAAACTTATTCATGGGGACGCTTCGTTGCACACGTATTGTTTATCTGGCCAATTCAAATTCTACCCGTTTAGAGCTCCCCCCTTAAGTTTATTTTGGATAGGTATGGCCCAGCAACAGAAACAAGTCTTAAAAGAGGAGGGTTTACATGTCGAGCGAGAATAAAATCGTGGAAGGGTTGTTATTCAGACTGATAGTAGGCATTTTTGTCCCTATTCTTTTGGCCTTTGTGTTGATTGGCTGTATGCTTTTTCTCAATATCAATATCGGGAAATTTCATTTTCCGAGTATCAAAGGTATCTGGCTAAGCAGTTTCAACGAATTGGGCGTATCGAGTCTGCAGGAGTCTACAAACTCTGTAAATAAATTAGGAGAGGAGATTATTCGTCAACAGTCAGAGGATGTGGCGAAGATGCTTGAGGTTCACCTCAAATTCTTCCACAAAAATACACCACCAGAGAGGCTTTTTGCTACGAACGACCCAGTCCTCATGGATATTGTCACCCGGAAGATCGGTAAAACCGGTTATATCGCTATTTTTGATACTACAAATACTATGCGCTATCATCCCAATGTTAAAATGATAAATGGACAAACATCAACAATGTGCGCCAGATTGGGACCTGATTTTGTCAGAATCAATGAGACGGCCCTGGCGGGACAGGATAACGGCGGCTATTATCAATGGCCTGATCCAGAGACCAACAAAATGAAACCGAAATATATGTACATCACTCGCGTCAAAGGCACAAATTATTTTGTTGCTGCAACAAGTTGGATTGATGAGTTTTCCCGGCCGACGAAGGCCATTGCGGCGAAGATAGACCAACTACAAAAAACGTATTCGGCAGCATATGGTAAACAGTTTGGCCTCCTCCTTGCTATCCTTGTCGTTGTCTTGATAATATTATTGGCCGTTATCTATTTCTATTGTTACTCAGTAATTTATCCAATCCGCCATCTGTCGGAAGTCGCAGAGAAGATCAGCATGGGTGATATGGATGCGACCGTGGATGTCAAAGCAAGGGGTGAAATTGGTGCTTTGGCTCGATCGATCGAAAGGATGCAGACAAGCATAAGAGCCGCTATCGAGCGTCTTCAGAAACGGAGATAGGAAAGAAGGGCTGTTACTCTGTCTGGAAGAGCTTGAACGGTTGTCTATACCAAAACAATATTAGGGGTAAGTTATTATGATATATCCGGCAAAGATTGCTGCTAACGCCTTGATCTCTTCTCCGCAGAGAGGACATGGTTTCGTGTTCCCCATCTTTGTATTTCCCTCCTTGCTCATTTGCCTTTTCTCGGAATATACCTCGCTCGCTTTCTTGCCTGATACCATGTGACGGGCTTCAGACTCCCTGGGAAGTTAATATAGTTACACGAGTATATAGCGCAGAGCAGCACATACACCAAATACATAGAAGAACCTTCCGCCTGGAAATTCTTCCGACCTCTATTCTTCATTCTCTTGCAATTTTAGTGAATTTATAGCTGAATTCCTAGGAAGCAAGGAATCAGTGAATTTATGGGAAGGTATGAGAGCTCGCCGACGGAGAACCACATCCTTTTTGATGTGGCAAAACGATCTTTCAACATACCAAATATTGGATTTCAAGCCCATAGGAATCTAACGCCCGGTGACAATTCCAGTGGATTGGAGAAGAGGCAAAAAAGCTTGACAGAAGAGGTTAATCATCTTAGCCTGTATAAACGGAGTGGCTACAATGCCTGCGCAAAAGAAAAGAAGGGATCTTCCAAAAATAGATATTTATAAAGCGTGGTGTAAAGCCTGCGGGATTTGCGCGGCTTTTTGTCCCACAGGTGTCCTGGGCCGTGACGAAGCCGGATATCCCTATGTGAAAGAACCGGAAAAGTGTATTAACTGCGGCTGGTGTGAGATCCGATGCCCCGATTTCGCTATTACGGTGGAAAAAAGAGAAGATGCAAGAAAGGTGAGAGACTCTTTTGAAAAGGAAGGACCGGAAGGAACTGTTGCTTCAGGGGAATGAGGCTATTGTAGAAGGGGCCCTGAGAGCCGGATGCCGTTTTTTTGCGGGCTATCCGATTACCCCTGCTACTGAAATATCAGAACTATTATCGGTCAAGCTTCCTCGGGTAGATGGTACCTTTATCCAGATGGAAGATGAAATTGCAAGCCTTGGGGCCGTCATCGGCGCTTCCCTCGCTGGCGTGAAGTCGATGACGGCTACGAGCGGTCCCGGTTTTTCGCTTATGCAGGAGAATCTTGGTTTTGCCGTCATTACTGAAGTTCCCTGCGTTATCGTCAATGCCATGCGGGGTGGGCCAAGTACGGGACTTCCAACGTCACCCTCTCAAAGCGATGTTATGCAGGCCCGCTGGGGTACCCACGGAGACCATCCTATCATAGTTCTCTGTCCTTCTACCGTCAGGGAATGCTATGACCTCACTATTACGGCTTTCAATTTCTCGGAAAAATACAGGATCCCTGTCGTTTTGCTTGTGGACGAGGTAGTAGCCCATATGCGAGAGAAAATCACCCTGGCGGATCGCGAGGGCATGACGATTTTCAACAGGGTGAAACCTACGATGCCTCCTGAGTGGTATATCCCTTATGAAGATAACGCGAGGGGTGTCCCCGCCATGGCGAGTTTTGGCGACGGGTACCGGTACAACGTGACAGGGTTGACACATGACGTAAAAGGTTTTCCGACCTCCCGGCCTGACGAGGTTGATCCCTTTATCAGAAGGCTTTTCAGAAAGATAAGTCAAAATTTTGCTGATCTGCAGATCGGAGAGTTCTACGAGACTGATGATGCCGAGATCACGATTATCGCATACGGCTGCGTTGCCCGTTCTGCAAAGAGGGCCGTTCTTGATGCCCGCACAAGGAGCCTGAAAGTAGGACTTTTAAAACTCAATACCCTGTGGCCCTTTATGAGGACCCAGGTAGAACAGGTGCTCAAGCATTCAAGGGTTGCCATTGTTCCCGAGATGAATATGGGGCAGATATCAAGGGAGGTAAAGAGGGTCAACAAGAACGGCACTAAAATTTTTACGATCAATAGAGTAGATGGAACGATCATAACACCGCAAGAAATACTGAACAGGATCAAAGAGGTTTCTTAATGGCTGAGGTCACCAAATTGATCCATAAATATTTGAGGCACGATAAGAAATTTCCCCATGTTTGGTGTCCAGGATGTGGAATAGGCATTATGCTCGGTTCACTCATCCGTGCACTAGACCAAACAGGGTACAGCCAGGATGAAGTCGTTCTTGTATCAGGCATCGGGTGTACCGGCAGATTGCCGGTCTATGTAGATTTTAACACTCTCCATACGACACATGGAAGGGCCCTCACCTTTGCTACCGGCGTAAAGCTCGCAAAACCTGCCCTGAAAGTGATTGTCATCATGGGCGACGGTGATGCCGTTGCCATCGGAGGAAACCATTTTATCCACGCTGCCCGGAGAAATATCGACCTTACCGCTATCATCGTCAATAATAGCGTTTATGGAATGACCGGGGGCCAGTATTCACCGACAACACCCTATGGCATGAGATCGGCCACAACTACCTACTCGAATGTGGAGCACGCTTTCAGTATATCGGAGCTCGCGGTGACCGCCGGTGCTGCGTTTGTGGGGAGAGGGACCGTATACCACGCAAAGCTTCTCGATAGTCTCATGAATAAGGCATTCGCAAAAGTCGGGTTTTCGGTTGTTGAGGTCATCTCTCACTGCCACACGCAATTTGGAAGAATGAATCGGCTGGGTTCCGCCGTGGAGATGATGGAGTGGCAGAGGGACCACGCCGTTACCGTTGAAAAAGCCGCCCAGATGACAGAAGATGAATTGAAAGACAGATTCCGCATTGGAGTGCTCGTTGACAGAGACCTTCCTGCCTATGAGGACGAATACGAAAAGGTAAGAAAATGGGCGAAATTAACGGGGAAGCCATAACATGAGTTACCGCTATGATATACGTTTGAGTGGCTCCGGCGGCCAAGGCATTATTCTCATGGGGATTATTCTTGCTGAGGCAATCGGCATCTATGACGGTAAATATGTCGCGCAGACACAGAGCTATGGACCGGAAGCGCGGGGAGGTTCAAGCAAGGCGGAAATAGTAGTCAGCGACGATGAGATTGATTATCCGAAAGCATTGCGGCTCGATCTTCTTGTTGCCATGAATCAGAAAGCCTGTGATGATTATTATATGGACCTGAAGTCTGATGGTGTCCTGATTGTTGATTCTACCTTCGTAAAACAGATCCCAATTTCAAAAGCGTACCAGATACCTTTTACCCATGTTGCACGGGAGAAGTTTAAACGAGAGATGGTTGCCAATATCGTCGCCCTCGGAGCGATCAGCAAGTTGGCTCCCATTGTATCCCTCAGGGCGGTTGAATTGGCTGTACTCTCACGTGTGCCGAAGGGGACAGAGCAACTAAACCGGGACGCTTTGAAGGCAGGTATGGCCGCAGCATCCAAAGTTAAGAAGATCACTTTTTCTGAAACGCCTAAAGAGCTTGAAGATGAAGATACATGAATATCAGGCGAAGAAACTCCTTCAAACATATGACATCCAAATCCCCAGAGGCGCAGTAGCAAAATCATCGGAAGAAGCCTTTCGTATCGCAAGAGAGATTGGCCAGGGTCCTTATACCGTAAAGGCACAGATCCATGCCGGAGGCAGGGGCCAGGCCGGAGGCATAGTGGTGGTATATCATGCCGATGACGTAAGAAAAACTGCCGCCAACATATTGGGAAAAACACTCGTGACAAACCAGACGGGGATAGAAGGTAAACCAGTGCAAGCGGTTCTTGTCGAGGAGACACTTTCTGTGGACAAAGCGTTGTACCTTGGGATAGTGATTGATCGTCACAGGGCGCGCCCCGTAGTAATGATGAGTTGTGAAGGTGGTGTAGAGATTGAGAAGATCGCTCAAAGAAGCCCTGACAAGGTGATCAGCGAAACAATAGATCCTCAGATTGGTCTTCGACCGTTTCAAATCAACAGGATCTTTTATGCATTAGGTATTGATCAGACCTTTTCCGGTACAATAAGCCGGGCGATCATGAACCTCTATAGGCTCTTCATCGAGAAGGACTGTTCCCTGTCGGAAATTAATCCTCTCGTCATGACAAGGGATGGAAGACTCGTGGCGCTTGATGCGAAACTGAACTTTGATGATAATGCTCTCCACAGGCACACCGATATTAAAGGGCTTCGCGATGTGAACCAGGAAAATCCTCTTGAAGTGGAGGCATCAAAATATCACCTCAACTACATAAAAATGAACGGTACTGTGGGTTGCATGGTAAATGGCGCCGGGCTTGCAATGGCGACGATGGATTTGATAAACCTTATCGGAGCCAAACCCGCAAACTTCCTTGATGTGGGTGGAGGGGCCACCCGCGAAATGGTGAAGGAGGGTATAAGAATACTCCTTTATGATAAAGATGTGAAGACGATCTTCGTCAATATTTTCGGCGGAATACTTCGGTGTGATGTTCTTGCCGAGGGGCTCGTGAAGGCGGCAGAAGAGATGGTCATCGACTTGCCGATAGTAATCAGATTAGAGGGAACAAACGTTGAAGCAGGACGCAAGATCCTTGCGGAGTCAGGGCTTTCTTTTACTGTAGTCAAGGACCTGAAAGAGGCAGCAGAGAAAGTCGGAGAAATGTTGAAACGTATAGAACAAGGCGCATAGTTGTAGAGGACTGCTCAAACGGTTTAAACGAATAGAGGAGAGATGAGTATAATCATTGACAGTAAAACGCGGCTCATTGTACAAGGCATTACGGGAAACGAAGGCGCATTCCATACAAACCAAATGTTGGAATACGGCACGAAAATTGTTGCCGGTGTAACACCTGGCAAAGGAGGATCAATTATTCAAGGGTTGCCCGTTTATAATACGGTTCGTGATGCCGTACAATCGACCGGAGCCGATGCTACTGCGATATTTGTGCCCCCCGCTTACGGGGCTGATGCTATCATAGAGGGCATTGAAGCAGGGATTAAGACGATCGTTTGTCTCACGGAAGGAATACCCACCCTCGATATGGTTGTTGTGAAACAATACATAAAAGGAAAGGACGCACGACTCATTGGCCCCAACACCCCCGGTATCATTTCGCCCGGGCAATGTAAGATCGGCGTTATGGCCGGGTACATCCATATACCGGGGAAGGTTGGCATAATGTCAAGGAGTGGCACTCTCACCTATGAAGTGGTAGATCAGCTGACGAAAATAGGAATCGGTCAATCGACCTGTGTGGGCATAGGCGGTGATCCGATCATTGGTCTTACGTTTGTCGATCTTTTGGAAATGTTTGAGCAGGATCAAGGTACGGAGGCGGTTGTTATCATCGGAGAGATTGGAGGGAATGCCGAAGAAGATGCAGCGAGATATTGCAGAGAGCATATGTCGAAACCGGTAGTCGCATTTATTGTCGGTCTCACCGCGCCACCCGACAGACGCATGGGGCATGCAGGGGCCATCATATCTGGTGGTAAAGGCGATGCGGTCTCAAAGATAAAAGCCCTTGAAGAGGCCGGGGTTACTGTTGTGAAGAATCCTGTCGAGATCGGCGAAACTGTGGCGGCCGTCGGGAAATTTCTCTCTATACAATCTTAGCCACTCGAGGAGCAGAAGAAGATTACCAATATAAGAGAATGGAGGCAAACGGAGGCGGTATGGCTGAGAGAAAAGCTGTATATGTTGGGCCCTCAGGTAGCTGAAGCCTTCAACTATCATCTTCAGACGGTTCATCTCTTGTGGCACAAGTGGCTTAAGCCAGGGATGGCCGTCTTTACCGATAAGAAACCCCCGGGAAAAAATAATGCCTATATGTATGACTGCCGAAGAAGAGGATAAATTCCTTGGCCCTTTCATAGAAGAGGCTCCACTGGGAGGTATTGTTGAAGTACGAGAGATAAAAGAGGCTTTTGATGCCCGTATTGGATCGGTAGTGCCTAAATCTACCATATATCGCTTGCTCAACCGGCACGGGTGGAGAAAAATTGCTCCGGGAAAGAAACACCCCAACAGCGATCCCGGTATGCAGGATGAGTAAAACCATACGTGAAGTTACAATGCAGGTAAGGACCTTACAAGAGCATAGATTATGCTCATGGATGGAGCCCGGTTTGGGAGAATCAGCACATCAGACGGTGCTTACGTTCCGCTAGGAATCCGTCCTGTTGCTCCTTGTCAGATCATACGGGAATACACTTATGCGAATGCCGCTTTGCTTTGAAAGATTGCGTCTATACAATATTCCCTCATAGATTCCGAGGAGAACGAGCAGAAAAATGTAGCAATGAGAATATGGCCACCGGCCATTTAAATGCAAGTATACACCCTATGAAAGGCAAGGCCACGCTCGGCTGGGGGACTGCGATGTATCTGTGTAATGAACAGCGTAAGTCAGCGAGGGACATCTGGCCTCAAGCCCGTGTGAACCCATTGCTGTTTCCCCCATAGAATCAATGTGGTTTATAAGCATCTGAATATATGGTATAATGGGCGACAGGGTGCAAGAAATGAGTTTTATAAGAGAACCGGTGGTAAGTGGTATGTTCTATCCCGATCATCCGGTGAAATTACAGAAAGACATTGAGAGCTACCTTGAAGACGCAATCATTCCGGATCTTGATGGAGATATAATGGGACTTGTTTCGCCTCATGCCGGTTACGTGTATTCCGGCCCCGTTGCAGCCTATGGCTTCAAGATGATAGCAAAGAGACAATATGATACCGTCGTAATTATAGCTCCAAGTCACAGGGTTTATTTTGAAGGGGTTGCCCTCTGGGACCGGGGGAGTTTCAAAACACCCCTTGGTACCATTGATATTGATGAGGAAACCGGAAGAGAAGTTTTGAACATAGGCGGTGTTATTGAGGCGAACATGGGGCCCCATAGAGAGGAACACTCGCTGGAGGTCCAGCTGCCCTTTCTGCAATCCGTATTGAGTGATTTTAAAATTATCCCTCTCATCATGGGAAACCAGGCTGTAAGCACCTGTAAGAAGCTTGCGCAGTCCCTTTTTGATGCCATTCAAAAAAGCGGCAAAAAGTTTCTCATGGTGGGCAGCACTGATCTTTCCCATTATTATCCTTATGTAGAGGCCAAAAAACTTGACGCTATTATTGTCAGACATCTTGATGCTTTTGATATACCGGGGATGATAAAAGATATTGGTAATGACAAAACGGAAGCCTGTGGGGCCGGTCCCATGATTGCGACGATGATGCTTTGTGAAAAGCTGGGAGCGGGCCGGGGCATAGCTTTGAAATATGCCAATTCAGGAGATGTGTCCGGGGACAAAAGTGGCGTTGTCGGCTATGTATCGGCCGTTTTCTACCAGGAACGATCGCGTGACATGGGGGTCGCATGAAACTTTCTCCTGAAGAGAAAGAACAGCTGAAAAAACTTGCGCGAGAAAGTATCGAAAGCGTTCTTTTTGGCAAAGACAAAACCAAATTTGAACCGACAGATATGCTACAAGAAAAATGCGGCGCTTTCGTCACCATTAAGAACAAAGAACAGCTACGAGGATGCATCGGTTACATAAAGGGTTTTTTACCACTCCATGAGACGATCAGGGAGATGGCCATTCAGGCTGCATTCCATGATCCGCGATTTGAACCTTTGCGGGTGGACGAGTGGAAGGACATTGACATCGAGATATCCGTATTGACGCCAATGAAAAAGATCCAGGACATTCATGAAATAGAGGTCGGTATGCATGGTCTCTATATCGAGAAAGGATATTGTTCCGGGCTCCTTTTGCCCCAGGTGGCAAGGGAAAATAACTGGGACAGGACAGCCTTCCTCGAATACACCTGTTACAAAGCCGGTCTCCCCAAGGATGCCTGGAAGTCCAAAGGTGCGGAGATCTATATATTTTCAGCGGAAATTTTTTGAGTACGTTGAGAACGAATGAAAATCACAAAAATGATTAAGTGAAGGAGATAGTACATGATTGAAAAAAAGATGACCATTGAAGAGGTGGTAAAAAAATACCCCGCCACGATACGGGTATTTGAAAAGTACGGACTTGGCTGCGTTGGGTGTCAGGCAGCCCTTTTTGAGAATATTCAACAAGGTGCGGAAATCCACGGCATCGACGTCGACGCCCTTATTGAGAGCCTGAACAGTATCGTACAGGAAAGTCTGTAAATGATATCGGCGATGGGCGGGTATCTACCAGTCACTCTTTCGTGAGCAACACGTTTTGATATGAAGGGATTACGTGCTGTCATCCTCGCTGCCGGCATCTCAAAGAGACTTGGCTTTAATAAGCTTGTTCTCAGAATAAACGGAGAGTCCGTGATCAGGAGGGCCACACTCCCCTTTTTTTCTATCGGTATAGAAAGGGTATGTGTTGTGACGGGCACACAGTCAGAGGAGATTGAAAAAGAACTGGCAGGATATAGTGTGGAGTTTATTCGGAATCATAATCATATGCTTGGTATGGCGACATCGGTTGTGGCCGCAATACCCTTTATCGAAGGCGCAGAGGGAATTCTTTTCCATCTCGGGGACAAGCCCTTTATTGAAAAGGAAACCTTATTCCACATGATCGACACATATCGCAAAAACAGGGGAAAGATCATCGTGCCCCTGTTTGAGGGCACAAAAGGTCATCCGGTGCTCATGGATGTGAGACCTTACAGCAGAGACATAGCATCTCTCAGAGGCGATCACGGTCTCAGGGACATTATAGAAAAGCATCGGGAAGATGTGTTATTTATAGAAGGTAACGAAGGCTCTCTCTTTGACATTGATACCATGGAAGACGTAGTCAGCCTGAAAGAAAGAGGGTATGTGATTGAAAAAGGTTAGCATTGAAAAGGCGCTTGGAATGGTCCTTGCCCACGATATCACTGAGATTATTCCCGGAAAAAAGAAGGACGTCGCGTTTCAAAAGGGCAAGGTCATCGAGCAGGGAGATATCGAAAGGCTTCTTGATCTCGGCAAAAGACATCTCTACGTCTTCGAGGGTAAGGCAAAAGGGGTTCACGAGGACGAGGCAAGTACACGGATTGCCCAATCCGTCGTGAGTGACGACATGGAACCTCTACCGCCGAAAGAAGGTAAGGTCAGTATCGTGAGCAAGGTGAAGGGCCTTTTCTATGTCAGCGAGAAGCATCTCTATGAGATGAACAGAATTAAGAACGTTCTCTTGAGCACTATTCCCAACCGTTATCCCGTGAATGCGGGCGATGTCGTGGCCGCAGCCAAGATCATCCCTCTGTACATTCACGAGAGAGAGTTGAAAAGGGTCGAGAAAGTCGCTGAGAAGGGTGTTATCCGGATAAGCCCTTTTCTACATTTCAACATGGGTCTTGTTATTACTGGCAGCGAGGTCTATGACGGAAGGATTCAAGACGGCTCAGAGACAGTACAGAAAAAAATAGAAGGATACGGACTCACGATTATCGATAAAAAGATCGTCACCGATGACGTATCAATGATCCGTGATACCATCCTATCGCAATTTTCTCTGGGCGCCGATATCGTTATAACCACAGCCGGTCTTTCCGTGGATCCCGACGATGTGACAAGGGAAGGCATCGAAGCGACGGGGGCAGAGACCCTCTTCTATGGGACACCTGTATTCCCCGGCGCCATGTTTCTTGTCGCCCGTCTCAAGGGCAAGTATATACTGGGTGCCCCGGCCTGTGTCTATTACAATCATAATACGGTGATGGACATTATCCTCACACGAATCATAGCCGGCGAGCAGATACACGCAAAGGACATGGTAAAGCTCTCCTATGGCGGGCTCTGTCTCCATTGTCCTGTGTGCCATTATCCCGCCTGTTTTTTCGGAAAGGGGCCGTAATGAATAGTTCGGAGTTCGGAGTTTGGAGTTCGAAGACAAGTAATGATACCCAATTCACGAATCGTAGAGAGAACGTTTGTCTCAATCAACTGAAAATTGTCATCAAGGGCGCAGGCGAAATGGCAACGGGTGTCGCCCATAGATTGTACATAGCAGGTATGAAGAATATCGTTATGACTGAAATACCTGAGCCTCTCTCGGTGAGAAGATTTGTTTCTTTTTGTGAGGCTGTTTATGAGGGAACCATGGAAGTAGAAGGTGTGTGGGCCGAGAGAATACAAAGCATAAATGAGGTGGAATCAGTCTGGGAAAGGCAGAGGATAGCGGTTTTTGTTGACCCTCGGTGCCGGTGCGCAAAAGCCCTTAAACCCCATGTTGTTATCGATGCCAGGATGGCCAAGCTAAAGTTCACTGCAGAAATGCATGAGGCGCCCCTTGTCATAGGTGTAGGCCCTGGTTTTAGAGCGCCTGATGATGTTAACATCGTTGTTGAGAGCAATCGGGGACATAATCTCGGCAGAGTCATATATTGTGGCGCAGCAGAGCCTTATACGGGGGTGCCAGGGGCGATGATGGGCTACACAAAAGAACGGGTCCTTCGGTCTCCTGTTGCCGGAAAAGTAAAACACGTAAGGAAGATCGGTGATGTTGTAAAGAAGGGAGACATACTCCTCACCGTTGATGGTACGCCTCTGGCTGCATCCATCGATGGAATTCTCCGGGGGCTTATCCGTGAGATTTACGTGACAGATGATGAGAAGGTTGGCGATATCGATCCGCGAGGAAGTACGGATTACTGCTATACAATTTCGGAAAAGGCAGGGGCCATAGGAGGCGGGGTGCTCGAAGCGATCATGTACACATTTAATCGACATTTAGAATGAAGGGTTGAGAAACCCGATAGAAAGGCCACAGAGCTTCAGACAGTGGCTGTGAAGGGATTTTTTATGTCACTCTATGGAACCGTGGAAGGCTATCTCAAAAACAATAAAACAGGTGTCGTCGCGACGGTCATATCAAGGTCGGGATCGGCGCCGCGAGACACAGGAGCAAAAATGTTCATAGGCGAAGACGGACGACTGTACGGGACTATCGGCGGCGGTCGTCTGGAACATAGTGCCTATCAGGAAGCGCTTACGATGATGGGGATGGACCACCCGAAAATGCTGCACATCAAGATGGATGCGATAGAAGTTGCATCCCAAGGCATGATCTGTGGCGGAAACGTTGATGTCCTGCTTGAGCCTGTCCTTGAACGATACGGCAAACTGTACACTCGCCTTGAATTTCTTGAAAGAAAGGGCAAGAAGGCGGTTCTGATAACGCGAGTCGATAAAAAATCGTTTTCAAAAACCCTCCTGGAGGAAGACTTGACAATAAGCGGTGATGCACTATCTGAATCCGATAAAACGATGTTCCTGAAATGCGTCAGCGAAACAAAACCGCATGTGACCGATGGAGTTATTATTGAGCCGCTCCATATCTCTGCGGTTCTCTACATTTTCGGAGCGGGCCATGTTTCGCAGTTTATTGCGAAGGCCGCTAAAATGGTCGGTTTTTATGTTGTGATTATTGATGACCGGAAAGAGTTCGCAAGCAGGGAAAGATTTCCTGATGCCGATGAGATCAGGGTGGAAGATTTTCAAAAGGTCTTCAATGGGCTACAATTTGCGGGAAAAGAATTTGTAGTCATTGTGACCAGGGGACATCAGTATGATGTAGACGTCCTTAAGGAAACACTCAAGAGAAAAACAAGATACATAGGCATGATTGGAAGTAGGAGAAAAGTGAAGATGGTTTTCGATTATATGAAACAATGCGGTTTCGATGATGAGCACATATCCGGGGTTCACGCTCCCATCGGTCTTTCCATCCATGCAGAGACGCCTGAGGAGATCGCAATAAGCATTGTGGCTGAATTGATACAAGTGAGAGGAGAATTGTAGCCCGGTATGGAAGAAGACATCACCCTTTATGAAGAACCTGATCTCACAGGGAGGAACGCCGAGAACACACTTCCCACCCCCTTTGACCCCTTAAGAAAGTATCTTTCTGAAGTATCGAGGTATCCTGTCCTTTCCAGAGAAGAGGAATTCAGGGTCGCTAAGAGGATCTTTGAAAAAAAGGATAAGCAAGCGGCGCAGAAACTTGTTATGTCAAACCTCAAGCTGGTCGTCAAGATTTCTCTTGAATATTACAACACCTATCTCAACATTCTTGACCTGATTCAGGAAGGAAACGTGGGACTGCTACACGCAGTGAAAAAGTATAACCCTTACAAAGGCACCAAATTCTCCACTTATGCTTCTTTCTGGATAAGGGCTTACATCCTCAAGCACATCATGGATTCCTGGAGTCTTGTGAAGGTCGGAACCACGCAGAGCCAGAGAAAACTCTTTTATCGCTTAAATAAGGAAAAACAGAAGCTTGAAGCCCTGGGTGTTTTTCCGGTACCAAAACTCCTTGCACGCACCCTCGACGTGAAAGAGGCGGAGGTCGAGGAGATGCAGAAGAGACTGGCCTATACTGACGTATCGCTGGAAACACCAATCCATGATGAAGGCGACGACACCATTATGGACATGATGAAATCCAGTGAAAATGTTGAAGAAATAGTTGCCGACAAGGAAAAGGACGAAATCATCGTCTCAAGGGTAGGAGAGTTCAAAAAGACACTCAACGACAAGGAACTCTATATTTTTGAGCATCGTATTTTATCGGATGAACCACTTACCCTTCAGGAAATTGGCGCGCATTTCAGTATTTCACGGGAAAGAGCACGGCAGATTGAAAGCAGGATTCTAAAGAAATTCAAGGAACGTTTTAAGACGGAGTTCAAAGATTTTAACTTCTTATAAAAACCGAGCATGAAATATGCCTCTATTGATATCGGTACAAATACTATACTACTACTAATAGCTCATATCGGCGACACGGTTGAAGACGTGATCGATGTATCATCTATAACGCGATTAGGCGAGGGGCTGAAAAAGAACGGTTATTTGCTGAATACGGCAATGAACCGGTCTCTTGAGGTACTCAAAAATTACTGTAATATTGCGAAGGCTCATGATGTCGACGGCATTTTCTGCGTCGGCACGAGCGCCCTCAGGGAGGCTGGCAATAGTTCTCAGTTTCTGGAGGCGGTGAAAAGAGCGTGCGGTATTTCTGTTGAAATTATAAGCGGCGAACGGGAGGCTTACTATACATATCTGTCCGTGAAAACTGATGGCCTGGTAAGAGAGGATAATCTTTTTATTATCGATATCGGTGGTGGAAGCACGGAGATAATTGCGGGTAATCGAAAAAGACTCCTCGATTACGCTTCGCTGCCCATTGGAACGGTGAAACTGAGCGAAATGTTTATCGAAAACGATCCGCTTCTTGAAGACGAAATAGAATCCATGAAGAGCCATATTCGGACCTTCTTCGGGAAACCGATGAAGGAAGAGGGCCAGGTGCTTGTCGGTACGGGAGGAACCATAACGAATCTTGGCGCTATCATGCTTGGGCTTGAACGCTTTGACAAAGAAAAAATACATGGTTATTCCCTATCATTACAAAGTGTTAAGGATATTGTCAGGAAGCTGAAAGCTGTCGACAGCTTCGAGAGAGCAAAGATAAAGGGTGTAGAAAAGGGGAGGGAAGACATCATTACGCAGGGGGCCATTCTTCTTGAGGAGATTATGTCTTATTATTCGTTTCGTGATTGTATTGTCAGCACAAAAGGCGTTAGGTATGGAGTGCTCTTTTCCAGGGGCTGATTTTCCTCCATTCCAAAAAGTTTGAACGATTCAAAAATGCCGAAAATTAACGCTCACAGCCCTTTGGCGGAGGAGGAATAAATTTTTGTAGAACTTGTGAGACTTTTTGTGGTAAAAACAAATATCTTAGTAAAAGAATACAGAGATGGCACCAACAAATTAAAATTCAGTAGTCCGTGGCATTCGTTGCACGAAAGCATCTCATTGTGTTCCTCTCCCCAGTTCTGATAAATAGCCTTTTCGTGCTTGAAGGGTAAACCCTTTTTATGAAAAACACAGAAAGACAGTTTCTTGAACAGTTACAGTTATTCAAGGCCCTTTTGGACAATATGCCTGACCCTGTTTATTATAAGGATCTAAACGGATTCTATCTTGGATACAACAAAGCATTTCAAGACTACTTCGGCCATGCCAAAGAAAATTATGTAGGAAAAACGGTCTTTGATCTTCCCATTAGCCGTAGGGAGGCTATTCAACAACAGAAAAGGGATATGGAGCTTATGGAGTCTCCCGGTAGCAAAACATACGAGATATCGATCAACCATCCCAACGATGGATCAGCACGTTATGCAATTGAAAAAAAAGCAACTTTCTATACGTCAGAGGGCTCTATAGGGGGTATCGTAGGGATCATTACCGATATTACGGAACTTAAGCGGGCCCAGGAACTGTTGCAAGACAGCGAGGCAAGATTTAAGGATCTGTCTGAGGCTTCACCTGAAGTAGTCATGTTCATAGAAAATGGGACTATAATCAATGTCAATCGTAGGGCCTATGAGATGTTCGGATACGATGATAACGAGGATATTATCGGACGGAATGCCCTCGATGTCATCGCCCCTGAAGCGCGCAATACGGTAAAAGAAAGAGTGGCTTCCCAGAATGAAGAAAAACACGAAACATTGGGACTGAAAAGAAATGGAGATACCTTTCCTATTGAGGTGCGCCCCAGAGAGATGAATTTGAGGGGAAGGCAGATTAGGGTATCCGTTATCCGGGACCTTACCGAACAGAAAAAAATGGAGGAGGCAGTGCTTATGGCAAAAAACCTCCAGTCAGTCGGTACGTTGGCCGGTGGCATCGCCCACGATTTCAATAACCTCCTAATGGCTATCGTTGGTAATATTTCCCTTGTAAAGATGAATACATTGGAGAACAGAAAGGCAATCGAATTTTTAACCGAAGCTGAACGCATAGCCTTTTTGGGGAAAAACCTTACTCAACGGCTTCTCACCCTTTCCCGTGGCGGAGATCCTGTGAGGAAAATTGTTTTTATAGATGAACTGCTGAAAGACACCATTGAAAAAATTCTCCGTGGTTCCCTGATCCGGCCAAGCTATAAGATTGCTGAAGGCCTCTTCCCTGTGGAGGTTGACGAGGATCAGATGAGACAGGTGATCCAGAACCTGGTTGTGAACGCAAAAGAGGCGATGCCTTCGGGGGGAATGATTTCAGTGGATTGCAAAAACGCCCGCATTACCCCCCAGGATAAACTTCCCCTGATCAAGGAAGACTATGTCTGCATATCGATTCGTGACGAAGGGGCCGGCATTCCCGAAGAAAATCTGCCGAAAGTCTTTGATCCCTATTTCACGACTAAGGAGATGGGGTCACAGAAAGGAGTTGGACTTGGGCTTGCCATAAGCTATTCCATCGTCAAAAAACATAACGGACATATCGACGTTGAATCAACCCCGAACAAAGGAACGATGTTTCAAATTTACCTGCCCGCATGCAAGAAAGAGATTATCGATGCTCGGATCGAGGGCAGGGTTGTCCGGCACGGCAAGGGGCGAGTGCTTATTATGGACGATGAAGAGATGATCTTGAGTATTGCGAAGGAATTGCTTCAGCATCTGGGCTATGAAGTTGTGGCGGCGCAAAACGGTGAAGAGGCAATCGGATTTTACAGGCAGGCAAGGGAGTTAAAGAAGCCTTTCGACGCCATAATCCTCGATCTGGCAATTCCCGACAGCATGGGCGGCAAAGAGGTGATGCAGGAACTCATCGCTATCGACCCCCAGACAAAGGGTATCATATCGAGCGGGTACCTCAACGATCCCATCATAAAGGATTTTAGAAAGTATGGTTTTTTAGATGTTTTGACAAAGCCATACGATGCAAATGAGCTTGATGAAAAACTCCAGAATATAATAGGAAAAGGCGACCGACAACCGGCTATAGGCGGCAGACCCGAGACGACAGGCAAAAGGCCACGGGTCACAGAAGATATGTGATTGACCGGTTGTTTATTCTCTGAAAGAACTGTACGAAATTTCTTTTCCATCCGAACATATCCGAATAAGTCCGTTCACATCTGTCCATAGGATTAGGAATCGATAATACCCGGTATCGTTTGAGGGCTTCTTTAGAAGGTATACCTGCTATACTTTTGCCCACGGTCAAAATAGTCATAGCTGGTTTTACGGCCCAAAGAAAATGGTGACCACTCGGATATATGCTTCCATGATGCGGTACTTTTATGCCATATGCCCGTATATGAAGATTCGGGAGCACGAGCAACTGGTCTTCTATAACGGTTTTATATCACCGGTAAGTCGACCTTCCTCGGCCCCATCGGGAAAGACGATCGGATATTGTTTCATTGAGTGGTGTCTGAAAATGTTGTATAGTTACAGATACTATGAAAAAGATTGTTATCGGCACGGCAGGGCATATAGACCATGGGAAAACGGCCCTCATCAGGGCGCTGACCGGCATCGATTGTGATCGACTGAAAGAGGAGAAAGAAAGGGGCATTACCACAGAGCTTGGTTTTGCTCATTATCGTTTTGGTGATGATCTCCTTGTCGGCATTGTCGATGTTCCCGGCCATGAGAAATTCATACGGCATATGGTTGCGGGCGCCTGGGGCATTGATATGGTGCTTTTCGTTATTGCGGCCGATGAAGGCGTTATGCCGCAGACGCGCGAGCACATGGATATCTGTGAAATGCTTGGCATCAAAAGGGGGATTATCGTCATCACGAAGAAAGATCTCGTTGATGACGATATGGTCGAGCTCGTTCAGGACGACGTAAAGGAATTTCTCGGGGGAAGGGTCCTTGAGAAGGCGCCCGTAGTTGTTGTGTCGGCAATGACCGGGGAAAATGTCGCGGCATTGAAGGATGCCATTGCGGGCATTGCCCGTGAGATTCAAGAGAGGTCGCGGGAAGGGATATTCAGACTACCCGTAGACCGGGTGTTTACCATAAAAGGGCTTGGCACCATCGTTACCGGGACCTGTATTTCCGGTTCCCTTAAAGTTGGTGAAGAAGTAGATATCTATCCGTTGTCGAAAAGGACAAAGGTAAAGAATATTCAGGCCTACCATGAAGACGTAGAAGAAATTATCCCCGGTCAGAGGGTTGCCCTGAATCTCCAGGGGATCGAAAAGAACGAGATTGCGCGAGGCGTTATCATAGGGAAGCCTGGCACACTGATATTCACTCACAGGATCGATGCGACGCTCAAATATCTGAAACTCCCCTACCAACCGATTAAGAATGATACGATGTTGCGATTCCATATTGCTACCACACAGGAAGAAGCGAGAATGGTGGTGCTCAGTAAGGACGCCATAGAGCCGGGCGAGGAATTGTTTGTTCAGTTTGTATTTAGAAAACCTCTCGTCGCCCTGCCGGATGATAATTTTATTCTGAGAGGTTCATACGCTGTCCAGACCATCGGGGGAGGAAGAGTCCTTGACATTATGCCGCCAAAGCATAAGAGAAAGGCGGTAAACTTGGAAGATGTTTATGACGTGCTTACCCGCGGAGACGATCTTGGAAAGGCCCGATATCACATCCGGAAAGGCGGTTTTGAAGGTATTCATGAAGATATGCTTTCTATTTTCATCGGAAAGGATCATGTTTATGCGACTGGTTTGATCGGGCAACTTGAAAAACTCGGAAAAGTGAAGTCCATCGGGAAGATGGCTGTTGAGACGGACGCCTTCGAGGCCTATAAAAAGACCCTTATTTCTATTATCAATACGTTCTGTGAGAAGAACCCTCTCAAGGTCGGTATGTCCAAGGAAGAGCTGAGAATGAGGCTTCCAAAGGTAGAGACCAACGTATTTCAAAAGGCCCTTGATGAATGTATCAGTGCGAACCATATTGAGGTGGAGAAGGACAAGGTAAAATTGAAAACGACAGGGGAGAAGATCGATAAAGCCCTGGAAGAAGCGGAGGACAATATCCTGAGAGTGCTTCTCAAATATTGGCTCACACCGCTTGGTGTAAAAGAATTGTCAACGGAGACGAGAAAAAATGAGAAGGAGCTAAAGGACATCCTGGGCAAATTGAACTTCCAGGGGAGGGTCGTCAAACTGAAGGGCGATATGTATTTTCACCGTGACGCCATCGAGGAGCTGAAACAGAAAGCTATCTCCTATCTCGAGGCAAAGAAGGAGATGACCCCTTCCGACTTTAAGTCTGTCGTTGACATCTCCCGTAAATACATGATTCCGCTCCTTGAATACCTTGATGAAATCAAGCTTACTATCAGGACGGGGGACAAGAGAGTATTGCGAAGTTAATAGCCACGGTTCCTGTCTGACATACTGATTAGGCTTATAAGCACTCCATTAGGGGATATGGATGAGAGAAAAAATAACGAAGCGATTGAGTGTAATTTGTCTTGGTTTTGTAGCCTGGATTTTTGTCTATCCATTCTCACTATGCGGCCAGGGACAAAACAATTTTCTGTGGCGTGTCCAGAGTAAGAGCAACACCGTCTATATGCTCGGTTCCATCCACCTTCTAAAAAAAGACGTTTACCCCTTGAGCAGGGCAATCGAAAACGCTTTTGACAGGTCCGATTTTCTTGTGGTGGAGGCGAACGTCGATGACATCGGCCAGATGGATGTATTGAATCTGCTCGACAAGGTCATGTATGAGGGCGGAGACAGTATCGAAAAGCATGTCTCGTCGGACACCTATGCTTTTGTGCTGAAGGAAACGGAGAAGATTGGCTTGCCCATTGAGCTTGTCAGCAATCAGAAGCCGTGGTTCTTGGGACTGACGATGGAATCGCTGGAACTGATGAACGCGGGATATAATCCCGACTATGGGATTGATAAACATTTTCTCGCAAGAGCAGAGGGAAGGAAAGAGATCGTTGAGTTGGAAAGTCTTCAGTATCAGATAGACCTTCTCGCAGGATTCCCGGATGAGGAGCAAGAGCTCTTTCTTCTCTACACATTGAAGGATTTGGATACCCTTTCCCGAGATGTGGACAAGCTGGTAGAGGCATGGCAATCAGGAAATACTCATGCTGTGGAAGGCTTTATGACCAAATCCATAACTGAAGAGAAAAGATTTTATCCCATCTACGAAAAACTGATCATCATGAGAAACAGGAATATGGTTACAAAGATTGAAAATTATCTGCAATCGAAGGGTACATATTTTGTTGTTGTGGGAGCAGGGCACCTCGTAGGCAGTAAAGGCATTATCCAGCTCCTCAAGGATAGAGGATACTCCGTGGAGCAACTATAACAGAACCATTTTCCTTTTTCTCTTTTTTTCTTTATTCCGATCGCCATATTATGGTCTATTAATAACAATGAACATACCCGCGCTCTTCTCTATCGGTTTCGTTTTAGGTCTCACAGGGGCCATGGCCCCGGGGCCGCTTTTGACCGTCACCATTTCACGATCTGCAAAACGGGGAGGCATTGTGGGGCCTCTTCTCGTTCTCGGTCACGGCATATTAGAACTGGCGCTCTTAATCCTCATTGTTTTTGGCCTCGGCAATATTCTTAAGAATAAGTTCCTCTTCGCTGTAATCTCTTTTTGCGGAGGGATCGTGATTGTATATATGGGAATCGGGATCATCCGAAGTCTCAAAAGTTACAGCCTCACCGCTGGGACAAGTATAGAAAGCAAAGAACTTCATCTCATATTGTCAGGCATAATCGTAAGCCTTTCCAACCCGTACTGGTTTATATGGTGGGTGACTATCGGAATGGGTTACGTAATGTTCGCCAAAGCGCTTGGTATACACGGTGTTCTTGCTTTTTTTGCCGGTCATATATCCTCTGATCTTGCGTGGTACAGTTTCGTTTCTTACGGAATATCGATAGGAGGAAAATATTTCAGCACAAAGATTATCAAAGCAATCCTTTTCGTGTGTAGCATTTTTCTCATCGCCTTTGGTTTGTTATTCGTAGTCAACGGTTTTAAATACATTTAGAAAAAAGACGAAACATTGACAAGCATTCCTTGAGAATCGACGAAGATTTCTTATGTTTAGGAATTTTATTGAGATCAGACGCTGACTATTATAGTCGACTAGTCTTCCGGGTCCGGTAGGACTTCGACGATTTGATTGTATTCGTCCATAACTTTTTTGGTGAAACGGGTCGGAGGCGACTCAGCACTTGCACCGATCCTTTTTACCTTTGTGGGACCGACATTGTATGCATGAAGTGCTGCGGTGAGATTATCGAACATATCCATGAGTTTCGAAAGATAGTTAACTCCGATCTTGATGTTTTTGTCAGGCTCGTGGAGGGTTTCTGTTCCTTTGACCTCCACACCAGCCTCTTTACCGATATAGTTGGCAAGTGTCGGTTTTATCTGGAGGAGCCCGCGAGCACCCTTTCTTGAAATCGCTTCGTTCTTAAAATTACTTTCAACCTTCATAACGGCAAGGACAAGGCGATAATCAATGTCATATTTTTGTGATTCTTCGTAAACACTGGTGGCGATTGTCTTCAGTTTTTCATCGGTTGCACTCAGTTTTCGTTCCTTCAGGTATTGTACGGTCTTCGATACGATTACTTCTTTGTCGGAATTGTCTTCTTTCATGACGGCCGTGAGGGGGAAGACCGCAGATACACAGGCCAGAAAAAATAGAATGGTTGCTAAAATTGTTATATACTTCCTGTGGCTTGTCATGGTGTGGGTGTATTCTATAGCCTCAAGGGGCTAAAGTCAACTACTTTACCGCTAAAAAATGTCCTTTAATCCGTAACATCTTGAAATTAAATAATTATTAATTGACAATACTTATGATCATCTGTTAAGGATGTTATATGAAAAGATCTTTAGGTTTCAGATGCGATCTGGCGACAACAGCAATGGGGATTATGCCCCACGAGGATATCGAAGGGGCCCTTGATCTTGCCCTGACAATGGATATACCCTTTTGGCCACAGCTTCCAAGGGTTTCGTATTATGAAGATATGTACGTGCAAGCCCTTGAAAGGTTTCCAGGCGTCCTTATAGACGTGGAACATTCGAGGGTTTCCATTGACACTCAGACCTTCTTCGATGCACTGCCGGAATTCCTCGAGCATGAGGATGATCTTGAATATTTCGCGATTTCCAATCAATTTTCGCCTGTCTACAGACGTTTCCTTCAAAGAGACCTTTCAGCCTATCGGTCGGTGAGGGGACAGATCATAAGCCCCGTGAGTCTTACTCTAAAAATAGTAGATGAGAATGGTAAGCCAATAGTTTATAATGATGAAATACGTGCTGTTACCTTTTCTTTTATACAGAAGAAAGCGAATGCCCAGTACAAGGAATTGTTGGGAAAGAACGAAAGATCTTTTGTGTGGGTTGACGATCCGGGCCTTGAATTTATTTTTAATGCGATGTGCGGTTATGACAGTATCAAGGCAAAGGAAGAGTTGAGCCGATTCTTTGACGGCATTGAAGGAGCAAGAGGCCTTCACCTTTGCGGGAGGCCTGATTGGGATTTTCTTTTGACCCTCAACATTGAGATTCTTTCGTTTAATGCTTATGCGTTTGGAGATACGTTCGTTGCCTATGACAATGTAAAGACATTTCTGGAAGAGGGAGGGGTTGTCTGTTGGGGCATTGTACCAACGTATCATGAAGAGTTCACAAACGAAGATATTCTGAGCCTTGTGAAAAGACTTGAGAGCATGTGGGGCGTGCTCCAGAAGAAGGGATTGAATACAGAGACCATTATAAAAAACAGTTTACTTGCGCCGGCTACATGTAATCTCATGAACGCCGACAGGACGGAAACGGTGAAGAAATCTTTTCAGCTCCTGACGGAGCTTTCATATCACTTAAAAAAAAGGTACCTCTCATGAAGACCATTCACGTTATCTGCAAACGGGGAAAGGACGATGCCATACGGATCGCAGGGAAGCTTATTGAGACCTTTGGGAAATCGTTCAACATTATCGTAGAAGAAGAATCGGCACGGAAGCTTGGTTATAGCAAGTCATTCGAAATGGAACGCGTCGGAGAAGACGCAGATCTCATTCTTGTGCTCGGCGGTGATGGTACCCTCTTAAATGTCTCAAGGCACGGCAAGAGAAAAGAGGTGCCAACCCTCGGCGTCAATCTCGGTGGCCTTGGCTTTTTGACGGAAACGTCCGTAGAAGAACTTCCCGCAAAACTTGCCAAAGTTCTCAAGGGCGATTTCGGTATCTCAAAAAGGATCATGCTCGATGTGAAGGTGAAAAGAGAGGGAGAAGACGTCTTGACAATTACTGTGCTCAACGATGCGGTCATTACAAAGGACGCGCTTGCGAGGATCATCGATATCGAGACCTATGTGAACGGTGAATACCTTACGACATACAAGGCCGATGGCCTTATTTTTTCAACGCCGACAGGATCTACAGGGTATTCCCTGGCGGCGGGTGGCCCCATTCTTTATCCATCGCTTCCGAATATCATCGTAACACCTATATGTCCGCATATGCTGACCAACAGGCCCATCATCCTGCAGGAAAACGTGGAAGTGAGGGCGCGACTGAAGTCGAAAGAAGAGAAGGTTGTGCTGACTCTTGACGGACAGATAGGTTTTCCCCTTGAGTATGACGACGAAGTGCTGATCAAAAAGTCCTCCCATGTGGTAAACCTGATCAAGTCGTCGTCCAGAGGATATTTTGAAATATTGAGAACAAAGCTAAAGTGGGGTGCCCGGTAGGAATGCTTGCCTATCTCAGCGTAAAGGGTTTTGCCATCATCGATGAGCTTCGGGTCGAATTTGGAGAAGGGTTTAATGTCATCACTGGCGAGACAGGCGCGGGCAAATCGATCATTATCAATGCCCTCTCAACGCTCATGAACATGAAAGTTTCCTCTGATGTGGTGAGAAGTAATGCCGCACAGGCAGAGATAACCGGCCATTTTATAAACGAGGACGAAGAATACATTTTGAAACGTATTGTCAGTAATACAGGCAGGTCGAGGGCCTTTCTCAACGATGAGCCGGTTACCCTTACGAAGCTTGAGTCCATTGGAGGCACGCAGATCAGCATTTACGGCCAGAATGAATTTCAGCATCTTCTTGATAAAGAAAATTATACGGGGATCATCGACAATCTTCTCTCATTAACCGATGAACAGAAAGCACTTGCTGAAAAGGTCGATGCCTTCAAAAAAATCAGTGCGGAGCTTGATCAGAAGAAAAATGAAGCCCAAGGAAGAGGAAGAGAAATCGAGCTCCTTGAGTTTCAGATTGATGAAATCGAGAAAAAAAACATAGAGGAGGGTGAAGAAGAGACGATCCGGAAAAGGCTAAAGGTTTTGAAAAGTGCTGAGAAGATTTCGAGTGTCCTTGAGGAAATCACGGAAGGCTTGCAGAATGGGGACAATTCGGCGCAAGCGCTGTTTAAACGATCCGTCGGTCTGCTCAAATCAATGAGTGGCATTGAAACAATAGAAAGCTTAAGAAACAAGATCGAAGGCCTTTCCTTTGATATTGAAGATATCTTGCTGGAGATGAGAAACATAGAAAAGACGCTCCTCTTTGACCAGGAAGAGATGGAGAAGCTTGAAGAACGGCTCACGGATATTTTTAAATTGAAAGACAAGTACGGCAAGACCTATGAAGAGATCGTGAGCTATGCCGAATCAGCGCGCACAAGACTTGAGTACCTGAGCACCCTCGCAACGAACATTGAAGACCTGGAAAAAGAGAAGAAGAATCTTGAGGCAGATGTGAAACAAGGCGCTGAGCAACTTTCTTTAAAAAGAAAGAAGGGCACCCCGGCGGTTGAAAAGGCTATTGTCAATGAGCTTGAATTTCTGTCTATGCGAGGACTCAAATTCAAAGTAATGATGACGGATAAAGGTTTCGTAGACAGAGACGGACAGGATGACATGGAACTCATGATTTCAACGAATCCAGGAGAGCCTTTGAAGCCGCTCAGAAAAGTGGCATCAGGAGGAGAATTGTCGAGAATTATGCTGGCGATCAAGAAGGTCATCGGCGGCGAAGAAGAAAAAACACTTATTTTTGATGAAGTGGATGCCGGTATCGGCGGGAAGGTCGCGGCTATGGTGGGAAAGAGATTACATGAACTCGCCCAAAACCACCAGGTGCTGTGTATTACTCATCTGCCGCAGATCGCAGCACATGGTGATCACCATTTTCTTGTTGAAAAGGAATCCAAAAAAGAACAAACGAAAACAACTATCAGAGAACTCTCAGGGGACAAGAGGGTTCATGAAATAGCCCGCATGATGGGTGGGGAAAGAATTACGGAAAAAACAATCGAGAGAGCAGAGGAGATGCTGAGCAATGATCAGAAAGGCATGCGTTGAGGATGTAAAAAAAATTCATAGTCTCATAAATTTTTCCGCATCGAGCGGAGAGATGCTGCCGAGACCCCTTGGCGAGCTCTACGATAATTTGAGGGACTATTTTGTCTTCGAAGAAGGGGAGATCATCGGTACGAGTGCGCTCCATATCTGCTGGGATGATCTTGCGGAGATACGCTCGCTCTGTGTAGCAGAGCCAGTGCGAAAAAAAGGTATCGGCAGGATGCTTGTCGATGCCTGTATTGAAGAGGCGCGGCAGTTTAACATTGGAAAGATATTTCTTCTTACATATCAGGTAGGCTTTTTTGAGAGATGCGGGTTTCATACTACCGATAAAAAGATCTTTCCACAAAAGATATGGTCGGACTGTATTAAATGTGCTAAGTTTCCCGAATGTGATGAAATAGCGATGATTAAAGAAATATAGGCCGCACATCATAGCCGTAATCTAGAGGAAGTAGAATGGATATTACAAAGGCAAATGACGCGATAGATGACAAATTCGACAGCTACGAACTTTACTATTTGAAGGAACGAAGCAAAAAATTCGAAAGCAAAGAAAAAGAAATCTGCGGCATCGAATTCAAGGAGGAAGAAGGGATCGCCCTTCGGGCTATCAAGGACTGTAAGATGGCATTCGCTTACACCTATGACCACAATAATGCTCTGGAAGCCCTTTTGAAGAACTCAACGGCCCTTATACCAATTATGGAGAAGGACGAAGAAAGATTCTTCGCAGGACCATATAATGAATATCCGTTGCTTTCTTTTTATGATGCAGAAGGCTTAGGGGTTGAGGACGCGAAAAAAACTGGCTTGCTTATCGACATGGAGAGAGCGATCAGAGGTTATGACAAAAGGATTGTCACTGTCAGAAACTGTGAATTTCAGGAGATAGAGTTTGAGACAAAAATCAGAAATTCCAATGGACTGACGGCGGAGGGAAAAAAGACCCTCTATATCATCTCAGCGCTCTGTGTTGCGAGAGACGAAGACGAAGTTTCCTGGTATGACTGGTCATGGGCAAATAATTTAAAGGAGCTTGAGGGAAAAGAACTGGGAGAGCGAATAGCTGAAAAGACAATCTCCTTTCTTTTCAGTAAGCAGATTAATACGGGCGTATATGACGGGATTCTTAAACCGCTGGCCGCCTGTGATATGCTTGGAATTCTTTCGGAAGCATTCCTCGCAGAGAATTTGTTTAAGAATAAAACGCGACTCAAGGCAAAGGAAGGCATAAAATGTTTCTCGGAGGTCCTGAACATCATCGATTCCGGCAAGGTCGGTATAGACGCTTTTCCCTTTGACGGTGAGGGCGTTCCGTCGCAGGAGAACCTCATTGTAATAAATGGATATTTTGAAACATTCCTCTATGACTCATATTATGGTCGAAAATTCGGTATGGCTTCAACAGGAGACAGCGTCAGAGGAGGTATTAAAGATCTGCCGAAATGCGGGCCAAGGGGCATCTTTGTGAAGGAAGGAGAAAGAGATATCGGAGGTACATTCAGGAACGGGGTCATTATCGAAGAATTGATGGGTACTCATACGGCAAATTCTATTACAGGCGACTTTTCTCTCGGTGCAATCGGACACATGTGCAAGAACGGCCAAAAAATGCCATTTCAAGGGGTCATAATCTCCGGGAATGTATTTGAATTATTGAAAAATGTCAAGGAAGTGGGAAACGATTTGAAATTTTATGGTGTATTTGGTTCCCCTTCTCTCTTTGTAGAGGGTTTAAAAATGAGCGGAAAGTAGAAGAAAAGATTCCGTAGAAATATATTGAAATATTGGCGATAAAAATAACTTGACATGTATGTATTTTGCTGTCATGATTAATGTGTTCAGTGATTGAACATAACCAAAATCATTATTATCTTTCGATGGCTATCACTGCCGTATGGCGGTAGCTTGTCTTAAATTTCAAGATGAATGAATCTCAGTTTAAAACCTTAAGAGAATTATCCACCAAAGGTACGGTTTCACAGCGTGACCTATCAAAAAAGGTCGGCTTGAGTCTGGGCAGTATCAATTACATTATGAAAGAGTTGATTAAAAGAGGATATGTTAAAGTACAGCGTTTTAAAAACTCATATAATAAAGCGGCCTACATCTATGTTCTCACTCCGGAGGGCATCAACGCCCGTATTAAGCAAACACAATATTTCCTCCAAGTAAAAATGGAAGAGTACGATAGATTGAAAGCTGAGATTGATGAACTGCAAAAGGAGAATGGGGAATCGAAGGATAAGGAATCTCCCTTAACTAAGATAAAGTAAAAAAGCAGGCGGTCTATTATAAAGAAGAGTACCCAAGTACCTTGGTTACGGGTTCAGGTGGGTTTATTAGGAGTCATTTGATTGAAGCGCTTATGGAAAATGGCGATCAGATAAGGGCGTTTGTTAGTTATAACCCTTTCGATTCCTGGGGATGGGTACGTAGACTATTAATATTTTTATACAGTTTCTCTTGATAGGAGGAGTATGGGATGTCCCTGCCTACCCATCTACGTAACTTAAATATGCTCAATCGTTTAAATTCCTCGGAGTTTGCTCTATGGTTACCGCAAAAAAGAGTTTAAGAACACTGAATTTCATATGAATTCTCTGAGATATCCCGCAGCAAGGTGCGAGGAATCTCATTTTAAAAAGAACGGAATTTAGAAAACCAATTGAGAAACGGATAAAGATGGTTAGGAAGACAGATGAAGGTGGTAAATCGACAATGGAGGAAGGTAATGATTAACTCAAAAAATGTTCCATATTATCTTTTTGGTAAAGGCTCCATAAATGACCTTGAGTTATTGCTGAATGCAATCAGAAAGATTCATGCCGACTACTGTATCTTTTTTGTTGACCATTTTTTTACTGATTCTCAATTAACCAAAAATTTACCGATAAAAGTTCAGGATTTACTTTATTTTGTGTCCACAGAGAATGAGCCAACCACAGATTACATTAATGCAATATTTGGTAAGATACAGAACAAAAAGAGTGCTTTACCATTTTGCGTGATAGGTATTGGAGGTGGATGTACACTTGATACTGCAAAAGCAATTTCTAATCTCTTAACAAACGGTGGAAAGGCCGAAGACTATCAGGGGTGGGATTTAGTCAAGAATCCCGGTATATATAAAATTGGTATCCCTACTATTTCGGGTACAGGGGCAGAATCTTCCCGGACCTGTGTTTTGACTAACAGAGCCAAAAACTTGAAACTTGGTATGAACAGCGAACATACAATTTACGATCAATTAATATTGGATCCTGATCTGCCGGCAACAGTTTCAAGAGATCAATATTTTTATACAGGAATTGATGCATATATCCACTGCGTGGAATCGCTGCATGGCAGTTACAGACACGCGGTGGGAGACGCTTTTTCTAGCCAGGCGTTATCTCTCAGTAAGGATGTATTTGGATCAGCAGATATGCAAAGTGAAGCTAGTCGAGAAAAACTGATGGTTGCTTCCTATCTTGGCGGGTGTGCGATTGCAAACAGTTACGTCGGTCTTGTGCACCCACTGTCCGCTGGCTTGAGTACAGTATTGAAGATTCATCATGGTCTTGCCAACTGTCTTGTTTTGAATGTAATGGAAGAATTTTATCCTGAAGAAACAGAGGAATTTCACTATTTCATGAGGAAACAAGCCGTTGACCTTCCGTCGAACATTACAGCAAAATTGAACGAGGATGGTTTTACCCGCCTGTATGAATCCACTATTATTCACGAAAAACCTCTTATTAACGCGCTTGGAGAAAACTTTGCATCGATGTTGACCAAATCCAAAGCAACGGAAATATTTAAAAAAATTTAATTCCATATATTTGTTGAGGAATTTTTAAAATGGATTTTAAAATTCAATTCAGCAATAAGAGCCATGACTATACACAGGAAGAAATTGAAACTGTGGTGCATGCCATGAAAACTGCAGAACCTTATACGCAAGGTACATACCAAAAAACTTTCGAACAAAGGTTTTGTACCTACATCGGGGCAGATCATGCCTTTGTCGTAAATAGCGCCACATCTGCTCTAGAATTGTCAGCCCAACTCTGTCAGTTTCAGTATGGAGATGAGGTCATTATTCCCTCTCATACATTTACTTCAAGTGCCTACCCATTTGTAAAAAAAGGTGCCAGGATAGTCTGGGCAGACATAGATCTTCGCACACGGGTTGTTACTGCAGACACCATAAAACAAAGGATTACTCCAAAAACACGCGTGATTGTTGTTGTACATCTCTACGGCTATGCTGCAGAAATGACGGCTATTGTGGATTTGGCGAAGAAACACGATATTCTTGTCATAGAAGATGTTGCGCAATCGATGGGAACATCAGTAGACAGCAAAAAATCCGGTACTTTCGGGGATATCGGGGTATTCTCGCTGCATTCACATAAAAATATCACCACTTTGGGAGAAGGTGGCATCATACTAGTGAAGGATAACAAGATGGCCGGCATTATCCCGATGTTAAGACATAACGGCCATTGTCCCTTCCCCTTTGAGCGCGATCATTATTGGATTCCCGCTATGGGCAATGTGGACTTTCCGGAGCTGAATGGCCATATTTTGTGGCCGAATAATTTTTGTATTGGTGAAGTAGAATGTGCCTTAGGAACAAAGCTTCTGGAGCGGCTTGATAAGATAAATCTTGAAAAACGCACAAGAGCTCTTTACTTCATAGATGAATTACAAAAATATGACATGCTGGAATTCCACCGTGTTGATTCTGATCGCCACAATTACCACCTTTTGGTTGCCCGTGTAACAAATAGCAAACGCAACGAGATGATGAATTTTATGGCCTACGAAAAAAAAATCCAGTGTGTCGTGCAATACTACCCCTTAAATAGATATCCATTATATCAAAGATTGGGTTTCGGGAAAGCAGACTGTCCTAACGCTGACCTGTTTTTTGATAGCATGATCTCTTTTCCATTTCACCATTGGATGAGCGATGAAGATTTGGAATATATGCTACAATCCACCAAAGAAGGTCTTGAAAAATTCTCATGAAAATAATGAAAAGGTGCTAACCATGATTCCAACGACTACGGTACTCATTACGGCATATAACGTTGAGAGATATATCGGACGAGCTATTCGTTCTGTATTAAATCAAAGTGCAGATACAAATTCCTATGAAATTATTGTAATAAATGATTGCAGTACAGATAGAACGCGTTTTGCTTTGGAAATTTTCGAGAATGAAATTCGTCTATTCAACAACGAGAGAAGGATTGGTTTGCCCGCCTCACTGAACAGAGGCATCAGGAAAGCACGAGGACAGTTTATCGTGCGAATAGATGGTGATGATTATGTACATAAAGAATTTGTAAAAATTCTTGAACTCCATTTAGCGATGGATGAAGGAATAAACGCTATAGCCTGCGATTATACGTTAGTTGATGACGATGAGATGGTGCTGGATCACAAAAACTGTTTGGAAGATCCAATAGCGTGCGGTATTATGTTTCGCGTAAAGCAGCTCATCGATATCGGTCTTTATGATGAAGATTTCCTTTGCCGTGAGGACGAAGATCTGCGTTTACGATTCCTCAAAAAATATAGTATTGAGCGGGTAAAGCTTCCGCTTTACCGGTATCGACGGCACGAGAATAATATGACAAACAATTTTGAAAAAATGGAAATCTTCGATCAAAAATTGAACGAGAAGTATTCGGAGAAATAAGCGGTAGACTTTGAAATGAAAAGGATTGTCGCTGTCATTCAGGCTCGCATATGTTCAAGCCGCTTGCCAGGTAAAATGATGTTGTCCTTGCATGGTCATCCTATCATAGAGTGGGTAGTCCGCAGGGTCAGCTCGGCCCGAAGGCTGGCTGATGTTGTGATCGCCATACCGGATACACGTAACGATGACATACTGGAAAAATTTGTAATGGAGAATCTAAAATCAAAAGTATATCGTGGCTCAGAACAGGATGTATTAAAACGCTTTGCCGGAGCTGCCAGATTTGCCGAAGCGAGCCATGTAGTCCGTGTCTGTGCGGACAATCCACTTGTCAGCGGAGAAGCGATCGACGACCTGATTCAGTATTTTACCGATCATCCATGTGACTATGCCTACAATCAGGGTGATGGTGGTCAAACAAACACATATCCTGATGGGCTTGGGGCAGAAATTGTGCCGTTTCCCCTTTTAGAGTGGCTGGATCAAAATGCAACCGAAGCGCGTCATCGTGAACATTGCCTCGCTTATATTGTTGACAATTCCCAAAGGTTCACAATCAAAACTTTTGATCCACCTGATCGGGATATTGCTTGTCCCTGGTTGAAACTTGACATTGATACCTTGGAAGATTACCGCCGTTTGATTTTCAAGCGTTTTTCTATTTCAAGTACTCCCTCTGATATTGTTCAGGCATTTTCGGAGGAACGATGAAAATAACAGATTTATTTAGACAGTCAAATGCATGTGATTTGGAAATAAAAATGCCATATATTATTGCTGAAGCCGGTGTCAATCACGAAGGAAGTATGGAATTAGCCATGCGCTTGATTAGCGACGCAAAAGAGGGAGGAGCTGATGCCATAAAGTTCCAGACGTACAGGGCTGAAACCATTGCTTCAAAAAATTCGCCGTCATACTGGGACTTGACTAAAGAGCCGACTGACAGTCAGTATTTGCTGTTTAAAAAATATGATAAATTCTGGAAAAAAGAATTTGAGACGTTGAAAGAGTATTGCGATGAAGTTGAAATAGAATTCATGAGCACGCCCTTTGACGTCGAGTCTGCAACCTTCCTGAACGACCTTATGGATGTTTTCAAGATTTCTTCCTCAGACCTTAACAATAAGCCGTTTGTAGAGTTTTTGTGTGATTTTGGGAAACCCATTATCCTGTCCACCGGTGCTTCCTATCTGTGGGAAATCGAACAATCAGTGAGTTGGATTGCAACCAAAGGAAACCCTCTCGCTTTGCTCCACTGTGTGCTCAATTACCCGACTGATAACGCCAATGCTAACTTGGGAATGATACGTGATCTACGGCGGAAATTTCCTGACAGGTTGATTGGCTATTCAGACCACACCTTGCCGGGTGACATGAAATCTTTGGAAATAGCTACCCTACTTGGTGCCAGAATACTTGAGAAACACTTCACGCATGACAAGACCTTGCTGGGCAATGATCATTATCATGCCATGGACAAAGAAGACTTGAAATGTTTCCACACCCAGTTAGATACAATTTTTAAAACGTTAGGCAAATACCAGAAACAACCGTTGGCAAGCGAAGAAAGTGCACGCAAAAATGCCCGACGTAGCCTGGTAGCTGCTCGCGCTATTCCGGCAGGGAAAAAAATCGAACCTCGTGATATTACCTGGAAACGACCTGGCACGGGCATAAATCCTTGTGATTACGACCGTATCATAGGCAGAACAGCAGAAGATTCTATCGGGGAGGACACTGTTTTATTGTGGAGTATGTTTAGTGACTGAAATTACATTGGAAATCGACAGTTATCTAAAGCGTCTTTTCCCTATCTGCCGTAGTATAACCGGTCAGGGAAACAGGGAAACCCTTCGCATTCTGCAGGAACTGATTCCTCTCACAATTCATGAATATCCAACCGGGCAAAAGGTGTATGACTGGGCAATTCCACGGGAATGGAACATCAAAGATGCTTGGATTAAGAATTCTTCAGGAGAAAAGGTAGTCGATTTCCAAAAATCCAATCTACACGTGGTCAGTTATAGTGTTCCCATCCATGCACGAATGAGATTGGCTGAACTCAATGAACATCTATACTATCGGGAGGAGATCCCATCGGCAATACCTTATCGGACCACTTACTACCATGAGAACTGGGGATTTTGTCTATCCTACAGTGACTATAAAAAGTATTTTAATGACAATGATAGCTATGAGGTTTTTGTTGATTCTGAACTGAAGAACGGAAGTCTTACCATCGGAGAACTTCTTGTTAAAGGTAAAAGTGATAAGGAGTACCTGGTTTCGACCTACATCTGTCATCCTTCCCTCGCCAACGATAATCTTAGCGGTCCCGTCATGACAGCTCTTCTGTCGCGGGAATTGCTAAACAGGACATTAAACTTCAGTTATCGCATAATTTTTGTGCCGGAGACTATCGGGGCTATTGCGTATTGTGCTCATAATGAAGAAGCTATGAAAAAAATCATTGCCGGATTTGTTGTTTCCACAGTAGGCGGTCCCGGCAGGTTTGGTTATCGCCAGAGTTGGCAAAAAGACTGTTTTATAAATTTTTTGGTTGAAGATACATTCTACGAAAAAGGCATTGATAATTTTAAAATTTATCCTTTTGATATTCATGGTAGCGATGAAAGACAGTATTCTTCCCAAGGATTTCGGATCAATATCGTCAGCATAACCAAAGATAGATACTATGATTATGATTATTACCATACATCTTTGGATAATTTGAGTTTTGTCTCAGCAGAAAATATTGCTGCATGCCTTGCACTCTACATTGGGACGATAGAAAAACTTGACAAGAATATAACATACAAAAACCTTTGTCCAAACTGTGAGGTAATGTTGAGCAAACACGATCTTTACAGTAAAACCGGTGGAGGTCAGATCCCCATTTTCGGTACAAGAAACGAACAAGATTTGATTTTGTGGCTGTTGTTTTATTCGGATGGGACAAAACCTTTATGGGAAATTTCTCGGCTTTTAGAAACACCTATTTGCACCCTGCACGATATAGCAACCAAGCTTTCAGAAAAAAAATTACTTCAAGAAATCTGCTAGATTTATATGGTTTATTAATCGCGCTGTTCATTTCAAAAGCTCATTTTATTATCATTTTGTATGGTAATCGTATAATGGCGAAGGAGGAATTCTAAACCTATCAAACATCACTATTCTCAGCAGCTTGCTGCAAGGTAAAGCAAGAAGCTTTTAAGAACAGAGGTTTTTTCTCTGGTACCCTGTGGCCGGCGAACAACGGGGAGGTCCATTGAAGGATATTTTGATGAACACATATAAGTTCTCGGATCTTCAAAAAGACATGGAAGCAATGTTTACGGTAACTGTTACCGATGCGATGATGGATCAGTTCCTGTCGATTAGCGGCGATTCAAATCCTCTTCATCAGAATCCGGAATATGCACAGGGATGTGGGTTTAAAGATCGTGTGGTTTACGGATTCTTAACTTCAGCATTTTATTCAACTCTCATAGGTGTTTATCTGCCAGGCAAATATGCCTTGCTCCAGGGGGTGAAAAAAATCAATTTCTTAAAACCTGTTTTTGTCGGTGATCGGCTAAAAATTTTTGGGAAGATATCGTATCTTAACGAGGCCTTTAAAGTAGCGGAAATAAAAGCCCGGATTGTAAATCAAAAAGAAGAGGTTGTGTCTGATGCAACCATAAGTGCTGGCCTTTTAGTTTAGGCTGTTTTGGTTTTTTATGAAATCTATAGCAAACACAATAGCAGCAAAAACCAAAGACAGGCTTGCAAGTATTCATATCGATGCCATCGGACTGATCCGTTTGGGCCATACCAACGAGGAAAGGCTGGAGAATTTCGATCGGATACTCGTTTCCGCTGAACAAATGGGTGGAAATATTATGATCCCGACTTTCTCCTATACATACCCGAAAAAAGAGGTTTTTAGTATTCTGGAAACACCATCGGATGTGGGCTTGGTAACTGAATTTCTCAGAAAACGTTATCCACACAAACGAACCATCGATCCTTTTTTTTCTTATCTGGTATTTGGGGAGAAAAGGTCTGGGTATTTAAAGGTTCAAGACTACGAATGTTTTGGCGACAAGTCTCTGATAGCTGATCTTTTTTTACAAAATGGGTATATCTGTTGCGTAGGAAATATTTTTCATAATACTCCCACGGAGATACATTACATTGAAAAGCTCTTGGGCGTTGACTACCGTTTTGATAAGGTGTTTTGCGGTATTATCAAGGATTGCGAAGGCAAGTATCATCAACAAAGAACCACTTTTTACTGCAGAAAATACGTTGATGAAGTGCAACCTGATATGACAAAATTGGAAAGCGACCTCAAAAAGAATGATTTATTTGAATATTGGCGTGCTGATAGCACAGATTTTGAGATACAAGCTATCTCTTTCCATCAATTGTATGATTTTGTCAAAGCTAAAGTAGCCACAGATCCAGGTTATCTTTGCTCTACCAATGACGAGTATGAAAATAATAAGAAAAAACGCAGAGGGTGGATGTATCGAGCTGGTTAATCTCTCAGATGACGATCTGAAAAGAAACAAAGTGTAAGTTAGTCGGTTAATCAATTTTGAGGCGAGGTTAAAAAAATGAGGACAAAAAATAATGCCGTTTCAAATCCATACTATACATACGGCATGCTCTATAAATCAGAAAACTTTAAAAATTGGGAGAGATCTAAAGGGCCAAAATTTAGAGAATACCGTGAAGCATGGACAGAGAGAGTCAAAAACTTGGACCCGGGCGATTTCCCCTTGAACCTTAATATGGAAATAACGACCAGATGTAACCTTGCCTGTTCTTTTTGCACCCATCTTTCTCTCGATATAACTCAAATTGGTGATATCCCTTTCGAAGATTACGTCAGGGTTATAGATGAAGGTGAAAAATACGGATTGCCAACGGTTAACATCAACGGTCTGGGCGAGCCGCTACTGCGTAAAGACATAACCAAATTTATACGCTATGCTAAGGAACACGGGGCCGTGGACGTTATGTTCCATACCAATGGAACAATCATGACCACAAAGCTGGCGGAAGATTTAATCGATGCCGGTCTGGATCGTATCGTTTTCTCCGTTGATTCTCCGGATAAACAGACTTACGAATCCATGCGCATTCTCAATTCGTCATATGTTCAGTCCCTGAAAAAGCAGAATGTCACCCCCAAAGGGGTTTCTTGGGAGAAAACTGTCAATAATGTTCTGCGTTTTGTTGAGGTGCGCAACCGACGTGGGCTAAATTCCCCCATAGTGAGAGCAACCATGGTGGCCACAGATAAAACGATTAACCAGGTTCCGGATTTGTTAAAACTGTGGAAGCCCCACGTGGATCACATCACTGTTCAGGATTTAACCTGGCGCACTAAACTTTTGGAGAATGGACACTGGGAGAACAAAGAGACTTCTGCGTTGCCGGCAAATTTTGACGCGATTCGGGAAGAAGCCATCAAAAGAGATATTAAGTTTGCTTGTCCTTCTTTATACCAATCGATATATCAATTTTATGGTGGAGGTCTTATTCCCTGCGGGAATCCAAATGCAAGAACCCATTTAGTGATGGGACAATGGGACAGTCAAACGATTCACGAAGTCTGGAAAGGGAAGAAATATCGTGAACTCCGAGAACTTCACAGTGCGGGCAAATGGCATGAACACCCAATTTGCAGGGATTGTGACATTGCATTACTGGAACTATATAAAGACATGATTTTACAGAACATTAAGATTGATTGGAATACCTCTCATCTTGATGATAGCTTGGCGATAATGGGCGAGCAGCTCCAAGCGATATATCTCCCAGGGGATCGTTGAGGCCCCGTTTAAATCACTTCGGGTTGTATTCCCCGCCGCTTGCGGCGTAGAATATTTGTGTGAGCGACTATATACATAAAAGCCATAATGTCACGGTACTCATATACCATCTCGTTTTTCCGGCGAAATACAGGCGTGCGGTCTTTGATAAGAACGTGGACGAAGTAATGAAAGAGGTGTGTATAGACATTGAGAAACGATACCAGATCAAATTCTTGGAAATAGGTACTGATAAGTATCACGTGCATTTCCTCGTACAGTCTATCCCGACATATAGTGTGAGCAGAATAGTATCGGTCATCAAGAGTATTACCGCACGAGAGATATTCAAGCGATGTCCCCAGGTAAAGAAACAGCTCTGGGGAGCGGAGTTTTGGACAGATGGATATTTCTCAAGCACTGTAGGGAAGCATGGGAATGAAAATACGATAGCCAATTACGTCAAACAGCAAGGGAACAGTTATCACAAACTATATGAGGAACGTCAGCTTATACTTTTCTAATACCCCGCTGCTTGGAAGGTGTGAAAAAATTGTTCGCTACGCAAGAAATATATTGACATAGCTATAAAGCTATGATATCATTCCTCCATGCACAATAGGTAAAGGAGGACCATCATGGGCTATGTCTCAAAGGTACAGGTAATCCGGAGAAGTTCGAATGATCAGAAGCAGTACTACCTTATATGTCCTGCTCCCCTGGCTCAGGCCCTTGAGATGGAAAAGGGGGAAACGATCGAATGGATCGTAAAGGACAAGCAGACGTTGATCATTAAGCGCCACACGAAGGAGTCGTCGCATGCATGAGTTGCCGGGCATAAAGGACGTTCAGGGAGCAAGACCGAAAGAAGGGCCACAGAGCGAGCCCGCGCCACGGCTGAAACCAATCAACCGGAAGCAGCTGATCCTTCGTCCCATCGATGTGGAACGCCTCGTCCCTGATGATCACGAGGTGAGGGCAATCTGGGAGTTTACCGGCCATCTTGATCTCACGCTCTATTATCAGGCTATCCATGCCGTAGAGGGGAAGGCAGGATGCACGGCCTTCGATCCGCGGCTGCTTCTCTCCATCTGGATCTATGCCTACAGCAAGGGTATAGGCTCCGCGCGAGAGATCTCGCGCCTCTGTGACTATGATCCTGCCTACCAGTGGCTCACTGCGATGGAACCGGTCAACTATCATACGCTCGCTGATTTTCGTTCCTCCCATACGGAATCCCTCGATCAGCTTTTCGTGCAAGTACTCGGCATCATGAGCGCCGAGGGTCTCATCACGCTTCAGCGCGTCATGCACGACGGCACCAAGGTAAAAGCCCTGGCAGGAAGTAACAGCTTCCGGCGTGAGGAAAGGATCAGGGAGCATCTCAAGGCTGCAGAGGAACAAGTGCGGCAATCTCCCGATGATAGCGAAGCATCCTGTAAGGAGGAGGTGAACCTCAGGGCCGAGAGAGCACGGCAGAGGGCCGTGCAAGAAAAAAAGGAACGTATGGAGCATGCCCTTCGGGAACTTAAGAAGATGAGAACAACGAAATCGCGTGGGGAAAAGAAGGAAGCCAGGGTGAGCATGACCGACCCGGATGCCCGCATCATGAAACAGTCAGACGGAGGGTACGCCCCTTCCTACAACCTGCAGATATCAACTGACGCCGCCGCAAGTGTCATCATCGGCGTCGGCATGAGCCAACGCCCGGAAGACGTTCACGAACTCATACCAGCGATAGAAAGGATAGAAGAGAACCTCGGCAAGATCCCCCAACAGGTAGTAGCTGACGGAGGCTACACACATTGGGAGAATATCGTTGCCATGGACCAAGCAGGCATAGACTTCATCGGATCCCTTATGGACCGGAACCCGGTTGCCGGCCAGTGTACGCAACGGGGAGTGACAGACGCCTTCCGTCCCGAACACTTTGTCTATGACGATCAAAGTGATACCTACACCTGTCCGGAAGGGAAGACGCTTAGGCATAATGGACAGGAAAAGCTCACTGGGCGGACGCGCCATATCTACAGGGCACGTAAGAAGGACTGTGGGTTATGCCCCCATAAGGGACAGTGCTGCCCCGGGAAGGCGAATATGCGCTCGATCGTCCGGCGTGTGCCTGATCCAGCAGTCGTCTCTTTCATGGGAAAGATGAAAACGGAAAAGGCGAAGGAGATCTACAAACAAAGAAGCGGCATCGCCGAATTTTCTCATGCGTGGATCAAGGAGAAGATGGGGCTCAGGCAGTTCCATCTCCGTGGGCTCGTCAAGGTAGGGATGGAAGCCTTATGGACCTGTCTTACCTACAACATCCAGCAGTGGATAAGACTCTGCTGGCGACCGAAGCTGGCGAAGGCTGGGGTGTAAGGCAACCGATGGAAGGTGAGAAGAAGGTGCCAATAACTGCGGCGAGCACAAGAGCAAGAGAAGGCGGCTGGAATGGCGGTACCTACCAGCTACCAGGAGGTCACGATGCCCTTTCCATAGTAAGAGCACCGAGTGTTGATTGATTGACGGAGTTGAGTTACACAATGAAGAGGGTTGGCTTGTCAGATCACATTTTTTCACAGCTTCTTGCGGCGGGGTAGTTTATTGAGATCCGCAATTACTAAGGAGGTCATAAGTAAAGCCCATGGCAGCCTATGAAAAGCCCTTTAAGAAGGTGTGTTGCGAAGGTCACAGGTGAGACTACTAATAACCGGATCAGTATACTGTCAAACCGTTTTCGTCTAATAGTATCTAACCTCAAGATGAAAAGTCACGGGTGAAGTGAGGTGTCTATGGTGACACAAACCAAAGAAAAGGACAAGCTAGAGTTTTTTGATGAAGTTTTTAGATTAAACAAACTCTTTTCTGCTTCAGGGAGTGAACTCCTCTCCTTGAGCTCCAAATTTAAGAGAATAGAGGATACTTATAGACAAAACCGTAAAGAAGCGTTGGTTTCAGAAAAAATTGCCGTCTTATCGTCTGTTACAACCCATCATTTTGTCAGTATTCTCAGACTGTTTCTATATCAATGTGGCATTGCGCCGATCTTCTACGAAGGGGAATATGATGGGATTGCTATGGAGTTGATGAATCCCGATTCGCAAGTTTTTTCATTTAAGCCAGACGTATTGTTACTCTTCACTTACCATACAGATGTTAAGGACTATCCTCTGTTGTTTTCAACAGAAGAAGAAATAAGGCAATGGGTGACCCAAAAAGTTCAGCACTATCAGGGTCTCTGGAACTTAGCGAATGGAATAGAGGGTTGTCATATTTTTCAGACCCTTTTTGTCGTACCAATCTACCGACAGTTAGGAAATCTTGAGGTAAATTATCCATTTTCTGCATCAAATTGTCTTCGGTTGTTAAATTTGGAACTAATACGACAAAAACCACCGTATGTCACATTTATCGATATGGATTACCTCGCATCAGTTTTCGGGAAATACAAGTGGTTCAGCGATACTAATTACTATATGAGCAAACAGGGGTTTTCCTTTGATGCGGCTGGACTGGTATGTTATACGCTTACCCGTCTTTTTGCATCACATATCGGAAGAATGAAAAAATGCCTTGTTCTCGATTTGGACAATACCCTCTGGGGTGGGGTAGTCGGTGATGATGGTCTGCATGGAATCAATATCAATCCGAGTGATGCTGTGGGCGAGGCATATCTCGCATTTCAAAAATACTTGAAGAGGTTGAAAGAAAGAGGGGTAATATTGGCTGTATGCAGCAAGAATGAAGAAGATATCGCCAAACTTGTTTTTATTGAACATCCAGATATGATACTGCATCTGGATGATATTGCCTGTTTTTTGGCTAACTGGGATGACAAAACCGTCAACTTAAGAAAAATTGCTGAATTGCTGAATATTGGCATAGACTCTATCGTATTCTTTGATGATAATCCTGCTGAGAGGGAGATCGTAAAACAATTTCTTCCCGAGGTAGAGGTGATTGATGTTCCGGAAGACCCCGCATTGTTTGTCCGTGCTTTGGAAATAGCAGCATGTTTTGAATGGGTTCAACTAAGTCATGAAGATGTGGTCCGATCAGATTCTTATGTGATTGATCGTAAGCGTTCCGAGCTGCAAGTCAGTTGTATAGACTACGATGCATACCTGCAATCATTAAAGATGAAGGGAAAAGTGGGCTTGGTTGGTTTAAACGAAACCGTAAGATTTACTCAATTGATAAACAAGACAAATCAGTTTAATCTTCGAACCAGGAGATACTCCGAAGCGACTGTTGAACAAATGAGAAATGATAATAATAAATGGGCTCCTGTTTATCTGAGCTTATCGGATAAGTTCGGCAATTATGGACTTATGTCATCAATAGTTGTTCAAAAAATAGGAAATATTACCTTCATTGATACTTGGGTAATGAGTTGCAGGGTTCTGAAGCGAGGGTTAGAGAACCTGGCCTTCAACACAATTTGCGGAATTGCCATTAAATGGGATTGTGAATGGATTGTTGGTGAGTATTTGCCGACCAAGAAGAATAGAATGGTGGGCACTTTACTTGCAAAGATGGGATTTGAAGAATGTCCAGCAGATTGGTTCCAGCCAAGTGAACCTGGAGGGATAACCTACCGTTTAAAAGTGTCTGAGTTTAAGAATCGATCACATTTCATTGAAATACAGGAACTTAATTAGAGGGTGAACTGAAATGGAAATCAAAACAAAGCTTCAAGAAGTGTTTAGAGATGTTTTTGATGATGACACTTTAGTGATTTTCGATGAGATGGCTGCTAAAGATATTGAAGAATGGGACTCTTTAAAACATGTCCAATTGATAGTTGCTACGGAACAGGAATTTAAAATAACCTTCAAAACCGCTGAAATTATGGGTTTGAATAATGTGGGTGAATTTATCGCACTAATCCAGAGCAAATTATAGATTTAACTATGTTTCAATCAGCGATTAATAGTCAGCAATAACTTTGCTAGAGGCAATGGTTGGATAGGATTGATTTTATAATGATCTCACAATCCGAGACGGTTCATTACAGGGAATATAACAATATGCCGATCGAGAGGATTGAATTGTATCGGAACCTCGTACAGCTACGAATGGTTTATTACGATGGCGGTTTTAGATCACACATGGATATGTTCAATAAAGCTTTATACAATAAGTATTCAGATGATGCACCGTATGATGAAAAGAGAAGGATGTTCAACATATGGAATATGCCTGCACTAAATGGTTTTCTTGCCCTGAATCCCCTAATAGAGGGAGGTTTTAAGTGCAGGCTGATTAACAACTTTGATGCCGAGACTGATATTCTTTTTCACTATAGTAAAGAGATGAAACCACCCATTATAGGCATCTCGACAACCTTTATTTTGCAGTGGGCGGAGATAGGTAGAATAATAAAAACAATAAAGAAGAATATTCCAAACGCAATTATCATAATTGGAGGCGCCTTTGTTAATGATCAGTTTTTAGCTCAGGGAGAAAAGGTCTTTGAAAAGCCAATGTTAAAGTATGGTATCGCCTATGCTTTGTTTGGTTTTAATTCCGAAAAGGACCTTTTTTCGTTGATAGAAGTTATCAAGCCAAATCGAAACAGTTTAACGAATGTGAATAATTTAGCTTATATTGATGCAGACGGCGTTTTTAGAACAACAAAAAGCGTTTGGAATGAACCCGATCTCCGATCAACGCCTCCCTTCAGTCAGATAATCGATACGAATATTGATACCAAAACCATTCAGTTGAGGACAAGCTCGGGATGCCCTTTTCGGTGTGCGTTTTGTTCTTACCCCGTTACAGCCGGTGGCTACCACAAAAACAGCGTTGAAGATGTTGGCCGACAACTGGATGAGATAAAAAAGATTAAAGGAATAGAGGCAATTGTGTTTATTGATGATACATTAAATGTTCCCGAAAAACGATTTAGAGAAATTGTCCGTCTTTTGAAGGACTATAATTTCAGATGGTATTCTTTTTATAGAGTGCAATATGCTGACGAAATCCTTGCTAGGGATTTGAAAGAAAGTGGATGTGACGGACTTTACTTAGGCTTAGAATCCGCTAATGAAATGATACTGAGAAATATGAACAAAAAGGCTACCGTTGATGGTTATAGAAGAGGGATTGAGATTTTGAAAAGGTGTGATATCCCTTTATTTGGGATGTTTGTAATAGGCTTTCCCGGTGAGACAGAGGAGACGGTTAACGATAATATTGACTTTATAAATCATTCAGGCTTGGATTTTTATTCCATAAAGGAGTTTTTTTACCTTCATACGGCGCCAATTCATAAAATACGCCAGCATTTTAAGCTGGATGGAGAGGGCTACAGATGGAGACACGCCACAATGACAAGTGCTCGAGCTACAGAACTAAAACTAAAAATGTTTGAACATATAGACAGCTCAATACATATAGATCCTGATTTAGGTTTGTGGTACCTGATTTACTTAAGAGATAGAGATTTTGATTGGAATAGAATAAGGAACTGTCAGAAAATCATCAATGCTATGTTACATAAAGATAATATGGGTCAATATGATGATAAAGAATCCTTATTCCTTAAATTTCGTAATGCTTTAGAAACTTACTAAAGATGCTGGTCTGATATGGGAACTCCATGGTAAATCTTACGATTCGTAAAGCGTGGACCGGAAAAAAATATTGTGAGCTCCACGAGCTGAGATGGTGAGTACAAATGGTATGACCCCTATTTGCCATGATTATGGTGTTGTGCTGTCGGAGTTATATAGGGATATAATTTACAAAATTTTATGATTGATCGGAATATTTCTAATCTCGATGATAGCTTGGCAATGATAGGCGAATAACTTGAGGCGATCTGTTCTTAAGGAGAATGTACGGTTTTAGGAGGTTTACACCATGATGGCTGAAAAAAGAAAGTTTGTTGTGTTCCTAGCCGATCTTACACACACAGGAATGCAAACTGCGACCGATAGCTTCCCCTTAAATATCGGACTTATTGCATCTTACGCTCTAAAGAAATTTGGTTCGGATATCCGTATCAGGTTATTCAAATATCCTGACGAATTGTTTCATGCTCTTCAACGTGAACAATACGATTGTTTAGCATGCAGTACCTATGTGTGGAATAACAATCTTGCTGAATGGGCGTGTGCAGTGGCCAAGATGTTTAACCCGAGTGCAATAACTGTACGGGGAGGTTGGAACTTCCCTTTAGAGGAAACGCAACAGAAGAAGTACCTGGTTAAACACAAATTTACTGATATTTTTTGTATGTTCGAAGGAGAAATAGCGTTTTCTAATATTATAGAAAGATTATTGGGCATCGAGAATAAAAAGCAATGGGAGGTATCTCCAATAAATGGGTGCGCTTTTTTAAAATCTGAAAGCGGGACATTCATTAAAGGTCATACACTATCTCCAATAGATAATCTCGATAAAATTCCATCCCCATATACATTAGGCTTATTGGATCCATTCTTTGATGGAAACCTTACGCCAATAATTGAGACCACTAGGGGATGCCCCTTTAAGTGTAATTATTGTAATAATTCGAATGATTATTACAATAAAGTGCGTATGTTTTCGGCAGAATATATTACTGAGGATATAAACTATATAGCAAGAAAAATTACCAATACAGGCATTAGCAATTTAACAATTGCAGATACCAATTTTGGAATGTACCCACGTGATAAAAAAATTGCTCATGCTATAAAAAACGTGCAGGAGCAATATGGATGGCCAATTGGAATTAGTGCATCCACGGGGAAAAATAAGGTCGGTCAAATCCTTGATATTGTGGGTATGCTTGGCAATGCGCTGACTGTTAGTATGTCAGTCCAATCTATGAATCCAACCACGTTGAAAAGCATAAAAAGAGATAATATTAGGGTTGAAACGTATGAAGAAGTGAGCAAATCCTTGATAAAAGAAATGAAATCTCCTATGGCCGAAGTGATTGTCCCTCTTCCATGCGAAACAATTACTTCGTATATGGCAGGAATTGAACAATTAGTAAATATGGGTGCAAAAAAAATTGTCTCCTACACATTACAACTTAACAACGGTACAATTTATAAAAACGAAGAATATCGGAAACAGTTTGGGTATCAAGGAAAGTTTAGATTGATTCCTAATGATTTTGGAACTTATGGAGACCAAAAAATATTTGACTACGAGGAAGTAGCTGTTTATAATAATTCACTGAGTTTTGAAGATTATCTGGCGATTAGAAAATTTGCTCTAGTCACAGAACTTGTTTTCAATAATTCAATTTTTTTAGAACTATTTAAATTTTTGAATGAAAACAGGGTAAGTGATTATACGTTCATAAAATGTGTCTTAGATAAACTAGAAAATGCTCCTAAATCTGTTAGGGAGGTTTTCGACTCATTTATTCTTGCAACAAAAGGCGAACTCCATGATAGTGAAGAAGCTCTTATAGATTACTATACTCACGAAAATAATTATGAAAAAGTGAAACGTGGGGAATTGGGAGGAAACTTAATCTTCGGGCATAAAGGGCTTATGCTTAGCAAGTATATGATAGAATGGATAGACCATGTTTTTGCCTGCGTTTTTGACATTTTAGGGGTTGAATCTGAAGACGGTAAATCTAATGAAGTAAGTGCCATCAAGTCTTTTATTATAGCAAAATTAGATGGGTTGTTTGCCCCGGAACGAACACAAAAGGATATAATTATTAAATCCCAATATGATATATTGTCTTGGTTAAAAGATAGGAATGAACGACCACTAAAAAAATACAATAAATTATCAACATTTAAATTTTACTTTACAACAAATCAGCAACTAGAACGCGATGACGTGTTCAGAAGATATGGGAATAACGTTTCGGGTATAGCAAAAATATTGGCGCGGATACCTTCGCTGGAGCGCATATACAGGACCATTGGAGAATTATAGAGTGAATGGATGCCATTAATTGCGTTACTCCCTCTTACTAACCAAACTTTTGTACGCCACAAAGTGTGTCTATATTTCAACTTTTTGAATCTGCTAAATGAGTTATTTTAACAGATAGTGTTTACCCTTGGCGCAAGTGAATTATATCTGGGATAAGGAGGCTGTATCTAAGGGCCTTAAGATTATAAGTGATTGCCGCCCTGCATTACTCTGTGCTCTTGAGAACCTTCTCAACCAATATCATGCGACAAATCGTTCGAAGAAATACTACGACATACTTGCAGGCATGTGGCTTGAACAATTTATGCAAGTCAGTTATGCTGCTTGGGAGCAGGTGCGGTCCCATCCTCCTATTACTGATGAGAAGCCAATCCTGGAACTCACCGCAACGCCGGCAGAATTTTTCGACTTTGTTATAAATCGTGACACTTATCATCACGACCTAAGGTTGGCAATCCAGAGATTTCTCGCTGACGAGAAGCCAACCGCATGGTTACACAAAACAGAGGGCACGATTATCAATGGTATTTTTCTCCAGAAGCATCTCGCCTTTTCACGTCGCGCAGCAAAAGAGTTATTTAAAAGGTCGCTCTTTCGAAAAACCTTTTGCAACCACGAAGAGGTTCTCATTTGTAGCCCCTATTATAAATGTAATCCGAAAGACTGGATATTAACCCTGTGGAAGTGGCGGAATTGGATACGTTGGGATGATCTGAATGAGTTCATCAATGTGCCGGTTAGGTACAATCATGAGTGGCGCTATAGCCGCTCTAAGGAATTTGGCACATCAGGCGATTTTTCAGGAGCTCTGAGGAGTCTTCTACCCCTGTGTATCCCTGCTGTGTTTTTGGAAGGCTATCAAGGTTTCCGTGCGCAGGTTCTGGCCCTTAATAAGCCGCAGCCTCGCATAGTGTACACGGCAAACGCATTGGATCTCAATTTGACATTTAAATTCCTTGTCGCCGAATGGCGGGAGCAAGGAACGATTCTTTTATCCCATCAACATGGGGGGGGATACGGCATAGATAGAATCCATGTCATTGAAGACTTTGAAACGCGGGTGTCCGATCTATTTTATAGTTGGGGATGGCGAGGGGAGAATCCCAAGATTCAGCCCCTGAGTGTTGGAATCCATCGTGCAAAGCGTTCCAGACACAGCCAACAGATCCTTCTAATTTGCACCACATATCCAAGAAATGTCTATAGGCTTCATTTCCAGCCTATGCCGGGGACAATTGAGACGATGATTCGTGACACGGTTGATTTTGTTTCAACATTCTCCGAGCAAGGCAACCTTTTAATTCGCCCTCATTTCATAGACTTTGGCTTGGGATTCCTAGAGAAGTTGAAGGAAGTAGCGCCCAATGCGAAATACGACATTACTAATAGGCGACCGACACCCTTTGAGCGATACGGACAAAGCCGGCTAGTAGTACATAATTACCTTGGAACGTCATGGCTTGAAACCTTGGCCCTAAATATCCCGACTGTTTGTTTTTTTGATTCGAATACATACGATTTCAGAGCAGAGGTTAAGCCCTTCATCGAAGTCTTCGAACATGTGGGAATTCTACATCGATCCGGCAGAGAGGCGGCTCGTTTTGTTTGTGATACATCGACAGATATTGAGACATGGTGGCAACGACCGGATGTGCAGAAAATCAGAAGAGCTTTCTGTGCCAATTACGCGAATTTCTCGCCCGACTGGCCTCAACAGTGGGAAGCTGAATTCAGGCGCTTACTGTCGCAAGGTGCAGGTAAAACCACTTGATATAAAGAGGAATCCAAGAAATGAACGTTCTGCTTGTTAACGTTCCTTCAAGAAGAGGCAAAGGTGGATTTACGCTTCCGTTAGGGCTCCTTTACGTAGGGGCCATCGTTGAAAGATGTGGGCATAAAGTGAGAATCTTTGATCCTTATCTTTCTGGCTCGGAACTTAGAGAGAGGGGGAATGGGATTATTGAGGGGATCATTAAAGAGTTTGGCCCTTCGATCGTTGGCTTTGGTGGTATTGCCACATCCTACGGAAGGACAAAGAATCTATCCACCCTTTTAAAGAACAGATATCCGGAGATACTTCAGATAGCAGGAGGAGCATTATCCTCTGTATCAGATCTGCTACTGACAAAAACTGATGTGGATGTGGTATTTCGTGGAGAGACTGAGGTAAGTCTGCCTCAATTCTTACATGCATTTGAACAGAAAAATTCTTTTGAAGAAGTACATGGTATCTCTTACCTTTCGGGCACACAAATAGTTTATACGCCTCCAGCTGAACAGATCGAGGACCTGGATACGATTCCCTTTCCGGCGTACCATCTTGTCGAGCTTGAGCAGTATTTCACTGACATTACAGACTGGCTTGCAGTTTATCAGATCAACCTTGAAAAAAGCCCCCACAGGGCGGATATTCTTGCCCGGCTTCGAGGAAGAAAACATCATATCCCTATCGTGAGCTCACGGGGATGCACGCATCGGTGTCTTTTCTGTTACCGACACATGAGGGGTCATAGACAACATAGTGTGGCCTACATAATAAACCACTTGAGATTTCTAAAAGATCGTTATGGATTGGAAGGTTTTCAGTTCTGTGACGAACTTTTCAACGCAAATCGGTCATGGGTTAGGGAATTCTGTGATGCCTTAGAGAGAGAAAAAATCGATATTTTTTACCTTATCGGAGGTGCAAGAGTCGATAATATAGACGAACAAATGCTCACCAGACTGAAAGAAACCGGATGCATTGAGATTTGCTACGGCCAGGAGTCTGGATCTGATAGCATTCTAAAGGAATACCGAAAAGGCGTGCACAGCAGGCAGAACAAGGATATTACCCTCCTCACCACAAAAACAGTTGGTATTCCTTCTACGGTGCAGTTAGTCATCGGTTCGCCAGAGGAAACGAACCAGACGATTTATGAAACTATACAATTCTTGAAGGATATTGAGGCGTATCAGTTTTCACTCAACTACCTCATTCCCTTGCCTGAAACGCCTATTTGGAAATATGTAACAAAAAATAGACTCGTCAGTGATGTGGAAAAATTCCTTGATCGTGTCGCGGAATATGGCGGTACACCCTTACTAAATCTTACGAAGATGCCCGATAAAACTTGGAAAAGCTGGGGATTTATCATACGCAAAGAACTTGAGCTCTATTACTTCAAGAAAAGAGGTTTAAGATTCCGCTATATTTATAGGCTGATATTTTTGACGGTATTACTACATATGCCTCAGTGGTTTAAAAGCTTTGCAAAGAGTATACAAGGACTCTGCAAGGGAGGAAAAGGGAAATCAATTGTCTAAGATCAGCATAATCGGAAGAAACATCAGGTTCACAATTCTGGGCCGTTTATTGGGGCTAATCATCACCTTTTTCCTTTTTCCTTTCATAGTAAGACATACGGGAAAGGAGTTGTACGGAGTTTACTTGATAGTTATAACGGTTACCGGATACTTCGGCCTTCTCGATTTGGGGGTTATGTCAGCACTGACAAAATATGTTTCCGAATACAACGGAATGGGTAATGCAGGGGCGATCAATAGGATCATAAACGCCTCCTTTTCCTTTTATGTCCTCATCGGTCTTGTCGCGGGACTGTTTCTTTTTGGCTGTTCCTTGTATTTCCACCTTTTTTTCAAAATTGAGACACAAAATTTAGTATTAGTAAGGCATCTTTTTATAGTAGCCGCTGTATCTTCTCTGCTGACTTGGCCTTTGACCACATTTCGTGGAACAATTCAAGGGTTGAACCTCTGGCATGTCGATGCGACTGTGAATATGACAGTCCAAACTCTCAACGCCCTTTTCGCTGTTGTGATATTCACAATCGGATACGGGATCGTGATCTATTTTATTGTATCACAAACTATCAACATTCTGGGGTGCGTAACGTTCTATTCAGTATCAAAAAATAAGACCTCTTTTACGATATCTTTCCCTTATCTGGACGTAAAGACTTTCAGGTTCATATTCAACTTTAGTTCCTTTATGTTCTTAGGCTCTTTGATCAGTATTTTTCTCTTTCAGATACACAACTTCATAATAGGCTACTTCATATCCCTATCTGCGGTCACAATCTATGCAGTAGCTTACAACATCCAGAATTACTTCCGGGCTGTTAATTCGGCAATCGGCGCACCGCCTTGGACAATGGCATCGGAGATGGAAGGAAGGAGCGACTACAGCGGTCAGAAGACACTTCTTTTCAAGGGAACCAAGTACATGTCTGTGGTCTTTTTGCCTGTGGTTTTGATTACGTTCTTCTTTGCTGAACCCTTTATCAACTACTGGATGGGACCTGGTTTTCATGAGAGTGTCTTGCCGGCAAGGATCATAATCCTATTCTGGCTTTTCAATGGTACCATTGAGCCCGCAGCAGGGATGCTCTCAGCCAAGGGGATAGTGAAGAAACCGCTCTATATTCAATTAATCATGGCAATTTCAAACATTGTGATAGGGCTTGCCCTGATAAAAATTATCGGAATAACCGCTATGGCCCTCGGATTGACCCTTTCAATGATTATTATCGGTGCGCCTCTATATCTCCGACTATCACTAAAAAGCTTAAACGTTTCTTTTATGGAATATTTCAATAAGGCTGTGAAAAGCAATTTTCCCCTGTATTTCTTTGTAACAATTTTTTCTTTTGTCCTTTCGAGGTACTGGTATCCGAAGAACATCTATTTTACACTCTCTGAAATGGCAGTAATATACTTCATTTCTTTGGCACTATATTACACCATTATGCTGAATGAAGATGAAAAAACAGAAATCCGGAGACTCGCAGGTATAGAAGGACTTTACGCTACGTATGGATGGCGAAGATAGAGAGAACTCTATCGGGATTACCTGTATAGCTCTAAGCTATATGAGAAAACATTAGCACGGCTATCTGCGTCACCTAATTTATTGCGTTGATACAAAGAATTATACGAAAAGGACAAAACGATGGGTGAACGTACGGACAAGTTTAAGATTTTGGACTGTACCATTAGAGACGGAGGATATCTCAACAACTGGCGGTTTGAGAAAAAAATGGTGCGCGAAGTATATCGTGCCCTTTCAAAGGCAGGTGTTGACATAGTAGAAATAGGTTTTAGGGGTACTGATAAATACTTCAGCAGGGACCAATTTGGTTCGTGGAGATTTACCGATATAGAGGATTTACACGAAGTGGTTAATGGGATAGTGGGAGCTAAACTGGCGCTCATGGGGGATTACGGTAAGATCAATGCGGAGGATTTTCCTGATGATTATAGAGATTATATTGACCTTATAAGAATTGCGGTTCATAAGGATGGTACGGCAGGCGCCATAAAGCAACTGGAGACACTAAAAGAAAAGGGATATGAGGTCTCACTCAACGCAATGGGTATTACAAGTTATACTGCAGGAGAAATAAATGAGCTTAAAGAAATGCTCAAGGGATCTGGCATTGATTATTTCTATATTGCAGATAGCTACGGATCAATCCTGCCGGATAGGGTGAAATACCTGATTGAGCCTTTTAGCGAACTCTCTCATATCAAAATAGGTTTCCACCCCCATAACAGTCTTCAGATGGCATTTGCCAACACACTCGAAGCAATCAAATGCGGCGTTGATATGATAGACTGTACCATATATGGTATGGGAAGAGGTGCAGGCAATCTCCCAACGGAGGTTCTACTCTCTTACCTGCAGTTGTCTACCACTGATAAGTACAATGTCGTCCCCGTATTGCACCTTATTGATCGCTTCTTCACTAGTATAGATGTTGATGAACCCTGGGGGTATCAACTCCCTTACATGCTTTCGGGAATTTTTCAGTGCCATCCCTATTTCCCCAAAACACTGGTTGATTACAGAGAATATTCCATGGAGGATATCTGGAATGCCCTTGAAGTAGTAAAAAAGATAAATCCTGTCGGTTTTTCCAAGGATATTATTAACCAGATTGTGAAGAGCGGAATGATTGGGGGTACAAGGAAGACTAAGGGTATTCATGGGAAAGGTTACACGAATTTCATAGAGAACGATAGGGTGGCGAAACAAGTGGGGCCGGGAAAAAATATTGAAGTTCCCTATAAAGACAGGCATAGCGGAAGAGATTTTCTCATCCTTGCCAATGGGCCAACACTTGTAGAGTATAGAACAAAGATATCTGAATTTGTGCATAAATACGATCCTATTATCCTTGGGGCCAACTACCTCTCTGGTCTATTTGTTCCTCATTACCATGCATTCAATAATAAAAAACGGTTTGTAGACTACGTTGACACAGTTGATAAGAATGCTATGTTGCTCCTCGGGGACAACCTGCCTGACAATTTCATACGGGAGTATACGTCGAGCAGTTATGAAACACTCTATTTCGTGGATGAATTAAATGACTTTGACATTATAGAGGGCATCATACAGTCTAATTGTCGTACGATTGCGGTCCTCCTTATGAGCGTTGCAATAGTAATGGGAGCAAACAGGATCTTTGCCGTTGGTATGGACGGTTACGCAGGTATAGACTCAAAAGACGGATTTCATTTCTACAATGAGACGGTGGAACCAGAGGAACAGGAGTTGATTATCGAGAGACATCGGCACAACCAACATTTCATCGGGCAGATAGATCAGTACCTGGATGCCATGGGCAAGGAGGGGATCCACATCCTGACACCAACGAGTTATAAGGCATTTTACAAAGGCATAGAGAACTACCTATGACGAAACACCAGGATCGGTATAGCGAGCTAAAAAGGTTATTCAGGGAAAGGAAAGTCTTTAAATTCGTTTGCGGTGCAGGAAATGAAGATCTTACAGAGGTAAGACGTCTTACAACCGTTTATTCACTCGCAGGGGCCGTTATACACGACCTTTCCGCTAATATAAGCGTGGTAGAGACAGCGAAGAAAGGAATCGATATTGCCTACAGGGTAGCCGGTTATTTTGGGACAAAAATCCCCGTAAAACCATACCTTAACGTGAGTATCGGCATAAAAGGCGATCCTCATGTGAGAAAAGCACGCATAGAACAGGTAAATTGTTCGCAATGCGGAAAATGTAATGATATTTGCAGACAAGGAGCAATAGAAAAAGACTTTACGGTCATTGAATACAGATGCATAGGATGTGGCGACTGTCAGAAGGTCTGTCTCTTTGATGCGATTCAGTTTGTACACAGAGAGGCTGATTTTCAAAAAGTCCTTCCAGATTGCGCTGCTGGCGGTGTGGAGACCATGGAACTTCATGCAGTTACAGAGGATGATGACGCAGTCATGGGTAACTGGCGCCTATTAAATGGGATTATCAAGGATAATTTCGTCAGTGTTTGCCTTGATAGATCTTTATTGTCGAATGTCCGTCTCGTTGAACGAATTAGGATGATGCATAGTATTGCTGGTGAACGAATGATCGTCCAGGCGGATGGCATGCCCATGAGCGGTGAAGGAGATGACCTCAACACAACCCTTCAGGCTGTTGCCTGTGCTGATATTGTTCTTAAAAGTCACATTCCGGTGATAGTTCTTCTTTCAGGTGGCACAAACAGCAAGACAGGGACACTTGCAAATCAATGTGGAGTTCGTGCGCACGGTGTGGCTGTCGGCAGTTATGCCAGGGAGATCGTAAGATCCCTTGTGATGAGGGAAAATTTCGACGAAAATCTCGAAGTATTGAAAGAGGCGGTTTTAGTGGCAGAAAAACTCGTCCGATCCAACATAGAAGGATTGCATGGTTAGTCTCTCTGTAGGTGGAGCGCTTATCAAAAACATCTCTCTTATGATATTCGATAAGGACGGCACCCTTATGGAACTGCATCACTATTGGTCAAAGATGGTGGGGTTACGAGCAGAAATGATATGCGAAAGGCTTGGGCTTGACGATTCGCATATTAAGAGGATTGCCCTTGAAATGGGTGCTGATATTAATACTGGAAGGTTAAGACCTGGCGGGCCCGTTGGTCTTAAAAAACGTGAAATAGTTATGCAAGCCGCGATAGATTATCTATCTGCTGTGGGATTTGACGACACATATTCCATGTGCACGGATGTATTCAAAGAAATCGATGAGATCTCGTCCCGTGATTTGAGTGCATTTGTTCGACCTATCCCGGGTGCTGAAAAGCTTATCCGTGACATATCGAGAAAAGGTTGTAAGGTTGCTATTGCCACAACAGATAGGCACGAGCGCGCGAGGCTCGCAATGGAATTTCTTGGATTTGTGGATGCACTTGATGTGATAATTGGTGCCGACGATGTCAAGATGCAGAAACCGGACCCTGAGCAGATAGAATTGATACTCAATGCCTTTGGTATCGCCCGATCGAATGCTGTAATGGTAGGAGATGCTCTCACAGATGTCCAAATGGGAACGAATGCAAGACTTCAGGCTTCCATCGGGCTTTTGACAGGGCTTGTAACATATGACGAGCTTGCAAAGGTTACCCCCTACGTGGTGTCCGACATTTCAAAGATTCAAATCCTTTCACAGGAAGGTGGGAGTGAATGAACAGAAATCTCAAGGTATTATTGAAAAGAGGTAAAACGGTATATGGTCCTTGGTGCACGATCCCATCAGCTCAAGTTATCAATATTATCGCAACCACCGGTGTGGATTTTGTAATAATCGATATGGAACATGGACCTCACAATATTGAAACCGTTGCGGATATGGTAGTTGCTGCAGAAGTCGCAGGGTCTTCCACCTTGGTCAGGGTGGCGAAGAATGATGAGGCACTCATCCTGAGCGTTCTTGATATAGGCGCTGATGGGGTTATTGTTCCTCATATCGAGTCAAAGGATGATGCGGAAAGGGCAATTTCATACACAAAGTATTATCCCTTGGGCACCAGAGGGTTCTCACCCTTTACCAGAGCCGGTGGATACTCCCTTCATAACACAAAAGAACATGCAGCAAGACAGAACAGTGAAACCGTTCTTATGCTTCTCCTTGAAGGTAGGTCAGGCATAGAAAGCCTTCACGATATCCTTTCGATAACCGACATAGAGAATAAGGTAGACGGGGTATACATCGGTGCGTACGACCTGTCTCAGGCACTTGGTTTTCCCGGCCAGGTTGATCATCCCGGGGTCATTGAAACCATGAAAGATAGTATCCGAATGATAAAAGAAAAAGGGCTTGCAGCAGGAGGATATGTTGCTAAAAACGAACAAGATGCACTCTGGATGCAGAAAATGGGAATGCAGTTCATTACTCTGCTGCCCGATAATACCGTCCTGTTCCATGCCTTCGAGAATCTTTATCACAACTTCAAAAGAGGGTAAAAGCAGGTTATGGATTCAGATGGAAAAATGATTAACAGAGACACAATATGAAGGTTGTAGGAATGATTCCTGCAAGGTTACAATCAAGCCGGCTGCGCGAAAAGGCATTGATAGACATTATGGGTCTCCCCATGGTTATCCATACGTGTAAAAGAGCTCAGCTCGCACGAAGACTAAACGATGTCTATCTTGCCACCGATCATCCGCGGATAAAAGAGGCCGGAGAAAAACATGGCGTGAAGGTCATTATGACAGGAACTCATCATAAGACCGGTTCGGACAGGCTGGCAGAGGCATGTCGCATGATAGACTGTGATATTGTTGTGAATGTACAAGGGGATGAGCCCCTTGTCAATCCTGACCATATAGATGCCATCGTTACGCCCCTCATCGAGAATACCTCGCTTTGCATATCGGTGGGGGTGACACCCTATACAAGAAAGAACAGCACATCTGTTATCAAGGCAGTTCTTGATCTTGAAGATAATATCATGTACTGTTCCAGGACCGACTTGCCCAGTGATGCACGAACTTCTGTTGTGGAAATGCTTAAGATGTGTTTCATTGTGCCGTTCAGGCGGGACTTCCTGCTCGAATATGCATCGTGGGCGCCCACACCCCTTGAAACCACAGAATACAATGAATATTTGAGAGTATTGGAACATGGCATAAAGATGAAGGCAGTGAGGATAACCGATGCCAGAATCAGCGTAGACACGCCGGAAGACCTAGAAATAGTAAGGGAACTCATGAAATCTGATACGATCAGGCACCGCTATGGGTAGACCCAGCGCGCTTATTAACATATGGTGATCTTAGCCCACAGTAAGGCCGGGGCTGAAAACGTGTCGGTCAAGACAAAAAAAGGCAACACATGGCAGTATCTCTGTTTTTCCGGTGATTTTTCGGATCGTTTCCGTTGGGAGAAATCCCTTTGTGCTAACATTCAAAAGATTGAAATTAAAGACGGTTTTCCTGCTGTTATAGACCGCATGAGAGCGCCTTTTCTGAATTATATCCGTCAAGTAGACAACGACCTTAATCCCGAGGTGCGGTGGCTTTCCCCGATCACGGAACAGAACACATATGTGTCAAAGCTCTTTGTAGATTGTTGCAGGTTAGAATATATAAGAGAGATATTGGTGGGCGGCGCCCAAGAAAGGGATTTTATTATCATTGCAGATGACTACTCGTTTCTCAGATCTGCAAGAAAGATTTGTACTGAGAAAGGTATGGAATCGACTATTATCGGTCTGCATCCTATTCTTAGAGACATTGCAGGTCTCGTCTTTATTCCGCTCTATCATACAGCATCATTTTTGATCAGATCTTTGGTGCACAAATATGCAGCTTATACAACAAGACGGTACAACAAGACGCTTGATAGAGACAAACCTGAAGCAATAATTTTGCACACATGGGTCGATGAGACTTGTTTCGGTAAGGATGGTGTTTTTAGAGACAGATATTTCGGACGATTGATTGAGTGGATTGAGGACAAGGGCCACAGGCTCTATATTGTGCCGCTTTTGCATAATGTCAAAAGGTCTGTAAAGGATTCCTACAAATGGCTGAGGAAAGAAAAGCACAATTTCCTGATCCCTTATGACTATTACAAGGCAAGTGACTATCTTAAGGCTTGTAGGATAATGGCAGCTCTGCTTTTGACGCCGTGTAAGGGGTTGATATTCCTCGAAAACAATATAACGGATATCGTAAGGCGGGAAGTCTTGCATAATGCCGGCAGTTCATTTGTTTCGAGCCTGTATCTGTCCCTGCCGAAAAGACTTCACAGAAGAGGCTACAGGTTTAAGGCCGCCATAGATGTCTTTGAGGGCATGACTCCGGAAAAAGCTTGGCTGATGGGCATAAAAAAGGCATTTCCAAACGCTTTTACTATCGGATATCAGCATACGGTCTTCTCGAAGAACCTTCTTTGTTATTTTGTTCATGGAAGACATCTGCCAGGGTCTGTTTTGCCGGATGGGATAATATGCACAGGACCGTTAATAAAGCGCTTTCTCGCTGAGCAAGGACTCCCCGAAGAGCGTCTCATAATAGGCTGTGCGCTACGATATGAATATCTTTCAAGCAATAATATTCCATTAGCTGCCAAAGGGGAAAGAGAATCAAAGAAAAGGTTGGGCATACTTGTGGCTTTGCCTTTACAGCCCGACGGTGCCCTCGAGGTTATCAGTAAACTCTCCAACACCGTAACTAACCGAAGGGATATGTCATTTTTTGTAAAGCCTCATCCGATGATGAAGCAATCCTTTGTTTCAGAGGCCATAGAGAAGGCAAAGTGGTCTGACAATTTTGAGATAGTTGAGGGCTCAATGGACAAATGGCTCAGTAATTCTGCCGTATTGATATCTTCGGCATCTGCTACAACCTTGGAAGCGATTATTGCCGGTATCCCGGTTGTAATAGTCGGGAGTGGCTGTACTCTCGACTTGAATCCGCTTGATTGGTTTGATATGGAATATGCAAGACCATTTATCAACGAAGAAGACATTAAAAATAGACTTGATGAGTTATTGGCTATGAACGATAAAGAATTGGAAAATCTTAAAGAATTGGGCAAGAATATCCTGGGGCAATGTTTTACTCCGGTTTCTGACGAAAGCCTTAAGGTCTTTCTTCCGGCATGAAATCACTGGCAAGATTTGTGCTCGATAAAGGGTTTGGGTTGTCAAACCGTTTTGTAGGGATAATTTCACCTGAAAGGGCTCGTATGAGAGGGGTGATAAGGGTAACAAAGCAGTATAACATGGCCGCAGAAAAAAACGAAGATTTCTTTGCAAGGCTTTATCTACACCACATCAGGGAGAGGATTGAGCGGGTATTCGGTAAGAGGAGAATAACAATCCTGGATGTCGGCTGCGGACAAGGTAGGATTGCCTTGCCGCTTGCAAGAGAAGGACATGGTGTAACCGGCATAGATGTTTCAGAACAGGCAATAGAATCAGGAAAAAGGTCCGCTGATCAGCAGAATGTGCCGATTACTTTTCTCAGCGGCAATATTGAAACTGACCTGCGCAGATTGCAAGGCCGGTCTTTTGACTGTGTTGTGTGTACCGAGGTTTTGTACATGGTTAAAAATTGTGAAAATACAGTTAAAGATTTGGTCGGTCTGATAAGAGATCAGGGACTTGTTATTCTCTCTTTTAGACCAAGACTCTTCTATGTGTTGCTGTATGCGATGAAGAATAATATGGAAACGGCTGAGAGTCTGGCAATGAACGATGATCGATATTTCAACAAAGGGCTCCTAAACTGCCACAATAAAGATCAGATTGAGGATTTATTTCGGGAAAGCGGACTGACAGATATGGAGTTAAGGGGGATAGGGGTCTTGTCGGGGATAGAGGGTGATCCCCAAGCTCAATTTATAATACCTGCAAAGCATGATAAAAAGGAATGGGATCGACTCATCAGGATGGAGACAAAACTCAGCGGACAATTCGTTGAAAACAGTAGATATATACTGGCCAGCGGCATCAAGAGGGTCTCAGCAGAAGAGGGATCAGTGCAGGAGGTAAAATCACTGTGATACCTATACAGCGTCCATCTATTGGAATTGAAGAACTCGAAGAGGTTGGAAAGGTTTTTGAAACCGGCTGGTTGGGTTTAGGGTCGGTTGTTGCCGAATTTGAGAATAAGGTCAAGGAGTACCTTGGCGCAAAAGAGATTATAGCCGTAAACTCAGGCACCTCTGCCCTGCATATTGCCCTTGATGCCTTTGGTGTGGGCGAAGGTGACGAGGTAATCGTACCCTCGCTTACCTTTTGTGCAAGCGTTGAAGCAATTACCATGCAGCACGCTGTTCCGGTATTTTGTGAGGTTGATCCGGAGACCTTGAACATGAATGTCGATGATGCAAGAAAGAAGATAACATCAAAAACAAAGGCAATTGTGCCTGTCCATTACTGCGGAAATGCTTGCGATATGGATAAGCTATCGGTAATAGGCAGGGAAAACAATATTCTTGTAATTGAAGATGCCGCCCATGCCTTCGGATCATCCTATAAAGGTAGAAAGATAGGGGGTTTTGGAGACGCCACCTGCTTCAGTTTTGACCCCATCAAGAATCTTACCTGCGGGGAAGGCGGAGCAGTATCGCTCAACGACCACTTTGTTGCGGAACTGATCAAAAAGAAAAGAAATCTTGGCATAGATCGTGATGCATGGCTGCGATACGAGGGAAGTCAAAGTTGGCATTATGATGTCACTACACAGGGTTACCGATATCATATGAGCAACATCAACGCCGCAATAGGACTGGCACAGTTGAAAAAACTTGAAAGATTCATTGATAGGAAAAGAGCGATTGTGGATATGTACAACCGTCGTTTTGATGGATTGGATGGCGTTCGACTACTTAAGTGGAATATCAATGAGATGGCTCCTTTTTCATATATAATACGTGTAGTCGATGGTAGGAGGAATGAATTGATGGATTTCCTGTCATCAAGAGGAGTTGGAAGCGGTGTTCACTATATACCCAATCATATCCAACCCTTTTTCAGACAATACACCGCAGAACTACCCATAACAGAGAAGGTCTGGCACGAGATTATAACGCTGCCTCTCTACTATGATATGGCAGATGAAGATATTCGGACAGTCATCAACGGAGTGGTTAAATTTTTTAATTAAGCTCTTAGTTTTCACTATTCATTAATAACGGATTTTAAAATGTCGAGAATAAGCGTGATAATAAATTGCTATAACGGAGAGAAATATCTTAAAGAGGCAATCGATAGCGTATATGCCCAGACATACGACGATTGGGAGATTATACTCTGGGACGATGCCTCTACGGATGGAAGCGTCTCAATAGTGCAGAGTTACGATGAAAGGTTGAGATATTTCAGAGGTGAAAAGGCAGCAGCCCTCGGCCAGGCACGCAATCGGGCTATAGCCAAGGCTCAGGGGGAATTTGTCGCCATCCTGGACCAGGACGACACATGGATGCCGAACAAGCTTGAGATGCAGGTGCCTCTTTTCGAGCGCAATCCTGCCGTTGGTCTGGTATTCAGCGATGCAATCGATTTTTATCAAAATTCTGGAGTATCTATAACGCATTTCTCGAATCTCGGATTAATGCCCCCACGAGGAAAGATATTTGATTATCTTTTTGTTATAGACAATTATCCGATATCTATGCCCACGGCTATTTTTAGAAAAAGTGCTTTCGATTCGCTTTCCGAGGGGTTTGATGACCGATATAAATATGCCGAGGAATATGACCTTTTTCTGCGAATAGCATATGGTTGGGAGTGTGATTATATCAAGGAACCTCTGGCTATTCATCGTTTGCATGATGCGAGTAGTACAAAGATATTTCATAGGGCAATTGCAGACGAGTTGTCGTCGATTATGAAAAAACTTGCCGATTACTATCCCGATTTAGAGTTCACACATAAGAAAGCAATAGCTGTAAATAAACGGATTATTGCCTTGCAACTTGGAAAATCTCTCTGGCAGGATGGCAAGGTAAAAGAGGCGCGGAAAGCCTTGTTGGAACATTGGTTTTATTATAAAAACCTTCTTGCTTATTCGGGAACATTTTTTCCGTATACATATATGATAAAATTCTGGAATATGTGGAGCAACATATTTAGACGGCAGACAAAACTTTATCTGCCAAAAGATTAATTATGCAGATGGCAAGCGTTATTATAGCAGCATACAACTGCGAAAAAGCAATAAAATGTGCAATTGATTCCATCTAAGCTTAAACTTACGATGATTGGGAATGCATTATATCTGATGACGTCTCAACAGACGACACATTGGATATTATTCAGAGAAACAAACGACCCGTGGTTCAAAATACTGAAAAATTTGGTAAACAAAGGCGTGCAGCAAGAAACCGATGCGCGGATATTGCACAGGGTAAATATAGAGCAATACAAGATGCAGATGATATATCGAAAGAAACAAGATTGCATGAACAGGTTGCATTTCTGGAGCAACACGAGGATACTGCGGTCGGAGGAAAATATATAAAATGATTGCAGTTATATTAGCAGGAGGAAAGGGGGTAAGGCTGAAGCCTTTCACTATGGTGATACCCAAGCCTTTACTGCCCGTTGGTGATTTGCCAATCGTGGAAGTTGTTATCAGACAAATTGCGGCATCGGGTATTAAAAGAATTGCCATGATGCTTGGATACATGGCGCAACTATTTATAACAACATTTGGAGATGGATCACGCTGGGGTGTCAATATTGAATATTATACAGAAGAGGAACCTCTGGGGACAGCGGGCTCCTTGAGGATGCTGAAAAAACCCGAAAAAGATCTGCTCGTGATTAATGCGGATACATTGACAACTCTCGATTACCGGAAAATAATCGAATACCACCGTGTTTGTAATGCCTGGGGGACCATTGCCATTACCCGAAGACAGGCATATATAGATTATGGTGTTATCGTGAAAACTCGCGAAGGCCTCCTCGGCGAGTACCGTGAAAAACCGGTTCTGGAATATGATGTAAGTATGGGGATCAATATCCTCTCTTCCGAATGCCTTTCGTTTATCCCATCTGATAAAAAATATGATATTCCTCACTTAATGACAGCCTTAAAATCTGCCGGAAAGAAGGTAATATGCTACGAAACGGATTGTTATTGGCAAGACATTGGACGATTTGAAGATTATGAGCAGGCAAGCGCGGATTTTGTGAAAGACCCAAAACTTTTTTTACCGGACATGAAAATTTCTGAATGAGAACGGTACTCATTACTGGAGCGCTTGGTTTTTGCGCGCAGCACTTACTAAAGAAACTTCATGCTGATTATGATTTGCGTGTTTGTGGTATTGACCTGGCCAGAAATATACCGCCCCATATGTTTTTTGATGAATACTTTTGTATCGACATTTGCAATCAGGATAAGCTTGATCATTTAATACAAACATTAAAACCGGACTGGATTTTTCATCTGGCGGGCATTAATGGTGGCAATCCGTATAGCGTCTACAACATCAACTTTGTCGGTAGTTTATACTTAATAGAATCTGTTCGAAAACATGCGCCTGAATCGCGCATTGTTCTCGTTGGTTCCAGTGCTGAATACGGTTTTGCGTCTCCGGATGATTTTCCGCTTACGGAAGATTTTCCATGCCGCCCTATTAGCGCCTATGGCATTAGTAAACACGCAATGATACTGGCTGGATTGAATTATGTTCAAAGCCACGGATTAAAGATCGTAGCCGCAAGACCTTTTAATATTGTCGGACCGGGTATTCCACCAACATTGGTTGTAGGAGCAATTGTCAAAAGGATCAAAGATTCACTGAATCGTAAAGATAAACTTATAATAAAAATGGGAAATCTTGATACAGAGAGAGATTTTATTGATGTAGATGATGCTGTTAATGCATATATCAAACTGGCACATGGGGATTATTGGGGCGAAATCTTTAATATATGTTCAGGTGAGCCTTATTCAATTCGTAAGATTGTTGAGATGATTGCGTCGTTTTCGAATGTCTCTGTTGAGATCGAGCAAGACCCCGCTCTCATCAGGCTTCCGGATATAAAGGTTTCTTTTGGCAGTTACGCTAAGGCTCATCAGGCTTTTGGTTTTAATCCCGTAACGGATCTTGAAACGACTCTTTTAAAAATTTGGCGGCAGCACGTAAAGGAAGAGGCAGAAAATTAGATGAAAGATATGTCAGTCGATAAACTGTCATCGCTTATTACAAGAAGAACTGTAAGTATTTTCCAAGATGATTTTGATTCCCATCGCCAGGACTTGAATCATCAGATAAGAGGCAGCAGAATCCTCGTGATTGGTGGCGCGGGAAGCATAGGGAGTTCAACAGTACGAGCCTTATGTGAATTTAAGCCATCTATTCTTCACGTGGTTGATCAAAATGAAAATGATCTGGCAGAGCTGGTACGATATCTTCGCAATGAAGCAAATAGTCTCTCATCCACGGATTTCCGCACGTTCCCACTCGATTTTGGTTCGTCTTTAATGATCCGCTTTCTTCCGGAAGCGCCTGTATATGATTTTGTTTTGAACTTTGCAGCCTTAAAACATGTTCGCTCGGAGAGGGATGTTTGTTCATTATTACAAATGTTTGATGTCAACCTTGTGAAAACTGCTCGCTTTTTAAGCTGGTTATCAAAAAAGCAGACTGCCTTTAGATACTTTTGTGTCTCTACTGATAAAGCGGCAAATCCGGTCAACTTTATGGGTGCAAGTAAACGATTAATGGAGCAACTCATCTTTTCCAAAGAAGTCTTGACTAATCCTTCTCAGACGGCTACCTCAGCCCGTTTTGCAAATGTTGCTTTCTCTAAAGGCAGTCTGCTTGAAAGTTTTATAAAAAGACTGAATAACTGTCAGCCTATTGCTGTACCCGAAAAAACCCTCCGATACTTTATTTCACTTAATGAGTCGGGACAGATTTGTACACTGGCGGCTTTTTGTGCACCAAACCGCCATTTGCTGATACCGGCTCTCGAGCCCAAGAGTGATCTGATTGAGTTGGAAACAGTAGCTACCATGGTATTACACGCATACGGACTGAAGCCTGAGATTTACGAGAACGAATCGCTGGCGCTCAGAAATGTTAAAACTGATCTGGGAAAGGGGCGCTACCCGTTGTTATTAACCCCCCTTGACACAAGCGGCGAAAAACCGTACGAAGAATTTGTGGGGTACGGTGAAAAAACGGTTGACCTTGGTATGAAATCCCTTTTAGGCATGAAGCACGATTCAAAACATGTGAGCACGTTAATCTCCTTTATGAAATATTTAGAGAAAATATTGTTGGATCCGAAAATCGTAGTCACTAAACAGGATTTGGCAGAATACGTAAAACGCCTGATCCCCAATTTTGAACACATAGAAACCGGCAAGAATCTCGACGAGAGAATGTAATCAATAAATTCAGATAAACAATCAGATACATCGGATCTATACGCCGATATTACAAAAATGAAGGATTTGTGAAACAGAATATGAATCCGGAAATTACCATAGGACTGACGTTTTATAACAACGCTGGCACCCTGAAAGATGCTTTGCGGTCAATTTTTGCCCAAACCTTTCAGGATTGGGAACTTATTGCCATTGATGATCACTCCACTGATGGGTCATTCGAGATCGTCCAGTCGGTAAAAGATTCACGGGTTCATGTTTACAGGGAAGAAGAGAGGATGGGGTTTGTGGCGGCTCTGAATAAGATGACACAATTAGCAAGGGGAAAATATTATGCGAGAATGGATGCTGATGATTTGATGCACCCTGAGCGGTTATTAAAGCAAATTAGATATTTACGAGAGAACTCAAATATTGATTTGGTTGATACTTCGATGTATTCAATGAATCAGCAATGCCAAGCAGTGGGAATACGGCATGTTGACTCGTCGAATATGAGACTGGATAGGGTTCTCAAAAAGGGTTTGTTACATCATGCCACGGTTACGGGCCATATTGAATGGTTTCGAGAGAATCCCTACGATCCCGAGTATGTCCGTGCAGAAGATTATGAGCTTTGGTGCAGGACATTCAAAACTTCTTCTTTCGGCAGGATAGAGGAACCGTTGTATTTTGTTAGAGAGGGCCGTGTAAATCTAAACAATTATCTCTTAAGCGGACAGACGGTCAGGCGTATCATAAAAACATACGGCCCTTCACTTGTGGGGAAAGGCGAAACATTGAAACTCTTCACTAAGTCCTATGTAAAAAGCTTTGCGTATCGTCTGTTTGCACTATTTAATGCTCATGAGATACTGGTCGAAATGAGAAACAGGAAACTTAGAGGTGACGAAAAAGCTATTGCAGATAGTATTGTCAGCAGCATTCTATCAATATCCGTTCCGGGCTTATGATTTGACTCCATTGCCGAGAAGTCCCCTTCCGTGAAGGAGAGGTAGTTCACTCAATTGAATTGCTCTATGAAAAAAGAGGAATAACGCTATGGTGAAAATGGCAGTTTCCTCTATGATGAATTTCTCTCTAACCAATGCAGAAAAAGAAAATATGTTTTATTACAGCTGCTGAAATTACCGTAAAGGTTTTTTTAGTGAACCATCTGAAAGCGTTGTCGACGCAATACGATATAAGCGTTGTAACGAATACGGAAAATCCTGATTTTTTAAAACTATTCGGTTTGAGCCTGAACGTTATACCGCTATTCATCAAAAGAGCAATATCGCCGATACGCGACATAAACGCTCTTTTTGGGTTGATCTTTTTATTCAGAAAATACCGGTTTGATGCAGTTCATTCAGTTACGCCTAAGGCAGGTTTGTTATCCATGCTTGCTGCATTTCTTGTGCGAGTACCGATAAGAATTCATACATTTACAGGGCAAATTTGGGCCACGCGTAGAGGTGTTATGAGGTGGTGTTTAAAAGCTGCCGATAAGTTGATAGCTATCTGCGCCACGCAGATTCTAGTCGATAGCCGTTCCCAGAGAGATTTTTTGATTAAGGAAAATGTCATATCTGAGTCGAGATCACATGTAATCGCAAATGGTTCGATCTGTGGGGTAGATACACAACGTTTTGCCCCGAATTATGAAGTACGAAAAAGCTTACGAGAAATGTTTTTAATTGACGAATCTGATGTTGTATTTTTATTCCTCGGAAGACTGGCCATTGATAAAGGTTTGTTGGATCTTATACAGGCTTTTGTGAGAGTATCCAGTATTCATAAAAATGTTCAACTTATTATTGTGGGACCCGATGAAGACAATATGAAGCAAAGCATATTGGGGCATTGCAAAGGCTGTTCCGACAAGATTCATTTTGACGAATATACAGACAAACCGGAAACGTTCATGGCTGCAGCCGATGTGTTTTGTTTACCGAGCTATCGTGAGGGATTCGGTATGACGACTGTAGAAGCCGGGTCTGTTGGCATACCTTCAATCGGAACCAGGATATATGGTATAACAGATGCGATAGAGGAAGGGATTACTGGATTTTTGTATACCCCTCGAGATGTAAGTGAACTGACCGAAAGGATGTTAAAAATGATTGAAAAACCCGACATGAGAAACCAGATGGGGGCGCAATCCAGAGAGAGAGTGGCAAAGTATTATTCCAAAGAACTTGTTACGTCAGCTTTTGTTGATTTTTATAACGCATTATTGAGTGAAGAGACTTGAAAAAAGATTAATGAAACGGTTTTTCGATCTATCGGTTTCGATTGTGATTACGATATTATTATCTCCCTTTATCCTGACTATTGCAGCGTGTATCTTTATCGCTATGGGTCGCCCCGTGATATTCACGCAAATACGCCCGGGACTATATGGCAAATCTTTTCAAATTTATAAGTTTAGAACCATGAATGATACGAGAGATTCTTCAGGAACATTGCTGGCGGATCGTATCCGGTTAACTGCTTTCGGAAAATTTATTCGTCGGTTCAGCCTTGACGAGTTGCCTCAATTGTTCAATGTTCTCAAGGGCGACTTAAGCATTGTCGGGCCGAGACCACTCCTTATGCAATATTTACCCCGGTATACGCCGGAGCAGGCACGTCGCCATGAAGCCAAACCGGGAATAACCGGCTGGGCACAGGTGAATGGAAGGAATGCAATAAGCTGGGAGGAGAAATTCAAACTCGATGTATGGTATGTTGATCACCAGAGCTTTTTGTTGGATATGAAAATTATCTGGTTAACGTTTATAAAGATATTGAAAAGGGAAGGAATAAGTGCAGACGGGCACGCCACGATGCCGGAGTTTACCGGTTCGAATACAAAGGGCCAATGATATGCAAAAGAGCGTGATTGTTATCGGTGCAGGGGGACACTCAAAGGTGGTTGTAAGCACACTTATTGCATCGGGTATTGAAGTGAACAGAATCTATGATGATAATCCTGAGAAATGGGGGAGCAGCATTCTTGATATTGAAATAGTTGGCCCACTTTCTGACATTGGTTATGATAGTATTGAGCAGGCCCTTACCGCCATAGGTGATAATAAAATAAGAAAAGATATTGTAAGCCGGTTCCCGCGTCTTCGTTGGGTAACCGTCGTGCATCCAAGCGCTTATGTGCACTCAACGGCCCGCATAGGACAGGGAACAGTGGTTTTTGCAAAAGCGGTGGTCCAGCCAGATACGTTTATTGGCGATCATTGTATAATCAATACCGGTGCCACGATAGACCATGATTGTCGGATCGGCAATTATGCTCATATTTCGCCAGGCGTAAATCTGGCAGGAAATGTACAACTGCAAGTGGGTGTCTTTTGCGGTATCGGCAGTAAAATAATAAACGGGATGACAATTGGCAAGTGGGCAACCATTGGGGCAGGAGGTGTCGTGATCAATGATCTGCCTGAAGCCTCTTTTGCAGTTGGCGTGCCCGCAAAAGTAATCAGCCATGTCGAAAACAACCAAGACTGATATTTTGGAAAAAATACCTGATGCTATTGTGGCTGTTTCAGATCGACAGCAAAGCAAAATGAAGCAAAATTTAACGACGTATCTTACAAGGGGAAATCCGTATGGCATTTTGCTCTTACTTCTCATTCCAGCCTTCTTCATTCGGTATGTTCTTGCACATGCTCAGATTATTACCATCGATGGTCTTCTCTACATCAAAATCGCAAAAAGCATCAGCTCCGGAAATATTCAGGGCATAGTTGACTACGGTTTTTTTAATCTTTACTCGTTTTTGATCGCTTTATTCCAAACATTTTTACATGATTGGGAATTTTCAGGAAAAGTGGTTTCAGTCGTCTTTGGTTCCTTGACCATCATCCCTCTGTTTTTCCTTATAAGAGGATTATTCAATCAAAATGTAGCCATTGTGTCTACGTTGTTTTATACTGTACATCCTCGCTTTGTGGAATATTCATCGGACGTACTCAGGGAGCCGGTATTTTGGTTTTTCTCCGTTACCGCACTATGGTTTGCGTGGGAAGGCATTTCCCATAAAAAATACTCTTTATTCATTTTATCAAGCCTGGCCACCGGTTTTGCCATGTTTACCCGGTTAGAAGGCGCTATGATTTTCTTAATTGTTATTTTTTGGGTCCTGTGGTTTATTTTAAGTGACAAAAGGAACAAAAAAAGGGGTCTTCTCTACATATGTATTTTTCTCTTTTCTCTTCCTATCTTGGCGTCCCCGGCGCTGATACTTATGAAGAATAAGTTTCATAGATGGGAAGCGGGGCCTTCGATAAGCAAGATCTCCCAACTAATCTACAGTAATGATCAACCATTAAAATTAAAGCCGGAGCTTCTTGGACACGCTTCCAGTCAATTACAGGCGTTTTTTGATCTCTCCACGAGACACCGTTATACGACTTTTCTTATGGAAGTACTATACAAGTTTTTTAAATCCTTTAATGCAATTCTGTTTTTGCTATTTTTATGTGGGGTGTACAAGCGGCGATTTATCCCTTATTCACAAAATGACATAATGGTTCTTCTGTGGTTTTCTGTGGTATTTTTGGGGTGCTTTTTATATTTGACAAGAATATATTATCTAGGTACACGCCACGGGCTGCTCATGGTCTTTCCTGCTCTGGGATGGGCAGGAGCAGGCTTTTTTGAGATCCGAGAGAGAATAAAGCAATGGTTATGTGACACCGAGTTGTTCCGGAAATATGCGCGATTTGATGCAGTATTTTTGTTTGTTCTTGTATTGATAGTATTGGTACCGCAGACTGCTTTTTCCGACAGGTCCGATAAACTGGAACTCAAAAAGGCCGGAATTGTATTGAAAAATATGGGTCTTTCGAATACGACATTTATAGTACAGCCAACCCTGAATAGGGTTGCATTTTATGCTAATGCGGACTTTGTTGAACTACCGGATACTATTGATAATAATGCCATGAAGGCGCTTGTAACAGACCACCACGCGACGCTGTTGGTTATTGATGAAAGAACAATTGATGACTTTGCTCCCGGTATCCGAAAGATCATTCAACAATCTATGTTTGAGAAGCTGAAAATACCAGAGATGAATCAGTACCGTGAATATTCATTTTCAATTTACAAAGTACGATGATGAATACTGAAATAATATGAAACTATTTGGAGGATGGAAAAGAATTATTGTTGTCGGCAGCGACGTTTTTTTAACTGCTTTTTCGTATTGGTTTGCCTTTCTTCTGCGCTTTAATTTTTCCGTTCCTGGGGTTTTTTATCAGAAAATGTTGGTATCCATTCCGGTATTGATTACCATCAGAACCCTTTCTTTCTTTTCTTTTGGCCTTTACAGCGGAATGTGGAGATATGCGTCAATAAGCGATCTGGCAAGAATATTAAAAGCAATTGCACTCAGCTCTATTCTTTTTGTTGCGTATATAACCTTTTTCTATGGACTTGTTGGTTTTCCGCGTTCAGTTTTTATCATTGATTGTTTTATCGTAATCAGTTTTATTGGCGGTTCACGTTTTCTGTATAGACTTTCTCGCGAGGTTTATATTGCAAAAGACAAGAATGGTAAGAGAATTGTCATAATCGGTGCCGGGGATGCCGGGGAGATGCTGCTCCGGGAGATGAGGCAGAATCCACATATTGACTATGATGTTGTTGGATTTCTTGATGATGATTCTGCGAAGAAAGGAAGAAGAATTCACAATGTTCCTATTTTAGGATCCATTGATCAGTTAGAAGAGATGGGCGTTAAGGAAAGCGTTCAAGAGGCAATCGTGGCAATCCCGTCGATTAACGGAAAAGAAATGCGAAAGATCATACGCCAGTGCAATAACGCCGGAATGATATGCAAGACGCTACCTGCAATCAGCGACATCCTCAACGGTAAAATTACGATAAACCAGATCAGGGAAATCAGAATAGAAGATCTCCTGGGAAGAGAGCATATTGAACTTAACAGGGAACAGATCAGGGATTACCTTTCCGGCAAGCGTGTTCTTGTTACTGGGGCGGCGGGTTCAATCGGCCTGGAACTCTGTCGTCAAATTGCGAAGGTCGGGCCTGAACAGCTTATTCTCTTTGAGAGAGTCGAAAACGAGCTCTACAACGTTGAAATGGAATTTTCGGAGGCATTCCCTGGTGCACAGCATGCTTTTGTGCTCGGAGATATCCTCGATACGAACAGAATAGAACGGGTAATGAAAGAATATACACCTCAGGTGGTGTTTCATGCTGCGGCGTATAAACACGTTCCCATTATGGAAGCCCATCCTTTTGAAGCAATAAAGAACAATATTCGTGGAACATTAAACGTGGCGGAAGTATCGGCAAAGTATGGGGTAGAAAAATTTGTCTTGATTTCGACTGACAAGGCTGTCAAACCTGTTAGTATTATGGGAGCCACAAAACGCATCGCGGAGCTAATCTGCCAGGGCATGAATCAGCAGCAAAAGACAAAATTTATCGCCGTAAGATTCGGAAATGTTTTGAATAGTGCAGGTAGTGTTATTCCGCTTTTCAAGAAACAGATCATGAGAGGCGGTCCTGTTACCGTCACTCATCCCGAGATGACAAGATATTTTATGAGCATACCTGAGGCGGCACAACTTGTCATGCAAGCAGGCGCTATCGGCAAAGGTGGTGAAATTTTTGTTCTTGATATGGGCGAGCCTGTGAAGATTGTTGATCTCGCCACGGATATGATACGTCTCATGGGTCTCAGGGCGGGAGAGGACATTGATATTGTTTACTCGGGCCTCAGGCCTGGAGAAAAGATTCATGAGGAGCTTGTGTCTCATCAAGAAGAAATAAAAGATACACCTCATGAGAAAATTATGATAGTGAAAACACCTCCTGTCGACTGGTTAAGCTTACGAAAAAGGATAGATGAGTTATTACAGGATATGAATGGACGCAGGGTGAAAGAAATCAGGGAAATGTTGTTTTCGTTAATCTTTAAAAACGGACAGCATTATTGACTCTCTGCACGCTGAAGACTCATGATAATAATCAATGCTGAATTTGTAAAAAGTATCGTCAGTCTTAAGGGGACAGCAGGTGCTACTCTACCCGAAATCTGTTTTATCGGACGTTCAAATGTCGGTAAGTCCTCCACAATAAACAGCCTCGTTGAAAGAAAGATCGCGAGGACAAGCTCTGCACCCGGAGCAACAAGAATTATTAATATTTTCAAGGTACAATATGAATTGGGAGGACAAAAGAAATCGATTATCTTTTCTGATTTTCCCGGGTTCGGTTTTTCAAAGGTATCGAAAGCCGTTTCTCAGACCTGGAGAAGTATGATTGAAGGCTACATTCTGGGAAACAAACGGATAAAAAACATCGTATGGCTTTTCGACATACGACGTGAAATAGACAGTCTTGACGAAATGCTCGTAGAGTGGCTCCTGAACAACAAATTAAATTTTTCTTTTGTCCTCACAAAATCAGACAAAGAGATCCAGGCCAACATATTAAGAAAGAGAAAGTTGTTTGGTGATTATTTCCCTGGAAAACCTGTCCTGGTTTTTTCTTCACGGACAGGACAAGGAAAAAAAGAGCTTGTTTCACACTTGATGGATTCTATAAGGTAGACTGTTACCACATTCGCATGGGTTGAGTTACTTTTTTGGCAACTTGGAATGTGGAAGGTGTCACATAGAAAATGTATCCAGAATCTACTCAATTATCGCAAGTCATTGAGAGTAAATATTGCCTTGAATATATACCCTTTTGATTCTATCATTTCCTTCCCACCATCGAGACGGTCAAGAAGTGCGATGACCGCTTTCACCTTGTAACCCTCCTTTTCAGTCGATTCAATCGCTTTCAACGATGACCCCCCTGTGGTAACCACGTCCTCAAGGATTACCACATGCATGCCTCGCTTCAAATTTCTCTCGCCTTCAATCCAGAGATTCTTCCCGTGTCCCTTTGGTTCTTTTCTGATAAGAAAGCCCAGAAGATTATCCTTCGCAATGAAGGATGCAAGAACCGTTGAGCAGACAAGAGGATCCCCTCCGATACTAACTCCACCAACCGCTTCGATATCGGGTATCTCTCTTACCATCCGGTACATAATATCGCCTACCAGATACATGCCTTCAGGGTTGAGTGTTGTTTCTTTCGCGTCGATGTAAAAGCTGCTTTTTTTGCCGCTTACGAGAACAAATTCTCCTTCCTCGTAAGAAAGTGTTTTCAGGATGTTCAGAAGAACTTCACGATTATTTAACATTTATCACCCCTTGAAAATAATTCCATCTGTCCCAGTTCCATTCCCCAGGGAAATTTTGATGGATAGGTACCGGAAAAACATGCGTCGCAGTACTCATATTCGCCGTTCCCCAGGGCGGTTTTCATGCTTTCGATACTCAAATATTGCAGGGTATTGGAACCCATGTATTTGTTGATCTCTTCGGTACTATGAGAAGATGCTATAAGCTCGGCCCGACTCGGGGTATCGATCCCGTAAAAGCACGGGTATGCGGTCGGCGGAGAGCAAACCCGGAAATGGATTTCTCTTGCTCCATACTGACGAAGCATCTTGATAATCTTCCTGCCGGTCGTTGCCCTCACAATCGAATCATCCACAACGACGATTTTTTTGCCTTTGACGATGTCTCTCAGGGCGTTCAGCTTTAGCTTCACGCCGAAATGGCGTATCGATTCTTTTGGCTCGATAAATGTTCTCCCCACGTAGTGGTTCCTGATGAGACCGAGTTCGAAGGGGATGTCTGTTTCCTGGGAATATCCGATGGCCGCTCCGATGCCCGAGTCGGGAATTGGTATTACCATATCGGCGTCGACGTGCGTATCCTTTGCGAGCTGCCGGCCAAGGGCCTTTCTCACATTGTAGACGGTCTTGCCGAACATGAAGCTGTCAGGTCTGGCAAAATAAATGAATTCAAAAATACAATATTTTGGGTTCTGTTTTTTAAAAGGCCTGTAGCTCTTGATGGCGTTCTTGCTGATATGGAGGATTTCACCGGGCTCGATTTCCCGGAGATATTTGGCGCCGACAAGATCGAAAGCGCATGTTTCACTGGAGATGATATAAGAGTTTTTCAGCTTTCCCAGCACGAGGGGCCTGAAGCCAAAGGGGTCCCTGGCGGCGATGAGTTCTTCGTTTGTGAGAACAAGCATAGAATAGGAGCCTTCAACCCTGCGAAGGGCGCTGACGAGCCGCTCTATGGTTGAGTTTTCGTGGGATAAGGCAACGAGGTGGATAATAACCTCGGTATCTGAGGTAGACTGGAATATGGATCCGTAATTCTGGAGTTCTTCTTTGATGATCCTCGCATTCGTAAGATTTCCGTTGTGGGCAATGGCCAGATAGCCTTTTGCGTATTCTATAACAAGTGGTTGCGCGTTGCCGAGGTTGCTTGAACCGGACGTTGAATATCGTACATGACCGATGGCAGAGCTGCCTTCAAGCTTTGCAAGTACGTCTTCATTGAAGATATCCGACACGAGGCCCATTTGCCGGTGAGACTTTATCGTTTCATGATCCGTGCTTGCTATACCGGCGCTTTCCTGACCCCTGTGCTGAAGAGCATGGAGGCCAAGATAGGTAATATTTGCTGCGTCTCTATGGTCGAAAATTCCGAATATCCCGCACATCTATTGTGCACCTCTTTCTTGTTTGATGGTCTCTGCCACAAAAAAATCAATAATATCTGTATCCATAAGGCAAAAGATAATTTCCTTCAGTGTGGTTTTCTTTTCTCTTACGAATGCCGTAGTCTCTTCAATAAGAATGCGGGCGCACTTATCCTTGGGGAATCTGAATATGCCCGCGCTGATAGCAGGTATGGCAATGGACTTCAATTCTCTTGAGGACGCCAGCCCCAGTACGTTATTGATCGTTTTTTTCAATTTATTCTCTTCGTCTGTCTCTCCCATGCGTGGGCCCACGGCGTGAATAACATGCCGTGCTTTTAACGCGCCCCCCGTCGTGATTGTACATTCCCCGACAGGCACATAGCCTATCGCGTTGCTTTCATCCTGGATAACGCTGCCACCTTTTCTCACGATGGCGCCCGCCACGCCACCGCCGTGCTGCAGATAGGAATTCGCCGCATTGACGATGGCATCGGTGTCACTTTCCGTGATGTCACCTTTTACGATCCTGATCGTTGTGCCGTTTATCGATATTTCTTTGAAGGTTTCCATGGTTAACAAGAACTCAATTTCAAGATAGTGCACCGATCAAAGCTTTTCCAGTCAAAGTTATCCGGCGATAAAGAAAAAAGTGACCTAGAGATCAAGAAATGGTTCATTCTGTGTGCCGCTCGATACTTATCATTGTCATTTAAAAGACTGTGGATATATTGTAATATAAAAATCGGAAATGGGAAAGGGAGAAATGAGTTTGGAACACATAAAAGCACCGGTTTCGCAGTTAAAGGGTGTGGGTCCGAAAATCACCCAAAGCATGGAAGAAAAAGGCATAACAACCATCGAGGATTTGTTCTATTTTCTTCCCGTGCGATACATGGACAGACGGACGATCCACCCCATAGCCGGTTTAGAGGAAGGCAAGAGGGGAAATATTATTGCAACGGTCGTTGCCTATCGGTCGCTCTTTTTTAGACATGCCCGAAAAAAAGGCTATGAAGTAGTTGTCGAAGATGAAACGGGCGCTCTTTCCCTGAAGTGGTTCCAGTGGTCGCAATCATATTTGAAAAGGATTTGCGAAAAAGGGAACATCCTTTTTCTGTCGGGCCAGGTGAGCAGATTTGGCAAAGTGCTGCAAATGGTCCACCCCGAAGTTGTTGTACTTGAAGACGGAACCGACAGCGTTGATCTGAAAAGGATTCTCCCTCTTTATTCTCCTCTGGACGGGATAAAGCAGGGTACCCTGAGAAAACTCATAGAAGACGCATTGAACCTCTACGGGGAAGGTGTGAGTTGTATCTTTCCTGAGAACGTTGAGCAATATCATAAGCTTGCCTCACTCCCGGCGGCTTTTCGCCATATCCACGCTCCTGAAGAAGACTGGTATAAAGAAGGCCTGAGACATAGATATATGGAGCGCCTTATCTTAGAGGAGTACATGCTCTTTCAATCGGCTTTATGGATGAATAGAGCGGAACGGAAGAAAGAAAGAGGCATTTCTTTTCGTCCCCAGGGGCCTTTCTACAAAAAATTTGTCAAGAGCTTGCCCTTTGAGCTTACGGATGCCCAGAAGAGGGTTATCCATGAGATCGAAACCGATATGACGAGCGCCGAACCCATGAACCGTCTCATTCAAGGCGATGTGGGCTCCGGTAAGACCATCTGCGCCGTTATGGCCTCATGCGCGGCGGTTGACAGCGGGTACCAGGTCGCTTTCATGGCGCCCACAGAAATACTCGCGGAGCAGCATTACCTGTCTATTCACCGATTTTTTGAAGCGCTCAACATACCCATGGTTTTTTTACGGGGAAACATGGGGAAAGACCGGAAGGCCGTCCTCGATGGAATATACAATGGGAATATCGCCGTTATCGTCGGGACCCACGCGATTATACAGAAAGACGTGGCCTTCCACAATCTCGGCCTTGTTGTTATCGACGAGCAGCACCGTTTCGGAGTGCTTCAGAGGAGATGGCTCATCGAAAAGGGCTTGACGCCGGATGTGCTCATGATGACCGCGACTCCGATACCGAGAACGCTCTCCATGGTCGTGTACGGCGACCTCGATGTTTCTGTCATCGATGAAATGCCGAAAGGCAGACAGGGCATAGGGACAAAAATATTCCTGGAGGATGAAAAGGCAAAGGTCTATGAAATAATTCAGGGTGAAATAAAGAATGGGCACCAGGTCTATATCGTCTATCCCCTCATCGAAGAATCCGACAAGCTAGACCTCCTGAACGCCACGAAGATGGCTGCCTATTTTCAGGATACCGTATTTTCTCAATACAGGGTAGGCCTGCTTCATGGGAGCATGAAAGCCGAAGAAAAAGAGAAGACGATGATGCGATTTAAAGACAGAATGATCGATATGCTTGTCTGCACAACAGTCATAGAAGTAGGCATAGATGTCCCGAACGCAACGATGATCGTCATTGAACACGCGGAGAGGTTCGGTCTTTCGCAGCTTCACCAGCTTCGGGGGCGCGTGGGCAGGGGCGCGCATGCATCAAGATGTATCCTCATAACTTCTTCGCGTAGGACTGAGCTTGCCACGAAGAGGCTCCGCATAATGGAAAAAACAACGGACGGATTCAAGATAGCAGAGGAGGATATGTTGATCCGTGGGGTAGGGGATATGCTTGGGACCAGACAGTCGGGCGTTCCCCGATTTAGGGTGGGAGAGATCATGCGCGACATGGACCTTATGCTCCGAGCGAGAAATATATGCCGAGAATCTTTACCGAAGCTTAAAGCGATTGAACTGAAGAAAATTGAGCGAACCATACAGGACCGATGGGGAGACTCATTTTGTGCCATAACTTAGATATTAGGGTGAAGAGCGATCGCCTGTTTTTCAGTTTGTATTCATTAAAAAGGGGGTGTATCACGTGAGAAAAGCAAAGATTGTGTGTACTATCGGGCCGGTAACGTCGAGCAGAAAGGCCATAGAATTGCTTATTATGAATGGAATGGACGTGGCCCGCCTTAATTTCTCTCATGGAGACTATCGCTTTCACGAAGATGCCATGGGAAAGATCAGAGAGATATCCCGCAGACTTGGAAAAGATGTCGCTATCCTTCAGGATCTCCAGGGTATTAAGATCAGGGTAGGAAATCTCAAAAACCACAAGGTGCACCTCGTCAAAGGAGAAAGACTTCACATACGAAAAGGTGATGGCACAGGAGACGAAAAGGAGATTTACATCGATTATCCATGGCTTATGAAGGACGCCAAAACAGGCGATATCATTCTTCTTGACGATGGATTACTCAGACTTCAGATTACGGCGAACAAGAAAGACGTATTGACAGCCCTTATTCTAGAGGGCGGGATACTGAAGGAAAGAAAGGGCGTTAATCTTCCCCGCATGAACGTGAGTGCGCCTTTCTTCACCGATAAGGACAGGGCCGATCTCGAATTCGGGATAGGCATGGACGTCGACTATGTCGCCCTTTCTTTTGTGAGAACTGTCAACGATATTGCGATCGTAAAGGGGTGGTTATCGAATAAAGCGGTTTCAATCCCGATTATCGCAAAGATAGAGAAGGGGGAAGCCATAGAAAATATTGATGGGATCCTCGATATGGTAGATGGAATCATGGTTGCTAGAGGCGACCTCGGGGTTGAGATGCCCCTTGAAGAGGTGCCTATGCTTCAGAAGATGCTCATCGAGAAGGCAAATAAAAAACAACGGCTCGTCATAACGGCAACACAGATGCTCGAATCGATGACGGTGCACTCGCGGCCCACAAGAGCGGAAACAACGGATGTTGCCAACGCGGTCATTGATGGGACCGACGCCCTCATGCTTTCCGAAGAGACATCTGTCGGCAAGTACCCAATTGAATCAGTAAAAGCGATGAACAGCGTTATCACCTTCACGGAGAATTCCCGGCTAAGCGTGATGCAGCAGAGAGAAAACATACCGATGGGCCATGTAATTCAGGAGTTTTCCGGCGCCGTGGCGCATGCGGTGTCAAAGGCGGCCGAAGAGGTCGGCGCTAAGTGGATCGTAGTTTTTACACGATCAGGTTTTACGGCAGGCCTTATTTCGAAGTTCAGGCCAAAAATCCCTATCATCGCTTTTTCACCGGAACAAAAAGTTGTCAGGCAGATGTCGATGTACTGGGGCGTTACAGCATCTCCCGTACAGCACTTCACCAATACAGATGATCTGATAAAGAGTGTCGATGGTATGCTTGCGAAGCTTGGTTACGCTCAAAAGGGCACTAAAGTCATTATCGTGGCAAGTCACCCTCCATCAATTTCGGGAAAAACAAATTTCATGAAGATGCATACTGTTTGTTGAACCAAGGGATTCTCGTATACCTCTTTAATCTGTAATGCGGGTTCAAAGAAAGCTCGTGAATCGGAGATTATGTTTATCAAAGATCACTCCTTATACCAAGTCGCCTCATTACCACTGCTTTGTTGCCTTTGTCCAGGTATCCACGGAGCAGGTGTTGCTCAACTTACTAAAATGTACGCCTCTGTCGCCCCTTCCCCGTCACACGGGTGCCCTCTGGACGATATTTTTGAACGCAACGTTGGATTATGTGAAGGAAATAAGAGAAACGGAAAAATCAAAACGGCAAAATCATCTTGACAAATGTTTCCCACATTTTGTATTATGGAACATAGTTTCTTAATACGGAACATATGAGGATGAAGTCGAAACCTTCTAATCTTGTCCAGACCATAGAAAGGGCCTCAAAGATCCTTGATCTTGTAGCGCATAGTTCCCAGGGGATAAGTATCGGTAATCTATCGGATGCGTTGAAACTTCCAAAGGGAACGGTACACCGCCTCCTCTTATCACTTGCCTATTGTGGATATATTAAACAGGACACAAAGACAAAAAAATATCTCTTGGGACTGAAACTCCTTGAGTTGGGGAACCTTATTATTAACCAGCTCGATCTCAGGAAACTCGCCGAGCCACTTCTTAAAGACCTTGTTGAGAGCACAAGAGAAACCGTCCATATGGTCATTATCGATAACAATGAGATTGTTTACATCGATAAGATAGAGACGGAGCAGAACACCGGAGGACTCAAGATGTCTTCGATGGTAGGATCACGAAACCCTGTTCATAGTTGCGCAGTCGGAAAGGTACTGCTCTCGTATTTTTCAGATGAAGAGATCGACAACCTCATTCAAGAAAAAGGGTTGATCCGCAAGACTTCGCACACGATCATTGATCCTCTCCAACTTAAAGAACAACTCGCAATAATTAGGAACCAGGGGTACGCTATTGACGACGAAGAAAACGAAGTAGGAATCCGCTGTGTTGGAGCACCCATCTTCAACGATAAAGGGAAGGCTGTGTCCGCAATCAGTCTCTCCGGTCCAGCTTTCAGGGTCACAAAACGGTTGATACAAGATACGCTGAAAAAGGAAGTAATGGAAACAGCTCTAGAAATTTCCAAACGACTGGGATTCAAGGCGAGTTAAAAGATTCCAAAAGGCGGTAGAATGTTTATCAAAACCAAATAAAAATGGGAGGGTAACATGAAAAAATTATTTGTAATTCTTCTGTTTCTGATCGTCAGTGTTTCATTCGCTTATGGACAAGCCGTTCAACCTGCGGTCATTACGATGAAGTTAGCGCACTTCGCCGCCGATGACCATCCCGGGAACATAGCAAGCAAGATGTTCGCTGAAGCCGTGGAGAAAAGGACAAACGGGAAAATCAAAATCATAATATATCCCAACAACGCCCTTGGTTCACCGCCTGAAGTCCTTGAACAAAATATTTTGGGTGCGGTGGATATGAGCTTACCCACACAGGGACAGCTTGGTAAATATTCAAAGAAATTTAACTGTGTTATGCTTCCCTTCATATTTAACGATTACAAACATGCCGATAGGGTTCTGGATGGAAAGTTTATCCAGTGGGCTGTTCCGGATCTTGATAAGGCCGGTCTGGTGTTCCTTTCAAACTGGGAATGGGGTTTCAGAAACCTTACAAATAGTAAGCACCCTGTTAAAAATCCTGAGGATGTAAAGGGGCTAAAGATAAGAACTCCGCCGGAATTGCCGACACAGGCTGCGATGGAAGCCCTGGGAGCCATTGTGGCTACGATCAATTTTAATGAATTGGCGATGGCCTTAAAACAGGGTACGGTAGACGGCGAGGAGAACCCTATCGCTGTGATCTATTCCAATAAGATCTATGAGACAAATAAGTACCTTACAATGACGGGCCACAACTACAATTCGATGGTCCACGTAATCAGCAAGAAAGTCTGGGATAAGCTTACACCGGAGCAGCAGAAAATAATGAAAGAGGAAAGTAAAAAAGCCGGGGACTGGATGAGAAAATCAGTCAGAGACGATGAAGCAAACCAGATCAAACAGTTAGAAAAATTTGGCATGGAAGTAACCTATCCGGACAAGGCAAAATTCAAGGCATTGATGAAGCCCGCTTATGATCGCATGAAGGCAATTGCCGGAGAGGACAACATCGCTGCCTTTGTAAAGATGGCTGAAGAAGCAAAATAGGCATGCACCTTCAATAGTATCGGTTTAAGTGAGGGAAGCGATGGGATCGAAAAGTTCTATCTTGATCTTGGCGCTTCCCAGTGGGTTTGATCTGTCAGGACACACCGAGGAGTAGTCAAATGCTGACTCTTATGATTTTTCTCGTTTTATTAGTGCTGATCATGATTGACCTTCCGATTGCCGTTGCCATGGGTCTTACTGCAATCGCTTTCTTTGTCGGTTTGGGCAACCAATCGATTTTAACCATGCTGCCCCAGAGAATGTACGCATCAACGACGAGTTTTACACTGCTTGCTGTACCCTTTTTCATACTGGCCGGGAACCTTATGAATACTGGGGGTATTACGACCAGGATATTCCGGTTCGCAAAAGCCATTATCGGACATCTTCCAGGAGGTCTCGGCCATGTATGTGTGGTGGCAAACGTCATATTTTCCGGAATGTCCGGTTCCGCTATCGCCGACGCGGCAGGTTTGGGCCAGGTGTTGCATAAGGCAATGGTGGACAACGGTTTTAAACCAAAAAGCTCGGCGGCGATCGTGGCATCGGCATCTACCATCGGCCCCGTTATTCCCCCAAGTATTCCCTTTGTCCTGTACGGGGCGTTAACAGGGGTATCGGTCAGTAAGCTCTTTTTAGCGGGTTTTGTTCCCGGATTTTTAATGGCAATAGCGATAATGGTCGCAATAGGATTTTCCGCAAAGCGCTGGAATCTGCCGAAGGCGCCCAGAGCCGATTTCCATGAAATCATAACGAGCATTGAAGGGGCTTTGCTGGCTTTATTAGCGCCTGTCATCGTGATAGGAGGGATTTTAACCGGTATTTTTACACCCACTGAAGCTGCGGTGGTTGCTTGCCTGTATGCCTTGTTCCTGGGATTCCTCTATAAAGATTTACAACTGAAAGATCTGCCGAAAGTTTTCTGGGCTTCTATTAAGCAGACCGTCAGCCTCATGTTCATTATTGCCGCGGCCGGTTTTTTCGGCTGGTTTACCATACACCAGAAGATCCCTGATCAGATCATCTATAATCTCACACACATGAGCGCCACTCCGGTAGGTATCATGGCAATGGTGATGGTCGTTGTGCTGATACTTGGATGTTTTCTCGAAGGAAACGCGATCTTTATTATTACCATACCTATCTTCGCGCCTATAGCACAGAAATTCGGGATTGATCTCGTCAATTTTGGTGTGGTGATGACTTTACTGATCATGATCGGAAATCTGACACCCCCTGTCGGTATGTGTCTCTTTGCCGTATCCAGCTTTAGCAAGGTCAGTCTGCCGGAATTATCAAAAGAAATATTGCCCTATTTAATCGGGATTTTTATTGTAACGGTCATCATCGCCTACACCCCTTCGATTTCTACTTTCCTCCCCTATCTCATTATGGGCAAATAACGGGGTGATCGTATGGAGACTATCATGAACGTATTGGGATGGATCGATAAGGTTATTTTAAACGTGTTAAAGGTCATTACCATAACGTGCTTTTTTTTCCTGACAATCTTAGTATCGGCGAATGTATTTGTACGTTTCGTTCCCGTTGCCTCGCTGCACTGGTTTGATGAAATCGTCGAGATGCTTTATGCGTACCTTGTATTTTATGGGTCCGCGGCGCTATGGATAACCAAAGAGCATTTCAGTGTCGGTGACTGGATAGGTGTCAGGATTATCAAGAACGATGCGGGGAGGAGCGTATACAGGATAATTGTGGAATTAATGGTCCTGGTCTTTGTGGTAATCTTTTTCTATTATTCGTATCAATTAACCCATTTAGCGCAGGACGTGACAAATGCTTTTGCCATACCGAAAAGCGTTTTATATTCCTGTTTGCCTGTCTCAGGCGCATTAATGATCATATATTCCATTCGGAACATAGTAGTCGAAATAATGAGCATAGGGGCACCGCAACGGGCGCAAGGGAAGGGTTCCTGACTTCATAATTAGAAAGGAGAACTATATTATGGATATTCGATATTCGATCCATCCTGAACACCTCAAGTCGATGGACACTGAGACCATCAGGAAACATTTTCTGGTCCAGGGTCTTTTTGAAAAAGACACATTGAAGATGTTTTACAGCCATGTCGACAGGATCATAGTGGGCGGTGTATGTCCTGCTGATAAAACAGTATCGCTGACAGTGACAAAGGCGCTGGGGGTAGAGTATTTCCTCGAACGAAGGGAGATGGCGATTTTCAATGTCGGCTCGCGGGGGGCTGTCTTCGTTGACGGAAAGGAGTATATGCTCGATAGGAAAGATTGCCTTTATATCGGCATGGGTTCCCAGGAAATATCATTCAAGAGCGCCACGACGGGTGATCCGGCACGATTTTATTTTAACAGTACCCCGGCCCACGCCTCGTATCCTACCATAAAGCTTTCAAAGAATGATGCCCGGAAGGTCCACCTCGGGGATGCTGATAAGGCAAACGTGCGGACCATTAATCAGTTTATCCATCCAAGTGTGATGAAGAGCTGTCAGCTTGTCATGGGCATGACGGAACTTGCGCCAAACAGCATCTGGAACAGCATGCCGGCACATACGCATGATAGGCGAATGGAGGTTTATTTTTATTTTGACCTGCCCCACGATGCATTGATCTTTCATTTCTTCGGGGAACCGAAGGAAACGCGCCATATCGTTGTGAGGAACGAAGAGGCTGTCATTTCTCCAAGCTGGTCCATCCATTCAGGCGCTGGGACATCAAACTACACATTTATATGGGGCATGGCCGGAGAAAACCAGACATTCACTGACATGGATGATGTACCTATGTCAGAATTGAAATAGTATCCTTATGGAGGTGACTATGATACTCGATCAGTTCAAATTAGCTGGAAAGGTCGCTATTGTGACGGGCGCCAGGACCGGCCTGGGACAGGGTATGGCCACCGGCCTCGCTGAAGCAGGTGCGAATATTGCCGGGGTCGACTTGAATAACCTTGATGAAACCAGGAAGATTGTTGAAGGAATGGGGAGAAAATTTCTGGGGATCGAGGCAAACCTGTCAGAGACGAAAGTGATAGAAGACATCGTTAAGAAGACAGTAACAGCATTCGGCAGGATCGATATCCTGATCAATAATGCCGGGATCATACGAAGGACTGACGCGATAGAATTCAGTGAGAAGGACTGGGATGATGTCATAAACGTTAATCTTAAGACAGTATTTTTCTTATCACAGGCCGCTGCAAAACAGTATATCAAACAAGGAACAGGCGGGAAGATAATCAATATCGCATCCATGCTTTCTTTCCAGGGAGGCATACGGGTGCCATCCTATACGGCAAGTAAAAGCGGTGTAATGGGGATCACGAGACTCATGGCAAACGAGTGGGCGAAATACAATATCAATGCCAATGCCATCGCGCCAGGCTATATGGCGACAGACAATACAGCACAGTTGCGCGCAGACCCAAAAAGGACTGAAGAGATCTCTGAAAGGATACCCGCGGGAAGATGGGGCATGCCGGAGGACCTCAAGGGGGTCGCTGTTTTCCTTGCGTCAGAGGCATCACAATACATCCATGGATATACGATAGCCGTTGATGGAGGATGGCTCGCCCGATGATGAAGAGATTGGGGGTATAACGTGAAAAAGGTCATCACTTTTGGAGAGATCCTGCTCAGGCTGAGCACGCCCGGATTCCTGCGATTCAAGCAGGCCAGGTCATTTGATGCTGTGTTTGGAGGTGGTGAGTCAAATGTCTCTGTTTCGCTTGCCCAGTATGGCATTTCAACCGATTTTATAACACGCCTGCCCCAAAACGATCTTGGAGACGCCTGCATTGCCTATCTCAAAAGTTTTGGCGTTGGAACAGACAAGATCATCAGAGGTGGCAACCGTATCGGAATCTATTTCCTCGAGAATGGCGCGGTACAGAGGGGAAGCAAGGTGATTTACGACCGGGACGGATCTTCAATCGCGACAATACAAAAGGGCACGATCAACTGGGACAAGGTTTACGAAGATGCTGACTGGTTCCACTGGACAGGGATCACGCCTGCGATAAGCGCGGGGCTCTGCGATGTTTGTCTTGAAGGGATTATGAAGGCAAGAGAGAAAGGACTTACGGTTTCCTGTGATCTGAACTACCGCGACAAGCTCTGGAAGTGGGGAAAGAAGGCATCGGAAGTAATGCCGGAATTAGTAAAGCACTGTGATATCGCCATAGGCAACGAGGAAGATGCCGAGAAGGTTTTTGGCATCAAAGCTCCCGATACGGACGTTGTCGCGGGAAAAGTAAAGGCGGAAAATTTTCAATTCGTCGCGGAACAAATAAAGAACAGGTTTCCCGATCTGCAACTGATCGCTATAACCCTGCGGGGTAGTATAAACGCAAACCACAACACCTGGTCGGGAGTGGCCTTTGACGGGAGCAAGCTCTATGTTGGTCCCATTTTTGATATTACCGATATCGTTGACCGCGTTGGGGGAGGCGATGCGTTTTGCGGCGGATTGATCTATGGCTTACGCACATATGGTAACGATCTTCAGAGAGCGCTCAATTTTGCTGTTTCGGCATCGTGCCTGAAACATTCCATATCTGGTGATTTCAATATGGTGACTGTTGAAGAAGTAGAGAAAGTGATGTCAGGAGAGACATCAGGCCGGGTATCAAGGTAGCGAGCAACTTGGATGGTTTTTGTAAGGCGGGATAGCAAGGAGGGATAATAATGGCACGTTTTAGACGATTAGAGGTTTTACATACAATGATACAAGACGGGCTTGTACCTGTATTTTACCATCAGGACCTGGAACTGGCCAAGAAGATTGCCAAAGCAGTTGCCGATGGAGGCGTAAAAGTGCTGGAATTTACCAACAGGGGCGATTTTGCCCATGAGGTATTTTCCGAGTTGATCAAATGGTGCGAAAAGCAAACTCCGGAACTCATCCTAGGAGCCGGTTCGGTTATCGACCAGGGGACCGCGGCACTGTACATGAACGACGGCGCCAATTTTATCGTGGCACCGTTTTTTAACCGGGTAGTCGCCAAGGTCTGTAATCGAAGGAAGATTACGTACGTGCCTGGATGCGGCAGCGCGGCTGAAATTTCACACGCCGAGGAATACGGGGCCGAGATATGCAAGATATTTCCCGGCGCCGAAGTTGGAGGACCTGAATTCGTAAAGAACATTCTCGCGCCCATGCCATGGTCGTATATCATGCCTACGGGCGGTGTGGAGAGGACAAAGGAATCCATTACAAAATGGTTTCAGGCAGGTGTGGCATGTGTCGGAATGGGTTCTACTCTTATTACCAAGGATCTGACAGCGAAAGGTGATTTTGAGACGATTTCAAAAAATATCGTTGAAGTGTTGAACTGGATCAAGGAAGCACGAAGAAAAGGTTAATGCTGTAACTACGATACACCAATGAAAGTCAACTCAGTACCCTGTGACACCCCTATTATGTACAATGCGACGGTACCCTTATTCTATATAGGTATCTCCATGGATGACAGTATTTTTATTTTTTAGTTTTTGTATGCATTCTTCTTCATCAAGAGCGAAAAGAGGGCTTATTTCGACGGCGGCCCCGGGTGTTACCTTGGTGCCTGCTTTCTCAAGGCATTTTCTGAAGAGGTTCTCCATGGCCTGACGAGCCGTTTCAGGAGTATCTGCCCCCTCGCTGTTTTTTACCGGCGCGAATTCCTCCTCCCGGAGAATCTCCATGCAGCATGTCCTTTCTGCCAGAGGAATGGCATCAAACACAAAAGTCTCAAACTTCCACACATTAAGGCCTGTTGATTGTCCACCCGCGTCCATTCTCTCAACTTTCTTACGCGCACAGTGATAGGGAAGGGCGAAGCCCTGGTTATTGATCTGTTGCACAAAGGGAAGAGAGAAGATATGGATGGCCGTGTTTCCGGCCCAATAGAGAACGTTCCCCTTATCATCGATGGCCGACATATACTCAGGGCCTAAATCGCTGTATTCAATAATAACATCTTTGCCGTCTCGGTTGAGATATACACCGACCTTCTCCTCGATGCCCCTCCTCCGCACAACCTTTGTGGAGACTTCCGCGCGGTTCATGGCGTGATAGCCCAGAAAAACAGGGTCCGCGATCTTCACGAGGGGGTTATCAACCTGGCAGTAAAAGAGTTCGGAAACACCTCTTTCGATGAGCGTGCCGACAAGGCCCGAGTCATAAAGGCTTTTCAATGAGCCTCCGTGTCCGTTGGGGTTCATAAAGAGATCACTCTCATTCTTCAGAACAAATTCGCCCTCCGGTGTAATCGCGGGAAGCATTTCCTGCCGGAAGAAGAAGAGGGTATCTTTGTGAAGACCAAAAGAGTTGTGTCTTTCGAAGAACTCTATTGTATCCCGGTGGTTCTCTTCACTGGTCATAATGAGCAGGGGAATCTTTCTGCCCACGTGCAATGACCTTGCCTTGACCTGTTCCGCGAAGAGCTGAAAGAGCGGTTTCTTCTTGACTGGTGAGACAGGATAGGCCCCTTTCGGGCCGTCAAAGCCGAGTCTCGATCCCTGGCCTCCGGCGACAATCAGAATGGCCACCTTTCCGCTCCTGAGAAGTTCTTCGCCTTTCTGCCGTGCCTTTTGTTCATTCTCTTTTTCCCGCGCTGTTTTTGGTATTTCAACAACGGGCGCATTCCGTAACTCCCGATGCATCGGTGCCGCAAGATTCTGACAAGAAAAGGTTTTATGAAGTTCAAAAACAAGTTTTAGGTCTAATCCCTCAAGGTTTTTCAAAAAACGGTTTCGCTGCGAGGGATTGAGCCTCTCATAATGTTGTATGAGCCCGTCCTGTTTGCAGAGAGCCAGCAACTGAATAAGGTCTTTCTCGTTCATATCAGGCCCCACTCCGAAGGGTTTTATGAGCCAACCGTTGTTCATCATTATAAATGATTTGCTGCCGATATAGTACAATAATTTCTCTTCGGATTTTGTGCAGAAGAATCTGTTTTTTTCCTGTTGTACACCTGATACTTTTGATTTAATATTAGTTGAGGAGTGTATCTGATGAACGTGGGTAGAAAAACTGGGGAAAGTCTGGACGACTTTATTCTTGACTATGCTTTGCCATGTACTCTTCGGGTTGAAAAAGAACCGTAAACTTGAACTATCGGAAAGGGACAATTTGCCAGATAGAGAGAATTTTGTAAAAGAAAAGTGGTTCTAATGGTGTAACCCAGCATGGTTGTCACACCATTTTATTCTACCATTGCATCGTTGGCAGCGCAAGCCGACACATATCCCGCGGGCTGGAGATTTACGAATAGTTGGTGTGAAAATGGTGTGGATGGAGAAGGCAATGTTCATAAACCGAAGCCATCCATAACGGATGCTCACAAGTACTATTAATGATGCTATAATGCTCTATTATGAGGAATGACAGCATGAAAGTACTGTTTGTCGGTGGTACCGGCTTCATAAGCACGGCGGTCAGTCGGCAAGCGATCTCCAAAGGATTTGACCTCTATTTGCTCAATCGAGGATCACAGCCCCATCCAGCCGGTAGTCATAGGTTGACTGCCGATATACATAAACCGGAAGACCTTCTCGTGGCTTTACAGGACTTGGAGTTTGATGTGGTCGTCGACTGGATTGCCTATGCGCCGGATGATATTGATCGCGACGTGGCCCTTTTCCGAGGCCGAATCAAACAGTATGTCTTCATTAGCTCGGCCTCGGCGTATCAAAAGCCTCCCACCCATTATCTGATTACCGAATCGACGGCGTTAAACAACCCATACTCGGAGTATGCCCGAGGCAAGATTGCTTGCGAAGAACGTCTGATGCAAGCATATCGTGAAGAAGGATTTCCCGTCACGATTGTGCGTCCTTCCCTGACGTATGATCGGAATTTTCCGATTGCCATCGGAGGCCGGGGCTGTTACACCATAGCCCAACGGCTGATACAGGGTCGGCAGATTATTGTCCACGGTGACGGCTCATCGCTCTGGGTTGTGACACATGCGGACGACTTCGCGGGCGGGTTTCTGGGGTTGCTGGGGAACGGGCGAGCATTGGGTCAGGCCTTCCATATTACTTCGGATGAGGTGCTGACGTGGGACCAGATTTATCAAACCATCGCTGAGGCATTGGGTGTCGAGGCGAAGATAGTGCACATTCCGTCTGACTTCATTGTGCAAGTCTCACCACAGATGGCCGCGAATTTGTTAGGCGACAAGACGTGGAGCGTGGTCTTTGATAACAGCAAGATCAAGAGGTTCGTGCCCGGGTTCCAGGCTACCATACCCTTTAGGGATGGCATCCGTCGGACGGTGGCATGGTTTGCGGCTGACGAGAGACGCCGGCGCATTGATGAGGTAGTGCATACGGAAATGGATCACATTCTCAATATTTATGCAAAAAAAAGTTGTTGAAATTTTGTCTGATATGGTCCATGATTGTTAATAGTTTCGTTATTTGAATTATAGTTTCGGATAGCGAAACAGTTACGATATATATGATAATCTAATTAAAAAAAAGGAGGAAGAAATGAAGAAGAGCCTGGTTGCTTTGTTGGCTGCAGTGTTTTTTGCTGTCGTAGGCCATGTTAGTATTGCCTTTGCTGCGGACACGATTGAGTTAAAGCTCTATGAAATACACCCCAAAGGCTATCCTACAGAGCTGGGAGACGAGGAGTTTGCCCGTCTCGTTAAAGAACGTTCCAAGGGACGCATTAATGTCACCGTATTCCCCGGTGGTCAGCTTGGCGGTGACGAGAAAGCAATTGTTGAACAGGTCCAAATGGGCGCCATCGACATTGCCCGTGTAAGCCTCGCCCCAGTGTTGCAGTTTGCGAAAGAGCTCAACGTTCTCTCGCTTCCCTACATTTATCGCGATTCTGCTCACATGTGGAAAGTCCTCTCCGGTCCTATCGGTCAGGATCTTCTGAAATCAGTTGATAAGGCAAATCTTGTTGGCCTTGCATATTATGATGCGGGTGCACGGAGCTTCTATAACTCCAAGAAGGAGATTAAAACTGTCGCCGATCTTAAAGGTATGAAGATACGCGTTCAGGAAGCCAAACTCATGATGGACCTTGTCAAGCTCCTCGGAGGGTCTCCAGTTCCTATGGCTACCGGGGACGTATATTCCGCTCTTCAGACAAATGTTATCGATGGCGCTGAAAATAACTGGCCCTCATACATCTCTTTCAGCCACTATCAGGTAGCAAAATTCTACACTGTCGACGGACACTCACGCGTTCCTGAAATTCTTGTTGGAAGCAAAAAGAATTTCTCCAATCTTTCAAAAGCCGATCTTGACATAATCAGTCAAGCCGCGAAAGACGCCGTAGAGTTCCAGAAGAAGAAATGGGCTGAATCTGAAAAGGTAAACGAAGCGAAAGCCAAAGCTGCCGGCTGCAAGATTACCTATCTTGATGCAAAGACCCTTGCGGAATTTCAGAAAGCCGTTCAACCCATCTATGCTGATTACAAAGACTATGCGGATTTGATCAAGAAGATCCAGGACACAAAATAGACAGTAAAGTCAAGATGAGGGGCCGGTTAATCCGGCCTCTCTTTGCAGGGTATTGAGGTGGACATATGAATCTCATCAAATTCGTTTTTGACAGGATATTTGCCGCTTTGACGTGGGCTGCCATAGCAATGCTTGTTGTCATGACGCTTCTCATTTTTATGGATGTCTTTTGCAGGTATATATTGGGTTTCAGTATTTTCTGGGCTGACGAGGCGAGTCTCATTCTGATGATCTGGTTTACTTTTATTGCTCTTGCTATCGGAGTGCGCAAGAAAATTCATATTGCTATTGATTTTATTCTTTCGTTTCTCCCGGATAAAGTTCAAACCAAGATTGTCGCTCGCGTTGTCGATGTGTTCACCTTTATTTTCGGAGTGATCTTTGTCTACTTTGGAATTGAACTTTGCAAAATCGGAACATATTCGACGCTTGCGGCGACCAATCTCCCTTCTTACACAGAATACGTCTTTATTCCGGTGAGCGGACTGCTGGTAATATACACATCCATCGAAAATTTTATTCAGAGGTCAAGTGGCCCTGAATATCTTGATAGTGTTTTTTTGGAAAAGGGGGATAAGGGTGCATCATTACAGTGAAGGCGTGGCCATCGCGATCCTTTTCAGTTCGTTTTTTGTATTGATGATCATCAGAGTTCCGATCGCATTTTCCCTTATTCTCTCTTCCATTGCGGCCGCCATTTATATGCATCTTCCCATTATGGCACTGGCTCAGAACATGGCCAATGGCGTTCAGTCCATGGCCCTTCTGACGATTCCACTCTTTATTCTTGCGGGTGAGATCATGGGCCAGGGGGGAATTTCCAAGCGGATGGTCGGTTTTGCGAATGCCCTTGTGGGGCGTGTTCGGGGCGGTCTCGCCATGGTTGACGTTCTTGCGTGCATGTTTTTTGGTGGCGTGAGCGGCTCATGCGTCGCGGACGTCTCAGCAATCGGCGCAATCATGATTCCGATGATGAAGGATAAGGGCTATGACAATGATTATGCGGTTGGAATTACAATTTCCAGTGCCGTTGAGGGCGTTTTGGTTCCGCCAAGCCACAATATGATCCTTTATTCAGTCGCAGCCGGTACAATCGGTGGAGGCGCATCGGTAGGAGCTCTTTTTCTTGCAGGAATTATTCCTGGTGTTGTTCTCGCAATGTGCCTTATGGTTTCGAGTTTCATTCTTGCGATTCTGCGTAAATACCCCAAGGGAAATACATTTTCTTTTCTCCTCTTAATCAAGACATTCAAACATGCGTTTTTGGGCCTTTTGACGGCGCTTATCATCCTTGTGGGAATTCTTTCGGGAGTTTTCACCGCGGCGGAATCGTCCGCTGTGGCGGTTGTTTATGGTTTCGTTATCACTTTTTTTGTCTACCGCGAAGTTCCGTTTAAACAAGTGAAAAGCGTTTTTTATAAAACGATAAAAACCCTTGCGATGGTTATGAGTCTTATTGCCACAGCAAGCGCGTTCGGATATATACTCGCCCAGTTACAGGTCCCGCGGAAAATAACAGATGTGATATTGTCTCTTACATCGGACAAGAACATGCTGCTTCTTTGGATAAATGTTCTGCTTCTGTTTCTTGGATGTATTATGGACATGGCGCCTCTCATTCTCATCTGTACGCCGATTCTGCTGCCCACTGTTGTAGCGTTTGGTGTTCACCCGGTCCACTTCGGCGTCATCATGATGCTCAACCTCGGTATCGGTCTTCTCACGCCTCCGGTCGGTTCCGCTCTTTACGTGGGGTGCGCGATAGGCGATATCAGAATCGACAAGCTGACAAAAAGCATGGCCCCGCTCTATCTGACGCTGGTCATAGTGCTTATGATTATTACCTATATTCCTGAGATAGTTGCGTACTTGCCTCGCTTATTCCGCTTTATGTAAGGGTCGAAATGGTTTAGGCTCATGATCAAAGGGCTGATAGGAAGTCTTTCAGAAAAATTATTTCAATTTATTACCCTGAATCAGTGCTGTCCAAGATAATCCAAAATCCAAGCCCGCCTGCTTATATAGCAACGCTTTAGGACAGGTAATTCCTCCATGCCGGGATGAGGTTGGTCCTTTTGGTGTTTAACATATGGTGTTTTGCTGTCCCATATACTAAAACCCAAGCGTGAGCTGTTCGCCAACGGGGACTATGGGCGGTGTTTCATAGGGACTGTCGATCCACACCCATAGATCACGATAGGTAAAGAGGTTATAACGCAGCATAGCAACGAGATTCGAAATAGACCAAGCAAAGCTCGAACGGAACTTGAGATACTTGAGAAGGAGGATGGCAATCAATGCTGTCCAAATCTGGATCATGAGGGCATTGGGGGAGGTTCCGACGAATGTCTTGATTCTTAAGTTCTGCTTGATGGTCTTGAAGAATATCTCTATCTGCCATCGGTCTTTGTAGATAGCAGCGATGGTGGTAGCGCCGAAAACGAGATGGTTCGTGATAAAAACGACGGTCTCCTTGTTATTATCATCCCACACCTCTATTCTTCTTAAGGGATAAGGGTATTTCTTCTTTGAGAGATACCCGTTGAACGTGATGATCTGATCCTTCAGGATGTTTCTGTTTTGGGGAATAACCCTTTCTTCCACGACACGATAGTGGGCATTGCCTTTCTGTCTCGTTACGAAGAAGACCCCTTCTTCGGTCCACCGGGCACAGAGGAGATAATCGGTATAACCCCTGTTAACGGCTACGATGGACCCCCTTGGAAACGAAAGCTCCCTTGCTATGTTCAGTTCATGGATATTCCCTTCGGTGACATGGGCAAAGACCGGAAGATAGCCGTCATGATCGAGGAGGAGGTGGAGCTTGACCGCTCCCTTGGTCTGTCTGAAGGTTGCCCAGTCGAAAAGGGAGGCGCAGAGCTCGATAACGGAGGCATCAAGGCTGAAAAGCTTGTTTTTGAAGCGGAACTTCTTTTTCCCCGGGGCAATGGCCTGACACTTTCGCAACAATTGGTAGAATACCTTCTGGTAGAGTTGCCAGGGTCGTTTTTCATTGGCATATGACAGGGTAGATCGGCGGGGAGCATGCTCCATGCCGAGATGCTTAAGCTTCCCCATACAGCTTGCAAGACCGCCGCATATCTCCCTGAGTGAATGGGCCTGTCCTAACTGACAGAAGAGCATCGCAGCAAACTGTTCCCAACAGGTAAACCCTTTTGCTCCCTTTTCAGCCCTAAGCTCGTTCACTGCTGAATAGAACTCTATCTTGGAAAAAATCTGTAGAATCTGACCGAACATGCTGCTAAACTTATTCATGGGGACACCTCCTTGTCACAGGTATTGTTTATTTGGACAATCTAAATTCTACCTGTTTTGAGGCTCCCCTTTAAAGTTTATTTTGGACAGGTGTGACCCTGAATAGTAATAGAAATGTTTAATGAACGGGGTGAAATATGGTTGTTATAAATAATTCCATAGAATCAAAAATAGTTGCTGAAGGTGTTGAAAGAAAAATCCTTGCATCCGCCGGGAAATTAATGACCGTTGAGGTAACATTCAAAAAGGGCGCGATAGGGGCCCTGCATTCTCATCCGCATGAACAGATCAGTTATATTATCAAGGGAAAATTTGAATTTGAAATAGGTGATAAAAAACATATGTTAAATGCCGGGGATTCTTACTATGTTTACCCGGATGTCGTGCATGGAATAAAAGCCCTTGAAGATTCAGTTATACTGGACGTTTTCACACCGCAAAGGGACGATTTTCTGAAATAAATATATTGATATGTCCAATATCTAAACCAAATTTTGCAAATGCACATCCCAAAGAAACTGGACGCCATCTTGATCGAACAGAAGTTTAGAGAAGGAAACGCATGGTAAAGCTTGTTGAATAGGAGAGATAAATGAAATGAAAGAATTGACTGCCGGATTGCTGAACAACGGATTTAAATTTCCCGGAGATGTGAATGTACATTGGAAAGAAAATTTACCCGAAAAGATACTACAGTTTGGTGAAGGCAATTTTCTCAGGGGTTTTGTCGACTGGATGATTGACAAGATGAATGAGCAAGGACTGTTCCATGGGAGTGTGGTGGTTGTACAGCCCATCGAAGAGGGCCTTGTGCAAGTGCTGAATAGGCAGGACGGGCTGTATACACTTTATCTCAGAGGTATACAGGATGGAATAACAGTCGAACAGAAAAGAATCATTTCCTCAATCAGCCGAGGTATTAATCTCTATATTGATTTTGAAAACTATATGAAAATGGCCGAGAGCGAAAATTTGAGGTTTGTGATTTCAAATACGACTGAGGCGGGGATCGTTTATTCTCCAGATGATAAGCAGACAGATACACCGCCTGCTTCATATCCTGGCAAGCTCACAGTGTTGCTTTACAGGCGTTTTAAAACCTTCGGGGCAGACCCGGCAAAAGGGCTGGTTATTATTCCTTGCGAGCTGATTGACAGGAACGGGGACAAGCTGAAGGAAACCGTTCTCAGACTCTCAAGGGAATGGAACTATGAGCAAGAATTCATGCACTGGCTTGAAACGTCGAATTACTTTCTGAATTCGTTGGTGGATCGAATCGTGACCGGTTATCCGAGGGACGAGGCGCAAAAGTTTACTGAAGAACTCGGATATAACGACAAGCTTCTCGACACAGGTGAAATATTCCATTTGTGGGTCATTGAAGGCGACAAGAGATTCGCGGAAGAATTGCCCTTCACCGAGGCCGGTTTGAATGTGATCTGGACGAATGACATGACCCCCTATAGAACCAGGAAGGTCAGAATTCTCAACGGTGCCCACACCATGACCGTTCTTGCTGCATACCTATATGGTCTTGATACGGTGAAGGAGTGCATGGATGACGGACTGATCAGAACCTTCATGGAAAAAGGCCTGTATGAGGAAATCATTCCGACCCTTGATCTGCCTGAAAATGAATTGCTGGAATTCGCAAAGGCTGTAAGTGAACGCTTCGCGAATCCGTTTATCAAGCACTATCTGATGAGCATCTCACTGAACTCCACCTCGAAATTCAAAACAAGGGTACTTCCATCCATCACTGACTATGTGGAGAGGAAGGGCAAAATCCCGCAGGTGCTCACCTTCTCGCTGGCCGCCCTCATCGCGTTCTACAGGGGGACCGAAATCAGCGGAAATTCGTTAAAAGGCGTGAGGAATACAGGGACGGAAGCCGGCAACCAGTATGATATCAATGACGACAAAAATGTGCTCGAGCTGTTCCAGAAACTCTGGAAGAGCTATGAATGCGGCAGTATGAAAATCGATGAACTAACTTCGATGGTATTGTCCAGGACAGACATGTGGGGAGTCGACCTCAACACCATCCCGGATTTTACCACTGCGGTAGCAGAATATCTTCAGAAAATTGTCGTCGAGGGAATGGCTGCAAGTCTGAAACAATTGGTATAATGACAGAGTCTTGCATAGCGGAGGTGCAATGTGGTTAGAGGCGGCAAGCTGCTTAAGATTGATGCTAAAGACAATGTGGCCGTGGCGATGGAGCACATTATGGCCGGTGAAAAGCTGGAAATCGGAGGCTTTGGACTGACGGCGAAGGAGGACATCGATAGAGGCCACAAGATTGCCTGTAGAGATATTATGGAAGGCGAAGAGATCATAAAATATGGTTTTCCGATTGGGCATGCAACGGAAAATATTGCCGCAGGGAAGTACATTCACACCCATAATATTAAGACGAATCTCAAGGGTATGGAGCGGTATACGTATACACTTGCAGTGAAGCAGACAGACACAACGAACCCGGCAGAGCAGACTGGGCTTGAACAGTTCATGGGCTATATCCGGGAGGACGGACAAATCGGCATTAGAAATGAGATATGGATAGTCAATACGGTGGGTTGTGTGAACAAGACTTCGGAGAATCTTGCAAAAGAGGCCAACATAAGGCTTGCAGGGCTCACCGATGGTGTGTTTGCCTTTACCCATCCCTATGGCTGCTCCCAACTCGGAGAGGATCACAAGACCACGCAAAGAATACTGGCGGGGCTTGCCAAACACCCCAACGCCGCGGGTGTCCTTGTGCTGGGACTGGGTTGTGAGAATAACAATATCGATGAATTCAAGAAGGTACTCGGAGGGTATAACCCGCAGAGGGTAAAGTTTCTTGTTTGCCAGGACGTTGAGAATGAAATGGAGGAGAGCCTGAAACTGCTCAACGTATTGGCGGGCCATGCCCAAAGATTTGCCAGGCAACCCTGTCCTGTGTCAAAGCTCGTGGTTGGCTTGAAATGCGGCGGCTCGGATGCTTTTTCCGGTATTACGGCAAACCCGTTGGTGGGGGCCTTTTCCGATATGCTGATTGCCCATGGCGGAACAAGTATTCTAACAGAAGTGCCTGAAATGTTCGGGGCCGAGACTATCTTAATGGATCGTTGCATCAATGAAGATATTTTCAATAAAACCGTCACTCTTATCAATGAATTTAAGGAATACTACATGCGCCACAACCAGGAGATTTACGAGAATCCATCTCCGGGAAATAGAAAGGGCGGTATTTCAACCCTGGAGGAGAAATCGCTGGGTTGTATTCGGAAGGGCGGCACAACAAGCGTAGTGGATGTACTGGACTACGGGGAGAAGGCAACAAAGGCAGGGCTCAATCTGCTCAAAGGCCCCGGGAATGATATTGTTGCCTGTACCGCATTGACAGCAGCAGGGTCGCATATGATTCTCTTTACCACGGGAAGAGGCACGCCGCTCGGAGCCCCTGTTCCGACCATCAAGATTTCTTCAAATACAGAGCTTCATAACCGCAAGAGAAACTGGATAGACTTTGACGCGGGCCGGCTTCTGACCGGTAAAAGCATGGATGATTTGAAACGGGAATTCTTTGACTTTATATTAAAGATTGCCTCAGGTGAAATCAGGGCCAAGAATGAAGTGAATGGCCACAGGGAAATCGCTATTTTTAAAGATGGTGTAACGCTCTAAAATAAGCTTATGGAGGAATTGCAATGAAAGCGTTTATGGACGACAATTTTTTGCTTAACAATAAAACGGCAGAGACGCTTTACCACAACCATGCGAAGAACATGCCGATCATTGATTTCCATTGCCATCTGAATCCGAAGGAAATAGCAGAGGACAAAAAGTACAGAAACATCACCGAATTGTGGCTTGGCGGCGACCATTACAAATGGCGTGCCATGAGAAGCAACGGTGTCGAGGAGAGATACATCACTGGGAAGGCGGCTGACAAGGAAAAATTTTTGAAATGGGCACAGACCGTACCATGCTGTATAGGGAATCCGCTATATCACTGGACGCACCTGGAACTGAAGAGATACTTCGGCATTGACAAGCTGCTTTCACCGGATACAGCTGAGGGAATATGGGGGCACTGTAATGAGATACTGGCTTCGGGGCAGTTATCGGCTAGAGATCTGATTAATCGATCCAATGTCAAGACGATCTGCACCACTGACGATCCAGCGGATACGCTTGAATATCATCGTGTCATTGCTGCGGACATGAGCTTTGACGTGAAGGTCTTTCCGGCCTTCAGGCCTGATAAGGCCATCAATATTGACAGAGATGGTTTTTTGGAATACCTGGCGAAGCTGGGAAAGTCGGTAAATATCAGCATTGCTAACTTTGAGGATTTGAAAAAGGCATTGGCTGCACGGGTACAGTTCTTCCACGATATGGGATGCAGGGTGTCTGACCATGCGCTTGACCCGGTAGTGTACGATCAGAGCCTCGAGGAAGAAGCTGCCAGAATTCTTCAGAAGGCATTGGGCGGACAGACATTGACTGAAATTGAAATTAAGAAATACAAATCACAGGTGCTTTTGTTTGTGGGCAGGGAATATGCAAAGAGAGACTGGGTCATGCAGCTGCATATGGGCACCATAAGAAATACCAACAGCCGCATGATGAAGCTCCTGGGGCCGGATACCGGCTTTGACACCACTGGGGATCGCACCTTTGCAGAGGATCTTGCGAAAATACTGAACGCGCTGGATGAAACAGGTGAGTTGCCCAAGACGATACTGTACTGTCTCAATCCCAGGGACAATGAGGTGCTGGGCACCATAATCGGCTGTTTCCAGGGCGGAGGCATACCAGGCAAGCTGCAGTTCGGCTCCGGCTGGTGGTTCAACGATCAGAGGGATGGCATGATTCGCCAGATGACAACCCTGGCCAACCTTGGGCTTCTCAGCACGTTTGTGGGCATGCTTACGGATTCAAGGAACTTTATGTCCTACATCCGGCATGAGTATTTCAGAAGGATTCTGTGCAATTTGATTGGGGAATGGGTGGAAAACGGCGAAGCTCCCAATGATATGAAGTTACTCGGCGGCATGGTGAAGGACATCAGCTATAATAATGCGATGAAGTATTTCCAACTTGGGTAACAATATCATTCAATATATTGAATCATTGTAATCAAATCAATGCTGCATAAATTCTGTCAATTATAGCAGTGTTTCGTCTGGTTTCTTCCAGGCTGAACATGGGCTTACGGTTGTCAATAATAGCTTGGGAAAAATCCTCAATTTCATACCTATACCGGTCGCTTTTTGCTATCTCTATCTTCTGACTACCCGAATCCGTTATTAGTGTAATATATCCGGAGTCATCGAGAAAGGCATCCGGCACTTCAAGTGCCCCTTTTGTGCCGACAATTTCAGAGTAGATTCTCTGATAGGCATTAAACCCGCAGTGGAGCGTGGCAATTATTCCCGAACGGTATTTGAGAACAGCGGAAAGAATCACATCAACGCCTGAATCTTTTACACACTCTGCTGCAATGTATTCAGGATCATCGTTTGTTATCATCCCGATAAAATTAACCGGATAGCAGCCCACATCATATAACGAACCACCCCCCAGCTCAGGAATAAGCTTTATCGAAGCAGGATTGACAAGAAGAAACCTGTAACATGAATTGATATACTTTATATTGCCTAATTTTCCATCGGCAAGAATCTCGTTGACCTTTCTTGTGCGATGAGTGTACCGGTACATGAAGGCTTCCATGAATTTTACGTTTTGCTCTTTGCATACGCGAATCATCTCATCGCATTCGGTCACATTGAGTGCTATGGGTTTTTCACAGAGAATATGTTTTCCCTTTCGTGCAGCTTTAATGGTCCATTCTTTATGAAGAGAGTTCGGTAGGGGGATGTATACAGCTCCAACATCAGGATCATCAAGCAACAGGTCATAGCTTTCATACGTTTTTGAGAAAGGATAGGTATCACCACATTCTTTCAACTTTGTCTTGTCACGTGAAGCAATAGCATATAACGCTGCATTTGAAGATGTAAGAATGGCAGGAATAATATTCACGCGTGCTATCCGGGCATAACCAAGTATGCCCCATTTGATTTTTCCGTTTTTTGTTCCCATGGCGGTCCTCCATGTGCAAGGTGGAATGCATATATACTATATCAATTATAGAACCAACATGGCAACACCTGGCCCCTGCTGCAGTAGAGGAACGAATACGGTTCAATCACAGCGGGTGTTGGAAACTTCTTTCCAGTAAAGAAATCAAGCTGTAGAAAAATATGCAAATAACCAGGGTAAGTCCAAAACGACAGATCACCATACCCAAAGAAATTTACGACAAACTTCACATCGAAGCGAACCATTTTTTTGAGGTTGATATGAAAGAAACAGGTATTGTATTTATTCCGAAAAAGCTTATTTCCCACGATCAGGAATGGTTCTGGACCCAAGGATGGCAGAAAAAAAGCCGATGCTGCCATAGCTCAAGGCGAGATATCAAATGTATTTGACAATGCCGGCGTCCTTACCAAAAACCTCCGGAAAAAGAAATGAAAGTGCAAGCCACCGGGCCGTTCAATGCAGACTGCCGGAGATTACCCGATTAGATAAATGTCAAGGCCGATGAATGGCTTTCATCGCTTTTCTATCCTACCCTCAGCATCCTTCATTAGGGATCATGAAAATCAAGGGCGCCACAAGACCTGGGAAGGTCGTGTCACGCCAATCCATGGGTTTACCAGAGAACTAGTCATGATGTGTGAAGTCATTGTAAATTTATTGCGGGAAAAGGATCAAGGACCTTTATAGGTGTGCATTGGCGGGCTTCCCATGATCCACCATCAAAAATAATGAAAAACCTCGTTGATCCTTGAGTATCAAGGTGATAGAGTAATGTTAGCGAACAAAATCTATCATCAACGAGGTGAAAATATTATGGCACAAGGACTCCTTCCTTACAAGTATGAAAAAGAAAAAAGTGCAAGCGGCATGACCTCTCTTGCAGGCCTTCCCATCTATCTGGACCTGGCCTCTGTTCTGAACCTGGGAGAAAGCATCTCGTCGCACCTGCATACAAAGGTGCAGGGATGGACAGATGAACAAATCATTCTCTCCCTTATCCTCTTAAATCTCGCAGGAGGAGAATGTGTCGATGACCTTCGTATCCTCGAAGCCGATGAAGGATTCTGTCGCATACTCCAACGCATAGAACTTAAGGGTCTTCCCAGGAAGGAACGACGACAGACACAGAGACGATGGCGTAAGGAAAAGCACCGGTCAGTTCCCTCGGCCTCAGCGGTCTTCCGGTATCTTTCTGCTTTCCACGAAGACTATGTTCGCACCGAGGGCAAGGCAGTGATCCCTCCTCTCACTGAGATGCTCTCTGCCCTTGAGCAGGTCCAGGGCGATCTCGTCAGGGCGATCTATACGAAGAATCCCGTTCAGTGTGCCACCCTCGATATGGATGCCACCCTCATAGAAACCATGAAGAAAGAAGCCCTCTTCTCGTATAAGGGATACAAAGCTTACCAGCCCTTAAATACCTACTGGGCAGAGCTGGGGCTTATGCTTCATACAGAGTTCAGAGACGGTAATGTTCCGGCGGGATACGAACAGTTGAGGGTATTGAAAAGAGCCCTCTCTCTTTTGCCCGAAGGAGTAAAAACGGTGAGACTCCGCTCCGATACCGCAGGGTATCAGCATGATCTAATCACATACTGTAATGACGAAAAGAAGCACCCCCGTTTCGGCAGAATTGAGTTTGCCATAGGCTGCGATGTCACGGCAGAGTTCAAAAAAGCGGTCCATGAAACAAAAGAGTGGCATCCCCTTTTCGATAAAAATGGATGTACCACGGGAGAATATGCGGAGGTCTGCTTTGTCCCCAATAAGAGTGCCACAACCAAAAAGACAGAACCCTACCGTTATATCGCAATTCGGGAGTTGTTAAAGCAACCCAACCTTCCCGGTATGCTTCCCTTTCAGACCATCACCGTTAAGAGTACCCAGTACAAGCTCTTCGGGATGGTAACCAATATGGACTGGGAGGGAGAAAAACTGATCCCTTGGCAGCATGAGCGCTGTGGCAAATCCGAAGAGGCTCATTCCGTGATGAAGGAAGACTTGGCAGGGGGCAAGCTCCCCTCGGGGGACTTCTCAGAGAATGCGGCATGGTGGTTAATCATGGTCCTTGCCCACAACCTGAATACCGCTCTGAAGAACCTTATCCTCAAGGGTTTTTGGGTCACAAAAAGGATGAAGGCTATCCGCTTCCACCTTATCAATCTCCCAGGACGCGTTATTAAGAGATCACGACAGCTTCTCATACGGCTTGCCGCAGATCATCCCTCGTTTGAGATAGTGCTCTCTGCACGGCAGAGAATCATGGAGCTTGGCTATGCGCCTTCAGGATAAGATTAAAGCCGCTCTGACAATGAAATCGCATTCTTTAACGGGGCAAAGGAGAGCCCTGTCCAAAATTAGCCTTCAGAGAGGTTCCATGATGTCTGGATAGCATAATAGAGGGCAAGGAGTCATCCTATGATTCCATTTTTCGGGTAGTTTTTCAGAAAACCGGCCCATCCGGAGCAGCAACATGGGTCATGGGGAAAGAGGTGGTGGATTTAGGCTTCCTGCGGGCCTTGACTTGAAGGGGTTAAACCATATATAATTATAGACTTTTTCAAAGGGGTATAGAGTGAGAGATAAATATTGCGGATTAGTGACAAAAGATGATATCGGGAAGGAATTGATACTCTCTGGCTGGGTTTTCAGAAGGAGAGATCATGGAGGACTTATCTTCGCTGACCTCCGTGACGTCACAGGCGTGGTGCAGATTGTTTTTTCACCGGAGATAGCAGAAGAAGCCCATGAACAGGCGGGAGACATCAAGCAGGAATATGTCCTGAGGATCGCCGGAAAGGTTGAAAAGAGACCGCCGGAGACAGAGAACCCAAACATACCCACAGGTGAGATCGAGGTTTATGTCCGGTCATTTGAAGTGCTGAATACCTGCAAACCCTTGCCATTCCAGCTTGATGAAGAAGACGTCAGCGAATCTATCAGGCTGAAATACCGGTATCTCGATATGAGGCGGCCTGAGGTGAAAAAAGTGTTCATCGAGAGGAGCAAAGCGTACAAAGCCACCAGAGATTATCTGACGTCCCATGGCTTCTATGAATTTGAAACCCCCTTTTTGACGAAGAGTACGCCGGAAGGCGCGCGGGATTTTATCGTTCCAAGCAGGCTCAATACCGGCACTTTCTACGCGCTTCCTCAATCTCCCCAGCTCTATAAGCAGATACTAATGATGGGCGGTTTTGAACGGTATTTCCAGATCGCCCGTTGTTTCAGGGACGAGGATTTAAGAGCCGACAGGCAGCCCGAGTTTACTCAGATCGATATTGAGATGAGCTTTGTGGAACGCGAAGATGTTATGCGCTTGAGCGAGGGCCTGACAATTGCTCTCTATGAAGCATTGAAAGGAAAGAAGCCGCCTGAGGTGCCATTTCCGAGAATGAGTTACGCTGAGGCCATGGAGAGCTACGGTACCGATAAGCCTGATTTGCGTTTTGAGCTTCCCCTTTTTGAAATCACGGAGATCTTTAAAGATACTGAGTTCGGTGTTTTTAGGAAAACTATCGCAGAAGGCGGGGTCATTAAGGCCATGGTTCTCACCGGAAAAACGCTTTCAAGAAAAGACCTCGATACCTCTGTGGACACGGCAAAGGCTATGGGTGCCAGTGGTCTCATCTGGATCCGAAAGGACGCCGAAGGTTTACAATCACCGATCGCGAAGTACCTCAAAGACAGTGAAAAGGCCCAGATGGAGATGGTGTTTGGTCTTTCAACGGGTGATGTTATATTCATCATGGCAGATAAGCGGAGCGCAGTGAACGATATAATGGGAAGACTGAGATCATACACCGGCGAGAAGTTTGATCTCATCGACCGGAGCATCGACAAATTTCTTTGGATTATAGACTTCCCCCTTCTTGAATACAGCGAGGAAGAGAAGAGGTATGTGGCGCGTCATCATCCTTTTACATCGCCAAAAGAAGACATCAAGGGCTACGAGGGAGACTACGGATCGATCCTTGCCAATGCCTATGATATCGTTTTCAACGGTGTAGAGCTTGGTGGCGGCAGTATCAGGAACCACAGGATAGATGAGCAGAGACAGATCTTCAGGTTGCTCAATATCAATGAGGAAGAGGCCGCTGAGAAGTTCGGATTTTTGCTTGAGGCCTTGGAGATGGGGGCCCCGCCGCACGGCGGCATTGCATTCGGTTTTGATCGGATCCTTATGATGTTCCTTGGTCTGGAGAGCATACGTGAGGTTATTCCATTTCCTAAAACGCAGAAAGGCACCTGTCTTTTAACCGGCGCCCCTTCGAAGATCGGACAGAAGCAGTTAAATGAATTGAAGATAAAAAGCATCGGAGAAGGTCGCTGAATGTAAGCGGAGGTTTGTTTGAAGAAGGACGAGAAGGGCAAAGGCTTTATCTTTAAAAACGTTGCACAGAGCGCGAAATACCCGCTTATCGACGTGGACACGCCTGAGTTTTACAGGGACATATTCCCCTATGATGAGATGTGCAGGGTCAAGTTTGATCATAAGATCGAACTTATCGATCCGCCTGAGGAAATTTACATCACCGATACGACATTCAGAGACGGGCAGCAGTCAAGGCCGCCTTTTACTCCGCAGCAGATTGAGGACCTCTTTGATTTTCTCCATCGTCTTGGCGGGTCCAATGGAGTCATACATCAATCTGAGTTTTTCCTCTATTCCGATAAAGACAAAGAGGCCATCGAACGGTGTCTCCAGAAAGGATACCGTTACCCGGAAATAACGGGCTGGATCAGAGCCAATAAGAATGATTTGCAGCTCGTTAAAGATGTGGGCCTCAAGGAAACGGGTATCCTTACTAGCGTCTCCGATTATCATATTTTTCTGAAATTTGGCAAGTCGAGGTCTCAGGTCTTTAAGGACTATCTGAAAATTGTTGAGAGCACATTGGAGCTTGGAATTATTCCGAGATGCCACTTTGAGGATATAACAAGGGCTGACATCTATGGATTTTGTGTCCCCTTTACTCAGGCGCTTATGAGCATGTCCGAAGAAGCCAAGATTCCGATAAAGATAAGGCTCTGTGATACCCTCGGTCTTGGCATAACCTATCCGGGATCTGCAATACCCAGATCCATCGGAAAGATTATCCGCGCCATGATCGACGATGCGGGAGTTCCTTCGGGATGCCTGGAATGGCACGGGCACAATGATTTTTACAAGGTCCTTATCAACAGCGTGAGCGCCTGGCTCTACGGATGTTCATTCGTCAACGGAACTCTGCTCGGTATCGGAGAGAGGACAGGCAATGCCCCCATAGAGGGCCTTGTCATGGAGTATATAGCGCTTATCGGCGAAGAGAATGGAATCGACACAACTGTCATTACTGAAATCAGAAACTATTTTGAAAAAGAGTTGGGCCATCATGTTCCGAAAAATCAGCCCTTTATAGGTCTTGATTTCAATGCCACATCAGCCGGTGTCCATATTGACGGTATGATTAAGAATGAAGAGATTTATTCCTCCTTTGACACGAACAAGATTTTAAAAAGACCGCTGGCGGTCAATATCACCGATAAATCGGGCCTCGCAGGCATTGCTCACTGGATTAATTCCCACTTTGCTCTCGTCGACAGGGATAGGGTCGAAAAGACGCATCCCGGTATAGCGAGAATCAACAAATGGGTCCTCAAGCAGTACGATGAAGGAAGAATAACGAGCATATCCGAAGAGGAAATCGAACATCAAGCAAGGCTCCATATTCCTGAGATCTTTGTGTCCGAATTTGAACTCATTAAAAAGAGGGCTTACGATATGGCCGCTCATCTCATGGAGAAGTATATTGAAGATGCAGCAATCAAGAGTATGGAGCCGGAGAAACAGGAAGAGACCCTCAAGAATATCGTGGAAGAGTTCCCTTTTATTCAGTTTGCTTATATTGTCAACGGCGAAGGCGTCAAGATCACGAAGAATATCACCCAGGTTGTTGACAGGGCAAAATATGCCAAAATCGGTCTCCATGAAGATTTTTCAGATAGGGACTGGTTCATTAACCCCATAAAGAACGGTAAGATCAGTGCTACCGATATGTATTCGTCGAGAATTACCGGGGCCCTCTGTGTAACGGTTTCCGGTCCTATCAGAGACGAACCCGGAGAAATTGTCGGAGTACTTGGTTTTGATATACGTTTTGAAGACCTCACAAAGGCCGAGGTTGAGTAGCAGATGGGTCAGACGTTAGCAGAGAAAATTTTGAGTTTACATTCAAAGACGGGCCTGCGACAGGGGGAATATGCTATCATCGATGTTGATCGGATACTCCTACAGGACGGTACAGCGCCCCTCGCAATCCAAAGATTTAGGGAAATGGGTTTTCAAAAACTTTTTGACGGGAAAAGGGTTACTTTTTTCATAGACCACGCGTCGCCGAGCCCTAGACGGGAACTTTCCAATGATCATCATATTATCAAAGAGTTTGCCAAACAGGTTGGCGCCGATGTGAGCAATGTGGGGGAAGGGATATGCCACCAGATCATGTCCGAGCAGATTCTCCGGCCGGGAGAAATACTGGTCGGAGCTGACTCCCATAGCTGCACAGGAGGAGCGCTCTGCGCTTTTTCGACGGGCATGGGATCAACGGATGTGGCAACAGCCATGGGGCTGGGGAAGACCTGGATGAGAGTACCTGAAAGTTTCAAATTTGTGTTGAATGGAGGATTCTGTTCCGGTGTTTTTCCGAAAGACCTGATTCTAAAAATCATCGGAATGGTCGGTTCTGACGGCGTTACTTACAAATCCATGGAGTATGTGGGCAAGACCGTAAAAAACATGGACGTGGAAGACAGAATGACTATTGCCAATATGGCTGTAGAAGCAGGCGCAAAATGCGGCCTTTTTCCCTCCGATGAAATGACCCGTTTGTATCTCAAAGGATATGGAAGAGAAGAAGCGTATGTCGAGATATTTTCTGATGAGGACGCTCTGTATGAAAAGACCTTTGAAATAGATGTTGAAGAGATAACCCCAATGGTAAGCTTGCCGCACCAGGTAGACCACGTGAAAAGTTTTGTAGACGCAGAAACAAAACACATTACCGTTCAGCAGGTTTTTATCGGATCATGCACCAATGGCAGGATAGGGGACCTGAGGGCTGCTGCGTCTGTGTTGAAAGGAAGAAGAAAACATAACGATGTAAGGCTCATCATCGGGCCTGCTTCACGGGCAGTCTACTCACAGGCGATGAAAGAAGGAATTCTTTCGACGCTCCTTGAGGCAGGCGCCGTTGTTATACCGCCGGGATGCGGGCCCTGTATTGGTATCCATCTTGGAGTGCTGGGAGATAAAGAGACCTGTGTGTCTACTTCGAACAGGAATTTCCTTGGACGGATGGGGAATCCTGATGCAATGATCATCCTTGCCTCACCGGCAACCGCGGCGGCAACCGCTATCAAGGGGGAACTGACAGACCCGAGGGAGGTCATTCAATGATCCTGAAGGGGACTGTATGGAAATTCGGTGATGGTATCACTACTGATCATATCATTCCCGGGAGGTTCTATCATCTGCGGTCGAACCTTGAGGAGTTGAAAAAACATGTTTTTGAAGATATTGTCCCGGAATTCTATCAAAAGATTCAGAAAGGAGACATCGTCGTCGGCGGGAAAAATTTTGGCCTGGGCTCAAGCAGGGAGCATGCGCCTCTTATTATCAAAATGGCCGGAATTGACGCCATCGTCGCCGATTCTTTTGCCAGAATATTTTACAGAAATGCGATCAATGTCGGCCTTGCGGCAATCATTTGTCCTGTCGGTGATATAGATGAAGGAGACCGGCTAGAAATAAGACTCGACGAAGGGATTCTGATCAATCATACAACGGGAAAGGAAAAAACGTTTTCTGCGTTGCCTGCAATCATGAGAGATATTTTGCGTGAAGGGGGACTTGATCTCTACATACAAAAGTATGGAGAATTGAAGATTTGACAGAAGTTGTGAAGATACCATATATTACGGGCGACGGCACGGGCGATGACATATGGAGCGCGTCGAAGGAGATTCTTGAGGAAGCCCTCATAAAGGCAACAGGCGGAAAGAAAAGAGTAGAGTGGTTGCCTCTTATCGCCGGACTCAAGGCCCTCGAAAGAAAAGAAAAGCTCTTACCCGATGAGACACTGGAGACGGTTAAAAAGCACAGAATAGCCATTAAGGGGCCCCTAACAACACCCGTCGGAGGAGGATTCAGAAGTGTCAATGTCTATCTCAGGCAGATCCTTCACCTTTATGTTTGTATGAGGCCCATCCGGTATTTCAAGGGACTGCCGAGTCCTCTCAAGATGCCGGAGAAGGTCGACGTCATTATCTTTAGAGAAAATACCGAGGACCTCTACCAGGGGATCGAGTGGAAAGAAGGAACGCCTGAAGCCACGGCCCTTATCGATTTCTTAAAAGACCGTATGAACGTAAGCCTGCCTTCCGATGCAGGCCTTGGAATAAAACCGATGAGTAAAACAGGGACGATCCGTTTCACAAAATGGGTTATCGAGTATGCAATCAGGAACAAGAGGAGATCCATCACGGCCGTCCATAAGGGCAATATCATGAAGTACACAGAGGGCGCCTTTCGTGAATGGGCATATGAGGTAGCAAAAGAGTATCCTGGTAATATTACCTTTGATAAGAAAAATGGCATGATCCTCTTTAACGACAGGATTGCTGACAATATGTTTATGCAGATCATTCTCAGGCCGGAAGAATATGACATCCTGTTGTGCCCCAACTTGAACGGAGATTATCTCTCTGATACATGCGCGGCGCTTATCGGCGGTCTAGGAGTCGCTCCGGGGGCAAATATCGGCGATGATGTTGCAATATTTGAGCCGACTCACGGGAGCGCGCCGAAATATGCCGGTAAAGACATGGTTAATCCGATGTCCCTTATACTATCAGGGGCTATGATGTTTCGCTACATGGGTCATGAAAATGCCGCGGTCAGCATAGAAGAGGCCGTGGAGAAGACCGTCCGTGACAGTATCGTCACCTACGATCTCGCACGCCAGATGAAGGATGTCAAACCGGTCAGAAGCTCTCAGTTCGGAAATGAGGTCGTAAAACGTTTGTGAAATTGAATGATGAATTCTGTTCAATGAGAACGGAAAAAAACTGAAAGGGAAGAAGACGATGTTCGACGAAACCAAAGGTAAGATCGATGAATTGAAGCAAAGAATAGGTTCTTTACGAGGCTATCTTTGACCTCGCAGCCCTCAATACAAAACTCGGCGAATTAGACTCGAAGATTTCCAAGGCCACGTTCTGGGACGATCAGGAACAGGCTCAAAAGGTTCTCAAAGAACGGTCGAAGATCCAGGGAGAAATAGAAACCTGGGAAAGCAAGGAAAAGGACCTCGAAGAGATCATTATCCTCAGCGATTTTGTGAAAGAGACCGGGGATGCCAAAGACATCGAGGAACTTGACTTGCGAGTAGAGGCCCTTGATGAGTCCTTGGATGCCTATGAAATCGAACGGATGTTGAGTGGTGAAAACGATGAAGGCAACGCGATTGTCTATATCAACTCCGGTGCCGGCGGCACAGAGGCCCAGGATTGGGTCGAAATGCTCCTCAGGATGTATTTGAAATGGTCGGAAAAAAAGGGATTTGAAACGCAGATCGTCGACATGCTGCCCGGTGAGGAAGCGGGGATCAAGAATGTGACCTTTATAGTGCGTGGAAAGCTCGCTTATGGCTATTTGAAGTGTGAAGCAGGCATCCACCGGCTTGTCCGTGTGTCTCCCTTCGATGCCAACAATAGGCGGCATACATCATTCGCTTCGTTCTACGCCTATCCGGAGATTTCAGAGGATATTCAGGTAGTCATAAAGGAAGAAGACCTGCGGATCGACACGTTCCGTTCAAGCGGGCCGGGTGGACAGCACGTCAACAGAACTGAGTCAGCCATACGCATTACTCATATTCCCACAGGTATTGTGGTCCAGTGCCAGAATGAGAGGTCGCAACACAAAAACAAGGCCATCGCAATGGCTATTTTAAAATCCCGTCTGTACGAACTTGAAAAAAGGAAACAGGAAGAAAAAAAGGATTCTCTTAATAAGGAGAAGAAGGACATAGCATGGGGAAGCCAGATACGGTCATATGTATTACATCCGTATAAGCTCATTAAAGACCACCGGACAAAACACGAAGAACACAATGCAGAGGCCGTTCTCGATGGGAATATCGATGCTTTTATCAAATCTTACCTTTTATACTTGACTTTCGATCAGAAAAGGTATGATAATTAAGCAGATATGGAAATTTTCAGCGTAAATAGGGAAATAATTAGCGAAAACCGTGTGGAAGAACTAGAAGAAAAGATCGACAGGCTCATTGACGGTTACAAGGCAATGAAGGCGGAGAATGAGAAGCTCAAGGCCAAACTGGCTTCCATTGAGACGAACGATAGGGACGTACAGAACAAGATGGCTGAAATAGCAAACGAGAGAGAACTCCTCATCGAAAAGGTAACAAAGATTCTCGAAAAAGTGGAGAAAGTTGAAGTTTAGTGCTTAGAGGGCGCGATGGAAAAGAAGGTTGAGGTAACAATACTGAAACAGCCGTTTACCTTTGTCGGGGAAGATGAAGACAGGATAAAAAGAGATGCTATGTATGTGCGCGATAAAATTGAACATGTGATTGATAGATATGGCATCGTGAATACACTGAATGCGGTTATTATGGCCATGATGGAAATTACTGATGAGTATCTGGAGATGAAGAAACAGGCAGAAAAATTTGAAGGAAGAACGCTTCGGCTGATAAAAAAGTTCGAAGATTTCGAAGCAATAGATGTTCCCTGCGGTGCGCGTGATAAATGGTAGGCTTAGAGCCAACACCTCTTTGCGGGGAGCCGTATCTTGTTGTGGTGTGCATGCTCACTTTTTAAGTGAGAAGCCTGATACAACAAAATGGCGCCCACTTAACACCGAGGTTCAAGACATACCGTTTACACGGCACTTGCGGGGGCTTTGTATTTTAGGGGTAATGTTTAAGGACATAGAGGTTTAACATACATATTGTTTATGTTATGCGGTGGTATACAATGAGATTTGATACGTGATGTAGAACCCTGCATTGTCTCTTTGTCTCCTTATCATTATAACCCCTAAATAATTAAGATAGATTTAGGGGGTATTTTGAATACAATAATACTGATAATCGTAAGCTTTATTGTGGCCCTTTTTGCCGGGTTCGTCCTCGCTCGGTTTGTGCAGAAAAAAAAGATTGGTGAATACGAGAAGATAGGCAAGAAAATACTGGAAGATGCTAAAAAAGAGTCCGATGTTATGACGCGGGAGGCATCTATTCAGGCAAAGGATCTTGTCCTTCAAGCGAGGAATGAACTTGAGCAAGAAGTAAAGACAAGAAGACTTGAGATGCAAAACTCTGAGAGACGGCTATCACAGAAGGAATCTAACATTGATAAAAAAATGGATTCTCTCGAGAAGAAAGAGGAAGAATTAGGCAAAAGAGAGAAAGAAGTCTCCAGCAGACAGTCTTACCTCGATACGAAAATCAGGGACTATGAGTCTTATATTATGCAGCAAAAAGAGCGTCTTGAAAAGATATCTGGAATGACCGCAGAGGAAGCGAAGAAGATGCTTATACAGGCCCTAGAAGACGAAGCTAAGTATGAAGCTATGAAAATCATAAAAAAGATTGAAGAAGAGGCAAGGGAAAGGGCCGATAAAAAGGCCAAGGAGATCATTGCTTTTGCTATCCAAAGATATGCAGGTGACTATGTGGGAGAAGATACCGTATCAGTCGTAGCGCTTCCCAATGAAGAGATGAAGGGGCGGATCATCGGTCGCGAAGGCCGCAACATTCGTGCCTTGGAGGCTGCAACAGGCGTTGATATTATTATCGATGATACGCCAGAGGCTGTCATTCTGTCCTGCTTTAATCCTGTCAGGAGGGAAGTGGCGCGGATTGCCATTGAAAGACTCATCAGCGATGGCCGTATACACCCGGCGAGGATTGAAGAAATTGTTTCAAAAGTTGCAGAAGAAATGGAAGAAAAGATTAAAGAGGCCGGAGAACAGGCGGTCTTTGACCTCGGTGTTCACAATGTTCATCCCGATCTGGTTAAACTTTTGGGCAGACTTAAATTCAGAAGCAGTTATGCCCAGAACATATATCAGCACTCATTAGAGGTTGCATTTATATGCGGGGCCATCGCGGCAGAGCTCCGGGTCAACGTGAAAGAAGCAAAAAGGGCTGGGCTTCTCCATGACATCGGGAAAGCAGTGGACCATGAAATCGAGGGATCCCACGCTACGATCGGCGCCGATCTTGCCAGGAAACATGGGGAAGGCGAAGAAATCATCCATGCAATACTGGCGCACCACGAAGATGTGGAGGTAACGAACCTGCTGGACGTGATCGTGCAAGCGGCCGACGCCTTGTCCGGGGCGCGGCCCGGTGCCAGACGGGAAATGCTGGAAACATATATCAAACGATTAGACGAATTGGAACGTATCGCGAACGGGTTCCAGGGAGTCGAGAAATCATATGCAATACAGGCAGGCAGAGAGATACGTATTGTTGTGAACAGCGAAAAGACAAGTGACGAAAATATTATTCTCTTGTCTAAAGATATTGCCAAAAAGATCGAAACGGACCTTTCCTATCCAGGACAGATCAAGGTTGTTGTTATCAGAGAAACAAGGTCAGTGGAATATGCCAAATAGCCTTGACGTGTTGTTCCTGGGCGATGTGATTGGTAAACCCGGACGAGGAGCGGTTACCCGCTATCTGAAAACCGTAAATGTTGATTTTACCATTATCAATGGCGAAAATCTTGCTGGCGGTATAGGTATTACCCCGGCAACGGCCAGTGAGATGCTGGCTGCCGGCGTAGATGCCATCACCACGGGAAACCATGTGTGGAAAAAAAAGGAAATGGCCCCATTCCTGATGGAAGAACAGAGAGTGATCCGTCCTCTCAATTACCCCCGGGGAAATCCCGGTTTCGGGTACACCATCCTCAAGAAGAATAACATATTTCTATGCATTGCCAATATCGAGGGCCGTATTTTTATGGCACCCCTCGATTGTCCTTTTCGTGTTATGGAAGAATTTCTCGATCACAACGGCAAAAGGGAGATCCCCATCGTCGTCGATTTCCATGCTGAGGCCACATCAGAAAAGATTGCCATGGGATGGTTTCTCGATGGCAAGGTCTCTGCTCTATTAGGGACCCATACGCACGTACAGACGTCCGATGAGAGAATACTGCCTGGAGGAACGGGTTATATTACTGATGCAGGCATGACAGGCCCGACCGATTCAGTGATCGGCATGGCGAAAGAAGGGGTCTTGGAAAAGTTCATTACGCAAATACCCCACAAATTTGAAGTCGGAAAGGACGATGTAGAAGTGCAAGGGGTTCTTGTTACTATCGATGGATCGAGCAGAAAATGTTTGAAGATCGAAAGAGTAAAAGAGAAGATAACTTAATTCTTCAAGGAACATGAGGTCCCATATGGATATTGATCGGGAAATGGAGATAATAAAACGAGGAGCCGTGGACCTTGTCAATGAAGAGGAACTGCGAAAAAAGCTCATACGGTCAAGAGAACAGAAAAAGCCTCTAAGGGTTAAACTGGGTCTTGATCCTACGGCTCCTGATTTGCATCTCGGCCACACGGTTGTCCTTCAAAAGCTGAAACAATTTCAGGATCTGGGGCATATCGCAATCTTTCTCATCGGTGATTTTACAGGCTTGATAGGCGACCCGACTGGGAGAATAGAAACACGACCTCAGGTATCAAAAGAAACGCTGCTTGCCAATGCTGAGACCTATAAGAAACAGGGGTTTAAGATTCTTGATCCTGATACGACAGAAATGAGATTCAACAGTGAATGGTTTGAAGCCATGAATGCTGCCGATATGATCCGACTCTGCGCCCAGTACACCATGGCGCGCATGATGGAACGGGAGGACTTCCGCAACCGATATCAGAATAACCTCCCTATCAGTATCCACGAATTTCTCTATCCCTTAGTTCAAGGGTATGATTCGGTGGCCCTGAAAGCAGATGTAGAACTCGGCGGTCATGACCAGATCTTTAACCTTTTTGTGGGTCGCGAAATCCAGAGGGCTTACGGTCAGGAATCACAGTGTATTGTCACTGTGCCGCTCCTCGAAGGCACCGACGGTGTGAACAAAATGAGTAAGAGTTATGGAAACTACGTGGGCATCGATGAACCGCCTGAAACAATGTTCGGCAAACTCATGTCCATATCCGATGACCTTATGCTCAAATATTACGAGCTTTTGAGCGACATTTCGTTAGAAGATCTGAAAGCCCTCAAAGAGGGGATACGTATTGGCATGGTACATCCCAAAGACGCAAAGGTAAATCTCGCAAAAGAGATTATTGCGAGATTCCACGGCGTTGAAGCTGCCGCTAACGCACATGAGAACTTTGATAAAGTACATAGAGACAAAGAAATTCCTGAAGAACTTGACATAATTGAAATGAAAAGGCCGAAAGAAGACCCAGTTTCAATAGCCCACTTTCTTCGAGATATTGGTATGGTATCGACTGTATCCGAAGGAACCAGAATGATTGAGCAAAGTGGTGTATCGGTAGCAATTAACCCTGATACCCAATTATTAAAGATAACTGAGAAGCAAAGGTCATTTAAAGGCATTTCTGAAAGTATATGGAAAGTCGGAAAACGGAAGTTCAAAAAGATCATTTTTAAGGATTAGTACTCTTGACTTAGAATTCATTTTGTTGTTTATTTATACACCGTTCCCCGGTAGCTCAATCGGCAGTAGCGGCTGGCTGTTAACCAGTAGGTTGCAGGTTCGAGTCCTGCCCGGGGAGCTTTTATATGTGTTGTAATCATGGGGTTCCTGCTTTTCGGGCCCCCTTTTTTGTGTCACCAGAACCTACCTGAGTTGAACATAAACGCGGAAAATCTGTCAACGCAGAATGTATGAAAAGGACTTATTTTTTTGCCCTCTCGTTACAAATTTTGTCCGTATTGTCTCAGAGTCAATGACGAAAAAACGATAGCATTAAATAACCATAGGCTGTCGGGGGAAGGTCTCGAACCTTTTCTGTTTTTGACCGCCAAGGGTTCACAAGGGATAGAAACCCGAAAAGAACCCGACTTTTCAAAACGACCTTCCGTTTGATCGGGTAAAATTCTCCCTTACGAGCTTCGCGTCATTTTGGAATTCCACTGAAAAGAAAGAAAGTCTGACCGCTCACAGTCTTGGAGGTCCACGACTTGACTGGAATGATCGGCAAGACTGCGGGTTTTACTGGCTGCTTGAAATAAGAAGATAACAAGATAGGATGCTTCAATCAAGCCGGTCTGATTTGAGGCCAATGATGCGTACTTAAACACATCTTCACCTCGGCTATATCCGTAACAATCTGAATTGATTGGTTTTAGGTTATTTTTGTGCAGATAATGTAGTCACTAATAATAACCATAATATGGTATTTTTTACTTTACAAGTAGGTTATTATGCGGTATATATGTAGGTATGCATATCGTGGAGAACAGATCAAAGCAGGGGAAAAAGATTTACCACTCCGTGCTGCTGAGAGAATCCTACCGGGTGGGTAAAAAGGTAAGGAAGCGGACCATCGCGAACCTTTCTTCGTGCAAGCCCGAAGAGATCGCCGCCATCAAGCTGGCCCTTTCGCACAAGGATAACCTCTCGGAAGTGGGATCCCTGAAAGAGAGCGTTGACCTTAAAGAAGGTCTTGCGATAGGGGCCGCCTGGGCCGTCTACCAGCTTGCCAAGAGGACCGGGATTGAAGGGGCCTTGGGCAACGAGTTTACCGGAAAGCTGGCCCTCTGGCAGGTGATCGCCCGGGTCCTCGACCAGGGTTCCCGTCTTTCAGCCGTGCGTCTCGCGAAAATCCATGCCATAGGTGACGTGCTCGCCCTCACACGGGGCTTTGACGAAAACGATCTCTATGAGAATCTCAGGTGGCTTACCGACCACCAGGCGCGTATAGAGAAGACGCTCTTTTCTGCCCGGCACACGGATGCCCCAGAGCTCTTTCTCTATGACGTCACGAGTAGCTATTTGGAAGGAGAGAAGAACTTCTTCGGCGCCTACGGCTACAATCGGGACGGCAAGCGGGGCAAGAAGCAGATCGTGATCGGCCTGCTCTGCGATAAATGGGGCGAACCGGTCTCAACCGAGGTATTTGCCGGCAATACGCGCGACACCGAGACCTTTGACTCCCAGGTGGCCAAAGCCGCCCAGCGCTTCGGCTGTCATCGGGTGACGCTCGTGGGAGACCGGGGCATGATCAAGATGCCACAGATAGAAAACCTGCCCCAAGGGTTTCACTACATCACCGCCATCACCAAGCCTCAGATCAGGACACTCCTTGCAAGGGGAGTGATCCAGCTTGGCCTCTTTGATCGGGATATCGCTGAAGTGGCACATAAGGGCATCCGCTATATCCTGAGGCGTAACCCCGTTCGTGCTGAGGAGATCAGGACAAACCGGATGGCGAAGCTTGCAAGCCTTGAAGCCCTGGTGCGAGAGAAGAACGACTATCTGGGGGAACATGCCAAAGCCAGGGTAGAGACAGCCTTGAGGGATGTGGAAAAGAAGATGAGCAAGCTTAAGACTACCCCATGGTTACACCTGAGCGTATCGGAGCGGACGCTGTGCCTTAAGATCGATGAAGAGGCGCTCAAACAAGCCTCCCTCCTTGATGGCTGCTACGTTATCAAGACAGACCTTCCCCGGGAGGCAGCGGACACACAGGTCATCCACGACCGGTATAAAGACCTCGCAGCGGTTGAGAGGGCATTCCGCTCGTGCAAGACCGACTTTCTCGAAGTGAGGCCCGTGTATGTCCAGAGAGAGAAGAGCACCCGGGGACACGTCCTGGTGGTGATGCTTGCCTACATGATTGTCCGGGCGCTTCGAGAGGCCTGGGCCCCTCTCGATGTGACGGTCGAAGAAGGCTTGAGGCATTTGTCGACGCTCTGCTCGATAGAGATGACCGTGAAGAACCATCCGCCGTGCCTCAAGATCCCCCGGCCACGGGAAACATCACGACAATTATTGAAAGCCCTCAAGGTGAGCATGCCCCTCGCCCTTCCTCACCGGGAGGTTCCTGTAGTCACCAGAAAAAAACTGACTGAAAACAGAAATCTCCCTTGAAGTCCACTACGTTATCGATACCGGGAGCACGTGGCTGAGAGGTGAAGACCTGTTAAAGAATTGCCACTTGCAGTATATCGTCAATATCCCTCTATCAGTTAAGCCCTATCATACCGATGATACCGCCAGGGTGAGCCCACGGGAAAGTGGGTAACTGTCGAGTTCATTCTTTAAATCAAACGGGTCAGGGAAAATCCCGGCCCCTTTGAAAATATGCTTATACCGAATTCCGCTGCGAAACTGTTACTTCTGTGCAGATACAGTAACGGGAGCCATAATAAATATGTCCATACCTTCCACCCTCTGAATCCAAGCTTTCCGAGGCGCAAGTTTCTTTGTGTCCTGGTCGGTAAAGACCCACTCGAGCCAGCCCCCGCCTTTGGTTTTAGCTAATTCGATAGCCTCCCTAATGAAATATTTGCCGTCCCCATCCCTCAAGTTATAATGGTTCTGTCCCACAAGCGTGGGAAAAGCACCGTTTGCCATCAATAATCCGTTAAAGTCACTTGCCGTCAGAAATAGCTTGCCTTCCTTGAATTGGCCATTAGGGTTCAAAATCCCTGCAACCCCCCTTATCCTTGCCGTTCGTTTTGAAGAACGATGCACCTTTTATTGCTAACGCTTTCGCGTTCTCCCCATTACTGCTGGCGTATACAGCATGGGTCGATCCCATAACCAGCACAGCCATCAGCACACAAGCCAAAAACTTTTTCATATAAACCTCCTCAATGAAATGTAGTAGCAGAGAAGCCATTATGACTTTCACATAAGAATTATCGATTAATCGTCTATGAACTTAAAGATAGTAGACCCGCCCCAATAAAACTGTCCAGGTTCGGGTTAAAGACTAGACAGAGAAAAAGACGATCTTGAGGGCAATCGCAAAGGAGGTAAGAAAAAACATAGGAGCCTAGCCGGTAAAGCCTATCAGGCCAAGGTAAAAGGCGGAATTCGTCAAACAGTACACAAGCCAGTTCATGGCTATCTACTGCATCAATGTTCCGATGAGGGAAACGCCCTGGCCTCCGAAAAAAAAGCCGGTAGTTCCTGTAACGAAAAGACCTTCCGATAAACTCGAAGGTTGAGTGCTTCTTTGATGGTGATGATCCTGTATTCATATCGTCTCATGTCCTTTGTGTGTCGCGATTCATATTGTATTGTAATATCGTCTCAACTTCGTTGCAACTATAGACAAACAAACACCCCGATCCGTTCCTTTTCCCCTGACCTTGGGGGCGAACGAAAGACCCAGGTTTTTCCAGCAAGATTCACCTTTCCATAACCCCACCCGCGTTGAAGAGTTCGGATGGCGTTCTTCGTCATCTTTCCTGCGCCGTGACAGATGTAAGGTAGGGTGACATTGATGGGTTGCAACGCCAACAGAGGTTAAAGATAAAATCACCGAAAGTACACGGAAGTCACTGAGAGCTGCTATAATTACTAAGGAGGTCATAAGTGAAGCCACATGACAGTCGGTGAAAAGCTTTTTAAGACAGGTGTGTTGCGAGTGTCACGTGTGAGACTACTAATGACCAGATTAGTAAATCAGATACACAGAATACGTTCCAAGGAGGTGATAAAAGATGCTCATGCCAACCAAGATTCTTGTACCAACGGATTTTTCGGAATATTCGGACAAGGCATTGGCACAGGCGCTCGATATAGCGAAGCAATATAATGCGAAAGTTTTCCTTCTTCATGTTATAGAACATGACATGGGTTTTCTTTTGGGCTTATATCCCACTTACTCTGAAGAATTAGTGCAGCTGATTAAGGACAGTCCCCGGGCTCAGGCAGAAGAAAACTTGCAGAATCAGCTGAACAAATTTCCGCAAGCAGAAGAGGCAAAGATAGTCACCAAGATTTGTCAAGGCGTTGCTTACGAAGAGATACTCGAGGAGGCAAAGGAGAAAGGAATCGACCTGATTGTGATCGCATCTCTTGGGAGATCGGGCATCGCAAAATACCTTATCGGCGGCGTGGCCCGTAATGTCCTCAGAGGTTCTCAATGCCCCGTGTTGCTCACAAAATAGAACCAGTGAATGCGGCCTGACGTTCTGAGTGTGAGGACGGGTAAGGGGACAGCGACTTGCCGACGACAAGAACGGAAGGAAATGGGCGGGATAAAGATGGTAGATCAGGAGATAGGCACGTCCCGGAGCCCCCTTTCCTTATTTATGGCCATATCACGTCCATTTTGTTGCTTCCAGGCTCTCCCAAGGTATTTACACGGGTATTGTCCTGTGCTATAGCATATACAGGGTGCGGTGAAGATCTACACATGGAGGTGTAAAATGATCAGATTGCAAAGAACTATGAAAGTGAAGCGCGGAAAACGCGCTTTGACATGGGCGAGGGAACTCTTTGATTATATGACCACCACCCATGGAAAGCCTACCATTCACCTTTTCAGGTCGCGCTTCGGTAGCGTTTCAACCCTGTTCTGGACGGTCGATTTCAAGGATCTTGCGGCCCTTGAGACATGGCAACAGAAGATCGGGGTTGATGCCGGATACCTGGAGCTGGTTAAGAACTCTTTAGATATTATAATAGAGGGAACTGTCGAAGATACTATACTGGAATCCGTCTAGGTATCACCGTTTTTTTCGATGCCGTTGAAATTCAATGATCGTGGACGGCTTTTGTCCTCATTTGTGTTTCCGAGCGCGTATGTACAACCGATCCATCATGGATGAGACGGGGCACGTATCTTAGTTAAGAGAGTGGTTTATGAATAAGGTTTGTCGGCTGTCCTGATTGTTTAGTAAAAGGCAAAAATATTTCTTGACATGTGGGAAACTATACGATAGATAACAGCATCAATACTGAAAGAAACAAACGTTTTTTAAGATACAGATAAATACAAATATAGAAAATACAAAATTTGCGGAGAGGCACACTAAAGTATAGTAACAAACACTTGAGAGATCGGAAATCATAATAATTTATGGAAACTGGTAATCAAGCTAGATTACGGATTGAGAATCTTTTACTGAGCTTTGGCGGCGTCAGCGCCCTTGCCGGCGTGAGCATGAACGTCATGGATAACGAGATACTGGCTATTATCGGACCTAACGGAGCGGGTAAAACCGCCCTCCTTAACAGCATAAGCGGTTTCTACAAACCTCAGAAAGGCGAGATATACTACGATGGGCAAAGAATAACCCGAATGCGACCGGATAGACTTGCTAAGCTCGGCATCGCAAGAACCTTTCAGAACATTGAACTATACACAGGCCTCAACACCGAAGATAATATTATGGCCGCCAGACACGCTCTTATGAAGCAAAACTTCGTCGCCGGCGGGCTTTACTTTGGCCCTGCGCTTAGGGAAGAGATCAAACACCGCCAGACCGTAGAAGAGATTATCGACTTTTTAGAAATAGCGCCGATACGAAAGAAGATCGTCGGTCTTCTGCCCTATGGAATGCGAAAAAGGGTCGAGCTTGCAAGGGCATTGGCCCTGGAGCCGAAAGTTTTACTCCTTGATGAACCTATGGCCGGGATGAACTTGGAGGAAAAAGAGGATATCGCACGATTCATCATCGATGCATACGAAGGTCAGGGAGCTACCTATCCAAATACACCCGTTCTGAGGGATGGGATTCGGTCTATTATCCTCGTAGAACACGATATGGGAGTGGTTATGGATATCGCGGACAGGATAGTCGTGCTTGAGTTTGGGCGGAAAATTGCCGAAGGCACCCCTGCAGAAATTAGTGCTAATCCCGATGTTATAAGTGCTTATCTCGGAAAGGGAGAATAGTCATGGAACATAATTTCTTATTGCACGCGTTAAAAGGTACAAAAAGATTGGGTGGATAACACAGAATGTTGCAGGTAAACAATATTGAAGTTGTCTATATGAATGTCATTCAGGTACTGCGGGGTGTATCGCTGGAGATAGGCGATGGAAAGATTGTTGCCCTGCTGGGCGCTAATGGTGCGGGCAAGACTACGACCCTAAAGGCAATATCAGGGATGTTAAGGACGGAAGAAGGAGAAGTAACGGATGGCAGCATTGAACTTGACGGTAAGAGATTAGACAAATACGGTCCCGAAGATATTGCTGCTATGGGCGTAAGCCAGGCAATGGAAGGCCGAAGAGTTCTTGAACATCTTAGCGTCGAGGAAAATTTACTCGTCGGCGCTTACTGCCGAAAAGACCGTGCTGGGGTCAAAAGCGACTTAGAAATGGTCCTTGACTACATCCCCAAGATTAAACACCTTCGCAACCGAGTGAGCGGTTATCTGTCCGGGGGCGAACAACAAATGCTCGTGATAGGTCGGGCGCTCATGGCCCGTCCCAGGCTTATGCTTTTAGACGAGCCTTCGCTCGGCCTCGCCCCATTGATGGTGGAAGAGATCTATCAAATTATAAAAAGAATCAATACTGACCAGAAAATGTCAATACTTCTTGTAGAACAAAACGCCAGAGCTGCTCTCGGTATTTCCGATTATGGTTATGTTATGGAAAACGGCAAAGTGGTTCTGGGCGGCCCCGCCGGAGAGCTGCGGGATAACGAGAATGTTCGGGAATTCTATCTGGGGCTATCGACTGTGGGTTCCAAAAAGAGCTATCGTGACATTAAGCACTACCGGCGGAAAAAAAGGTGGCTCGCTTAAAATATGGGACGGAGGCAACGACTACAGGGATGGAACAGGCTTATAGAGAGAAGGGCGATACCTGGCCCAAGGTACTGAAATATAACTGCGAAAAATATGGCGATAAACGAAAAGCCATGCGCTATAAGCACTATGGTATCTGGCAGCCTTACACCTGGAAGGACTACTATCTTGATGTCAAATACCTGGCCCTTGGTCTCTTATCTCTTGGTTTTAAAGCTGGAGATAAGCTCCTCATTATCGGGGATAATGCCCCGGAGTGGTATAGCGCTGAGTTAGCCGCACAAGCCAACCATGGAATCTCAGTAGGGATTTATTCTGATGCAATTCCCCAGGAGATAAAATTTGTTGCTAAAAATTCTGAGGCCGAATTTGCTGTCGTTGAGGATCAGGAGCAGGTTGACAAGCTTCTTGAGATCAAAGATGAACTGCCCCTGCTCAAAAAGGTTATCTATTGGAACAATAAGGGACTCGCACACTATAGTGACCCTATTTTGATGGGATATAAGCAGGTTCTTCAGTTTGGAAAAAAATACGAAGAGGATCACGCCGGACTTTTTGAGAAGAATGTGGGGGCCGGCAAAGCCGATGATATATGCGCCCTGGTATATACCTCCGGTACTACAGGAGCTTTACCCAAGGCTGTTGTCCATAGCTATAGGACGATAAGAACGGGCGCTGACTCTTATCTGCGTCTTGACCCGTGGCATGAGAGTGATAATGTTGTTCCTTACCTGCCGCCGGTATGGATTGTTGAGCAATGGTTTGGAATTGGTTGTCATTTGTTGTCAGGCAGTATCCTTAATTTCGCTGAAGATCCTGAGACCCAGGAGCGGGATAATAGGGAAATAGGGCCAAACGTTGTATTCCACGAGGCGCGTTTATGGGAGAATCGGGCAGCGAAGGTGCAAGCGCTAATCCTGGGGGTTGATGCTGTCAAGAAGCTTGTTTTTCGCCTGTTCATGCCCATTGGCTACAGGATGGCCGATCTTAAGTTTCAGAAGAAAAAACCGAGCACCCTCCTGAAAATATTCTATATTTTGGCTGATGTCATCCTGTTAACACCTATGAGAAAAAGTCTTGGTCTATCGAATGCCAGAATCTGCTACAGCACCGGGACTATAATCAGTCCGGATGCTTTCAGGTTCTACCATGCCCTTAATCTTCCCCTTAAGAGCCTCTATGAAACAACAGAGGGCGGTGCTCTCACTGGTGCCAAGAATGATGACATCCGTTTGGAGACTGTGGGCCCGGCTCTCGAAGGAACAGAGGTAAAAATAACCGATCAGGGCGAACTGGTCTACAGACATGCCGGTATGTTCCTTGGTTACTATAAAGAGCCGAATAAAACTGCCGAGGTGTTGACAGAAGGGTGGTTTCATAGTGGAGACAGCGGTTTTATAAGGGAAGACGGACACGTTGTATTTCTGGATAGGAAAGCGAATATTATCGAACTGGCTGGTGGTGATAGGCTCGTCCCTCAATTTATCGAGAGCCGATTGAGATTCAGCCCTTATATTAAGGATGCCTGGGTTATGGCCGGACCAAAAAAAGCGTATATATCGGCGATTATAGTAATCAACTATGATAACGTTAGCAGGTGGGCCGGACAAAAGAGGTTGGCTTTTAATACCTTTACCGAGCTTTCCCAGAAGCCTGAAGTTTATGAGCTGATACAGCAGGATATCGACAGAATCAACAGCACTTTGCCGCCCGGTTGCAGGGTGAGGAAATATATTCATCTCCACAAGGAGTTCGACCCTGACGAGGGCGAGCTGACGAGAACCAGGAAGCTGAGGAGAGCCTTTCTGGAAGAACGTTATCGCGACCTTGTCGAAGCGATCTATCAAGATAAAACCGAGATACCTATAGAAGTAAACATCCCACATCAGGACGGGAGGATGGGAGTAAAAAAGACGACTCTCAGTATCATGTCCGTTAAAGGAGCAGTCTTATGAACTTCTTTTTACAATTAGTTGTAACCGGTTGTGCCCTCGGCATGGTTTATGCCCTTATCGCAATAGGCTTTGTCATTATTCTTAAGTGTTCCAATGCGTTTAACATCGCCCAGGGACACTTTGTACTCATTGGCGGTTACCTTGGCTATACCTTTCTGGTGCCCTGTCACCTGCCCATCTGGGCCGCCCTGATTCTGGCAATCATAGTGGCTGTTCTCTTGGGTTTGTTGATAGAACGTGTTTGCCTGCGCCCCTTGGTTGGTCACTCGGAACTTGCTATCATCATGATGACTATTGCCTTAGCCACTGTGCTGGAAGGGCTCACAACCCTGATCTGGGGTGGAGAATATAAGACTTACCATGGGGTACTGCCGACTCTGACCCTGAAACTTGGCCAAATATCAGTGCCCCCGGAGTCGTTAATCGGGCTCATGGTCTCAGTTGTGGCCGTGACGTTGCTCATGCTGCTTTTCCGCTATACGAAAATCGGACTGGCGATGAGGGCCACTGCTGAAGATTTACAGGTGGTACAGAGTCTCGGCATCAGGGCAACCACGGTCTATGCCGTTTCATGGGCGATCGCTTCCGTTGTCGGTGTCATCGGCGGTATTCTTCTGGGCGGCGTATCAGGCGTGATGATACCGCTTGCCGAAATAGGCCTGAAAGCGTTCGCCGTGGTGTTACTTGGCGGTATAGACTCAATTGGAGGGGCCATTGTAGCCGGAATAATACTCGGTATGCTGGAGAATGTGGCTGCCGGGTACCTGGACCCGCTCCTGCCCGGCGGCGGATTGGCCCAAGTATTGCCCTTTGCAGTTATGATCATTGTGCTCGTCTTCAGACCCTACGGTCTATTCGGTATGGCCAGGATAGAAAGGATTTAGCAAATGAGCTTACGTGGTGGAACCTTTCAAGAAAATTACGCGCAGGATATGGCTGTCTTCCATACCAAGCCGCAATGGGTAATGCTTTTTGTCTTTGTTATCTTTCTCTTCATCTGCCCGCTGTTTTTCAGTGACAGGATACTCACTATCATGACCATGATTTGTATTGCCGTTATCAGTGTTCACGGGCTCAATATTCTTACCGGCTACTGCGGTCAGATCTCAATGGGCCATGTCGGGTTTATGGCGGTGGGCGCCTATGTATGCGGTATTTTAACCGCTAAGTTTGGATGGCCCTTCTGGGGGGCTTTACCCTGTGCAGCACTGGCCGCGGGAGTAGCAGGTTTGATTTTCGGTCTCCCATCACTGAAGATTAAAGGTTTCTACCTCATTATGGCCACGATAGCCGCACACTTTATTATTATGTGGCTGGTACTCCAGACTCGAAGTTTCACCGGCGGGTCTGATGGTCTGCCTGTGCCAAAACCCAGCATAGGCAGTTTCGTGTTCAACTCCAAAGCCAGTTACTACTATCTGGTTATGATAATCGCGTGCATTGCCACGTATGTGGCTGTAAATATAACCAGAACGAGGGCGGGTAGGGCTTTTGTTGCGATCAGAGATAATGACCTGGCTGCTGAGGTTATGGGGATCAGTCTTTGGAGCTATAAGTTGCAGGCATTCTTTATCGGCTGCGTCTATGCCGGTGTGGCCGGAGCGCTGCTGGTTCACTACTATGGCCTTGCCAGTATCGACCAGTTTCCCTTCATGGATTCGGTCTGGTATATAGGCATGTTAATTGTCGGTGGTATGGGTAGCATCATGGGGGCGATTCTTGGCGCCGTATCTCTCAAGCTGCTTGATGAGCTGATCACTATAGTTGGTCCGATCCTGTCTGCAGCCGTTGCTGCCCAGGCAGCCGCTGCATTGGCTCTCATCGCCCGGGGATTAGTCATTATCCTTTTTCTTATTCTTGAGTCCCGGGGGCTTGCCCACAGATGGGGGAGGATCAAGACATATTACAAACTATGGCCTTTTTCGCATGAAGAATAAAAGGCACAAGGAGGTATTTGTCAAGGGAAGGTTTTTTGTAGAGGGTAGCTGAATAAAACAAAAAAAGGAGGAGGAAACAATGGTTAGACACGGATCGAAGATCGTAGTTTTCGTGATTATGATGGTGGTCGGATTCTTGGTATTTTCTCCAAGCACTCAGGCTGCCGGGAAAACAGTGTATGTCGGTGGCACCATGTCGCTCACCGGTCCTTATGCAGAGGATTCAGCGGCGATCTTGGCTGCCTATGAGGACTATGTCAAATACGTAAACGAGACGAAAAACTTAGCACCATGGCGAAAAGAGAAATGGCCGGCCGACGTCACCATAGAACTATTATGGCGGGATGACCAGCTCCAGCCCGCAAAGGCACTCTCCATCTATGAGGAACTCAAGGCAAAAGGAATACTGGTCTACAGAGCATCGGGATCGCCAACGGCCCTTGCCCTCAAGGACAGGCTGATGCAGGACGGTTTCGGTGCTCCCAGCATGTCCACAGGGGCTTTTCTCATGCAGCCGAAGCCGGGAACTATCCTCACCTATTATCCCATTTACACCGATGACATGGCAGCCGTGGCCGATTGGTTTAAATCGAAATGGAAAGAAACGAGAAAACCAAGAGTTGCTTATCTCACCGCAGACAACGCAATGGGAAAATCGCTTGAGATACCCCAGATGAAGGCTTATCTTGAGAAGATAGGATATGAATTTGTGGGCATCCAGTATGTGCCCGTCGTCCCCACCTCTCCGCCAACCACTCAGCTTATGTGGCTCAAAGAAAACAAGGTTGACCTTGCCTTGGGCGTTATGGTTAATCCTGGTTCACAGCCGACAGTTAAGGAGATGGTCAGGTTGGGTATGGGACCTTATCAGCCTTACAAGATGACCTTTGCCTGTGCCTCGCCAAGCCATCTTCCTGTTTTTGCAGCGGCCATGGGTAAACTGGGTGACGGATTTGTCGTCGCCGGCGGTTTTCCAGATTGGGATGACCCGAGCCCTGGAGTAAAATTTGAGAACGAATTACAGAAGAAGTATCATCCGAATAAATTTGTGAGCCACTCTATGTATGAGGGAGGCTTCCTTGAGGCCATGATGCAAGTTGAGGCATTAAGACTTGCCATGCTCAAGAAGCCTCTTGAGCAGCTAAAGCCCATTGACGTGCTGAACGATGGTTTTTATCAGATCAAGAACTTTGATACCGGAGGCATAAGCAGCGAACCATTGAACTTTGGTCCGGGCAAGATCGAGGGCGTCGATAAGGTTCGTATTGACCAATTGCAGAACGGTAAGGTGGTAAATCAGGGCTCCTACCCCGTACGACACATTTATTAGTAATCACTGACGCTAATCATTCCGTGGGCTCTGTCCATAGAGCCCACGGAAAGTTTCCCGGGCTTTTTGACCTCGATCCAAGGAAAGATTAGTTGAAATGATTGAGGGCGGCATCTTTGAATAAACCTCTTACCGCGTATTGAGGTTTAAAGATGTAAAACAATTTACGATGAATGGACAATACAGTGAATATAAATGTCTACTCAAATAGTGCCAACGCGAATCTGTTGGACATTATCAGATATACGTCTTTTCTCTTTATGAGATATCTAACTTCTTGGATTCTTTACCGCTTCTCGCTATCTCTAAGAATATAAAGTATTGAATGCGAAGCATGAGCCTCCCATTACGCACACACATGTTACTTATTGATAAGGAGGAAAAGGGACATGTCGCTTTTTGAAGACACTCAGGAACAACGCGATTTCAGGCAGGTGTTCAGAAAATTTGTTGCAAAGGAGATTACGCCACACCGGGAAGAGTGGGACCATGCCGGGATAGTCCCCAGAGATCTCTGGCTGAAGATGGGGAAACAGGGCTTTTTATGCCCCTGGTTGCCCGAAGAATACGGTGGATTGGACGTTGATGTCCGTTACTCACTACTTATCATCAATGAGGAACTGGCGTGGGGGGATGGGTTCAGTGTCGGCGTCCCTTTGCATAGTGATGTTGCTACACCATACCTTCACTCATATGGTACAGAAGAGTTGAAAAAAAGACTTCTTCCGAAGACTACGACAGGAGAGGCCATATGCGCAATCGGACTCACAGAGCCTGATGCCGGTTCAGACCTTGCTTCCATCCGTACGAAAGCGGTAAAGGATGGCGATTACTATATTATTAACGGGCAAAAGACCTTTATTACCAACGGCATATCGTCAGACATTATCATTACTGCATGTAAGGTTGAATCTCCCGGTGGGCAGAAAGGTATAAGCATGATTGTGGTGGAGGGCGATACTCCCGGTCTTACCCGCCGTAAGCTTCACAAGATGGGACAGGACGCCCAGGATACCGCGGAGCTGGCCTTTGAAGACTGTCGCGTGCCCGCTGGCAATCTCCTAGGCGAGGAAGGGCGAGGCTTCAAATACATGATGGAAAAACTCGCGCGGGAAAGGCTCGAAGTCTGCGTTAAATGCCAGGCCATGGCGGAATTAGCCTTCAAAGAAGGGCTAGAGTATGCGAAAGTCAGAGAGGCTTTTGGCCATCCCATCGGCAATTTTCAGCATAACTCTTTCAAGCTCGCCGAGATGGCTACAGAAGTACAGATCGGGCGTACCTTTCTTGAATCCTTGGTAGCGGAGTACAACAAAGGAGAGAACATAAATACGAAGGTCTCCATGGCGAAGGCCTACCTTGGTGAAATGGTGAACCGGGTTGCATATCATGCAGTGCAACTTCATGGCGGTTATGGATACATGGAAGAGTACAGAATCAGCAGGATTTATCGTGATGTCCGGGCGCTATCGATACTCGCCGGCACCACAGAGATTATGAAGCTTATCATAGCCCGCAGTCTCGGACTTAATCCGGGGTAATTGATAAAGACCTCATTGAGTATGGTATTGGCGGTCATTGGAAGGACTTATCGTCATGCTTTAGAGAAAGCCTTGAAAGGGTGACGTTCGCTTCGTTGTTATAAATGTGGGCATAAGGATCGTCAGAAGTGTGGGCGCATTTGTCGTCGCCTACACATCAAGCAGGCAGTAAGAGATTTACCGAAAAAGAGTTTAAGGGAATAGGGAGGAAACTGGACGAGAAGGAGCAGTTTAACGATAGATTGTGGGAAAAGGCAGCGGAGCTTGGATTCATCAGTATTTCTATTGACGAGACTTACGGTAGGGCGGGTTGGGCCTCTTTGAGCAGTGCCTCATTATTGAGGAATTTGCCCGTGTGGATACAGGAATGGCGCATGTAAAAGAGGATATCTGTGAATGTGGCCTCTATGCGTCAACTGCGCATAGGGCGTAATCAGCTACCCGGGGCAGGATAACTCTATTTGAGTTTGTGTTTTTTCGCCCACGCCGCCACGTATATAGGGCTTTCAAGGACTTCCACACCCGCTTTACGTAATGCTTCTTGTTTACCTCCCACGGACCCTGAAGCGCCGCGCACAATAGCCCCGGCATGACCCATTCTTTTACCCTGTGGGGAGTGACGGCCCGCGATGTAGGCGGCTACTGGCTTGGTCATCCTTCTGGAGATGAAGCCTGCGGCTTTCTCTTCCTGTTCTCCTCCCACTTCCCCGACAACGATGACGGCATCGGTGCTTTCGTCTTCCTCAAAGAGTTCAAGTATGTCAGCAAGGTTTCTCAAAACAACGGGGTCTGCGCCCATACCGACAACAGTGCTTTGACCCACATGGTTTTCCGAGAGAATACCTGCAAATTCATAAGAGAGCGTGCCGCTCCGGGAGATGATCCCCACATGACCGGGTGCAAAGAGAGACGCGGGCATGATGCCCATTTTCCCTTTTCCCGGTGCGAGAATACCCGGAGTTGTGGGTCCCAGTGCAAAGACTCCCTTTTCTATGGCGTAATTACGCATCTTCACCACATCCTTCACAGGGATGTGTTCGGGAACGATGACGATGAGCTTGATCCCTGCGTCGATGGTCTCAAGAAAGGCGTCGAGGACAAAAGCGGCGGGGACAAAGAAGACCGACGCGTTGGCCCCTGTGTCTTTTACGGCCTCCCTGACACTATCAAATACCGGCAGCCCTTCGACCGTTGAGCCGCCCTTGCCGGGGGTTACGCCTCCTACGACCTTTGTTCCATAGTCAAGCATCCAGTGGGTCTGGGTGCTTCCGATACGGCCTGTTATGCCTTGAACAATTACACGAGTTGAATCGTCAATCAATATGCTCATTATCAAACCTCACCGACAAGTTCATATAAACGCTCAATGGCCTTTTCTGTAGCCGCTTCCATAACCACATGAACCCCCGCTGACTGGAATATCTCCCAGGTTTCCTCCTGGCGGTTTCCCAAGGCCTTGGCAATGATGGGGATCTTGACGTTATGTTCCTGTATATAGCGAACAACACCTTTGGCTCCTTCGTGAATGGGATTGATCCCGCCGTAGACATTGATGAAGATGGCCCTGAGACCGGGCTTCATCATGATCAGTTCCATGCACCTATAGAGCAGATCAGCGGTGATACCACCTCCCGTCTCGAGAAAATTGGCAGGTTTCATTTTTTCTCCGATGATGTCCATAGAGGCCATGCCAAGGCCGGCCCCGGAAGAGATAATGCCGATATCGCCGTCAAGGTCAACGTAAGTGACTCCGATTTCTCTACCTCTTCGCTCAAGAGGGTTTTCGATCCGGTCGACGCGATCCGGCAATGAAAAGCGGATTCTTGACAGGGCGGAATCGTCTACCTCCAGCACGGCGTCAACGGCGAGCAACCTGCCATTGGGAAGAACGGCGAGGGGGTTTATCTCGGCAATCAGTGCCTCATAACGTTTTGCAACGTTATAAAGCTGGCCGATCACATCTGTCCATACGGTGACGAGTTGTTGCTTAAGACCGATCATCCTCAGGATGGTGCGAGCCTGGTAGGGATAATAGCCAAATGATGGGTCGATGTGAATGGCGGCTATTTTTTCAGGAGAGGTCTTTGCCGTCTCCTCGATAAGCACACCGCCTTCAGTGCTGACCACAATGACAGGCTTGCCTGAATAGCCGTCCATCGTAATACCCAGGTACAATTCCTGTGCAATCTCAACCTTCTCGCAGACCAGGATTTTGTGTACAGGGAATCCTTTGATGTCTGAACCGAGCAATGCTTCAGCCACTTCTTTCAGCTCATCGGGTGTGGATGCCGTCTTGATGCCACCGGCCAGTCCGCGCCCTCCGACAAGGACTTGGGCCTTTAGTATAACCGGATACCCTATTTCCCCAGCCAGATGAAGGGCTTCGTGCATGGTTTCCGCAAGGCCGCGGCGCGGGACGGGAATGCCGATCTGTTCAAAAATTTCTAATGTCTCATATTCGTGAAGTCTCATAGTGACACCTGTTCCTTGTGATGGTTTTTGAAAAGATATACATGGTGTACGTTACGTACTTGGTGAAGTATAAAATTGATAAGGGAAGATGTCAATGATAAAATTATAAATTCAATTATATTGTAAATTAACACGACGATGTAAGAAGGTCCGCTATTTAAGAGAAATAAGGATAAAAAGAAAATTTCACCCCTTAACACCTTGGTTCACCCTGGAAGTGCAAGTCTTTTGATATGCCGTGCGCACTGGTGCCTCGGCTTATTAATGAGGAAATAATAATTATGTTTAGTTAAAGGTAAAAAAAATTAATTGCATATTTAATTTAATTGGTATAGAATAACTCCATGACACACCGCAAAACAAGTAGAACTACGAAACAACAGGAAGACAGCAGTCAAATCGCCTATCATGGAATCCGGCACATGCTTTATAACAAAGAATTGGTACCAGGTCAGAGAATTGCATACAGGGATCTTGCTGAAAAGCTTGAATTGAGCCCAACCCCTATCATTCAGGCCCTTAAATGGCTCGAGCTGCAGGGGTTCGTACAGCATGAACCGAACCGGGGTTACTCTATGGCGCCCTTTAGTGTCAAAGAGATTGAAGAACTTTACGAATTGAGGGAACTCGTCGAGCCATCACTGGTTCCTGCTACGATCCAACGTATCGACAAGAAAGGCCTCGGAGAGCTTAAGATGGCACTTGAGGCCCATCTCTCGGCCGAGAGGGAGTTCTACCTGAAAGAACGGCTTTTCAAAAACAGGGAATTTCACATGACCCTTGCTTCTTTATCAGGAAAGGGGACTCAGATTCGCCTGCTCCAGAACGTCTTTGATATGTTGTTTCTAAAGTACGGGGGCAACTATTTTCCTATGGCATCGCTTACATCGACTGATCAGGCGCATCAGGAAATATACGATGCTGTTGCGTTACGAAGCCTAGAAAGGGCCCAGACAGTGCTCAAGAACCACTTGACCAATGTGAAGGTGCAGGTCATGTCGAGCATTAAAAAAATTCTGGCAGAGCAGGAACGGTCTGAGTTCTGAAACTCGCTGAAAATTTATCTTACATGAGGAGGTACACAATATGGGTCTTAAGACAAAAGAGGAATATATTGAATCTATCCGGGCACTGAAACCTACCGCGTATATGTTCGGTCAAAAGATAACTAACGTTGTAGACAACCCTCGTATCCGCGCGGGTATTGAGGCAACAGCAGCCACGTATGAATTGGCCAATATGCCCGAAAACCGTGATCTCATGGTTGCTACAAGTCCTCTCATCAATGAACCGGTGAGCCGCTTTACGCTGCCTCCATCCAGTATTGAGGACCTAGTAGCACGGGTGAAAGTCAACCGGAAAATTGCCAATTACGTGGGGACATGTCATCAACGGTGCACAGGCCTTGACTGTCTGTCCAGTCTGGCGATCGTGACCTACGATATCGATAAAAAGTATGGCACCGGCTACAATAAGAATTTTGTGGAATTTCTGAAGTATATGCAGAAGAACGATCTCGCGGGGAATGCCGGTGTTACCGATGTAAAGGGCGATCGTTCCCTCAATCCCAATGAACAGGTCGATAAAGATATGTTTCTTCGTATCGTTGAAAAACGCGACGATGGGATCGTTGTCCGTGGGGCCAAAACCCATCAGACCGGCTCGCTTTCCTCCCATGAAATCATAGTGCTCCCTACTAGGGCAATGGGCAAGGCAGATACGGACTACTCCGTCTCCTTTGCCGTGCCGTCCGATACAAAAGGTTTGATACACGTCGTGGGAAGGTCGACCCTCGATATGCGTGAACTGGACGGTTGCGATATCGGCAACGTCTACTATTCAAAATACTGCCCAACCCTCATTTTTGATGATGTCTTCGTCCCATGGGAACGGGTCTTCATGTGCGGTGAAACAGAGTTTGCTTCTGAAATGGTCATCAAATTTTCGTCCCTTCACCGCCAGAGTCACGGTGGGTGTAAAGCCGGGAAGATTGATTGCATGATTGGTGCTGCTCTTACTATGATGGACTATAACGGAACCGCCAAGGCCGGTCACCTGAAACAAAAGATTATTGATATGATTCACCGTGCGGAAACTCTCTACGGGTGCTGTCTTGCCTCTTCTTATGAGGGCAAAAGACAGCCTTCCGGCACGTACTTTATCGATACCGTGCTTGCCAACGCCTCCAAGATCCATGAGGGTAAAGAGATGGCAGAGGCCACAAGGCTTATGGTGGACGCATGCGGCGGCTTTGTGGCCGATCTGCCTTCTGACAGGGATTTTCAGAATCCTGAAGTAGGCGGTCTTCTCAAGAAATATTTGAAAGGCGTTGATAGCGTGTCGGTAGAAAATCGTGTTAAAATGTATAGACTGGCGGAAAAGCTGGCCTTAGAGAGTGCCGACACAATTTCTGATATTCACGGTGGAGGTTCTCCTGAAGCCCACCGGGTTACTATTTTCCGGGAAACAGACACCGAAAGCAAAAAACGGGCGGCCAAACGGCTTGCGGGAATTAAGAACTGAGTCGCAATCCGATTGAGAAGACGCATAATAAACAAGCCTGTAGCTTGCACAGACTTGTTTATTATGCCTTCGACGATGGTCTTTATACTCTTCTCTTCCCGGACAAGACCGACATACATGCAAAACATGCAAAGAAGACCGAATTCCAATTAGCCTTCAGCTTCTGGGGGGAATGCGGGTACAAAAACTGGGAAGCTCCAGTTCCTATAATTCGCTTCACAGAAAAAGCATACTGTATTAATGTAATCCATTATGACAATGAATAAAATGAATACCGGCAATTGGTGTGTCTATTGGGCGGCTGCGCGCCTCCGGCTTTTTATGCCTTAGGGAGTCTGATATGGGCCACGGACGCGTAGAACCATGGCCCTTTGTTTTATGAGGCCATAGATTTTTCCATGGCTTTTTTGTTGAGAAAAAGAAGCGGTATTCAGGGAAGGCCTGTAATATGGATATGAAAGGGATGCGGAATAAGATCAATTTGATCGATTATCAAATTATCGCTCTGCTGAAAGAGAGAATGGAACTTAAGATGAGACTGAGAAAATCAAAAGATGCTGTTTCCGAGGCAGGGGAGGAATCTGAGACGCTTGCAGGCGTGAGGAATTGTTCTCAGGACTTATACGACTGGAGTTTGGAGAAAGCCTCTATAAAGGTATTATCGAGGAGAGCAGGCTTGTCGAGAACCAGGCGTTGAAGCTTATCGGATTTCAGGGTGAGCACGGAGCCTTCTTACGCATATGACCTTGCCCTGATGCCCATTCCATACAGAGGTTTTGATGAAATATTCGAAGAGGTCAAAGCGGGCATTATCGACTTGGCCATACTCCCCGTTGAAAACTCCCTTGGAGGATCGGTAACGCCGGTGAACGATCTTCTCATCGAATCGGGTTTGAAGATTGTCGGAGAAATCACCATGCCCATCCATCATTTTCTTCTGGTTTTTCCCAATATGGATTATCCTAACCTAAAAGTTGTTTACTCGCAGTCCCGGGCGCTTGCCCAGTGCGGCACTTTTATTTCGAGACACAAAATCGAGCCAAGGCCTTATTACGATACCGCCGGATCGGCAAAGATGCTTTCTGAAACGAGACCCGAATCTGCGGGAGCTATAGCGAGAAGTTTTGTGAGGAACTGTATCATCTGGATGTTTTAAAAGAGAACACAGAAGACTATCATTCAAATTCAACTCGATTCAATGTGATCTCCAAATACGCAAGCTCTCAGCCGATGGATAAGTGTTCTATAGCTTTTACCGTGAGCCACGAGACTGGTAGCCTCCTTGAAGCATTGAAGTCATTCTCGAAAGCGGGTATAAACCTTACAAGAGTGGATTCGCGTCCTGTAAAAGATGATCCGGGAAGGTATGTCTTTCTTCTTGATTTTGAGAGGTCAGACAGAGACGAAAAGGTCCTTTCCGCCCTGAAAAGAATTGAAGCAAACACCCTAATGTTCAAGCTCCTGGGTTGTTACAAGGCGTCATCCGTATTGATCTGAGTTCTTTCAAAGGTCCCGCTGGTACACCTTTGCTCCGGTGCCATCCAGGCGCTCTGTTTTAATCCGAATCGGTATCAAAATAGTTCTAAAGCCAATCCAAGTATTTGCCTACAATCCTTAGGGAGTGTTCCTGTCAAAAATATCTTTTTCCTAGAGAGACATTTTGAGGGACCTTGTATGATTGATATGCTCATCGGTATCATCCTTTGAGAACCACCGACAGATCTTCTGCTCTCCCGCCTCCTAAACCAAGGCGGCAATACGTCCATTTCCACTTCTCGTTCTTGTCCCAATACATGCAGATAACATACCTCCCGTGCTTATTTCTAAAAACTGTGCCATCAAAGAAGATATACTTGGGATCATCCGTCGTTCCCTTCCAATGCTCAGGGATAAGGTGCTGGTTTTCCCAAAGTGTCTTGAAAAGTATGGCATCAAGACGGATGTGCCCTATGTGTTTCAGTTGCTTCACATGCTCTTCTCCATCGATAGCTGCTTCACCCTTTGCCATCGATTCAGGGGCCACTGCTGAAGAATCCACGTCTTCTAACATGGCCGAACGTTCATCTTCTCCCTCGATTTCTAAACCATGATGGTACATGAACTGAACGAGATCAAATAATGCTGTGCAGTCAGTCTTGGTGGTTGTCGATCTCCTTTTCTCGACAATCAGTTTCTCAATAATTCTGATAAAATGGGTAAATTGTTCCGCCGCTTCTTTACCATTTTGAACAATGAAATCTAGTTTTCTTAAACCGATTGCATCCAAATCGACTTTTTCCGCAAGGATATCCATGGCTAGTCCCAATCTACCCGCTTTTAACGTCCTCATATCGAAAACAGATCTTATGGATCTTACTTTTTCTGAACCCATGGTCCGTCCTTTCATGGCCGACGCAGGTGAAAAAGCAATAAATGTGCCATAGTGATACCTTTGTAACATATTGAAATAACTCATCACGCTATGAATAGATCAATATTAATTGACCACGCGTCTACATTATTTGTAGTCTTTACACGTTTATTGTAGGTATTAAATGAAAACTTCATTGCTTGTTTCAGGAGATTCAAAGGGTGGGGTCCCCTCGTTTTCGGAGGTAGAATGCCATGTCTTCTGTCCGAAAACCATAAATAGGTCATTGTTATTGGAGTCACCACAGAATTCAGATTGTAAAGCACACTAAGAAGCCAGATTGTTCCCGGTCCATAGCGTATATTTTCGCGCGGATGTTCGTGATACCCTCCATAGCATCATTCAGATTTGTTTCAGTGAAGCTCTCTGACGAGTATCCACAGGACAGCCTCGCGATTTTTCTACCTCCGCGCCAGAGAGAAAAAATGGGAACGTAATAAGTAGGAATAACGTGGGATACGCTGCCCGTTTTAAATGGTTAAGGTCCCTCATCTATGGTCTTTCCCACAATAAATTCAAGGTTGCTGAGATTAGACTGATGATCATAGAGCACCCGCAGGTACTGGTCGTGCATAAAGAATTCGATGAGCTGCGCTTCGATGACGTCCTTTGTCTCCACAAGTTCCTGCTGACAAGCGCGGACATTGAGCTCACGGTTTTCAGTGGCGGCAGCGAGGGCCTCCTGAGATGCTTTTACTTGCCCCTGCGAGCATAGGCGTGCGGTGATGAACCCCACACCGCCCCTGATGAGCTGTATCGATATATCAATTGATCGCTGAGAGTAACGCCGTCTTCTCTGCCAGTCCTTCCCATGTGATAGAACGGACGAAACGATTCGCCTGCGCCAGGTTCTTGATAGATGTTGATTCAAAAAGGTTGGATATTCCTCTTCTCCTTGTATCCCTTAAAGTCGGAGGTATTGGACACCGTAGAAAGATATCTCCGCACAGAATGCTCGGCAAAGTCAGATTACTTTCTGCCAGGGCTTCCATTTCATCCCGAAGGATTGGGCCACGGCAGCATGGGTAAGCGTGCCTTGTACGAGATTGATCCCGGATGAAAGTGATTCATCTTCGGAGGCCGCCTTCTTCATACCTTTCGATGCAATGGCCTGTACGTAAGGAAGTGTGGCATTTGTCAACGCGTACGTTGATGTTCTTGGGACCGCAGCCGGAATATTGGGCACGGCATAGTGGAGAACGTCATATAATGTATAGACGGGTTCTTTATGTGTCGTCGGATGTATCGTTTCGATGCACCCTCCCTGGTCAACGGAAATATCAATGATCACCGCCCCCGGTTTCATGTGGGAGACCATCTGTTCCGTGACGAGCATTGGCGCCTTGGCGCCGGTAATCAGCACCGCCCCTATCAGAACATCGGCATAGCTTATAGCTTTTTGGATGGCATAAGGGGTAGAATAGACAGTCGTGACGTTGCTATGCATAATATCGTCCACATATTTCAGTCTCTCGTGGGAGATATCGAAAACAGTAACATGAGCGCCAAGGCCGGCAGCTATTTTGGCGGCATTGAGCCCCACAATACCGCAGCCCAGTATCACAACTTCTGCCGGAGGAACTCCGGGGACTCCGCTTAACAGGATACCGCGTCCCTTGTAGTCGGTTTCGAGAAAACGCATTGCCACCTGGACAGACATACGTCCTGCTACTTCGCTCATAGGCAAGAGAAGGGGCAATCTTCCATCTTTGTTCTGGACCGTTTCATAGGCAAGGCCGATGATTTTTCTTTCAAGGAGGGCGCGGGTAAGGGGTTCTGAAGACGCAAGGTGAAGATACGTAAAAAGGATTTGTCCATGTTGCAGGAGTGGCCATTCTCTTTCAAGGGGTTCTTTAACCTTCACGATGAGGTCTGAGTTGGCAAATATTTTCTTGCCTGACGAGTTGATTTCCGCTCCTTCGTGGACATACTCATCGTCCGTAAGGCCGCTTCCTTGTCCTGCCCCTTTTTCGATGAGAACCGTGTGTCCTTCACGAATGAGGGCATGGGCACCCGCAGGGGTGAGAGCAATTCTATTTTCTCCTTCCTTAATTTCTTTGGGAACGCCAATTATCATAGAGCCTCCAGATTGCAATCAAAAACGTTAAATGAAGGACGGACCACAATGATCTCTTATGTAAAAGATAATCATTCTCCATGTTACATTATGGATTGTTCCTTCAGTCGTTCTCTTCTTTGAATTCCCTTGTGATAATATTCTGCAAGGAAGCCTGAATGTCTTTGCCTTCGTATATGATGTGAAAAAGTTCTTCCGTCATTGGCATCTCTATGGCAAGTTTTTTTGATAGGTGATAGGCGGCGTTGACGGTGTAATAACCCTCTACCACATTCTTTTGGTTCTCGATAATGTCCTTTGCTGCCTTCCCCTTTGCCAGCTCGAAACCGAAGGCGCGGTTTCTGCTTAGGTTACCGTAGGACGTAAGAATAAGATCGCCGATGCCCGATAGGCCCATAAAAGTTGTCTCTTTCGCACCCACGGCTTTTCCCAGCCTCTTCATTTCCGCGAGGGCCCGTGTTACGAATGCTGCCTGTGTGTTTGCTCCAAAACGCAGGCCTTCGATAATGCCGGCCCCTATGGCCATAACATTTTTCAGGGCGCCGCCAAGTTCCACGCCTTTAATGTCCTCAGTCGTATAGACTCTGAAATTGTCGCTGTGGGTCAGTTGCTGGAAGTGCCGCGCAAGGTCTTTGTTCTTTGACGCCACTACAGTGGCAGTGAAAGCACCCTTTGCCACTTCATTTGCAAAAGAGGGACCCGATAATACGGCGATGCGATCTGTACAGCCTTCCAGTATTTCTTCAACGACTTCATTCATGCAGAGAAAGGTATTTCTTTCAATCCCCTTCGTGAGAATGAGAATGTTTTTTGATTTCAGTTCCGGAGCGATATCCTGAATTGTGGTCCGGAGGGCGAATGACGGGACGGCAATGACAATATCATCGGCATAGGAAACAGTTTCTTTGAGACCCCCGGTATATCGAAGTGCCTCGGGTAAAGCACAGCCGGGTAAATAATATGGATTTTCTCTTGTTTCCTTTAAGAGAGAGGGCAGTTCCGGTTCATAGGACCAGAGGAGTACACCTTTGCCTGTTCGTGCTAGATGGATCGCAAAAGAAGTCCCCCATGCCCCGGCTCCGATAACCCCTATGTTCATTCATCTTCACCTATGATGGCCACACCACTGATGGCTTCTCCATTTCGAAGGTCCATGAGCTTTACGCCGAGGCCGCCTCTTCCCTGAATAGGTATGTCTTGAGACCGGAATCGGATGGTCCGGCCTGTATCGGTAACCAGAATAACATCATCGCTGTCTCCCAGGCGTTTGAGACTGACAACCTCACCATTCTTTGCGCCGCACCGCACATTGATGATTCCCGATCCGCCTCTTGCCTGTACCCTGTAGGTTGTACATGGAGCCCGTTTTCCGTAGCCTTTTTGAGTGACCGTGAAGATCGTGCAGGTTTTGTTGACTATCTCAACGGCGACGACTTCATCGTTTTGTTTTTTCAACCGGATACCTCTCACTCCATATGCTAATCTCCCCATGGGCCGTATCTGTGTTTCTTCGAACCTGACCGATTGTCCCTTCTTAGTGGCGAGCATGATTTCTTCATTGCCCGTCGTTTCTAGAACGCCGATGAGGCTATCATCTTCAGGAAGGGTTATCGCTTTGATGCCGTTGGATCGTATATTTTTCAACAGATCAAGACTCAACCTCTTTACATGTCCTTTCTTTGTGGTGAAAAAGAGATATTTATCTGCCGCAAACTCTTTCACGTGGGCCATAGCGGTAACTCGCTCATCCTTCTCTACCTTGATAAGGTTGACGATGGGCTTGCCTTTGGCCGTTAAAGTGGCATCGGGGATCGTGTGCACCCTTACCACATGAACCTTCCCTGTATTGGTAAAAAAGAGGATATAGGAGTGTGTGGAAGCGATATAGAGGTGGTCGACGAAATCTTCCTCACGAACGACAATTCCGATTTTTCCTTTGCCACCACGTATCTGGCTTTTGTATTGGTCGAGGGATGTCCTCTTGACATACCCTTTATACGTGATCGTGACAACGACCTCTTCTTCTTTTATCATATCTTCGAGGGTAATATCCGGCAGTTCATCGACGATCTCTGTGAGCCTTTTGTCGCCATATTTATCCTTTATCTCGACAAGCTCTTCCTTTACGATGTCGAGGAGTAATGTCTCGCTCTGAAGGATCGTCTGGAGCCTGTTGATCTCTTCGGAGGTATTCTTGTAGTCTTCCAGTATTTTTTCTCTTTCCATGGAGGTCAGTCTCTGGAGGCGCATTTCGAGGATGTTAGTTGCCTGTTTTTCAGAAAAAGAGAAACGAGCCATGAGAGATTCGCGGGCTTCGGGGGTATTCTTTGCCTTTTTGATCAGGGCGATGACTTCATCGATATGGTCGAGTGCTATTTTCAGTCCTTCCAGGAGATGGAGCTTGTCGAGGGCCTTATGAAGTTCAAAGGTTGACCTCTTTGTGACTATTTCCTTACGAAAATGAACGAATTCCTTGATAATCTCCTTAAGGTTGAGATACCTCGGTTCATTGTTGACTATGGTAAGAAGGATAATTCCGAAGGTGGTCTGAAGCTGTGTATGCTTGTAAAGGGTGTTGAGAATAGGGATCGCTATCTCCCCTTTTTTCAACTCGATGACGATACGCATACCTTCCCGGTTCGACTCGTCTTTGATATTTGATATGCCCTCAATCTTTTTTTCGTTGATAAGCTCCACAATGTTCTCAATAAGACGGGCTTTGTTCACCTGGTAGGGTATTTCCGTAACAATAATTGCCTCCCTGCCATCCTTTTTGTGCTGTTCTATGGATGCTTTTGCCCGGAGTATTATGTGGCCACGCCCGTTCTCGTATGCATCCCTGATGCCCTGTCTTCCGTAGATAATGGCTTGTGTCGGAAAATCAGGCCCCGGAATGATCTCGATTAGTTGGCTTATGGTAATGTCGGGGTTATCGATATAGGCAACGATGCCCTTTATCACTTCCGTCAGATTGTGAGGAGGGATATTTGTTGCCATACCCACTGCGATACCCGAAGAGCCGTTGATAAGAAGGTTGGGGATCTTGGCGGGTAGGACCATGGGTTCGACAAGAGAGTCGTCATAATTGGGCCTAAAGGCGACGGTCTCTTTTTCAATGTCTTTCAAAATTTCTTCCGCTATTCTCGAAAGTCTGATTTCCGTATACCTCATGGCAGCAGGCGCGTCGCCGTCAACGGAGCCGAAGTTGCCCTGGCCGTCAATGAGTGGGTATCTCAATGAGAAATCCTGCACCATACGGGTGATGGCGTCGTAGACCGCCTGGTCACCGTGAGGGTGGAATTTACCGATCACATCACCGACAACCCTTGCCGATTTCTTATATGGTTTGTCGTGGCCATTGTTCAACTCGTACATAGCATAGAGGATTCTTCGATGGACCGGTTTCAGGCCGTCCCGTATGTCAGGCAGGGCCCTTCCAATGATCGTGCTCATTGCGTAGTCGAGGTAGGACCTCCTCATTTCTTCTTCAATTGGTACTGTAACAACAGATGTCTGCATTGAACCTCCAGAAATATTGATACTTTTTCTTTTAAACGAAAGAATACCTCAAATCCTGTCTCGAGGATATTTCATTTTACCACAATCAATAACCAGTTGACAATCGGTGAAACATCGTGGAAAATAAATAACCTATGAAAGCGGTAATTTATCTGTTGATCCTTTCTTTGATCTTCATCATGTGTCCATCTTGTAACAAAGAGACAAAGGGTCTGAAGGAAGAGATTAAGGTCCTGAAGGAAGAAAACAATTTCCTGAAGGCGGAAAACATTGCCCTGAAAAAGGAACTTGACGAACTCTACAAGAAAATCGATGAAAAAGATCAGGTGAAACCGAAAGAACAGGTGAAAGAACAGGACGCAAATCAGAACAAAGAAAGTATCTCAAAAAAAGTTGACAAGGCAGATTCCGAAAAGGCCAAAAAGCCGGCAAATGGAAAAACTCAGCGGTAACCTTCCTGAGCAGAGATTTCCGCAGGACCGAATCAGCACTATTGAGTTAAGAGTAGCTGTATGAGCAGCCTTCGCAACATGTGCTTCGTCATTGAATACGATGGTACAGACTATCATGGATGGCAATGTCAGCCACAGGTAGTGACTCTTCAGGAAACGCTTCAAACCAGTATTGAAAAGATCCTCAATCATCGGGTCAAGGTATACGCGGGCGGTCGTACGGATGCGGGTGTTCACGCCACGGGACAGGTAATTAATTTTTTCACGGAAAAAACAATGGATGTCACAAGCCTGACCAAGGGGCTTAACAGCATTTTGCCTAAAGACATACGGGTGAAGAACGGATGGGAGGTCGACAAATCCTTTCATGCACGATATTCGGCGAAAAGCAAATCCTATGTCTATTGTATTTACAACGCCCGTTACCACTCGCCCTTTCAAGTACGGTACGCTTGGCATATAAGGTATCCCGTTGATGTTCCTCTCATGAATGAAACCATACGGGAGATCATCGGCATACATGATTTTTCTTCCTTCAAAAAAAAGGACGAGATTTACAAGCAGCATGAAAGAGAGGTCCTGAAGGCCTGGGTGAGAAGAAGAGGGGTCTTTGTCTATTTTTTTATCGAAGCAACGGGTTTTTTGCGGTACATGGTAAGAAATATCGTTGGGACCCTCGTGCTTGTCGGATCAGGTAAAATTGAGAAGGATAATTTTGTCACCATTCTTCGCGGAAAAGACAGGGTTTTGGCAGGCCCCACCGCGCCTCCTCTAGGTCTTTTTCTGAGACGGATTAAATACTAATTAATGTATCCATCCGGTTCATAAAATCAAAAAATGGCCGGAAAGTCCTTTACGATGTGTGTAATTCTAACCTGCCACCAAGATGATATATAGTATACTCTGGTATAATCCAGTGCCTTTTTCATGGAGGTGAGGGAAATGCCAAAAAGGTTATCTACTACCCCGGAAATGGTAAGTACAGCGGAAATGATCACACAGCATACCCGTGATGCACATGCGCTACGTCGCGCACAAGCCTTTTTGCTACCCCATCAGTGTGGTGTGAACAGTAATCAGATAGGCTTGATAATCGGCAAGTCATGCGCCACAGTGACACGGTTGCGGAAGGAATCTGTGGTTTTCTGTCAGGGGGAGGATATTCCCCGCACCCGTTGGGGCGGAAGACGAAGAGAGAACATGTCCTATGAAGAAGAGAAGAGATTGTTGGCAAAAGCCCTGAAGGGCGGCGTCCTGATCGTGGGGCCGGTAAAAGCCGCTTACGAGGAAGTGGTAGGGCACTCCATTCCCGACTCCACCATGTATCGCATTCTTGCCAGACATGGATGGCGTAAGATAGTCCCCGACACAGAGCATCCCAAGAGCGACCCCATGGCCCGGGAAGACGCGGGTTATGTTTGAAGATGAGGCCCGGTTTGGCCGCATCTAAACCCTCGCAGCTGTTGGACCACGCCCCATTCACCCTCTTGTTAAAACAGCTATTGTGCAGGAATTTACCCACGTATAGGGAGCAGCATCTCCTGAAGACGGCACGTCTGACACCTTAATCATCCCTGAGATAAATGTCCCCCTGATGAGGATGTCCCTCACTCACTCTCGGAGGACCTCATTATACTGATTATGGACCGGCAGGATGGCATACGGCAAGGCTCTTAAGACCCCCCGAAAAACATGTGCATCATGAGCTTGCCCCCATACTACCGGAACTTAACCCTCTGGAGCACATACGGGATGATATACGGGAAAATGGGTTCCCCAACCGCGTATTTGAAAGTGTCGATGCCCTTGAGGATCACCTGACGCAGGGTCTTGCATTGATAGAGGCAGACGCGGCACGAGTAAAAGGGCTTACCGCTCGGGAACGGATTGTTGGTATCATCTTGAATGCTCGTTAGAATTATACCGCACGTTTCACATTTTGCTTGACGTGAAGGAAATAAGGATGGTAATCAATACCCATCTCTGCCTGGAAGGGAAAAAAGGTGATGAAGAGGCGGGCTAATAGTTACGATTGTGCGAATGCATATAGAATCAAAGCGTATTTTATAATGTTCATTTGTGCACTTTTTTTTCTTTCGGCTTGCGCCACGTCACCGCAAAAAGCGCAATGGAACCATGATGCTTCACAACCCGTCACCTGTTCCAAGGGCTCTGATTGTGAGGCAAAGTGGGGCCGTGCCCTAACATGGGTGAAAAGTCACTCAAAATACGGAATTAAGATCGCGAGCGAAACGATCATATCCACAGAAGTTTCACACACCTGGAACGATGCCGTTTTTTCAATTACAAAGGTTAAGGCTGATGATGAAACATATACCATTGTCTTTCGTGCCGGCTGTAACAGCATATTAGCCGCGACTACATTGGGTTGTTCGCCAAGCGTATTGGAACTAAAGGCAAGTTTTGTTAACTTCGTCATGAAACCGGACGATTCCTCGGCCACAAGCGGGGCGTCAACACCGGCAGCACAGAAGAATAAAGATATCGGTAAACCGAAAGTGGATCTCGGTATTGTCACGGCCAAAACGAGCCCCGCTGCCGCGAATAGACTGGGTATGAAGGAACCGAAAGGAGCCCGTATTGTATATGTTGGGCCGGATAGTGTTGCCTTTGACTCCGGCCTGCAGCAGGAAGACGTTATCCTGAAATATGGTGAAAAGATAATAGAAGACGTCCCGGACATAAATGCCGCCATCGAGGAGACAGCACCCCATAAAATAGTCCCTATTACGATATGGCGTGCAGGTACCGGCGAAATGGTGATACCCGTGCAGTTTTAGGAGATATTTCATCTTCAAACTGATCACAGATATTCGTGAAAAGAACTCACATTGCCCCAACTACCTATCCTTTACAGGATCACAATGAAAAGAAAGAGAATGCCCATGATCGTGAACCTTGCACGCGGCTTCCATAGTTGCCTGAGTTTTTTTGATAGGCTTATATCCCCATATTGGATAGAACATGGGAGATCCGGTTAACGATTTCCACGAGTTGCGGATGAGAGCTTTCGAGCTCCTCCACAGAAGAGTTGAGTCCCTTAAGAGAAAGATCGAGAAGGTCTTTGTTTTTGTTTTTGCGGGTTGCTTCATGTGCCGATGTCTGGGCGAATCCCGTGATGCTTTCGGCGTGTTCTCTGTCGGTTTTTGAGAGTTCCGAGATCTCTGTTTGCAGCCTCGAAAGGAGACCCAAGAGCTGCTTTCTATCTGCATCCTGAATCAATGTATTCTGTTTTATTCTCTCTTCCATGTTTTTGATGGTTTTTTTAATCATTGTGCCTCCTCTTCAATCTATCTGAAATTGTAGCAGATGTGATTGATTGTGGCAAGCTCAAGCCACATCAATGACCCTTTAGCTCGTACTGTGTGTGAGAGGGGGAGGCTCCGGCAGCTTTGCTGTTGGAGGGGCGAGGCGAGCCCCAGTAACGGCTTACTTGCAAAAGAGTGCCGTATGGGGCATAACATAGGGGGAGTGAACTAATATGGTATACACCATTGTTGCCACCGCAGCGTTCGGTCTTGAGTCTGTCGTTGCCCGTGAATTGAAGAATCTTGGGTATCAGGACCTTGTCATCGAGAATGGCAGAGTCTGGTTCAAGGGTGATGAAGGGGATATCGTCAGATGCAACATATGGTTGAGGACGGCGGATAGGGTGCTCATCGAAATCTCCCGGTTCAAGGCAATGGATTTTGAAGAACTTTTCCAGGGCGCCCTCAAGGTCCCCTGGGCAGATATTATACCCCTTGACGGGAAGATGCATGTTACCGGTAAATCGATCAAATCGAAACTCTTCAGCGTTTCAGCCTGTCAATCGGTAGTGAAAAGGGCGATTGTTGAGGCCATGAAGAGGAAGTATGGCTTACTGCAATTTGCCGAAACAGGTGCCATCTACAAAATTGAGGTTTCCCTCTTGAAGGATATGGTATCGCTCACCATCGATACGACAGGTCCGGGACTGCATAAGAGGGGATACCGGCAGGGCAAAGGCGAAGCGCCGCTCCGTGAAACTCTGGCAGCAGGGCTGGTATTGCTCAGTAGGTGGAAGTTTACGCGGATTCTTGCTGACCCGTTTTGTGGATCCGGTACTATCCCTATTGAAGCAGCGCTTATCGCAAAGAATAAAGCCCCGGGACTTGACAGGTCTTTTGTATCTGAGACCTGGTGGCAGATCCCGGAGAATCTCTGGCATTCAGCGAGAAAGGAGGCCAGAGAAAAAATCAACAATGTATCCTTCCAGATACTGGCTTCCGACTATGACGCATCGGTCCTCAGAAAAGCGAGGGAAAATGCTGAGAGGGCGGAGGTCTCTAATCTGATTGCTTTCCAAAAGCTCCCTGTGGATCAGTTCCGTTCCAGGAAAAAGTATGGCTATATTATTTGTAACCCGCCTTACGGTGAAAGGCTCAGTGAAGAGGCTGAAGTAAAGCGGCTCTATAAGACGATGGGGGAGACTTTTTCACTACTCAACATGTGGTCCTTTTTTATCCTGACGGCACATGACGGATTTCAGCAGTCTTTCGGAAGAAAGGCAACTAGGAATCGCAAGCTCTATAACGGAATGATACAGTGTTACCTTTATGAATATTTAGACTTCGGACCTCCCCGCTGGGGCTTTCCCGATTAGTAACATTACACGCCTTTCAGCTCTGACGTGCAGTTAGGACAACGGCTCGCACGGATCGGAATGACCGTTACACAATACGGACATTCCTTGGTAGTCGCTTCGGTAAGCGTTTCTTTTTTGAACCTGTTGACATTTTTTATCAAGATAAAGACACAAAAAGAGACTATGAGGAACGTGATAATGGTGTTGATGAAAAAACCATAGTTAATAGTGACCGCACCGGCAGCTTTAGCTGCGACAAGAGTCTCGTACGGCCCCGCGATTTTTCCCGCTTTTAGTATGACAAACAAGTTTGAAAAATCAATATTGCCAAGCAATAGGCCAATAGGGGGCATGATTACATCATCAACGAGCGACTTGATAATGGTACCAAAAGCAGCGCCTACAATGATACCAACAGCCATATCGATGACATTGCCACGCATAACAAATTCCTTAAATTCCTTGAGCATTATCTCCTCCTTCAATAAATGTCTCATTCATTTAAAGTCTATTCCATATATTGTACAGAATAAAATTGTTTTGTCATCAAAAAAATGGTCACTTGAATAATGGAGGAGAAAAATAGCATTACATTGGCAATATAAGAACAATTGAGATATATTTCAGAGAGTTTTGCTGGAAAAATATTGCCCTTTCGGAGGTGCGCAATGAAAATAGGGTACATCGGTCTTGGATTTCTCGGTAAAATCATCGCGAAGAGACTGCTCTCCGAAGGCGTTGAGCTTGTTATCTGGAACCGGACAAGGGCAAAAACAAAAGGTCTTGATGCTGAAATAGTTGACACCCCAAGAGAGATGGCAGGCAAGGTCGATATTATTTTTCTCAATCTCTTTGACAGTGTTGCGGTGAGAATGGTCTTGTTCGGAAAGAAGGGCCTGGCGAAGGGGAACCTGCAGGGGAAGATTATTGTTGATACTTCGACAAACCATTTCGATGATGTCCTGACCTTTTATGATGGACTCGAAAAGTGGGGCGCCCAATACCTTGAAGCGCCTGTGCTCGGTAGCGTGGTGCCGGCATCTCAGGGAAACCTTGTGGTACTGGTAAGTGGGAATAAAGAGGCCTTCAACGCTGTGAAGCCATACTTGAAAAAAATCGGTAAGACCATTTTTTACCTCAAGAAACCGGCGCTCGCGACGAAAATGAAGCTCGTAAATAACCTGATACTAGGAAACCTAATGACCTCCATTTCTGAGGCCCTTGTCTTCAGCGAAGCCGTTGGAATCGGAAAAGAGACTGCCCTCAATATCCTGTCAGCAGGTGCCGGAAATTCAATGGTTATGAATGCCAAAAGGGACAAACTTCTCAAAAATGATTTTTCAACCCACTTTTCCTCGGCCCTCATCTACAAAGACCTCCATTACCTGCAGGATTTGGCGAGGAATCTCCGAAGGCCGATGCTAACCGGGGCCGTCACAAAAGAGATTTTCGGAATGACTTTCAAAGAAAAGAAAGAGACCCTGGATTTTTCTTTTGTGTATGATGTGATGAAAAAGCTCTGATGCGCGATTTTTATTGAGACATTGGCGAGCCAGAGGGAACTTTTCTTGTCGCCGGTCTGCTTCACGCCCTTCGTATCGTTTGATGGCGGACACGTTGACAAGATGGACACGTAACCAGTTTCCATGAGGGCATCCACCAGCCAGTACCTATTGTACGTGGACTCTACCACCATACCCTTCATATCCTTTTTGAAAGGATCGTGTGAACAAAGGATAGCGGAAACGTCATTGCTATGCCACTGTTTGTGGAGAATCTTGTTGTCTTCTTCGATCATTGCCACATATGTATTTGTTGAATGAAGATCCAATCCGGCGTGCACCTCCACGAGGGCAGATCCTTGAGATGATTTGGTTGTCTTTTGCTATAGTACAACATCACGTTCCCTATGTCGAGGTGCCCTTTGGATGATTATCAGGTATGCTTTATTGTCTTGACAGAAAGTAATGAAGATCATATACGACAAGGGATCGTCACATCATATCCCTGTCCACAGGGGATAAACGCCCACTTATTGAAAGCAGCTGGAGTCTTCCTGCCAACGGCCCTGCTCACTTCGGAGTGTCTGTAATCAGTAGAAAGCAGCTGCGAGATCGCAGGAAACTCAGGGAATAGCAGAAGGTTATCCTGATAAAAAAGGGTGCAGTGGAAATGAAACGCCCGTTGTAATATAGCGTTCCCACTTTTGTTAGATCGTCTTAAGGATTCCTTGAGTTATGAGCTCTACGAATCACGAACATTCAAGCACCTTGGTGTTAAGTTAAATGGAAAAAGAGCTGGGCGTCATATTTTGACAAGTGTATATTCCCGTGTTCCGAGTCCCAGTTTCTCAGCGTGGTCAAGGTGGATATTCCAGTCTATTGCTGGATACAGGGCCTTCCATTTATCTTCGCCTTTTCCGAGGTGATATTTTATGGCGGTATGGGGCAGTGATTCTTCGTTATTCACAAGATCGCATGACGCTACGTCAATGGCCACAGGATCGTCCGATGCGAGGATGCCGATATCCCGCACTATGGGTGCGTCGTTACTGGGATAACAATCGCAGGCTGGGCTTACCTGTATGACGAAGTTCAGATAGACCGCCTTTTTCTCCTTGCCTTGCAAGGCACCTAAAGCATATTCTGCCATCTTTTTCTGGAAGATATCGGGAGATGAATCCCACCTGGTTTCAATGGCGTTGAAGGGGCATATCAGGAGGCACTCGCCGCATCCTATGCATTTTGTTTCGTAGATGGAAGCTTTTTTATCCACCAGAGAGATTGCTTGAGCAGGGCACGAACCGAAACAGACTTTACATCCCTTGCAGGTTTCCGTGTTCACTTTTGGCGCCAGCGAACTATGTTGAACGAGCTTGCCTTTTCGTGTCGCGCAGCCCATGCCGATATTCTTTAACGTACCCCCAAAACCTGACAGTTCATGGGCCTTGAAATGCGTCACGACGACTATGCTGTCGGCCTCGGCGATCTCCTTTGCTATGCTGACCTCTTTCAGTACCTCCGCTTTGATGGCTATTTTTGCCTCGCTTGCACCACGCAAGCCGTCGGCTATGATGATAGGACATTCGACACAGGCGTAATCAAAGCCATTCCGGATGGCGGTTGTGAGGTGGTTCACCGCATCACTGCGCGAGCCCGTATAGAGAGTATTCGTGTCCGTCAGAAAAGGTTTCGCGTTGAGATCCTTGATTCTACCTACGATAGTCCTCAGAAAAATGGGTCTTAAATAGGCCGCATTCCCGAATTCACCAAAATGAAGTTTAACGGCGACGATATCGTTTTTCCTTATTTTCGTACCGAGCTTGACCCGGTTTAGGAGGTCCCCAATTTTGTTTAGGACATTTCTTTGCGGCGTCGTTCTTAGATCCGTGAAATATACCCTGGACATAGTGTCTCCTTTTCTATTTGATTTCTGGGAAAATTATGTTAGAAGTAATGCGGCTTTGTCAACTAAAAATATCAGGAGGTTGATTGGATGAATCTATCAGAAAAACATATGATGATACAGAAAATTGCCGAAAAGATAGCTAGGGAGAAAGTAGCCCCGAGGGCAAAAGAGATTGATGCAACAGGAGCTTTTCCTTGGGACATTGTGGATATATGCAAAAAACAAGGCTTTCTGTATCTTATGCTTCCTGAGCGTTTTGGCGGTCTTGATGGAGATATCACTTCCCTCTGCTTGGTCATCGAAGAACTCGCAAAGGCTTCAGGGTCCTCATCATTGATATGTCTTGCCCATAACGTGGGACTGATGCCAGTGATGATCGCCGCAAATGATGCCCAGAAGGAATATGTTTTCGGGAAGATTACTCAACCCGACAAAAACTATCTGTCAGCGTTCTGTCTCACTGAACCGGAAGCCGGTTCTGATCCTGCCCGCATGACGACCACCTTTACCCGGGACGGAGAAAACTACTATCTCAACGGCAGGAAATCGATGATCACCAATGGCGCGAGCGCGCAGATTTACTCGGTCTTTGCCACAAGCGATCCTACCTTGAGACACCGCGGTATTACTACTTTCTTTGTTGAACGGGACTATCCGGGGGTGCTCATCGGCAAGAACGAAGAGAAGATGGGTATGATCGGTTCCGATCTTACAGAGGTCACCTTCGACAATGTCAAGCTCACAAAGGATAACCTGTTGGGGCAGGAAGGTCAGGGCTGGAGTGTGGCTATGGCGACCCTGAACCTATCACGGCCTGCGGTAGGAGCCCAGGCATTGGGCATTGCCCAGGGCGCATTTGACTTTGCAGCAGAATATGCGTGGAATAGAGTGCAATTTGGACAGAAGCTTTCTGAGCACGAGGGAATACAGTTGATGATAGGAGAAATGACAATCCATGTGGAAGCTGCCAGGGCCCTTGTCTATAACGCTGCCCGCCTTCTCGACGAAGCCAAGGTGCACGAGAGGGACAAGATGCGCGCCATAGCAGCCGACAGGGCCTCAGCTATCGCCAAGGTTTTTTCCGCCAACGCGGCCATGAGAGTGACTACTGACGCCGTCCAGATACTGGGAAGTTATGGGTACACCAAGGATTATCCTCTCGAACGGATGATGCGCGACGCCAAGGCGACACAGATCTACGAGGGAGCGAACCAGATCGCCAGCATGCTAATCGCGAAGTCTATTTTTAGAAAATTCACGTCAAAATAAGAAACCAGATTTTTGATCAGGAATATGTACCCTTCAAAAAAATGAGGGGATTGTTTCCTGCTTGGGGGTCATGGGGAGCTCTCTCGTGTGAGGGAGTTTTTGCTACCACGTCTTTGTATTATGCCGCCCCCGATAACAAGGTCGCCATCGTAGAGCACAACAGATTGCCCCGGTGTCACCGAGGAAATGAGGTTTGCAAATTCCACCTGTAGAATACCCTCTTTCATCTCATAGGTGCAGGGCTCCTCTTTCTGCCGGTACCGGACTTTTCCTCTCACATTCCGTGACGCATGGGAGAAAAGGTTCACCTCCGAGGCGGTAAGTGTGTTCTGTTTGAGATCTTCTTTACTGCCGACTATCAATCTATTTTCATCAGGTATAATGTCGATGACATAAAGAGGTTTCCCGTAAGGGATATTGATTCCCCTTCTCTGCCCAATCGTGTAGAGATGTATACCCCTATGATTGCCGAGAAAAGTACCGTCCACATGATAGATGGGTCCCGCTTTCGCGGTAACGTAGCGTGAAAGGAAGTTCCCATAATCGCTACCCGGAATAAAGCAGATGTCTTGGCTTTCCTTTATGCCGTGGATATTCCATGACAGATTCTTGGCATCTTCCTTGAGGTTTTTCTTGGTGTATTTGCCCAGGGGAAGGAGCGTCTGTTTTAAAATGTCTTTCTCTATGGAATAGAGAAAATAAGATTGGTCTTTTGTCCTGTCAGTGCCCTTTTTGAGACAATGCTGTCCATTTGCTTCCTCGATGATGGCGTAGTGGCCCGTGGCAATTTTGTCGGCGCCCATGGAAAATGCTTTCCTGGCGAAGGAGGAAAATTTAATGAATTTATTGCATAAAACGCATGGATTTGGGGTGTTGCCGGACTTATATTCATCTATGAAGCGGTCAATGACATGCGTTTCGAAATCTTGCCGGAGGTCTATGACATAATGTGGGATTGAAAGATAACGAGCAGCCTTTTCCGCCCGGCTTATTGTCTCCGCGGAACAGCATGCAACAGGTTTCTTCACGTTTATGGCAGATTTGCGCTGAAGCTCAAAGGTTATGCCCACAACGTGGTATCCTCTCTTTTTCAGAAGGTAGGCCGCAAAAGAGCTGTCAAAACCGCCGCTCATGGCCATAAAGACCGTTTCCATATACAGATGATACCATAAGGCCGAATCGAATTGAAAGTTCAGCCAGATTGTAGTATTATCACATGAGGAGGATTCATGAGCAAAAAAAGTAAGGTATTGTTAAGCCTGTTTCTTGTTACGATATTTGTTTTTGGATTTTTCTTAGGGGCCCAAGGGAAGAAAACAGCCATAAGTTCCGATGATAAGGAAATATACGAGTATTTAAAGACCTTTTCTGATGTCATAGACCTTGTAAAGAGAAATTATGTTGATGAGGTAAAGGACAAGGACCTTATCTACTCCGCCATCAAAGGGGTCCTTGAATCCCTTGATCCTCATTCGTCTTTTTTGACGCCTGACATGTATAAGGAAATGCAGACCGACACGAAAGGCGAATTTGGGGGAATAGGCATTCAGATATCAATTAGGGACGGGTTTCCCATTGTTATTGCCCCTATTGAAGATACACCGGCATTTAAAGCGGGAATAAAAGCAGGCGATCATATCATTAAAATTGACGGGAAACCGACAAAGAACATGGACCTCGTTGATGTGGTCAAGATGATCCGGGGAGAGAAAGGAAAGGCAACGGAACTTACCATTGTCAGGGATGGGGTCCTGGGGATGAAAGATTACAGTGTTGTAAGGGATATAATTCAGGTAAAGAGCGTCAAGTATAAAATGCTTGAGGATGACTACGGCTATATCAGGATCGTTCAGTTTCAGGAAAAGACATCGAGAGACCTGGATGCCGCGATAAAGGAGCTGGAGAAGAGCAACAAGGGCAAAGAACTGAAGGGACTCATTCTTGATCTGAGAAATGACCCCGGCGGATTGCTTGAACAGGCCGTGGAAGTCTCCGATAAATTCCTGAGTGACGGCATTGTTGTCTCAATAGAGGGAAGAGAAGCGAGCGAGAAGCAGGAAGAGGGCAAGACGAAATTCTATGCCCATAAGAAAGATAGCGATTATCTTGGCCCCCTCGTGGTCTTGATCAACGAAGGAAGCGCGAGCGCCTCCGAGATTGTTGCCGGCGCCCTTCAGGACTACAAAAGGGCAATAATCGTGGGCACCAAGTCGTTTGGCAAAGGTTCTGTACAGACCATATTTCCCTTAGGTGACGGCTCTGCAGTGAGACTCACAACGGCAAAGTATTACACACCGAAGGGAAGATCGATACAAGGGGAGGGTGTGACGCCTGATATTACCGTTGAGAACAACATGGTAAAGTCAAAAGAGAAGATAAGCACGCTAACAGAAAAAGACCTCATCGACACGAAAGACGGTGCGGAAAAGAAGAACGGAACAGAAAAGCCTGCGAGCAAATTGGAAGATTTCGATACGAAAAAGCTTGAAGATGATGATTTTCAACTTTACATGGGCGTCCAGATGTTGAAAAGCTGGGAAGCGCTAAGGGGAAAGAGCTCGTAAATCATAGGGAACAGAGCAAGAACGGAATGGGTAATGAGCGACCGCGCTCCTTACCCATTTTTTGTGTGTTCAAGAAGTTTGTTCCTGAAATCGTCAGGCATCCTTTTGGGCTTACCGTTCTTATCTATGCAAGCTATCCGTGTGGTGCATCTCGTTGTAAGCGTGCTGTCTTTCATCGCTAAATGGGAGAGCACAAAAGAAGCCCTCTTTACCTCAACGATCTCTGTTATTATGGTGACATAATCGCCGTATCTCAGTGATTCAACGAGATCAAGATGCACTTCCTTAATGATAATATAAGTTCCCTCAGATTCCCATTCAGGAAGAGATATACCGATGGACATAAGATATTCGAACCATGATTTTTCAAAGAACCTGAGATAATTGGCATAATAGACAACACCGCCGGCATCGGTGTCTTGATAGTAGATGCGCGTTGAATACATTGTTTCTTTGCCCTCGCGTTTCCATATTTACTGTAATAGTTGCACGTATCGCCGATTTATGACCGGCACGATCAAGCTATAAATCTTTGTATCCCAACGCCCTTCAGCCCTACTGTCCGGCCCCTTATCAACCGCTCGAAATCATTCGACTTTTTGAGTACAGTGTCAGAGACAATGATTTCAAAGGGTCCTGCCTGACCGCACATATGGGCGACCGGATTCACAGTACTGCCGCTAACAGAAAAATCCATATATTCGTGACCCCTTATGGTACCTTCCGTTAACTTGCCGCAATGGACCCCGATGCCCATGGAAGGAGGTGTCCCGAATGGGATTACCTGACGTCCGCAAGGGAATCCACAATTTTTAATACAGCTCGACAGGCGTCAAGGACATGGGTGCTTCCCGCGTCAAAGAGGGCCAGCAAGCCATCGCCGATGAACTTATCGATATGCCCGTCAAATTGATGGATGACCCTGACCTGCTTCGAGACGAGTTGTTGATAGATCTGAAAATGTCTTCAATCTTCTTGTTTAACATTGTTTCGGTAAAACCTCTCTTATCGGAAAAAAAGAATCGTTCCATTGATCTTTTCTGTATCGCGGAAACCGGCTTTTTCTCGAGCACGGCTGGAAATGTATTTTCCGAGGATTTTCAGAAGGCTGCAATTTTCAATATCTGCGCTGTGTTTATTCAGAAAATTGATGACACAGGTGAGCAGGACTTTAAGTTTTAGGGGTTTTCCGAGAAATCCGTCCGTGCCTGATTTGATAGCCGCAATCTGTTCCTTTGTGCTTAGCGAGGAGATGAGAAAGATAATCGGAATGAGCGGTATATTGGGGTCTAACCGCAGGGAGACGTAAAAATCGAAGCCGTTCATATCCGGTATGTTTGCATCTATAACGAGAAGGCTAGGAGAGTCTTTTTTGAAAAGATTAGGGACGCCTCTTTCGTTTGCCGTTTCGAAGACCTCTATTTTTTTTGCTGTAACGTTTTTTTGACTATGCTCAGGCTCTCTCTGTCCGTACCAGCAAAAAGTATCTTACAGTGATAGTATTGTTTGAGCACATGTTGTATGCCGGTAGAATGCTGAGTTCCTTCGTCGGTATTTGTTTTCTGCTGCCTGACGTTTGGCATTGAAATAAATAGTACCATACCATAAGGAGAAAAATAAACTCCATTGTGGTCTTTGAAAATGTCATTTTTCTGCAAAAGACCTATTGTGATGACTTGTTTTTTTCCTCTTTTGTGTATAATTTAATTATTGACGACGTTTTGTATTGTTTGTTCGATTCATTATGGAGGAAACCTCATGAATGCTGTGGAAATCAAGCCGAATATTTACTGCGTGGGAGCAATTGACTGGGGCGTAAGGGATTTTCACGGGTATGTGACACAAAACGGGACAACCTACAACAATTATCTCATTAAGGATAAGCAGATTACGCTCGTTGATGCGGTGAAACACGATTTCGATATGATTACCATGGACAACATCAGAGATATTGTAGACCCCGTTCACGTTACAAACTTTATCATCAATCACATAGAGCCTGATCACGTGAGCGGCCTTGAGACAGTTATGAAGCATATGCCCAAGGCGACGATCTATATCACGGAGCGAGGAAAAAAGGGTCTCGATAGATATTTTGACACGTCAAAATGGACCTTTAAGATCGTAAAAAATGGCGACACCTTGAATATCGGCCAATATAACCTGCTTTTTCTTGAGACACCCATGCTCCACTGGCCCGATTCCATGGTTACCTATGTGAAGGAGGCGAAACTGCTTATTTCCCAGGATGCCTTTGGGCAGCATCTTGCTAGTGCTTCACGGTTTGACGATGATTTTCTGTCATCACATTCGGAATATGAACTTGATGATGCTGTGATCGATTATTATGCAAATATCCTCATGCCCTTTGGAAAGCTTGTTAAATCTAAAATTGAGGATATAATAAAACTGGGTATTGAAATTGATATGATTGCACCTGACCATGGGCTCATATGGAGAAGAAATCCTAGAAAAATTTTGCAGAAATACCTCGACATGGCAAACGGCAAAGCTGAGCCGGGTGTCGTACTCATTTATGACACCATGTGGCGCAGTACGGAATTCATGTCGATACCCATCGTTCAAGGCATTAGAGATGCCGGTATTGATTGCAGGGTAATTAAACTCAGGGCTACGCCGATGAGTGTTGCGATCAAAGAATTCTGGAAGGTAAGGGGTTGCCTCATTGGTACCCCGACGCTTAATAACGGCATGTTTCCGTCTGTAGCGGAATTCCTCTATCATCTCACGGGGCTCAAGCCAAAGGATAGGATTATTGGTGCATTCGGCAGTTTCGGATGGGGTGGGGGGGCAGTGAAAGAGGCCTACGACAGATTCAAACAAATAGGGCTTGAAACAGTGGAACCGGGTATTCAGGTGGCATACAAACCGTCAGCAGAAGATAAAAAACAGTGTTATGAATTCGGAAAACAGTTTGTCGAAAGGATGAAAGAATACCATACTCAATTTTAGAGATTGGAACTGTCAGCAGGGGCCCTTCAGCCCTTCGTTTTATAGGACGCTGCTGGGATGAACATTCAAATACAAGGAGGATAAAAGATGTCAAAAACAGAAGAAAATCTGAAAGAGGCTTTTGCCGGTGAATCACAGGCGAACAGGAAGTATCTTGCCTTTGCGAAAAAGGCAGACCAAGAAGGACACAAACAAGTGGCGAAATTGTTCCGCGCTGCAGCCGAGGCAGAGACAGTGCACGCGCACAATCATCTGAGAGAATTAAAGGGTGTACGGAGCACAAAGGAAAATCTTCAGGAGGCCATAGCGGGCGAGACCCATGAGTTCAAATCCATGTATCCCGCAATGATTGATGAGGCAAAGACGTCCGGCAATACAGGCGCTGCTCAGAGCTTTTCCTATGCCAATGATGTGGAGAAAGTACATGCGGCACTCTATCAGAAGGCCTATGATAATCTTGGCAAAAACGAAGCCGTTGATTACTATGTCTGCAAGGTGTGCGGCTATACCGTTGAGGGTGAACCACCCGATGAATGTCCGATCTGCAAATCAAAAAAGATAGCTTTCTACAAAGTTGAATAAAGCTTGTTGTGATGGACCTTTTGTCTTTAGCACGGAGCCCGTAGAAAAAAGGTTTTGGACTCTGCACTAAAGGCTTTACATCATGGGAGAACAGAGGAAGACTCATTGAAAATCATCGCTTTCCGAGGCAGCCCGAGAAGGGGAGGGAATACCGATATCCTGCTTGATGAAACCTTAAGGGCCGCAGAAGACGAAAGAAACGAAATCCTTTTGTTTACCCTCAATGATATGAATATTAGGCCGTGCCAAAATTGTGGCGGCTGTGAAGATACGGGGAGGTGCGTTGTGACGGATGATATGGGGTCCATTTACTCTGCCATCCGTGAAGCCGATAGGATTGTCGTTGCTTCCCCGATTTTCTTCTTTGGTCTTTCTGCTCAGACCAAGGCCATGATTGACCGCTGTCAGGCCTTCTGGTGTGAAAAGTATTTACTTAAAAAGGCTATTCCAGCCGGTCCGTATGGGAGAAGGGGACTTTTACTTCTTACCGGCGGTATGAAGAAAGAGATGGGAGTCCAATGTGCAAACGCGACGGCAATCGCCTTTTTTCGCACTATCAGTCTTCCCGAACATGAGACGCTGAGCTATCTCGGTATTGACAGCAAAGGGGCAATTCATAACCATCCGACGGCGATCAAAGAAACATACGAGGCCGGGAAAAGGCTTGTCGTCCCTTGACAATCGTCAATCTCCCGATTGACATTACCAGATCCACATAGTATAAACAATTGCATGACCAAAAGCGGAAAGGCAATACCGGAATGAGCGGCGAGGTTTCTCCCTTAACGTTACTTGACGAGGGCCAGGAAGGTTTCGTCTATTTACTATCCGGCGGTGAAGGGTTTGTAAGCAGGCTTGCCGGGATGGGCATCATCGCCGGTACGAGCATCAAGGTTCTCAGAAACAGTGGCGGACAGATTATTGTCCTTGCTTCAGACACGAGGATCGCTCTTGGAAAGAACCAGGCGGACAAAATCCTTGTTGTCAAGAAGACCATTGAAGATACCGGAACGACAAAAGCTGAGAAAAAATTGCTTGTGGCCCTCGCCGGGCAGCCCAACGTGGGGAAGACGACGGTATTCAATCTGCTCACCGGACTCTCCCAGCATGTGGGTAATTGGCCGGGAAAAACTGTTGAGATAAAAGAAGGTGTCTATGTAACACAGGGGGTTGAACTGAGGCTCATTGACCTGCCCGGTACGTACAGTTTGAGTGCATTTTCAGAAGATGAACGGGTGGCGCGGGAGTTCATCATTCAGGAACACCCCGACGTCATTGTCGTCATTGTAAATGCTTCTGCCTTGGAAAGAAGCCTCTATTTGCTCGCTGAACTCCTTCTATTGAAGACACCAGTTGTTGTCGGCGTCAATATGTTTGATGTAGCGTCCGCACAGGGCTTGCATATCGACGTGAAGGCGCTTCGTGAATCTCTTCAACTTCCTGTAGTTGAAATGGTGGCCACAAAAAATAAGGGCATCAAGGAACTCGTATCGGAAATCATTCATTCTGCGGAAGATCAAGTGGATTATAATCCCAAAATACCTGAAGTTTTATCTGATCATAGAGACATTTATACACATCTTGAGGAGCTTGTTGGTGAGCACGTTCCTCTGCCATACACCAAAGAATGGATTACCATAAAGCTTATGGAAGGTGATCCGGAAATAACGGATACCATGAAAGGAATTTTGCCTGTCTCCCTGTGGAAAGAAATCGAGTCGCTTCTCATCAAACACGAAGATGCACTTCGCGCTGTTTTGGGCGGAAGATATGACTGGATAGAAGAAGTAACACGGGCAGCAGTTTCGCGCTTCAAGAGAGGGCAGGTGCTCATGACCGATAGGATCGATCACGTTCTCACCCGTCCTGTTAGCGGGGTGCCTATTCTACTGGGAATATTGGCTCTCGTATTTGTGATGACGTTTACCATCGGTTTTCCACTTCAGAGGATGCTCGAGATGGAGACAGGCTCCCTGGGGCGATGGATTGACGCTGTTCTTTCAAACGAGTCCTGGTGGGTACGAGGCATCCTTGTAAACGGCATAATAGGCGGGGCTGGTTCTGTGTTGACTTTCATTCCGATCCTTGTGATCTTTTTTTTCTCCATGACCTTTCTTGAGGATATGGGCTATATGGCACGGGCAGCCTTTGTCATGGACAGATTTATGCATGTCATAGGACTTCATGGGAAAAGTTTCATGCCCCTTTGCCTTGGCTTTGGCTGTAATGTTCCCTCCGTGCTGGGGGCGAGGATTATAGAATCAAAACGTGCGAAATTATTGACGATCTTCTTGGCGCCTTTTGTGCCGTGCACGGCAAGGCTCGCGGTCCTTACCTTTGTAAGCGCTGCAATCTTCGGGAAGGAGGCATTTATTCTGTCGTGGTTGCTCGTTTCGTTGAATATCATTATGCTCGGCGTGGTAGGGGCGGTTATCAGTAAATTCTTTTTTAAGCATGAGCCGGTGCCTTTTATTATGGAACTACCCCTCTACCATAAGCCCGATATGAAGACAATCTCGGTCGTTGTCTGGGCCAGGACGATGGCATTTGTCAAGAAGGCCGGCTCTGTGATTCTTGCCTGTTCCATTGTATTATGGGTCATGTCAAATGTTCCGAGCGGAAGAATTGAGCAAAGCATGCTTGCTAGCATAGGCCGTATTCTGGAACCCATAGGTGTCCCCATCGGACTTGACTGGAAGATGATGGTAGCCCTTTTATCAAGTATTATTGCAAAAGAAAATTCCATAGCCACTCTTGGCGTTCTTTACAATGTGGGAGATCAGGGCCTTATGACAGTTCTGTCACGAACCGTCAACCACGCATCGGCGATCTCTTTTCTGGTTATACTCATGCTCTTTATTCCCTGCGTTCCCACTATTACTGTCATGAAGCAGGAGATGGGGGGCGCGAAATGGTCTTTTATCTCTTTTCTCTTTATGCTCCTTCTTTCGTATAGCATAGCGATGATTGCCCACAGCATTGCGCTTGCCATCGGCGCCTAAGGGGTAAAGACAAGGTTCTGGATAGGTAATCTGCGGACTTTTCGTGGGTTCGCATGAACGGCTTCCCATCAATTCATCACCACGGTAATCGGTTTTTATGTCCGTTTATTTCTATTGACACCTATGGAAAATCAGTATACATTGAACAATAGTTCACATGAACAAGCGTTCAGGAGAAGATTCAAAAAGGATTATCCTCAATGTTGCCCGGAAGATGTTTTCTAAAAACGGGTACGAAGGGTCAAGCATGAGGATGATCGCAAAAAAAGCCAATATCAGCGTCGGGGGTCTTTACCTACATTTCAAGAACAAAGAAGAACTTTGCCTTACCATGATGAAAGGACAATTTGAGGGTCTTTTAAAGGAACTGGCGACCGCCATCGATAACACAAAGAATCCCATTGAAGCAATAAGTGCGTATATAGAAATTTGCATAGAATATACGAAAAGGCACAGAGAGCTCATTCTCACAAACACAATGGAGCGGGGAGTTACCTTTGGTATTGAGCTTAAGAAAGATTTCTTCGTAAACCAGAGAAAGTTTCTTGAAGGGATAATTAGAGATGGTGTAAAATTGGGCTATTTCTGCCAATGTAATCCAACTGAGCGGGCAAAAATTATCATGAGTGTGTTGCGGGGCTTTTTTCTTTCGATGATAGTCGATCCTGAGAATCTTTTTTCGCCTGAAGCATGTACAGGATTTCTTATGGACGGACTTCTGAAGAAGTGAACAACGAAGATAAACCATTTTTGAGCAATATAACGAGGAGAAAGATCTTCTTTTCAGCCATTATCGTTCTCGACATATGCACATGCGCCCCTGCCGCTAGTACACACTTGAAGATCTTTACAGGGTCGCCCTCCAGCATTCAGAAAGGATAAAAATATCGAAGAAGACCTTTTTATCTTGCAAAAAAAGAGAAAGACAGGGCAATGGCAACGCCGCGTTCAGGAAGGCCTTTAAAACTGGACGCCACCAAACTGTGGCGGACATTCAGGACGGTCGTGACAAAGAACTCTTTACAATTAAGGTTTCCTCTTACCTTATGGACGCGTGAGATGGTGAAAGAACTCATCGAAAGTATGGCATAAGAGACCATCTGACCATCCTTTATGGTGTGCCAGCCTACCTTGCGGCCCTTCTTTCCTTGCATTATCATGATCATGATGTTCCGGAGTTGAAATGAGCCTTTTCTTTATTACATTTTTTTTCCTTTACAGCGGAATGCATTGTTACGTGTTTATGAAAGCCTGGCAGGCCTTTCATTTCAGTTGGGCCTTGGGTATGCTTCTCGGCGTGTTTTTTCTTATTATGATAATAGCTCCTATCCTCGTTCGTATTCTCGAAAGGGAAAGACAGGATTCTCTGGCCCGTTATGTGGCACGTGTGGGTTATTCCTGGTTGGGTCTTCTATTCCTCTTTTTTTCAATTTCAATCTTCATTGATTTTGTGCTTTTTCTCGCGTATATCACGGGTAGTTTGTGGCATATTGACTACTCTTCTGCCATATCCGCGCATAAGCTCATATTTCTTATTCCGCTTGCCGCTTCTATTCTGATAGCCAGTTACGGTTATCGAGAGGCCGCGAATATTCGACACCATACGCTCCGTATATATACACCTAAAATCTCAAAAGAGACGGGAAGATTTACTATCGCGCAAATTTCTGACGTCCATCTCGGACTGCTCGTTGGTGAAGAGAGACTGAACAAAATTGTTCAATTGGTGGAAAAGGCTAATCCTGATATTCTAGTCTGCACAGGGGACCTTGTTGATGGAGACCTTGATAAGGTCAATGGGCTCGTCGATGTGCTGAAAGGTGTAGAACCAAAATATGGTAAATTTGCGATCACGGGGAATCATGAATTCATTGCCGGGATTGAAAAGTCCCTTGATTTTATAAAAAAGACTGGTTTCACGATGTTGAGAGGTGAAGCGCTCACGGTCGGCGGTGTGGTAAATATCACAGGTGTTGACGATGCGGCAGGGAAGCCATTCAATTACCGTTATGTTTCCGAAAAGGCCCTCTTGTCAAGTCTTCCGCCTGAATTATTCACTCTTCTTCTCAAACACAGACCAGTGATTGATGAAGACGCACTCAGTTTTTTTGATCTTCAACTCTCCGGACATACGCATAAAGGACAGATATATCCTTTCCGTTACCTGACACGCCTATTTTTTCCTCTGTACACAGGTTACCACAAACTTGCCAATAATGCACATCTTTACGTCACTAACGGATCAGGCACATGGGGTCCGCCAATACGTTTTTTAGCACCACCTGAAGTCGCCATCATCGAATTGATAGCCCAATAGACAAGCAAATTGAAAAGTAATTTGTTTCACAGTGGTCACTGCATCGCCCACAGCTCACGTTCGGCATCTCTTGCAATCTTGACCTGTTTCGCATTAATCTATTGCCGTGGATATACAAGAAAAGCTCTGGCGTTCCGCCGCTCTGGAAATAAATCTCGAAAGAACGAAAGCCATTGTGGAGATTCCCGAGAAGTACAAAATACTTCTCGATACAGCAACCGGCCACTATGGAGTGCTCAAACGAACTGAAAATCTTCTCACAGAACTGAATCATCCCTATGTCAATTGGGAATACGTGCTTACCCAGTTAAAAAGCATCTCCATAGGGGATTTTTATGATTTCAATTCAAATGATGAGGGTCTTTCAGCGCTGAAGATTCTCGCGGACATATACATTATAGTGATCACTTCGGCCCCGGACGAAGGTCTCAAAGATAGTGCAATCCAATATTTCTTCGAATACCTCAATACGGTCATTTCAAAAAGCGGCAGCTTTTTTTCAAGAAATATGGAAATGTTCCCATCCCTTTTCCAGTCTTTTCTTGATATGTTGGCTGGAGAGATCCTTCTTTTCAGGAAAACATCAAGCTATATAAAAATAACAATAAAGCTTATGGCAGAAAATCGCGTTTCTGTGGACATCGACCTATTCAACCGAATCGTCTATAGTGCCTTCAGATCGACATATCTGTTCTGGCTTACGCAACCCGATCCTTTAGAGTGGTTTTCTTCAAAGGAAGAAACACAGGAAGCTCTTGATGTGTATGATGAGTTTATTTTGCCGCTAAGTCATAAGCATATGAACGAGATGCTCGTCCGGCTCGAGGATTTTTATCGTGAGCCTGCACGTGATATCGAACATTTGAAACCGTACCTCGAAATGCCTGACTATTTACAGATAGCAAACGGCTACCTCTTGATTGCAGACGAGCTTGAAAGATCGACTGCTTTTGAAGGAAGGCACTATCTCGTCAAACTCGATTTTCTTTTCAATATTATGAACGTTCCCGGTCTATCGGATGTTCACAACTCGGGTTTGATCGAGATTAATCGGTGCCTTGGGAGGATATTCAAAGAAGAGAGCCATCACAATGTGGGTGATTTCATACGAAAAATATTTCGTGCATTAAAAAAAACAGTTTCACAAAATCAACACCAAGGCCCGCTCATAGATTGTATAACAACCCTTGCCAATGCGGTCTTTGAGCAGAATAGTCATCCTCTTGTCGATACCTTTATCGAAGAACTCGTTGCCTTCGGTTTCCAGCATCCTGATATCAAGGGGTCTACAAATGATTGGCAGATACAGGCAAACCCTGCGCACATCAAGAACATTCGAGCGTGGCTTGAAATTATTTCGTTGAAACCAAGGTGGACAAAAAGGCTTCTCTCGGCTCTTATAATCAATCTGAGGATGAAGGGCGTATTTGTGCGCGATACCGACCTTCTTCAAAAGGACATCTCCCAGTTTTTGAATTCGGACATTCATCCTGCGTACAATCTGGTGAAACAGCTCCTCAGAATTTTCCCGATTTATTTCACTGAAATAGGGGCGGAAGGAGAGCTCAGAGAGATATCAACTGCCGTCGACGAGCTTACCGGAAGAAATGACAAGCTCATTTACTTTCTGAGAAAGCAATCTCACGTGGAAAGCAACAGCCTGTTGATACCGTTTATCGAAGACATCTTTCGGTTCTGGAATTCCGGTGACAAGGGGTATGTAAGAAATTACCTGCCCGCGGAGGTCTATGAAGAGGTAAAAGATTTCGGAGAATATTTCGATGGACTGCACACCGTATTTGTTAGACTCTTCGAAAAGATACAAGGCAATATCCGCAACTTTCTTGAATGGGACAGCACAAGGATATTAAAAGAGGTAAGGGGTATCAGGGGAGTCTCCGACAGAGAGAAAGAACGAACCCGATTGATGATCAGGTTCTATCAGCTCATATACAAAAAATATTTTCATCAGCACATTGATCTTCTCAGGGATCTTGAAATATCATGTCTTTTGGAACTGCCGAGGATACGTTCCCTCAAGCGCTCCCTTGAAAGAAAAGATAACTTCAAAAGCCTCTCTATTGTTCTGGAGATGATATCTATTCTCAAGGATAAAGTGCTTTCACCTCAAAAAACTGACTATTTCGAAAATATTTATTATAAGAGACATATCGCCGCAGGCATCCCTTCGATGTATGGCACGTACCGTGAAGAAAAGTTCGAAGCTATGGGACTCATGCTTCGCCTCGAAAGTCTGGCAACGATTCTTTTTGAGAAACTCGTTGAATCTTTGAACCTCAAATTCATTACAAAAAGCACTCTCATGACCATCCATCAATATCTCTGGCTTTATGTGAAAGCCCTCGATCTGGAAGGTATTGCCACAGAAGGGCTTGTGGCCAAGGTGAAGTACATTACAAGCGCCTTACAAATAAGACAATTTTCCATAGATCAATATATTGATATCTTCCAGTTTATCGCAAAAGGCATTCAGGATATCACCCGCGATTATTATATTGATGTCCATCGCTCAAATTTGTCCGTCATTATCGGCCAGATCATCCATAGCGATGGCAATGATGACGAGAATAGCGTTGCCGAGAAAGACCAGGAAAGGTTTTATCAATATTCGGAAAATTTTAGTCGTTCCATCATAGCCACTGCCTTCGGCCTGCAAGTACTCGATAACTTCGTCAATGCTATTATCAGGACATTGAGCGCCGAGGTTGAAAAGTTCAAAGACAACAAACAGATCCTCAATCTTGTCATGGCTTACATCCCGGAACTAGCGATATCGCCTCTTTATAAGCGAAACAAGGAGATTGACAACCAGATACTTATCGGAAACAAAGGCTACTTTTTGAAAGAACTGACTTCATTCGGTTTTCCCGTACCTCCCGGATTTATCATTACGACTGAAGTCTTCAGGGGCTACGAAGCGGTGGTAGGCTACAAATATATTTTTAAGGATTTGAGTAAAAGGATTTACAAAGAGATCATGGAACTCGAAGGTATTACTGGAAAGAAATTCGGTAATCCGAAAAACCCGCTTCTCTTTTCAGTGAGAAGCGGTGCTACCATCTCGCTTCCGGGAATGATGCATTCCTTCCTCAATGTGGGCATTAACGAAAGAATAGCGGAAGGGCTTGCGAAAAACAGAGATTACGAATGGGCAGCTTGGGATTCGTACCGAAGGTTCTTGCAGACCTGGGGTATGTTCCATGGCCTTGAGAGAAACATCTTCGATGAAATTATGAGCACCTACAAACAGCGTTACACAATCGAGAAGAAAATTCAGTTCAATCCGGAGCAGATGAAGCAGATCGCTCTTTCATATAAAAAAGCCATGGAAGAGAGGGACATAGAGATTATTGACGATCCTTCAGAACAGTTACGTCACACAATATTGCAGGTTTTTGCCTCTTGGTATTCCGAACAGGCCCGGATATATCGTCATCAAATGCGCCTCTCCGACGAGTGGGGAACGGCTGTAATAGTCCAATCCATGGTATTTGGCAATTTGAACGAAGACTCGGGGTCGGGCGTTATATTTACTCGTGATCCGAGGGGATCATCTCAGAACGTCGCCATTTATGGTGACTTTATTTTCGGGGTTCAGGGAGATGATATTGTCTCCGGCCTTGTGGAAACATTTCCTATTTCAGAGAAACAAAGGATATCGGAGAGAAGGGAATCTACCATATCGCTGGAAACGCGATTTCCGGAAATATACAGCGACTTGGTCAGGATAGCAGAAGAGTTGATCTATGAAAAAGGTTTTAACCATCAGGAAATAGAATTTACCTTCGAGAATGCTTTCGGAAAGGGACTCTATATACTTCAGACACGCGATATGGTTCAGAGGGGGACCGGGAAAATAAGGACCTTTAAGGATCGGAAAGAACTTGGAAACGCTCTTCTCGGAATCGGCATAGGGGTGAGTGGCGGCGCACTCTGCGGCAGGGCGGTCTATTCCGAAAGAGATATCGAGTATTACAGAGGGAAAGAACCTAAGACCGCTCTCATATTAATTCGTCCCGATACCGTTCCTGATGATGTTGGTGTTATTCTGAAGGTCGAAGGCCTTCTTACGGCCAGGGGTGGAGGTACTTCCCACGCAGCCGTCACCATCCCTCAGCTTAATAAAGTCGGCGTTGTCGGTTTTAATAAACTGCACGTTTTTGAGACAGAGGGTTACAGCATGATTGATGGACAGACCGTACGAGGAGGAGATTTCATCAGTATAGACGGATGGAGCGGGGCTGTCTATAAAGGAAAGCACGAAATAGAACAAGAAGAGTCATACAAAATCACCATTTAGCCTCTACCGTGTCTTGACTGCCCTAACGAAACAAACTTTTGTGTATGTAAACCGTTAAGTCAGCCATTCTGTTTGTATAGCTCCCGTATTCGTTATCATACCAACCGAATATCTTTGCATGTGTGACAGGTATTTTCATGGTCGATTTTGACACTGTCTTCAGGAAAGCGTCGGGCAAACTGGGAACGTGCGACAGATCGACTTCGATAAATGCTGTTCTGGTATGGTTGAATTGACCTTCTATAACAATCGCCGCATCCTGACCAATGAGATCCGTCGAGACGTTTTGCTCGAGCGTAAAAACGACCAAATGTTCAGGATCATTTTCGGACGTCTTTTGATAGATGTCGTTGAGCATCTTCGTGGTGAGAGATGCTTTCGTGCCGTCCTCTTTCATGCGAGACTGGAAAGTAACATTCAGCACGATCAACGACTCCGTGTTTGTCGGCACTCTGATCGAGTCTGCCATAAAGCCGATATTCTTCACTTCCGGTATAACCTGGCTTAGCGCCTCGGCAGCATTTGTGGACGTAAGAATGATATTATTGAGTACGCTTCTCCCTTTACGCAAATCCTTTTCTCCGGCTTTCGGCATTTTGTCGAGAACTGTTTGCGAGTTTGTGACTGCATGAACCGTTGACATCGATGCGGTAAGGATTTTGCTCGTTTCTTCATGTTCGAGAAGCGGTTTTACCATGTGCGCGAGACCCGTCGTGGTGCAAGAAGCCGCTGAGACAATCTGATGTTTTTTGTAATTAAAGGCTGTATGGTTTATTCCATATATCAGGGTGGTTGCTTCATCCGGCATTGATAAAGCTTTATTCTGTAATTTAAATGGAGATGAGTTGATAACAACCCTCGCACCGCTCGCAAGATGCCCCTTAATAGAACCGTTTTTATCATCTGTGGCTATCGTGGGATCACGAAATTTGCCCGTGCATTCCGCCACTACATCTACACCGTGGTCTCGCCAACCTATTTCCATGGGGTTACGTGCCTCTCGAAGTATAGTCACAGGAATACCATCAATAAGGAGCTTACCCTTTCTTTCATCGACTATCTGGATTATCCTCTTTCCTTTGATCCCATAGAGGAACCTGTGAATTGTTCCATATGTGGCGTCCTTTTCAATAAATTGCGTTATGGAAGAAAGGCCCGTGCCGGCTTCTCTTCCGACGTTGACGATAATTTCCTGGAAGTATTTTCTTCCGATATGATGCCACAACGTAAGCTTGCCGATTCTTCCAAGACTATTGATACCAAGGATGGGTTGCTTGTTTTCGAAAACCCCAACTCTGTTCATGCCGCTACCTCCTGTCTTTTAAGAAGTGTCTGTACAGCCATGACCGGTCTTTTGTCTCGGACACTTTTCATGCGATTGGCTGCATTGACTGGATACAAATTATTTATCCTCACTTTACTTCAGAGGTTGTGAGGAATGGAATAAATAATCTGTAGAACCTTTTAAACTGACCATAAACTTATATCAAAAAGTATCAACAAAGTCAATGAACATAGGGTTTTCAAGAACAATCTTTCCCGGGATAGTCAAAGAAAGAGCCCCATGTTTCTATTGCAATAGCAACGATAAATTATTATAATCAAAAACCTTGCCCCCGTAGCTCAGGTGGATAGAGCAATGGATTCCTAATCCATGCGCCGCATGTTCGAGTCATGCCGGGGGCAATTGTAATATCAATAACTTACAGAGCATTACCCTTCAAGCTAAAATATAATTGCTAACGTATAGCTAACACTCACGAGAAAAAAGGCATTATTCAGGTTCCGGAAGGGATGGTGGTGAAACATGTTCCCGACTTGAACTTTCCTGCTTAATTAAACCAAGATCGACAAGGGCACGCTGAATCCGGTCGACTCATGGGCATAAGCATCCTTCCCTGACGACCACGTTGCCCCCATAGCAAGACCCCCCTAACGATCTTGACATATCCTCTCCTAATACTTTTTCCCCAAAAGAGTTTTGGATCGAGCGCGCCTCGGTAAGAATATTGATTAAGATATGGTTCATAGGGTTCTTAGGTACTTTGTATATATACAGCAGATGATCCTCTCTTACACCTACATATACTCATAGGGATTGTCATGAAGAACTGAGGATAACGGGATGAAATGTAGCATAACGGTCGGGTTCAGGTGCGTTGCGAAGCACAGCACAGCCCGCAACCCTTTGTTGGCCCGCACATTGTTTATGCAGGCTTTCTTCCTGTCACTACTCGTACGGGCGGAAACATCTGAAATTGCTTTCCTGAGAGTTTGACTTCGCGCCAACCTAACTCTTGAAGGGTCTGAGCATACTCGGCCGTGCAGTGAATATCAAGCAAGGCTAGCTGCCCACCGGGATTTAGTACCCGTGCAATTTCCTGCACAGCTTTCGCCCGTCCTTGTTTGTCAGGAATGTTATGGATTGCCAAACTTGAAACTACGACATCAATCGTATGGTCTCCAAAAGGCAACTCGCGCATGTCGCCTGTTTTCACTTCGATAAGATCGGCTACTCCTTCAGTTTTAGCATTTACCAACGTAGTTTCAGGGTGATTGCCGGACTGGTCCGCAGTTTGCCAGAGGTCTATTCCAATGGCTTTGCCTGTGGCGAGGCGTCGGGCAGCGGCATTGAGCAATAAGCCGCGGCCGCAACCGACATCAAGAACTGTTTCAGTCCCATGCAAAGCAAGTGAATCTATCAATCTTTCTCGTAACTGAAGTTTGCCAATTTTACTGCTCCATATCATAAGAGCAGCGGCGGCTAACGTACTAGCTCCAGCCAGTAGCCCACAAACCAATAAGATGATGGCTATCAGTGATTGAGTTGAGGTAAGGATAGCATGCAGAATGATACCTGCGATAATGGATGCCACACCAGAAATTACCAAATTACGAATCGCAGACGGGGCATCTAATCCATAATCGCCTTTCATTACGCTGGATTTATTCACGATGTCTCCTTAATGTATCTAATGTTGTCGGTCGCAACGGGCGAGGCAACAGGTAATCTGCTGCATGCAGTAATTTCCGAGATAGTAGTATTTGTAGGGTATATTGTCAATAATATATGATTGATTACGAGTTGAAACATTGCATATTCGTGGAGAATATCAACGCGTGGATTACAGCTTGTTACATGCACATTTCTTGTAAGAATTAGGCAAACCATCCATCGGCACATAGAGAAAAGATACTGAATTTTATCCACGTTTCATTTGGAAATCAATGATGGTGTTCTGTCCAAATCATTGCGAGAAGGCCACTTGCGTGATGAAGCCGGTAAGCATGTTATCATGAAATCTTTACCGGAGAACATCGTCTTCGTGTTTCCTTCTGCAGGTTTGATTTGGTTTTCTCTGGTCACGCTTCGGTCGAGAGTATGCTTATTCCATTCATCGCTTCAATCTTATCTTCGCACAATCCCTTATCGAGATTTCTTCCTTCGATAAGTGATCCTGGCAAGAGTTGATGTTTCACCTAACTATTCCACAGTATTTTGCAGTCGCCAAAATTGAGGATTATTGATTGTAAGGTGCAACGGTTAAACTCAGGGGCGCGCCTCCGCCTTGCTCATGGACGTTTCAGGAATATGAAGTAGAAGGCTACAAATACCAGGACGATTCCTACGTTCACCATCAGCCGTTCCCAGAACCGGTTCTTGAAGAACAAAACATCAATCGCGACGATTACTGCTGCCATCAAGACTACGTAGAGTGCGCTGATCGTCTGGCTTCCCATTTCAGTCCCTGTTTAACTGTTCGGCGCTCCAGCGGCTGCCTAACATTGTTTATATGGATCGGTGTTAATATTCCAAACGCTAAAGATTGCTGTTTGAAATCTACCATAAAACGAAAGAATTGAGAAACAAGATTTACAGGAAGAACTGAATAGAATTGCTCACGCCAATTTTTGAAAATCCGTTGAGTCGGGAAAATGTTAAGTACACCTGCAAACAAAGAATTTTTCATATTGAAATAGTTAAGGATTACGAATTGAAATGCACAAATAAAAAGACAGGGCCATTTCTGACCCTGCTTTTGCGTAATGAAACCACTTATGTGTTTCGTTAGATCTCAAACTTTCTCCTCATTCCTGCCAGCGGGAAAAACAAAAACCACAAGATATCCCGAGCTGGCCTTCTGACCGCCCCCTTGCCTTCGTGGCGCAAGGAGGATAACAAGAAACTGCACTCCTGTCAACAGTTCTTAATGTCGCAATCACATCTATCGTCTGTCCCTGCCCTAAACGTCAGACTCGCCAATCACGCCTGACCAACACGTTGCTGTCAACTTCTGCCAGACACGTACACCCAGTCACGCTCAGAATGCGTTGGAGTTCGGCCGTCACGATGTTGATCATCTCCGTTACACCCTGGTTCCCGTTCGCAGCCAAACCCACAACCAGGAGCCATCCAACCAGCGCTGCATGAGTACCCAGGGCTAAAGCTTTCATGATGTCTGAACCTCTCCGAAACCCACTGTCAACGAAGATGGGTATCGTATCGCCAATCACCTTCTTGATCTCGGGCAGCACTTCCAGGGGATGGGCGGCGTAATCGATAATGGCTCCACCGTGGTTCGATACGACAATCCCTCCCGCTCCTATCTCAAGGGCTTTTTCAGCATCTCGGGCGCTTAAGACTCCTTTCAAGATAAAAGGGAGGCCGGTCGCGCCAGCTAACCTTTTCAGCTCAGTCACGGTCTTCGGCCCCATGGCCTTCGGGGCAAACGTGCGGTCTCCCCGTTTTCCTCCGTAGAAAAAATCGATGTCGGTCCCCACGGCGATAGCCCCGCCTTCTTCGGCTTCCTTTAACTCCCTGATCATCGCTTCAGTATCCTGGTAGGGTTTGACGATTCTTACGGTCGGGACCCCTGTGTCAAGCACCTCTTTAACCTGATCCGAGGAGGCGATCCCCACCCACATCATCGAGCCGCTGTTCTTCACACCCAGCGCGATTTCTTTCAGCGGCTTATCCACAATATCGGTCATACCGGAAAGAGCACCACTGAAAATCGGGGTCCTAAATGTCCTCTTAAACAAGGTGAGCTCAGTGGAAGCTTCCCGGGAGCCGATCATTCTGAACCTAAACCCGAAGCGCTGAAAGTACTCGAGATTGAAACGGCCGACAAAATTTGTTTCGGGTCCTTCTCGCAACCAATAATTCTTCACTATGCCCTTGGCGACCAGATTAGCTTCTGCCATCTTGATGATCTCTCCGTACTCCATAATCAACCACCTCCTTGCTTTCGTCGATCAGAGCCATGTCTCATAAGCTACCATCCACATAAAGTATAAGGCCTGTGGGAGGTTATTTCTATAGAGATTGCCGCAGCAGAGTAGCCTTTAAGGTCTCAGGGTGAAGTAGCCATATTTGGGTAAAAATACGACTTGAAAGAGCATGCACCAGGGCAAGGATCGGACAGCGAAGACTTCAGCATTTAATAGAATTGTTCACACCAATTTTTGAAAATCCGTTGCCTGGGAAAAATGTTGAGTATATCACCTTCAAATGCTCAGACAAGTACTACGTAAGGGATTGCTCATTACGGGTAGAAAGCATGCATCCTGGTTCTACAAACGATATCCATATCGAAACTTTCAGGATAATCAGAAAACGCTTGGAGATATAGCAGATCTGCTCTATTAGGAAGATAACCGTTTCACCTTGGCAACCAACAAGCAGTAACAAAAACCAGACGTGGTGTGATGGGCATGGAATGAGACCCATCAGCTGGGAACGCCAATGGTTGACAGACTGCGTTCCACAGCCCTTATAGCGTCAGTAGCCGAACTTGTTATACCACCCGCATAGCCTGAACCTTCACCTATGGGGTAGAGGTTTTTTATATTGACTGATTCATATTTGTCGTTTCGTTTAATTCTTACAGGGCAGGAAGTTCTTGTTTCCGCACCTAACAATATGGCGTTATCTGAAACAAATAAGGGGTAACCTTCTTTCCATTTACTAAATGCCATTACAAGCGCCTCGCATACAAATGTTGGGAAGAGTTCATTCATGTCAGCCGGTACGGACCCCATCTTAAAAGAATTTTTATTTAAGCGAACGGAGATCCTCCCGGATAAAAAATCCATCAAATTCTGCGCAGGGGCTGCCCATTTGCCTCCTCCTGCATTAAAGGCTCTTCGCTCTATCTCCTTCTGGAACTCAACGCCGGCCAATGGGTCGGTTGATTTATAATCATCAGTATGACAGGTGACCACAATCGCCGAATTTGAGAATGCCGATGACCTGTTCGAGTAGCTCATGCCGTTTACCGCCATCATGCCATCTTCAGATGAAGCATTTACGATCTCACCCCCAGGGCACATGCAGAAGGTATATACCCCCCTCCCTATGTTTCTATTGGTGTAGGTAAAGGAATAATCAGCAGCCCCTATACCAGGAAAGTTCTGATATTTCTTGCCATATCTCATGAGATTGATGGTTTCAACAGAATGCTCTATTCTCACACCGACGGCGGTTGGTTTCTGCTCAATAGTAATACCATTTTTATGGATCATCTCAAATGTATCACGGGCAGAATGTCCCAGCGCAAGATAGACCACTGAAGAACGATATTCCTTTTTCCCGTTTATTACTACGCCTAAGACCTTACCGTCTGATATCAGCATATCCGTCATTTTTGCGCTATAATAAATCTCACCACCTCTTTCAAGGACATAGCGCCTGATATTGCTCACTATTCTGCGCAACACGTCCGTCCCCAAATGGGGCTTGCTGATGTACCCTATTTCTTCAGGCGCACCAAACTTAATAAACGTATCAAGCACCCTGCTTACATATTCCGTTGTTTTGATCCTGGAAAAGAGCTTCCCATCCGAGTATAAACCGGCACCGCCTTCCCCGAATTGAATATTTGATTCCGGGTTGAGCACCCTTTCTTTAATAAATCTTTGAACATCAATGTGGCGTTCTTCTATCCTTTTGCCTCTTTCAAATATGAGAGGCTTAATCCCATAATCAATAAGCTCAAGAGCAGCGAACATGCCGGCAGGACCGAAACCTACTATTATGGGCCTCTCTGTAATGTTTTTTACTTTCTTCACTGTCTCTATTTTTCCCGTGTACAGGGGGAAGTTTTCCTTGTTGTCGAAACTATCAGCAGTGCTAACAACTAATGAAATCTCGTAGTAGAACTGCTTCTTGCTCCTCGCATCAAGTGATTTGTTCAATATTCTAGTGAATTTTAAACTACTTTCGCTGATATTTAGCCTTTGTGCGGCGGCTTTTACATATTCATCTATCCCGTCTTTTTCAACGGGTATTCGTAAATTGGTTATTATCAAATCCAAGAAAACTCCTCCATCGAAATAAACCCTTCTATAATAATCCCCACCGCCCCGGCTATTTTATGGGGATTATCAGTTTGTACTTTTACGCTCGTGCCCAACATGGGTTTAGCATGTTATCAAGGGGGCCGTGGGAATGAAACGAATCGAAGTAGATGAATTACCGAGATTGGCGGTTGAAACAGAGTATAACGTAGCGTTGAGCTGCCTCATCCTTGCTGACTGAGGAAATCGTACAGACCGAGCATCATACGGTGAATCAGTGGACACATAACTGCCGGAACCGTCAAGAGGTTCTTTTCGGTTGTTTCTCCAGTTTCTTTTTTGCCTTTTGTTGCTGTTTCTCAGTGTTTTGTTTCTGACCCTTTTCTTTGTCCTTCTTACTTTTATCTCCCATTACATACCTCCTTCTCCTCCATACAAACAACCATGCTGCAATCAATCCTATCCCTATGACTGCTTTTTGTCAACAAAATAGCCAGATTCCTACAGCTTCACTGTATGGCACGCTATCGACTTCCGTCTGTAATCCAGTACGAAACAATGATACATCAAAACCAACAGTACAGGAAGGAATCACCCACAAGGATTCCCGAAAAGCCTGATGGTTCATTGTCAATTTAGAGGAATATGATGCATACAAGACCAAATAATGCCTTATCCTCGCATGGACAGAGTATATGATCTGTTTTGGAGAGCTTCAATAGAGACTTTTCCAGGTTATCATTTGGTGAATTTGCAGTATGGGTGATTAGAACAACTGAGAAACTTATTCCCAGTCTCTTTATTCCCGACGCAACAAGAAAAGGACAGGTACGACCAGCAAACGCTTACTTCCTTGCAAACAAGTATAAGGGGGTAAAGTTCCTTATACGGATAAAGAGAGTTCCAGAAATCTTCTCATCATTGTTCATATTTTATTTTTCAGTCTAAGGGATAATTAAATCCCAATCAATCCACAAGGCACCGTTTTTGAGGCATTGGGACACAGGCAATCCTATTCTTCGGTCTGTGTTACGGTGTATCCTCTCGATTCAAGGCATCTCCTTAATGTTGCGGCTTCGATTTTATGTACCACTTCTATTTCATCCACAGGTAGAAAGTCTGTTCCTGTTGAAAGCCCAGCAAGCCAGGGGGCAACATAGTTATGAGCCTCTATTTTACATTCGTAGATGTCTTTCTTCTTTTCCTGTTCGGTTACGCCTTCCTTGAACGCAGGGTACGGAGACTTTGATGCACAAGACGATAAAACGGAAATTAAAAGCAAGATGATAAATCTTTTCACGATTTCCCCTCTTTTACGTTTTACCGATGGAAACAGATACGAACTCAACCATATTGTCATCCATAAACCGAGAAAGATCAGAATAATATCTCTCATAGGTCCCCCCCCCGTCATGGATTACTAATAACTGACCTTAATCACCTACACACTTCTGGAACGTATGGTGGCCTGATTTAATTATCCTCCTTCCCGTGCCTCTCGTCAACGTTTCTTATGATACAAGGGGATGAAGTCAGATCATCATCCCCCTCTCACTTCTGCGTTCTGTTGCATTTTCTGGCTCATCAGGTTCTTGCGTACTTTTTATACCTACAGGATGACCCCCTCTTTCACCCAACTCAAGTATTGGGCATGTCAAGAAGAACTGCAGATTACATGGAGAAATGTGGCAACAATAAGGTCACCGATGCGCTCAATCTATGGCGCGTTCGGTGACCTTACTATATCTCTTAAGGACCAGTCACCATACTGGCGGGGGCAACTGCGTTGACCTCACTCCATGCACTGCCGTTCCATTGCCAGAGGCCACCAACTCCGAAGTCTCCATACAAGATCGAACCTGAAGCCACCATATTATTCGGGGCAACTGCGTTGACCTCACTCCATGCACTGCCGTTCCATTGCCAGAGGCCACCAACTCCGAAGTCTCCATACAAGATCGAACCTGAAGCCACCATGGTACTTGGGGCAACTGCGTTGACCTCACTCCATGCGGTGCCGTTCCATTGCCAGAGGCCACCAACTCCGAAGTCTCCATACAAGATCGAACCTGAAGCCACCATGGTACTTGGGGCAACTGCGTTGACCTCACTCCATGCGGTGCCGTTCCATTGCCAGAGGCCACCAACTCCGAAGTCTCCATAGAGGAGCGAACCTGAAGCCACCATGGTACTTGGAGCAACTGCGTTGACCTGACTCCATGCGGTGCCGTTGTACATCCAGACACCGTTACCGGAAAAGTTGGCATAGAGAGGCGAGGAAGCGAGATAGAACATCTGTACTGATTCAAGCAAAGAGGCGTCAGCATCATAGCCGGTTACGGCAGCATACCCACGCGCACGGACATAATGGTTAACATTCAAGGGAAGAGAAAGCCCGGTCAACTGCCATCCGCCACTGATCCGTGTTCCATTCCCGAGACTTGTCCATGTTACCCCATTTGTGGAATCCTCGAAGGTGACCCTCCATACCTCGGGGCTTGTCTGTCCCCTCATCCAGATAACGGTGGAACCGTTTGCGGAGATTCTGAGATCCTGAAGGGCCGCATCCGTGTTCGTGACCCGGGCGATGTTGTTTCTCGTAACTCCACCCACGGTGCTGAAAAAGCCCCCTATGAGGATCTTTCCGTCTGTCTGCAAGGTGATGGAATAAACCTGGTTGTTGACATTGGGGTTAAAGCTTGTATCGAGGGTACCGTCAGCGTTGAGACGAGCGATGTTGTTTCTCGTTACCCCGCCTATGGTGGTAAATTCGCCTCCCATGAGTATTTTGCCGTCTGCCTGCAGGGCGATGCGCCCGACAAAGCTGTTCGCGTTGGGGTTAAAGCCCGTATCCAGGGTACCATCCGCGTTGAGCCGGGCAATTCGGTTGCTCGTGACTCCACCCACGGCAGTGATCACGCCTCCCATGAGGATCTTGCCGTCTGTCTGGACAGCGATGGAATAGACGGAACTGCCTGCATTGGGATCGAAATCCGTGTCGAGGCTGCCGTCCGCGTTCAGCCGGGCGATGTAGTTTCTCGTCGTGGATCCGCCCACAATGGTGAAATCGCCCCCCATGAGTATCTTGCCGTCTGTCTGGACGGCGATGGAATAGACACTTGAGTATCTTGCCGTCTGTCTGGACGGCGATGGAATAGACACTGTTATCCACATCAGGGTTAAAGCCCGTATCGAGGGTACCATCCGCGTTCAGTCGGGCGATCTTGTATCTCGTGACCCCGCCAATAGCGTAAAAAGCACCTCCTACTAGGATCTTGCCGTCTGCCTGGACGACGATGGAATAGACATAGTCGTTCGCATCAGGGTTAAAGCCCGTATCCAGGGTACCATCCACGTTAAGCCTAGCGATATGGTTTCTCGTGACCCCGCCTATGGTGGTGAACGCGCCCCCTATAAGGATCTTACCGTCTACCTGCAGGGCGATGGAAAGGACACCGCTATTCGCATTGGGGTTGAGGTCCGTATCGAGAGTACCGTCGATATTCAGGCGAGCGATGTAGTTTCTCGTGACGCCACCTACGCTGTTGAACCAGCCCGCTACTAGGATAGTACCGTCTGGAAGCGGAGCAGCTATCTCGACATCGTCAGTCGCATTGGGGTTAAAGCTTGTATCGAGGGTACCGTCAGCGTTGAGCCGTGCGATGTAGTTTCTCGTGACCCCGCCAATAGCGTAAAAAGCCGCCTCCTAAAAGTATCTTACCATCTGGCTGCGGGGCAATTGAATTAACAAAGTCGTTCGCATCAGGGTTAAAGCCCGTATCCAGGGTACCATCCGCGTTAAGCCTAGCGATATGGTTTCTTGCGACTCCGCCAATGGTGGTGAACGGGCCCCCTATGAGGATCTTACCATCTGCCTGCAGGGTGATGGGGTAGAGGTCACCATTCGCGTTGGGGTCAAACTCCGTATCCAGGCTTCCGTCCGCATTCAGTCTGGCGATATAGTTTCTTGCGACTCCGCCTACAGCGGTAAAATTGCCCCCTATGAGGATCTTGCCATCGGTCTGCACGGTTACGGAATAGGGTACGCCATTCGCGTTGGGGTCAAACCCTGTATCCAGGCTTCCGTCCGCGTTGAGCCGTGCGATGTAGTTTCTCGTGACCCCGCCCACGGTGGTAAAATTGCCCGCTATGAGGATCTTGCCGCTAGCCAGCACTGCGATGGACCACACCTCGTTATCTAAGTTGGCGTTAAAGCTTGTATCCAGGCTTCCGTCCGCGTTGAGCCGTGCGATGTAGTTTCTCATGACCCCGCCAATAGTACTGAACAGACCTCCTATGAGGATCTTGCCGTCTGCCTGGACGGCGTACGCCTCGACACCATCATTCGCGTTGGGATTGAAACCGTCGGTGGCGGAAACGGGATAAGCTTTACCTTGAAGCGCCGCGGTCAATATCAAAGAAAGCAACACAACAAGCAATAAGGATCTCATTTTACCCATAGTGAACCCCCTTCTATAAGATGCGTTACTCAGCCCTTTATTCCATATTGAGATTGTACACCAAAAACCGCTATTGTCAACTTACTAAGGAGGTCATAAGTAAAGCCACATGACAGTCTGTGAAAAGCCTTTTAAGAACATGATCGATCACCGTTCTCTGACGTACTGGTTCGGGAGTGTTGCGGTCCGCTTGCGGTGATGCTGGTTTTACCTGGGTCATTTCTTCCTCCTTTTAGTTGAGAAAAAGCAGGTTAAATGATGACTCCGGCTGCTCTGGGGGTCAACACATTTTGTTACGTATAGCAGAAAGAAAGTGGCAACAAGAAGGTCACCCATTTACCAAATCTACGGCGCATTCGATGACCTTAATATATCTCCTAAGGACCAGTCACCATACTGGTGGGAGAAACTGCATTGATCTGGCTCCATGCGGTACCGTTCCATTGCCAGAGACCACCTGATCCGAAGTTACTATACAATATCGACCCTGAAGCTACCATCGTTGTCGGAGCAACTGCATTGACCTGACTCCACGTGGTGCCGTTGTACACCCAGATACCGTTACCGATGAAGTTTCCATAAAGGAGAGAACCCGAGGCTGCCATACTTGTCGGATTACCCGGTGTAAGCTGACTCCATGAGGTGCCATTGTACACCCAGATACCGTTACCGATGAAGTTTCCATAAAGGAGAGAACCCGAGGCTGCCATACTTGTCGGATTACCCGGTGTAAGCTGACTCCATGAGGTGCCATTGTACATCCAGATACCGTTACCGGTGAAGTTTCCATAAAGGAGAGAACCCGAGGCTGCCATACTTGTCGGAGAGACTGCATTGACCTGACTCCACGTGGTGCCGTTGTACACCCAGATACCGTTACCGATGAAGTTTCCATAAAGGAGAGAACCCGAGGCTGCCATACTTGTCGGAGAGACTGCATTGACCTGGCTCCATGCGGTACCGTTCCATTGCCAGAGACCACCCGCTCCGAAGTCTCCATACAATATCGAATCGGAGGCCACCATATTGTTCGGACCAACTGCATTGACCTGGCTCCATGCGGTACCGTTCCATTGCCAGAGACCACCTCCGGTGAAGCTGGCGTAGAGCAAGGGGGTGGTTGATTTGAGCCAGAGCGGGCTATTGACCAAGTTATAGGCGTTTACGGTGCCTATTCCCGTGGCAAAGTCCCAGCCGGTGGTTGCGCCATACGCTTTCGAGTATGAGCTGTTGGAAGTAGAAAGCACGCCATTTCTGCCCGAAGGCAAGTAGCAATTACTGGAGCCCTTGCAGTTTACGTCCATGTCGCCCTGGGTCACGTCATAGAAAATGCAAGAGTTTGCCTCGCCGTTTTGATTCGTGGAGTTGCAGGAGGCGGAGCCGGTCGTGCCGTATTCGCTAGCGGCTATATTGTAATAGACGGGATTTGGATTACCTTGGCTCTCCCCAGTATGCTGGTTGACCAGCGCTTGGATGCCAGCCATGATGGGCGATGAGAACGACGTTCCACCCGCGCCGGACCAACTGCTGGGGGCACCGGTGCAGAGAGCCCCACCGATGGAGGTATCAGACCAGCAGAATGGGTAGTAGTGGCCCCAGAGACCGTTCCCGGCAAACAGTGAGATATCCGGAATGTCACGCACGCTGTCATTCGGGATGCCGACAATACCGGACTGCCATGAAGGCTTGCGGTATCCCTCGCAGGTCCCGCTGACGACGCCACCGATGGAGGGCACTCCGCTCGCGCAGCCGCTCGGTCCCCCGCTCCCAGAAACGACCCCCAGGAATTCCTGGCCAGCGTGGCTATTGCAAAAGCCGCTTGAGCCATAGGTGATACCGGAGCCGCTGACATAGCTCGCGATAAGCACACTGGCGCAGGAGTCGTTCCATGGAATCTCGGGAATGTAAGATCTCGCCGAACCGTAGGTGGAGGTGTTGGCTCCGTTCCAGTATGTGGTGTTGGTGCCGGCATATGTATCGCCGAAATCCGTACCACCCACCGCCACGTTGTATGGAGTGGAGGCAAGCCCGCTCACGCCGATGCCATGGGTTGCTTGCGTGACGTTGGCATCGCAACTGGCCCCGCCTTCATCGCCCGCGGCGACAAAAACAGAGACCCCTTCCGCCGCAGCCTGCTGATACGCAGCATTGTATGCCGCGTTGGCCGATGCGCCGTTTACCGCCTCACACTCTCCGTAACTGATGCTCACGATGGCGGGCGGTGATCCCTCGTTAATGAGGTTCAGGAGGGCAATCAGACCACCGAAGGTGGTGCTGGTACTCGCGCAGGACGCCAGCTCGATGGCTGCACTCGGCGCGGTGGCGCTGGCCCACTCCGCGTCCAGGATCGCTTCACCGTCGTCGTCGTTGACACCTGGATCGCTGCAGTTGTTGGCACCGCTGAGAGGCGACGGGTGGAGCTGCGTGAACGTGCCTGAGACATAGCCCGAAAGGCCGAACGTGTTACGGAACGTAGTCCAATCCGAAGTGCTGTACACGTTGGAGTCTTCGATCACCACAATGGTCTGCCCTTGGCCAGAAATACCTGTGCTGAAGAGCGGATTTATATTGTAAATAGTGGCCAGGTCCGCAGGCGCCACCACCCGATAGGTTTCCTGACCGGAAGTAAAGGTATAATCGCGACGAAACTTGTGCATTGGGCGGGGTACGAAGTCGTGCAGGGAGACGATACCTGCCACCGCTGGGGCGAGTGCGGCCGGAATCTGTGGGTCACCCATATTGGTAATGTGCTTTACACCATTTACCTCAAGGTGATGAATCTCAGTCTTAAAAGCCTCGCGCACCTGGCCTGCGGAGCCAGAGAAATCAATCACCATGCCGCTGGGGTAGACCATGTTGACCCGAAAACCGTGTGTTTGGAGCCAGGTGGTGATCGCGTTGAGGTCTTCTTCCGCCAAACCGAATGTCTCTCTAAATTTTTGTGCGGTGAGCCATCGGTGGAAGTTCGGTGAGGCAGGGTCGTAGAGTTGATCAATAAACTCCTTGATCACTTGTTCTTGTTTGGTGGAGCGCTGCAACTGAAGGAGCATGTGCTCCATCTGAAAATCGTCGGCCACCCGGCCACGATCGTTCGCCGGGTTCGCCTCGGGGCGTGAGTTGCCCTTGAGCGTGACCAACTCGTTCTCGTCAACCGCCTGCCTGATGAGGAGCTGCCGCGGTGTATCAAAGGCAGCCTGTAAATAGGATACAAGGCTGAAGACGAAAACAAAGGCGAGTAGAGTGACTGAGAAAGACGTGAATCCAACCCCTCGAACCATGGCTTCTTTGGCAGTTTGGGCGGTAGTCTCGTTTGCTTCCTGCAACGCGGTTCTAGCGGAACTACTTATCTGAATGGTCTCCTTGATGACGGGCTGTGGTGCCGATTGAGTCGGTTTTTGATTCATGGAGAAGCCTATCTCACTTTGTGTTTATCGGAACAAAAACCTAAAACGTTAGAAAAAACGCATGATCGAAAGATGCACATTCTTTCCCTACAGACACAACTGATGATTTTCCCACCCATGAATTCATTTTCCCGCAATTTCGATATATTTTCAAGATAAATCATGCATGTAAGATTCTCGATTACGGAGTGAAAGGAAGCATTTTTACTTGGATTAGCGATTTGTTTGTTTCAGTTTCTATATAGAATTAGGGCTTGGCATGAAGAAAAAAAAGCATGGACAATGACCCTTTGTTAAGGACATGTTTTATGTGGGAACAAAAAACACATTAACAGGAGGGATATCACCCATGCATGAGAAACAGTATAGCAGACAACAGGAGAAACGCAATAGGATCGGTGACCCATGTTGTCAATAGTGGGCACCAAAATAATGTTCATGCCGCACATTTCTCCCGATAAAATTGTTGTCTATAGACCACGGGGGATAAGTACCCCAGACTGGCCTGCCTGCGTTGCCTGTTGTAGAAGATCTCGATATATTCGGTAATCTCCCTTACTGCCTTATCTCGTGTAGTGTACCGTTGATGATAGACAAGCTCATTCTTGAGCGTTCCCCAGAAGCTTTCCATGGGGGCATTATCATAGCAGTTGCCTTTCCTGCTCATGGATGCTTTCATCTTGCATTTCTTAAGGAGCTTTACAAAATCACTTGAACAGTACTGACTCCCCCGGTCGGAATGATGGATAAGGCCAGGATCAGGCTTCTTTGTGTAGACCGCCATACGAAGGGAATCGACAACGAGGCGCTTGGTAATTCTCGGCCCTAAGGCGTAGCCTCCGATTTCTCCGTTCAAAAGATCTTTATGGGCAGCGCAGTAGAGCCAGCCTTCATCGGTAGCAACATAGGTGATATCACTGACCCAGACCCGGTTCGGCAATGAAGCTTCAAAGTTCTGCTCCAGGAGGTTTTCTGCTACCGGCATGTCATGTTTTGAGTCTGTCGTGGCTTTGAACTTCCTCACCTGCTTGCAGCGTATTCCCAGCTTTTTTCTGATCTTTCTATCCTGTGGATACTGATCACCATACCATGATCGGCAAGGTCCTTCTGTAACCTTTCGGGTCCGCAGGTTTCACGGGTCCTCTTGTGGGCTAAACGTATCTGTATCTCCAGTCGTGCTTCCTCTTGAGCACGTTTTGATGGTTGACGCTTGAGCCATGCATAGCACCCGCTCCGGGATACGGTTCATACACGGCAGAGGACAGGTAAGGGATAGATAAGTCGCACTGTCTTCATGATCGCGTACCTGGCAGCGACTCCTTGGCAAAGTACGCGGCCGCTTTTTTTAATATGTCACGCTCCATCTTTAGTTCAGTTATCTCACGTTTCAGGCGGGCAAGCTCCATCTCACCTTCTGTAACTGGACACTTCGCTTCACCACAAAACCGCCCTTTCTTGCCTGTGTAACCCACCGGCCCAAGGTCGATGTGGAAAGTGAAAGTCTTCTGCCTACTTCAGGTATGCTCAAGCCGCCGTCAATTACCATCTTTACCGCTTCTTCCTTGAATTCCTTTGTAAATACACCTCGTGGAATCTTTTCCATTCCGACACCTCCGTCTTTGTATTGTACATCAACATTGGTGTCCACTAAGACCAGTATACCTCAGATAGCGCTTATGTCGTATTCAAGAGTGCCCGATAACTAAGCATTGTAAGTTGCCCGCTGCATGTTCATCTGTATGAAGCAACCTCCATGCCACGTGTAGCATGTTGATATTACTATCTGTGGGGTTCTTGACTTCGACAATAACGTCTAAACCAACGACAAAAGTACCGAAGCTGAAAATGATTGGCTATCATTGATATATGCAATTATGGCTCAAACAGGAGTGCAACATCACGGTAAGGCATGTCCGGAACATCCCCAAAATCATAAGCAGTTTTTCATGGGAATTGTCCGCTCAAAAAATTTTATGGTCTCCTCGCCCATCCATCCATTTTCCTGCAATAGTGATCAATTTTCAAATATAAAATCGTCAGCCCGATAATCGAATGCGATTCGAAATCTTCACGATTAATGTAGGGGCTTGAAGGTGCCTGTAATCTGTGTTATGACATGACACCAGCGTTCGCGTTGGCATCAAATAACGACAGAGACGTTTCACAGGGAGGTATTATGGGTCTTGCGGAAAACAACGAAAAGGCAGCAAGAGAGTGCAGGAGGGAGACCCTTGCGCCACAGGACTTACGGAATGAGATCCCTTCAATAGTTGAAAAAATTGTGTCACTGCACGACCAGGGCGGCAGGTTCAGCCACGCCAGTACTGACCCCATTCCGTCAAAGGAATCCGTTATCGACATCATCGAAAGGGCGTTCAGGATTATCTATCCGGGATATTTTACGAGGATTTGTCTTGACGCGGTGAACATCCCCTATTACTTCGGCCAGGAAGTACTGGAACTCTTCCAAGTCCTTTCCGATCAGATTGCCTTTGCCATACGACATGATTGCCGACGGTTTGATCTTGTCTGTACCAATTGTGAGGAAAGGGGCCAGAGGGCTGCGCTGAACTTTTTGAATGATATTCCTCAACTGCAGGCAATGCTTGCAGAAGACGTCATCGCCGCTTTTGAGGGCGATCCCGCAGCAAAATATCACGATGAAATCATCTTCAGCTATCCGGGGCTTTTCACGGTGAGCGTATACCGTATCGCCCATCATCTCCATATGCTGGGAGTACCCCTTATTCCAAGAATCATGACCGAATATGCTCACAGCAGGACCGGCATTGATATCCATCCCGGCGTTCAGATCGGGGAAAGTTTTTTTATTGACCATGGGACTGGGGTGGTCATCGGCGAAACGACTGTTATCGGAAACCGTGTAAGGATATACCAGGGGGTCACCCTCGGCGCGTTGTCGTTGAGCAAGGAAGAATGTAAGCAGCTACGGAACCAGAAACGGCATCCTACTATTGAAGACGACGTTATTGTCTATGCCAACGCCACCATCCTTGGTGGCAATACGGTCATAGGCGCCCGGTCGGTCATCGGCGGTAACGTATGGCTCACCGAATCGGTGCCTCCCGACACAACCGTATTTCTGAAGAAACCTGAGCTGGTCTTCAAGGAAATGCCGCACTAATCCTGTCAGAGAACCCTGTCGATAGGGCAAGCTGAGATGAGTATCAAAATTGTACTTTAGGAGTGAAGTGGCGCCCTTGCGGTATCCCATCATTCAACAGCCAGCAAAACCCACCGTCTTACCAACCCTTCCGGTCAAGTCATTTTTCCCGACTGCAAGCGGCGGGTTTCATTAACCCACAAGGCTGCAAGTCCTTACAAGCCATACGTGAAAACATTGATTATTACTATCTGAAAGATGATAGTAACGAAAATTTGGAAGATGCTCAGGAAGGACTGAATAGAATTGCTCACACCAATTGCTACAATGAACTTAATATCTTCACCCCGCTATGCTATAATTACTGCAGGAGGTAAACCATGAGATTACTCACTACCATTTGCGTGTGTGTTCTTTTCATCTGGGCTGGCCTAGTAACGACAGGACAGGCTCAACAAACCGGTGTTGACACCAAAGGAGAGATACAAGCACTCCAGCAGCAGATGATGAGCGACCAGGAGATAATGAACATGATTCAGTCCCTGCAGAATGACCCTGACTTCCAGCAGGTTCTCCAGGATCCCGAAATCATGAAGGCCGTGAGTGGTGGCGATATGGCCACCCTTATGGCCAATCCCAAGTTCATGCGTATCCTAGATAACAAAACAGTGCGTGACATCGGGACAAAACTGCAAAAGTAGAGCTGCGATACCAGCTCACTGCTCTCCACCCCTAAACGAATACCGTTTGAAATCTTCACCTTTTTGAAAGACCTTTAAGTTGAGGAAGGACTGAATAGAATTGCTCACGCCAATTTGTGAAAACCCGTTGACTGGGAAGAATGTTAAATGTACCTGATAATCATCTAAAGGGCACCTCGCCATAGTAAACGAAATATTGTACTATGGCAAAAGACATTCAAATCTTCTCAAGGAGGTGCCCTTTAGATGATTATCAGGTGAAGCAAAGCATCTACTTCTTCTTAAAAGAGAGCGTCAGGTAATATTGAAATAAGCTCGCCATTTCGGATTGTATTTATATATCCGTTATTGACTGGAATACACACGATTAAAGAGGGGAGTGATAACGTACTGATTCATGTTGTTTTTAACCGTCCAACAAATTCCCCTTGATAATAAAAGATTAATGACTATCATTTAACTTATGAGCTAACACGTTGACTAATTTATAACCCGACACCCTAGGAGGGCGCTATGGACTGAAGATTAAAACCCCGATTCTCAAAAAGAGAGCGGGGTTTTGTGTTTTAGCGATATAGGGGAGGTGGACTCATGAAGTCCTACGAAAAGCATAAAAAATCTGGGCCGAAGATGACTCTGTCGGAAAGTAAGAGACTATCCCACCTTTCCGGCATCACGGTTGTGAAAAAAGGGAAAATACCCGCCGACATTCAGGCAAACAGCGAAATTTATGATTTATTGATTCTGCCTGCCTTTACGTTATGTGCATGTTATCTCGGATATGCGAATTCTAAAATACTGGAGGAAGAGAAGGTTGAGATTCCAGTCGGTTTGATCTGGGACCTGTTCGACTTTACGTCCGGTCTGACCGCCGAAAGGCAAATAATGGATCGGCATATGATGATTGTTAAGAAGTCTTTCGAGTTACTTGGCTTCGATGCGGATCTTTCAGTCAAAAATCAAAATATTGTTGTCATCGATGGAATCTCAAAGATTACAGACAGGGAGAGCGGTCAAACGAAATGCGTTGGATTCAACGAAAAAGGCATAAATCCTGACATTTTTTTGCAGATGTTGGTCCCTGCTTTACACAGGAGCTTTTGAATGCATCCTGTTTTTGATAACAGGGATTGAGCGCGGAAGAAGGAGATCCTATGAATAGATCAGAACAGATACAGAAAGCTCGAAAACAGTTAATGAAGAAACGCGATAAAGTCTTCGAGGCTCATAGGCTCAGTGAGGAAGCACGGCTTATCTTGTCAGAGCACGATATCGAATCTGAAGAAACAGCGCAGAAAGAGGCTATCGCTGATGTTGTGGCAACACTAGACGAGAGAGAGCAGAAAGAGATCCGGGCTATAAGTAGGGCCCTAGCAAGGATGGAACTCGGGGAATACGGCTCCTGTGAGGTCTGCGGAAAAGAAATAGAGCTGGAACGCCTTGAGGCAATTCCCTGGACATCGGTCTGCAGCAAACATGCAAGGACAGAATAAAAGAGTCGGCCGGGCAATTCAACGTTGTAGGCTCTGCACATCCAAGGTAGAATTGAACTTCTTCTCGCTACAAGCCGCTTTTATAGCATAGAGACTGTAATCGTTGAAATCGACTCTTATCAGGATATTGCAGCTTTTAAGCGGTAGCCATAAAAAGGCCTTTGTCAAGAAAATAAATGTCTCTGTCATTTAAGAGATAAAACCGGACTCTCTTAAAAGATAAAACCGGACTCAGTAGTTCAGGCTCTTGAGATCGCTGATCTTGACCTTTTGGGTATCTGTCAGCCTGCCGTTGTGCCAGAAGCGTATCTCGGCCAGATTCGTGGCTCTGTCGGGCACCATCCTGAGCCCCACCCTTTGGTAGGGGTCTACACCGGCCACGCTCAGTTCGATGCCGTCGATGAAGATTCTCCGGTATGCATTAGTCGTCCTCTCTTCTTTGATGCAGAAGATGTCCTTTGTGGATTGGAAGGGGAACGGCACCTTGAAGGGGCGGAACAGATGGCACCCTTCTTTGATAGTCCTTTCAAACCCTCCGCGTAACTGGTGTGAACTACCTCAATAGCATATCACAGAGGAGTCCGGTTTTAACTTTTATAGCAGTCCGGTTTTAACTTTTTGCTAACAGAAAATAAATGTCTCCTCTGCAACTCTTTTTTGACAAAGTTGCCTCCATGCTCCAAACTCGGTTTTGCCGTATCGGCTTTGTGTCTTTCGCTGCCTTTGCCGTATCTTCGTAGGTTATGTGCTCGTGTTGCTGCACCAGGCACGCAATCGGGATCAAGCTACATCGCAGTTGCCTGCGGTACCCCTTCCGTACCACGGGAAAGAGCCTCGTCGGTACCAGAGCGTGTCCAAGAAAGGTTTATAATCTTCATGGTTTTTCTTAACCACTGTCGGGCTCACGGCATCATCAGCAAAACGATACGACACGTGCTGTTATCCGGTTCAGGACGGTTTATCCACTCAATCGAAACGGGATTGTCTTTCACCCCTTGATTTGGTTCGTCCTCCTTTCGGATTTCTTACCCGAACAGTTTTTCCTCCTCGTTACGGACCTGATCCCTCGTAATAGAGGAAGCGGCCCGTGCGAGCTTGTCCGCGAGTGCATTGTGGGCAACCGGACTGTTTCGTTCATTAAGCTTCCGGTGAGTGAAGTTTCTGCTTGCTTGATCGAACCGGCGGGCGTGGTACCGGCCGCTTCGGAATACGCCCATGCACGGTACCGGTTCCCGTTCTTTGTATTGCCCTTTCCTTTCACCCTCTCACTGCTCGTCCAGATGCTCTCCGCTTTACGACAGTATGAGACAGAGGTGCCGACCTCAAGGAACCGACCGATCGTCCCGAGGCCCAAGATCTTTCCGACCCCGGGGAGCGTAAGAAGCCCGGCAGAGGAAGGGTCCATCTTGCAATGCTTCTTTCCGTGAGATTCAATCATTTCGATCTGGCGTGTGAGCATATCAATCGATGTCTTGCTCACCTTACCCGTTAAGGCGAGACTCTCGTTTCCGAAAAAGTGGCTGCTCACACGATCCTGCCCGCCCTTGACCTCGCGGCTTAGGGATCTTCATCCCTAAGACATTTGCCATTGTGTTATGGAGACTCACAAGAAGCGAGGTTCGAAGCTTTATGAGGTGGGTACGCTTGCGCAGGAGATCTCTCACGGGAGACTCCTTTCTTGGGTAGATGTAACCCTCCTTGAGGATACCCAGGGATAAGAGTTAGGCGAGCTTGGAAGGCGTCATGCGTATCATCGACTACTTGAGTCCCTTATACTGCTTGATAGCGCAGGGATTGACGAGATGGACCGTATGGCCATTCTCCATGAGGGTGTCGACAAGCCAGTACCAGTTGAACGTGGACTCCACGACGATTCCCGTGAGCTCCGTCTTATAGGGGTCAAGGAATGAGAGGATAGTCTGCCGGTCGTTGGTGACATTTCGATTGAAGATTCTTTTCCTCTGTTCATCAATGATTGCAAGGTAACTATGTCTTTGCATGAAGATCGATTCCACAGTCAGTTCTGTCCAAGATAATCCAAAATCCAAGCCCGCCTCCTTATATAGCAACGCTTTAGGACAGGTAATTCCTCCATGCCGGGATGAGGTTGGTCCTTTTGGTGTTTAACATATGGTGTTTTGCTGTCCAATATACTAAAACCCAAGCGTAAGCTGTTCGCCAACGGGGACTATGGGCGGTGTTTCATAGGGACTGTCAATCCACGCCCATAGATCACGATAGGTAAAGAGGTTATAACGCAGCATGGCAACAAGGTTTGAGATCGACCAAGCAAAGCTCGAACGGAACTTGAGATACTTGAGAAGGAGGATGGCAATCAATGCTGTCCAAATCTGGATCATGAGGGCATTGGGGGAGGTTCCGACGAATGTCTTGATTCTTAAGTTCTGCTTGATGGTCTTGAAGAATATCTCTATCTGCCATCGGTCTTTGTAGATAGCAGCGATGGTGGTAGCGCCGAAAACGAGATGGTTCGTGATAAAAACGACGGTCTCCTTGTTATTATCATCCCACACCTCTATTCTTCTTAAGGGATAAGGGTATTTCTTCTTTGAGAGATACCCGTTGAACGTGATGATCTGATCCTTCAGGATGTTTCTGTTTTGGGGAATAACCCTTTCTTCCACGACACGATAGTGGGCATTGCCTTTCTGTCTCGTTACGAAGAAGACCCCTTCTTCGGTCCACCGGGCACAGAGGAGATAATCGGTATAACCCCTGTTAACGGCTACGATGGACCCCCTTGGAAACGAAAGCTCCCTTGCTATGTTCAGTTCATGGATATTCCCTTCGGTGACATGGGCAAAGACCGGAAGATAGCCGTCATGATCGAGGAGGAGGTGGAGCTTGACCGCTCCCTTGGTCTGTCTGAAGGTTGCCCAGTCGAAAAGGGAGGCGCAGAGCTCGATAACGGAGGCATCAAGGCTGAAAAGCTTGTTTTTGAAGCGGAACTTCTTTTTCCCCGGGGCAATGGCCTGACACTTTCGCAACAATTGGTAGAATACCTTCTGGTAGAGTTGCCAGGGTCGTTTTTCATTGGCATATGACAGGGTAGATCGGCGGGGAGCATGCTCCATGCCGAGATGCTTAAGCTTCCCCATACAGCTTGCAAGACCGCCGCATATCTCCCTGAGTGAATGGGCCTGTCCTAACTGACAGAAGAGCATCGCAGCAAACTGTTCCCAACAGGTAAACCCTTTTGCTCCCTTTTCAGCCCTAAGCTCGTTCACTGCTGAATAGAACTCTATCTTGGAAAAAATCTGTAGAATCTGACCGAACATGCTGCTAAACTTATTCATGGGGACACCTCCTTGTCACAGGTATTGTTTATTTGGACAATCTAAATTCTACCTGTTTTGAGGCTCCCCTTTAAAGTTTATTTTGGACAG
>CAVWHH010000010.1:0-144023 GCA_963754785.1 uncultured delta proteobacterium | reverse complement strand
TATGCCATTCATGCAAGTCTCTTATGCCTTGCTTCTTGTTCAGTAGACTACGGTTTCCCATAACGCTTTACGAGTTGAAGGTTGACCTCAAGCACGTTCACAAACTTTTCGCCTGCCATGCCCGCCCAAAGGGCGCCGATGAATTTTTCCTGCAACATCAGCTCGATCTCCCCTTACTGATGGAGGGTTTGTCACGTTTAATTCGCAAAGCCCATTTAGAGGAGACCCGGTCCAACTGGTAAAGGGCGTTTTGGAGTGTGATGTGAGGGTCCAGGCCGGAAGCGGAAGTAGTTACCAGGTCGCCGGGAATATCCTGGATGTCCTTATCGGGATGCTCCTGTCTCCACATGTCAAAAAAGGTAGACTGGATGTCGGAGCCCTCTTTCGCCGGTTCAATCGTTGCCTGATCTTTCCCATCGGGCCCCTTGTTAGTGACAGGGGAAGGGAATCTGCCGGATATTGGTGAGAGAAATCCTCGAAGAAGATAACGGCAAGATCGGGGGCCTTTGGCTGAGGGGTGGCAGGGTTATCCTTTATCCACTTGGCTACGAGCGCCTGGTGTGCCTTTGTCCAATTGTCCACGTACGCGCCGTGTGTGGGGTCAGCCTTGACCCACGCCTGTGCCAGGGAGTTGTGCTGGTTCGCCCACTGCGCTACAATGTGGGGGTTCCCCTGGAACATATCCTGCGGGAACCAGCGTTCGACGTCCGGCGCAACGGGACGCCCCGTCTTGGGGCCGCTTCGATAGGTCACAATTGGCCCGAGCGCGCGGGCTACCCGGTCGCGAAGCGCATAGTTGGAAGGCGCCAGAGCTGAAGAGGTCGAGGCCGACGCATCGTAAGACGCTGCAGAAGGACGGGGTTGAAAGTATTCGTCTTTTGTAAAGGGCTGGGCAATCAGTCGCGATCCCACAACCTTCCCATCAGGCCCCTTTATTAGGCTCCCGTTGGCCTGGAAGGGAAAGACGGTCTGTCCGACTACCCACAATGCCACCGGATACATAATACAGCAAATGGCTACCGCCAAGAACAACAACAGAATACTTTTTGTCAGATATCGCAACATATGTATGCCTCCTTACGTTAGCTCACCATGTGAAAACTCACCATGACAAGGTCGATCACTTTGATGCCAATGAAGGGTATGACGACTCCCCCGAGACCCCAGATAAGGAGATTCCGTCGTAACAGGGCGTCAGCGCCAAGGGCACGGTATTTTACTCCCTTCAGGGCCACGGAATGAGAAATGGAATGATAAGCGCGTTAAAAATGACCGCAGAGAGAATGGCCGAGGTCGGCGAATGAAGCTGCATGATGTCGATTGCTTTGAGCCACGGCAGGGTACCGGCAAAAAGCGCCGGGATAATTGCAAAGTACTTTGCCACATCGTTGGCTACGGAGAAGGTCGTGAGCGCACCCCGTGTTATGAGAAGTTGCTTTCCGATCTCAACCACCTCTATACTTTGGTGGGGTCGCTGTCCAGATCGACCATGTTGGCCGCTTCCTTGGCCGCCTGCGTTCCCGCGTTCATGGCGAGAGCGACGTCCGCCTGGGCAAGCGCCGGGGCATTGTTCGTGCGTCCCCATCATGGCCACCAGCTTTCCCCCCTCCTGCTCCTTGCGGATGTAGGCGAGCTTGGTCTCGGGTGTGGCCTCGGCAAGAAAGTCATCAACTCCCGCCTGTGCGGAGATGGCTGCAGCGGTGAGAGGGTTGTCCCCGGTGATCATAACGGACCTGAGACCCATCTTTCTTAACCGCTCGAAGCGCTCGTGCATGTGGGGCTTTAAGATGTCTTCAAGGACGATCACTCCGGCGATTTGAGTGCCATCAGCAACCAGCAGGGGGGTCGCGCCTTTGGACGCGACGGTATAGACCATGGCGTTGAGATTATCGGGTATTTGACCATTAATACCCTCTACATATTTGATGATAGCGTCCGGCGCTCCTTTGCGTATTCGCCCCCCGTCAGGAAGATCTACACCACTCATACGGGTTTGAGCCGTGAAAGGCACAAAGCCTGCCTCCGGTGGCACAACGGCGGTGGTTTTGGTTTGCTTCTCGAACAACCTTACAATGCTCTTTCCTTCGGGCGTCTCGTCCGCCACGGACGACAGGGCGGCGAGCCTCGCCACATCCGCAGCCGAATATTTCCCTATGGGCATGAAGTTAGTCGCGTTTCGGTTCCCTATCGTGATTGTACCTGTCTTATCGAGGAGCACCACATCAATGTCACCGGCTAACTCCACTGCTTTGCCGCTCTTGGCGATAATGTTTGCCTGCAGGGCCCGATCCATCCCCGCAATTCCGATGGCGGCGAGCAAGGCACCGATGGTGGTGGGGATAAGGCAGACGAGGAGCGCAATAAGGGTCGGGACATCGGTGCCAAGACTCCGCAATGGTTCCTGGATGCCCAGGTATGACATCATATATTGTTCGGCATTCCAGGCCATGGGCCATAGTGGAATAATCACTATCAAGAAGACCAAGGTGAAAGCCGAAAGGAGCAGTGTGAGTGCGATCTCATTGGGTGATCGCTGTCGGATCGCGCCCTCGACCAGGGCTATCATCCGGTCGAGGAATGATTCACCGGCGCCGCTCGTGATTTGAACAACAATCCGATCCGAGAGTACCATGGTACCGCCGGTCACACCGGACCGATCGCCACCGCTTGTGCGGATGACAGGGGCGCTTTCACCGGTAATCGCTGATTCATCGATGGAGGCAACTCCTTCGATGACTTCCCCGTCGCCGGGGATCACCTGACCAGCCCGAATAACTACCTTGTCGCCAGGTTTCAGTATCGTCGAGGGAACTTCTTCAATGGCGCCGGCTGCATTCACGCGATAGGCCGCTGTGTCGTGACGAGTACTTCGGAGCGATTGGGCCTGGGCTTTGCCGCGGGCTTCCGCCAGGGCCGTCGCAAAGTTAGCGAAAAGGACGGTCAAAAAAAGCCACGCGTCAAGGGCAATAAAATAGCCCATGGGCAACTGACTTGCCATATCGCCGAATGCGGCCCGTATGGTGTAAAGCAGGGTCAGGAAGGTTCCCACCTCGACGACAAACATGACCGGGTTCTTCCATTGGATGTCGGGCCGAAGCATGGTAAAGGCCTGTTTCAGCGCAGTCAGGACCGTTTCCCGCTCCAGCAATGCTTTGGATTTTCTCCGGCGAGGCGACGGATCATACGGCACAGGGTCCTCCCGTGTGGTTTTTGTAGTATTCGGTACTCTATTCATGTCTTACTCCTTTGAGCAATTTATGTATCTCGCAGTCCTTATCGGAACTAAACATGCTCATGTGCAGGGCCCCCCGTCAGCCCCCGAAGGGGATGGGTCCAAAGTGCTCGGCAAGCGGCCCCAGTGCGGCGACGGGTAGGAAGAGCAGAGCCCCGATAATAAGAATCGTGGCGAGCAGGAGGACGCCGAAGGTCACGGTGTCGGTGCGCAGCGTTCCCAGGCTAAAGGGGCTTGATTTTTTGGCCCCGAGAGAAGCCGCCATGGCGATAGGAGCGACGATCGGAAGATAACGACCGAAAAGCATGCACAGGCCGGCTGCAATATCCCACGCGATGGCGGTCGGTGCCGGATTCGGATTGTTGGCAAACCCGTAAACTACCCCCAGTCCGTCAAAGGCCGAGCCGTTATTGGCGGTGGCCGAGGAGAACTGGTAGAGCATCTGTGAAAAACCATGTGCTCCGGGATTGCTCACCGCCTGGAGTCCCCAGCTCGTGGCCGCAAAGAGGCCTGTGGGCATGAGGATCAGAAAGGGATGGACCAAAAGGGCGATAATGGCGAGCTTTACCTCGCGCCCCCCTATTTTCTTACCCAGATACTCGGGCGTCCGTCCCACCATCATGCCGGCTACGAAGATACCGATTATCACATACATGAGCATGTTGATCATCCCCACCCCTTTGCCGCCGAAGACGGCATTGAGCCACATGCCGATCATAGGCGACAGGCCGGCCATAGGGTGGAGGCTATCCGCTTCCGCGTCGATAGACCCGCACGTCACGTCTGTGGTCACCGCTGCGTAGGTGGCGCCGGCGGACGTGCCGAAGCGCATTTCTTTACCCTCAAGGTTGCCCAGATGCTGGTCCACCGGTAAGCCGGCAACGGCCGGTAGGATTACCGCCTGCTTTCCGCCCGGCGCCGTGACGCTGGGGATTTGGTACGTTCGGGCTACGGGATGAGCAGTCAATCCGGGGTTCGGTTTTAGCGTGTCATAGTAGACCGACATAAAGATGGTACCGGCCATCAACAACAACATGACCGAAAAGACGACAAGGGCATGCCGAAAACGATGCAGCATCCGGCCAAACATCAGAACGAGGGCAAAAGGGAATATCATCATGGACAGACAGTTGATAAAGTTCGTCAATGCCGTGGGATTTTCGAAAGGGTGTGCAGCATTCGCACCGTAAAACCCGCCCCCGTTGGTCCCCAACATCTTGATAGACTCAAGAGCTGCCACCGGTCCGACCACAATGGTCTGTTGCTTCGGTTCGCCTTTGTCCGTGGTTCCCATGGCCACGGGTTCGAGGGTCGAGACCTGATACGAACTCTTGAAAGTCATGGGGCTACCATATATCAAGAAAATGAGAGAGATAATAAAGGCGATGGGAACGAACGTGTAAACCACAATCCGCCACATGTCTACGAAAAAGTTACCGAGTTTGGAATCGCCGCGAAAGGCCCGGATGATCGCCAACAATGCGGCGAATCCTACGGCGGCCGATACAAACATATTAAAGATGCAAAAGAAAATTTGACTGAAGTTTGACAGATGCTGGTCGCCGGCATAGTGCTGGAGGTTCGTGTTCGTCATGAATGAGATCACGCTGTTAAAGATGGTGCTGGGGAAGAGCATCCCCTTACCATCCGGGTTCAATGGCATCCACGGCTGCAGTGAGAGAACCACATAGCCGAAGACGAAAAGCGCGATATTAAAGACCAGTAAAGAACCGGTATACTGCTTCCAGTCCTGTGGGCCGCTGTCCAGGCGTTTTTCGAACCAGCTGAAAATGGGTAAGGGCCGGTATTTTCCGTCCATGATCCATGCCAGGTACCGGCTCAGGGGAAAAGCGATGACGGTCCCTGCCACAAGAAGCAAAAAAGGGGGAAGCCAGGTTTGAATAAACATTGTTTTAACTCCTTTTTAGTATTTACTACTGCCCATGCTTAAAACCATTCCGGCCTGATAAGGGCTGCAACCAGGTACACGAACAGGAATGCTGCTACGAACGCCGTCACATAGATCATGGCTATCATCACCTCATCTTTTAGATTTTGTCACAGGCTTCCATGAACAGGTAAACTATTGCCATAGATAGAAGACCCAAAAAAAACATTGCCAGCCACCAGATTACAAGATTCATCAGATATTCCTCCTTTGCGTCTAAAGTTCTTATCGTAATATAAATCTGTTGAGCGTCAATTATGCATAAAATTATCGGTCAAAAGCGTCAATAAAGTATAAAGATTGGGCTAGATAACCCTGCCCGTAGTCGGACTGCTTTCTGCTTCTCTTCCCTACTGACCTGCTCCCCAATAAACCGATCCACTTTCCGTGCTAGAATGTTGGAAGAATAGCCTTTTTCTTGATGCTATATTTCTCTCAGTAATCGTTCATCTCTGACCATCTTCAACTGTCAACAATTGTAGGTGAAATTCCTACCCACCTGGCTTAATACCGACGCGGCTGGTAACCTGGTTGTAAGTTGCTCCCTCCATCTATTTGAAACTTGCCGACCACAAAACAGAGGGCCTTGACCGCGAAGAACCTTTCGGACATATTCGCAATATCAATGTCCTGAATATGTTTCATCTGCTCGAAGAGGACCGTATCTTCCGGGATCTCAAGAAGAGATTGTTTCTCCCAGTCGTCCAGAATGCCTATACCTACTCCCGGGTTCTCCCAGAAGGGCGCCTCATCCAATCTGCACTGGAGGTGTTGTTCGGTTATGCACTGATTAAAGAATCGTGTTTGTGCTGCGGAGTCTTCTTCGCCTGTTACGTAGATGCTGGTACAACATAGCCGGGCCGTATCTTGACCCAGTCGCCGGCAGAAATCTGACAGAGAATATTTCTCAGATACATATTCTGCGAAGAGTCTCAGTTTTCCCCGAAGATCCCGAGAGCCTTCAAACCGGCTTTGTTCGATCCACTCCTCACCTATGATACAGAAGTATCCAGGTGTACTCTTTTCGTGTATGGGCCAGACTATTCCGCCCCGGACTTTCCTGCTCAAATACTTCACGTCTTTCGATGTGGTGTTATGGATGATGACCCCCTGTTTTGATATCTCCGAATTGATGACAAGATTTCGATCCATGGTGATAGCCCTCCTTATAGATTTGGGAATAGAAGCCGTGGTGCATCCTGCCGTGCCATGGCCTCATAGTTGAAGGCATGGCGGAAATGATCAGGCCCCAGCTTCACATAGACATACCGTTTACTGCCGGTCTCTTCATTCTCATCCAGTTTCTTGGCAACATTATGGAGATGGTCGGCAAACATACTGGTTATCTGACAGTCCCTTGGAAGCACTATAGTGCTATCAGAAATCTCTCTGTGGCTTGCATCGAGACTCTCCGTTCTGTTCGAACTCACAACCAGCTCCTTGTCGCTCCAGGAATAGGACCCTTTCTGATGCTCGTTGTAGAAATTAAGGAATACCCGTCCCTTATGACGTAGTGCAAAAGCTCTGGCGTTTCTCGTTTCAGGGAGGGCATCGACAACACACCTTGATACATGAAAATTCTTCATCAACCTGTCGAGTTCCTCCCAAGCTTTGTAAATACCCAGATGGACTATCCACCCTGCCTTGTTCCGTGATCGTCTGCCAATCACGACGTGGAGGTCCTTCCCCTGGTCCACTCCCATGAAGCAGGGTCCATCATCACTGTCGGCAATCCCCTCGTTTCCGCATAGAGAGAGAACCTCCTCGACAGTGAGCCTGTTGGTAGCTTCTACGTATGGTATCCCTATTTTTAGATTGTAAAAGTCCGTTAAGTTATTCGTTGTCCTGAATTGGTGAAGGATAGAGGCAGGGTCCACGAAGTGGGAGAAGAGCTGACTATAATGCCGGCCCCTTCTGTCTGTGATGCCGGGTCTCTTTGCTACCCACTGGCCTATAGAGGGATTGAGTTCTGCCTTACACTTCTCGCAGGCTCGAATGACGCGCTCATCTAAGGTTATCAGACAATCCGGAAATGTATCCTCAAGACACGTATACTCTCCGCATTTCTCGCATTTCAGAAGCCAGTAACGTTGGTCGGTCTCCTGAAAGGCCTTATCTATGCCGTAATCCGGTAAGGTCGGGTTCGATAGTTGGAAGACTTCCTTGAATTCACTGTGAGCCATACGCTCCATGGCCATATCGACAGCATTCTGCGGGGCTTCATCGAGTTCGTCAAAAATAATGAAGTCGGCCGGCACGGACTTGAGCCCTGTCCTTGAACCCATGCCTCTGAGATAAAGAAAACAGTTCCAGATGCGTTTGATGTTCGCGGAGTCGGTGTCTTTGATCCATTTCCCTATCGAGTCGGGATTCTCATCGATAAGAGGGTCGACACGGCCTTTGGAGAAATCCGTAACATCTGTCTTACTCGGGAAGAGGTAGAGAATGCCCCTGTATGAGCCGTAACGTGCCTGTAAATCGTTTTGAGCATAGCACTTGAGGTAAGCCCCATCTGGGCTGCTTTCATCTCCACCTGAAAAGTATGATCATCCTGGTAGGGCTCCATAAGGTACTCATGACGTTTAAAAGTGAATGGCTTACCGTCGAGTATGACGGGAGTCTGTTCAGCCCATTCACCAAGAGAAGGAATGTTTACGGGGCTGTTCCCAGAAAATTGCTGATCAATCGAAACTAATAGCCTGTCGAATAGTTCTTCTCTCTTTAAGGGCATTGACGATTTTATTTCTGACATTTGGCTCCACCTCCGCTATCGCTATCAATACTTCCTGCTGGAACTCCGCTATTGCCTCCAGGTCATAGAGGGTCTTGAAAATTTCAAGTTGCAGGCCCAGCTGTCCTCTGATCTCAGCCATGGCCTTGAGCGCAAGTTCCCGGGGATCTTTGAATTTGAACTCTTTGACAAATTCCTCCTTGTCACCGATACGGACCTTCTTGGTAGATACCTGTGACTCGAGGATTTGGAGGGCCTCCGTGTCGCCTTTGTTCCACCTCATTAAAAGGTCAAGAAGTTCGTTGGCATAGTCATTAATCTTCTGAAGCTGGTCTATGGTGTTGAGGCCTTTGTTGACTACCTTGTGGGCGTTCTCCAAGGCGACGTTCTTTACGACGGCGATATTGAGACCCTTGGCCGCCTTCGATATGGCCCCCTCGGTGACACCGAAAATGTGAGCAGCCTCCCTCTGTGACTTTCCAGAGCTAAGTAACCGATGTAATTTGACTTTATCTATCTTTGGCTCAGGCATCTGGTAAACTCCTTGGAAATCTTGGTAAAGTTGGTAAAGTAGTTGTTCTACCTGTGCCCGACCTACACCGATGCCAGGCTGCTTGAATAATATTTTCTGCATGGGGGCCCGTGAATTGGTCTCTGTTCATATTTTCACCCTCCATCGTTATGTGCCCATGGCTTTCACAACCGCCTTCTTTGTCGCGGCAACGAAGGCGTAGTCTTCTCTTTCTCTCGCCACTTCGGCCCTGAATATTTCCATTTTGAGACAACTCTCGATATTATCTCGAAGGTTATCCTGAAGCAGGTCCACGGGTGCAGCGTCCAGTTCGGCAACGTGGATACCGTGCTTTTGCACAAACTTCTTATAGTTCGGTGAGGAGACTTTCGCCTCCATATCAGAAGATAGTCCGTTCTCCCGAACATCGTCCGCGGATATCGCAACCTTATGAGCGATAACATCAGACAGTCCGAAATCATCTCTTAATGACCTGGGAAAACTCTTCGCTATCTCTTCACCGTCGGGGTCGAAATCGCTGAGGATGAGAAGCACTAACAGCGCCTTGCCCGTCTGAGTAAACCTCTGGACCATCTTCCATCTTGGAGTCAAACTGGAGTACCCCCGCCCCGTTGTACATGGGATACAATACTCTTCGGCAACAAGCTCGACGTGCCTCCTGATCGCGTTCTTCTCAACAAGAATCTCAATATGACACGGCTGGCCCCGGAGAAGGTCCCTGGCATAATGACGAAGAAAGTCCTCAGTCTCTTCTTTGATGTAATCAGCCGGGTTCTGATATGTCGCCACCACTCTTATGGGCCTCGTCTCATCTTCGATAGCTGCATGGGGAATGTCGCCGGTAAGTCTCGCCCGCAATAGTAGGTTCGTTAATGCTTTGTAGCTGCTGAGGTCGTTTTTATAAGTGAACCCGGGCTTTTTGTCGTGTCTCAGCGGTGGATCATTCAGCAGCAGGTAATGAACTCGTCTGACCGTCAATGGCCAGTATTCTTTTTCCGAATCAATAGCTTTTTGGGCTGCCCGGAGAAAAGCCAGGGTGGTGATCCGCGCCCGTCCCTTGTAGCTGCCCAGGGTAACATTAGCTTCGATGTCAACCTGACGCCGTTCGTTTCGATCCTGTAAAAGGCGTTCATATGCTTCGTCCGGATCAATTTCAAGCATGGCCTCCCGGAGGCGTTCGGCATGACTTTTGTCGCGCTGCTTATTGTAGATGGCGAGGATGTTCAAGCGTTCATCGGCTGTCAGGTCATTGAATACAATATCTTCGGCAACAAGACAGGGTACCGTCTCAAGACTCAACCACCTGGCGGCGGCAAAGCGTCTATGCCCTGAAAGGAGAATCTTGTCCGCCGACACATGGAGCGGTTCCCGGATTCCCTCTTCCCTGATCGACATATAGAGCTTGTAATCATCGTCATCTGCATTAGGGCAGAAATTGTCATATAACAGCGCGTTCTCTGACGCCGGCCTGATCTGGTTTAGAAAAAAATGGGATATGTCCTGTTTTTTTAATTCATTCATTTTCTTATAATAACCTCTCTTGATAAATGGCCTTGCGGTCTTTGTGCCCGAATACGGTTTTCTTATCTGGAGCTTTTTCTGGCACTTTAGAGAAGAGATCTTCTGCACATTTCACATATTCACTGAGGATTTTTTGGGCCTCGTCTCGCGTTAGTCTTCGGGCATATCCACGCTGAAGGAATAACTCGGGATTATCCGTCTGCATATACTCACCAGCGCGGATGAGCTTACCATTCAGTTTCATATTGCTCGCAGCCTTTAGTATCGTCATGATTGCCACCTGTCAGAATCCGGATCACCTACGGCGATGGGTTCATCGTTTTCTTGCACAAAGTCCATTGAGTCATCGACAGTATTGACGAAAATCTCCTTATCAGTATTTTTGTCATTATTGTCAATGGAATCCTCCGCCTCAGAGTTTTCTCGCTGGATATTTTTGTCATTATTGTCAATGGAATTTAAGGTACGATTCTCTCGATACACTAAGGGATTTACCGCATAGGCAATGTTCTCTGGTCTTCCTCGACCACTATATCCCGATGCCACTTCCCGGATATACCCCCGATCCAACAAGACTGTTAAACCCGGCTGCACATCATCAACCGTCTTGAAAATACTCTTATGCCGGAGTACATCACGTCCCTTAAAGCTATGAGGTTTATGGCACAAAACATATTCAAGAATCTTTTTGGCAGCTTCCACTCGCTCATCCTGTCTCATGAGTCCAAATGCTGCCAGTGCATGTTCCAGGTAGTAAAATCCGATAGTACAAGAAGCATTGACAATATTGACAGAAATATCCTCGTACGGTGCTTTTTGCATGTGTTCGGCGAAATGAAGGAGTCCGGCGATACGGGCTACGGCTCCGGCCAGTTTACTTCCCCATTCTTTGATGGGTTCCAGTTTACCTCCAGGGCGTATTTGACTCTCCACATCATTATAGAATTCATCCCATTTGTCCTGCGCTTCCCTGGTGAGTCTCAGCGTTGCCTGTTCTACGGGCATGCCCATGAGCCTGTAAACGTGCTTTCGGTATGTCTCTATGGTCTCTGGGTCCAAACGGCTTGTCTGGCGCATCCTGTATCCGGCTCGCGGTGTACATAGGGCATAGAGAAACCGGGCGAGGAGGCCGCGGCCGTGAAATTCCTTATTCCCCCCGATTTGCCTGATGATTTCCGGTTGCACGGTAAGGCAGAGGGTAAGTGCAGGGCTGGCCATCGAGATCCTCTTTCTGCCCACCCGCTCGTTACTCCAAGCATCACCCGGATGGCCTTTAAGGTAGATGTCAATTGCCGTATAGCCGTTACTATACCTTCCCGCCATCGTGATGAAGATACCCCCTTCCGGGCTGATGACGCTCAGACGCTCGTCGTTCTCGGATGCTAAAATGCCGACCTGCTCCGTGGTAATGTCGTCAGCGATATAGACGGGAGGATGGAGTACAGGTGTCTCTGCAATCTGTCGTGCCATGGCTCTGGCATCCTCCCTGCATTTATCAGCGTCTGCCCCGCTTGACTTGGCGGCCTCTTTTTCTAACTTATCCAGCCGGTTCTGAAGGATTCTCAGGTCCGCCTCATATTGGGCAACAACGGGTCTCATTTCTTCCTGTTTCTTCGTCTGATATCGATAGAGAGGTTCAGTCAGCGGTGCCATAGTCGAGGTCTTACGCTCACCCGATTCACAGATGGGAGATATGTAAAGGTTTACCGGCTCTTGATGGGTAATAAGATTAACTCTGGCTTTCTTCGCTATACAGGTACTCAACACCCCCAAAAGAATACTTCCGGTCAATCCGGTATCTACTTGATTCACATGTGCGACCTTTTCGGCGATGTTTCTGCACCACGACGGGAGAACGTGAAGTGGGAAGGCCGGCAAAGAACTGTATTCGTTTAGGGGTATGGGTTCCGGCCATGCCGGCCTCTCGATTGATACGCTTTTTCTGCTGAGAAGTACAATAGGGGATCTAACGTCGCAATCCTGAGCGCAGGTAAAATCAAGAGTGTGATGGATATACTCGCAAGTCACAGGATTCACGTCCAATGAATGGAGGATTTTTTCATCCGTTTCCTTTTGGTCGTAACCTGGATAGCCCCGGGAGATCGCATGGGCATACTCTCTTCCTCCGGGAAGCCTTGTGATGATTCCTATGGTATGATACCAGTATGGCTCCGTCAAGGTTTCCCGGTTGTTGTAGCAGTGCTTTATGAAATCACAGCGAAACAGGTCTTCGAGGCTGATAAGTTTATTGGAAGAGTTTTCTGATCTTTGATTTGGACTTTGCTCAAGTTCTTTATAGAGGGTACAAAGGTTTGCATTGAGCCCAACATCGTCGTCCCACAGGACAGCACTATCGCGTGGATGTTCTGCCATCTTCCTTATTTCGTCTATGGTGAGGGTCATCAGTTCATGCGCAGACAGTGGAATTTTGTAGAGACCTGTTTTGGAGTTCACTGTATTAGGCAGCCTCCACAGTCTCACCTTGTCATAGTTGACGGGATCGAAAGGTATGTCCGGGAGTAACCGCTGGACTATTTTTTTGAATACCTCGTTGAGACGTGTAGCCGGTTCGACACCAAAGAGGACAGATGGTACTTCATGGAACCCTTTGTAACCGGAGAAATATGTTCTCAGGATCTTGAGATCAATCTCGTGGCCTTCTAACAAGTGAATCGCTTTCTTTGCACGGTCGTGTGCCTTCTTCAAATCGGTCTTATCATCGATATCGACTGGAATGATCTCAGCATACACAGGCCCATCATATCCTTTGACGGAGTTGTCGTTGGATTTGAAATATTCCGCCATGGCGTTGGGATACCAAAAATACGTGGAAAAACAATCAATGGGCTTGTGCGCTGCCGAATATGCCTGAAACCTTGCGCCGAGTTCATGACGCATGATGAGGCTATTCCGCCGCCCAGCTCCCCCAAAAGCCACGTCAATGTATTTGTAATCCAGACAGAAGTCAGTACTGAATTTGTCCATGTTGATCACCTGGTCCGTTAGCTTCAGCTGTTTTTTTGAGGGTGGCGATAACCTGCCGAATATGTAAAAATATTCTTTCATGGTCTAGTCCTGCTAATACCCCCAAGTTGGCAGCGCCTGAAATAGCAATGCGGTATCCATGCCCGGATGGACGTATTTCTTTTAACGCCATCTGATAACGCTCAAGCCTGTGAGAGTTAATTGCACGCTCTGCATGTATTGTCCCCAACATGGCTTAGCCCTGCTCGAAGATAATCTTTCTGTTTTCCATGTATGAGATCACATCAGCCAGATTGTAGCGAACCGATGCTCCGTCCTTTACGTAAGGGATGCCTCGACGCAAATGTCGGTCATTACGAAGCGTGCTGAGTGCCTTCTTAATGAGTTTTGATGTTTCCTTTTCTGTTAAATACTGGGTGTCCATAAATATACCTCCGAATGTTAGACTTCTTACGCACGATATCACGTTCCGTTAGCATACCCAATATTGCCTGAATTATTTTTTTGTGTCAAGTTTAAAAGCTAATAATATCAAGGTGTTAGTAACGAATTGAATTGATTTTTTGAGGCTAATTCGTTACCGCTTTGAGGGTGATTTGAGGAAGTGAGGAGGGGTACAACAGAAGGCAGGTTATTTTATTTCGATTCGGTTGAGGTAGTCCCTCACAAGCCGAGGATTGAGCAAAGCCTCTATTTTCTTGGGCCGATCATTTTTGGGAATATCCCTGAGCTTGCTAACTTCCAGAGGCACAAGGTAGTTGCTAAAATAATCTTTATGACTGGCTATGCTGGCTTTTTCAGTATCTGAGAGCGCTTCATAAGCATTCACGAAACGTTGATAACCAACCTTTAAGGCATCGGAGTTTGTCTCACCAGCAAGCATAATCCCCTGTTCTTCCAGAAAATGCGGCAATATGGGCCAGAAAGGTTCTCGAAGCCCTTTTTTGTCATAAAAACTCTTCAACTCAGCTATCAGTATATTAAGAGCATGGTCAAATTGAGGACCGGTTTTATGCGGTCCGGAAATTCTCACAATCAAATCCACCAAAAGTTGCGGTTTCTCGTATACATCCAGATTTTTGAGAAGGGCATCATAAACCGCAAGCTCACCTTCTTCGGTCAAATAGCCTCGTTTTCTCAACATATATAATGCCTTGTGAATCTTGGCAAATTGAGTCAAGACAGTCTCGACAGCGGAAGGCCCATTCAGACGCCTTTTAGTATCCCAATAGAGGTCTACGAAATTTTTACACCATTCTTCATCTCCACCGATAAGTTCTATTATTTTTGTCGTAGCTGTTCCCTGCTTCACGTTTCGCCCCCTTCTGCAACTTCTTCGTTATCGGTCTCTTTCTCCACTGCTTTGAAAAGTTCACCTGCAAGGTCTGATGCTTGCCGTAGAGCTTGGTCTCTCAGGTGGGAATATCTTTGTGTCATGGTCGGCGACTTATGGGTCAAGAGACGTTGCAGAACGTATAGATCGACCTTTCCGCTGCTTGCCAGGGCGCTTGCGTAATGGTGTCTCAATCCGTGAAGAGGCCGAAAGTCTTTCGGTATCCCGGCTTTTTTCATGATTCTCCTGGCCTGTCTCGTTATGTCCGTGAAAGCCTTCCCATCGCCTCGATAAAAAACAAGGTCTTGCCCTGGCTGCCTTGGGTGTTTGCTCAAGACTTGCCGCGCCGCACTATTTAACGGGATCGTCTCATCCTTCCCACCCTTTGGGTTTTTGATCGTGATGAATCTCCGCTCAAAGTCAACGTCCTGCCAGTGTAGTCTAAAAAGTTCTCCCCGTCTCATACCGGTATACATTGCCATTCTCATTAGGCTTGCCGTCATTAAGTCTGGGCTTTCGTCAAGAGCTTTAATGAGGGCCTTCAATTGCGTATTGGTCAGATCTTCTGTCTTCAGATTGCTTACCTTCGGCATACTGATAGTGAAGGGCAACGATTGGCAGACACCTCGTTGTGTTCCGAAATGAATCAGCCTGCGAAGTAAGGCAAGGACGTGCTTAATCGTCTGTGGACTTTTGTTCTTCAGGTCGCGCCGCTGCAATCGGTCTATATCCAATAACGCAATATTGTGCGGTTCTTTGGCTCCGAGAGTGTCTTTGAGGTATTTATCAAAACGGTACTTATCCGTCAATAATGATTTGTTTTTGTTCTTTGTCTCCTCGTATTCTTTCCAGAGTTTGTTGATTGTCCAGGTGTTTTCTCTTTCTTTGGCTTCCTGTTTTGTGCGGCGTTTCTCAGTATTTGGCAGTTCCTTTCCTTCAATTCGCTTCGCCCGCATCCCTGCCGCCCGTGCTGGGGTCATATCATCCTGCCGCTCACGCCCCGCTTTTTCTTCGATCAATCTACCTTGCCGCCGGTAGAGGATGTAATATATTTTTTCTGCCTTACCCTTAGCTCCCATACTTTCGAAGTAATATACCCCAGGATACTTTGTCCAATGGCGTTGTTTACTGGGCATGTACACCCTCCCCACATTGAAATCGGCTATTCAGGTCAGGCATAATCCTTTTTGTTCTCTCGTGGTATTTCTCCCAACAGTATTCCCAACACATAAATTGAATATATACGGACTGGATAGTAAAGTCAAGTACAATGTGAAGCATGTAAGTATCTATTATTATTTAATACTATGTAACATGAAGTAAACCTAAGGAAATGGGCGAAAATAATGAGTTGCAGGCCTCTCACGCCGGTAACAGGGGTTCGAATCCCCTTGGGACTATTTATTTTAGCTATGCTTCATTTTCTCCAGTGTCCAAATAGTGACCATCTGAAATCGATTTCAAGTTTTTATCTAGGGTATTGACTGCCAACTGTAGGTGCTCCTGTGATAGATGGCTGTACCTCAAAGTCATTCGAATGTCTTTATGACCGAGGAGAGTCTGGACTGCCCTTAAACTCGTGCCTCTCATCGTTAAATGACTTGCGAAGCTATGCTCACCCACGAAACTCTTCTGGGACATGATGGACTGCATCTGTGACGCTGGCAGAGTGGAGAGATAAGGATTACTACGATCGCTTGACTATACTGACAAAAACAGGGATTGCTCTCTGGGATGTTCTAAAATCGTGTTGCAGAGAAGGAAGCGTTGATTCATACATTCGGAATGGTCATTTCACTGTCAACGATTTCAGCTGGTTTCTTTCACGTCACCCTGTGAAGGCGGTGTTTTTCAATGGAAAGAAAGCCGAGAATGCCCATTCCGATGAAGTCGGCCACGTTTTATGACCCAAGTCGGCCACCCATTCCGGAGCAAGCCGGCCATCTGTTATGATGAACCCGGCCACCCCCCGTCGGAGCCGTCAGGCGACGCTGGTAGTTTCTTTTACTTCATATCTTCCTTTTGTGTCAAGGATGTTTTTTTCTTTCTCATCGATTCTCCTTTTAGGTGTATCCTGTGGGCGTTATGGATCAGTCTGTCAAGAAGGGCATCGGCGATCGTGGGGTCGCCTATCATCTCATGCCAGTTCTCTACCGGCAGCTGGCTTGTAACGATAGTTGATGCCGACCCATGCCTGTCTTCAATTACTTCCAGAAGGTCTCTTCTTTCCCCGTCAGTGAGGGCGGCAAGACCGAGATCGTCAAGGATAAGGACCGATACCTTCGCCAGTCTCGCCAGTGTTTTTGCATAGCTGCCGTCGGCTCGTGCTATGGCCGTGGTGTAGTAGAGCTTCGGAGTCCTGATATAGAATGCGCTCATTCCCTCTCTACATGCCTTATGGGCCAGTGCACAGGCGAGGAAGGTTTTGCCTGTTCCGGTCGGTCCCTCGATAATGACGTTCTGGTGTCTTGTTATCCACTCGCAGGTCCCGAGACGCATTATTACCGATTTATCGAGACCCCTGGGGGTACGGTAGTCGATGTCCTCCATTGAGGCGGATAGTTTAAGCTTCGCAGTATCGAGAAGCCTCTTCATCCTCCTGTTTTCCCTGAAGAGACACTCCGCGTCGACGAGCATGGCGAACCTCTGCTCAAAGGAGAACTCGTCCATATCGGGCTGCGCCATCTGGTCCTTCAGCGTTTTTGTCATGCCGAAGAGTTTCATTGTAGAGAGTTTTTCAAAGGTCTGTTCGTTTAACATGGTCATCTCCTTTTATTGATAGTAGGTCTTGCCCCGGACGTTCTCGTGGATGATGGCGGTCCCGGAAGAATGCTCCAAAAGAAGATCCTTCCCGTCGAGATTATTTTTCAGGATCGACTCCACGCTTCTATAGGAATATGCTTTCATGACGAGGGCTCTTTTGCATGCGTCTTCCAGTCTCTCAATCCCGTATCTCCTTCCCAGTCTCATGATGCCGAGACAGGATCTGAAGCCCTGCTCGGGATGAACCTTCTGTTCCATGATCTGTGTGACCAGACACTCGGTCGATGGTCCTGACTTTGCCGCCCACTTGATAATGCGGGAGGGGCTCCATTCCAGATAGCGTTTATGTGATTCCGGCATATGGGCGGAGAGCGTGGTATGTCTGCCGGCAAGGTGGCTCCGCCCATGGGAGGCCACCCTTCGTCCCTTGAAGAGGATCTCTACCGTGGCCGGCGTGATCCTCGCCTCCACCGTTTCCCCTCTCAGCTGATACGGGACGCTGTAGTAGTGATGGTCTACTTCGATATGATAGTCGATATTCACTTTGTGCTTCTCCCACTCGGCATACTCATACCGTCTCTCGGGAAGGGGCTTCATGGCGGGTTTGTCGATGGTGTGAAAGAGCTCCGTTCTCGATACCTTGAGTTTCTGTAAAGGGCGGGTATTGAGCTCTTCGAGCTTTTCCCTTACTGCCTTTCTGAGTTCCCCGATACTGAAGAAGGTATGATTACGGAGAGCAGCCATGATCCATCTTTCTGCGATCAGCACGCTCGCTTCGACTTTCGCCTTGTCCCGTGGTTTTTTCACCCTGGCCGGGATGACGGTTGTACCATAGTGGAGAGCCATATCCTGATAGGTGGGATTGAGATCCGGTTCATACCGGCAGGGTGAGGTGACGCCTGTTTTGGTATTGTCGGGTGTGGTAATCATAGGAACTGCCCCCATGAACTCAAACGTGTGGATATGGGAGCTTATCCAGGAAGGGAGGCTCTGGGAGAGGACCGCTTCGGCATAGGTATAGTTGCTTGCCCCCAATGTTGCCACAAAGAGATATGCCGGTGTGGTCTCGTGGGTTGCCGGATCATGGATGGGGATCGTATCGCCCGCATAGTCAACGAAGAGTTTTTCTCCTGCTTTATAGTCCTGCCGAAGGGAAATGTCGAGCGTCTTTTTCCAGTGACGGTACCTGAGGCAGAACTGGCTGTACTGATACCCATCGGGGTTTTCTTCTTTGTACTCATGCCATAAGCGCTGCATGGTGACATGCTTTCTGGCGAGTTCCTTGAAGAGATAGTCGAAGGAAGGCATATTCCTTCTTTCCACACAGAGGGGGACGGTAGACGGGAACAACAGGTTTTCGAGAGAGCCCTCATCGAGGTCCTCGGGAAGGGGCCAGGAAAGTCCTGCTCTTTGTGCCCGGTCAAGGTAATCCTTGAGGGTGCTCCGGGCGATCCCCAAGCTCTTTGCCGCCTGTCTCGCTGTGAATCCGTTGTGCCAACAGAGCCTTAATACTTCTTTGATCTTTCGCATAGATAATCTCCTAAATGCCATTGTCGCTCCTTACATTTTTTGAAGAAGTGTAACGGCATTATTGTGAATTTATCCAGCGTCTTTTGGGTTCCGTTAGGGGGTGGCCGGGTTCATCATAACGGGTGGCCGGCTTGGATCATATTTGGTGGCCGGGTTCAATCATAATCGGTGGCCGGGTTGGATCGGAATACGCACCGAGAAGTTGTTTCCGGGGAAGAAAACTAAGAAGTTCCTCCAACAGCATGTCGGGGCAGCATTTCCCTTCTTTTGTGTATTGCCGTCTACAAGTCCGGCTAACACAAGAATGACAAAAGATGAAAAAATCAGACAATGGTACAAGGTAACCTAAATTCCCGCCGAAATTATAACAAGGATCGTGCAACAAACATTATAGATTAAGGCTAAAGGCAATTTTTGCTTGACTTTTCTACCCATTCATTGGTATAATTATACCAATGAATGGGGTGTTTATATGTCGCTTGTCTATGTGAAGAACAAGAACAATGGCGTTACATATGTTTACGAATCATCCGGGTACTGGGATAAGAATAAACAACAGGCCAGGAATAAACGAAATTGTATCGGCAAGCTTGACCGGGTAACTGGCGAGTTTGTCCCCTCCAAACGCCTTGATCCCCAGCAGGCGGCGGTCCGGGATCCCGCGGTCACCGCATCGGCGCAGATCGTCGGCCCAGCGGTTGTGTTGGATGAGTTCTCCAAGCGCACCGGTCTGGAGAGATCGCTGAAGTCCTGCTTTCCCGATACCCACCGGCAGATCCTGGCGATGGCCAACTACCTCGCCATAGAGGGTGGAGCGCTCAGCTATTGCGAATCCTGGGCAAAAAGCCATGAGCCCGCCCTCGCGGCGTCCTTGGCAAGCCAGCGCATAAGCGAGATACTCTCCTCCATCGGGACCGACGGCAAGCAGACCTTCCTTGCGAAGTGGATAGGCAAGGTCTTGAAGGACGACTACATCTGCTACGACATCACGTCGGTATCGTCGTATTCGGAACTCAACGAATTCATCAAATGGGGTCACAACCGCGACAGGGAGAAGCTCCCCCAGCTCAATCTCGCGATGCTGTTCGGCCAGAAATCCGCGCTGCCGGTGTACTACCACCGGGTACCTGGCAACATAAACGACGTCTCAACGCTGCGCAACCTCGTGCTGACCTTCAAGGCACTGGAGGTCAAGCGGCTGCACTACGTGATGGACAAGGGTTTTTACAGCAGGAAGAACGTGGACGCTTTGGTTGAGAACCGCGACCGATTCACCATGTCGGTGCCGTTGAGCAATAAATGGCTGCTGCAAGCCATAGACGACATCCACAAGACCATCCACGGTCCTGAGGGATACCGCAAGCTCGATGACGAGGTACTCTATGTCCATTCACGGTTGTATCCATGGGGGAAGGAGAAGCGCCGCTGCTATCTGCATTTGTACTACAACGCCACCAACCGGGCCAAGGATGTGGACAAGTTCAACGAGGAACTGCTCCAGTACAAGGGCGAGCTCGAGTCGGGCAAGCCGGTGGCCGACCACCAGAAGGCCTATGACGACTTTCTCATCCAGAAGACAACCCCCAAGCGCGGACTGCATGTATCTTTCAACTCGGAGGCGGTGAGCCAACACATCAGCCGCTACGCTGGTTTCCAGGCGCTGCTCTCTAACGGGATCAAGGATTCGGTGGAAGCCATGCGGGTCTACCGCGACAAGGACGCAGTGGAGAAGTGCTTCGACGACCTGAAGAATTCGCTCGACCTGAAGCGGCTGCGGATGCATACGTCGGCGACCGTAGACGGAAGGCTTTTCGTGCAGTTCATAGCTCTGATTCTCATCAGTGCGATACGCAAGGAGATGCGCTCATCGAAACTCATCGAGGAATACACGGTGCGCGAACTGCTGCAGGAGATGAAGACGTTGACCAAGGTTAAATATTCCGGGAAGTACGGTCATATCCTCACAGAGGTGACCAAGGCGCAGCGGGATATTCTCAAAGCCTTGGATATCCAACTCCCTGGCATGGCATAGGTATAATTTTTCCGGGAAATTAGGAGGTAAGGCAGTATCTCTAAAAGAGGTGCCCAACAAGGCAATCCAACCGATTGCCCACAGCGCCGGCTAATTTTCGTGTTTGGCTTGCAGACACCGACAAGGTAAGAGATGAACAAAGTCCTATTATTGAGAGTCGGCATAGACAAGGGATGCGGCGGCACGCTGGGACCGATCTTTACGGACGGCAGGTTCGAGTATGTTTCGATACCGGAAAATTCGCAATATGTGAGTCCTCGGAGTCTTTACTTCTGCGATTTGCCGGCGCGCCACGGTGGCATGCTGGCACAGTGCGTTCCCGTCCGATACCGCGAGGCGGCTGCTCACTACGACCCGGAGTTTGAGACCTTTACTTACGGGGATCCAACGAGGAATAAGCGCACCCAGCTCCTTCGCCTTGACGATGGAGACCTGCTGGTATTCTACGCAGGCCTTTGTCCGATGGGCTCTTAGGCTGCAAGCCGACTCTATATCATTGGCTACTTCACCGTTGCATCGGTGGAAAATATCAGCGCTAGGAGCTTTTGGCCCCCAACGAATTTTCCTCAGCTGCATGGTAATGCGCACCTGCGTCGCAATCAGCCCGATGATGGTCTGGTTGTAGTATGTGGGCACCCTCATGCGAGCAGGTTGCTTGATTGAGCGATTGCCATCTCGGACGAACGACAACATGCGACCGCGCAGGTCGAAAATAAAACAGGAATCCACGGGTCACTCAAACGCGCTATTGGACGATGGGTTCCCTCCGAGTATGTCGCTAATGCGGTCGATTGGATCGTCCAGCAAGAAGTACAGCATGATTCGGGAGAAAAGAATGCGAACATTGATCTATAAAAGAAAGCACAGCGGCGATCCCGATCCTAACACGGGCATCTTTGGCAATAATGACTGCATGAAGACAGTTCGGGGCTGGCCTTTCGATGCGGTTATCGGTGTAGGAGGAATAGGACGGGAAGCTCAAGACAATTGCATAGCCAGGAAGATCACGTGGGTCGAGATCGGCGCGCACAAGACTGATGATCCACATCCGCTCGTGACCTTCGAGCACTTTCTGTACTACGGAGAAAAGGGGCCGCGGTTGGAGAAGGTGGCTCCAGCGCTCGCGAAACGTATTTATGATGGTGGTGTGAGGCTGATATGGGATACATCGCTGTCTGATGAAAAGCGCGAGGAGGTCGGGAAAATTCTCGGTCGTGCGAAGAAAAAACCGCCTTCGCGGCAACTTAAGGGCGCGGGTCAACGGAGCGTCCGAAAGAGCAACGGCGAATGCCGACCGATCTCCTGTTGTGGAGCATAGGCCGCCCATACAGCCGAACCACAGAACCCAGCAGACACCAAAAAACGGTGTGGCTGATTCAAGACGTTATGTGCTATTCCTTCTGAAATGGTAGGTATTTTATTTGAGCAAAATCAGTTAATTGTGAAGCAAAGAATCTGTTTCTTCTTCAACCGGCAAGTGTTCCGAAACTGTGAAGACTTCTATTGGTATGATGGCCCAGTTAATAATTTTCCTCTTGAAATCAGCGGACGATTACCGGAGAATGAATAAATAGATAGGGGATGACCATAGTAATCTCATTGCCGTTGATATTGGTTCGTATATTCTGACAAAATAGCAGATCATACAAAACGAAAGCATCCCATATTTTATGACCACCCGGTTTGATTGACACGCTCATATGTTCAGTCTATATTTATTTATGAGAAAGTAAGTTCTTATGAGTCTCAGCTGACATATCTCCGGGAGGAGGCCTTATGGAGCATCTTGAGACGCACCGTTCATTCGTAAGCTACATTGATCGCAGCCGGGAGTACTATGCTGCTCAAGGCTACCCAAAGGCATACACCTGGCCCCATTACGATGAAGTGCCGTTTACCCCGCTCAGAAAGCCCCTCTCCGAGTGCCGGGTAGGTTTGGTAACGACCGCAGGAAAACCACAAGTCAAGGGGAAAACCGACGCTTTGGGGTTGGGGTTGAGGGTACGGGAGTTGTATACAGAGCCTACAGACCCCCCACCGACCCGTCTATTTACGGATGATCTTGGTTGGGACAAACAAGCGACCCACACTGAGGACATTGACAGTTTTCTGCCCATAAACCGCTTATCCGAATATGCCACCGACGGTCGTATCGGGTCAGTGTCGCCCCGCTTCTACGGAGTACCAACTGATTACAGCCAAAGCAGGACGTCACAACGCAGTGCTCCCCGGATCCTTGAGTGGTGCGGTGAGGACGACGTCGACGCCGTGCTTCTTTCGGCGCTTTGACCTGTTTGTCACCAGACCGTGAGTCTGGTCGCAAGGCATTTAGAGGCCAATGGTCTTCCAACGGTAATTATGGGTAGCGCGAGAGACATAGTCGAGGAATGCGGAGTTCCCCGCTTCGTGTTTACGGACTTTCCACTGGGAAATCCATGCGGGAAACCTTGGGACACTGACATGCAGCGTTCGATCGTGGGAAGTGCCCTTAACCTGCTGGATCGGGCTTGGATGCCGCGCACTACAGTCCAGACCCCGTTCCAATGGGGAAATGATGCATGGCGGGACGCCTTTTTCCGGGTGGATGACGGCAACCGCGAGGAACTTGCTCGGGCAGGAGAGGAGCGCCGCCGCCGTCAGGCTGAGATTAAAACAGGTGGTGATCCTTCGGCAACCGATGACAGGAAATGAAAAGAAAACCCCTTCAAGATGTAATCATTGATTTCATAATTACTTCAGTAACTCATAGATGCCCTCAAGGGCTTGATTGCTTCCTTATGGCTGGCTATTCCTTCGTCAGAAAAGGTGAACTTCTCTGGTGGCAATGGAGCAGTGGCACACATAAGCCGTACCACGGAAGACTGACCCCTTGTTAATTCTTGCTTTATAAAGATGTCCCTCCTCTTTGGAAGAGAGGAGAGACACCGAATCCCTATCGCCGCTCTGTCAGGGCTTTGTCACAGACCTTCATACAGACCGAGCAGGTGAGACCTGCTTGCCGATAAGCGCGGCAGGAGAACTTGTTCATGACATAGGCCATGCCGTCGCCGGGGACCTCGAACGCTTTTGCAGGGCAGCTTGTCACACACACGCCGCACCCTTGGCAGAAATTCTCGAAAGCGCGGGGCGAAGGCTCCAGGAGGGCCTCCGTGATCAGGCAGGCGAGCCTCACTCGTGGCCCGAACTCCCCGGTGATCAGCAGGCTGTGCCATCCGATCCTTCCCATACCCGCAAGCTCCGCGACGTGCTTGTACGAGAGGAGGCCTTCCTGAAAGCGCTGATCGGTGGGCGCGATGGCGGGAAGGGGCAGGGAACGGTAGCCGCGCTGCCGGAAGTGTGCGGCCAATTCGTGCACCCCCCGGTTGAGCCTCCCGTCCAGATACTCCGAATGCATGGCCAGAAGGTCCCCTCCATGCGACTCCCCGGCCTGGCTTGAAGGCCTCAGGAGATCGACGACCTCGCGGTATATCTCTTTTGCGAACACCACGACTGACCGTGCCGTGGGCAGGAGAGGAGAAACTCTCCGCTGGAGCTCCGGGGACCCAGCGCTGTCAATCGTCGTCGCCCCGGCGAGATCGATTCCGAACCGCCCCTTCATTTCATCGAGAAAATCCCTGTCAAACACTTCCATGGTGTGTCCCCTCCTTATTCTTACCCTTTTGGTCCCGTTACTCCTTCCCGCTTCGACCTCGTTATCACCGACGTCAACATGCCCGAGATGACGCGCAAGATTCTTCTACACCTCCCCAGATTGATAATGGAGCTCCCTGCCTTGGCCCCATCATGTTTCTTGTTCTCTCTCACCAGGTACCGTAAGAATCCCGTCTCCATGCACGTCTTCAAGATCAAACCACCACTTCTTGGAATAGTCGGGCTTGCCGTACCCAAAAAGGTCGTCTCCCCTAATGGCAAGACTCCGCGCCAGGGAAGAGTTCCTCATGACCCATCCAACGGCCCGGTGAAAAGGCGTATAAGGCTTATTCCAAGGGCAGACCTTTATGCACGTACCACATCCAGAGCCTTTCTGGTTTCCTACTCGCATCTTGGTGCATTTTTGAACATCGGTGGGCCACTTCTCGTAGCCGTTAAACATTTCCTTGCCCCCGTCACTGATGGCTCCGCTCGGGCATTCCCGGGCGCACTTCTTACACTTTGAGCAGAAATCTTGCAATCCGAAATCAATGGGCTTATCGGGTGCGAGAGGAAGGTCCGTAGTCACAACAGCGCCCTTGAAGCGGGGTCCGAGGAAAGGATGCAAGACGCAATCACCTATCCGGGACATCTCTCCCAAGCCTGCCCACAAGAGGATCGGGGGTAGCACCACTTGGTAATTTGCGGCATAATGGGCCCGGGCAGGATACCCCAGTCTACGTATGTAGTCAGCGAGGATGATGGCGATGAAGCCGGAATTGGAGTAAGCGAGCATGCTCATAGCATTACTTATCCAGTCGTGCCCGCCGAAAGCCTCGGCGGTCGGCCAGTCCTGGTCTATCAAGATGGCGATCGCATATTTGTGGTTCAGATCTACCGGGATCCCATCCCCATCGGCGTCTTTGGGGTCGAAATTATGGGAGTAAACCGCATAAGGGGGAAGCTCGCAAACGCCGACTGCATCTGCTCTTAAGAAATAGGCGGTCTCCTTGATGTGACGTGATAGGCTTTGTGGATCAGCCGGAATCGGTGCCTTCTGTTTTGCCATCATTCCGTCCACAAGCGGCCGCATCTTGCCCATCATCCACCATTGGGTTGCGGATATTGGGTGCTTCAGCACGAAACGTCCTACCTCTTTCTGTAAAGTCGATCCAAAAACACCCCTGCGGGCCTTCATGAATCCAGCGTCATTCTCTCGTACTCTCTGGACTTTGTCATCCTGAATGAGTGTCGTAGGTCGAGCTACTCTTTTTAACTGGTGAACGGGAAAAGGTTCCTGGTTCCGTTTGTGGTATCCGCTCATACGCCCTCCCAGGTATCTGGCCCATAATGGCCAAATCATTAAAACCTATTTTAAGTTTTCTTAGGAACATGCGTATGTGTAACATGTGGCATTTGTGACGTCAAGTGGGGTATTCCGGATACCCTATAGCTGTCCCTTTGTGCCCTTGTATCGTCCAGGAGGTCATGTAACAGCGAACAGAGCGCTCCGCGTGACCGCCATTTCTGCAGCGCTCCATAGTGGCAGGTGAGCTTGGTCATTATACACTATTTCAATCTATAATTTATCTCTCAGCCTCATTAAAATTGAAGATTAGTGATATCGCGTACGGACTGCTTCCTGAACTCAATAGACGCAACACTCCAGAAAGTATACGTTCACTTGGTATTCTCTGATTTGTCAAATCTGTAGTGGGAAAACAATACCATTGTTGACAACCCACGCAGCAAATACTACTATTTCGGAAATTACTGCATGCAGCAGCTTAATTATTATGCGAGGATAGAGAATGAAATTGGACAAAATCAACCTTTCGGATAAATTCGGAAAGCTACCCGCTTCTGATTATGCAGTGGGACTGATTGCCAAGATGAATAACTACGAGTTTAAAATTGTTAAGTTCAAAGGTGACTTCGTTTGGCATAGTCACCCTGAAACAGACGAGACATTCATCATTGTAGAGGGCACGCTTATAATGAACTTCCGTGACCGAAAAGTGGAGGTACACGCTGGCGAGATGATTGTAATCCCGAAAGGGATCGAGCATAAGCCATCTTCTGGAAACGGATACAAGGCCCTTCTCATTGAACCAGAGGGTGTGGCTAATACCGGTAACGTTCAGAATGAAATAACAATCGCTAAGGTTGAATGGGTGTAAGGGTACCCAACAAGGCGATCCAGCGAATCGTCACGCGCAGGCCGATTTCTATGTTACGCCTTCAATTTGAGCATAAAGGATAGATGAAATATGGCAGATAAATTTCGCAATCCAATCATCAAGTTTTTCAGCTCAATCCCAACAATATTGTGCATTTTCATATTGTCTCGATGCTATGCATTAATATATTCGATAGTGTATCCATCCGGGGACCAAAATAAAACCTTCTATATTGCACTCACAATAGCACTTATTTTATGTTGCCTTCTATCCTATCTTGTTCTTAAACATAGTAAGATAGCGATTTGGACAATGATTATCGTTCTGGCATTGTATGGATTGGGTAGTTTAATCGTTGGTTTGTTTGTCCCGTTATCTCAATACATATTGAAGTCATTTGGCATCGTCTTAGGCTTATACTGGATGTATAGTGCTTGTATCCTTTATTCTCTTGTGAGGGATTTGGCGAAGAAAGTTTCGACAGATTGAATATGGGGAGGAAGCTCAGGAATTGGAGCCAACGGCAGTTATAGCTTCTCGCTGAACCCTGATGTCACTGCATTTCGTCCCGTTAATCCGCAGTTCTTCACGATACGCCCAATGCAAGAGTTGGTGGAAGCGCCAATTCTTAATAGAAGCCCATTCCTTCGAGTGGTAATGGTGAATTATGTGTGGCTTCGTTTCCAGAGAAAACCCACTTTTCTTCATAGTCTTCAGGTACGAATGGCTTCGCAATATTTACAGACCCCCTTAAGATGGATAACGATTGCATCAACATGATGCCCCTCTACGTTCTTTTAATTTTGGCAATTATCCTTCGAAATGGGCGCCCCATAAACGACATCGTAGATATTACCGTGCATCTGACAATAAAAATGATTGTGAGGATCCATGCAGATATCGAACCTTTTCTTATTCGGGTCTATATCAAGTTCTTTAATCCTTCCTGCCTCCACAAGCCTCTACAAACGAACGCAGCAAAAGCCGCAAATAATGTAGACCCTTTCATACGTGAACGTGGCTTATGTGAACTATCGTTTATAATATCAATGGGTTCCAATTGAATATCGATGTGGTATAGCTCTTGCATCTATAAAGGTTATGAACAAGAGCACATATTCTCTTGAAATTAAAAATACGGAGGACAAACATGAAAAAGTTACTTTTAATAGCGGCAATAACGATGATCGTTATGGCCATGGCGACGGGAGCATTTGCTGCACCGCCAACGGATTGGACCAACAAGACCGTTTTGATTAATGCGACTGTGAGCGCGTCGTGCACAAATTTCAGCGCGGGCAACATGACCCTTGCGATTGATCCATCAACTTCCACCCCGGTATACTCTACCGGCAATCTTACTACGGTACAGTGCACAAAGAGTATGTTATTCAATGTGTCTGCCTCAAGCACAGGCGCAGGCGGTGCGGCGAATACAACGGGTACGCTGAGCGGAAAACTGACAGCTGTAAGTCCCGCTACCAACAGTCCAATACCTTACACTTTGTACTTTACACCGAGCTTCACAGGCGCAGGCTTCGGGAGTGCAACCGCCACAACGCTTATCACCGGTAACGGTAATTCATCGCACGGTGTAAATGTTGCTGCGACCGCTGCACAAGCTGCACAAGCGGGAACATATCGTGACACAGTGACACTGAGCATTTCATACTAGTGATTGGCCCTATCAGAGTCCTCTGCGCAGATGCGATAATCTGTAGCTGGGGGCTCGTTTCCCGAAAAACGTGCATTGCTTGAAGAGGACGGACTTGGCCGTACAGCGTACCGATAAATGCAAATATTTCATTTGCCTGTTCTAAGTGCTCTCTATACATACCGTCTTAAGTAATTGCGTATAAGCGACGGATCACGTTATTTGGTTTTCTCCATAATTGAAATTGCGCCGTCACTGCCTCAAGGAGGTCATTCAGCGTTGGAAAATAGCGGTTGTGTGGCCAGGCGGCGTGTCAGCTTCCATACCCGTTCAATATGGTTGAGTTCAGGACCGTAGGGCGGAAGAAAGTCGAGAGAGAAATAGTGAATCTGAAGAGGACAATCGGTTAGCCAAAGACGCATTTGGGGTGATAAAGCCCTACTTAAATACTACATAATATACTGAGACTTTTCTACTCGTACTGTCCGTGTTTCTTTCACGATCAAAGACAAAGGGCCGTGTACTGGATAAGTAGGTGGAAGCGTCAATTTCTAATAGAAGCTCATTTTGAAAAATTGATATGGGCAAATTCTATTTAGTGTCTCCCTCGGGGAGAAAACCCCTCGCCTTGCCAAATGGCATAATCTTTAGGCGAAGACTTTAGTAAAATGGATATGTGCAAAATTATCGTACTACTTCCCATTCAGTATATGACCTCAAGTACCACGTGGTCTGGGGCCGTCATATATGGGGAAGAGGATACTTTGCAGCCTCCTCCGGCAATGTGACCGATGAGATTATCATGGAGTACATAGCCGCTCAGGATCTCCAAGAGAACGATGTTGATTTCCATATTGCCCCATAAGAGAGAGGCGGCTTTAGCCGACTCAAGCACACAATACGTTGGTTCTTTTGAACCCACCGGCTTTAGTTTAGCCGGTGGTGGTTCAGTTTTTCCTTATCAACGTAGTAGACAGCCTTTTAATTTTCATACCAGCTTTCAAGCGGTAATAGCGAATTTTCTACTACATAATTAAGTTGACAGCGGCAGTTCTTGTAGTACAATCTCAATATAGAATAAAAGGATAAGTAATGCATTAAATACTGGGAGGGTTGATCATGGGTAAGAGGAGTGTTTTATTTTTCGTTGTATTGCTTTCTTTGCTATTGACCCTAGTGGTGCTGCCGCGTAAAGCCTACTCTGTCTCCGCCCTCGATGGCTTTAACCCCAATGCGAATAACGCTGTCGATTCCATCGCCCTCCAGCCAGACGGCAAGATCCTTATAGGGGGAGACTTCACCACCGTGGACGGGGTCACGAGAAACTACATCGCCCGGCTCAACACCGACGGCTCCCTTGACACAAGCTTTAACCCCAATGCGAATAACGCTGTCGATTCCATCGCCCTCCAGCCAGACGGCAAGATCCTTATAGGGGGAGACTTCACCACCGTGGACGGGGTCACGAGAAACTACATCGCCCGGCTCAACACCGACGGCTCCCTTGACACAAGCTTTAACCCCAATGCGAACTTCAATGTCTTTTCCATCGCTCTACAGGCAGACGGCAAGATCCTTATAGGGGGAGACTTCACCACCGTGGACGGGGTCACGAGAAACTACATCGCCCGGCTCAACACCGACGGCTCCCTTGACACAGGCTTTAACCCCAATGCGAATAACTGGGTCCAATCCATCGCCCTTGAGCCAGACGGCAAGGTCCTCATGGGGGGCGATTTCACCACCGTTGGCGGGGTCACGAGCAACTATATTGCCCGGCTCAACACCGACGGCTCCCTTGACACAGGCTTTAACCCCAATGCGAATAACTGGGTCCAATCCATCGCCCTTGAGCCAGACGGCAAGATCCTCATAGGGGGCTTTTTCTCCACCATAGGCGGTGTCACGAGAAACTATATTGCCCGCCTGAACACTGATGGCTCCCTCGATACAAGCTTTAACCCCAATGCGAACTTCTATGTCTATTCCATCGCTCTACAGCCAGACGGCAAGATCCTCATGGGAGGCGAGTTCACCATCGTGTGGGGGGTCACGAGAAACTACATCGCCCGCCTGAACACCGACGGCTCCCTCGATACGAGCTTTAACCCCAATGCGAATAACCCCGTTTATTCCATCGCCGTCCAGGCAGACGGCAAGATCCTCATCGGGGGCGAGTTCGGCACCGTGGACGGGATCACGAGGGAAGGCATCGCCCGGTTTTACCCGGACGGCAGCCTTGATACGGACTTTAACCCCAGTCCAAAGAACGAGGTTGATTCCATCGCCCTCCAGCCAGACGGTAAGATCCTCATGGGGGGCGACTTCACTACCATCGACGGGGTTATGATCGGGACCATCGCCCGGGTCAACGCTGATGGCAGCCTCGATACGAGCTTTAACCCCGATGCCAACATGAGTGTTGATTCCATCGCCGTCCAGCCAGACGGCAAGATCCTCGTAGCGGGCTCGTTCACCACTATAGACGGGGTCACGAGCCATTACATCGTCCGGCTCAACAGCGACGGCAGCCTCGATACGAGCTTTAACCCCAACGCGAACGGCGCGGTTGATTCCATCGCCGTCCAGCCAGACGGTAAGATCCTCATCGGGGGCGGATTCACCACCATTGGCGGGGTCACGAGATACGGCATCGCCCGGCTCAACGCCGACGGTACCCTCGATACGAGCTTTTTTAACGCCACTACGAACGGCTATGTCTTTTCCATCGCCCCGCAGGCAGACGGCAAGATCCTCATCGGGGGCGGGTTCACCACCATTGGCGGGGTCACGAGAAACTACATCGCCCGGCTGAACACCGACGGTACCCTCGATATGGGCTTTGACCCCGATCCAGGGTATAATGGGGGGTATTTTTATGTCTATTCCATCGTCCTCCAGCCAGACGGCAAGATCCTCATCGGGGGCGATTTCAACAACATTGGCGGGGTCACGAGAAACTTCATCGCTAGGCTCAACACCGATGGCAGCCTCGATACGAGCTTTGACCCCAATGCAGGTAATGCTGTCTGGTCCATAGCCCTTCAGGCAGACGGTAAGATCATCATCAGTGGCGCTTTTACCACCATCGGTGTGACAACGAGAAACTACATCGCTAGGCTCAACACCGATGGCAGCCTCGATACGAGCTTTAACCCCAATGCGAATCACACGGTCCAATCCATCGCCCTCCAGGCAGACGGCAAGGTCCTCATGGGGGGCGATTTCACCACCGTTGGCGGGGTCACGAGATACGAAATGGCCCGGATCACAAATACCGATGCGGCCCTTCAGGCACTGAGTGTCTCTTCGGATGGCTCTACCGTTACCTGGATGAGGGGACAGACAAGCCCTGAGGTAGAGTGGGTCACCTTTGAAGATTCCACCGATGGAACCACCTGGACAAGCCTCGGGAATGCCACCAGGATCACCGGCGGATGGCAGCTTACCGGGCTTTCTCTTCCGATGAGCGTGAACCACTATGTCCGTGCGCGGGGGTATGCCACTGGCGGATACTGGAATGCTTCTGGTTCAGTATTTGAATCTGTACTGATGTTCTATCTTCCTCCCTCCTTTCTCTATGCCAACTTCACCGGAGGCGGCCTCTGGCAATGGAACGGTACCGCATGGAGCCAGGTCAATGCAGTCTCTCCGGTAAGTATGGTGACTTCAGGTTCGCTCCTCTACGGGAACTTCGGAGCAGGCGGCCTCTGGGCAATGGAACGGCACCGCATGGAGCCAGGTCAATGCAGTCTCTCCGGTAAGTATGGTGACTTCAGGTTCGCTCCTCTACGGGAACTTCGGAGCAGGTGGCCTCTGGGCATGGAACGGCACCGCATGGAGCCAGGTCAATGCGGTTGCTCCGACCACTATGGTAGCTTCAGGTTCGCTCCTCTACGGGAACTTCGGAGCAGGTGGCCTCTGGGCATGGAACGGCACCGCATGGAGCCAGGTCAATGCGGTTGCTCCGACCACTATGGTAGCTTCCAGTTCGATATTGTATGGAGCCTTCGGAGCAGGTGGCCTCTGGGCATGGAACGGTACCGCATGGAGCCAGGTCAATGCGGTTGCTCCGACCACTATGGTAGCCTCAGGTTCGCTCCTCTACGGGAACTTCGGATCAGGCGGCCTCTGGCAATGGAACGGTACCGCATGGAGCATGGTCAATGCGGTTGCTCCGAACAATATGGTGGCTTCCAGTTCGATATTGTATGGAGCCTTCGGATCAGGCGGCCTCTGGCAATGGAACGGTACCGCATGGAGCCAGGTCAATGCGGTTTCTCCGACAATGATGGTGGCTAGCCCTTAAGCGATGTAGGAAGGTCACCGAATGCGCCATTGTTTCGGCGTATCGGTGACCTTCTTGTTGCTACTTTCTGTTCGTAATCCGCAGTTCTTCATGATATGCTCAATGCAAGATTTGGAGGTGAAAAAATTACTCCGCTTTCTTCCTTAAACGCTCATGCCGACACGTTTGCGCAAATAAGAATGAAAATAATATATGAGAACGACATTTTTATTCTAAAATATATGGTGACACGGACTAAGAGAAGAACTCGATACATGTGGAAGAAAGATTGACTTTTACTCGTGGTTAAAACCCTGTGGAAAAACTGACCTCAGCCGGTTATAAGGATAAAACAATGTTGCCATAGAGCAGAAGAAATTTTCACAACCCTAACCGGCTATTCCACATCTTAAGAAGGGAAGGCAAGTAGGAATTAGCAAGGAAGGGGAATTTTCCAAGGAAATTGTCAGCGTAAGGACCATTCGCAAATGTGAAGACTTATGATTATCATTCAATTGCCTGATCGGCTATTTTCTGCCATCAGAAAAACTAGTTGCAACCAGGTGGTGAAAATAGGACAATTAGATATTCATTTCAGCAGGAAAAGGCGATATGCGTGGCCTGGCCGGCAGAGCATTTCCAAGCGGAGGTAAAGAAGCATTTATAATTCGGGTTCTTCCGGCTATTCAGTGGGTACCTCCGGATAGAGTTGGAGACCTCCGCAGTGAAAATAGATGGCAGTTTTGAAGTGCTCCCGGTTCCTGAACCCATAAGCCATCTTCTTGATGGTCTGGATCTTTGAGTTAAGGCCCTCACTCACCGCATTGGTGATCGGGTGCTCAAAGTAGGTGAGAATGTTATGGAGGTATTTGTGCATCATCCGGGCTTTTTCGATGACCGGCTGAAGGCGAGAGTGTGTCGCCCAGAAGTACCACCTCTTGAAGTGACGGTGGGCCCACCCGCGGTGTGTATAGCTCCAGAGGTCCCGGAAGCTCTCCTTGATGGCCCATGCCCTGGCGGTCTTGAGGTTCAGTGCTTTGAGGACCGAGAAGCGTTCCTGGTGTTTCTCCGGGAGATTTTCCCTCGCGTAGAGCCAGAGGTACTTGGATCCCGAAAGAGTGTCGTCACCCTCCTTCCCAAGAGTACGGTGCTCCTTCTTTCTTACATCGTCCACGGCTTTACCCATGTGGGTCATCAGGTGGTAACGGTCAAAGACGATCTTGTCCTCTGCCTGAGGAACATGGGTCTTGATGGAGGCGATATAGGGGTCCCACATATCGATTGCCACTGCTTCGATGGCCTCCTTCTGCTCCTCGGAGAGACCCGTAAAATAGCTGTCCAGGCTGGTCTGCTTGCGGTCATGTGCAATGTGCTCTACCGTGGATGCCTTCAGATCACAAACCAGGGTGATGTAGGTATGCCCCTTGCCGACGGACTTCTCGTCGATACCGATCTCAGGGCAGATCCGCCTCTTCTTTCTCGCGAGGCCTCGCTCAACAGCGCGCTTAAGGATGTGCCAGGCTTCGTCCCAGCTGATGCGGAGAATACGGGTAGCCCCGAGGATGTCGCTCTCCTTGAGCACATCGATGGCCAGCCGCTCAAAGAGGCGGGTGAAACGGGCCTTCGTATCTGCCCATGGCAGGTTGGCCTGACGGACACCATGTTCCGTGCAATTCACTCTCGGCGGCCGGGCGTGAAGGAAGGTTTTGAACTGGCAGCTGTCCAGGTGGCGCCACGTTCTCTCAGGGGCATGATCATAGGTCGGCATCAGGGCTCCGCATTCGGGACAGGGCCAGCAGACATCGTCTTTGTGCCCAGCCCACACATCTACTCTCTGGTCTGCCAGGTCCAGTTTAACCTCTTCCACGGCCCAGGGTTGTTCAATGCCCAAAAGGTAACGGTAAAGTTCGGTGTCACGCATGGCTCCAATCCTCCTCGGAGCCATTGTACACCATCTAGGTACCCATTGGAAACCCGGATGAACCATAATTCGATAGATTTTCCCCCTTCAGTCCCCAATGGGGCAAAACAATGCCGTTCATTAAAGTAGATGATCTGCACGTCTATTATGAAGTCCATGGCGGGGGGGACGCCATTATTCTTATGCACCATGGTTTCGGGTGCAGCAGAGTATGGGAAACCATTTATCCTGGCCTTGTGGCGCGGGGCCATAAGGTAGTGATGTTCGACCGTCGGGGCTTCGGCCGATCAGAGCGAGGAGATGGCTTTCAGGATTTCTACGAAAGCGACCGTTACCGGCCGGAAAGCGTGGCGGAGTTGAAGATACTAAAAGAAAACCTTGGTATCGAAGATTGCCATCTCGTGGGGCAATGCGAAGGCGATGTTGTCGGAGTGGATTATTCCATCAAATACCCTGGCGAGGTTAGGAGTCTCGTTGCGACCAGCACCCAGTGCTTCAGCGAGGTCCCGATGGCCGAACTCAATCGCGCCAGACTCGTCAATGGATTTGCAGATCTTGCGCCTCAACTCCAGGCCAAAATGATTGACTGACACGGGGAAGCAGCACAGATGAATTACGACCAGTTTACCAAGTACGGTGGGGTGTATGGCGTGGGCCATTTCGACCTCCGGCCGGTCCTGTTGTTTGTGTCTTGCCCTACGTTAGTGCTCTATCCGGACCGGAGTTCCATCTTCGATGTCGAGCAGTCAATCGCCTTTTACCGCCATCTCCCGAAGGGAGAGCTGGCGGTTTTTCCCAAATGCGGCCACAACACCTATGAACAGCGGCCCGAGGAGTATACCCACACGATTCTCGATTTTATCGCGAGAACCCAAAAGGGTGAAGATTCTACAGCAGGCCAATCCACCATAACGTGCCTGGCCTGAGTATCGGGGAAAGGCTGAAAGCAGATCATTAACGGCATCAAGAAACACTATTTGCAATAGCCAGGCGAAGGTGGGACAATTACATATTAGTTGCTATATTTCTTTGCCTGGGTAACACAGCGTCCGGTTTGATAGGGGCAGCTCCATCACCTTATCACCTTACGCCTATTTATGGTGCATATGCCATTAAATGCTGCACATCGCATTACCGCGAAAACTTGGCACTGTCAACCCGATCGATTCTTGGATGAGGATGCCATGTTGGAGGATAACAAAGTGAACCAAGCCAGACTATTTGCCGAACACCTTTTTCAAAAGATCTGTTGTCTGCGCCATGGGGTTGGTCCTAATCTTCTGTTCCTCCTGTCCCACCATGTAGAAGAGACCGTCTAGGGCCTTCGTGGTCACATAGTGGTCGAGATCGACCGATTCCGTCTTTGCGAAGGGAACAGACGGGACCTTGCTCATCATGGCGTTATAGGAACGGGTAACCCCTACCTGATTCATGCTCTCGGAGACACTGGGTTTGAACTCATCGTAAAGTTTTGAGGAGGTTTTCGATTTGAAATACTCGGTTGCCGCCGTATTGCCGCCTGACAGAATCTTGCGGGCATCTTCGATGCTCATCCCTTTGATGGCATCGGCAAAGTAAGAGGCCGCTTTCGGGGCCGCTTTCTCCGCTGCACGGTTCATGCTCAGAATGAACTCGTCCACCTGTTTCTGGTAACCCACCTTTCCGGCCAGTTCCGCAGCCTTCTGGATTTTATCGGGTAGCAAGATCTTGATGGCTTCGTTGCCGAAGTAGCCGTTGAGCTTGGAAACAAAGCTGACGGCATTCTTGGTCCCGACGGAGAGGGCATCCTTCAGGCCGGAAGCAATAGTGCTGTCATCGAGGCCTGCACCTGCTGCCCGGCCTGTGGTTGAGCCACCAGATCCAGGTAGCTGGGGTAAGCCCTTTTTCAGAGCGTCGCCAAGGAAATCGGCTGAGTAGAGCAGTGTCGACGAAGTCGCGAGCAAATAAATGATAATGACTAAGATACGTAGTGGCCTCTTCATATTACCTCCCGAGGCGGCTCAGTCAACTGACCCGCCCCCTCTATTGTACCACTTCTAAAGTTGGTTTATCCACTCAATGATTGGTCCCAAGGTAGCCGGCCTTTGGGGCGGGTCAAATGGGAGCTGCCTGTTAACCGAAATCCGCTGGACAGAAAGCTCTACTCCGGATTAATCTTCGTGAGCTTCAATCCTTCGAGGGTGACCCCGGCCATGAGCCCCTTCTGACCGAAGACAAACCCGACGATGGGTTCTTTGAGCTTGGTAGTGTCTACCGAACCGCCGGCTCCTGTGTTGACCAGAGCTACGGTACCGTCAACACCCACCTGCCAGCCCTTGCTTTTCCTAAACTTTTTCAGCACCGTCTCGTCCATGAAGCAGAGGATAATATTGGATTCCTGCGCGCCGATCTGGAGCCCTGCAGAAGCTGCAGTCATGTTGTAATAGTTGACGAATCTTTCCCCGACTCTGAGGGCTCCGTTACCGTACTTTGCCCCTACCACAAAGCCAGCCTGCTTGACCCTCGGCATGACGAGCACACCCTTCGCAGCCTTGAGGAACTCATCTGCTCCCTTTACGTCCGAGGCGAAACGTTTAAGCGCGACATCCACGCTTGCGTTAATCTCCCTCTTCGTTGCCGCTTGGGTTCCGCTCGGGATGAGCAATGCCACGATAAACAGCAAGGAGAAGAGGTCAACAAAGACTGCCATGCCACGATGTTTTCTCATGCTTTTTCCTCCCTTTCAGACCTACTTTTTCTATTATAAGACAAAGTGCGGACGATCACAAGGTGCCACTGATTCCGACCCCAAAGGATTGCCCGGTTTCATCGGCAAACTGCTGATGGATTCGCATGTTCGGATCAGGGATACTTTGCAGAGAGGAGATTATGAGAAGCTGGTTTACTTGGTTGACTAAACAATTCGTAATGTATTCTCCCGCAATCGTGATCAGATTTAAGGAAGGGGTCTTGTCGCCCCTCCCATTACCCGCCTGCGCCCTATTTTCTGAGGACCGACACTCTCCAAGTATACATCATTGGCGTCAAAATCAGGCCAGACTGATTGAAGCATCTTATCATGGTATCTTTTTATTTCGAACAGCCAGTAACACCCGTCGCCTTGCCGACCTTTTCGGTCAAGCCATCTCTCCCCCTAAACTGTAAGAGGCGGGGTCTTAATAAAACTATTCGCTTCTTTTCGCTTCTACATCATTTACCAAACAAGCAATATCAATAGTGACAATGAATTAGAGCTCGGGTTCCCGTTCCATAAAACGTCGCGGGTTAGATCACTCAAGGTCAGTGATTATTGGCTTGAAACCTGATTGCTCCTTCTGATTCCCTGGTGGAAGCATGGGCTCCGGATCTTTTCCTCAAAAAATCATAGTAAATTCTTCATAATTACCTTACACTAAAAGACAATGGGTCGATCTTGTTCGATGCCACCCGAAGGCTCCGAGCAAGACCGTAAGGAACTCTTCAGGGACAATATTTGAAACTGTGTTTTTATGTGTGAAAATGATGGTTATACAGAACTGATTCTGAAAGGGCTGGCGGTTGTTGCCATCGGTTTATTCGCCATCTACCGTCTTGATACCCTCATTTTTTGGTTTACCTACCCCATACTTGCTCCCTTGAGGGTCTATCATATACTCTGGTTTCTGACAATGGTGGTCCTTATAAAACGCATGGTACCGAGATTTAACACAAAAATGTCTTCCGGGAAGGTATTTGGGAGGAATTTTGTGAGCAGTACAAATGAAGATACCGAGAGAAGACGCGGAAAATTTTATAGTATAAAGCAGAAGACGGATAGCGGGGCCCTCCGCTCAGGACTTTACTGGATCCTTTTGCTCCTTGTCATGTGGATGTGGCGTCATGTTGGCATGCTTTCCGATGTCTGGCTTTATGTGATTGTCCTCTTTTTTGTCTTTATGGATCAGTTCTGCATTTCCGTTTTTTGCCCATTTCAATGGCTCATGCGGAACAAGTGCTGCAACACATGCCGAATAAACAACTGGGGCTATTGCATGGCTTTTTCACCATTTATATTTAGCCCTACGTTCTGGACCTATTCCATTCTCTTCGTTTCTATACTCGGCGTGATTCAATGGGAATACCGTTACCTGAGACATCCTGAGAGATTTTACGATATATACAATGCCAACCTCATGTGCAAAAACTGCAGGACTCATTGCAGAAGAAAGTCGAGAGAGTCCATCTGATCGGAGACGGGAGACGTTGAATCATGCCTTGTATTTCATGACCTTTCCATTTAAACTATCATGAAATGTCATTTGCCATGAAGTTCAATCGTTAGGGAGGCTACCTTGTCTGAGTATCATGAAGCGATCATTATTGGCGGCGGCCCCGCAGGTTTGGCAGCGGGTCTCTACCTTATGAGGGCGGGTATTGATGCACTCCTTCTCGAAAAAGCACTGCCCGGTGGCACACCACTCAATACGGACCGTATTGAGAACTATCCGGGCTTCCCCGAAGGAATATCCGGTAAGGAGCTCATGGACCGGAAGGTGAAACATGCAAAAGCCTTCGGCCTTCCCATTAAAGAATTTACCAACGTCGAAAGCCTGTTGTTCGAGAAAGAGAGATTTATTATAAAGACCTCAGCGGGCCTCTTTGAATCAATGGGGGTCATTGTGGCTACCGGTACAGAGTCAATGAAAATGAACATCCCGGGAGAACGTGAGCTTGTGGGCCGAGGCATCTCCTATTGTGCAACCTGTGACGGCCTCTTTTTCAGAAACCTTGATGTGGCCGTTATCGGTGGTGGCGATTCTGCAATCGAGGAAGCCTTATCGCTCGCCAATATTGTAAGGAAAGTTTACATCATTCATCGAAGGGGTACCTTGAGGGCGCAGAAGATCCTTCAGGAAAGGGCCTTCAAGAATGATAAAATAGAATTTCTGTGGAATAAAAAACCGGTTGAGATAATAGGCAAAGACCAGGTTGGAGCTATTGTCGTTGAAGATACGCAAAATGGTCAACAAACACAGGTTGAGGTAAGCGGTGTTTTCATATACGTTGGTTTGATACCCAATACGACGTTTCTCGGAGATCTGGTACAAAAAGACAGCGCAGGGTTTATAATCACCGATGAGGACCTTGCCACGAAAACAAAGGGGCTGTTTGTCGCAGGCGACGCGAGAAAGAAAACACTCAGACAAATTACTACTGCCGTTGGAGATGGAGCCCTTGCGGCAGTGAACCTCGAAAAATATATTCTCGAGAAGAAATCGTGAAATGTGCAGCATGATTGCCATATTTCGAATGTGTAGTACTTATCCGTTGGAGGAAGGGAGATCCAGAGTGGTATTGATATTACAGGGGAGGTTACGGGGTGGCGAAAAAACTCTACACCACTGATTGCGAGGGTCCTGTTTCGACCAACCACAATGCATATGAGATTGCGAAAGCATTTCTTCCGGAAGGTGAAAAGCTTTTTGCGCTCCTCAGTAAATTTGATAATTATCTCGGCGATATTGAGCAGATCAAAAGCCATACATACGGGAGCTCATTGAAGTATATTCTCCCTTTTCTGAAAGCTGTCGGTGTAGCCGACAACGATATAAAGGAGTTTTCAAACAAACATATAAGCGTCATGAAAGGGATCAAAGATACCCTTGCTTCTACCCGGGAAACCATGGATGTGTACGTATTAGGCATAAGTTATGTGTATTATATCGACGAAATAGGAAAATACATCGGGTTGGAAGCTGCCAATAGTTACTCCACGAAAGTCGCTTTCGATGGCTATGAAATGGGCGAAAGGGAACAGAAAATGTTCACGGGTCTTCAAAACGCTTTTTTACAACCGCCTACGATCTCATGGAACCAAGCGGGAATTGTTCCTCCTGATGCGCAGTTCTCAATAGACTCCCTCAAGGCGTTCTTGCTTGAACGTTTGCCCACACTTCCTGCCAACCAATGGATCAAGGGTGTCAGCATCTTGTGGGACGGAAGCAAGGCGGATACCATTATCGATATCACTAAGAGGACCAACAGGTCCTTGGAAGACGTCATCTATGTGGGCGACAGTATAACCGATGTTGACGCTCTTACCCTCGTGAGGGAGAATGGGGGTCTCTCAATAAGTTTTAACGGTAGCAGACACGCCGTACCCAATGCCGAATATATTGTTATCAGCAAGGAAGCCGATATTATGAAAGATATAGCCCTCACGTTCGGTCAAGTCGGAAAAAAGGGTATCAAAGAAGGGACATTACAGGAAGGCGTCTTTGGTCGTAGCCGCGCAAACTGCGATATAGACAATGTGATCGCCTTCAGCGAAAATATGAGAAAAGAGGTGCGCGGACAAGCGATAGGTAACCCGGAATGAAAAGTATTTCATTTTTGTTATGTATCTTTTTGTTGATACCTTTTTTTTCTCTCCATGCCCGTGACAGCATTGTATTCTGTCAGGTGGGAGAGCGTGACCCTGCTTTATGGAATACGCTGAAAAAGTATTTCACGAGTAAGGGCTATGGTGTGAGCATCTACGAAGGCGCAGACAACATAGACAAGCAGATACAGAATGCAAACAAAATCAATAGGGAAAAGGCCGTTTTATTGCTGGCCGTTGAGCTTATCTCGACGGAGACAGAAAATATATTTATTGCCATATCAAACGCAAAGAAAGGGAAAGGCAAGATTCTTGAAATTGATGAAGTTCCTGCCGTTCATGCGGCAGATTCCGAAGAGCTTGCCCAGGCTATTGCTACGCCCTTTGGCAAGAAGATAAAAAGGCTTCCGATCTTTGTTCTACTAGGAATTGATATGCCGGGTGTTTTTCTGAGAATCGATTGCCCGAAGGATAAGATCGATGCCGTCCTGAACGGGCTCGATAACGGTATCCAGAAATATTTGAAAAGGGGTGCGGAGAATGAGAACGAACGGAAGAACGAGTGATACCATACGACAGCTCAAAATTGAAAAGAACTTTTTAAAATATCCTGAAGGCTCAGTGCTCGTGGAAATGGGCGAAACCAAAGTGATCTGTCAGGTCAGCGTTGAAGAGAAGGTCCCTGCTTTTTTGAAAAACAGCGGGAAGGGCTGGCTTACTGCCGAATACTCAATGCTCCCTAGGGCTACGCAGACAAGGTCCATGCGAGAGTCGATTTCTGGCAGGATAGGAGGAAGGACCCATGAGATTCAGAGGCTCATTGGCCGGGCTTTACGAGCTATTATCAACCTCGATATTATCGGCGAGAGAACCATATGGATAGACTGTGATGTCATACAGGCCGACGGCGGGACAAGAACAGCGAGTATTACAGGAGGATATGTGGCCCTTGTGGAGGCGCTCTGGAACATGAAGAAAAGAGGTGCTATCGAAAAAATACCGCTGCGTGACAGCGTAGCGGCAATCAGCGTGGGCATCGTTGACGGAGAGCCGGTACTGGACCTGTCCTACGAAGAGGATTTCCGCGCTGAAGTGGATATGAATTTTGTCATGACCGGCAAAGGCCTCCTCATTGAAGTGCAAGGGACAGCGGAAAAGAAGCCCTTTACAAAGGAACATTTTGATGTGATGTACCAGTATGCCTCTAAGGGCATCAATGAAATAACAAGGCTCCAGAAGGCAGCGTTGGGGTCGTTTTTTCCTCTATGAAAGATGTCATCATTGCAACAGAAAATAGAGGTAAGCTGGAAGAGATAAAATCCTTACTCAACAACGTATTCGAGAACTTTTATTCCCTGAAGGATTTTCCTGAAAGGGTTCCCGTCGATGAGGATAGCCCCCACTATGTCGCAAACGCACTGAAAAAGGCGCGGAAGGTTGGCGACAGGTTCGATATCGCCACACTTGCCGATGATTCCGGTCTTGAGGTCGAAGCCCTGCAAAAAAGACCCGGGGTTTATTCTTCCCGATATGGGAGCAATGATGATGAAAGACTGACCAGGCTCCTTGGCGAACTGCAGGGTGTCCGCTTCGAACAAAGAAGAGCGATCTTCAAATCCTATGTTGTTTTGTATATGCCTGAGCGGGAAAGATGTTATGTCTTTTACGGGGACCTCAAGGGCTATATCGGATTCGAGAGGCACGGAACGAGCGGTTTCGGATTCGATCCTGTTTTTTATGTGCCCGACCTCAAGAAGTACCTCGCTGAACTTTCCATGGAAGAGAAAAACGCTCTGAGTCACCGAGGCAAGGCGCTCTTGGCACTTAAGAGTTTTCTCAACATGGATTTTTTCCGAAGGCCCAGAGGTCTAAACCTGTAACCTTATCAGATATTCTCTGGCATGCATAAGCAAACAGGAAAATATTCCCAACGAAGGTCGAACTCGTGTTTCCGTTGTGAGAGTGCCTTCAAGGAGCTTTTCTACTTATTTAGACCGATTCGTATAGAGCGATAAAGATGGTAATATTCGAGACTCTTGCGAGGAGAGGATTGTTTCCGTCAATGAATGAAAATCTATTTTCAGGCAGCGATCGATGCCGGCAATTGCTACTATATCGTAAGACAACGGGGCAGGTTTTCAAGAAAGTTCCTTCCATTAGAAGCCATGCCAGGGTAGATGCTGTCAGCTTCGGGAAAGTTGCTTACGAACTGTCCACAACGCTCGAAGATAAACTGGGAACATGGATTTATCAGTATGCAGGTTTCATGTGAACCGGTTCCTTCAGATCAAGACTGGCGACGATCTCTCTGGTCGATAGAAGGTTCTTCAAGGTTGTTTTACCTCCAAAGATATTAGTGAGATCGTCTTTGGACAGAGACACCGTTACATATTCGATGAAACCCCCGTTTTCATGGCACTGCAAGTAGTCCCGGACAGGCCAGTACACACCCAAAGAGAGACCTTCGGCTCCGCTCAATTGAATATCGCTTACCTTCACGTACGTGAGGTATTTCTCCAGGTATTCTTTCAGAACCGTGGAAACCCGCTGATCGGCCTTGGTGGTGATCATGTCGAAGACTATTTCTTGAGGCCTCATATTGACCATGAGGTAGGTATGTGTGCCGCCGGCACTATCTTGAACCGTTACGAAGCCAAGCCCCTCAGGGTAGACGTGTATGTGAGACGATGTCAATCTGGTGTATACTTCATGAAGCAAGGGCCGGTTTCTCTCGTACATGGTTCTCAATTGAACATCGTCGTACGAATCCTTTATGCCCTCTGACTCTGTTTTTGCAACATATACCGGCCCTGCGGCACACGACACAAGCAACAAGGCAAACACGATGACGATAAGGTTTTTCAACTCCGTCCTCCTCAACGTTCTTTTCTGAAACAGGCAAATTGCGCTACCAGCCCACTCCGTAGGGCCAAAAACCACGCCCGGGGATGTGTGGAAGGGTACATCCTCCCCGGGCGCTCCCGGCCTGTGGATACCAGTATCAATCAACAACATTAATCTTCTTCCTTATTATACCACGTCCAAAGTTAGTTTCTCCACTAAAGTGACTTTCGTCTACTTTCGGTGATTTCATCTTTAACCCTCTGTTGGTATTGCAACCCGTCAATGTTACCCAACCTTGCATCTGTCACGGCGCAGGAAAGATGACGAAGAATTCCACTCGAACCCTTCGACGCGGGTGGGGTTATGGAAAGGTGAATCTTACAGGAAAGACCTGGGTCTTTCGTTCTCGAGAAGGTCAGGGGCAAAGAAACGGATCGGAGTGTTCGTTTGTCTATAGTTGCAAAGAAGTCCAGACGATATTACAATAGAGCCACGAATCGCGACACGCAAAGGAAATGAGAAACTATGAATACAGGATCATCATCACCGGACAAGCAATCAACCTTCGGATTCATGGCAAGGGCCTTTCGTTACAGGAACTACCGGCTTTATTTCGGAGGCCAGGGCGTTTCCCTCATCGGAACATGGATGCAGCAGATAGCCATGAGCTGGCTTGTGTACCGTTTGACGAATTCCGCCTTTTACCTTGGCCTGATAGGCTTTACCGGCATGGCACCCATGTTCTTCTTCGCCTCTTTTGCAGGGGTCTTTATTGACCGTATACACCGCCGTAACCTGCTCATCATTACCCAGATACTGGCTACGGTCCAGGCATCCCTTCTGGCATTTCTCACCTTAAGCGGTCATATACAGGTCTGGCATCTCGTTCTCTTGAGCCTCTTCCTTGGATCAATCAACGCCTTTGACATGCCGGCCCGCCAGTCCTTTGTCGTGGAGATAGTGGAGAACAAAGAAGACCTGGGGAACGCTATCGCGCTCAATTCCTTCATGTTTAACAGTGCGCGGCTGGTGGGTCCTTCCATCGCCGGTCTCGTGGTGGCAGCCATAGGGGAAGGCCCCTGCTTTCTTCTGAACGCCATAAGCTTCCTTGCCATTATCGGCACACTGCTCGCCATGAGGATACCCAGGCGAATGCGCGAAACAAAGTCCGCTTCCCTGTTTCACGGGTTCAAGGAGGGGTATCGATACGCCCTGGGTTTCCCGCCCATTCGCTATGTCCTCCTCCTTTTAGCCCTGACCAGTCTGGCGGGAATGCCGTATATGGTCCTTATGCCCATTTTTGCCAGAGACATCCTTCATGGAGGACCCCATACCCTGGGCTTTCTCATGGGTGCTTCGGGCGTTGGCGCTCTCGTGGGCGCATTGTATCTTGCATCCCGTCAATCCGTACTCGGTCTGGGAAGGCTTATCGTCATCGCTTCAAGCACCTTTGGCGCGGGACTTGTGGTTTTCTCTTTTTCCCATTACCTTCCACTCTCCCTTTTTATCCTCCTTTTCACCGGTTTCGGTATGATCATCCAGATGGCTTCAAGCAACACCATCTTGCAGACAATCACCGATGAAGACAAACGAGGCCGTGTCATGAGTTTTTACACGATGGCATTCGCAGGCACGGCCCCCTTCGGAAGCATCATGGCAGGCAGTCTTGCAAGCAGGATTGGCGCTCCTCACACTGTCATCATAGGGGGTGCCATCTGTATCACCGGTTCCCTCTTTTTCTTAAAAAAACTTCCCCTCATCCGGCAGGCAGCGAGACCCATTTACATAAAAATGGGTATTATACGGGAGATACCTGCAGAGTTGCAGTGACGGCTATTCAGATTGCATCATGACAACCGAATGCCACCGAAAATCTTCATGGTTGCGGAAGGATTGGCGGGTACGGAAGCGTGTACGTGAGCGACCTTCGAAGCGAACGGATATCGGAGATATGAAAGTGACTATTGTCAACAGAAAGGAACTGACAATATTTATTTATGATTTTAGGGAAATCTCTGAGTAGGTTTCGGTTATGCAGACCAAGCTTTACCGGTCTGTCTAGTATTTTTTTTTGGGGGGGGGGGGGGATCAGTCGGTATGGACCCCTCTGTCAAGAAAACCGTTGCCGGTCTCGAGGTACTCAGTCACCTCATCTTCATAGACCGTTATCTGTTCGTCCAAAAGTTCCTCAAGGAGGGTCATGTTGATTTTTTCCTGTTTCATCATGGTTTCTGTCTTGTTGATCGTTAAGAGGGGATACAGATTTCTATAGGTGTCGAGGTAGGTTCTCAGAGCCTTAAGACCTTCTCTGTCTTTGCGTTGCCTGAGAAGGACAAGGGCCTTATACCCAAGCATGCGCAGGTAATATACACTTGTCGCTTTCATGGATTTTTCGGCATCCGTAATGTACTGTTCCGCAGTCGGCAGGTCGTTCAGTTTATAGCTGGTCGTTGCGGCAAAGACAAGGGCATCGGGATCCTTGCGCGCTTCATAGGCTTTCAAGAAATCACTCCGTGCTTGCCCATATTCCTCTTGAGCCAAGAGATCCTTACCCTGAAACATATTCTGGCTATAAATGGAAGAACAGGCAATGAGTCCCAAAGAAGGCAGGAGGATTCCGAGATAAAGATATCTTCTCATATTCATACCTGTCGGAAAGAAATGTATCCGCATTGTACCTCTCCTTGTTGTGTATCGTGATACCGCATCATGAATGAAATGTAGTTACCCTCTTTCGATTGTCAAGGTGCATGCACAGACAACCCTTTTTGGGGAACAGAGGTGGTCCCAAGGGAAGAGGGGTAAAAACCGCATGGGCACGCGAGCCGGGTACATGGTTGAGGCTGACCTGACAAATCCTGCGGTAGATAACCTCATTCGTCCACTGGTTCCTGATGCCTTTCCACCGATCAATCCATTTTCCCGCAATCGCGATCAGATTTCAAGCGAAAAATTATTTGTTGTCAAGCCACAATAGAAATGTCCTATGTTCTGATTTCATATGCTCTCTTTTCCTCGTCTCTGTTTTTCATCGGGAACCGTATCGTGAATGTCCTCCAGGGATAATTTTTGGAGGGAGTACAACTGTTCTTTGGCTTTTGTGTTATAGACTCTTTCACGGGTGAAGGCTTTTGCGCTCTCTCAAGGAATCTTACCCTTTTCCCCTTATGGCAACAAATCGTTCGTGTACCTGAAGAATTAATGGAAGAAAGGGTTCGGATGCGTATGAGGCATAAACACCGCCTCGAAAGCAGCGGGTATGGTGGGTATCCCAATCACTATCTGTATAAAATCCTCGGCCTTTATAAAATACCGGTAACTGCTCCACGGGCTCAGGCTGCGAAAACCACTGGAAAAAGATGATTGGAAAGCCGTATTCGGGAGAACTGAACGTACGGTTTGATGAGGGAGGACTGGAAACCTTGTGACCGCTACAGGCCTTAGTAGATACGTGCATCCAAAAGCTCACAAGCGGCCCCATGACAGGCGCCAGTTCTCCGCTCTATCTGACCAAATCCGGTAAGGCCCCGCCTCTGCCGGGGGGATGTGTGAGTGGTGAACTAGCCGTTTCGATGCCTGGACTTTCATGCCTCCTGGGCCATCATTATTTGGAAAAGCTGGATCGCGGTGCCTTGACGGATAATGCACCGAGGAAACTCAGCAAATCCGATGATATCCGTCGATTTTTCGAGGAAGAGATACAACACCTGTCTCTCTAAGCCAGTAAATCCTGTATAGGGTAGTGTTGGTATAAATATGCTTGTAATATCAATTTGTTGCAAAGGAGTGTATGTTTGTACTGTTGAAGATAGGCTTTCAGACACCTTTCTGGAGAATTACCGGGTTAATATCCCTTTAGAAACTAACTCCCACACCTCCTTGTCTGTCAAAGGTTTGGAATCTTTCAGGACATCTTGTCCAATCCCTTCAGCTTCAACCCAGCAATCCTTCTCAAGGACACGAGGAAGTGGATTTCCATTCGGACCACGCAGAATAGTAAATAATCGTCCATCTTTGAGTCTTGACACCACAGGCAGTTTACCAATCATATGACTACCTCCTTATAACATTATAGCAGCTCGGAGAATTTGGTCAACAAGATGCCGCGTAACCTTGACAGTTAAGCATTTAGGTTGTATCCTACAACTATATTATGACTATCAAATCAAAAAACACGCGCTTGACGCTTCGCTTACACAGCTTACCGCTCGTTTTGTCGATCGATTATGAAGGAGATCAATCACGAATTCTGCAAGGAAGGCCTGCATATTACCCTTATACAATGGCATATCCTTATACATGTTTGGGACCATAAGGGAATATCCCAGAATAATTTGGCCAGAAAACTTTTCAAGGGCAAAACTACTATAGCCAGACTGGTGGCAGGTATTGAGGCATCGGGTACGATCACGAGGATGCCGAGTCCGAAGGGTGGAAGGGGGAAACTCATCTATCTCACCGACAAGGGCAAAACAGTGATGAATGAAGCGACGGCTATCGTGCAGTGAATAGACGATGCTGCCTAGGCAGAGATTGATGAACATGGACTGAGTGGACTTTCAAGAAGGTTTTTCGCTATATTCCAGGAATCTTGTGTGTTGATTTGTTTTGACTCCATAGTTGCTTATAACAATCCTATCGACTCCTGGAAGGAAAGACTGAGGATATGCAAAGGGACATCTTTTATTCCTTTCTTCACGGCTCGCATTGAGAACTCAGAATTTTTGAAATGAAAGGAGGTTACAACAATGACAACAGAAATGGAAGCGACTTATCCGCAAAAATATGAAACCAGTATCGTTCTTAAGGATGGTTCAACAAGTTTGTTGAGGCCGATTAGAGAAGGTGATGTTGATAATTGGCTTGTTTTCTACAACAGTCTTAGCGAAAGAACGAAATATCTTCGTTTTCACGGACCGACAAAAGTAAACCGTGAGGAAGCGCTTCGTTACTGCACAGTGAATTACACGGACACCTTTGCCTTTGTGGCCGAAACGATCGAGAATCAACAAAAACGTATTGTTGCAATTGGACGGTACAGTCGCTTGCCTTCTGGTACAACAGCAGAGATAGGGTTTGTGATCGAGGATAGTTACCAAGAAAGAGGCTTTGGCACAAAACTCATAGAATGGCTTGCTACGGTGGCCCGCACGAATGGCATTGATACCTTTGAAGCTTATGTATTGCAGGAAAATAGGACCATGTTGTCAGTATTTCAGAATTACGGCTTTAGTATGAAGAGAAGGCTTCAGGGCGAGGTATATCAGATCACTTTCCCCTTAACAAAGACCCCTGAGGTAGTCATGAAAAAGGAGGAGAGGGCCCGTACCGCAACGCTCAATTCTCTTCGTTACATACTGAAACCTCGATCCGTCGCAGTGATAGGGGCTTCAAACAAGCCGGGTTCGATCGGGCAGTTGGTTTTTGAATCCATGATAAAAAATGGCTTCTCGGGCGTGGTTTATCCTGTTAGTGTTTCCTCCACTGCGGTGATGTCAGTTAGGGCTTATCCTTCTTTGCTTGATGTGCCTGACGATGTTGATCTGGCAGTTATTGCGGTCCCGTCTTCGCAGGCGCTTAAAGTGATTGATGAATGCGGAAGAAAAAAAGTAAAAGGCGTTATCGTTATTTCCGATGGATTCAGCGAAAGGGGCCCTGATGGCGCTGCTCTGGAGCGAGACCTGCGCGATATCGCCTTCGGGTACGGGATGCGTATTATCGGCCCCAACTGTATGGGACTCATCAATACCGATCAAAGCGTACGGCTCAACGCTTCATTTGCTCTCATCTTCCCACAACATGGCAATATCGCTTTCATGTCTCAGAGCGGAGCCCTGGGACTGGGCATATTAAAATACGCAAAGGATGCCGAAATAGGTTTCTCCAGCTATGTCAGCGTCGGTAACCGCACGGATATAGCATCTGCTGACATGCTCCAATACTGGGCAAACGATCCTCAGACAAAAGTGATTCTGCTCTATCTGGAATCATTCGACAATCCGGATTCCTTTACCCGCATATCGAGAAGTGTTGTCGCAACCAAACCTATATTAGCAATCAAGGGCGGCAGTACAGTGGCTGGTTCACGTGCGGCTATGTCGCACACGGGTGCTATGGCAACTCCCGACGTAGTCTCCGATGCACTGTTTCATCAGGCAGGTATCATCAGGGTAAACACAATCGAACGTCTCTTTGACTCAGCCATACTGCTTGGAAGCCAGCCGGTTCCAAAAGGAAATAGGATAGCAATAATCACCAACGGCGGAGGCCCCGGTACGCTCGCCGCCGACGCATGTGCACGAAACGGGTTGCTGATTCCGGAAATAACTGCCGGGACTCTGAACAAGCTGAAGGAAGTTATCAGTCGTGACATCGGCATCGGCAATCCTCTTGATTTAACTGCGGCAGTTTCTGCCCAGGAATTCGAAGACGCCTTAAGGATACTTGCTGAGGATCCGGTTATTGATGCGATCATAGCAATGTACGTGCCTCCGGCCGGCATAAGCATTCAAGCCATCGAGAATGCCATAGACAAAGTATCGCCTGTCATTGCGCAGAACCACAAGCCCATCCTTGCCTGTTTTGTCGGGCAGACAGATTCCAAAGGCAAGGTTATGAGCAGCAATCAGTATGTGCCCTATTACCTCTTTCCTGAGGATGCGGCATTGGCATTGGTCAATGCCGTGAAATATGGAGAAATGGCAAGGAAGAAACCCGGCGTTATCCCGCAGTTTGCTGATATCGAGCACAACACGGGCCGCGAGATCATCACCAGAGCCCTAAGCCGCAGCTCCCAGAGGCCACTCTGGTTGCAGCAAGATGAGATCAATACATTACTCGGGTGCTATGGTATACGCTTGGCAGACAATATGGTGGCCGGTACTGCAAAAGAAGCCGCTTCTGTGGCAGCTCAGTTAGGCTTTCCCGTTGCGATTAAGCTCAACTCTTCCACTATCACGCACAAAAGCGATGTTGGGGGAGTCATCCTCAATATCAAATCGGAAAGTGCAGCCGAGGATGCATACAATGAGATCAAGGCTAGGTTGAGTAAAATAGGGTGTGAAGAGCAAATGCAAGGCGTGATCGTGCAGAGTATGGTCGAGGATGGGGCCGAGGTGATTGTTGGCGTGGCGGAGAACCCAAGCCTTGGTCATGTGATTATGTTCGGGCTGGGAGGCATTTACGCCGAGCTGATTAAAGATACCGCCACAAGGTTACTTCCCTTGACCGACTTAGATGTCGGGGAGCTAATCAATTCCGTCAAGATGATGCAATTGCTAAAAGGATATAGAGGATCGTCACCATGCGACATTAGCTCACTGGAGGATCTTTTGCTCAGGGTATCTGATCTTCTTGAGCACGTTCCCCAAATTGTTGAGATGGATTTGAATCCTGTCAAAGTGTTGCCTGACGGTAAAGGCTATCGTGTGGTAGACGCCCGAATAGCAATTAAATAAATTGTGCTTGAACTACTAAGTCCGATTTTTATTCTTAAACGGAATCAAGAAAACTTTGAAACCCATTGGGAAGCTAAAGGTTCATGCGAAGAACCGCGACCAGCCTGCCCTGGATCTGGACGTTCTTCCGAGTGTGATACATGGGCAACATGTAGGGGTTGCAAGGCTGCAACCTTACCTTCTCATCTTCAAAATAAATTTTCTTGAGGGTAACCTCCTGCTCCTTTTCCAGCCAGCAGGCCACGACATCGCCGTTTTTCACCTCTTCGACCTGCTCCATGATGACCGTATCTCCATCGGCGATCATGGCATCCACCATGGAATTACCCCTTACCTGGAGGGCATAGAGTTTTTTTTTGCCTCCGGTAACCTCCCTGGGAATCCCGATCATCCTTTGGGTTTCGACATCCCATGTGTCTGCCGGTGGGACCCAGATAGGCTGACCCGCGGAGATGACACCAAGGAGCGGGACCCTCGCAATATCTTCCGTTCCACCCACGAGCCCAAGGCTCCTGGACCTGTCTTTACCTTTTGTAATGAGTCCGGCTTTTTCAAGGTGAGTCAGGTGGTATTGAATGACAGAGGGACTCTTTACCCCGCAGTGGTCAGCAACCTCCCTGACAGAGGGAGAATAGCCGTTATTCTGTTTGAAGGTTTTGATATAGTCTAATATGGCCTCCCTGATGCGTGTTGTTCTTGGCATAACTAGAACAAGTGTACTATTTATATAGCAAAAGTCAAGTGAAATGTTCCTTCATTCAGGGAGGTTATAACGGTATTCGCAATTCGCAAAAAAAATTTCTTGCTATATTAGAACATTTGTTCTATTATTTCTTGATGAGAGTTGTATGTGCCCACATCCCCCACTTCTATCTCCAGGCCACTCACCTGAAAGACCCCAATATCGGGAATAGGCCTGTTGTCATCGTAGGTATGCCCGAACAGAGAGGCTTTGTCCTGGACTGTTCTGAAGGGCTTCTCCAAAGAGGTGTCAATCCTTCAATGCCGCTCAAAGACGTCTACCCCCTCTGTTTCGACGCGGTGCCCATCCTTGTACGAAGAACAGAGTATAAAATTCTCTGGGAAGAGATCCTCTCGTCTGTCGCCGGTATTACCCTCCGCATGGAATCCAGGGAACCGGCAACGATCTTTCTCGATGTTACCCGGGTTCCCGGCATGTACACAAGCGAAGAAAAGCTTGCACAGGCACTCGTTTCACTCATTGCAGGGAAGTTTCGCTTAAGCGCGAAGGTGGGCGTCGCAAATTCCCGGTTTCTTGCCAATGAGGCGGCGCTTTGTGCCCAGGGGGACGTGAATGTTGTCCGTCCCGGCACTGAAAGACAATTTCTTTCCCCTGTAAGCATTAACCGTTTGCCTGTCGCCGCCTCCATACGGGAGAGGCTCAATATGCTTGGCATTCATACTCTCGGACAGGTTGGCGCTTTCACGCTTTCTGCGCTGACATCCCAGTTTGGGGCTGCAGGGAGGACCCTCTGGGACATCGCAAACGGCATCGAAGAACAGGACAGAATAGCGCATGCGTTTAGCATTACCGATATTGACCAGGAGCTTATCTGTGAGGCGCCAGTCTGTTCAAAGGACGAGGTCAGGGCCGCGCTTTATGAGCTTCTCGACAGGCTGTCCATGGACCTTGAGGAACTGAATAGGGCCTGTCGCGCCATACAACTTGTCTGTGATCTTGAGAACAGGACCTTTTTCGAACGACGGTTCACCTTTCACACGGCGACGGCGAGCAAGGAAGAGATGTTGCGAAGGATCATGGCAGGCATTGAGCGCATTGAACTGAAAAGCCCCATCCGGATTATGAGTGTCCGGGCATCTTCCCTCGAAGAGTATGCAGGAAGACAGGAGGGCCTCTTCAAGACACAGCCCTCTTTGTCAAATAAGATGCAAGACATCAACGGATTTCTGAAAACAAAATACGGGACCATGCCTGTTGTTCGCGCCGTAAAGAATGACAGCGGTTCTCTTCTCCCTGACAGACGATTTATCTTTGTGGAGCCATGAGGTCGTCTCCTTTCGATCCTGAACCTGTAGAGGTCATTGTCGTTGATAACAAACCCTCCCGTATAACATACAGAAAGAAACTGCACAGGGTGAAAAAAATCTCCAACCTCTGGCGCCTTGATGATGGCTGGTGGGTAAAACCGGTTATCCGGTTCTATTATACCCTTGAACTTGAGAGCGGAAGCCTGATCACCGTCTTTTGGGATCAGACAAGCGGCAGGTGGTATAAACAGAGCTGGACCACCTAATAGGGGTATGCCGTGTATATTGAACTTCACACACACTCGAATTTTTCTTTTCTTGATGGAGCTTCCCGGACAGATGAACTTATCGAACGGGCCGTCGCTCTCGGTATGCCGGCACTCGCCATCACTGACCACGATGGGCTCTATAATGCCTGTACCTTCTCACAGGCAGCACGAAGGGCCGGGATAAAGCCCATCATCGGCGCTGAGCTGACACTCGAAGGAGGGTACCACCTGACCCTTCTTGTCGAGAACGAAAAGGGGTATGCCAACCTCTCCCGGCTCATCACCAAGGCGCATTTAGCGGGGACCAAGGGTGAGCCTATCCTTGCACCATCGGAGCTGCCGGGCAACACAGAGGGCCTCATTTTTCTATCCGGCTGCAATCATGGAAGGATTGCCCGGCTTCTTGCAAGGGGAGAGAAAAAATATGCCCTCACTGTGGCTCAAGAGTATATGAACATTTTTGGCAGCGGAAATTTTTTCATTGAGATACAGAACCATCTGTTGCCTGAAGACAAGCGGCTTTCTGTGCAACTCATCAATATTGCCCAAAGGCTTGGTCTTACGACCGTTGCATCAAACAACGTCCATTATGCTACACGGGACAGCCATGACCTTCACGACATCCTCACCTGTATAAAGAACAGGGTACCCTTGGACCAGTCCGCGTCTTTTCGCAGATTAAACTCGGAATTCTATCTTAAGGGCTATGAGGAGATGATAAAGCTTCCCTGGCTTCCTCATCACGCAATACTCAGGACCCGTGAGATAGCGGAGCGCTGCACCTTTAATCTCGATTTCTCCGCCCTCTCCTATCCGCGATATCCCCTGCCCGAGGGAGAGACGGAAACGGGATTCCTAAGAAAGATCGCCACAGAGCGTGCCCGGATAAAATATGGTGAACCTTCGAAAGAGATACAGAAAAGGCTCGACAACGAGATTATGCTTATCGAGCAAAAAAGGTTGTCGGGGTATTTCCTAGTGGTCCGGGATATCGTCGAATATGCCCGGAGGATGGGCATCTCCGCGCAGGGGAGAGGATCGGCGGCAAGTTCTGTCGTGGCTTATGTTCTCGGGATTACCCCCGTTGACCCCATGAAGCACAATCTCTTCGTGGGGCGTTTTCTCAATGAATTGAGCACCCCTGATATTGACATCGATATCGCGACAAACAGAAGAGAAGAGGTCATTCAATATGTGTATAATACCTATGGGAGAGACAATGCCGCTATGGTCTGTACCTATGTTACCTTCCAGGCGAGAAACGCCATCAGGGAGGTCGGTAAAGTACTTGGGCTGCCCGCCCATATACTGGACAGGATGGCAAAGACGGTATCCCACTATGGCGGTGTCCATGCTATTGACTCCCTTAGGGAAGTGTCCGAGTTTCGGTCTTACCTCGATTCCGTCGCATGGGATCACTTCTGCGCCATCTGTACACGTATAGCGGATTTCCCGAGACATCTTTCCATCCATGTGGGGGGCATGATCATAACGCCCCGGCACATCTCGGAGATAGTACCCCAGGAACACGCACGGGCGGAAGGGAGGATTGTCTGCCAGTGGGACAAAGATTCCGTTGATGATGCGGGTCTTATCAAATTCGACCTTTTGGGGCTCAGAATGCTTTCTCTTATCGATGAAGCGCGGGGACTCATAGAACAACACCGGGAGTTATCAATCGACTTTGATGTCATCGGCACGGATGATCCTGAAGTGTATAAGCTCATCTGTGACGCCGACACGGTGGGGGTTTTTCAGGTAGAGAGCCGCGCCCAAATGCAAACAGTGCCGAAGGTAAAACCGTGTTCCATTGAAGACCTTGCCATAGAAGTTGCAATCGTGAGACCGGGGCCGCTTCAGGGTAACATGGTCCATCCTTTCATACGAAGGAGACAGGGCAAGGAGCCTGTGGTCCATCTTCACCCGAAGCTGGCACCCATACTGGGAGAGACACTGGGCGTCATCCTTTTTCAGGAACAGATTCTTCAGGTGGCAATGGAAATCGCCGGATTTTCTGCAGGCGAAGCCAACAAGCTCAGAAAGGCAATGGGGCGCAAAAACGCCCGTCAAGAACTCATGAAATGGTATGAGCGTTTCGTGGAAGGAGCAGAAAAACAGGGGATAGACAAAGGACTTGCAAAGAAGATATTCGAACATATCAGCAATTTTGCAGAATTCGGTTTCTGTAAGAGTCATGCAGCGAGTTTTGCCATTCTCTGTTATCGTTCTGCTTGGCTCAAACGGTATTACCCGGCAGAATTTTATTGTGCCTTGCTCAATAACCAACCCATGGGATTCTATGAGCCGGAAGTGATAACAGGGGATGCGAGACGCCACGGCATCAAGATTCTTTCCGTGGACATCAACAGGAGTATGTGGAAGTGCTCTCTTGAGAATGGTCTCTTAAGAACCGGTTTTACATATGTAAAAGGTATCGGAAAGGACAAAAGTGACCGAATCCTTAAGACGCGGGAGCGTGGTCCTTTTGTTTCCTTGCAGGACTTCGCCGATCGCGTGAGGTTCGATAACGATTCATTGCAGAACCTCATAGCGGTGGGGGCCTTTGAGGTCCTGCAATGCTCGAGACGACAATTGCTCTGGGACGCGGGAATTATAGGAACGGCAGGAGGATTGTCAGGGATGCGTACCGGTGACAAGGAGGGATTACCCATCCCTGAAATGAGCCAAAGCGAAGAGACAATCATCGATTATGCCTTTCAGGGTTTTTCTGCATCACATCACATTATGGAGCTCTACCGTGAAAGACTGAATATCCTGAAAGCAATCAAAAGTACGGCCCTGGCTAGCTATAGATCAGGGTCTTTTGTTATGATCGGAGGATATACAGTGTGTCTCCAGATGCCACCTACTGCAAAGGGATTTGCCTTTCTTACCCTTGAAGATGAAGAGGGGCTCATAAACATTGTGGTAAAACCCGAAGAGTACCGTACGTATCGGACGCTCATACGGTTAGAACCGCTGTTACTAGTAAGGGGCGTTCTTGAAAAAAAGGAAGGGCTTGTCAGTGTCAGGGCCAGATGCTTTCAGGCCTTGAGAGACATGACTGGTTCCAGACAACAAAATACTCTTGTCTGACAGACCCCTTATTGTGTTATAGGTTCTTCTTGTTATGTGCGATAGGTTTGTGAGAATTAGTCCGCTTGCAGTCATTGCGAAACACTTCGAGGCCCAAGCCTCTGCCGATGTCAGGCTGAGCTACAACATCGTACCGTCGGGATGTTGTTATGTGACCAACACGGATGCAAAGAAGCTCTTTTCAGCAGGTGTGGTGACATATCGTCCCTTTTCGCCAGTTCCACAAGCACATACTGAATAACGCCATTCGCCTTTTTGCTTATGTGAAGGTTCTTTCTGTGGACATTCTCATAGAGCTGTATCAGATAGTTGTGTTGTTTGCTGATTTGTCACGATAAAGGTCGGCATTGTGTGCTCTCCAAGCTTTTTGAATACCCTGAACCTTAATTCGCCGACCTCCAGTTTATTCCGTTTGAACACCGGGTCCTTTATGGAAGCGAGAATGGGCTGCAACAGGCCATAGGGAACGCCAAGTCCTTTCGCTTTTACAATCGACCTACAGAGATCTTCAAGCTCGGTTTCATCGAATTCTATTCTTATCTGGGGCTCAACACCGGCGCTGTCTATGCCTATTTCCATGATTGAATATTGGACACTCTCGGCTCCGAACCGGAATTTGTCGAGACCGTCAGCAGGCCCGGAGGCGAGCTGTTGCTTGAAAGTATCGACGCTCATTTTCTTTGCCACATCAGTTTTCTATTATCTTCGTAAGACAATCTCTTTTTAAGGTTACTCATGAGTTCAAGAAAAATCTTGGCGGCCTTGTTTTTCGGGTTAAAGGCAACAACGTACCGGTTCATCTGTCCGCTTTTCCCATAGTCTGAAAGATAGGGAAGTGGCTGGTTAAGAAAAACGAAGTCCTTATTTTCTTTCATTATCCCCATGATTGCCTGGTGGACCATCTTTTGAGAGTCGTATCTTGTCATCACTCTTCCCGTTAGATGAAGGGTTGAGTTGAACAGTTTTTTCGCCTCTAGATACCAGTGATAAGCCTTTTCAAATCCGTTGTAGCCGAACTTGGTTCTTGAATTCAAAGTCTGATGTGTCGAGAATCGCAAGATACGTCATGGGAGGGTCGGAGTAATTCGCTTTGGCTTCGTCAAGATCATGCCCGACGATACTAAAGTATACTTTCTTGAATCAGAACATTCCTCGGAGCTTTGCTCCGGGGTCTCCGCAAGGAAGAGTACGAGGAACCTGGGTTTCTCGATACAATCTGCTTTCCTTAGGATACCTCGCAGCTTGCTGCGGGGTAGTTCATGTGTGCCGGGCATGTTCAATAACTTGAGGGTGAAAGTCCCTTACATAACCTGATGGAGGTGAAGTGTTAGCGAAACCCAAGGGCGTTACCGTGAGGTAGGGTCTGAAAGAAGGGTGGAACAAATCCGTGACCTGACGAACAGAAACCGGGTACGAGGCATCTATGACCGGACGAGAGAGCATGAAATCTCAAAGTCCTTATCCATCAAGTGTCATGGCTGTAAATCCGGCAGGTGTGCGGGGAAGGTCATTGAGCTTACCCCGGGAGAACTCCACTTCTGTCCCCACATGAGGACTTAAGGAAATCGTAAGATTTCTTGATCGCAGCAAAGAAGTCAGCAGAGGGTATAGTACCTGCCATATGGCAGGGAAGGCCCAAACGGTATGGGAGGATAAGTAAGGATAGGGTTCTCATGGGCAACGTGCAGAAGAAAATCCAGTGAGAACTGGCCTTCATGACAAAGATATGGGGTGAAGCCCCGGACGCTTTGGCAAAAGGTACTGAATTGTCCGCGGCGAACTCTACATCAGAACATCCGGCTCTAGAGTTTCCATCATCGGAGGCTTGATGAGCATCGAACCAAACCGAACCGCCGTATACGGACCCGTATGTACGGTGGTGTGGCAGGGAAAGCCCGCGAGGGCTTACCTATGCCGATTCGCTCGACCATTCACCCGGCCAGGGTTAAGCACCGCCCGTATCCGTCATCCTTCGGAACGGGTCTCGCAACCCTTTGATATTGTCCTGACCGCCAACACCGTCAAACCAATGGCCGTGCAACCGGCCATTACCAAGATCATGGGCCTGGCCGTCCCGTCGTAAAGGTAGCTTACGAGCCCAGTCGCCAGGGCCCCCGTGACCATCTGAGTACTCCCCATGAGCGCCGCTGCAGTACCCGCTTTCCTTATGAAGGGTTGCAGCGCAAGCGCTATGGCATTGGGATTAAGGAATCCATGGCAGAATACAAGGCAGGAAATAAGGCCCATGATCCCTATTCTGTTGCCCGCCCCGACGAAAGACCAGAACAGGAGTGCAATGGTGAGACAAAATTGGATGGACACAACGCTGAGCAATATCTGCGCACTGCCTCGAGCTCTCAGCAGCCCCCTGTTGATCTGACTGGCGATAACCAAACCGATGGCATTCGCCCCATATATCCAACCGAATTGCGGTGCCGTAAAACCAAGCAGTTTCATATAGACAAAGGGGGACCCGGAGAGATAGGAGTAGAAAGCCGCCACGCCGACGGAACCTACGCAGGTATATATAACGAAAACCGGCTCTCTGAAAAGGGAGATGTACCCGACCACAAGCTTTTTTGGATGCATGGAAATGGTGGAATCGGGGGCTTTGCTCTCACCAAGATATTTGACGACAGTGACCACAACAAAGGCAGCAATGAAGGCAAGGATTAGGAAAATGAATCGCCAGCCGAGCGCAACCACCACGAAACCTCCAATGGTGGGGGCAATGATAGGCGATACGCCGAAAATCATCACCAGCGTGGAAAGGACCTTTGCCGCCTCTCTTCCCGAAAACAGATCACGTACAATCGCTCTGGCGCCCACTAAGCCCACAGAGCCGCCAAAGGCGAGAAATAACCGTAGTGCGATCAGGACGGATATGGATGGCGAACAGGCGCAACCCAAGGCGGCCAAGATATAGGCGATAAGCCCGATCAGTATCGGCTTCTTTCGACCGTAGCGGTCCATCAAAGGACCCCAGACAATTTGTCCCACCGAGAACCCGACAAAATAGCTTGTCAGCGACAGCCCCACACGGGCGATATCTATTTTCAGGTCGATGGCTATAGCTGGAAAACCCGGCAAATACATATCGATCGAAAAGGGCCCGATCGCTGATAGAGCGCCGAGAATGAGAATTATGGTATTGTACTGCTTTCGATCCATCATCATTCTGTGCTGTAATCCCCATTGAAGAAGCTGTCAGTCTTCAAATATCCTTTTTACATATTTGTCTTTCGGTCCAGACAGTGCTGTATCTATACCGGCTTGTCCACTCTTCAATACCCCTTAGAATATTGTCTTCGGTATTGACGAAACGAGGACATTCGACGGGAAACGGGCAAATTACAATATAAGTTTATGACAAAAATGACCGATATTCAAGATTGGATTTGGATGAGGGCTATATTCAAAAAAGCGTAAACAGCCGGGAGCATGATTGGCCCTCCTGATAAGCCACTGTGTCCCTTCACTAAGTCTCTTTGCACGCTCCTATTTTGATCGTTCGACAGATCTTAGTGGTTTACATGCTTTTAAGTAATCTTTGCTTTTACCGAAGTGTGTGTTCCTCAATCTTCGCAGGTGGACCGCAGTGAAGGCTCCTGCCTAATGCTTGAAGTCGGATTTTCAGCGTAAATGGAAGATTACCAATGTCTATCGAGGAAATGCCCCATAACGGATTAGCTTCTTTGGAGTGACTAAGGAGGTCATAGGGAAAGCCATATAAAATCTGTGAAAAGCGTTTTAAGAAGGTGCGTTGCGAGCGTCACGTGTGAAACTACTAATCACCGTATTAGTAAAAGGCCCACACCATTCGCGAACCTCCTGTCTTGTTGCAATAGTGCAACAAAAAGACAATCTGAAACCAGAGACTGAGTGATTGCTAAGAGACACTCTCTCAGACAATTCCCCATTAAGGGCCGTGGTCAGCCTACCTTCCCAATAACTCCTTTAGGGCCTCCATGGCTTGGCCGAATTCGGTCCAATTCCCCCGCTTCAGGGCATCCTGGGCCATATCGAACCTCTTTCGCACCTGATTCAGGCGGTCTTCCGAGGCCTTAGATAGAGTCGGAGTTGGCACCGGGCCTTTCATCTCCGTGGTTGCGGAAGCAGAAGCGGCGGGGAGGCCAATGAAGACCGCTTTTATGGCTTCATCAAGGGTGGGCTGCATGGCCACCTTACTGCCGTAAGCCACAATTACCCGAACGAGCTGAGGAATATTCACATCTTCAGCAATGAGATAGACGGGCTCCACGTAAAGGAATGAACTCTCGATAGGAATGACGAGGAGATTACCCCGTATCACCCGTGAGCCCTTTTGATCCCAGAGAGAGAGCTGTTGGGAAATGGTGGGCTCCTGGTCAATCATGGCCTCAATTTGCATGGGACCATAGATAAGCCGGTCCTTTGAAAGGCGGTAGACGACGATCCTCCCGTAGTCGGGAAAGTCGCAGTTGGCAGCCATCCAGGCGATCATATTCTCCCGCTTGTGGGGCGTCATAGGAAGCATGAGCTGGAACGTAAGTTTTTGTTCCTCGGGCAACCTAAGAAGGGCGTAGTAAGGCTCCATTTCTTCCGCCCGCCCTGCATACTTCTGATTGGGCATGGCCCACAGGTCTTCCTTGTTGTAAAAGACCCTCGGGTCGGTCATGTGGTACGTGGTGAGTCTCTCCGCCTGGATACGGAATAAATCCTCAGGGTACCGCAGATGAGCCTTCAGATCAGAAGAAAGCTCGTTGAGGGGCCTGAACAGACCGGGAAAAGCCCCCTTATAGGCACGAAGCACAGGGTCGTCAGGATCGCTCACATAAAAACGGACCGATCCATTGTAGGCATCGACGGTTATCTTCACCGAATTGCGAATATAGTTGAAAGCTCCTCTGTAAGGATCGGACGAGGGATAGCCCATGGAAGTGGTATAACCATCAATGATCCAGAAGAGCCTGCCTTCACTCACCACCATATAGGGGTCCGGATCAAGGGTGATGAATGGCGCAATACGGCTCACCCGCTCAGCTACCTTCCGATGGAGCTGTATCCTGCTCTGGGGCTTGATATAGCTCGATATAAGGATATTGCCATCATAGAGATTCCAGGCAAAAAGGAGCTTTTTCCAGAAGCTATCGAGGGGAATGCCGCCGGCGCCCTCATAGCGGGTGTAGACATTCTTATCGCCTTTCGGATAGTCAAATTCTTCAACACCCGTCCCTACAATCCGGTATCCCGGCATATTCTCGCCGTAGTAAATGGCCGGCTGGGTTATCTTGAGGAGGGACGATTCGGGAGGCAGGTCTTTCACCACCATACGGGGAAGACCCCCTTCGCTGATCTCCGACACGGTGTTCATGGCCAATCCGTAACCATGGGTGAATTCAAGGTACTGGTTAACCCACGTCTGGGCCTGTTGAAGCACCTGCTCACTCAGCTCTCTGGAGGAGACCATTACCTGGCGGTACCCTTCGCCGGGGAATAGATAACGATCCACATCAACCGCATAGAAACGGTAGTAGAGACGCATCTCTTGGGTCTGCCTGAATGCCTGAAGGAGAGGCCGATGGTCCCAGAGACGGATATTCTTCAAGGTATCCTGGTTGCGTGAGAGAGAGGCGAGAGAAAGGCTGCTTTCCGCGGAGAAAGCCCTCTCCTCCACCCGGTCCAATTGATAAGCCTTGCGGGTAAAGGCAATGTTTTTTTCAAGGAAGGGTTCTTCCAGGGAAAGCTCGTTTGGCTGGACCACGAAAGACTGAAAAAGCGCCGGGATTATGCCAAGAGAAAGGAGCATCACCACAAGGTACCCGCCGATACCGGCAAGGACAACACGGACGCGGTGGCGTTTCATGACAGCCAGAACGGCAAGAAGAAGAGTCGCTACCATCATCACCCAGAGCCCGATGCGGACCACATGATAATTGGTATATCCCATGCCGAAGACCACACCGCGCTTCTCGTAAAAAAGCTGGAAGATGTCAAGATAGTAGCCCGCACCCCAGGCAAGAAGGAAGAGGACGAATAGGACTGCAAGATGGGCATTTGCGCGGGTATTCTCGAAGCGAGGCAATGGAAAGCCGATTTGACCGGTAACCAGATAACCCAGAAAGGTGGCCGGTAAGGCAAGGAAGAAGAGCACTGCAAAGCCGTCCCGGAGATTCCCGTAAAAGGGAAGGCGAAACATATAGAAGCCGAGGTCTTTCCCGAAAAACGGATCCGCCTGGCCAAAGGAGCCGCCCCAGTAGTAACGGAGAAAAGTGTCCCAACCCGATAAGAAGACAAGGCCAAAGAGAAGGGCAGGCACCAGAGAGACAACGGCCGCAAGGGTTCTTGTTATCCATGGATTTGTCTGCACCTCGTAGAGACTAGGAATACGCGCTGTCCTTATGGGTATTCCCCTGTTGTAATAGGCGCCTGCGGCAATCCTCAGATTAATCCAGAGGTAGAGAAAGACTGTTACAAATGAAATGAAGAAAAGACTTCCCTTGAGTGAGAAGAGACGGAGAAATACCTCCGTATAACCTACCTCTTTCATCCAAAACCATTCAACAAGCCAGCCCGAAGACCGGGCTATTCCGATGAGGAATATAAAGAGAACTACTAGAGACCCAACAAACCCCAGCCACCTTGATTTGCCAGCCTTTCCTTCAACGCGGTCCTGGTGGCTATCCCCCTTATCCTGAAAGATTAACGGTCCATTCATACGTGTCACCCGCTCCTTTCTTTCGACCCTGCTCTTTCATAATTACATATTGCTATTGTAGTCCCTTCAGGGCCCTAAATAATGCTAATCTTTTCACCCAGGATTTGCAAATAAAAACGGCCTTCGCGATAACCCCCTTTATTCCGTTCCACGAACCAAATCACCGATTGATCTCACCCTTTTTTTGGTGCCGCTCATCCCTTTGCCTAGCGGGTGGCCAGCAGGCAGGTACGTGGCAGAGTACTAACGAGAAAAACAATTGGTGGTCTCAAGGGGTAGATGGTCTCAAACGGGAATTAGTTTTATGAAACGCTTTAGAACTTTATCTCAAAGCACGCCAGTTCGAATGGCAATTTGCAACCCATTCTGGTGTTTCTGACGCTTTGTTAGCAGGTGTTTTCAAAAGTACGGACAACTGTAACAAATGCGGGCAGTCATTTCTGTGTGATAGGCGGTTTCAAATGGTACCCATCTCTTTGGTGTTGAAAGAATCTTAAATATCGCGGCATCTTCCAAACTGTTGGCACTACATTGCCTTTTTTCCTCACACAGAACTGAAAATAGCTCACGTTGACGAGACAGATAAAAGACAAACAAAATCTTCCTTTGAATCTTCCGTGATGAGGTATGCCTACGCGGTGGAGCATGAGCGATAAGGGTGATCCGGCGATAGGTGATTACCTTCAGCCTTTCCCCGGCTTGCGACCTTCGCACATGAATCGCGTAGTGCTACGATACGGTTGAAGACGGGTTTTCCATTTCCCAATAAAGAATCCTTTGCATCAACACAGCATGGCGAGACGTTCAAACTCAGAGCGGCCTCCAGGCGGAGAGTCTTTGTGACGTGCCGTCTTACTTGTTGTGGAATGCCCTTATGATCTGAGCAGGGAGAGATTTGCCGGGTCTTCAAGGCCACCCTTCGCGCACCTGTTGCGCGTAATCCGTGGTTCGTGTTATGATCATTTCTCGGTTACACGACGCATGCAAAGCCTGAAAGAGCATTCCCGATATTCCCAAGAACCCCATTGCACGGATATGTCACGGTGTGGCACGGAGATCGTACCGGGGTCAGGAACGCATCGCACCATTCACTGAGAAAAGGGTTCGTTCGCGATAGACCGGGTGTTGAAGGGTGTGCCCGGGATCGAGAACGAAGAGAAGAAGAAAACAGGAACCATGAGCAATACATCGGGGAAGCGACCGTGACGAGAAGACATAAGGGAGACAGCAGTGCACTTTCAAGGCTCACGATGGGCGCCCTCGGTCACAGAAACTACCGCCTATTCTTCGCAGGGCAGGGTCTCTCTCTTATCGGTACGTGGATGCAGCGAATCGCTGTGTCGTGGCTCGTCTATCGCCTCACCGGTTCAGCCTTTCTTCTGGGATTCGTCGGTTTTGCCGGACAGATCCCCACCTTTATCCTCGCCTCTTTCGCAGGGGTCTTTATTGACCGGTCGAGCCGTTACCGAATCTTACTCACTACCCAGATCCTGGCCACCGTCCAGTCGGCTCTCCTTGCCATCCTGACTCTTACAGGATACGTGGCGGTATGGCACATCTTTCTCTTGAGTCTCTCGCTCGGCATCATCAACGCATTCGATATGCCAGCCCGCCAGTCTTTTGTGGTCGATATGGTGGAGGGTAAAGAGGACTTGCCGAATGCGATCGCGCTCAACTCGATGATGGTCAATGGCGCCCGTCTGGCCGGACCGGCCCTTGCTGGTCTTGCCGTTGCGGGGTTCGGTGAGGGGATCTGTTTTGTGCTGAACGCGCTCAGTTTTGTGGCCATCATCGTTGCGCTTTTGTTAATGAAGATCAAGCAGGTGGAACGGAAACCATCGACTGCCCACCCGTGGCACGATCTGAAAGAGGGCTATCAGTATGCCTTCGGGTTTGCGCCAATCCGGTACCTGCTTTTGCTGCTCGGTCTCATAAGTATTATGGGGATGCCCGTCCAGGTTCTCATGCCGGTCTTTGCGAAGGATGTGCTTCATGGGGGGCCGCACACCCTCGGCTTTCTCATGGGTACCCTCGGAATCGGCGCGTTGATCGCTGCTGGTTATCTTGCGACCAGGAAAAGTGTGGTCGGGCTGGGACGGGTGACCGTTATCGCGTGCCTGCTCTTCGGATTAGGGCTCATGGGCTTTTCCCTGTCGCATCAGGTTGTTTTTTCGTTTATCGGCATCCTCTTTGCTGGCTCGGGCATGATGGGAACCATGGCCTCGTGCAACACGATCATACAAACGGTTGTGGATGACGAAAAGCGCGGGAGGGTCATGGGTTTCTATGCAATGGCCATTATGGGTATGTCTCCCTTCGGAAGTCTCATGGCTGGCAGTCTCGCAAGCCACATCGGAGCGCCACACACGGTCATTCTGGGCGGCGCAAGCTGCGTAGCGGCTTCGCTCCTCTTTGCCAGGAAGCTCCCCGCATTGCGCACTGTGGTCCATCCCATCTATGTTGCCAAGAATATTATCTCCGCCGCCGACGTCAGTAATTTTGGCAACTAATTTCGCTACCGAGCGATGGCAATTTGACCTATCTAAAGGAAATTCCAGGCCTTGACAAGGGCCATACACGACGAGAATTTTACAGGTTTTCGAAGGTCTTCCGTGTATTTGGTTTTTATTTCGGTGGAAAAAAACGGCCTCGCAATTGAACCCACGTATGGCTGTTAACCTCGGTGTTGGTGATTTCGATTTGTAATCCGCAAACCTCCATGGCACCCTACTGCTTCATAAGCATGTGCTTTCGACGAGCAATGCCACCTGAAATACCCATGCCGGCTCGTTGGCACAAATAAAAATAATGCGTGAGGCCCTCCCTTTATTGTAAGAATATCATGGTAACTATTCCGATGGGGAAGGATATTATGGATACTATATTCGAGAGAGGTGCTGGTCTGGACGTGTACAAGGAGACAGTAGCGGCATGCATTATGGGACCAGGAAGAAAAACGAGATACGGACTTTCAGCACCGCGACCAATGATATTTTACATCTTAAAGAGATGGCTTAAGGGATATGGATTTGTGTATGGTCTCATTCGCAAACTTCCTTCCTGCTCCTGCCAACCCAGCCAGGTCAAGTCCAAGAAGAAGCATTGGTTTTTGCGTCAATCTATTTAAAAAATGGAGTAACAATTTTGCATAATCTTGAGCTTGTTTGTTTTCATGCTATGAACCCATAGCACTAATGTAGAATGCTTTCACACATATCTTCCACTTTTTCATTCCATGATTTTTGCTTCGAGCACTTTATCGGTGCAGAAATCTTCAAGGCCCATGTAATAGGCCGCCGCATCGACAATGGCCGCCAGAGGAACAAGACCGACGATTTCACTGCCCAACACGTTGATGCCGTAGCGTTTCGCCTCAGTTCGAATAAGCTCAAGGGCTTGGTGGAGGGGTGTCTGCGTATAGTCCGTCATGTTCATGGAGACCTGTGCGACATCTTTCTCTTTCAGCGCGATGCCGATTGCCTTGCAGTGTTTCAATCCTCCACTTGAATATCGTACTGTCTTCGCAATACGTCGCGCGACCTCAATATCATTGGTGTCAAGATTGACATTGAAGGCGATAAGCGGCATACGCGCACCGACAGCGACAGCTCCTGCCGTGGGGTGTATTTCTCTCTCTCCAAAATCGGGCTTCCAATCGGGAGATTTGAGTTTTTCCGCCATTGCCTCAAACTGTCCTTTGCGGATATCGGCTAGGTTTTTCCGCGCCGGTGTTGATGCCGATTCTTCATAGAGGAAGACAGGCAGATGGTATCTTTCCCAGATCTCCCTTGCGGTCTCTTTTGAGAGCGTCACGGCATCTTCCATGCTCACGTTCTTTATCGGAATGAAAGGGACTACATCGACGGCGCCCATCCGAGGGTGTTCTCCGCGATGTGTTCGCATGTCAATGATCTTGATGGCGACTCCGACTGCCTCGATGACGGCACGCTTCAGCGCGTCAGGTTCACCGACGGCGGTCACTACCATCCGGTTATGGTCTGCGTCTTTGTGAAGGTCGAGGAGCTTCACGCCCCCCTTGCCCTTAAAGCATGACAGTATTTTTCCGATGGTATCTTTGTTCCTTCCTTCGCTGAAATTGGGCACCGTTTCAATGATTTTTTTCATTCATAGCCTCGTGGTGTTGCTCCGTCCAATCTTCCAATTGTACCTTTTTGAAAACCGAGAATCCATTATAATCTGTTGTGGCGCAGGGTGATTTCGTGCTGGTCTCATCACATAGGCATATCAAGCAGTTACTGATAGTTCTGGACAATTATCTCCTGATATGGTATGGTGGAACCAGAGGTTGTTTCATCGAGATTGTCAGGAGTGTGCATGTTGAACCTATCGGAAGTCGTTGTTCGACCCATTTGTCCTACTGAAGAACAGGATTATCAAAGCCTGATGGAAGCGTATCACTACCTGGGTTCTTTGCCCAAAATCGGGGAGACGCTGTGGTACGTGGCCTTATGGCAGGATGAATGGGTGGCCCTTGTCACCTTCTCCGCTTAAGCGTGGAAGTGTGCAGCACGGGATCGCTGGATCGGATGGAACTTCCGGCATCAGTATGATCGCCTGAAGCTGGTGGTGAACAACAGCCGTTTTTGTATTCTGCCCAACTGGCATGTTCCGAATCTGGGTTCCCGTGTGCTGACGTTGTGTGAAAGAAGGCTCCTTTGTGACTGGCAGCAGCGTTTCGGCCATCCGGTACTGCTCCTTGAGACCTTTGTCGATCCAGAACGGTTCCGGGGAACGGTGTATAAGGCTGCAAACTGGATCCATGTGGGTGATAGCAAGGGCTTTCGCAGGGTTCAAAAGGGATACACCCCCCAGGGCTCGCCCAAAATGGTCTTCGTCAGGCCTTTACACCGCGATGCACAATCGCTTCTCTCCCAGGCCTCTCTCACCCCACCTTATCGTACAGGAGGTTCCAAAATTATGCTCAGAGCCGATACAATGTACTCCTTACCTCGTTTCTTTGCCGATATCCCTGATCCCCGCCGTTCCCACCTAAATTCCCGCCGAAATTATAACAAGGATCGTGCAACAAACATTATAGATTAAGGCTAAAGGCAATTTTTGCTTGACTTTTCTACCCATTCATTGGTATAATTATACCAATGAATGGGGTGTTTATATGTCGCTTGTCTATGTGAAGAACAAGAACAATGGCGTTACATATGTTTACGAATCATCCGGGTACTGGGATAAGAATAAACAACAGGCCAGGAATAAACGAAATTGTATCGGCAAGCTTGACCGGGTAACTGGCGAGTTTGTCCCCTCCAAACGCCTTGATCCCCAGCAGGCGGCGGTCCGGGATCCCGCGGTCACCGCATCGGCGCAGATCGTCGGCCCAGCGGTTGTGTTGGATGAGTTCTCCAAGCGCACCGGTCTGGAGAGATCGCTGAAGTCCTGCTTTCCCGATACCCACCGGCAGATCCTGGCGATGGCCAACTACCTCGCCATAGAGGGTGGAGCGCTCAGCTATTGCGAATCCTGGGCAAAAAGCCATGAGCCCGCCCTCGCGGCGTCCTTGGCAAGCCAGCGCATAAGCGAGATACTCTCCTCCATCGGGACCGACGGCAAGCAGACCTTCCTTGCGAAGTGGATAGGCAAGGTCTTGAAGGACGACTACATCTGCTACGACATCACGTCGGTATCGTCGTATTCGGAACTCAACGAATTCATCAAATGGGGTCACAACCGCGACAGGGAGAAGCTCCCCCAGCTCAATCTCGCGATGCTGTTCGGCCAGAAATCCGCGCTGCCGGTGTACTACCACCGGGTACCTGGCAACATAAACGACGTCTCAACGCTGCGCAACCTCGTGCTGACCTTCAAGGCACTGGAGGTCAAGCGGCTGCACTACGTGATGGACAAGGGTTTTTACAGCAGGAAGAACGTGGACGCTTTGGTTGAGAACCGCGACCGATTCACCATGTCGGTGCCGTTGAGCAATAAATGGCTGCTGCAAGCCATAGACGACATCCACAAGACCATCCACGGTCCTGAGGGATACCGCAAGCTCGATGACGAGGTACTCTATGTCCATTCACGGTTGTATCCATGGGGGAAGGAGAAGCGCCGCTGCTATCTGCATTTGTACTACAACGCCACCAACCGGGCCAAGGATGTGGACAAGTTCAACGAGGAACTGCTCCAGTACAAGGGCGAGCTCGAGTCGGGCAAGCCGGTGGCCGACCACCAGAAGGCCTATGACGACTTTCTCATCCAGAAGACAACCCCCAAGCGCGGACTGCATGTATCTTTCAACTCGGAGGCGGTGAGCCAACACATCAGCCGCTACGCTGGTTTCCAGGCGCTGCTCTCTAACGGGATCAAGGATTCGGTGGAAGCCATGCGGGTCTACCGCGACAAGGACGCAGTGGAGAAGTGCTTCGACGACCTGAAGAATTCGCTCGACCTGAAGCGGCTGCGGATGCATACGTCGGCGACCGTAGACGGAAGGCTTTTCGTGCAGTTCATAGCTCTGATTCTCATCAGTGCGATACGCAAGGAGATGCGCTCATCGAAACTCATCGAGGAATACACGGTGCGCGAACTGCTGCAGGAGATGAAGACGTTGACCAAGGTTAAATATTCCGGGAAGTACGGTCATATCCTCACAGAGGTGACCAAGGCGCAGCGGGATATTCTCAAAGCCTTGGATATCCAACTCCCTGGCATGGCATAGGTATAATTTTTCCGGGAAATTAGGTTCCCAGGGACGACGCCATTATCTTCCCACGGTGCTCGCCATCACCGCAGCTGCAAGCCTCTGTGGAATGCGGGGCTACAAGGCGATGGCAGATTGGGCACATGGCCTATCTCAGAAGGCCCGGGAGCGCTTCGGCTGCCGTATGGAAAACGGCCGGCGGGTCGTTCCCAGTGAGTCCATCATCCGTGATGTCCTCATCCGCATCGATCCTGCGCATCTTGATAGGGCGCTTCAACGCTGGAACGAAGCCTATGGGAAGGGAGATGAAAGCCTTGCCATAGACGGCAAGACCATGTGCAACGCCATCGATGTGCATGGTCAGGTCCACATCATGAGTGTCATTGGTCATGAGACAAAGACCTCACACACCCAAAAAAAGTAGGCAGTCTTAGGGTAAGCAATGAAGAAGTCAAACGCACGAACGAGATCAAATGCGCCATCCCGCTTTTTGACGCCATCGCCATTAAGGGCAAGGACATCACCGCTGACGCCCTTCTGACTCAACGCGACATCGCCCACTACATTGTGGGGCGCAAGGCCCATTACCACTTCACCGTGAAGGGGAATCAACCCACACTCCTTCACGACCTTACCCTCTTCTTCAAAGACCGGCAGGAACCTGATTTCGTCGAGTGCGTGTCCGCTGATCACGGACGGATTGAGATTCGCCGCATATGGACCACCACCGGACTGAACGGTTACCTTGACTTTCCCCATGTGGGGCAGGCCTTCGTGATCGAACGGCAGCCCACGGAGAAAAAAAGTGGTAAACATGGCAGTGAGGTTGCATACGGCATCACCAGCCGAAGGCCCCACGAAGCCGATCCCGAACGTGTGCTCAAGACCAATCGCGGCCACTGGGCTATCGAGAGCTGTCACTACATGCTCGACTGGAACTATGATGAAGATCGCAGTCGGATACGCATCGGTCACGGCCCGGAGAACATCACAAGGCTGAGGCGGTTTGCCATTGGAGTGATCAAATCGAAAGGGGTACGGAGTGTCGCACAGAAAATGCGGGAACTGACTTTCAATGTTCGCATGGTTTTCGACTACTTGCGGATGACGGGGAACTCATGTGCATCTACACATGTTTGAGCGGAGAACAAATTTGCCGTGTGTTGTGGCGCCTATTCCCTTTTCACCGCCTTCGATATGTGCTATAACCTAAGGCATGGCAAGGAAGCTGGGGTTGTACCTAAAGGTTGGCGACCGCGTGTATCATAAAAGGTTTGTGCGCTGGGGTGCGGGTATCGTCGTTGAGGAGCGAGCATCAGAACTTCCCGGGGGATTTTGCTATGTTCGTATCAATTTCCAGGATGGACAACTGAGGGTCTTCGATAACAATCTTACAAGCGAATGCTGTTGCTATTATGCCGGGATCGAGAAGATCGAAGGGGACACAAAATATATAGATCTTGGTGAAGATGGGTATGAAGGCCGCTCTCGCAAAAGGCGGAAAGCCCTGTCGAAAGGCTAAGGGCCTATCGTTGTTGCAGCACGCATTGAACGGAAAGCAAGGAAAGGAACGATATGGTCGTCGAACTGACAAAATATGTTCGCGGAGGCGGTTGAGCTTCCAAGATAGGTCCGGGGGACCTGTCAAACATCCTCTGTGGTATTGAAATACCAATGGATGAGAACGTGATCGTAGGCATTGAAGGTTTTGAAGACGCGGGTGTCTACAAAATCACGGAGGAACTCGCTCTTGTCCAGACGGTTGATTTTTTTACGCCCATTGTTGATGATCCCTATTGGTTCGGCCAGATCGCAGCGACGAACGCACTGAGTGATATTTACGCCATGGGAGCGGTTCCGAAGACAGCGCTGAATATTGTCTGCTTTTCGCCGAAACGGTTCGGCATCAATACCCTGAAAGAGATTATACGGGGCGGTGCCGACAAAATCCGGGAAGCGGAAGTTAGTCTTCTCGGCGGCCACAGCGTTGAAGACGCGGAGATAAAATACGGACTTGCCGTCACCGGCGTTGTTCATCCTGATAAGATTATGCTCAACGGAGGTGCTTTACCGGGGGATCTTCTCGTCATGACGAAACCCCTGGGGATCGGGATTTTAAATACGGCCATCAAGGGAAAGATGCTCAAAGAAGATTCCGTCAACGAGCTGATTTCAGTTATGGCGAGGCTCAACAGGAGCGCATCAGAGGCCATGCTTTCAGTGAAAACGCACGCGGCGACGGATGTGACGGGTTTTGGCCTTGCGGGCCACTTGAAGGAAATGGTCAAAGAAACAGTGGGTGCCGAGGTCTACACGGAAAAGCTTCCCTATTTCAAGGAGGCTCCGGAATTTGTGGCCACAGGCATTGTGCCCGGAGGATTATACAGAAACAGAGACTTTTACAGAGAACATGTCATCGCTTCAAAAGAGGATTTTTTTTACGACATCATCTTTGACCCCCAGACTTCGGGCGGCCTTCTCATGGCTATCGATCCTGGAGATGAGACCAAATTTGCAGAAAAGGCGGGACAGCTGCAGGTCCAATACTGGGTGATCGGCAGGTTTATCAAAGAACCAAAAGGCAAGATGGTCATTATCTGAGAACACCGTCACTCCTTTGTACGGGACAGGCGGTCCTTACCGGGCTATCGGGTTCGGCAAGATGCTACATGGCATGAGGTCTATGACGGCAGTTCCAATGAATCAGGGAAGTGGATCTGTTCTTGAATGAATTGAAAGAACTGCCAAGGGAGGAAGAGACAATGAAAAGTATCGTGATCTACTTTTCCCTTACCGGGAATACCATGAAGGTGGCTAAAGCCATCCACAGTGGCATGAACCAGAGCATGGAATACTGTGATATTAGGACCCTGAAGAAGACAGACGTTTCGCGTCTGGCCGATTATGATTTGATAGCCATAGGCAGCCCGGTATGGGGCGGCGTGCCGCTCAATGTGATGCGCTTCATAGATGACATACCTTCCTTGAAGGGAAAACATGCTTTTGTCTTTTGTACTCACGGAGTATTGCCGGAACGTTTTTTTTCGCCACTTCTCAAACAGTTGACGAAAAAGGGGCTAACAATTATTGGGATTCGCGATTGGTACGGAAGCGTCTATCGACCGGCATTGCCCAAACCTTACCTTACCGATGGACATCCTGACGAGATAGACCTTAAGGAAGCAGAAAACTTCGGCAAAGAGATGGTCGAGTTGAGCAGAAAGATTTACGCGGGTGAAACAGGGCTTGTACCTTCTTTTCCAAAGATGCGGATGGCACCTCCCAACAAACTTCCAAGGCCTTTGCCAAAACGCGATATGGAAAAATGCCGTTACCCGGAGTGCCATCTCTGTATGGATCATTGTCCTGCGGGCGCCATTGACTTGGCTGTATCTCCACCTGTTTTCGCACGGGGTTGCAGTATCTGCTATTTTTGTGAAATGATATGTCCAGAAGGGGCCGTAGAAGTGGATTATGAAATTCGCGCCAAGGCGTCGCTTCCACGGATCAAGAAAATGTTTTTGAAGCGCCTCGCCGAAGCGGAAGCAGAGGGACGTTTCAGGAGGCTCGTTCCGGTCGAAAAGGTCGGCTGGGATACACCTTATTACAAGGTCTACAACAAACATCCCCGGTATATCATTCCTGAAGAAGAGACTATCTGATCATCACGTCTCTGCTAAGGTCCCACCAAATATCAGGGGCTTCTTGACATAATCGCAGAAAGGACTGAAAATAATGAAACAAGGAGGGCGCTTGTATGGGTTATGATTTATACGCGTTGCAGAACAATGTCGATACACTTACTGCTCAGGGTAAATATCATGAGGCCATCGAGCTTCTGAAAAAGGAAACCGAGGCTATTCGTGATGACAATGCCGTGCATGGCGCAATACTCAATGAGTTAGGGGGCCTCTGCCGGGCCGTGGGTTCCTATGCGGAATCGGAATCAGCCTTTAAAAAAGCAATGGAAATTTTGGGTAAATCTCCTGGGAGGGATGATCCTGATTACGCGACGACAATTAATAACCTTGCCGGAACATACCGTCTCATGGGTGAACACGCCAAAGCCGAATCTCTTTTTATTGAAGCGGTTGATATCTACGCCAGGACCCTGGGGAAAAATCACTTTCTCTACGCAAGCGCTCTCAACAACCTTGGCCTTCTGTATCAGGACATGAAAGCCTTTGAGAAAGCTGAAAAATTGCACATCGAGGCCCTTGAAATTGTCAGTAAAGATAAAGAAAATCCCATCGCATATGCGACCACGCTCAACAATCTGGCAGGGCCATATCGGGCAACAGGCCGAAACGAGGAAGCCCGGAAATTGACGCGGGAAGCCCTTGAAATATACGGGAGGATTCTCGGAGAGGAGCACCCGCTTTATGCCTCGGGACTCAATAACCTTGCGTCGCTCTATTCCGCCACGGGTGACTTTGAGAAGGCTGAGCCGCTCTATGTGCAGGCCCTTGAAATTTGCCGTAAAATATTTGGAAAAGAGCACCCCGACTCTATTGCGGCAGCGAATAATCTCCTCCTCATGTACGAAAAAATGGGTGATGACAAGAAGGCACAACATCTGCGCGCTCAGATCAAGGGATGACACTGTAAACTCTTAGCAGAAACCGTATTGTTGTGAGCACCATAAATGGGGACCTGTTACTGTGAAAGGATTACTTGTATCGGAACGTTATTTTTTTGAAATCTGCGAGCCGATGATAGAAGAGAAGTTTCCTGCCTATCGAGAGAAGATAGCGGCAGGGCTTGTGGGCGATGGCTCGGAATGCTTCGGATTTGATGATGAAATATCGCAAGATCACGACTGGGGACCTGCCTGCTGTTTATGGCTGACACAAGAGGATTACGGAGCAATTGGCACGTTATTACAAAACGAGGTCAATAAGCTTCCACGGGAGTTCGCCGGTATCAAAGCAAGAGAAGAAAGCCTTTGGGGAGCCGGCAGGACCGGAGTCTTCGAGATAGGGGAATTTTACAAGCGGTTCATCGGTTTTAATCATGTCCCGAAGAGCCTTCGGGAATGGCAGGCGATACCTGAAGAGAACATAGCCGCCGCCACAAACGGCAAAGTATTCATGGACCCTCTCGGTGAATTCACCGCTTTCAGAGAGAAACTGAAAGAATTCTATCCCGAAGATGTCAGGCTCAAAAAGATTGTCTCCCGGTGCATGATGATGGCCCAGTCAGGCCAGTATAACTATACGCGGTGTATACGGCGGGGAGAATATGTGGCTGCCCGGTTGGCAGAGGCGCAGTTTATCAGCGACACGATCTCAATGGTGTTTCTTTTAAACAAACAATACAAGCCTTTTTACAAATGGATGCACAGAGCCATGAAAGGGCTGCCCGTCCTAGGGGATGCCGTCTACACGCTTTTGCTTGATCTTGTGACAGCGTATGAGCACGAACCGGATAAGGCCATATATAAAAAGAAAAGCGATTGCATGGAAGAAACGGTCAGACTTGTTATAGAGGAATTGAGAAAAGAGGGTTTAAGCTATTCTGGAAGCGATTTTCTGCTGGACCACGGTCCCATCATACAAGCAAAAATAAAAGATCCCGGGCTACGAGATACGAACGCCTGGGTGGAGTAGAGGAAATATGACAAAAGAAGAAATAATCGCGAAGATCATAGCCATTGAATGGAAGATGTTTCAGGATGTTCCCAATATCGGGGGAACTGCTCCCTGTCAGGACGAGCGGCAAACATTCGAAATAATGCGGGTGAGCCAGGCGGCAAGCTGGTCCGAAGCCGCCCTCGAGAGTTATCTTCATGATCTGACCGAAGCACAGCAACAGGGAAGAAACCTGATGACAGAAAAGTACGCGCGGATGATGAAATCAACCTCGCCATTGGAATACGTAAGCATAGAACATCTGGTCCCACCCGTACATCCTGAAGCCCTTTCGTTGATAGAGAAGATCACTAAGATTGTCCTCGACTGGGAAGAAGAACTGTTTAGAAAATACCCCCGTGTCCTTCGTCAGGGTAGGCCCATCCGCAGCTCAGATGACACGCTCTTTGTGACGTCTCTAGAGACCTATCTCAAAGGTGAGCTTGCCACCTATTCCCTGAAGACCCTTGAGCTGTATTATGAACACCTCGTAAAGGAGAAGTCTGAAAATATAAACGGGTCAGAAATAACTCTTGCTGTGACAATCAGACAGTATGGATTTCATTCCCTGGAAGAGGCAAATGAAAAGCTGAAGGCGGGGATTTGAAAATCGCTTCCTCTATCTGCGCCTTTTCAATAGACCCCCTGAGAGAGCTAAGACTATAAAACGCCAACAAAATCCAAGATGCTTCTTGACTTTTCTTATCCGATCTATATTGAATATATGCTACTATATTCTGTTAATATTATTAAGAGATTAATCCAAACACGCATGATAGCGACCTAAAAGAAGGAGACGCATGGATGAACGGAAATGAAGCGCATATACCCTATTACATTCAGATTGCAGAGACCTTGAGACGGCGGATCATGACGGACGACTACACGGAAGGCAGTCTCATTCCACCCGTACCAGAACTGGAAAAAGAGTTTGGCGTTAGCAATATCACGATCCGGAAGGCCCTCGAAATGCTCACTCAGGACGGACTGTTACGGCGAAAGAGAGGAGTCGGAACCATCGTGCAGGAATGCGAAAGGGACCTCGTTGTTTTTGAACTTACCGGTGATTTTAAACGCCTTGTTAGGTCTATCGAGGACCTTCGCGTTGAGCTGAAAGTTCTGGAAATGGCGGTTGTTCCCTGTCCGAACTATGTACGGCAGATCTTTTCTGTCGGTCCTGACGGGCAGATTTTGCGAATGAAGAAGATCAGATACCACAACGGGGAACCCCTCAGTTTTTATCTTCATTATACCGACCCGGCTCTGTACAAAAAAATCACCAAAGAAAAGGCAGAGCAAAAAACCTTTGTAGACCTCTTTGAGGAAGTAACCAAAATGAAACTGACTTTCCTGAAGCAGAGGATTGAAACGGTTGTGGCCGACATCGATCTGTCCAATGCGCTCCAGATACGTTTTGGACTGCCCCTGTTTTTTACGGAAAATCTCTATTTGACTGCCGGGCAAAAACCGGCCATTTTGACCCAGAATTACTATCGGGGCGATAAGTGTTTCTATAAGACACTGACGGAACTATAGAACGATGCCCGGAACGGTGAAAATCAGCCCCCTTTGGATTTGACTTTGAGTTTCTGCCGTAATATAGTATTTGGTATATATATGCATTGCATAACCCATCCTATTACATTGATATATAACCTTTGGAAACAGACCAGCGAACAACAGAAGAGGAAGACTACAGCCCTCCGGAGTGGAGATTGTTTGTGAGGAATCACGGCGATATTCGCAACAGTATTGTCAAGAAAGATGTGGGTGACCCTTTGACAGAAGCCGCTCAAGAGGACTTACTTCGCGGTATATATGGACAGCGTGAACAACTAAGGAGGTTTATGTGAGCACACTTAGGATAGAGAAGTTACGGGCAGGAACCCGGGTAGAGAAATTCCCCATATGTATTGAAAAAGTACGGCTCATGACAGAATCGTACCGCCAGACCGAAGGAGAGCCGGAAGTCATACGGAGGGCAAGGGCACTCGCGCACACCCTCGATAACGTTACGATCTTTATGCAGGACGGAGAGCTTCTTGTGGGCAACGGGGCGAGCAAATACATGGGTGTCGAGATGGAGTTCTACTACGGTCCCTGGCCCACAGAGGAAATTGTTGTCCTCAAAGACGAGGGATGGTCCATTACTGATAGCGACCTCGCGCAGGTTGAAGAGATGAACGAATACTGGAGAGGCAAGAGCATGGTCGCGAGAATAGGAGAGTCCTTGGACGACGAGCGGCTCTGGCCCTTTATGCAGACAGGCATCGTCCTTGCTGCCTGGAAAAGCAAGACCGAAGGTTCGGGTGGCGGGTACGCCGAGAGCGGCATGGGACTTGGCCCCGGTTTCTACCTTATGTGCGTGGAATTCGAGAAGGTCCTCGAGAAGGGTCTTCTCGGTATAGTGGATGAAGCGAAAGAAGAGCTCAGGAATTTACGGTACTTCAAACCCGGTTCCGTGGAGAAAGGACACTTCCTCAATGCCGTCATTATCTCAATGAAGGCCATCATCCGCTTCGCGGAGAGATACTCGATTCTTGCCTCCCAACTGGCATGGAAGGAGAAAGACCCAAGGCGGAAAAAGGAACTTGAAACCATTGTGGAAACCTGCAAATGGGTACCGGCAAACCCCGCGCGGTCTTTTAAGGAAGCAATCCAGGCCCTCTGGTTTACTCTTCTCATGATCAGCCCCTCTACCACAGCGGCTATTGGAAGAATGGACCAATACCTCTATCCTTTCTATAAAAAAGACATCGCTGAAGGACGCATCACCGATGAGGAAGTCCTGGAATACCTCCAGTGCCTCCGTTTAAAAGATATGGAACTCAACAGGATTTCCGGAGCGGCGAACCGTCAGAAAAATGCGGGCATGGCCAAATGGCACAATTGCACCATCGGCGGTGTGACAAAGAACGGCAAGGACGCCACGAACGGACTCACCTACCTCATTTTGGAAGCGGCCCGTCAATGTCCCACGCCGCACCACACGATCACCCTGAGGGTCCATGAAGGGACCCCCGAAACCCTCATGCTCAAGGGCATCGAGGTGGTGAAAACAGGTATCGGCATGCCGGCATTTATAGGGGACAAATCTTACATCGCCTTTCTGTTAGGCCAGGGTATACCTCTCGAGACCGCTCGCAATTATGTCATGTGCGGTTGCCTCGACGTGGCACTCCCCGGCAACTCCCGGATCGGTCCTTACCCCATGTTCATTGTCTCCATGGTCCTTGAGATTACTCTGAACAACGGGGTTTTCCCGAAGACCGGAGAGCAGCTCGGTCCGAGAACGGGAGACCCCGAGAGCTTTCAGTCTTTTGATGATCTGATGAATGCCTTCAAAAGCCAGTTTAAGCACTTCTCCGGACTCAACGCCGAATCAAACAACCTTTTTACCCGCGCCAACGCGGAGCTTTTCCCTGATCCCGTCCGCACGGCTCTCACGGCAGATGCCATGCAGGTAGGCAAGAGCCTCCTCGACCGCACCTATCTCCTTGAGAACCTCGCAGTTCTCAACAACGTTGGGATGATGAACGTAGCCGATTCCTTGACGGCGATGAAGAAACTTGTCTTTGACGACAAGAAATATACTATGAAGGAGATGATAGCGGCCCTCAAGGCCAACTGGGAAGGCTATGAGGAAATGAGGAAGGACTGTGTGGCAGCACCGAAGTATGGCAACGACAATGACTATGCCGATGCAGTGGCCGTAGAACTCTACCGTTACCTAGTCGAGATAGCCGAATCGTTCCCGACGGTGGTCGGCGGTACCCACAAGGCCTCAGCCATTTCGATCTCTTCCCAATGGCCGGGAGGCGCCCAGACGGGCGCGACACCTGAGGGAAGATTCGCTGGCGCCTGTCTCGCTGATGGTGCCATGTCACCGGTCAGGGGCATGGATACCTGTGGGCCGACGGCAATATTCAAGAGCGCCGCCAAGATCAATCAGGACGCCCTTCAGGCTACACTTCTAAACATGAAATTTCATCCCACGGCGCTTAAGAGCGAAGAAGATATGAAAAAACTTTCTTCTCTCATTAAAACATACTTTGAAATGGGCGGAAAGCACGTCCAGTTCAATGTGGTGGGCAGGGATACATTGGAGCAGGCAAAAAAGGAACCGGCGCAGCACAAAGACCTCGTCGTCAGAGTGGCAGGGTACAGCGCCTATTTTGTGAAGCTCACGCCTCCCATGCAGGATGAGATTATATCGCGGACAGAGCAACAAAAAACGTGAAGGAGAAACGGGAATCACTGTGACGACTACGTCGTCACCATCATCTCATATGGAGGGAGAGGAATTATGAAAAGAATCAATTTCGTACTAGTTTTAGCGGCGATTCTCTTTATGGCATTCGTTATGCCGTCCGGGGTCATGGCCCAGCAGAAAGTCATCGAGCTTACTTACGGCACCCCTTATGGTCCGGACCATACCTTCAGCAAGACAGACCAGAAGTGGTTTGCGAAGATTGAAAAAGAGACCAATGGACGGGTAAAGTTCAAACCGTTCTGGGGCGGAGCGATCATCGGGGGATCGGCCCAGGCCATAGACGAGATGGTTAAAGGTGTGGCTGACATCGGCTTCATCTCACCGGGACAGGCCAGAACAGGCTATGATCTCGCCAAGGCGAATTTTCTCTTCTTCATCGGTGCCAATTTCAACAACGGATACTCTATTTTTAGACAGGTATTGAACAAAGTTCCTGAGATAGAGAAGGAATACAAGGGTCTCAAGGTCATGTGCTGGAGTTCAGGCACACAGTATGATCTTTTAAGCCGTAAGCCCGTACGGAAGCTTGCCGACATGAAAGGCATGAGGGTCAAGACACTCGGTGAGATCACCTCCGTGCTCAAGGACCTCGGAGTGGAAGGCGTGGACTCGCCCATGACGGAAGTATATATGAGCCTGCAGAAGGGAATTCTCGACGGAGGCTTTGTCACATACAACACATTGGAGGTCTTGAGGTTTTCTGAGGTCGCCAAGTATTACACCGTGCTCAACCTCTACAGGCCGCATACCGGATCGCGGGTCATGAGCCTTGTCACCTGGAACAAACTGCCCCCCGATATCCAGAAGGTCTTTGAGAACAACATAGACTGGTATTCAAAGGAAGCCGACGCGGACGTCAGAAAGGATGATATAAGCGGCAAGAATTTCGGGCAGAAGGCCGGCGTGGAATTTATCACCCTTCCCCAAGAAGATTTGACAAAATTCTACGGACTGATCCTTAACGAAGGCGTCAAAGAAGCCAAGAATCTTGACGCCAAGGGGATTCCGGGCACAAAGGTATTGCAGGAAGCGCAGAGTCTGATCAAGGCAGCGACAAAGTAAGGATAGAAGGTAAGAAGCCAAAAAGGTAAGCAGGAACAGAGGGTGAGAAGATTTCAGCTCACCCTCTTATTGTTTTGGAGCAATAGCATGTTAAGTCTTTTCATTCGCCTGTGATTTTGCCTTGATATCCTTAATGTATTCCGGTGGCTTGCGTAGTAAACACAACTTTGGTTGCAGATAAAACAAAAAAAGCTTGATTATCATTCAAAAAGTATAATAGTATACAAAAAAGATTAAACACGGGAAGCGGAAATTGGGATACTAAATGGGTCAAGGGATTGATAAACAACGTTACCGGACATTACATGTCCTATGGGCCTTCACGTGTGGTTGGGCATGGGCATGGTTCGAGATAACCCTTCTATTCGTTTCGATAGACCAAGTATATGGTTCATGAGAGAACAAATAGCATCAAGAGATCAACCAGACGATAGAAGGGGGCAAGATCGGGACAGACCTTTTAGCAAAGGATTTGTAAAAGAGGGAACCGTGGGACTGTGAGGCATCGACAAGCATACGGGAGGTTGAGAAATGCGTTTCATTGAGCGATTTATCTATCGATTAGCCACATGGGGGGCCGTGCTCGGCTCGGCTGATATCGGCTTTTGCACAATCATCATGGTAACAGGTGTTATTTTGCGCCTCTTCTTCGGACGGACCATTCCGGGGACCTTCGACATGGTGGAAACCGCCATTGTCTTAGTAGGCGCTTACTCTTTTGTGTATTGCGAAACACAGAACTTCCACACAAAGGCGGACGTGATTGTGATGCACCTAAAATCCAGGACAAGGTCGCGTCTTGAGGTCCTCACCACTTTGTTGAATCTTTTCTTCTGGGTAACGTTACTCTATGCAGGGTGGAAGATGCTGCTCAGGATGTATGCGGACGGGGAAGAAACAGAACTTCTCAAAATCAATGTTGTGCCTTTCCGCGCCATGTGGGTGCTTTCATTAGCGCTCATGTGCCTGGTCCTTTTTTTCAAACTTATTCATCACATAAGAGATTCATTCTCAAAAACGAGTGAAGGAGTATCGAAATGAGCCCAGTGACGGTTGGATTACTCGGTTTTCTTATTCTCTTCGCGCTTCTCGCGATCGGTATGCCGATTTCGGGTGCTCTGGGTCTCATCGGTTTTGTGGGAATGTGCTTTCTGTACCCTTTTTCAGGTGCGATCGTCAAAATGGCAACGGTTCCTTTTGAGGTCATAGGGAACTACCAGCTTGCTGTGCTGCCCCTTTTTCTTCTCATGGCGCAAGTTACTTTTGCCAGCGGGTTTGGCGCAGACCTGTTCAACCTTGCCGCAAAATTGCTCGGCCACAGACGGGGAGGCCTCGGCATGGCGTCAATAGGCGGTGCAGCAGGTTTTGCCGCATGCAGCGGATCGAGTCTGGCTACCGCTGCCACCGTAGGCCTCGTTGCCCTCCCGGAAATGAGTAAGTACGGATACGATAAAAAGTTTGCCGCCGGATGCGTGGCAGCAGGTGGCACAATAGGCAGTCTCGTCCCGCCAAGTGGCATGTTCATTATCTACGGCATCCTCACGGGGGCATCCATCGGTAAACTTTTTGCCGCAAGCCTGATCCCGGCATTTCTTACGATCATGTCTTACATATTGACTATCACGATACAATGTTTTTGGAATCCCAAACTTGGCCCTCCGGTGCCAAAAACATCTTGGCGGGAAAAATTCGTCGCCTTTAAGGAGTGCTGGGAACTCCTCCTCCTGCTTGTCATCGTTATAGGCGGGATGGTATACGGGCTCTTCACCGCAACTGAAGCCGGAGCGGTAGGTGCCTTTGGATCAGTTGTGCTTGCGGCCGCGAGAAGACGGCTCAGTTGGAAAACGTTCCGGAAGGCTATTATGGATACCATGCGGACAGCGGGTATGATCTACGCCATCATGATGGGGGCTTTTATTTTCAACTACTTCTGCGCCAAGACAACGCTTCCCGAGGTATGTGCCCTTTGGATTACCGGAATGCACGTATCACGCTGGGCGGTTATAACCGTCATCATCATTATATACTTTTTTCTCGGTATGGTTATGGAGGCGCCGTCCATCCAGATCCTCACCCTGCCAGTTTTTTATCCGATTGTTGTGACGACGCTCGGTTTTGATCCGATCTGGTTCGGCGTAATCCAGGTCCGTATGCTGGAGATCACCCTTATTACTCCTCCTCTTGGCATGTGCGCCTATATTATTTCAGGGGTCGATAAAGACCTTTCTCTGACGGATGTATTCAGGGGGTCCGTCCCCTTTCTCCTGATGGAGCTTGTAACGATGCCGCTTTTTATGTTCGTCACGCCGATAACGATGTGGCTGCCGAGCTTAATGAAAATGTAGCGCTTCTGTGAATGATGTCATGAGGCAGCAAGGATGCGGGCTGGATCATGTAATTTTGGATGAGATGAGGAAAAGTCGATGGCAAAGAGTTATCACAAAAACCAACAAGTAGGGAGGTAAGGAAAATGCAAAAAGTAAGAACTGGTATCGTTTTGTTGATTGCTGTCTGTTTGATCGCGCTCGCGCTTCCCGGTATCACGCAGGCACAGCAGGGAAAGGTCATTGAACTGACCTACGGCACACCATATGGAATCGATCATCCGTTCAGCGTTACTGACAAGAAATGGATGGACAAGATCGAAAAGGAGACCAACGGGCGGGTAAAATTCAAAGCCTATTGGGGCGGGGCGGTCCTAGGTGGCGCGAACGCCGTTGAGGAATTGGGTCAGGGAGCCGTTGATGTGGGCTTTATCAATCCAACAACTTCAAAGAGCGGTCTTCAAATCTGTAAGACAGCGTACCTCTTTTTCTACGGCGTAGATGATCTGAACGTGGGGTGGAAAGTCTTCAAAGAGTTGCTCGTCAAGTTCCCTGATATTGAGAAAGAATATACAGATAAACAGATGAAAGTGCTCTGCTGGGGCGGCTCCATGAATCAGCTCGTTATGAGGAAGCCTGTCCGGACGATAGCCGATCTGAGGGGCATGAGGATCAAGGTCGTGGGCGATATTTCGAAGGCGCTCGCGGAACTGGGAGTAGAGGCCATGTCAATATCCAACGCGGAAGTCTATGTGGATCTCCAGAAGGGCATTCTGGATGGAGTGATCGCGCCAGTCGAGGCAATCGAGTCCCTGAAATTTGCCGAGGTCGCAAAGTACGTCACGATGATCAATTTCTACCGTGCCCATAGCGGCATGAGGATGATGAACCTTGCCAAGTGGAATAGCCTTCCCCCGGACATCAAAAAGGTCTTCGAGACCAATATAGATTGGTATGGTCAGGAGACGGAAGCTGAGTTCAACAGGACCTGTGATCATGCCATGAGTGTCGGAAAGACACTCGGCGTTCAATTCATACCCATCTCAAAGCAAGAGATGACAAAGTTTTATGCGCCAATCAAGACAATGGCCCTGAGAGAAGCGCAGGGACTTGACGCGAAGGGGCTTCCCGGCACAAAGATACTCAATGAAGCGCAACGTCTCATTCAGTTGTACAGCAAGTAAGGGAACGTTGTAGAGAGAAGCGGAACCAAAAAAAGGGGATGGGGTATACCTCATCCCCTTTTTTTGGTCAGTTGCTCCATGGGCGTGACACCGGTTGAGTCTGGACAACAGGCAGGGAAAGATTTATTATGAACATTGCTGTATAATTTTCATGAGGTGAGAGCATGGGAGAAAAAAGTTTAACGATGCTGGCTGTGGGTGATTTAATCTTTGATTCACCTGACGCAAACACGCTTGCACAACACGTGGAGCCAATACTGGCAGCCGGTGACGTGGTTGTGGGACAACTCGAGGTGCTTTTCACAACACGTGGAGCCAAGCAATATGCCGAAGTGCCGGCACCCCCCTGTAATCCCAAAGATATGGGCGCTATAGCGAAAGCCCATTTCAACGTGGTGACTCTTGCGGGGAACCATGTATGGGATTCCGGCGCTCCGGCCATTGAAGACACTATCGAACTGCTGAAACAGTATGGCATTCTCTATGCCGGTGCTGGAATGAATCTTGAACAAGCAAGGCGCCCGGCGATAATTGAGAAAAAAGGCACCAGGATAGGGTTTCTTGCGTATAATTGTATTGGCCCGAAAGAGTCTTGGGCGACTCCCGCAAAGCCTGGCTGCGCCTATATACATGTGCTGACCCATTACGAGGAAAGCCATGTATCGCCGGAGAGCCCCGCGAAGGTTTACAGCTTTGCAGACCCGCGGACGGTTGCGGCCATGGTCGATGATATACGGCGACTTCGTGATCACTGTGATATTCTCGTCGTCGGGCTTCATAAAGGGCGCGTACACACGCCGATTACCCTCGACATGTACGAGCAGTCACTCTGCTACACGGCTATCGACGCGGGTGCCGATCTGATCCTTGGATCTCATGCCCACATCATGAAGGGCATCGAGATTTACAGGGGTAAGGTGATTTTCCACGGGCTGGGAAATTTTATTACCGTAACGACAGCCCTCACCGTGGCGACAAATTGGAACATGGCCCAGTGGATCGAGAGAAGAAAGAAGATGTTTGGCTTTAAGCCTGATCCTGAATACCCTACATACGCTTTTCATCCTGAAGGCAAACAACAGATCATCGCCAAATTTATCATTGAGGACAAAAAGATCTCCGAGGTGCGCTATATTCCCTGTATGGTGAACAAGAAAGGACAGCCCGAAATACTGCGGCATGATGAGCGGGGTGCTCAAATATTTCAGTATATGGAGAAAATAACACGGGAAGCAGGGCTCAACGGGAAATTCCAGTGGAATGGAGACGAAGTACGGGTGACGGGATAGTAGAAAATATCTGACCATGGGTAGCGGGGCTTGATAAGACCGTTCCCCAGTGGACGGTATACGGAGGGGTACTGCAGTTCCTCTTCATGGACATGATTACTCTGGCGGTGTCTTTATGATATGGCCGCAAACAATATTGTGGTTGCCCAATCTCTTGCGTTGAGAGCTGAAAGGGACGAATGAAATGCGTGCCGGACTGGAACAGGAATTTCCCTCTCCAGCACCTTTTCTTTTTCCGGAAGTCAAAGCATCGAGATAAGGATCAGGTGAAATGCGAAAATCTTGGGAAACAGGAACGTTTATGCGATGACGCCTTTCTCCTTATAGAGCGAAATGTCACTTTCCGAAAATCCGAGAAGGTCTACAAAAACGTATTGATTATCAGCGCCCAGTAATGGCGCAGCTTTCCAAGCGATTCGCCTTTCCTTCGTAAACATGAGCGCGGACCTTTCGGAAACCGTATTGCCGAGAATGGGGTGCTCAAGCTCTATGAAGAAATTGCGCGCCGCAAGATTCGGGTCTCCCGCGATGCCTTCAGCATTCTGAACCACACCGGCCGCAATACCTGCTCCTTGAAGAAGATCGACAAGAGCTTCGGGCGTATATTGAGATGTCCATTCTCCGACGAGTTTATCCAATAGGGCACGATGCTCTTTTCTTTTTGCCGGTGAGGAAAGGGCATCATCGGCAATCCATTCGTGTCGGTCCGCTATGCGGCAGAATGTGTGCCAATCGTTGTCATCGAAGATGGCGATGACGCACCATGTGTCATCGCCGGTGCATCTGTAACATCCGTATGGCGCTCCTGGAATAGGGTCGTCATAATGGTATTTGGTAGGATTGATCTTTTCGTTGATGCCGGAATCAAGGAGGGTAGGACCGAGCAGTGTGCATAGGGCCTCATACCCCGATATATCGATGTATTGACCCTCGCCCGTTCTCTCTCTGTACTGGAGTGCCACAAGTATTCCCAGTGTCGCGTAAAGACCGATGATCGTGTCCGCGTAAGCATGACCAAGGCCGACAGGAGAACCCTGACCAAGTGACGTCATATAGGTCAGACCCGAAAGGGCATGAAAAGTTGGGCCATACCCAACGTAGTCTCTCCAGGGGCCCGTCTGCCCCATAGCGGAGATGCCGGCCACAATGATTTTCGGGTTTGCTTTTTTCAATTGCTCATACGATAATCCCCAGTTTGACATAACGTGGGGAGAAAAATTCTCCACCACAACATCGCTTAAGGCCGTGAGTCTTAAGATGATGTCCCTTGCCTCAGGGTGGCTCACATCCAGCATCACGCTGCACTTGTTTCTGTTCCATGTGTTGAAGTATCCTGAAGTGTTTAATTCTGCGCCCTTCGCAGTCTTTTCTGATTGGACCTTTATCACTTCAGCACCGCAGTCGGCAAGTATCCTCGTTGCGTATGGCCCGGCCAGTATCCGGGTGAAATCGAGAACTCTTACACCCCTGAGCACGCCTCCCTCTGCAGCGCTAGGGCTTGAATTAGTTGGGGAGGGTGGAACTGTAGAGGATCTCGGCCGTTGAGGCCATATCGTTCCGCCCGCAAGCGCTTCGTTGTGCTCGCCTAACAAGGGTGCGCGCCTTATCCGTGCTGATGGGAAAGAACTGAACTTATAGGGAAGACCGGGACAGAGCATCCTGGTCTTGCCGCCAGGTTGATCCATAGAGATAAAGAATTGACGGGCCTTGAGTTGAGGGCTTTTCAAGACCTCTTGAGGGGAACATACCGGGGCCCAGGGAAAGCGCATGGTCTGGCCCATCTCAAAGAGCTCTCCTGTGGTATGGTTTTTGGTCCACTCTGCCGTCACATCGATGATATGAGAAATGTATTTGATTCGATAGGCTTCGTCCTTCCATTTTTCATCGGTTAGGTCCCGGGCCATCCCTTCAGTGGCCATTAATTCGACAAGGGTCTCCCATTGTTGAAGAAGCGTTAACTGGATATAGCCGTCTTTGCAGCGTAATATGCAGCAGAAGCTATTGCCGTAAAGGTTTCCCTGTCTTTTCGTGATAGTGTTTTCATAGAACCAGTGCACCATGACGTGATCAAGCGTAGAAACCACGGCTTCCTGAAGCGAGAGATCAATATATTCTCCTTTTCCGGTTTGCGCCCGCTTCTTCAGAGCGAGGAGGGCCTGAACCGCGCCGAAAAGAGAGACAGCGTAATATGATTGTTCACCGAAAGGTGCACGTGGAGGGCCTTCCGGATAGCCCATGATATACATCTGACCGCCAAAAGCGGAAGCCACAATATCGCAGCAACGATAATCCCTTCCGGGGGTTTTCTTACCAAAACCGGTAATGGCCACATGAATGAGTCCGGGATTTATACGACTGAGATTTTCAAAACCGAGACCCATTGTCTCAAGATGTCCCGGTTGAAAGCTCTCCACAAGCACATCGGCCCTTTTGACGAGATTGCGAAAGGTTTTCTTGCCGGTCTTTTCATTGAGATTAGCCGTGATGCCGCGTTTATTCGCATTGTGATAGGCAAAGAAGAGACTATGTTCCGGCCCTGACGTGTCGTTTGTGAAGGGCCCCATCTTTCTTGATTTGTCGCCTTCCGGCCTTTCAATCTTTATGACGGAGGCGCCCAGATCAGCGAGAAGCCTGGAGCAGAAACTGCCTTTTTCATCGGCAAGGTCAAGAACTCGTATATCCTTCAGCAAGAAAGCTCCATCATGTGCGTTGCGGACGCAAAGCGTCACATAAGTCCGTTAATAATTTTCTCATATTCATCGACCAACCTCTCGATAACTTCTGCCGCGGGAAGGATTTTTTTATGAGACCGGCTGACGGTCCGGCGTCTGTTTCGCCTTCCGTGAGGTCACCTTCTATTTGTGCCGCTCGCGCCCGACGATAACCGAGAAAGGTGCTTATCTCCTTCGGAGAAGCGCCGGATCGATCAAGCTCCACCAGTGGCTGAGTAAATTGTGTTTTCAGACTTCTTCGAGGCAGTAGGCCGCGGCACGTGACGATGGTGTCTGTGTCGCCCGCCGCAAGAATGGCCTTCTTGTAGTGAAAATACGCTATGCTCTCTTCCCTAGCGACAAATCGGGTACCGAGTTGGACCCCTTCAGCGCCGAGGGCCACGGGGGCAACAAGTCTTCTGGCATCCGCAATGTCGCCCGCTGCTATGACCGGCATACTCACGGCATCAGCGACCTGAGGAACTAAAGAAAATAAAGGCACCTCCTCAAACCCCAGACGGCCCGCCGCCTCGCACTCCTCGGCGATAACGGCCTCTGCTCCGCTCGACTGCGCAAAAGGCGCCTGTCTGGCCGAGTTGATAACATGAAGGACCGTGACACCGGACTCACGCAAAACTTCACTGTACAGATCAGGACTTCCCGCAGCCGTCACCACAATGCCCACCTTTTCTCTGAGAACGATATCGATGAGGATTCCGTTGTCTGGCAGATCGAGGGGTATATTGACCCCGAACGGTTTCCTGTTAAAACCCTGATTTTTGCTATCTGTTCCTTTAAGTTTTCTGCAGGATCATCGTCTTTTGCCATTGCCGCATAGGGACTGATGATGCCAAGGCCTCCGGCAATGGAAACGGCTGCCAAGGTGAGCCTTGGCAATTCAGAACATGCCACCCTGAAGGGCAGGATAGTCAATGCCAATAAGCCGACAAATCCTTGTTTGTTTCATCACGTCGGCTTTTCACTAAAGCCCTTTAATCCAGTCCGCGCCCATCAATCCGATGAAGGTATGGGTTTGGGCTCCTGAATTTTCATCTCCTGGTCGCAGCAGGTCAGTGTGCCGTCACCGGGCTTGGTTGATAATGCTTCCGTTCCGCAGACCTCGCAACGGTATCTCTTTCCGAGTTTACTTGGCATTGGGTGCCTCCTTACTTTTTGATCTCCATGGGCTGATTGCAGCAGGTAATGGTCCCGTCCCCGCCACGGGTGATGATCACTTCCGCTCCGCACTTTGTGCAGATGTACCTCTTTCCGACTTGATTTGCCATTTTCAAACCTCCTTCCTTGGCAGATTGTATCTCATCTCAATCAGAGGGTGTCCCTGCTTAAGGGCACTCCTGTTTTTAGCATCTTCTCTCTCAGAGTTCAATATCTTTCAGGTCAGGCGCAATAAGCAGTTTGGGTTCCGTGACCGACTGGATATCCTCCGGGGTGAGCCCCGGATAGATCTCCTTTAAGAGAAGCCCCTGTGGGGTTACTTCGAGAACGGCAAGATCGGTGAAGATCATGTGGACCTTCTTCTTCGCCGTTGCCGGGTAGGTGAGATGTTTCACCAGTTTGGGCTCTCCCTTTTTTGTCGTATGCTCCATGGCGATGAGGAGCCTTTTGGCGCCTACGGCAAGATCCATGGATCCTCCCACATTACCCACGCCGTCGAGTCCCCGTGAGGGGTTCATCCAGGAGGCAAAATCTCCCACTTCATTCACCTGGAAGGCGCCCATGACGGTGATATCCACATGACCGCCACGGATCATGGCAAAGGACTCACAGAGATCGAAGTAGGAGGTGCCCGGTATTTCCGTGACCGCCTGACAACTAGCATTGATGCAGTCTTGATCGATCTCCTCCCCTTCAGCCATGCTTCCTGTTTTTAACATCCCGATCTCGCTCTGGAGAATGACGTCCCTGCCTTCCAGCCAGTTACCCACCAAGGTTGGTATGCCGATACCCAGATTTACGTAAGAGTTCTCTTCAATCTCCTTGCTTATCCGTAATGCTATGATTTCACGGGGAAGCCCCTCAAATTTCTTCATCTTCTCTCTCCTTCTTTAGAGATTGGTAATATCAAAGGTGATCCGTTCAACATGAACGACCCGCTGTACATAGATACCCGGGGTGTGGACTGAGTCGGGATCGATATCACCGGGGAGCACGAGGTTCTCCACCTCGGCGATGGTGACCGATGCCGCCTGCGCCATGACAGGATTAAAGTTCCGGGCAGTCTTTCTATATTTCAGGTTCCCCTCTTCATCACCCATAAAGGCATGGATGAAGGCATAGTCGAGTTTCAGGGCGTATTCCAGGACACAGGTCTGTCCGTTGATGAGTCCGGGTCTCTTTTTTTGTTCTGTTCTTCGCGATGTTGGTAAGGATCGACTCTTCGACGAGAGAGCCTGATCCGACGGGGGTGAAGAAGGCAGGTATGCCCGCCCCTGCAGCACGATACTTCTCGGCCAAGGTCCCCATGGGATAGACCTCGAACTCGATCTCACCGGAGCGTATCTTTTGTTCGAAGGGGTTTTGAGACCCTTTGGTTGCCGAACGGAAGAGTCCGTAGGAATCGATAAGTTTTTTGATCTGCTTCTGTTCGACGAGTGCGTTTAATTCCCGGTAGGCACCGAGTAAGGGGCCGGAGCCGCAGGCAATGGTCAGGTCCTTTGTTCCTTTCTTGATGAGGGCCTGGATTAAGGTCCTCGGGACGCCGGCGGCAAAGAACCCTCCAATACCTAATATGGCGCCGTCCTTGATATCGGCAATCGCTTCTTCTACGGTTTTAAATACCTTATCCATACATGACCTCTCCTAAACCAGCTTTTTTTATTCTGTCGCTGAAATCATCTCTCCGGAAGAATGTCTTCTCTTCAATATAAGTCTTTTCTCAAGCTCTAATCCGTCATGAAGGGACATATCGAGACCCTTGATGATGGCATATTTGGCCTGTCTCACGGCCAAGGGATCGAAGGAGGCAATCCTTTGAGCCATTCCTTCTGCGGTCTTTATGTGTTGCCCCTTTGGAACGAGTCTGTTCACCAACCCAAAACGATAAGCTTCGTTGGAGGATATCCAGCGATTGGTAAGGAGCATTTCAAGAGAACGGGAGACACCGATAAGCCGAGGAATCGTTTGGGTACCACCCGCACCGGGTATGATGCCCAGTCCAACTTCAGGTAAACCGAATTGCGCGTCTTCCGAGGCTATCCGGATATCACAGCATGCGGCAATCTCCATGCCTGACCCCAGCACATATCCGTGAAGTGCCGCGACAAGCGGCTGAGGAATGGAGAGGAAAAGTTTCCAGAGATCCCTTCGAAACCGGATCTGTCTTGCTTCAATTGCGGACGGAGCAGTCAGGAATTCGGTGAGATCGGCGCCCGAGCAGAAGGCTTTATCGCCTGCGCCTTTCACAACAGCGACCCTTATTTCATCGTCATCTTTGATGGCCCTGAGAACTTCGTAGAGATCGTCGCGCATCTGAACGCTATAGGCGTTCAAAGCGTGAGGGCGATTGAGCGTTACATAGGCTATGTGCTCATTTTTCTCGTAGAGTATTGTTTCGAATCCACTCATGGGGTATTTCCAACAACCCTTCTCTATTTCCCTTCAAATAGCGGCTTTTGTTTGTTCCTGAATGATTCTATACCTTTTATGCGGTCCTGAGTACTGTAAAGCAAGAGGTAGAGATCGCCCTCCATACGGAGTCCCTGATCGAGGGTCAAATTCATTCCCTTGTATACCGCTTCTCTCACAAACCTCAATGAAACTGGGGCTTTCGATGCCATATCCCGGGCAAGCTCCATAGCCTCGTTTGAGATATTTTCCGAAGATGTTATCTTATTTACCAGACCAATTCGATAAGCCTCTTCGGCATCGATCAGCTCCCCTGTGAGGATCATCTCAAGTGCCTTACCTTTTCCCACGAGGCGTGGTAACCTTTGTGTGCCGCCGTCGCAGGGGATCAACCCATGATGAATATAGGGCAAACCAAAGTGGGACGACTCCGATGCGATCCTGATATCGCAGGCCATGGCCAATTCAAGACCATACCCCACAGCGTCTCCGTGAATGACCGCTATGGCAGGCCGGTCAGCCCTGTCAATTGATTCGCAAAGATCAGGAAGTGCCGGGGATATTTCTGTCTCAGTGGAGAGAGAGAACTCTTTCGATGTGCTTTCTTTACCGGCGATTTTTTCTCCAGAAAAAGAAACAACGACGACTCTAATGCTGTCATCCATTTCGATATCGGCGCAAAGCTCTGAAAACTCATAAGAAAAATCAGCACTTCGAAGATGACTATTTGAAACATCAGGTATGGTAATGACTGCCACCCCTTTCTTTGTCTCAAAACTGAAAGTCTTATAAGGTGTTTTCATTCATTTCACGCGAATGCCGTGGAGCGTGAGGCACATCTTGAAGAATCTGAGAGATTGCCGTAACACTCTCAAGCTTCCTTTTATTCCGAAACTATAGTTGTCTACATAACTACCATAATGTATACTTCTCTAGTCGCTAAGTCAACAACGATTATCAGAAGCAATTAGTTGCTATTGCAACAAAATTGTATTCATTAAGGCGTTTCCTGAAAAGGTTATTGGCCGTCCTTAATGAACCGCGCTGAGTTAATAGGCAGCCATCTCTTCCCCTATCGAAATATGAAAAGCACTCAAAGTGGGGGTGCGCGTAATCCATGCCAATTCTCCCCAGACTAAAGGAAGAATAGAGATGCCCATTAAGCCAATGGCCCATAAAGAAACACGGGAGCTCGATGCAAAGGGGCTTCCCGGGACAAAAATACCGGACGAAGCACAGCGCCTCATCCAGCTGTATAACAAGTAGCGGAGTGCTGCAAAGAGAAATAGACTAACACAGGGACGTGATGAGTGTACCTCACCTCATTTTTGTCGTCAGTTATCTTGTCTCGGTAATCACCAATTTTGGTTCTTTCTTAAATAAGTTGCATTTATAGTACCTAATCTCGTGGTTAAAGGCCTGCGGTTCTGGAGAATTTTCACTTCGAAGAAGTTATTGTGACTTACAACGTTATGCCAATCATATCAATCTATTGATCTAATTGTTGAGACTTTCAAAGATAGCGGATCCTATCTATATTCGTGAACCAATTATCGAACCAAAAGCATACAAGGTTTTTCTAATTAATGCTTTTTGCGTATTGTCTTGTATGTCAACTGATTAGAAAGATTGTTGCACTTTATTTAAGAAAGAAATCCAATTTTTACATCTTCGGCATGCGTTGAAGGGCCCGATAAGGTCAGGATCAAATGAAATAACCGTGAGGTCCGTTAACACCCCTGAGGGATGAAGAGGTAGGGGAAGGAAGATTGAATTGCAGTTAGCCTTCAGCCTCTGGCATGAATGTGGATAGAAAAACTGGGTAAATTCCACTATAAAAAATGCTTGACTTTAGCGAGCTAGAGGTCTATTGTGTGAGTGAAGCCATGTATACACAGATACATACCAGTTGTCTCAGATGGTTTTCGCAGGGATAAGGGCTACGGGATGGAAAAAGCATTACCTATACCGTATTATCTGCAGGTCGCCGAAACGATACGAAGCAGGATTCTTGCCAATCATTATGACCAGGGAGACCTGATTCCCTCTTATCGGCAATTGGAAAAAGAGTTCAACATCAGCAACATCACCGTAAGAAAAGCCATTGAGATTCTTGTACAGGACGGGATCATTAACCGCAAGAGAGGAGTCGGTAGTGAGGTATCGAGAATTGACGGTGAGGCCATTACCTGGGAATTGACAGGCAACCTCCAACGTCTCAGGAATTCAGCCAGGAGGGTCCCCTTAGCCGCGGAAGTTCTCGAAATCACAACAACCACGTGTCCGGACCAAATAGGGCGGATTCTCTCAATAGGGCCGAAGCAAAAAGCTTGGCGAATGAAGAAAATCCGCAAGCATGAAAAAACGATCATGGCATACTATGTCACCTATAGCGATCCTCGTTGGTGCACAAAGATTACCAAGAGTGAAGCCCAAAGGGCAGGTTTCGCCGATTTGTTCCGCAAGAAATCCGGTCTCACGTTAACCAGATTGGAGCAGAGAGTCAAGGCTGCTGTTGCGAATCTGGATTTATCGGCAATACTGAAAGTCAATTTTGGTTCCCCTCTTCTTCATATTGAGAACATCTACTACTCATCTGAAAACAAACCGGTATTGATAACCCAGATTTATTACCGTGGAGACAAAAATACATATAAAGCGACGATCCCGCTATAAAAGCGCGGTTACTATAACATCGGTATGATCGTGATGAGGTGAAAAAGGAATGAATAGACCTGAAATAAAAAGCGAAAAAGGTCAGGAAGCCGAGAATATTTTGAGCGCATTTCGGGAGCTCGTAAGAAAACCTTACGAGAGCCTCAAAAAATGGAAAACTTTGTATAAGAAAAAGATTATCGCATGCATGCCCATGCAGATCCCTGAAGAGATCGTCCATGCCGCCGGGGCCCTTCCCGTAGTCATACCGGAGAGTAAGGAACCAGTGACGCTTGCGTCAAAACATATTCAGAATTTTTTCTGCGGTTATGCTCGGAGTGTCATTGATGTTGTTCTCAAGGGAAAGCTGGATTTCCTCGATGGTATTGTTTTCCAGGACACCTGTCATACCATGCGTCCTCTGTTTGATATTATCAACGCGAACCATCCTTTCCCTTATATGCAAAGGATATTTATGCCTCTGGCCCTTCAAAAACCTCAGGCTAAACCTTTTCTGATGGGAGAGCTGAAGAGGTTTAGGACAAACGTTGAGAGGTTGATGGAATGTGAGATCAGCGATCAAGCCCTTCAAAAAAGCATTGATACCTATAATGAAAACAGGAAATTGATGACGGGCCTTTATGATCTCAGACGTGGTAGACCGGAAATTATGACCGCCAGGGAGATGGTTACTGTCAATATGGCCGGTATGCTAATGCCCAAAGAAGAACACAACGCATTGTTGAAGACACTTATTCCCGCGCTTTGTGAAAGAAAACCCCCCATTGATAACGCTGAAGCCAGGACCAGGCTGGTGATAACAGGAAGCCTGTGTGAAGCTCCTCCTGAGGAACTTCTCGATTTTACAGAGGACCTGGGAGGCATTGTCGTGGACGATGACCTCTATACCGGTTCCCGATACTTTCTCACAAAAGTGCCCCTCTGCGAGGACCCCATTGGGGGTCTTGCCGATGCCTATCTCCATACGGTTTCTCCCTGTCCTACGAGAATTTATCCGAAGCTCGAATTGGGACAGTACCTAGTCAACATGGTACAGAAAGCCGATGCAAAAGGTCTCATTATTGTTATGGTGAAGTTCTGCGAAGCCCATGACTACACCTATCCTCATATGAGACGCCATCTTGATCGTGCGGGGATTCCCTACCTCATGATTAAAACTGAACACGAGACAACATCGGTGGAGCAAACAAAGACGAGGCTTCAGGCTTTTCTTGAAATAGTGAGAGGGAGATGAGATGGAAACAGAGAAACTCTATCGTAAAGTAGAAGCCACGGGACTTATCAGCGGGATCATCAAGGGTTTCTATGATGGTGTGGTGGCAGCCCCGAAACAGGGGAAAAAGGTGTGCTGGTGCGTGGGCGCCGGTCCTTATGAATTGTTCAAGGCACAGGATATTGCCCATTTCCAGACCGAGAATTGGGCTGTTGCCATTACGGCGCGGAAGATGGAACGGGCCCTGGTGGAAGAAGCGGAGCGGGCAGGGTATTCCTCGGATTGCTGTTCTTACGCTTCGATCAATATCGGCTACGCGCTGCTCCAGCAGAAAGGGAAGATACCGGACGTTGTATCACCGGAATTGCGGGTTCCAAAACCTGATTTTCTCTTTGCTATCAATACCTGCCCTTCTATGGCGCAGTGGACCGAGGCACTCCGTGAAATCTTCGACGTGCCCGCACTGGTCATGGATGTACCCCTGTTCTACGACGACGATGATGAAGCACAATATCAACGGAATATCCTCTATGCCGTGGAACAGCTTCAGGATGCTGTCCGCTTTATAGAAGAGATGACAGGTAGGCCTTACAACTGGGAGAGTCTCAGGGAAATACACACCTACATCAAGAAAGCTTCTATCGTACGAAAGGAGCTTTTTGAACTCTGGTGTCACAAACCCTCGGCCCTCAGTTACTGGGACATGGCCATTGCCCTCGGTGCGGCAAATGTTTTCAGAGGGACACCGGAAGCGCTCGCATACTTCACTGCCATCAGGGACGAAGTGGCCGAGAGGATTAAAAAAGGCCTTTACAGTATTTCTCACGAAAAGCATCGTCTTCTCTGGTACATGAACCACCCCTGGTTCAAGGTCGGTCACCTGTCAAAATTCTTTGCCGCGCATGACACTGTGGTCGTGGGCGGACAGTATGTAATCGGTCCTTATTCGAACCCCGAAAAGATCCAGCCCGACCGCCCCCTCTGGACGATAGCGGAGGAGCACCCCACAAGACCTTATGTCCGTACGATGGAATATAAGACAGATAAATTTCTGAAATCCCTGGCACAAGCCTTTCAGGTGGACGGCATCGTCTTTCATGCCCCCAGGACGTGCAGGCCAAATTCCTGGGACCATTTTGATGAAGGGGAAAAAATCAAGCGGGAGCTTGGTCTGCCTTATATCATTATTGAAGCGGACCACAGCGATCCACAGTTTTATTCTGAGGCGGAAGTCGACAACAGATTGCAGGCTTTTATCGAAACGCTGCCTCCAAGGAAGTAGGTAAGGAGGCCCAAACATAAACCGTTCCATGACGGGACATTGGGATTGAGAAGAATATGTTTGTTGTTGGAATCGGAATAGACATCGGTTCTTTAACCCCCAAGGCCATTATCCTCGATGACGAAGCCAGGGTAGTGGGACAAGCACTGGCTCTCTCTCGGCCCATAAACACTAGTCGCGGAGCACCAGATTCGGGCGACGGCAATGGATCCGTCTATGGAATACCCCTTGGCATGTCTCAAGGAGAGATTGAACGGCCTGCAAGGAAAGGCACCATAGGCATTACCCCTGTTCCAGAAGTCAGGGCGCGAATTCCTAAGGCACTTCAAAGGACGCAAAGAAGAACATGATGATCCGATATATCATAAAAAGGTTGCTCTGGTTTATACCTGTTTTGCTCATAACTCTTACTCTCATGTTTTTCCTTCTTCAGATTGTCCCCGGCGACCCTCTTCGCGCAGCATTTGGAGATCAAAAAGCCTTGAGCGAAGCGCAACTGAGCACGCTGCGGACCCGTCTGGGGTTAGACAGACCAGCCTACGTGCGATATTTTGAATGGCTATGGGATGTAGTGAATCTCGATCTGGGCATCTCTTTCTATTCCGGTGACACGGTGAAACAGCAGCTTTGGGCGAGAATCCCCGTCACTACCGGACTTGTGACCCTCTCTTCGCTCCTTATGATGCTTCTGTCCTTACCCTGTGGAACTATCAGCGGTTTTTATCACGATAGATGGCCTGACTGGCTCATGCGTGCCTTTTCCACTCTCTTCATATCCGTTCCAAACTTCTGGATCGCCGTGATAGCCATTATGCTCCTTCTGACCTTCCGCGGGTCGTCTCTGTCCATTGAGTATTTCAACATTTTTACCCATCCCTATGATGCGGTGAAACAGCTTATTCTGCCATCCTTTATCATGGCTCTCCGGCCATTCGGCATAGGCACGAGAATGATACGCTCTGCCCTTGTAGAGATTCTTGGGGAAGACTATATAAGAACTGCACGATCCAAGGGGTTGACTGAGTCCTTCGTCACCAGACGCCATGCTCTGCCCAATGCCCTTGTCCCCGTGGTGACTTTCTACGGTCTCGAAACAGTAATCCTCATCGGCGCTGCCGTCGTGATAGAAACTATCTTCGGGCTACCCGGCATTGGCAGTCTTGTGGTTCAGGCAGCCCAGAGCCGCGATCTGTACGTCTTGCAGGGGAGTATTCTCGTACTGCTGATCTTTGCGATGTTCATCAACCTTGTGGTTGACCTGCTGTATGCGGCGCTTGACCCACGGGTAAGGTATGAATCATGAACAGTATTGATACTTCACAGAGTCGAGGCACTGGAAACCGGATAAGAAAGATAATGGCGCTGTGCGTGGAGGAGCCGCTGGGAGCCATCGGGGTGCTCCTTCTTTTTGCCTTGGTGGTCTGCGCCATCGGCGCTCCTCTATTCACGAGCAGGGATCCTATCAGCACCTCCATGATCAAGGTTTTCAAGGCCCCTTCAGGGGATTTCTGGTTCGGCACGGACCAGTTGGGCCGCGATGTCTGGAGTAGGTTCATTTACGGATCGCGCACTTCACTGCTCGTTGGGTTGGGGGCCGTGGGTCTGGCATCTGTTGTCGGCGGACTCCTCGGGATCTTGAGTGGGTTGATGGGAGGCAGAATAGACAATTATCTGCAGAGATTTATGGACGCCCTGATGGCCATGCCACCCATTGTCCTTGCCATTTTGATTATGGCCGTACTCGGAACATCGATCACCAATACGATCCTTGCTATCGCCGTGGCCTATTTTCCCAGGATCAACAGATTGACGCGCTCAACGGCGGTGGTACTGAGGGAAAGCCTTTTTGTGGAATCGGCAAAGGTTGCTGGTGCGTCAAAACTCCGGATAAGCCTTTACCATATCATGCCAAATTGCATCGGACCATGGCTTGTTTACGCCTCAGCACTTTTGGGTACCGCATTTCTGGCTGAAGCGACCTTGAGTTTCTTGGGTTTGGGTGTGCCCCCGCCGACCCCTTCCTGGGGGAGAGACCTGTCGGAAAACATAAGTCGCATGGAATTCGCGCCGTGGCTTTGTATATTTCCCGGCCTCGGGATCAGCCTAGCTGTCTTTGCGGCAAACTTTCTGGGAGACTCCTTGCGAAATATTCTAGATCCCAGACTAAGAAATTAGGCAAATAGTCGAGAAAAGGAGGGTCAGTCCATGAAAAAGAGAAGTTTAGTATTCGTTGTAATGCTGCTGTCGGCCATAGGCCTTTTGTGTTCTGGAATTACGTTGTCCGCTGAGCTCAAGGGACCTATTCGGGGAGGAACCCTCAGGGTCCAGATGGTATCAGATCCCCCGAGTTTTGATTCACATACTTCCACGACAGCAAGGATCCATATCCATACAGCGGCGGTATTCAACGGCTTGGTAAGAACTGACCCTTTGAAGGAACAAGTGACGGTCGAAAACATCATTCCTGATCTGGCGCAGAATTGGAAAATAAGCAGTGACGGTAAGGTGTACACCTTCACGCTGCGCAAGGGCGTAAAATTCCACGACGGAATACCCTTCACGGCCAAGGACGTCAAGTACAGCATCGACAAGTACAGGGATCCCAAGCGAAGCGCCTTCGCATCCTACGTTGCGCCCATCGAGAATGTAGAGATCGTTAATGACTATACCATAAAGATCTATCTCAAACACCCGTATCCAGAACTGCTCATCTTCCTTTGTCCTCCCTATGCATCAATTTATCCTGAGCACCTGAAAAATGTTGATCCAAGGACCACAGACTTCCTTGTGGGGACCGGACCCTTCAAGTACAAGTCCCATGTGCCGGGAAAGGTGTACACCTATGAGAGGAACCCTGATTATTTCATCAAAGGACTACCTTACTTAGACAAGTACGAGGTCTATATTCTTGGCTTTGACGCCATGGTCGATGCCTTTATCGGAGGGAATATCGATACCTGTGGAAATCTCAGACTGTATTTGGACAACGACAGAGCCATGGTATTGAAAGTGAAGAAATATGCCCCCGAAGCCGTTGCCGCTCTGGAGCCTTCCGGTTCCACGCGCGGCGCCTATTTCAGCTTTCAGCACAAAGGCCCGTGGAATGACGCGAGGGTGCGGAAAGCCATGGCGATGACCCTCGATTACAAGGATCTGATCATTGCCGGCGTGGGCGGTCTGGAGCTGAACTATGTCGAGGGCGCAGGTCTTGTGCCCTTTTACCTGAAAGAGGCCCTCACGAAACAGGAGGTCGCTCGCGCCTTGGGGATCGACAGCCCCCTGGAAAAACGGGTAGCAACGGCTAAGAAGCTGCTCAAGGAAGCAGGCTATCAGGACGGATTCAGCCTCGAGTGCATCGTGAGGGCGGAAGAAAAATTCAGGATCAATACGGCCCTGTACGCAGCGGACATGTGGAAGAAGTATCTGAATATCGACATGAAGGTGACACCTCTCGATGAGTCCATGTTTTTCACCAGGAGGGACAAGGGTGACTTTGATATCGTGATAGATACGCTGAATACAATTACTGGGAGTTCTGTTATCGAATTCTTAAGCAGCATGGTCACTGGAGAAACGGTCAATTACAGTAAATGGTCAAGTAAGAAATACGACGATCTCGTCCAACAGGTGATTGCCACCCAGGATCGCAAGAAGAGGATCGCTCTTGCGCGAAAGGCCCAGACAGTATTCTATGATGAGATGCCGTACATCATCTTTTGTGGCCAGTCCTACGGGACAGCATGGCGTCCGGACCTGATGACAGGGTGGCCTCCAAAAAGGGGCGTAGTGATTCAACCGGTGTATACCAATTGGGGCAGCATAGATCGCATATGGTTTGAGGGAACAGCAAAAAGGTGGATAAAATCCAAATAAGGAGGGTCAAGCTTTGAAACATACCTGTCATATTGTTCTATTCATCGTAATCATTGTCGTGGGTTTAGGACTGTTGGCCGCCCTGCCTACCGACGGCGCCGAGCTCAAGGGACCTATTCGGGGAGGAAACCTGAGACTAGCCATTGTTTCCGATGCACCAAGTTTTGATTCCCATACCTCCACATCGGGTCGGGTGCTCATCCACGCAGCGGCCGTATTCAACGGCCTGGTGAGGACCGACCCCATGAAAGAACAGGTGACGGTGGAGAATATAATTCCCGATCTTGCCGAAAGCTGGAAGATAAGCTCTGATGGTAAAACCTATACATTTACGCTGCGCAAGGGCGTAAAATTCCATGATGGAACACCCTTCACGGCCAAGGACGTCAAGTACAGCATCGACAAGTACAGGGACCCCAAGCGAAGCGCCTTCGCCTCTTACGTGACGCCCATCGAGAACGTAGAGATCGTCGACGACTACACTGTAAAAATCTCTCTCAAGCATCCTTATTCTGAACTCCTCCTTTTTCTCTGTCCCCCGTACGCATCTATCTATCCGGAGCACCTGAAAGATGTTGATCCAAGGACCACAAACTTTCTCGTGGGAACAGGTCCTTTCAAGTACAAGTCTCATGTGCCCGGAAAAGTCTATACCTATGAGAGGAACCCGGACTATTTCATGAAAGGCCTGCCTTACCTTGACGAGTACACTGTCTACATCCTCGGGTTCGACGCCATGGTTGATGCCTTTATCGGAGGAAATCTTGATACCTCGGGGACCTTGAGGTACTATCTGGACAATGATCGTATGGAGGTATTGAAGGTAAAAAAATACGCCCCTGAAGCGATCGCAGTGCTGAAGCCGTCGGGCTCAGCCCGTGGCGCCTATTTCAGCTTTCAGCACAAGGGCCCGTGGAATGATGCGAGGGTGCGGAAAGCCATGGCCATGACCCTCGATTATCACGATTTGATCATTGCCGCTGTGGGCGGCCTGGAGCTGAACTATGTCGAGGGGGCGGGTCTTGTTCCCTTTTACCTAAGAGAAGCCCTCACGAAACAGGAGGTTGCTCGCGCCTTGGGGATCGACAGTCCCATGGAAAAACGGGTAGCAGAGGCAAAGAAGTTGCTCAAAGAAGCGGGCGTGCCGAACGGGTTCAGTCTGGAGTGCATTACGAGATCCGATGAGAAGTTCAGAGTCAATGTGGCTTTATACGCCGCTGACGTGTGGAAGAAATATTTGAATATCGACATGAAGGTAGCACCGCTCGATGAGGCCCTGTTTTTCACGAGGAGGGACAAGGGCGACTTTGATATCGTCATTGACACACTGAACACAATTACGGGAAGTTCCGTCATTGAGTTCTTAAGTAGTTTTATCACTGGAGAAACGGTCAATTACGGCAAATGGTCAAGTAAGGAATATGATGACCTTGTCCAGCAGGTGGTTTTCACCCAGGATCAAAAAAAGAGGACCGCCCTTGCCCGAAAAGCTCAAACGATATTCTTCAACGCCATGCCTTTTATCAATTTTTGCGGTTCATCCTATGGAACGGCTTGGCGCCCGGACCTGATGACGGGATGGCCGCCCAAGAGAGGAGTAGTAATACAACCCGTTGCCACGAACTGGAACAGCATCGATCGCATATGGTTTGCAGGTACAGCGACGAGATGGATGAAATCGAAATAGGTAGCACAGACTTTTCTTGAAAGGTTTTACGGTGACGATAACAAAAGAAACGGTCCTTACTGTGAAGAATCTCCGGACCCATTTTCTCAGGCGTTACCGACCGCCCATTAAAGCCGTTGATGGGTTGAGCTATGCGGTAAGACGGGGGGAAATGGTGGCTATCGTCGGAGAATCAGGATGCGGGAAAACGATGGGAGCTCTTTCACTCGTCCGCCTTAATCCTCCCACAAGCACCTTGGTGGGTGGAGAGGTAATATGGCGAGGCCACGATCTTTTGAGGGCGTCAGAGTCTGGGATGCGCCGGATCAGAGGAAGAGAAATAGGCGTAGTCTTTCAGAACCCCTTGAGTTCTCTCAACCCCCTCATGACGATCGCGAGTCAGATGACCGAAGCGCTGCAAATCCACTTTGGAATGAGTCGGGCCGAGAGCCATGACGAGTCAAGAAGGGTACTTGAAATGGTATCAGTGCCCGATGTGGAGAGCAAAATGAGGGCCTACCCCTTTGAATTAAGCGGCGGTATGAGACAGCGGGTGATGGTGGCAATGGCCATATGCTGTAAGCCGCAGCTCCTCATCGCCGATGAACCTACCACCGCGCTGGATGCAACGACGCAGGGGCAAATCCTGGAACTTATAGCCTCTGCCAATGAGAAGGATGGCAGGGCGACAATCTTAGTGACCCATGACCTCGGCATTGTTGCCCGGTACGCAGATACTGTCCATATCATGTATGCAGGACGTCTCGTAGAAAGCGCCGAGTGTGTTGAACTCTATTCCCAAGCCCAACATCCCTATACTCAGGCTCTCTTGAAGGCAGTGCCACGGTTCGACCGGAGCGGAGACTATGAGCTTGCAGCGATCGGTGGTTTCCCCCCGCGCCTGGATAGTTTGGGCCCTGGTTGTCCCTTTGCACCCCGGTGCGGGAGAAGGGTAAAGCAGTGCGATGAAGAACTGCCTCCTTTCAGGGCTCTGTCACCAAAGCACTCTGTGGCATGCTGGCGGGTTGAGAGAGGATAGAACAAGATGGCCACCCCTCTGGTTGAAGTAGAAAAACTGACGAAACGCTACCCCGTTACGAAAGGTTTATTCAAACACCCCATAGGCAACATAAATGCCGTCGATGGGGTCAGTTTTGTCATCAAGCACGGTCAAACATTCGGGCTTGTGGGCGAAAGCGGCTGCGGCAAGACAACCCTTGGCCGTTGCATCCTTCAAACGATCCAACCCAGTTCGGGACGGATTGTCTTTGAGGAAAAAGAGATCTCTTTCGAGACTAAGACAAGGTCGAAGAGGCTGAGCTCCAAGATGCAGGCCGTGTTTCAGGACCCTTACAGTTCCCTCAATCCCCGGCAGAAGATACGGGATATCATACTCGAACCTCTCGTGATTCAGGGAGATGTCGCCAAGACGGCCATGTCCGATCGGCTGGAAAGGCTTTATGAGTTGACCGGATTGGAGGAGGATATGGGCGAACGCTACCCTCACATGCTAAGCGGGGGGCAACAGCAGCGGGTCTGTATCGCGCGGGCCATGATTGTCCAGCCAAGCTTTGTCGTATGCGACGAGCCGGTCGCCTCGTTGGATGTTTCCATCAGGGCTCAGATTCTCAATCTGTTTAAGTCTCTTCAGAAACAATTGAATGTTTCCTACCTCTTCATTTCTCATGACCTTTCAGTAGTGCATTACATCAGCGATATAGTCGCCGTCATGTATCTGGGAAAGATCGTTGAGATATCGCCTAGAGCAGAGTTGTACGAAAATCCTCTCCATTCATACACCCACGCCCTGCTTTCCGCAATACCCATTCCAGATCCAATCTTGGAGAGGCAACGAAGAAGAAGTATCGTCGAAGGTGAGGTACCGAGTGCTCTGAATGTTCCCTCAGGCTGCCGTTTTCATCCCCGCTGTCCTGATGCCAAGAAGGTTTGTTCTGAGGAGGAACCTGAATTGCTGGAGGCAAGGCCAGGGCATTGGGTCGCCTGCCACATTTAGGGAAGGAGAAGACTAATGAGTAATAACAAGCTCGTGTCACCAGGTGAAGCAAGCAATAAAGAAAATAATTTTCCCCCATCCCTCTCAAACAAAGAGGAGGTGGGCAGGGTGTCCAGTAGAAACAGCGTCCGCGATGCAGCCTTTGACCTCGCACATTACGTAGTGAATACGGCCTATCAGGACCTGCCGCACGAGATTGTGGAGATGACCGAGCGGTGCATCCTCGACACGCTCGGTGTTACAATAGCCGCATCCACGCTTGACCCTATGGCAAAGGAGATTGTGGATCTCGTCAAAGAAGGGGGCGGTAAAAAAGAGAGCACGATTCTGGGTTTTGGTGGTAAGGTACCCTGCTGGATGGCCGCATTTGCCAACGGAGCAATGGGACACATGGTGGATTACGATGACATGAATATGATGGGTAAGATTCATTCCGGCGTAACCACCGTACTTCCTGGTTTCGCCATTGCGGAACGGATCGGAAAAGTGGCGGGAAAGGATCTTATCACGGCTGTTACTCTCGGAAACGACATCATGGTCAGGTTAGGACGGGCAATTACCTTGAGTCCCCAAGGACGGGATGAATGGACCATGGACAAAGGCTGGTTTTCAACACAACTTTTTGGCTTCATCAGCGGGGCGGCTACTGTGGGTAAACTGCTGCGGCTTACAGAGGAACAGATGGTGGATGCCTTTGGTATTGCCTTTGCCCAGTTGTCGGGTAGTCGACAGATGGGCACCGGGCTCGCCGCTGAGACGAGGGCCATACAGGCTGCCTGGACAGGCAAAGGCGCTGTCCTCTCCGCGCTGCTTGCGCAGCGAGGCGTCACCGGTTCCAAAGACAGCTTTGAGGGAAAATACGGGCTGTACAAGGTTTATCTCCAGGCAGATCCCGACAGGGACTCCCTGGTAGGAGAACTGGGCAGGCGATTCGACGGCATGGGAATGCAGTTTAAACCTTGGCCAGCCTGCGGTGCCACGCATCCCGTCATTTACACCACGCTGGAACTTATGCGGGAGCATAACCTTAAGGCAGAAGACGTGGGGGAAGTGAGGGTCATAGGAGGCTCGCCGCACACCAGGCTTCTTTCCGAACCCATTGAATCGAAACGGAAACCGAAAACAGCCATCGACGGCAAATATAGTATCCCTTTCACGGTAGCCATAGCCATAGCCAAAGGAAATGTTACGCTTCGGGATTACACCCTAGAAGGCCTAAAGGATCCGGCTGTTCTCAAGATGGCACAAAAGGTCGCCTACCACTATGTTCCTGAAATCGCGGGTAAACGAGAAGAGGAATCCCCTGTCATTGAGATAAAAACCAAGAAAGGTGCCGTATACTCGAGACAGGATGAGATAATCTATGGCATGCCGGAAAAGGCTGTGAGCAAGGAGGACTTGATCATCAAATTCAAGGACTGCCTTTCTTTTTCCGTGACACCCATTCGCGACGAGGATGCGGAGAAGGCCACCGAAATGATTGGCAGCTTGGAGGCTGTCGATGATGTCGGAGATGTGATTGAGCTATTCGGGGACACGACCCGAACAGCCTAAGCAGTTGCGACGTTTATTTTGATAGAGGAGAATGACAAATGGTTAACAACAATGTGGTGACGTTGTGTGCAGTAGGGGATGTAGGGCCGGACCGGGACGACCCTGATTCCATATTCGAACTTTCCGCTCCGGTCATCAAGAAGGCAGATATCGCGTTCTGCCAGCTTGAGAGGACCCTCTCAAAAAAGGGGTCCCTACAGGTTCAGATTCGGTCACATCACTCACGGGTTGATCCAAAGAATGTATCAGCGCTGACTTTTGCCGGGTTCAACGTGGTTTCCTTTGCTAGTAATCACACTCTTGACTGGGGCATCGAAGGCCTGCTCGACACCCTGGATCTTCTGAAGGCGAAAGGGATATATGTTATCGGTGTGGGACGGAACATAGAAGAGGCAAGACAGCCCGTTGTGATCGAAAAAGAAGGAGTCAGGATCGCCTTTCTGGGTTACTGTTCTGTTCTTCCCAAGGGGTATGATGCCGCCCCCGGAACACCAGGCTGCGCGCCGCTACGTGCCACGACTTTCTATGAACAGATAGACTGGCAGGCAGGAACACCACCGAGGATTGTCACGTATGCCAACCAGAATGATCTTGACGCTATGGTGAAAGACATAAAAAAGATCAGACCGCTTGTAGATGTCCTGATTGTCTCGATGCACTGGGGCGTTCATTTTGCACCGGCCATAATCGCTATGTATCAGAAAGAACTGGGGCGCGCCGCTATCGATGCGGGTGCCGATTTGATCCTTGGTCATCACGCCCACATCCTTAAGGGGATTGAGGTGTATAAGGGCAAGGTGATCTTTTACAGTCTCGGCAACTTTGCCTTCGATGTACCCGCCTCATTCGTGTTAAGCGATCCTGGGTACAAACAGATGAGGGAACGATATCCCTGGGATGTAGACCCTCAATACACAGGGTACGGCTATCCCGAAGATTCGAGAAAAACGATTGTGGTTCGATGTCGCGTTTCTGAAAAAGCGATCCAGAAGGTTTCCTTTTTACCGGCCTTGATAAACAAGCACGCGCAGCCAGAGATCTTACATCTTGGCGACACACGGTTTGATGAAGTGGCAGCCTATATAGATTACGTCTCGAAGGCCCAGAAGCTTGACTCAACGTTCACCGTTGAAGATGGTGAAGTGGTCATTTCTTGAAACAGGGTTCACGGGAGGAACCATGGATAAACATGTGTTAACGATGCTGGCTCTCGGCGATCTATCGCTTGGTGTGCCCAATGCCGTATCTTTGTTTGAGCTGGCAGCGCCGGCGCTGCGGACTGCCGACGTCGTTGTCGGGCAAGTGGAACACGTTTTTACCGCAAGACCGATTAAGACGAGAATTGATACCACCGCGCCTCCAGCTGATCCAGAAAACATGAGCGCCCTGTCGTTTGCCGGCCTTCGTGTCGCCACCCTTGCAAGCAACCATGTCTGGGACTCAGGGCCTCCTGGTATAGAAGATACCATTAGCGGTCTTAGGAATTATGGTATTGCCGTGGTAGGCGCCGGCATGGACATCGATGAAGCCAAAAAGCCGCTTATCATAGAAAGAGACGGAACGCAGATCGGCTTTCTCGACTACAATTGTGTCGGACCGAAAGAGACATGGGCAGGCCGAGGTAAGGCAGGATGCGCCTATGTACACATCATAACCTACTATGAACTGGACAATCCGAGCCCTGGAGGGCCACCTTCCATTTACACCTTTCCGGAGCCAAAGAGCTTTCAGTCGATGCTCGATGATGTGCGAGCGCTGAGACCCCTCTGTGACGTTCTGGTAGTCAGTTTCCACAAGGGCATAGGCCATACGCCCATCAAAATTGCCAAGTACGAGCAGGACATATCCTATGCCGCCATAGATGCAGGGGCCGATTTGATCCTGGCCCATCATGCTCATATACTCAAAGGTATTGAGATGTACAAGGGAAAAGCGATCTTTCACGGCTTGTGCAATTTCGTCACTGCCGTGAGACATCTGACCCCCGATCCTGCCAAGGGCACTCAGGAATGGGCGAACCGGAGGAGAGAACTCTTCGGGTTTGATCCTGATCCTGAATATCCCACATACCCCTTCCATCCCGAGGCCAAAAATACGATCATTGCGAAATGTATCATCGAGGACGGCAAGATCAGGCGGGTCAGCTTCCTGCCCTGTCTCATAAACAAGCTGAGTCAGCCGGAGATCCTTAAGCATGACGAAAGGGGACAGCAGGTTCTTGAGTACACGGAAAAGATAACGAGAGGGGCCAATTTGAACGCCCGGTATGAGTGGGATGGAGATGAAGTTGTGGTGCTCACGTAGTCATATCTTCCGGTGGCCGAACGAGAGTTACCCCGATTGCGGGGAGTACAGTAGATGAGGAGGCCCGAATATTAACCGTTCTATAACGCGAATGGGGTTGAGAAAAATATGTTTGTTGCCGGAATAGACATTGGTTCTTTAACTGCTAAGGCCGTTATCCTCGATGATGAAGCACGGATTGTGGGGCAGGCCCTCACTCTCACAGGCGCCTTCAGTCAAAAGGCGGGTGAGACTGCTTTCGAGATGGCCCTCATGATAGCCGGTATTGAAACGTCAAATATCAGGTATGTCCTTGCGACAGGATATGGAAGAAAGAACATCCCTTTCGCCCATGCTGAAATGACAGAGATCTCATGCCACGCGAAGGGAGCCCACAGGCTTTTTCCTGAAGCTAGAACGGTTATCGATATCGGCGGACAGGACAGCAAGGCCATCGCGCTCAATGAAACCGGTATGCCGGTGAACTTTATCATGAATGACAAGTGCGCGGCAGGGTGCGGTCGTTTTCTGGAGGTAATGGCGCGGGCGCTGGACACCGAGGTGGAAAAGATGGGAGAATTATCCTCGCGCTCAACGAAGACTATACAGATCAGTAGCATGTGCACCGTATTCGCCGAATCGGAAGTAGTTTCAGCGGTGGCCAATAAGTGCAGCCGGAGCGATATTATCAATGGTATCCATCAGGCCATTGCGAAGCGGGTTTCGATCATGATTGACCATGTAGGCCTTGTCGAGAGGGTCATGATGAGCGGAGGGGTTGCGAAAAACATCGGTGTGGTACGGGCCTTGGAGAGCCAGCTTGGGACAACACTCCTTGTCCCTGAAGAGCCGCAACTTGTGGGGGCCCTGGGAGCGGCGCTCATAGCCCTCGAACGGAGCCGCAATGTATGATGGATCGAAGGCAAGTAATTATTTTGAAATCAATTAAGGAGGGACAAATGAAGAGACACGGAGGAAATGGTGTTACTACCGGAGTGATTTTGCTGTTAGCTGTATTGTACATGGGTTTTAGTTTTCCTGCGCATGCGGCGGATAAGGTGCTTATGCTCAATTTTGGAGCCACTCAATCTTCCTCAAGCTATTACCCGCCCAAGCTCGCCATGGCCAAACTGATTAATAAATATGTCCCAGAGGTCAGGGTGACGACAATCGAAAGCGGATCTTCATACGATAACGCCATGCGGGTGCAGGAAGGGGTCTTTCAGATCGGGTCAGGGGGCATTGATGCCGCCCGTGACCAATATTGGGGTGAAGACAAGTGGAAGGGTAAGCCATGGAAGAATGTCAGATTATTCATGGGCCTATCACAGGGGGCATTGATGACCTACGTGCGTAAGGATGCAAATATACATTCCTGGTCAGATTTGAACGATAAGCCTCTTAACCCGGGTTTTATTGGCAGTGATGCCGAAAACTTGTGTATGCAAATACTAAAGGCCATCCCTGAGGTTAAGCCCAAATTGATTCGCGGTACTTTGGAAGATACCATGAGAAATCTTGAGTTGGGCAAGGTCGTAGGGATACTGAAACAAAGCCCCACAAGAATGTATGACGCGGCCATGGCAAGCGTTAACCTTGAGCTGCCTCTCGATATCATCGGGTTCAATGATAATCAAATGGAAAAAATGAAAAAGGTTTATCCCAACACACTCTTCATGAACGTCAAGAAGGGGCAGTTCAAGGAAGCACCTCAGTCCGGTAACTTCTGGGTGATATCAAGCTTTAATGGTTCCTGGCTTACTTCGGATATACCAGAAGACATCGTGTATAAAATGACGAAAGCCATTTATGAACATTACGATGAAATTGTCCAGACACTTGCTGCTGCGGGCTGGGTTGATCCGCTCAAAATGCTTACAGAAGCGGCAGCACAGTCGGCTCCAACGGCTTTTGCGCCTTTACATGCAGGTGTAGTGCGCTATTGCAAGGAAAAAGGTATTCCCGTTCCCCAATCCTTGATTCCGCCTGAGTACAAGAGATGATTGAACGGAGGTGCATGCGTCCCTCTCTTTGATTATATTGTATCGTTGGACATAAAGGGCGGGATAGCATTAGCTCAAATTGCATACAAAGAGGAGAAGCGGAATGGGTAACCGTAAAAAGATTGGCGCTGTAATAGCCATTATATTTGTTCTCTTTCAATTGGGGAGCGTCAGTCTCTTTTCGCTCAATGAGCTGACGGTCAGGTCCATACATGTTATGCTTGCAGTCTCTCTGGCCCTTATCATTACTCCGTGGTCAAAGAAAGGCAAGGATGACACAAAGGTCCCTGTCTACGATTGGATTTTTGTTGGCATTGCCGTGATTGCCAACGTTAATATCCTTTTAAAGAATATGGTCATCTATGAAATGTCAGCGCCCATGGGGACCATTGATATAATTCTGGGTATTTGTCTCTTTCTCATTGTCATAGATTCAGCGCGAAGGACTTCGGGCTGGCCGGTTGTCGTTCTGACAGGAATAGCGTTGGCTCTCGTATATCTTGGCCCCGTTCTTCCCGATGTACTAAGAACACGGGGATTACCTCTCACTTTTATCATAAAAAACATGTATTTTTCTACCTCGGGATTATACGGATCAACTACAGGATTGTCGGCCACGGTTCTCGCTATTTTTCTTATCTTCGGCGGCATTCTGGTTGGCACTGGGGTGGGTGATATATTTGTCAACGCCGCGCTGAGGGTTGCGGGACGAGCAAGAGGCGGGCCGGCCAAGGTCGCGATTGTGGCGAGCGCGTTAATGGGTATGATTTCGGGGAGTTCTATGGCTATTTGCGCTGTTACTGGAACCTATACCATACCTATGATGAAAAAGTTGGGGTATAAGGCGGAGTTTGCCGGTGCTGTTGAAGCCAGCTCCTCAACTGGGGGTACTTTCACTCCACCCGTTATGGCCCTCGGCGCTTTCCTCATGGCTGAAATGCTTGGTGTAAATTACGCTACAATCTGTTATCATGCGGCTTTTCTGGCTGCTCTCTATTATCTCTCAATCTACATCGGTGTTGATTATGAAGCGAAATATTTAGGACTTGCTGCTATGAAGGGCGAGGATATGCCCCCGTGGTCCAGCGTGTGGGGAAAAGGCAAGGTGGTAGTCCTCGCTATTCCTATCATTTTTCTTTTTTATCTTATTCTAACCGGCGTTGATCTCACCATAGCCGGTTTTTGGACATGTATCATTACTCTCATCTTGTTTTTACTGATTGGAAAGTATACTCCGGCGGCTCTCAAAGACAGAACTGCTGCAATGATCGACAGTTTCGTTAAAGGTGGCGAGTCGTTAGCGGGTCTTGCCCCCCTGATTATTACCGCAAGCGTATTGGTAAATATCCTTTTTGTGGGAGGCTTAACCGCGAGACTTATAGAAGTGACAGAGGCAGCCCTGGCCCAAAACATGTGGGGTGGACTTGCCCTCGGTGCCATAGTGCCCCTGATACTCGGCATGGCAGTTCCGCCTATAGCGGCGTACATTTTGTCGGCAGCCATGCTTGCGCCTGGTCTTTCTCATTTTTTTCCTCCCTTAATGGTCCATCTCTTCCTCTTTTTCTATTCCTGTCTGGCTCAGATAACGCCTCCTGTATGTGGGGCCGTCTTTGTGGGAGCTGCAATTGCGAAGGCTAATTGGGTAAGGACGGCTTTTATTTCGCTCAAGCTGGCCGCTGTCGGTTTTATCTTTCCCTTCTTTTTTATGCTCTCCCCGGCGATGGTCGGGTATCACTCAACCATTAGCCAGACAATCTTCTATTATGGGGCGAGCGTACTGGGAGTGATCGCCATGAGTTTGTCCTTCTTTGGTTTTAGAGAAAGAACGGTGATAAACATGCTATCCAGGGCCTCCTTTCTTGTCAGTTCAATATTCTTGCTATATCCAAGTAATCTTCTGAGTCTTTGGGGTTTAGGTATCGGAATGTTCATTTTAGTCCTGCGGGTTGTGTTCCGGAAAAGACGCTCTGAAGTCAAAGGAGTATAGTCAGATATGTCAAGCCAGATATCAAATAACGTTCAGGCTGGTGGAATATGGAATTTTTAAACGGAGTCACGGTGATTGAACTGAGCGAGCATATCAGTGCGTCGGCCTGTACGAAAACAATGGCTGCGCTGGGGGCTCGTGTAATCAAGATAGAAGCCCCAAGTGGGGGCGATCCTGCGCGTAGAATGGGACCCTTTCCGGGCGATGATCCTCACCCTGAGAAGAGTGGATTATTTCTCTATTTAAACACGGAAAAGCAGGACATGACATTGGATATCCGTACAAAAGAAGGACAGAAAATTTTGCGCTCGTTGATCGAGAAAACAGATGTTCTCGTTGAAGATCTGGGTCCCGGTGTGATGGATGGTATTGGGCTTGGCTATGAAGAACTTAAAAAAACGGCCTCGCAGCTCGTTTTTACGTCAATCACTCCGTTTGGCGAAAAGGGACCCGATATGTACCTCAAATCGGAAGAAATTGTTCTGGAAGCGGCAAGCGGTATGATGCTCCAGCAGGGGAGCCCTGAACGCGAACCCATAAAAATGGGTGGCAATATCATATACTATCGTGCCGGAGCATCGGCTTTCACAGGGAGCATGGCCGCTCTTCTTGATGCAGAGGCGACAGGGGTCGGACAGAAGGTGGAGGTATCTGTTCAGGAGGTCCTCCTGCACGATGATTTTATCACCGTCGAATCTTATCTCTGTCGCGGAGAAGACCTCAGGAGAAGACTTGCTCCAATGCTTCTACCTTGCAAGGACGGCTGGTTTTATATCCGCGCATTTCCTCATGAATGGCCGCGCCTTGCCAAAGCATTGGATTTACCCGAACTGGCAGAGGACGATCGCTTCATCGATATGCGGAGAAGGAGCGAGCACGCGGATGAATTGAACGTTATCATCCTGTCACGGCTGGTGGATTACAGCAAAAAAGAGGTCTATGACAGATTGCAGCAGAGTAAAGTATCTGCAGCGTATCTTGCCAACGTGGAAGACCTGTTCCAATCCGAGCAATACCGGGAACACGGCTATTTCACCACCATCGATCACCCTCTGGCCGGGCCGCTTAGTTATCCGGGGGCATATGCCACTATGGGAGATATTAAGTGGAAACACGGACGGGCACCTCTTTTTGGAGAGCACAATACCGAGATACTCTGCCATGACCTGGGATATAGCCGGCAGGATCTGGTTCGTTTAAGACAACTGGGGGTGATCTGAAAATGGAAAAAAGGTCAATCTCCGAATCGAAAATGAGGGTGCTGGATCTCTCCATGTTCTGGGCCGGATCTGCCTGTGCGGAACTTCTCGGTGAACTGAGGATGGAAGTCATCAAGATAGAGTCCTGCACGCACCCTGATCCGGACAGGATTGTCACGCAGGGTCTTTTGTATCTGAATAACGATCTGGGAGACACCCCCTGGAACCGGGGGATGATCAATCTGAGACGGCACCGGAATAAACTTGGCATTACGCTCGATTTGTCTCATGCTGAAGGAAGGGCTATTTTTCTCAAATTAGTAGGAATAAGCGATATTGTGATAGAGAATTTTCGTATGGGTGTCATGGAGAAATTAGGGATTGATTACAATGTGCTGAAGGATACCAACCCCAAGATCATCCTTTTATCGGTGTCGAGTCAGGGTGAAAGCGGCCCGGAGCGAACATACGGTTCCAATGCCGAAATACTCGCCTTTACGAGCGGAGTACGGTCCATCTCCGATTACGAAAATGAAATCGGTATGTTTACCGCGACGAATATTCCTGATCCTCTTTCCGGCACTGTCTCGGCGGGCTTCGTGTTGGGGCTCTCCGTCATCGGAGGAAGACAGGGAAGGGCGTACACGTGATCATTTCACAGCGTGAACTGTTGACAAGCTGCATAGGTGATGTTGTCATGGATTACTCCATGAACAGACGGGTTCCTCAACCCGAGGGCAACTCACATCCCTTTTATGCCCCTCACGGCTGTTACCCCTGCAAGGGTGAGGATTCATGGATCGCGCTTGTTGTAAAGGACGACGATGAATGGGAAAGACTCTGCGAAGTTATGGGCATGCCTGAACTTGTGAGCGATCCCCGTTTCACCGGCGGCTTGAATCGCTGGCACCACAAGGAAGAGATCGATAAGATCATAGCCTCATGGACGATTGCATATGAGAGGAAAGAGTTGATGGATCTTTTGCAGAAGAGAGGTGTTAGTGCCTCCGCCCTCTTCTCTGTACCTGACCTAATGGAAGACCAGCACCTGAAGATCCATGGATTCTGGGACAGGATCCAAGATCCCCGTCCTGGTTTTGGCGCGTATATCTGCAAGGGGAAAGGCTTTACCCTGTCCAAAACATCTATGAAAACTGACGGCAGGGCGCCGGACCTGGGAGAGCATAACGCCCATGTCTACGGGGGACTCCTCGGTATGTCGGAGGAGGACATGAAAGAACTTGAAAGGAAGGGTATTATCGGTACTTCTCCTACACCTGATGTCTTGGCGCGGATACCGAAATCTCTTCCGAAATCCCGCATACAAAAGAAAGAAAAAGGTTAGGATGCCCCTTCTCGATGTTTCTGCAGTTGTTTTTTTCGACGCTCGTCGGCAACAGCCTCGGATATGGGATGGGCTATTAAGGAGGACGGCCTCTTATCATCAGGTACGGACGATATGCATTTATTGCGGAGGAACGTAGTACAGGGTTGAACCATTCACGACGGCAAGGTCTGGCTCGTGGCCCGTTTTTTTTGACGTCTTGCCTCAACTCAATGGTATTGTCGTGGGCGTTATCCGTATACCGTTTTGTCGGTTCCAGATATTCAGTGCCTTAATTGTCCCCAGGTACTTGCCGGTACAACCAACGATGAATATAATTGGGAAAGAAATACATTAAAAAGAAATACATTACTAGGAGGAGGTTATATATGAAAAGATCGATAGTAATATTGTTCGTCCTCGTGATTACATCGTTTCTGATGGTCAGTATTTTAGCTGCACAGGAAAAAGGCAAAATGGAGACTGCAACCGGCAAGGTCACCTCCATTGACCCCGAGGGTAAGGCAATTACTATTTCCGCCAAGACCGGGGGCGAGACGATGGACGTAGGGACAATCGTGAATGCCGATACCAAGGTCACGGTCAAAGGCAAGCCTGCATCCCTTAATGACATCAAAGAGGGGGATAGCGTTACGATCCGTTATCTCAAGTCCGATGATCTCTACGCGAAAGAGATCAGGAGGAAATAGGCTCTTCAACAAGGCCAAAGACGCGGGGGCATTTCTTCTCCCTTATCGCTGGCCTTGTTGCATCAGGACATTAGTCCTCGCAGACACTTGCGTTGTTTGCTTTAGTAGTTGTGCTCTATATAGATAGTCTACTCATCTTCCTTTCAAAGGAACGTCGTTCCAATGGATAAAATGGGTGAGTCTGGCCGTTGTGAATCTCTTCCTTCCATTAACGCGGGGAAATCATTCGTTCATATACCAGCGCTCTGGCCATTCCGAACCACTTTTCAAGAAGCTTGCGGTATTCAACCGATTTCTCCACCTGTCGCAGGGTGCTGTTCAAAAAGTTCAGCCACTCCTTGTCCCCTTTTCTTACCGCCATCCCATAGCGAACAATCGAGAAGGGCTGCCAATTGGGAATCACCAGCTCTGGATTATCACTCTCGGCATCGATCAGAATGGTATCGTCACCCACAAAGGCGTCTACCCGGTGTTGTTTCAGGGCCTCGATGGCCTGAGAGGCAGTGTCAAATCTGATCCGGATTGAGGAGGGTGTGAGCCTGCGGAGCGATGTATCGCTCGTGCTGCCAGCGATCGTCGCTACTTTCTTCCCTGCGAGGTCACGGTAGCTTCCAATTCTTTCACCTTTCCTTGTCAGGACGAGATGGCCGGAGACGAAATAGGGAATGCTGAAATCTACCATCTTCTCCCGTCCCTGCGTGATGGCTGTTGCGGCAATGACGACATCGATCCTGCCTGACTTCAATATGGCAATCTCATTTTCCGGGGTAACCGGGATCAGTTCAACGGCATCTTCATGGCCAAAAAGTTGCTTCGACACTAACCGTGCCATATCCACGTCAAAGCCCTCGTATTGCCCGTTCGGATCGACCGACCCGAACGGGGGTGAATGTGTCCTGACACCGACCCGCAACAAGCCCCTGGCCCTGATCTGTCCTAATGTATCGACTACCCTTCCACTCGAAAAGCTTGCGCTGAGGAAGACCAACAGGACAACCGCGAATATGAGCCGGACGTTTCTCATAGATACACCTCCCGGAGACGTACTTTGAAAAAGATATAATCACAGAAGTGCCGACTTGCAAGCATAACTTATGCTTTGGGGCTCCAGGGCAAATCTTCCTATAATATTACTACGCCAATTAAATAACTGAATTATATCTCATTTTAGGGGATACGTATCTCATGGGGAAAGAGACGCTTGAACCCTCAGTAATGAAGTCAGACAGAACATCCGTGACCAGATTGTCTATTTGAGAAAAAAGGGTAAAAAGAACAAGGATATTGCCTCATTCCTTGGCGTAAGCACACAGCACGCCAGTACGATCTGGCAGAAGCACAAGAAAGGAGGACAGAAAGCTGTCGCCCTTGACATGCGGGGACGTCGTCACGGAGAAACGAGAACACTCAGTAAAGACCGGGAGCGGGAGGTGAAAAACCTCATTATCGACAAAACACCGGACCAGCTGAAGTTCCCCCTTGCGCTCTGGACAAGAAAGGCAGTTGAGGAACTCATCCGGAGAAGGTACAAAATACACATGCCCATACGCACCGTGGGTGAGTATCTCTACCGGTGGGGGTTTACTTTTTTGAAGCCGGTCAAGGAGGCACGGGAACAGAAACCGGAAGCGGTGGAACCATGACTTAAAACCGAATATCCGCGTATAGCAAAAGAGGCAAAGAAAGAGAAGGCAAGAAATATTCTGAAAAGACGAAACAGGCATTCAGAACGAAGCCAATCATACTCACGGCTATTCTCCGCACGGAACAAAACCGGTTCTCAGGATACCTTCAAAAAAGGAATGCATCAACAGGATATCTGCCCTCAATAACCAAGGGAAGGTCAGATTCATGATCTTAAGAGAGCCCATAAACTCCTTAAGACGTATTGACTTCATGAACTGTCCTATCAAGGACAGCACACAGAAGGTATATCTTGTTCTGCACAATGTGAAAATACACCATGGCAGGGATGTAACTCCATGGCTTGAAAAGAAAAAGGACAACATAAAGGTCTTTTATCTTCCTGCGTATTCCCCAGAATTGAATCCTCGATAAGGACCTGAAACACCGGGTCCATTCCGGGACTTTAGGCCGGGAACGCCGAAGACCTGCAACACAAGACCAAGTCATGTATGAGAACACTGGTAAAGAGACCAGATCATGTTAAGAAACACTTCCACCATCCGGTGGCGGCTTATGCGGCATAAAATTCAGATGTTTCGTTGCCGGAATAATAGTATCTACAAAGAAACTGTGCGTAGCAAACGGTTGGTATCGAAGATTACCGACTAAACGCTCATCGATACTCATCACGAACTTCTATCCTGTCCATAGGCAGGCTCAAATAGATGAAGAACAATCAATAGTATTTTGTTATATCAGTGATCAGGTGCGGGATGACTACATCGACTCTACCGATACGTTCCATACCCTTAATGGCTACCGACCTTTGTAACACATGTTCCACCCCTCCGATGTAACAACACTTGGATAACACAGGACAAATAGGAATATACAGCTGATAATTATAGACATGTATATAATGCTTTTTGTGCTTGACAGAAAGTAATTAAGATGCTATATAATAGGCATGTATATCACCGATGTGCTTACAAAAACAAAATCAGGGAAAATCTCTCACCGGTGCACCTTATTACGAGAGGCATACCGGGAGGATGGAAAGAACAGAAACAGGACCATTGCGAACCTTACCCACTGCGATCCGAAGGAGGTGGAAGCCCTGAGGCTTGCATTGAAGTATAAGCATAATCTTACAGAGCTTACTTCTTTAAAGGGGGTTGAGTTACGGCAGGGTGAAAGTATCGGGGCGGTATGGCTTATTAGCAGGATTGCTCAAAAGACAGGTATCGAAAAAGCCCTTCGGACAGACCGGCAGGGAAAGCTCGCACTCTGGCAGATCTGTGCGAGAATCATCGATGAGGGCTCTCGTCTCTCTTCAGTGAGACTGGCAGGTACCCATGCTGCCTGTGATATTCTGGGAATCACCGAGACCTTTACTGAAGATCATCTTTACAAAAACCTCGCATGGCTTGCAGATCACCAGAAGGCGATTGAGGACCGTCTTTTTCATACACGGACAAAACCGGAACTCTTCCTCTATGATGTAACAAAAAGCTACCTTGAAGGAGATCAGAACGTGTTTGCTGAATGGGGCTATAACAGGGATAAGAAGTCAGGAAAAAAACAGATCGTCGCAGGGCTTCTCTGTGATGAAGAGGGAGAACCGGTTTCTATTGAACTGTTCAGGGGCAACACCCGTGATCCCTCTACGTTTGAAAGCCAGGTGAAAAAAACGGCTGAAAGATTCGGGTGTGATCGGGTTACCCTTGTGGGTGACCGGGGGATGGTAAAAAGTGGACAGGTTGAAATGCTGGGACGGGTAGGTTTCCATTACATTACTGCCATTACAAAACCGGAGATAGAAACATTGCTGAAAAACGGGGTTATTCAGATGGAGTTGTTCGAAGATACCCTGTGCGAGGTGATTGATGGTACTGTCCGTTATATTCTCCGACGCAATCCCTTCCGAGCGCACGAGATGGAGAAAACCCGTACCGGGAAGAAAGAAGCCGTCCTGAAACTGCTTGCTAAAAAGAACATGTACCTTGCAACTCATCCCGGGGCACACGTTGATGTGGCCATGGGGGATGTTAAAGAGAAGATACGCCGCCTCAAAACGCAGAAGTGGCTTACCGTATCAGTTACTGAGCGGACCCTTTTCCTTGACACAGATAATGAAGCGCTGAATGAGGAAGCAAAGTTTGACGGCTGTTACGTGATTAAAAGCGACCTGCCCGGGGTTGACAAAGCCGTTATCCATCGACGATATAAAGACCTTGCCATGGTAGAGGATGCCTTCCGTACCTCAAAAACAGACTTTCTTGAATTACGGCCATGGAATGTGCGAACAGAAGGGAGTACGCGGGGTCATGCCCTGGTGGTCATGCTCGCATATATCATCATCAGATATCTGAAGAAGGCATGGGCATCCCTTAATGTCACCGTGGAGGAAGGCATCCATTCCCTCTCATCCTTGACTTCTCTTGAAATGGTCACCGAGGGCAAGGGATCGACACATCATATCCCTGTCCCACAGGGGATAAACGCCCAATTATTGAAAGCAGCCGGAGTCTCCCTGCCAACGGCCCTACCTCACTTCGGAGTGTCTGTAGTCAGTAGGAAGAAACTGCTCGATCGCAGGAAACTCAAGAAATAACAGAAGGTTATCCTCATAAAAAGGGATGGAGTAAAAATGGAACATCCGTTGTAATGAGATATACGTTGACTGTAAAGGAAAATGTATCGGCTGTTATCTCGACGATGATGGTGAAGAGATCCGTACGGGTCCATCGGGAAGCAATTCATAAAATGAACCGACACGAAAGAACCGACAGTATCGGGTTACAAGCCAGTCAGTAAGGTTTCCAGTCTATCAGTGCATATTTTGGTGAGTCCTCTATACTTATATCACCTGTTTGCGAGGCTGGAGAGTCTCATGCCTTACCATCGTCTCATTGACTTTTCCGCTTCTTCATCGTAACGTTTTATCCTGAAGATACCCATGTTTGATTTAATTCTCCATAACGCCAAGGTGATTAGCATGGACAACGTTTTTCCAAAGACGGAGTTAGTTGCTGTGGAGAGTGGCCGTATCGTGGCAGTTAAAGCCAACAGGATAATCCATGACCTACGAAAAAGAAAAACAGAGATGATTGACTGCAAAGGGAAAACCGTCATCCCCGGTTTCATTGACGCCCATTGTCATCTTGCCGCTTACGCTGAGAGCCTTGTATCCATTAATATGTCCCCGCAAGAAGGTATAGGTTCCATAGGCGATATGCAGAACAAGATTAAGTCTTTCTGCAAAGATCGTCCACCGGGCACATGGATACGGGGAAAGGGCTTTAATGATTTTCATCTTAAAGAAAAACGCCATCCAAACCGCCACGATCTTGATATGGCCACATCGTTGTATCCCATAAAGCTTACTCATCGTTCAGGGCATGCCCATGTTCTCAACGGTCTCGCTTTGCAACTGGTCGGCATCACAAAAGAGACAGGTGATCCCCCTGACGGTCTCATCGACCGCGATCTTGACACAGGAGAACCCACGGGCATCCTGTATGGGATGGGCGGCTATCTCGCGAAGAAAATACCTCCCCTTGATGATGAGGAAATGAGACATGGGATAAAACTTGCAAATGAAGCATTGCTCTCCTATGGGATCACCTCAATTCAGGACGCCACATCTCATAACGATCTCCATCATTGGAATATGTTTCAACGATGGAAGGATGAAGGTATCTTCAAACCGAGGGTATCTATGATGCTCGGCGCGAAAGGGTTCGATGAATATAGGCGACAGATATATTCGTTACGCGCTGGTGAAAGTGGGCCCCGTATCTTAGGGGTGAAAATTATTGTCCACGAAATCACGGGAAGCTTGCAGCCAAGCAGGAAAAAGCTCAATGAAATGGTCTTTGAAATCCACAGGACAGGGCTCCAGGCCGTACTCCACGCCGTTGAAGAAAGAACTATTGAGGCCGCCTGCGATGCCATTGAATACTCATTGAAGCGATACCCAAGGCCTGATCATCGGCACCGTATCGAACACTGTTCCGTCTGCTCCCAGGGTTTAGCGAAACGGCTCCATGCTCTCGGCATCACTGTCGTTACTCAACCCTCCTTCATCTACTGCAGTGGAGATCGGTATCTCGAAACGGTTCCTGCAAAACAATTGGTGCATCTCTATCCCATAGGGACGCTTATGAAGAGTGGTATCAGAGTCGCTGCGAGTTCTGATTTTCCCATCGCAGGCCCAAATCCCTTTACCGGCATCCGTGCTGCCATTACCAGAATGTCAGAAGGCGGCAGACCAGTCCTCCCCGAGGAAGGCATAGGACCTATGGAGGCATTGCGGATATACACATATGAAGGGGCAAGAGCGTGTTTTGAAGAAAATATCAAGGGGTCTATTGAGGTCGGCAAGCATGCTGACCTTGTTATCCTCAGTGATGACCCGACTAAAGTTTCTGCCAACGTGCCACCGAAACCCATCAAAGTTGACATGACTGTTTTGGGCGGCGACATCGTCTGGAGACGATAGACTTCGTGAAACCCTTCCCGCTTTCGCCGTACAGGTCAGATTAACCGTACGGGTTAAACACGAACGTGTTGCTAAGATTTCTCAGCATCATATTGGCAGTGGATAACACCCTCTTGAATAAGTCTTTCGATTTCGCTATCCGAGTAGCCCAAACTCTCCATGGTCTGCCGTGTGTGCTCACCGGGCGGTGGGGCGACGTGTCTCACTTTGCCTGGCGTCTCCGATAGCTTGATGGGTATTCCGAGCTGTTTAACCGTTTTTCCCAGGGCTACGTCCTTGACCTCAAGGACCATTTGGCGATGAACGACCTGCGGATCATGCAATGCCTCATCCGCGCCGTATACAGGAGCAACCTGTGAGCCTGTATCGGTAAGAACCACTACCCATTCGTCCCTGTTTCTGGTCAGGATGATCCGGCCGATCGTTTCTATCATCATCTTCTTTTTGTCCGCATCGTGCTGAAAGGGAATGAATTCTTCTTTGCCGATGGCTCGACAGAAATTCTCCCAGTATTGAGGCTCCAGATTGGTGGTGCATATGTATTTTCCGTCTTTTGTCTGCCACACGCCGAGATAACCTGTTTTGCCTCGCCGTTCCGGGATAGCTCCATCTCTGAAATAGCCTTGATACATACCACCCAAAAGCGGCATAATAGTGTCCATCATGCCGATATCGATGTACTGCCCCCGTCCTTCCTGCTCTTTTACCCTGAGGGCCAGGAGAATGCCGATCGCCGCATTGAGACCTGCCACCGCATCGCCCACAAGAACAGGGTCCGGTATAACAGGCACACTATTTTCGCTGAGAATCTGGCCGAGAACTCCAGATAATGATAGGGCTATAGGGTCGTGGCCCGCGCGTCTCCGGTATGGACCTGTCTGGCCGCAGAGAGAAATCGAGCAATAAATGATTTGCGGATTAATTTTTTTGATGTGCTCATAGTCGAATCCGAATCGATCCATTGCGCCCGGTCTATAATCCTCAACGAAGATATCGCTCTTCTCCGCCAGTTTATAGATGATATCTCGCGATTCCTCTTTCTTGAGGTCTAGGAGAAGGCTTTTCTTGTTGCGGGAGAAAAAGTCATAGGCCCTCATTTCGCGTCGCGACCTGCCGTCCGCTGATTCTATGTTATGGGCTTTATCCGACTTGGCAATTTCAGAGGGTTGTTCTATTCGTATCACGTGAGCCCCCATATCGCCAAGGAGCCAGGTGCAATACGGTCCCGGAAGCATCCTCGACATATCGAGGACTTTCACATTCTCTAAGGGCAAATTCATAACGACAACCTCTTTCAGGCTATATCGGTTTTCCTAAAAATGACAAAACTTGTTCCGATTGTCTTCACTTTTCCGAATATTACTCAAAGACCTTTTCACTGAGGAGCGTATTATATTCCTCATCAGAAATACCGAGAAACTCTTTATACACGTATTCGTTATGCTCGCCGAGGCAGGGAGATGTTTTCATATGCGGTGCGCAGTCAGAGAGCTTCACCGGCTGTGCCGGGTGGTTGCATTCGCCCGCCACCGGATGTGTGAGTTTAATAAAACTCTGCCGTTCCTTGAGATGAGGGTCTCTGTCCACGAGATCAGACCCGTCGTGAACAGGACCGGAGGTGACGCCTGCTTTGTGCAGCATGGCAGCCAGTTCATCCCGGTCATACTGAATGGTCCACGCGCCGATGAGTGATTCCAGTTCGTCTTCATGAGCTTTCCGCGTGGAAAGGCTTGCGAACTTGCTGTTCCCGCACCACTCAGGGCTACCCATGAGCGCGCAAAGATTCTGCCACTCCGGTTCGTTGAAGACGGCAATGGCGCACCAGCGATCATCACCTTTGCAGGGAAAGACACCGTGGGGAGAGGCATAGGAAGAACGGTTGCCCTGTCGTGTCTCTATATTACCGTTCGCAAAGTAGTCGAGGATAGCAGGTGATATAAATTGAATCATCGTTTCTACCTGTGTGCAATCAATCAGTTGGCCCTTGCCGGTCTTCTTTCTGTAATCTAGCGCTGCCAGTATGGCGATCATGGTAAATTGGGGCTGCACTATATCGGCATAGGCTATACCCGGAGATACCGGTTCTCTGTCGGGCCAGCCGGTCAGCATATAGTGACCTGAGATTGCGCTCCCGGAATTTCCAAAGCCGCTGAAACGGGTCTTTGGGCCAGTTTGGCCATAAATACTCGAACTTGCCATAATGATATCGGGTTTTATTTTCTTGAGTTCATCATAGGTAAGCCCCAGGCGTGCCATGACACCAGGTGTAAAGTTTTCCATAACGATATCAACCTTACCCACAAGCTTTTTGATAATTTCGATACCCTTCGGATGCTGGATGTTGAGGGTGATGCTGAGTTTGCTCGTATTGGTATGAATAAACAAAGCGCTCCCATCAGGGTGGCGTACGTTATTCTTGAAAGGAGGCGTCATACGTCCTACGTCAGGACGTTTTCTCGATTCCACCTTGAAGACCTGGGCCCCGAAATCGGCCAGAAACTTGGTTACAAAGGGGCCCGCGCCGGCCCAGCTAAAATCCAATATATTTATTCCCTCTAAAGCGCCCCGCTGTGGTGTCATTCGCTCCCTCCTTGTGATATTAAAGAATCCCGCGTCTTTTCAGGGATGCTATGTCTTCTTCAGAGAAACCCAGCTCTTTGCCGTAAATCTCCATATTATGTTCTCCGATGAGGGGTGCGCGAAAACGGATTTCATTGGCATCTTCACTCGACAGATAGGCAAATCGGGGATAGGTAAAAGAGGTCTTGAGTTCAGGATGTTCCACCTTTTTCCAGAACCCTCTCGCAATGAGCTGTTCGTCTTCTGCCACGGAATCGACACGATTGACCGGTGAAAGCAAAAGACCGCGCTTCATCGAACCTGCTTCCAGCTCCTTGGTTGTATGAGTTGCGATAAACGCGGCAATTGAATCCTGTATTGCCTGTATGTCTTCATCACTCCACTGTACGAAGGAAGTGACTTCATCCCAGTTTATCCCGGCCCATCTGCCTGCTGCGCCCTCCTCTTTCATCCATTCGACCCAACCACGGACCGGTTTGGCATTTTCCATCATGATAAGCCACGTGACATAGCCGTCCTTACTGGGCCACAACTGTTTGAAGCCTTTTCCACCCCTAGCGAAGCGATTACCCATGCGAGGAGTTTTTGCCTTTTCCCATTCCCATCGAAAGGGTTCACGGTAGTTGGCACGGACAGCTACTTCATAGATGGAGACATCAACACGCTGTCCCCGGCCGGAAGCATACCGGCACTGGATGGCGAGTAGTGTGCCCGCGGCAGCCTGTGCGCTGGCTAGATAGTAAGATTGATCGAGGCACATCCGAAGCGGTGGCCTGTCACTGTCGCCGTTGATGCTCAGAAACCCGCTCATGGCGAGAAGCGTGATATCGGAGGCCTCATGATCTTTGTAGGGGCCGGTCTGTCCGAATGACGTGATGGACGTCATGATCAGCCTGGGGTTACGGGCGCTTAAGGTCGCATAACCGATGCCCAGCGTATCCAAATGGCCTGGACTGAAAGATTCGATGATCACATCTGCCGTATCGGCAAGCCTCTTGAAAATTTCTTTGCCTTCAGGGTTTTCGATATTCAGGGTGATCCCCCGCTTGCTGGCATTCAGAGAAAACCACTGAAGGCTCTTCTCAGGATCAGGAGTGTCGCGGAAGAAGGGGCCGATACGCCGGGAAGCATCTCCTCCTGGTTTTTCAACCTTGATCACGTCGGCTCCGAGATCACCGAATATCTTGCCGCACAGGAAACCTTTCTCATCGGTGAAATCTAATACTCTGTAGTTGCTGAGCATGGCATTACCTCACTTCCTTATGATTTGATACGGCACACCACAAGGGTCATTGGCAAGGCTCTATCGAGCCGCGCATCTTTCCTCGATGAACTGTGAGACCTGAATTTTGATGCCTTCGTCATCCCACTCTCTCGCATCAACGACATCGGCATAGATGGGCAGCACAGGCACTCCTGCTTTTTCGAGGGCCATCTTGATAAACATGTTGCCCACAGAGTCGATGCAATTGCTGGCTACGATCATCACGGCCCCGTGGACCCCAAAACGTTTTGCCTCATTCAACTGCCAGGCGGGATCGCGCAGCCAGTATCCCATATATAAATGACGGCTGGCCAATGCCCTGAGTGGATCACCGCGATACTCGCGAATGTAGCCGTCTGCGGCGATCGAGAGGTACATCGAATTGGTGAAAACAGCGCCATACCTTTCTTCAAAGTACCGATAAAAGCCCGTGTTGTGCCAAAGTCCGCGCCCGATCCACATGAGCCTGACTTTCTCGTCTTTACAGACCGCGTCGCCTTTATCCACCTTCTCTTTTACCTCTTCGTAGAACATCCGTGCGTGATCCACGCCCCATCTCGTTCCCCGGTGCCACTGAAGGTTCATGGTGGCTGCCAGTTGGTCAGGCAAGCCGACCGGGGAAGGGCGGGTCATGGAGAGGAGGTTGCGGATCTTCTTGAAGTATTCCTCCTGTTGATTTTCCAGTTCCATGATTTCCACGAATTTCTTGTGGTTGAATGCCCTGCCTGTTGTAATCTCCAGATACCGTATGAGGGCCTTTAACTCTTCCACGCGGAGATCCAGGGCCTGAGTGCCGACTATTTCTTCCCATCGGGTCTCCAATGTTTCCCACCAGCGGGGATACGACGGGGCAGGCGCCGGATACTCCATGGGAAAGAATTTGCAGTTGTATTCGCGGGCAAGACGCTCGAATATCTTCGTCTGTATGTCACAGGAAAGCTGGGCCAACAGGACAGTCGGGTTGGGGAGACCCCCCCAGGGAGCACGCTCCGGGTTGTGGTCCATAGCGCAGGCAAGGGGCAGAGCGCAGTACCGGCACAGGTTTTTTTGATAACCCTTCTCGTTCATACCGTCGAAATAGTAGGCTGACATCTGTTTAGCGGAGATAATGGCAGACCACCATTGTGTCATGACAACCGGTATGTCATCCATGGCGAGAAATATCTCATGGGGCGCATCGGCATTTGCAAGACAAAAAGGTTCGCCGACTGCCAGTCTTTCCTGTGTTGATTTAAACCAGTCTTTCTGATACTTCGCAGAGATCGTAGCGACCTTCAGTTGCTTTACATTCCCGGGAGCGCCGGTCTTAATCTGATCATTCACGTTTTTCGATTCACTCATTTCTGGCCCTCCTTGTGTCCCTGTGCAATCGTCTCGACGAATTGTTCTACATTGGTTTTGAGGTTCGTCCGATCAGAGCCGGACAGGAAATATTTCTGTGCACTAAAACAAAGTGAGGGAATGCCTTTCTCCTCCAAGGCTTTTTTCTGGTCAGGCTGGTCCCAGGCGGGGGCCGAGTCCCACTCGAGTAAAAAAAAGATCGTCCCCTGCGCCTTTGCCGAGAGCGCCTTTTGTACGCAGTAACCGACCCTCTGATCTGAAGACTGTGTTCTCAGTCGGGACGGCCGTGCGTGGTATCTGTCGGCAAGGGCATCCATCGGATCTGCAGATGGGTCCACGGGATCATCGAAATATCTGTTTCCCCAGCTGCTGTCCTCGGCAACGATCACGGCGTTGGAGGATTCCACAAGTTTATACAGCTCAAGATTATCGAGGTCACTCCCCTCGATAAACACTCTGACACCCTCCTTCTCCGGAAGCTTTTCTGCTCCCGCGAGGAATTGTGTGAGCAGTTTATTGTGTTCTTCTTTCAGCATGAATGTGGATGATCCGATGATCTGAAGCGCCTCAGTCCCTGAAATGCGTGGTTTTTCGGCGGTGCGCAAAACGGCAACCTTGTTCAGGAGCGCCTTGTTTTCATTTCCTATGGCTATGGTCCGCGATAACGCTTGGTTGCTGATGTTCTTACCCGACCATTCTTCCAGTTGTTTCTTGAGATCGAATAACCTGTCGCGGACGTAGAGGGCCGACGTCAAAAAGGGTGTATGGAGTACATCGAAAAGATAAACGGGAGCAAAGGTAATTGCTGGATTGATCTGGTGTATCCACCAGAGCTGGTGATAGAGTTTCAGAACGGCATCGCTATGATGGGGGATAATAATGAAATCGAGAAAGTCATATTTTCCCGTTAACAGCATATTCAGTATTGACCGTACAGAGGGGTCATAAAAAGATTCCGAATATTTATCCGCTTCTTCCGTGCCCTCTCCAGGGCTTCCGCTCATTCGAAAGGGAAAAAAACCTGCCGCGAGAATCATTTCCTCGGGAATATCGTCGGATATGTACCCTACAACCTTCCCGCCCTTCGCTTTCCATGCCCATGCCGCACTGCCGCGCTGCTCATACCGTTGTTTCATCTCTTCAAGCGGACCCATGTTTCCTCCTGTTGCACAAGACACTCTTCCGGTTGCATATCGTTCTCATGACTATACCTTTTTGTACCATATGTGGCTGTCCAAATTCAACGGTATAGGTTAAATGAATACTAATATACTTTATCATCCAATGAGTGCTTACTGCCATGGTGCAAATAACTGAAATAACTGATGGAGACAAGGGGATAAAAGGCGAAGCACCCTAGATACAACAATACCAGAGGCAAAGCCTTTGGCTCCCGCAGTGAACAATAGAGGGGAGATCCGGTGGCCTTGCTGCCGGAGCGGCGATCTTGCTGATAGCAGAACAGGCCATGGGTCCCCTTAATGCCGGCTTACTCCAAAACCCCATCATTCAGCAGCTCAACAAATTCCTCATCAGGTATACCGAGTAGATCGAGGTACACGTACTCATTGTGCTCGCCGAGACAGGGAGATGTTTTGACCTGCGCCGGACTTTTCGATAACTTTACCGGCGGAACCGGGTGGTTGCACTCCCCGATGACCGGATGATTGAGTTTTACAAAGCTCCCTCTTTCACGGAGTTGCGGGTCCCTGTCAACGAGGTCCGAAGCGTCCTGCACGGGGCCTGAGGGTACGCCTGCCTCCTGGAGCATCCTTACCAATTCATCACGATCATAGTTGACCGTCCATTGACCTATAAGCGCTTCGAGTTCGTCTTCATGTTCTTTTCTCGATGTGAAGGTTGCAAATTTTGAATCCTTGGTCCAGGAGGCGCCACGCATGGCCCCGCAGAGACCTTTCCATTCTTCCTCATCGAAAACTGCGAGAGCGCACCAGCGGTCTTCACCTTTGCAGGGAAAAACGGCATGTGGAGATGCGTATGTAGAACGATTGCCCTGTCGTGTTTGAATGGTGCCGTTGGCAAAATAATCGAGTATGGCCGGTGATATGAACTGGATCATGGTCTCTACCTGGGTTGTATCGATATATTGTCCTTTTCCGGTCCTCTCCCTGTAATCGACTGCAGCCACCAGAGCGGCGGCGGTAAAGAGGGGCTGTACCACGTCGGCATATGCTATTCCGGGGGTGACTGGATCTCTGTCGGGCCAGCCGGTCAGCATATAGTGGCCTGAGATGGCAGCACCCGAATTTCCAAAACCGCTGAAATGGGTCTTCGGGCCCGTTTGTCCATAAATACTTGAACTGGCCATGATGATATCAGGCTTTATCTTTTTCAGATCATTGTACCCCAGCCCTAGCTTGTCTATGACGCCAGGGGTAAAATTCTCCATCACGATGTCAGAGATTTTCACGATTTTTTTTGCAATCTCAACGCCCTTTGGATGCCTGATATTCAGGGTGATGCTAAGCTTACTCGTATTGGAGTGGAGGAAGAAAGCGCTTCGATCCGGGTGAATAATGTTATCTTTAAAGGGCGCGCTCAAGCGCCCTATGTCAGGATGTTTTATGGACTCTATCTTGATGACCTGTGCGCCAAAATCCGCCAGATACTTGGTCGCAAGGGGACCTGCTCCCACCCAACTGAAATCGCATACCCTTATGCCTTCTAAAGCGTTTGTTTGTGCTGTCATATACATACCTCTCCCGTCACAATCAAAGAATGCCGCGTTCTTTGAGTGATGACATGGTTTGTTTTGAGAAACCCAATTCCTTTTCGTAGACCTCTTGGTTATGTTCTCCGATGAGTGGCGCCCGGCCCTTGACGCGAGCGTTGGTTTCGCTTGCGAGAAAGGGGAAGGCTGGGTGTCCGATCGTTTCCTTTGTTCCCGGTATGGGAAGCTGCTCCCAAAAGCGCCTGGCAGCAAGCTGTACGTCCTGCGTCACATTGTCAATCCTGTTTACCCTGGCCATGGGGATTCCCCTTTTGATGCACTCTACCTCAAGCTCGTCCATGGTGAGACCTGTTAGAAATTTTTCAATGACTGCTTCCCAGACAGAAAGCTGTTCCTGCGACACCTCAGAAAGATGCAATGAAGCCCAGTCGACGTCTTTCAGGATGTCTGCCTGGCCCAGTTCGGACATCCACGTAACCAAGACATTCATCTGCTTCGCTCCGGTGACGCCACCTGTCAACAACCACGTGACGTATCCGTCCTTGCAGCGCCAGAGCTGGAGGCCTTTCGCCGCCGCACGGGGAAACCGGTTGCCTGACCTCTTAACCAAGACCTTCAGGAATTCCCATCGCGCCGGCTCCCAGTAGTTGCCGCGAACAGCGGCCTCATAGATCGAGACATCCACAGATTGCCCTTCTCCCGATGTTCTCCGATAGCTAAGGGCGAGCATGGTGCCTACTACCCCTTGTATGCCGCCCAAGCTGTATGTCTGGTCAAGACACATCCGAAGAGGAGGGCGATCAGGGTCCCCGGTAATGCTCATGAGCCCGCTCATAGCAAGAATGGCAAGATCCGAGGCCTTGCGGTCTCTATAAGGCCCGGTCTGCCCGAAGAGAGTAATAGACGTCATAATCAGCCTGGGGTTAGACAGGCTCAGTTCAGCATAGCCCAGACCAAGTTTATCCATATGACCCGGCGCAAATGATTCGACAATGATGTCTGTTTTCTCGCTCAGTTTCTTGAATATTTCGCGACCTTCCGGGTCATCAAGATTGAGGGTAATGCCCCTCTTGCTGCTGTTAAAGGCGCACCAGTGAAGGCTTTTCTCAGGATCAGGCGTGTTGTGAAGGAATGGACCGATCCGTCTCGCGGGATCGCCTCCGGGTTTCTCCACCTTGATCACATCGGCACCAAGATCACCTAAAATCTTGCCGCAGACAGAACCCTTTTCATCTGTAAGATCCAGTACACGATAACCTTTTAGCATGTTTTCACCCCGTTTCTATAACTCAAGACCTTTTGCCGCTATGACCCCGAGCAAGTGTTTTCTGAGTTTCAATAATAAGCTTGTTAGCAGAACCATTTGTTTTGTTGTGAAACAGGACACAACTTCCTCGGTAACCACTTTCCGCTGTGGTATTCTTTTTTCAATAAAGTCCAGTCCCTTTCGTGTGATGTTAATGTTTTTAGCCCTGCGGTCGCCATGTATGGATTCTCTTTTTACATAGCCTTCCTTTTCAAGCTTGTCGATGATCCTCGTAACGCTGTACTTGGAACGTAATACCTTTCTGCTTAAATCAGTTAGGATCATAGTTCCGTTATGTGCGACCAATGTATTTAAGATACCGACCCGGGTCCGACTGAAATCTAATTCGGCGAAATGAAGACGGGCATGCTCGAGAACTACCTCAGAGGTCGTGGCAATTACAAAAAGGGTATTGGCCTTTGTATCGTGAGACAGACGGACGATTTCCTTTGACAGAGTATCCAGTTTATTTTGCATTTCTTTATGTGAGAAATCTTTTGTTTGAGGTGTTTTCCTTGGCATGGATTTGGTTGCTACTGCAACATAAAAAACCACAATATCCATACCTTTGTCAATAAATATTATGCTGCCATTCTCCGGAATGACCGTGTATAAAATTCTTGACTATCGTTAATCTCGTATAATAGTATACATTAATAATTTATGACACGTAAGTGGCAAGTATATGGGTAACGAAGAAACAGGGAATAATCCGGCCAAAAGCGAAAACGGGGATGTGAAGGGTGTTGTTTTTAACATACAACGTTATTCAATCCATGATGGCCCCGGCATACGCACAACCGTTTTCCTCAAAGGATGTCCGCTATCCTGTCTCTGGTGTCAGAACCCCGAGTCACAATCTTTGAAACCGGAACTTTTTTACAATCGCGACCGCTGTGTTGGATGCGGTAAATGTATCGCCGTCTGCCCCGTGAATGCTATTGAGATGGGCGATGGGAAGGTCCTTACGGATAGGAGCATTTGCACAGGATGCGGCCTCTGCGTTGACGCCTGTCCCGAGGAGGCGCGGGAAGTCATGGGAAAGCTCATGACTGCTGACGAAGTGGTCAACGAAGTAATGAAAGACGCGATCTTTTACAAGAATTCCGGCGGCGGCGTGACCCTCTCGGGCGGTGACCCCTTCGCCCAGCCCACATTTTCAGCCGCCATTCTCAGGCTCTGCAAAGAGAAAGGCATGCATACAGCCATTGAGACATGCGGCTACGCGCCATGGACAACGATTGAAAAAATATTGCCCTTTGTGGACCTCGTACTCTACGATATGAAACATATGGATGCCGCTGAACATAGGAAGCTGACGGGTGTTTCCAACGAACTCATCCTCGACAATGCAAAAAGAATATTACATGAAATGCATGTGCCGCTCATAATCCGGGTTCCTGTCGTGCCCGGCTACAATGATTCCTCAGATAATATCGAAGCACTCGCGGCATTTGTCGTCAATGAATTGAGTCCTTTTCTCCAAGTCCATCTCCTCCCATACCACCGGCTTGGAGAGTCAAAAGTACAGCAGCTGGAAAGGGGTAACGCCCCGCTAAACTCCGCCCCGCCCGATGAAGAGCTTATGCTCTCTGTGAAGGAGATTATGGAGGCCCGAGGTCTTAAGAAAGTGGTTATCGGCGGCTAAAAAATAGCTGACAAAAGCACGCTTTTATAGTTAAGTATTGAGAGAAAGTATTGAGAGCTGGGAAGTATACCTGCTTGAAGACAGGGAAGAAACAATGCGCAGGAGGTCCGAGAATGGGATTCATTGAACGATTTGTCAACAGGGTAGGTAACTGGGGATGCGTGCTCGGCATGGTCTTTATCTCGATTGTGACGCTCGTCATCGGGGGAGACGTTTTAGCGCGGCACCTTGGTACGGCCCTTCCGGGAACGTACGATATGGTTGAGACTCTCGTTGTCGTGGGCGTTGCATTTACTTTGGTATATGCAGAAATGACGGACCGCCACACAAGGGCAGAGATTCTGGTGGAGCGTTTGCATGGCAGAACCAAGGCAACCTTTGCGGCTTTCACGACGATTCTCGGTCTTGTCTACTGGGCCGTATTAGCATATACGGGATTCGACACCTTCGTCGATAAATTTGTCAACGGTGAGGAGACACAAATCCTCAAGATATCCGTTGTTCCCTTCCGTGGAGTCTGGGTTTTTGCCGCGCTGTTAATATTTGTCATGCTTCTCATAAAACTATTCCATCATATCAAGGGAATAATCAACGGAGGGGAGAAGACATGAGCCCAGTTCTTATTGGTTTACTCGGTTTTCTTGTCCTGTTCGCCCTTTTGGCAGCCGGCATGCCCATCGGATTTGCCTTGGGCCTTATCGGATTTGTCGGAATGGCTATTTTATATCCCTTTGCCGCGGCACTGATCAAGATGTCATCAGTTCCCTTCGAGGTTATGTCCAGCTATTCGCTCGCTGTTCTGCCCCTTTTTCTCCTCATGGCCAATCTCATTTTTGTTTCTGGTCTCGGGGCCGAGCTCTTTAAGCTCGCATCAAAATGGCTCGGCCATTTTCGCGGGGGACTCGCCATGGCAGGTATCGGCGGAGCCACCGGTTTCGCCGCCGTCAGTGGATCGAGTCTCGCGACCGCTGCCACCATGGGTCTCGTTGCGTTACCCGAGATGAAGAAATACGGGTATGAACCAAGGTTCGCGGCGGGATCTATTGCCGCTGGGGGCACCATAGGCAGTCTTCTGCCACCCTCCGCCATGTTTATCATTTATGGCATCATTACGGAGAACTCTATCGGTACACTTTTTGTTGCCAGTATCATTCCCGCTTTCATCACCGCCTTATCATACATCGTGACCATATATATCCTCTGTCTGAGAAATCCCAAGCTGGGCCCGCCTGCAGAAAAGGCGTCCTGGAAGGAAAGGTTCGCCGCTGTCAAGACCTGCTGGACACTGCTTTTGCTCGTTGTTTTTGTGATAGGCGGGATGATTATCGGATGGTTCACCGCGACTGAAGCCGGAGCGGTAGGGGCCATCGGAGCATTTGTTTTGGCTCTCGCAACCGGACGGTTGACGTGGGCGAAGTTTAAAGAGGCCTTCCTCACTACCATGCGGACAGCAGGCATGATCTACGGTATTGTAATGGGTGCCTTCATATTCAACTACTTCTGCGCAAAGACCACGCTTCCCCAGGTGACGGGCGAATGGGCAGGAGGGCTGCCGGTACCCCCCTGGGTTATCATGAGCGTTATCATCGCCATATACTTTCTCCTCGGAATGGTCATGGAAGCGCCTTCGATCCAGCTCCTTACCTTGCCTGTGTTCTACCCGCTCATTGTCACGAGTCTCGGTTACGATCCCATCTGGTTTGGTGTGATCCAGGTCCGTATGCTGGAGATCACCCTTATTACACCTCCGCTTGGCATGTGCGCCTACATCGTCTCAGGTGTGTCAACAGAGAATTTAACGGTCCAGGACGTATTTCGTGGTGTTGGCCCCTTTCTCCTCATGGAGCTTATCACCATGCCCCTTTTTATGTTCGTTCATCCTATTACGCTGTGGCTACCGAGCTTGATGAAATAAAGGGAAGAGATAAAGAATTGGGACAACAAAATAATGCGAAGGTCCGAATAGTAGCTGAGGTATCCGAAACAAGTGCAGACGGAGGATATGGTTGCAGGAATTCTGCGCAGTCCCTTGGGAAGATAAAGAGACTTAAAGAGAAGAAAAACATGAGCCTGAAAGGATTGCCTCCCCTTGGGCTTTCGATAAAAATGTGTGGTAGACATGTCATTTAATTTACCGGGTAACAATGAAACGATGAGGAATCCGTTATGAAAGAAAATGCTGAAACACTCTATGCAGCGAGGGAAAAACGAGTAATGGATGTCATCGAATTAAGAAAGCCCGATAGAGTGCCGGTTACCGCTTCTTTTTCCTTTTTCCCTGCCCGTTATTGCGGTTATACCTTTGCGGATATGATGTATGATCCGGATAAGATCTGGGAAGCAACCCTGAAAACTGTTCTTGATTTCGAACCGGACCAGGTGATGAACCCCTTCAGCTCCAATTTTAAAGGCGCGCTTCTCGATATACTTGATTTCAAACAGCTCCGATGGCCGGGACGTCAACTCAACGCGAATGTTTCCTTCCAATTTGTGGAAGGAGAGTATATGAAGGAGGACGAATACGATCACTTCCTTTCCGACATGACGGATTTCATGATGCGAAAGTACTGGCCAAGAGTGTTCGGTGCTCTGAAGGGTTTTGAAAAGCTTTTCCCTCTTCGCAACTTGATCACTTACTACATGGGGTTGGGGAGCTTTGTGCCCTTTACCCTGCCTGAAGTATGGGAGGCCCTTGAGGCCATGAAGAAGGCGGGTGAAGAGATGCTGCAGATCGCTTCCTATTCTCGTCGTTTTTCAGAAAAACTGAAAGAAGAAGGTTTTCCTCCCCAGGCTGGCGCTGGTACTCAGGCCCCTTTTGATACCCTCGGTGATTTTTTCCGGGGCACGAAAGGACTCATGCTCGATATGTACCGAAGGCCGGATAAAGTAATCGCCGCCTGCGAAAAACTTTTGCCTGTGATGATCGAACTCGCGGTGAATGGCGCAAAGACGTCAGGTGTTCCCCGTGTCGGTATCCCTCTCCATAAGGGTCTCGACGGGTTTATGTCCCTTGAACAATTTAGACAATTTTACTGGCCCACGCTCCGTGAGTTGATGATGGCCCTTATCAAAGAAGGACTCAACCCGACTCCTTTCTGGGAAGGCGATTGCACTTCCCGTCTCGAGATCATAAAGGACCTCCCTGCTGGCAAGGCAATGTACGCTTTTGAAGCAACAGACCTTATAAAGGCCAAGGACATCCTCGGCAACAGAATTTCCATAAAAGGCGGTGTGCCGATTTCTATTCTTGCCACAGGAACGCCTGATGATGTCAGGGCCAGTTGTAAGAGGGTCATCGACTATGTGGGTAAAGATGGCGGTTTCCTTCTGAGCCCTTCGACTAACATTGAAGATGCAAGGGTGGAGAATGTCCGCGCCATGTTCGACTTTACCAGAGAATATGGAGTCTACTGATTTTTTCTCAATCAAATCCAGGTGGTTCAAAAAATCGCCGGACTTTCCTGATCGTTGAACTAAAAAAGGACGCAATCCAGTATTATCCGACTCGTTCGTTAGAATGCCCTGCTTTCTGTGTTTGTAGTATGACGACTGCACGATGACATAGCCTAAATTCTACAGGACAATCATCGTTAGAAGGGCGCCATTCTTGTGAAAGGCCGCTGAATGTGGTATGTAGCATATGTATATTCGTCGATGCCGGGCCAGGAGGCCTGGAACAAATCGTTCGCCATTCACTGAAAAAACCTGCCTTTCATAAACGAGGCACCTACAGGTGGTGGGTCCTTATTACGGTTTCCCTCGGTGGCCTTACCGTGGCCCTCGACAACAGCATTCTCGCCACTTGTCTTCCCCGTCTTGCAAATGTTTTTATACCGATTCATCCGTCATCGCCTAGTTGAATCTCGACTATTTTGTCATGAGCCAAAGTCTCATGCTGACGCTTGGAAAAATAGGCGGCGCGAAGGGCCGGAAGAAGGTGTTTATAACAGGTTTTACCTTCTTACGTCGTGGATCTCGCAGCATGCGCCCTGTCCCAGAATGTGGGACAATCGATAACGTCCCGTGCCGTTCAGGGGATAGGGGCGTCGATAGGATACTCTCTCAGCATGGCCATCGCGGTGGCAGTCTTCCCTGCTAACGAGCGTGCTAGGGCGCTCGGCATCCTCACCAGTGTCAATTCGATAGGGTTGGTAGCAGGACCCGTGCTTGGCGGTATCCTCCTCGATGTCCTCGGCTGGTGGGCTGTTTTTTATGCGTGAGTGCCAATGGCGCTTGCCGCCATTGTCATGCCTGGAAGATTGTCGTAGAGCAAAAGACCATGGAAGAACATTTCAGTGTCCCCCTCGGGGAGAAAACCCCTAGCCTAGGCGAAGACTTTAGTAAAGGGGATATGTGCAAAATTATCGTGCTACTTCGTATTCGGTATATGACCTCAAGTACCATACTTTACCGCATTCTCAGTGCAGGGTCACGGACGAAGTTATCATGGAGTACATTGCCAGCCAGGATCTTCAAGAGAACCATGGTGATTTCCATATTGCCCCATAAAGGAGAGGCGGCTTTAGCCGACTCAAGTATACAATATGGTGGCTTTTTTGAACCCACCGGCTTTAGCCGGTGGTGGTTTAGTTTTGATATAGCCGGTTCAGCCAGTCTTTTTGGTTTTCTCTCCTCGTTGCTCCTTTTCCTCAGTTTTGGGGGAAAAGGGGATTTATAACCCCATCGGTGTTCCTGTTGGGCTGTCTCGCAGTGGTCCTTCTTGTTTTTTTCCTTATTTTCGAGAAGAAGGCCCCGCAGCCCATCATGGAACTCAGTTTCTTCAAGAAACGTCCCTTTCACTTTGCCACGATCAGCGCTGGTATTCAGTCTACCGCGGCAGCTTTCGTCATAATTCCTTGTCCCCTTTTTTTCATGGAGGGTCTCGATTTCTCCGGCTCCGTGGTAGGAATATTTATGGCCCTGCTCGCGGTGCCGTTCCTACTCATCTCGCCGGTGAGCGGCAGACTTTCTGATAAAATCGGGTCTATCTTCTTATCTACCCTTGGCGTCTCCATTTTTTGTGTAGTACTCTGTCTTCTCAGTCGTCTCGCTGAACACCCGACACGCCTGGGTATCGGTATAGCAGTTATGCTTTCCGGAGTCGGTATGGCGATCTTCCAGCTGCCGAATAACAGCGCCATCATAGGGTCCGTCCCCCGGAGTATGCTGGGTACTACTTCGTCAATTGCGATAGCCACACGACAGGTCGGGTCTTCAAGCGGTATAAAGCCGTCGCCTGAGCGCTCTTCAGCAGCTACCAGACACAATTTCTGGGCCGCTTATCGCATATGGGTATTGATCTTTCAACGGCAAAAAATAGTGGCTTCTATTGCCGGTTATCAGGAGACAATACTGGGGGGGCTTACTATCGCCCGTATCGGAATTTTCACGTCGCTGGTTCGCGGGCTTCGTCAAAAAGGCTAAAGATAGAGTCTAAGGCTAATTTCGCACCGATGCTTGACTTGTGACACTGCTGGTCATATAATTACAAATGTATACTTATATAGTTTACCGTACTGGCCTGGCCAGGGGAGTTATCTGCGATATTTCTAGCGTGAAGGGAGACGGCATCAAGAACCGCAATGGTCGGCCCGATTGGGTCGATAACAGCATAGAGGTGTAATGAAAACATTCCATGGATGTAAGAGATAGTAAAGAATGCACATTAAGGGCATTTTAGCCATACCCAGGAGGCAGTCATGAACGAAAGAGTACAGAAATTAAAGGCACGCCTCAAAGTCAAGGAATTTCCCATTTGCACGGAAAAAGCCCGTTTGGTTACAGAGTCGCTAAGACAGACAGAGGGCGAGCCGATGATTTTGAGAAGGGCAAAAGCCACGGCACATTTTCTTGATAATAGAACAGTCTTTATTGAAGACGATGAGCTGATTGTGGGTAATATCGCCAGTAAACCCATGGGCATGGAGGCAGGGACCATGGGTCCCGCTTGGCCCACGGAAGATATGGAGGAGTTAAGGAAGACAGGACTCTCTATTTCCACTGAAGACGAAAAACTGCTCAGGTCCCTCGATGATTATTGGTTAAACAAAGGAAGGACCCTCGACGAGAGGCAGGGACAATTCTATGATGATGAAAGGATGTGGCCTTTCATCAGATCAGGGATACTCTGTCCCCCATGGATGAAAAAAAACGAAGGCCGCGGGCAGGGAAGCGCGGGTATCGGCTGGGGACTCGGTCTCGCCTATACGTTGATTATTATTGATTTTGAAAAGGTGCTCAACGAGGGCCTTAACATGGTTATCAAGGACGCTGAAGAAGAACTGCGGAATTTACACTATTGGAGCACCGACGACATCAAGAAAGCCGATTTCTTAAGATCAGTCCTCATAGCCCTGCCGGCCATCGTACGTATTGCAAGAAGATATGGGGACTTAGCGGCGGAACTGGCAGAAAAGGAGCAGAACCCCAAACGCAAAAAGGAACTGGAGACAATCGCCGAGTCCTGTTACCGGGTGCCTGGTGAACCGGCCCGGACTTTCCGCGAAGCCATGCAGTCTTTCTGGTTTATCTGGCTCATGATCTTGGGTGGCGCTACGCCCCTTGGCCGGTTTGATCAATTCATGTATCCCTTCTACAAAAAAGATAAAGAAGCGGGGCGCATCACAGATGACGAGGTGCTGGAAATACTCGAATGTCTCCGGGTCAAGGTCATGCAGTACAATTTCGTAGGCGGCGGACAACTCCAGCGGGCCAAGTGGTCAGGCATGGCCAGATGGAACAACCTGGTGATCGGTGGTGTGACTCCTGACGGTAAAGACGCAACCAACGAGTTGAGCTATCTCATTTTAGAGGCCGCGAAAGACTGCGAGACCCCCCATCATACCATAACCGTCAGGGTCCACGAGGGTACTCCTGAAAAGCTTATGCTGAAAGCCCTCGAAGTGGTGAAAACGGGAATGGGCATGCCGGCTTTTATCGGCGATCCATCATATATCGGGTACCTGACAGGCGAGGGTGTCCCCCTCAAGGATGCTAGGAATTACGCCCTCTCAGGTTGTCTTGACGTCAATCTTCCCGGCAAATCAAGGACCTCAGCTATTGGCATGTTCATTGTTCCCAAGGTTCTTGAGATCGCAATTCACAACGGTTTCGATCCGAGACTGGGCATTCAGATGGGGCCAAAGACCGGCGAATTTGAAAGTTTCAAGACCTTCGATGACTTCATGAAGGCCTTCAAAACGCAGCTCACCTATTTTATGAGTCTGGCAGCCGAGGAACACAATGTACTCCTCGCGGCCCATACAGAATTGTTTCCTGATGTGGTCCATTCAGCCTTGATGGATGATGCGATAAAGGTCGGAAGGGATGTGCTTGACCGCGTTATGCCTTTTGAGAACGGCTCAGTCCTGAATCTTGTGGGAATGATCAACGTGGCTGACTCCATGGCCGCTGTTAAAAAGCTCGTCTTTGATGAGAAGAAAGTAAGTATGAAAGAGTTAAAAGCAGCACTTGATGCAGACTGGCAGGGAAACGGCTATGGAGACACTAGAAAGTTGTGCCTCAACGCCCCTAAATTTGGCAACGGAGATGCCTATGTAGATACCATCGCTGCCGAACTTTATCAATTTTGGGCCGACACAGCCCACTCATTCCCCACTTCTTGGGGTGGGACGACGAAACCCACAGGGATTTCCATTACAGCGCACGCACCCGGTGGGGCGCTCACCGGTGCGACCCCTGACGGCAGACTGGCCGGTGAAACACTGGCCGACGGCACAATGTCGCCCTCACAAGGCAAGGATGTGAATGGGCCTACGGCAGTCATGAGGAGCGCTATGGCGGTGAACCAGATACCCTTCCAGGCAACGCTTTTGAATATGAAATTTCATCCGTCAGCTTTAAAGACGGAAGAAGACATGAAGAAACTGGCGTCTCTCATCAAGACATACTTTATGGCCGGCGGAAAGCATGTCCAGTTCAACGTGGTAAATAAGCTGACATTGCTGGAAGGTCAGAAAGAACCGGAGAAGCACCGTGATCTTATTGTGAGAGTCGCTGGCTACAGTGCCTTCTTTGTGGCACTCGGCAAACCGGTGCAGGACGAAATCATCGCCCGGACCGAACACCAGCAGTCAACATAAGCAACAACCTATTTCAAAACAAAGGACCCCTGGAATAGGTATTCTGCAGGAGTCCTTTTTGTAAATGAGTGAGGAGTGTGCGCAAACCCGTGACGCGCGGGATTCCAATGGAGCAGCAAGTTTCCCCTTTCAACGGTAATTCCTCAGTTATGCCGGACGGTGTCCGCTCAGTCTTTCCTCTTACCTGGTAGTATGAGCGAGGTTACATTCACAGCAGGATTCTCTACGATCTTTTCGAGAATGTTCTTGAAGACGGATTCCAGAGACTCATTCCCTTTCTGTTTGTTGAGGGTGTGGAGCACCGACATGAGGACTGAGCGCGTCTGTGCCCCCTGCGTCCGAACTTGACCCGAAGCCGACCTTTCTGGCGATCACCGTGGGACGCAGTTCTCTCTCCGCCCGGTTATTATGAGCAGGGATCCGCCGGTCTTTGACCCAGTGGAAGAGTCGATCCTCATGCGTGGTAAAGATGTCCTGGTAGGATCTGATGCCCAGATGCTTGGCCGGGCTTCTGCATACCCGCATGATCTCTTTCTTAAGCTTGCGAGCCTTACGGTAGTATTCTTTGTCGGAGATCTTTTGTGCGCCGAGGTGCATGGCCTCGGCAAGGGGCGGGATAAGCTCACCCGTGAATGTCTCTACTTCTTGCTCGGGAAAGTCCTTTTCCAGCTTCTTTAGTTCCCTGAGCAGATGGGCATAACAAGTACTTAAGCTTCACGGGCAGTTTGTTGTAACCTGCATACCGGTCGACCACGAGCACGCCGGGAAGGAGCTTTTCTCCGAAGATGCCCTTGGGGATCGTGGCGGAACGGGTGTTCTTGAAGAAAAAGATGCTCAGTGCCGCCGTATAGAAGAGCCAGGCAAAGCCGTTCTGTCCGTCGTTTCTTTAGCCCGTCTCATCAGCATGCTTCGCCTCATCCTGCCGGTACGCCTGCTTCAAGGCGTCGATCACCGGCTCGAAGTACCTGCCCAGGCGGTGAGAAAGATCAACGAGGCTGCCGAGGTTACACCGGTCATCGCTGAGATTCTCCCCATGGGAACGCTTTTGGAAGTAATGCATCACGGTGGCCTGCGCGCTGATATGGTTGCCGTAGAGGCTGCGGGGAAGGACGGGGGCTTTTCCCGTGAACTCCTTCTTACAGTCCGGGCACACGCTGCGGTGGAGGCGGTAGAGGATCCTCTTCGGTTCCCGGGGAGCGCTGTCGATGACCGTCCGGTTTGTCTGTTTTCTTACCGGGTCTCGCTGTCAAGTAAAAAGTGTACCAATTTCAGCAACGAAAAGTGTACCACCCCTTTATTCCATTTCATGCACTATGAGCATGGAGCAACCGCATCACCTCCTTGGTGTTGAGTGAGCTCGGGAGGAAACATCTTTCCCTTAAGCCTGTAACTGTGCCCCTTGATGTTGATGACCATGCAATGATGGAGAAGCCGGTCGAGAATCGCGGAGGCGACTACCTGATCTCCGAAGAGCTCTTTCCAGTCGATAAAGCTCTTGTTCGAGGTGATGACGGTGGATGTCTTCTCGTATCGGGAAGAGACAAACTGAAAGAAGAGATAGGCCTCGTTGGCGCTCACGGGAAGATATCCCACCTCATCGACGATGACCATGCTCGCGGTGAGGTACGGTTTCACCTTGCTCTGACTTTCCTTCAACTTGGCGATGAGTGTGTCCATGGTGGTATAGAGCACCTTGAACCCGTGGCCGCATGCCTTGACGGCCAGGGCAATGGCAAGGTGCGTTTTTCCGACCCCCGGGGGCCCCAGAAAAATCACGTTCTCGTGCTTCGCCAGAAAGGTGAGATCAAAGAGTTCCATGACCGTCTTTTTTTCCAGCTGGGGATGGAAGGTGAAGTCATATTCCTCGATAGTCTTCCCCACGGGGAGCCCCGCCATGCGCATCGCCATGTCGATCCTTCTTTTCTCTTTTGCCGCAACCTCCTCCTCGAAGAGACGGTCAAGGAGCGAGAGGTAGGACATCTTGTCCCGTTCGGCAAGAGACACGATCGTATCGAGGACCTCATGCACACGGGCAAGTTTGAGTTTCATGAGGTTTTCTTTGAGCCGTTCGCAGGTTAATTGCTCCATGACGCACCCCCTGCAAGACGCTCATACTCTTCGAGAGATCTGATCGCCACCTCGGGGAACAGTGTTGACGTGACACACCCTCTCGTCGCTTTCCCCTTCTTACGGCCATACTTTCGTGCGATCTGCTCCGTATCATGGGAAAGCATCCGGTATATGGCGGCGTCCCCAATGACGGCATGTTTTTCCTTTGGCTCCTCATACGTCGCGAGAAGATCCTGGTCGTGATAGATACGGATGACCTTTCCCTTTATCTTGAGCATCACCTTTTTGCCCACGACGTGATAGGGAACGAGGTACCTGTTGCCATTGTAGGCAATCTGACATTCCCTGTAGACCGGCCTGAAGACCTTGAGAGAGGTGTCGTAGGGGACTAAAGGAAGATCATTGAGCAAAGGCTTCTCCTTCTCCCACCTCTCCTGTACCCGTTGCCAGTACGTGCCGTGTATCCTTCTGTTGGCAACCTCGGAAACCCAGGCCAGTACCTCCTCGTTGGCCTTCTCACAAGAGATGTAGGAATAGCCTCTCCAGAAACGTTCCCGTAGGTAATGTATCGGACGTTCCACTTTCCCTTTCACCCAGGGTGCATACGGAGGGCAGAGCCGGGGATGAAATTCATAGTGGTTGGAGAACCGGGAAAACTCGATATTGAAGACAGGCCTGCCACTCTGCCTCCCGATAATCACCTGCTTCATACAATCGTAGAGGATCTCTTTCGGGACACCGCCCAGATAATCGAAAGCATGAATGTGGCAGTCCATGAAGGCCTCAAGAGTCCTCTCTTCTACGAACTCGACATACATGGCACGGGAATATCCGAGAACCATGACAAAGGCAAAGACCGTATGAGTCGTCCCGTCGGGTTCCAAGATCTGGAAGTCTCCCCAGTCAACCTGTGCCTGGAAAGCTGGTTCCGTTTCGAACCGGATATAAGCGATCCGCGTCTTCTCACCCTTTATCGCCCGCACGGCGTTCCTTACCGTTGTCAATCCTCCCGTATATCCCATACGGGTAAGCTTCTCGAATATCCAGGAAGCCTGGTAGTCATCCTCTTCGAGATAGGCATCGATCATCGGCCGGTAGGGATCCAGAATGCTCTCCTTCCTTTTCGTCTTGTGATACACGGGAAGAGAACCCCCTTCCAGATGACGTTTCACTGTCTTCCGGTGAAGACCGGTAATCTTCGCAATTCTTCTGATGCTCAATCCATTCCGATTCATTGCTTTAATGTCCATAAATACCTCCCTTGTAATCACTGGCAACCCTCCTTCACAGAGAGTGTTACCATATTTTTCACTACCAGGGTGGTACACTTTTCGCTGTTGTATTTGGTACCCTTTTCGCCGCTATATTTGGTACCC
>CAVWHH010000009.1:0-28470 GCA_963754785.1 uncultured delta proteobacterium | reverse complement strand
ACATCACCTCATGTTGAATTGGATCAAAGCAGAATTGAGACGATATTGAAAGGTCTTCATGAGGGAAAACTTTTGCATGATATATCTGAAATACATGATTTTAATTTTTGCTACTACGCATTCTTTAATTCCGTAGCTGACGTGGAAGAAAATAGCTTACGTGCAGACCCACCTCATTTCTTCTTTGAAAGACCTATTCCTCCTACTGCAATACTTGCCTTTTGTTTAGTCGGGTTATTAAGATCAGGCACTGATAGAATAAGAAAACATATATACAAATGCAAATTGTGTGAACATTATTTTGTTTCGAAAAAGATCGACCCAGCAAAAATAAAATACTGTCCCGGTTATTGTCGAACGAGTAATAAAATGGAGCCGGAAGTACGTAGTGCATATGACAAGAAGACAAGAGGCATACATAAGAGAAACAAAGCAATTCGGGAACGCAAAAGTCGTATCAAAGAAATCATGGAAGAGCGTAACTGTACCGACAAAGAAGCCGAAAAATATTATCAAGATGAAGTTGCTGAAGATTTTTCAACTTAGTAAACACAAGACAACTGCCATGTTACTAAGTTGACCTAACTTATGAATTTCACTTAGCTAATATTGACTCTTCCTTAAGATAATTTAAAATGGCCTCCAGATAACAACTGAGAGGCCATTTATTTTGAGCAATACAGTTAAAAACCCTCCTATTGACAATAACTTACGTTATGTTATGATGACAATCGAGGAGGTTGCTGAGTATCTCCACAAGAGCCCAAGTTGGGTTTATAAGAATTGGAGGATACTTGGCGGTAAGAAGCTCGAAGGTTCTCTCTTTTTTCCAGCGAAGGAGGATCTTTATGAGCGTATATTATTCACAAAACAGAAAGGGGTGGAGATACGACTTCACCAAAAGAGGAATCAGGTACACGGGAACCTGGTTGGTGACAAAAGAAGAGGCAAGGGAAGCCGAGTACAAAAGAAAGGAGGAACTGAAAAACCCGAAACAGGAGACAATGATCCCGACCGACATGGACTTCTTGACTCTTGTTAACAAAAGGTTGGATCACGTCAACAAACACAACTCACCGTCTCATTATCGGGACTGTCGGTATACTGCAAAGAGGTGGGTTAAAAAATGGGGCAATCTCATGTGCGACGAAATCACTCTTGATATGATTCAAGGCCATATGAATTCAAGGCGGAAAGTATCGCCTTATGCTGCTAATCAAGATATTCGCCATTTGCGTGTAAAATCCGGTTCACCTCGAACGCCCAATCCGGTCAAGATCGAACACTGAATCCGGTGATAATCGAACAGTAAATCCGATTATGCTCGAACATTTTTTTGACATTACCGGATTCGCTGTTCGGTGAAGAACGGATCTTCTCTCTGATGATTCTCCTCCTTATCTGATGTAATAAGTGTCCTCAAAAACATTTGGAGGGCATGGATGAAGAAGAAAGGGAGGAAGTTACCCATGAGGAAACTCAGAGAAATAGCGCGGCTGTTTTTAGAACTGAAGCTGGGTGTGCGCCCGATTGCCAGGGCGTGTGACATTTCGCCATCTACAGCCCATACGTATATGGAGAAACTCAGGGAGCTCGGTGCCGGTTATGGAGAAATTATGGAGATGGATGATGACTCGCTTTCCGATCTTCTGTTTCCCAAGGGAGAGCAGCCGGCGTCAAGGCCATTGCCTGACTTTGTCTACCTGACAGGGGAGATGAAAAAGAAAGGAGTAACGCTTCAACTTCTATATGAAGAGTACAAAAGAGACAATCCCGGAGGATACGAGAGGAGCCAGTTTTATCACCTTTACGGCGAATGGGCCGGGAAGGCGGACCCGGTGATGAGGTTTACCCACAAGGCGGGAGAGAAGATGTTTGTCGACTTTTCCGGAGACAGTCCCCACTATCAGGATCCGGCAACAGGAGAGCGGGTTGATGTTGAACTTTTCGTTTCGGTATTAGGTGCGAGCTCATACATTTTTTCCTGTGCGGCGCCTGATCAGACGGGGAAAAGCTTTGTGAAATGCAACATCAAAGCCTTTGAATTCTACGGAGGATGTCCCGAGAGTATTATTATCGACAATTTGAAAGCCGGGGTTACACATGCCTGTTACTATGATCCGGAAATCAATAAGACCTTTGCAGCAATGGCAGAGCATTACCGCATTGCCGTCATTCCCACAAGAGTGGCAAAACCCAGGGACAAGGCGAAAGTGGAAAATGCAGTCCTTCAAGCCCAGCGAAGGATTGTCGCCGCATTGCGGAACCGGTTGTTCTTTAACATTACGGAACTCAACGAGGCGGTAATGGAAGAAGTGAAGAATCTGAATGCCAGACCCATGACGGGGATAAATAAATCCCGCCTTGACCTCTTTCTCGAAATTGAGAAACCCTTACTGAAACCCCTCCCTGCGGAGAGGTTTGTCATTGCCGCCTGGAAGAAAGCAAAGGTGCACATCGATTACCACATCGAGGTGACAAAGACATACTATAGTGTTCCCTATACCCTGATCGGGGAATACGTGGATATCAGGTATACCGGCACTGTTGTCGAAATATATCACAAGAGCAAACGGGTGGCCTCTCATATGCAGGTAGATAAGCCCGGTGTTTTTGTCACGCAAGACCTCCACATGCCGCATGAGCACCGGCAGTACCTCGAATGGACACCGGCACGGATAAAGTCATGGGGAGAGAAGGTAGGGCCTTACACCAGGGACTTTATGGAAAAGTTAATGGAGAACCGTGCCCACCCGGAACATGGGTTCCGGAGTTGCCTCGGCATAATAAGGCTCTCCAGGACATACTCTTCTCCACGGGTAGAGAAAGCATGTAAAAGAGCATTGGACATAGGGGCATACAATTACCGGAGCGTAAAGTCCATCCTGAAGATGGGACTGGAGGAGGCGGGCCCTGAGGGGAGTGAGATAAAAAAGATCTTCCCCTTACATCCCAATATAAGAGGAAACAACTATTACCATGAGGCATCCCATGATTGAGGCGACTATTGAAAAGCTTATTGCCATGAAGCTCCATGGGATGTCAGAGGGCTTGAGGGAACAGATGAACAGCGCTGAATATCGTGACCTCGGTTTTGAGGAAAGATTCGGCCTTCTTGTCGACAAGGAAAAACTTCACAGGGAGAACCGGCGTATAAAGCTCCTCCTCTCCCATGCACATCTCCGGCACCCCACAGCCTGTCCTGAGAATATCGACTTCAGGACCAGGCGGGGCATAACGAAAGACGCAATACTGAGACTTTCTCAGAATGAGTGGATACGGAATAACCAGAACATCATCATAGTCGGTCCCACCGGTGCAGGGAAAACGTACCTTGCATGTGCCCTGGGGAACAGCGCTATACGGCAGGGAATAAGTACCTTGTATACGAGGCTGCCACGGTTGGGCCGTGAACTGAAAATAGCAAAAGCAGACGGGAGCTATGTGAAACTTCTTCAGCGCCTCCAGAGAATAAAGCTCCTCGTCATCGATGACTGGGGGATAAATCCTTTTACCGATGAAGAAAGAAGGGACTTACTCGAAATCATGGAAGACAGACATAACGTACGGTCCACTATCATTGCCAGTCAGTTCCCTGTCGATACATGGCACGATATCATAGGAGACCCGACTCTTGCAGATGCCATATGTGATCGCGTTGTCCATAATGCGCATAAAATTATATTTACATTAACAGGAGGTTCAATGAGAAAAATACATTCAGGCTTGACTTAGATCGAACACTTTTATACTTAAGTGTCGGCTGGAGAAGAATCATCAAAGAGCCGTTCGGACAAATCGGACTCAGTGTTCGACCACATCGGATTTAGCATTTGCGTGCCTCTTTTAATTTCGGCAAGAAGATGGGTTATACAATATATAATCCAACACAAGGAATCGATTTTTTCCCCGTGGAAAAGAGAATCAAGTACGTACCATCAGCTGAGGATATTGATAAAGTGATCGCATGTGCAGATCCAGATACCCAAGATTATCTCTGGACTATCAGAGATACGATGGCACGTGTGAGTGAGATCAATCGTCTGAGGTGGAATGACATAAACTTTGAAGATAAACTCATCACACTATATACCAGAAAGAAAAAAGGTGGTGATTTAACCTCTAGGAAAGTACCGATGACGAATAAACTTTATGAAGTTCTCTCTCGGCGGTATTCAACCCGTGACAAATCTAAACCCTGGGTGTTCTGGCATGAGTACAAGAGCAGAAGCACTTGCAAATTCGTGGTAGGTCCTTATAAAGACCGAAAGTCGCTGATGAAGAGCCTCTGTGAAAAAGCTAACGTAAAATATTTCCGGTTTCATCCATTGCGACATGCTGGTGCATCACTGATGGACAAGAACAATGTTCCCATTATTGCTATCCAGAAGATACTGGGCCATGAGAACAGATCTACAACCGAGATTTATTTGCATAGCTCCAAAGATATTGAACGACATGCGATGGAAGTTTATGAAAGAGTCCGTTAGAAATTCACACACAAATTCACACACAAAAAAAGAAGAGGGATTAGCTGTCTTGCTAACCCCTCGATTTCATGGAGCCGATGGCCAGAATCGAACTGGCGACCTACTGATTACGAAGCGGTTCAACGGCTTGTGGCAACGTGTTGATAATGAGTAACTAATTGTTTTCCTCAGGTTGTGAAATACAGACAATGGAAAGGATGTAAACAAGAGAGATAATATTTGTCACATTTTGTCACAGGAAATTTGGAAAAATCTTAACATCCCCTACCCCCCTTTTCCTGACCTCCGAAATTTCAAGGGGGGTGGGGGTCTCTGAAGTTTCCACAAGGGGGGGTGGCTTTGCTTCCGGACCCAATCACCGGCAAACTTCACACAAAAAATTTTATAATACATCTATAAGAAGGCTTGCAGAATTTATTGCAGAAGTGATTCGGAGACCGTCAGTTCCCACGTTATAGTGGACAGAAGAACACAAAAAAGGAGTCCCATGTTGAAGGCAAGTTTACGCAGATGAAAGGCGATATGTGTAACTACTCTATTATTCATATCAATATTACTTTGAAATTTGCAGAAATTCTTGCAGGAAAGTTTCAGTATTCGTTGCAAATTGATGCTGATAGCTGGTATCTATTGGAATAAAGATGAGTTTTAAGGTGCTAAAGATCTACCATTGATAGCCTTTCTCTTTCAAACGCTTCTGTGCTGATTTATTTCCCAATCTGGCCGATATTTGCAGATCACTTATTGCCCGTATAGGCTGGTTATAAGTATCGTGAATAAGCCCCCGAGAAAAATAAAAGTCAGCATCTTTGGGGCTCAGTTCAATCGCCTTGTCAAAGTCTTTAAGCCCCTGCTGGTAGCCAACATGGGTTGCATTTTCAATGCCCCGGTGATAATAGGCAAGTGCATCTTGCGGGTTCAGTTCGATTGCCCTATCGTAATCTTGTATTGCTTGCTTATAGATGCCAAGAATAGCATAGGCCTGTCCCCGGTTACGAAAGGCATCTGTGTATTTTGGGTTGATCTCGATTGCTCTGTCGAAATCCTTTATCGCCTGATCGCAATTGCCGATCTTCAAATAGGTAACTCCCCTGCCACGATAGGCCAGATCAAATGCAGGGTTCTGCTCAATCGCCTTGCTATAATCCTGTATCGCCTGTTTGTGATTGCCAAATTTGCTATGAGTGTTCCCCCGTACAAAATAGAGAAATGAGGGGTCATCTGCTAAGCTAATGGCTCTACTATAATCCTTTATCGCCTGGTTGTAATTGCCAAGTCCATCATAGGTATTTCCACGATTCCAATAGGCAGTCCTGTCCTTGGGATTCAGCTCAATAGCCCTATTGTAATCCTTTATCGCTTGCTTGTAGTTGCCGAGGCTATCATGGGCATTACCCCGCATAGAATAGGCAGCTGCATTTTTCGGTTCTATCTCAACAACTTTGCCGAAATCCTTTATCGCCTGATCGGGCCTTAGTAGCACAGAATAAGTAGTCCCACGATTAAAATAGGCCGGTGCAAATTTGGGGTTCAGTTCAATAGCCTTAGCATACGCATCGACAGCATCGTTATAATTACCCGCTCTGAAAGATTCCAATCCTTTGTCAAACAATTCTATGGCTGTGAGTTCTTCTATAGTCTTATTATAGGCTATTATCTTTTTATCTTTCTTTTCGCCCTTTGCCGTTTTCAGTTCTTTCCTGAGCCTTTCATTTTCCCTGAAGAGGTCGTCCGTTTGACGCTTTAGTTTCTCCAACTCCTTTACTTTTACACGATCCTTCCGAAGAGCATTGATTGATTTTATTACTGTGTCGGGGTCGGCTTCAATCTCCGCCTGAAGCCAATAGGCTTGACCATCCCACTTCTCATTTACGATCTCAGTCTTTACGATACCTGCCGTGAGCGTGTTAATCTGGTCTTTGGTGAGTTGGAAGTCTTTCACCTCTGTTTCACTTTCAAGATAAGTGCCCAGTTCCTCCAGAAGAAGTCTTTTCACTTCCCGGAGGGCGATGGTGCGGCTGGAGTTCCTGCTATCGTCTTCGCTTGCTTGATAGGTGTATTCCTTGGTGAAAGTTTTTGTTTCGGCGATAGCTGGCGAAAAGGATGCGAGAAAAATGATTGCGGCAATCAAAGTCATTACTTTTTTCATAAGCTACTCCTCACAATAAGAACCCTGCCTCTATTGAGAAACAGGGTCTTGATAAATCAGCTCATCTTATCCTCAAATAAGTTAAGGAGTTTGGAATTTTCTGTATATGGCCACGGTGAGTTAATTAAAGCATTAGGAGAACGAGTTTCTTATTATACGGATTGTTGTCAATAGTCAACAGAATATCCCTCTCGATTCTGTTAAATTTCCTCCACAAGGAGGCGAACTTGACAATCGAAGAGGCTTTTGGAGAAGTAATAAGAGAACTCAGAAAGGAACAGCATATTTCTCAAGAGAAACTTGCCGAGGCAAGCAATCTCGACCGGAGCTTTATTTCACTCCTGGAATGTGGTCACAAACAACCTTCCTTGGTCACAATTTTTCAACTCGCAAAAGCGTTCAATCTTTCTCCTTCAAAGATCCTGTCACTGGTTGAAAAAAAGACGAAACATAGATAGGACAGGAAGAACCGCCTGGAGAACAGGCGGAGTGCAAACTTGCCAGCAAACCGAAAGATGGCAATTCTTAGACTATTGCTTACACCCGAGGATCAGCGGCAACTGTAAGCCGTCCAGTGGATGTGCTGTTAGAATTCATTTTTATTGAAATTCCTGAAACCGTTACCAGTCGCTTTTACCTTTATCTTTCCCAAATGAAGTCAGAAGCTGGTCGCCGAACTTCAAGAGCACCGGTCTGACAGCATCAAGATCACTTTTGTTTCTAATTGGTCCATCATAAGCACTTTGTGCACCATACGTTTTATTATAAGAAGATGGCCATGAAATGCGCAAGTTGCTGAACGTCAGACGTAATTTCTGATCCTTTATATCGACTCGCATCGTAAAAGGCACTTTCCAGTCGGCCTTAACCATGCACTCAAGTCCGCTACACGGGTACGAGATAATGCCATTACCTATGAGTGTCCCCGTATCTTTGTTTTCGTACTCAAGAACGGCTTTCGCAGATTTGAAGTTTTCGGCGATCCAGATCTTTGTACCATGATATATTTGTTCCTTAGAATAGCCCGGCACCTCAACTACTCTTTGAAAAGTGAGATCTGCATCTGTGACTGCGACCGGTTGCATTGCTGCACAGCCTACAATAATGAGAGAAATCATAGCAAAAATCAGTTTCATACAGCACCTCATGATTGACCTCCTGAACGATGTCTAATTTTGTTACATCTAACAGTTGTTCTTATGCCTGTTCTATGAAATATCAAATAAAGATCTATGTAGAGCTGTAACTTTTTCTCCCAGATTAATGAACCTTCTGCTCTCCCGGATCAATTAGTTTCACGGTTCCGAATTTATCTTCATACTGTTTCAGGTTTATCGCCAGGGCCTCGATCGCTCTCTTCACATTGCCCGGACTTAGTATTATTCTTGAAACAAGGTGAGCCCCATTGGGTGAGTTTAAGAGCCAGTCAAGCATGAACTCTTCCGGGCTATGTGATACCAGCATCAAATTGCTGTATCTACCTCTCGATATTTCATCAATGGTATTAATCTGAATCTGTGGGGGTTGCTTCGGATCAGGTTTGTCCGTCATATTGCTCTCCTTTATTGGAATGTAACTTTTAACTCTTCACTTGGTTAAATCACTTTTTAGTCTTCAGCATGGATGCCTGGACCCGTTTTATTTCTTCAAGAAGCTCCTGCTTGCTGATGATACCCTTTCTATCGAGCAGATTTACGAGTGCTTCGGATTGAATAACCTCGGACATGAGTAGTTCCTTCAGGTCAACGGTCTGTTTCTTGTCGAGTTCTTGGCCCATTGAGTCTTCTCCTCATGAACGACCGTTTACCGACGATCTCAGCGGCGGAGCAGCCTTGAATCAAAGACCATCCAGTTAGTAACCCTTAGCTTTGTATGCTCTTTCAATTGTCTTCAGGGTATCAATTAAAGTACTTTTTGCCTCACCAGCTGTCACAGTCTTGTTTCCGTGAATTAGATAACTTGTTCTATTATAGATTCCCCATATGTTTTCTCTTAATTTGCCACTAAAGGTTTTATCTATCAAATCCTTCACCTTGTGTTTTTCAAGATAAGTAACTCTATTAACCCCTTTTCTTATTAGCCCTTTTCTCATGCAAAGATCCCGCAAACTAATTTCCAATATCGTCCTTGATAAAGAGAAGACAGCATTATATTGCTCGAATGCATAGCATCGCCGTGCTTCAGCAACAAACTCCTTTAGAATATCAGGTACTGTTACTCTTAACATCAACGACCCAATTTCATACAGGTTCTCGATATAATCATATTGACTGAACCATGAGGAATAAAGGTCATTGGAGAGATCGTCCATGTCGTCATAGTCTAACTCAGAGAGGTTAAATTTTTCTTTAGTATAAGTTTCCCAAATTTTGACGATTCTCTCCGTTTCAAAGTCCTCTTCGGATTTTATCTTGTTGATCACTTCTTCTGCAACTCTATCGTGGATCGTTATTACCGGACGATCTAATAACAATATTTTAATTGATTTCTTGAGATCCCCAAATTCCACAAGCAGCTTCGGAATATCTTTCCTGTCACCTGCAAAAGATTTCAGGAACAATTTATCAACTTCCCTCAATCGTAGAGCATATTTCAGCAACTTGGCCTCAAAGCCTCGATCTTCGTTTGATTGGCTCATTCTCTTTCATCTTCCCCCATATGGCTCCGAGTGATATTTGTGCCCCTCCCAATTCTTTATATAAATCCCTGCCAGATCCTTATTCCTGATAATCAATAGATTCTCCGCATTCTTGTTTTCAGCGGCTTTTGTAAAATTGAAACTTCCAGTGATCACAGTTTCTCTATCTATGACCATAATTTTGTTGTGCGCAATTGCGTGGGCTGAATCAATATACATCGGAATGCCAGAATTCAATAGAAAGGTGGCCGATGAATATCTCTCCGTGCGCTGGCTCTTATCAAGTATTGCTTCAACTTTGACACCACGTTTATGTGCGGTGATGAGGGCCTTTGCGATAGGGGCTGAAGTAAATGAATATGCCTGGATGAGGATCTCTGATTTTGCAGCATTAATCTCTTTGACTACGGCCTCAGTGCAACCACCGTGGGGGCTGAAGTAGACTTGGACTGGGGTGTTGTTGAGGTTCAGGTTGGATGCGTTTGACTGAGTTGATACTATCGAGAGTATTATAAGGAATGTAAGTGGAATGAGCCATAATGATGAAGTAGTCTTTTCTTTTAGCATCATTGAGCCCGTGAGGATAGTTACTTTGTAAGTTTCTTCAAAAAAATGTCATACGACAAGAGCTGAGCATTCAAGTTAGGAAAAATCTAAGCTATCCTTCTAACTTTGCCTCAAGTTCTGATTTGAAATTTTTGTAGGTCTTCTCCCTCAGGGCCTTGAAAAGCATCTCATAACTCCCTGGGGAAAGGATTTTGAAATAATAACTCTGCTCTTTCTGCAACTCGTTGACCCTGGCAAAATGTTCCCTCGCATATCGGAGTTTAGCCTTATTTTCATCGGAGATATCGTCATCCATTTTGATTTCTACTACAATAATATCGTTGCCCACCTTGATGAAGAAATCCGGATTGAAACTTCCCTGTTTGGGATGCTCTCCTTTACGCCAGGAGAACTGGATGCTATAGAAGCCGACATCGAGGGACTTGATCCAAGCATCTATTGCTTGAGCTGTCTGCTCGGCAGTCAAGCCACGGATAAATCTGCGTTCAGGTTCATATGAAGTCAATGCTACATTGAGGGCAGTCTTGAAGTTGTATTTGTTCGCCACCTTTATCAGTGCTGATTTCGGAAGGCTCTCGTCCTCATCAAGTTCCCTCAGCAGCTTCCTGTCTACCGCCTCCCCCAAGCTCATGGAATAATCATCCCAGAAAACGGTGTTGTCACGTCGAAGTGATCCCACTCCTATGCTGTTCTTGTTGATTCCCTTGGTATTCATCTTAATGAGCTTCTGGGCTTCAATCTTGAGCCGGAGACTCTTTGCCCCTTTTCTCCTAATAACGCCAAAAGCGGCTAAGGTCTGATTGCGGTTCACTTCACTCAACTTGCCGCTCTTGTCTTTAATCACTTCAAGAGATTTTTTGATCATGTCTACGATCTTGCCTTCAGGAAATTGCTCACTGTAGTCGGTCCCTACCTCTTGATCATAAATAAGGAGGCGGTTAAAGACATCGTGTGCCACTTCGTCAACGGAATACATTTTGAACTCGATCAATGTCTTTTTTTCGTCCTTCTCCCCAGAGACTGCCTTGGTATAGATAGTGCCTTTTTCCAGCTCCTCAGCCTGGCTTGAATAGGTGACATAACCTTTCTTCAGTAGTTCATACGGGTCTTCCTGGGGGTATTCAACTTCCTCTTCAGTTCGTTTGTAGTCTATATTGTAAAGGTTAAAGTTATAGTCTTCCTTCTTGTCCACGGGATAGGAATGGATACGCTTCTCAATCTCTAAGACCTCATCTACCAGATGTTTAATGCTTCCTGACCATTTATCGTGATTGAACACTGTTACAACCGGCTGATTGCCGCTATAAACTTCTGGTATCCTCAAGCCTCTTCCCAAAACCTGAGCAATAAGTAGTTTTGAATTAAATGCTCGCTCCTCATGAGGGACGATCTGAAACACATTTTTTACATCCCATCCTTCCGAGAGCATACTTACAGAGGTGATCCACTCGATGGAGTTTTCCTTATCATCTACCCTTCGGAGGATCGGGATATTGCTCTTGTGCTCGTTGGCAGAGGTAACGATCAAGACTTTCCCAGCGGCCTTCTCTTTACCGATCTTTTCTTTCTTGGCAAGGAAGGCAATCAGTTTATCCGTGAGACGCTTGCAGGTGGCGATGTCTTTGGAAACCAGGATAGTAATGGGTTTGACCTTGCGGTATTTGGTGGTCTTATTCTCAATATGATTGTCGTAAATCTTTTGAAATTTTTCGTCCTCACTCCCTGAAGAATCCTCTGCCACATAGCGGATGGATTTGGCAAACTTCTCCTCAATGGCATCCCTCAGGGAAAAGCGATGGATTACGTCGGTGAAATAGTCATCCTCGATATAACAGGTGCCTGACACATTTACGATAAACTTGAATCCATATTTTGGATCAAGTAAAAATTCTTTCCATTTTTTGAGTGCCTTATCAGAAGGGTTCATCAAGTGATGTGCTTCATCATTTAATACCAGAGTTAGTTCGCCTTTCCCGCTAAGGCTGTCCTCGATTGCGGATTTGGTGTTGATATAGGTGGCATGGATATTCTCAATGCAGATGTCTCCCTTCTGAATAGTATTGGAGGCATTGATAATCCGGGGATTGGCAATCTTGGAAGTAGCGGGTAGAAGGTCTTTGAGTGTCCTATCGGCGGAGAGACTGCGAAACTTCTCCGTTAAACCGGCCTCGATTGTATTTGATGGACAGAGAACCAATACCTGATCCACGGCTCCCTCTGCCAGCATGATACGTGCGATGCCATACATCACGTAGCTCTTACCAGTGGCCGTGGCGTGATCCAGCGAACAGGAGAGTTTATCTGGCAGTTGCAGGTGGCTGAGAAAATCCTCAAAAGGTGAATACTTCTCTTGAAGTTTGGGGTTCTTGTGGTAGTTTTCCTCCGCCAGTTCTTTGAGATTTTTGTATTCACCCCCTAAAAAATACCTTATCACCTCCCGGATCGCCTCTTTTTGATATTCCCTGTCTGTGCACAGGGCATCGAGGAACGCCTCATATTTATTCGGATCAAACCTCTTGGGGTTGTAGTTGGGAGATACCTTGAGGACTAAATCCTTATTTTGAAAGGTCTGACGCTCAAGCATTGCTACCTCTTCTTACCACGAAAGTCGGATAAGGTTTTGACCTCCCGTTTTTCATTACCGAAGATATCAATGTAAATAATCATGACCTGCCCTTTCACCTTGTCCTCGGCAAATCTCACCTCGTAGTCGTTCTTTTTCAATTCCTCGGCATAGAAGACCTCGTCCAGGTTAAAGACTTCTCCGTCAAAGTCATAATCCAGCATGATCATGGAGAGCGTTTCAAGGTTGGCGAACTCAAGGGGCTTGCGGGAGATGACCTTACTCTCAAACGCCTCAACCTTGATGACGCATTCCCTGGTCTTCTGATTAAATAGGTCAGCTTTTTGTGGCTTATCAATGAAGTACTTGCATCCAACTTTCGGTACCTGGATGAAGTCAAAACCTACAGCATCCACCGTGTCATTGACATCCATCTCACTCACAGGCTGTTTGATCTTGGCAAAGCCCTGATTGTGAATCTCCTCAATAATGGAATATGGAATGCGAAGAATAAAGTATTTGGTTCTTCCTTTCTCAATATAGTCTTCAAGAAACTGAACTGATGCAGCAGGGGCGATGATAAAGAAACGTCTGCCGATCTTATCTCCCAGGTGTTTGTAGAGGTCGTTAATAAAGCCCCTGTCTAATACAGCGTTGCGATATTTCTGGTAATTAAAGACCATAACGCTATCGGCCCCCATGTATCCATCCAACTCAATTTTTGAAATCTCATGCTTCTTATCCCGACACTGAAATAGTTTTAAGGCAAAATCCCTATACTGCTCCCAGGGAAGTTCCTTGATCATCTTGTAATCATAAAGTCCGGCATTGTAAAGGGTGAAAGGCTTGCACGGCTTTCCATATTTATTCTTGGGATTCTTCAGGGCTTTGCTCTCAGCGATGTTTAAAAGCCGCTTCTGCATTGTGTAAATGGCTAACTTTCCACAGTCCACCCCAATCCACCGCCTGCCTGACTTCTCTGCAACCGCCTGAGTGGTGCCTGATCCAGTAAAGCAGTCCAGGACAAGGTCGCCGACGTTGGAGGAGGCCTTGATGATAAGATAAAGGAGGGCTTCGGGTTTTTGGGTAGGGTAACCTGTTCTTTCAATGGCCATGTTATTTATAGCTGGTATTCTCCAAACATCATCCATTAGTTTGCCTTTTGGGTTTGGAATATATTTTGAATCTTTAGACCATCCTCTTTGACCATAAGCACTTCCTTTTTCGTATGGAATCCTTAGTTCTTCTAAGTTAAAAATCTGTTTTGTATTATCCTTTGCATACCAAAAAATTAATTCATGGTTCTTAGCAAAAAATCTCTTACTACTTGGAGCTATATTATAGTAATGCCATATAAGTTCATTAATGAAATTCTTTTCGCCACAGACCTCATCCATTATTGTTTTAACATAATGCCCCTTCTTCCAATCCAAATGCACATATATACTGCCATCGTCACTCAATATTTCTCGCAAGAAAATCAATCTTTTTCTCAAAAATTCTAAAAAGTGTGCTCCGGCAATCTTGTCTTGATACGCCTTCTGATCCTGACTCCCCCTGAACTCTTGCCTTGTAGCAAATGGTGGATCAAGATAAACGAGTCTCACCCCTGGTGTCCCATCAGCGTTCTTCAAGTTCCCTTGCTGCTTCATCTGCAACAATGTTTTTAGCACCTGAAGGTTATCGCCAAAGATCAGCATATTTGTCCAGCCGTTGCCGTTCTTGCCGTTTCGGAATGTCTTAACCATCTGCAAGGGCACGGCCATTGTGTCGGCCAGAATATCCTCCTCCCGCTCCTTATCGGCGTAGATGAGCTCGTACTCTTTCTTGGTGTCAAAGAGGGTGGTCTTATAGTCCTCAGGCAGGGGCTTCCCTTCCTTGAGTAGGCCTACGATTCTCTCAATTTCCTGCTCCGAAAGTTTACGCATGGTCACTATCCTCTCTTTTACCTTCCCCTCGATCATTTCTGCTGCAAAGAACCATTTCCCTTCCCATTAAAACAAAAACCCTGGTCTCTTCTCTGAGAAACAGGGTCTCAATCCATCCAATCTCCTTATGGGGCGGACAATATTTGGTTAATGAACGAATTTGGCTGGTAAATCGTGAATTTTATATACCTTCCTTCAGCTTGACGCAAGGAAAATTAAAGGCAAATTAATTGTAAATTCTTATTTACTTATCTGACAGACTTGATAATATACAACCCAACCAAGCGGTGAGTTACCAAGCTACTTGCTCCGCTTTATAAATGTGCTAAAGGCCGGACAATGAGAAATCGTATTCGCAGCCCGTGCCAGCATGGGCTTTTTTAGTTTATGGCGATACGTTGAGCGTATCACGACGGGATGATTTGGTCCTTGCAGCCGTCTATAAACAAAGGTGCTAAACCCCAGCAGCCCCGTGGGCTATTGATTTAGCTCCGGGGCTTTTTCATGAGAGGAGGAACTGAGCATGGCAATTGAAACAAGAGAAATCACCAGGAGGCAGAAAAAGGATCTATTGGTCAAGATCCGTAACGTTATTGCTCGTAAATTGAACCTGATCACAAAGATCAAACGAACGCATACAGGCAAGGAGATCGCTGAAGCCCTTTGCTTGGACCCGGCCAGGATCAGTGAAATCCTGTCTCCGAAGCCTCTTCCCTTGGCTGAGGCGACGCTTCGCAAACTGATCGGAGGAGGTATTGTGAAAGTTGCAGAGATAGTAAAAAAACTCAATCCTACACCGAAAGAGAGAGAATACCTCTCACGTTTTCGGACCTACGAAGATCAAAATATCTTTACAGAGATCAATGAATTGTCGCAAGAGGGAATAGACGTAGCCGCCCTACTTAAACGGATTAGAACGCTACAAGAGAACGGTATAAATGTATCGGATGAACTGGATAATCTTCTCAGTTCGGTAGAATAATATCTGACCTATTCTTAACCTCGTTAGAAAGGAGTATCAGACGATGACAAAAGATCAAATGGAAGAGCATCTGAAAAAATTGAATGCCAAACATTCATTCCCGATCAGGTTGGGAACGAAGGAGGACTTAGAAACAATGAAGGTCTATGTTCATCCTATGCCTGGATTGAAGAAATCAGGAGCGAATATTGGGCAGATAAACAACTCAACCGATAATGACGATACGGAAGAATGAGCCATGGAATCAGAATTTGATCTGGCTATGGCAGCACGAAAAGGTATTCGATTTGCCTTGATCATGAGACTGATGTATTAGGTGAACAAATCAGGCAAGAATTGCGAGGGTAACATTATGCGAATAAGGCCGCTGGATAAGAACTATCCTGACTTGATAACAATAAACAAACGCTTTCTCGATCAACTCGTTTTGGAAGGCATGGATGTTGATTTGATAGGCAAGGCCATCCGTCATAAAACATTCGCCCCGCATGAATCTCATGAAGTATTTTCCGAGAAATCCAGGATGCAGGATCTCAAGGATAAAGACTCTCACGAATATCAACACGTGTTGAATGCTATACGAAATCTTTCAGCTCTTGTCAGTAGTCCCGTGACTACCACCGAGGAAAAGGAGACTCTCCTTTCAATCAGAGAGAGAGTCTCCAACGAATACGAATTAGATCACCCATCCAAAAAAGAACTTCTGGATACGTTTAGATCAAGAACGAACATTACAAGAATACAGGATTACGCAAATTATTCAGATGATAGCATTGGATGGGAGATTGACAAGTATCTTAATACGGATCAGCAATCGGAAGGGAAGCTGATTACAATGCTCTATGATTACATAAAGCCATTTGCAGATAGCATAAATGACAAAATGTTAATTGGGCACGAGCGAGATTATAATCAGAAAGACATCTTCGGGCTTATCGCAGAAATTCTAAATCTGAGGTGGGTTGATATGTATAACTATGAAAATATCAGGACGATCTATCGAAATTTTCAGACTGTAAAATAGTAAACTTAAAAACCACTGAGATTCCCTTCATGTGTAAATATCCCTTTACGTAAAAATTCATTTACTCGATTTCCCCCAAAAAAAATCAAATATATTAACGTGCGGCTGCAATCATGAGGTTGCAGCTATTTTTTTGATTTCAAGCCAAAGGAGATTTGATATGCCGAAAGCGAAGACCCCTTCCACTATCCCCTATCATGATATTCATCTGAGTTCCTACCTTGCGTACCGAGGTGTTGAACCCGTTCTCGTGAAAGGCGGAACAAGAGTCGTTTTCCATTTTCCAAATGACAGCCAGACACATCGGCTGATCGCCGAATTTAACACCAATCCGACCTTACCAGTATTGGATTTTATCAAGCACTTGCGAAAGCTCCGGGCACAGATGCTTTCCATGCGAAACGAATAAGAGGAAAGGAAAAAATGAATGATATCAACATAGTAGGATCAACAGGTTATTAATTAATAAAAACAGCAGCTTACGTGATGTACCGGAAGTAGTTGTGCCTTTATCTACTGAGAGGATTGTATGGCTTAACTGCTAAGTGGTCGCACTGCAACTAACTGATTTTAATAATTAATTTCCGTACATTTGTAATATGTTGTTCTCATTCACAATTATTGATGAAACAAACTCCACGATACAGAGAATTTTCCGGCAAATGGATATGCGGGATACCGGTAACATATTGCACAGAAAAAGGAGCCTACGAAACACGCTGGTACTGCGATAAATGGGATTGTGCCAATTGCAGACCGAGGCTGAATGCTAAGCATAAAGGCAGGATCGAATACTCAATGAATGTGGTTGCTGGTGTACAAGTGTTCGTTGGGGTTCTCTATGGTAAGCAAGGGAAGGACCTCTCTAATTGGATTAGTAAGAATCTGCATGAGAAACCATACTGGAGGATTCTGTCCGAAGGGAAGGCAACCATTATTTCGTCACGTTCGTTTCCTGGTGCTAAACGACATGACAAACGAAACTTTATGAGAAAAATTCTGCCAACGATCTTAGACGAACCATGGACTAAAGGAAAACGCATATCGTGCTCTAAGTCAATATCCAAACTTTTTCCTAAGAATCGATCCACTGGTGCGAATGTTCATTACGGTTTTGTAGCCGGTTATAATCAGAATGAGTACGCCCAGCTTAAAACTGATTATGACAAAGCCGTCTGGATGTCAAAGCAAGAGTATTTTTACCCCTATCCCGAAGGTCTTGAACTTCTTAAAAGGTACGGTTTGAGAGCGTGAAAGGAATGATATGTCTTCACTAAGGACAAGTCTGATCATGTTGCATCTTCTCCGGTTTGTTCACGCTCTCTGCACATCAGCCGCCCATGTGCCCCTCCGCAAGGCTACGGGGCAATCGGCTACTGTCCGCAGAACGACCTCGGACAGTAGCAACATGGATACGGCTTCAGATGTGATTATATAATTCTGGACGGCAAAGGACGCAGTAACTTCCAGCATGGTTACAACACACAACGACTCCGGTAATGGAAGGACCCCTGCCAGGGTGGACTGGGTGGACAAGCAGAAATAAAAAACAGGAGCAGATATGGATAAGACATCTCACCAGGCAACAGATAAAGCGGCAGGGGAGCGGTGACAGAAACTCATAACTTTGCAGAAATAACTTGTATAGGAGATTATTAGATGAAAGAGATCGCTACGCAGAACAAAAATAAACTGGAAGAGCTTGAAGGAATCATCCGGAGCGGCATCAGGTCTTTCTATGAAGTCGGGAGGGCATTGATACAGATCCGCAATGAAGAACTTTACAAGCTGAAGAATGGCGGGGCATACGAGACGTTTGAAGCCTATTGTAAAGAAGAGTGGGATCTAAGTAGGCCCCATGCCTACCGGCTCATGGAATCTGCAACGGTCATGGAAACCTTGTCTCCCGTGGGAGACATTTTGCCGTCATCGGAGCGTCAATCCCGTGCTCTCGCCAAGGTCGAACCCGAGAAACAAGTTGAGGTATGGCAGAAGGCTGTCGAGACCGCTCCCAACGGCAAGGTCACAGCCAATCATGTGGAAAAGGTTGTCAAAGAATTTACAACGGAAACGAAGGAGGTGAAAACAGAGCGTCAGATAGAAAAAACTACAAAGCCAAAAGATGAAAAAGCGGAGAAAGTTATGCGAGAGAAAAGTCCAGAAGGAGATGTTGTAGATCCCATATTCCAGGCAGGAATCAATATGATTTTTGATGCCATCACCCATCTGAATGACATCAAATGGGCAAGTATGAAGGTGGCTACGGCCCGGGCGCAGATACAGGGGATCGATTTTTTACTTTCAACTTACAAATACGAATAAGGAAACAGAAAAGAAAATGAAAATACTTGGAGGTGCATCATGATTTGACAAATTTAGGCTTAAACAAATTACTTCCTTCCAGTGAAGATGCGGTAAAATATCTCGGCATCCCACAGAATCCATTAAGAGCAGATCTGGTCGAAGCATCTGATCAGATGATGGAACCATTGCTTGATGCCAAAGAAGTTAAACAGCTTCTCAATTGTAGCTTAGCATTAGTTTACAAAATGGCAGAAAGAGGACAAATCCCTTGCGTTAGGATACCATGCCCTGGGTCAGGGACTAAGAGCAAGACATTGGTCAGATTTAAGAAGGGGGATGTTTTCAACCTTATCGAGCACTACTATCAAACTTGACACTTTGTGTCACATGGTGAATGTAGCATATGAATAACGCAAGCAATTTTAACATGGCAACTGAGAGGATATCAGAGGGTCGGCCAAGAAAAATAGCGTTTAACTAAAACAATAATCTTGACAGGTATTATTAACTAAGTTAATATAGCAATTATGAGGCAGTGGACACATAAAGAGATAAAAGCCTTTAGAAGCGAATTGGGTTTATCGCAGACCGAGTTTGCTTCAAGGCTGGGTGTCACACAGACTTACATTAGCTTAATGGAAGGAGGTGTCAAGAAACCAGGTAAGACGATGAGGTTATTCTTAGACTGTATTGAAGAAAAAAATAAAATGGAAAGGAGGGTGATGAAGCATGGCAAGGGTAAGAAAAAGAGGTGATTCTTACCAGATCGATTATTTCGATCCCTCAGGCAAGCGAATCAGAAAATCCTTCACAAAGAAAAAGGATGCAGAAGCTGAACTCGGCAAACGTGTCTCACTCATTGCAGAAGGCCGTTACCTCGACGTTAAGAAGGAATACAAGACAACGCTGGGGCAGTTGATCAAAAAATATGAAGAGAATTTTGAATCACAGGTTAGCTTCAAAGGTTGGAAGAAACTCTGCCTGAGTAATTTCAAGAGGCATTTCGGTGAAGAGAGATTATTATCAACTATAAGGTATGTCGACCTTGAATCTTATCGAAACCAGTTAAGGCAGAGCATAACACGCAAGGGCACAATAAGAACTGTGGCTGCCGTGAACAGAGAAATGTCTTGTCTGCACCATTTGTTAAGAAAGGGCAAGGAATGGGAGCTTCTTGAGGTCAACCCTTTTGACAAAGGCAAATCGCTTGTAATGAAGGAAAATAATCAGAGGACAAGATATTTGTCACAAGAGGAAATTCAAAAACTTCTCGATGTGTCTCCTGAGCATCTGAAGAGCATCATCAAATGTGCGTTAAACACAGGAATGAGACGCAGCGAGATTTTCGGACTGACGTGGGGTCAGGTGCGAAACGGGTTTATCTATCTGCAAAAGACGAAGACAAATGAACCCCGTCAGATTCCCATCAATGACACTCTTGCAGAATTGTTTGACAGATTGAAGAGAGAGAATCCGGGATCAAAGCACGTGTTCACATACAAGAGAAAAAAACCGGATAAGGCCATTAAAACGGTGTCTCTCGTTGTGAATAATGACAAGAGTTTGAACAATGTCAAAAACTCATTTGCAACGGCTCTCAAGAATTCAGGTATTGATCATTGTACGTTACATGATCTTAGACACACATTCGCCAGTCACTTATTGATGAGCGGTGCAAGCATCAAAGATGTTCAAGAATTGTTAGGACACAAGACAATGCAAATGACTCTCAGATATGCTCATCTGAGTCAGGAGCATAAAAAGAAAGCGGTCAATCTTTTGAATGGATTAACCGCTCCCCAAAAAGAAGTTTTGTCACAAATTGTCACAAATCCCGCCTCGGACCCTCTCAAGACAAATCAGTCGTTGGCTAACTCCTTGATATCGTTGGAGCCGATGGCCAGAATCGAACTGGCGACCTACTGATTACGAATCAGTTGCTCTACCGGCTGAGCTACATCGGCGCTGCTTGTGCAATCAAGTAACGGTGTCCCGAAATTTGCAGTGAATGGTGATATGCACACCTATTCACCAACGATTAGACTACTTATATGAAGGCATCTTCTCTGTCAAGATTTTAAGACATTTTCATCAGCTTCGGAAGTTTCTGTAATTCCGCCTTCTTTACCTTGACTTTCGAAACACCTTTGGTATTATTCGGCAAAATCTGAGGGTTATGGCCATGAATGAACGAATGAAAAAGATATTTTCCGTGTCGCCTCTGAAAATAACCATTCTTGTCATTTTTCTCGCCCTTATCATGTTTTTTATCGATGTACCCTTCCTCCGCTTTATGGAGCTGAAGGCGCTTGATTTGCGGATGGTCTCTCGGGGAAGAATCACACCAGGGGGCGAAACGGTCATCGCCGCAATCGATGAAAAGAGTTTGGGCGAGCTGGGACGGTGGCCGTGGCCCAGGACGACGATTGCCAGGCTTGTCGATAGACTGAAGGGATACGGAGCGAAGGCGGTAGGCTTCGATATCGTTTTTTCCGAGCCCGATCAGAATTCCAGTCTCAGTGCAATCGTTGACCTTTCGAAGGAAGTGAAAAAGATCGGGGTTAAGGACAAGCGGGTGCAGGGGCTGCTCGACAAGAAGAAGCTGGTGGCCGATACCGATGCGGCCTTGGCTAAAGCGATCAAACGTGCGAAGAATGTCACCCTCGGTTATTTCTTTCTCAAATCGAGCAAGGAAGCAGAACATCTAAGCGAAAAAGAAATTGAGGCCGCGGCACAGAATATCGAGAACTCCAGATACCAGATGATACAGGGCGAAACGAGCCCTGACGAGTCGGCCTTGTATAACGTAACGGCCTATTCGGCGGTAACAAATCTTAAACTGCTGAGCAACGCCGCAGAAAACAGCGGCTTCTTCAACGCCTTCCCTGACACTGACGGAACCATCAGATGGTCTCCTCTGGTCATGAGATTCCAGGATAATTACTATTTGCCCTTGTCGATGTCCTTGCTTGTCCAATATCTGGACTGGCCGATGGTTACCTTGAATATGGCCAAGTTCGGCATCGAGGGAATCAAGATAGGCGATATCAACATTCCGACTGACGAGACGGGGCGGATGCTCGTCAATTATTATGGCCCGGGGCGGACGTTCTCCCATTACTCGATTTCCGACATAATCAAAGGCAAACTATCCCCCGATACATTTAAGGATAAAATCGTGATCGTCGGCGCCACTGCCATAGGCATCTATGATCTGCGCGTGACACCGTACAGCAGCGTCTATCCCGGCGTGGAAATACATGCAACGGCAATCGATAATATCCTACACAGCAATTTTCTCCATCGCTCCTCTGGCACGCAGCTTCTAGACGTTTGCGCAATCGTATTCTTCGGCCTCCTCATAGGCATTGTCGTTCCGAGGGTCAAGGCGGTTCAGGGAATGATCTTAAGCCTGGTTGTCCTCATAGCCTTCGTTCTCATAAACACATTTATTTTCTCCCGCTACAATCTATGGCTGAACATTATTTATCCGGCTCTCACGATGATAGTGATTTATCTCTGTATCACTGTTTACCGGTACATTACCGAAGAGAGAGAAAAAAAGAAGATACGGGGCGCCTTCCAGTATTACCTTACGGCTTCCGTCATCAACGAGATGCTGAAGGACCCGTCTAAGCTTAAGCTCGGTGGCGACAAGAAAGACCTCACGGTGCTCTTTTCCGATATCAGGGGATTTACGACCATATCAGAGAAGCTGACGCCGGAAGACCTAGTACACCTGTTAAATGAATATCTGACGGAAATGACCAATCTGGTTTTCAAATACGATGGACTCCTCGATAAATACATGGGCGATGCCATCATGGCCGTATTCGGCGCTCCTCTCGATCAGCCGGACCATGCAGTCCGCGCATGCAGAACGGCCCTCGGCATGATGGAAGAATTGAGAAAACTTCAAAAGAAGTGGGCTGACGAAGGCAGGCCCGTTCTCGACATCGGCATAGGCATCAATAGCGGCGACATGGTAGTCGGCAACATGGGCTCAGATATGCGATTCGACTATACCGTCATGGGAGACATGGTGAATTTAGGCTCCAGGCTCGAAGGAATCAATAAGGAGTATGGAACCAACATCGTAATCAGCGAATACACATATGCAGTCATTAAGGACGTCTTCTTCTGCCGGGAACTGGACTCGGTCCGGGTTAAGGGAAAGAAACTTCCTGTAAAGATCTATGAACTCTTAGGCGAAAAGAAAGACGCCGAAAAGTGGGAAAAAGCCGTCAGTCTTTTCGAAGAGGGACTGTCAAAATACAAGCAGGCCCTATGGGATGAGGCAATTGCGGCTTTCCGGAAGGTCCTGGAAGTGAAAAAGGACGATGCACCCGCGAAACTGTATATCAGCAGATGTGAGAAACTTAAAAAGAACCCGCCTGAAGGTCCATGGGACGGCGTATTTACGATGACGAGAAAATGATTCCCGAAAGCGGGAAGGAAAGATGTAGTGCGTACCTTTAGGTGCGCTATCCCGGCAGGACTAAAGTCCTGCACTACTTATGAGCACCCCCTTTGCAAAGGGGGATTACTTTATGGTCGATAATGGCGCTAAAAGTAGATCAGAAATATAGAAGCTGGGTAGAGGTCGACCTCGACAATTTCACCAGGAACTGGAGTGAGATGAAGCGACTGGTCGGCCCGGACGTGAGAATTCTTCAGGTGGTCAAGGCGGATGCTTACGGCCATGGCGCTATTGAGATTTCCAACGTTGCCCTGAAGAATGGCGCCGCTCTTCTTGGCGTTGCCAATGCAGACGAAGGGGTTCAGCTGCGCGTCAGCAATATCACATCTCCCGTCCTGATCCTGAGCCCCTCCACCGGTTCTGAAATTGACGAGATCATCAAATACAATCTGATGCCGTCTGTCTCGGATATCAGCTTCGCTCGGGAACTCCAGAAAAAAAGCAAGAAGACGGACATAAAGACGCCCATACACATCGAGGTGGATACAGGAATGGGGCGAGGCGGAACGATCCATCATGAGGCCTTCAAGATGATCGAAGAAGTTCTCGCATTTCCCAATATCGCAATCGAGGGCATATTCACTCACCTTTCGTCCAGTGAAACTATGGATGCGTATAACACAATGCAGTGGAAACTCTTTAAAGAGCTTCTCGATAAACTGGAGAAGCACCATGTCCGGATTCCCGTCAAGCATATGGCAAATAGCGGTGCCATCCTCAATTACCTCCTGTTTCATCTGGATATGGTGCGGCCGGGCCTTATGTCCTATGGCATCTATCCCGGACCGGAAACAAAAGCAAAGGCAGACCTCGCGCCTGTGATGAGTTTTAAGACCCGGGTCGTCCTCGTCAAGGAATTCCCCAAAGGATACAGCATCGGATATGGCCGGTCATATATAACGGGGAAGCCGACAAAGATAGCGACCATACCCGTCGGATACGGCGACGGATACGGACGTATCCTCTCCAATCAAAGCGAGGCGCTTATCGGGGGAGAGCGTGCACCTATAGTCGGGAATATCTCTATGGACATGTGCACCGTCGATGTGAGCCGCATAGATAATTGCCGGATCGGCGATGAGGTGGTCCTGATGGGCGGCCAAGGCCATGAATACATATCTGCCGATGAGATCGCAGGAAAAGTGCAAACCATCAGTTACGAAATTCTTTGCGCCCTTGGCAAACGGGCGCCGCGGGTCTTCCTGCACAAGGGAAAGACTAATACCGTAGAGCCTCGGCTCAGAAGAATTTTCATTCCCGAAGAAGAAAAATCGATCGCCAGGATCGACGGCATTATCCGCCACTGCTTTCAGGCAAGGGCCCACGATGAAGAACTAGGAGATGCCATATATTACGAAATGTTTGAAACCCTATTTGGCAAAGATGACCGCCAGTTGGAGCTAAGGACCAATTTCAAGTATGACATTTCCGTAAATGAGTTCTCCAAAGAAGAGAGATTGTCAGACAATAGAGCGGCAGAATACTTCAAGGTTACCACTCATGTCGAATATATGAAAACCATAAAGAATCCTTTCTTCATAATAGGCTGCGCCCTGAACGATGAACAACTGGCCTCTTTCTTCAATGACAAGAGATGCGAGTACAGGTGGCTGTTGAATAGAGGGGATGATCCGGTCACGGAGAAGGATTTCAAAGTCGCCGGGGTGCGTATAGATAGTGAAGACGTGCCCATCATCAGGATGGAAAATACCGGGAGGGGTTATGAGGTCTGGTGCGGCGATGATAAGCTCAAGAAGAAGCTGAACAAGCTGGCCAGGGTGGAGATCGAGATTGTTACGAAGAAATCCAAAAGCAGCAATACCTTCTCCGTCTATATCGTATATCCCACGAGGGGCCTTGATATTTCGTTCAACTATGAGGGTGTAAAATTCAAATATGTAAAAGAGGTGAGCTTCTTTGCCGGGAAGCAGCCGTATCCGGAGGTCATCCGGAAAAAGGGGAAATCCATCAGGCTGCGCATCAGCGACGATGAATGGATCTTCCCCAACAGCGGTGTAACTTTTTTCTGGGATTATTGATTGTATGAGTAAGCTACGGGTAGGCATCATATCGGGCGGCATGTCCTCGGAGAAGGAGGTATCGCTCAACAGCGGCAGGAATGTCTTTGACAACCTGGATACTGAACTCTACGAAGGCAAACCGATGTTCATGGATGAGCGGGGAAGCCTGTGGATGATCACGTGGCAGCTCGTTTCCCAAAACACCACCGTTGACATATCGGAGCGTTTGGAAAAGGAGGCGCGCAGGATACCATACGAGGACCTGAAAAAAGAGATCGACTTTGCCTTCATATCACTCCACGGAAAGTATGGGGACGACGGCTGCATCCAGGGTCTTCTCGAGCTCCTGGGGATACCCTACACAGGCCCGGGAATACTAGCATCTGCCGTGGGCATGGACAAACACATGCAGCAGATACTCCTGAAGGCTGAAGGATTGGGCGTCCCCGACAGTATCGTCATCCACGAAAAGGAGTGGATGGAAAATAAAGAAGACGTGAAAGGGAGAATCGCAAAACATTTTACATTCCCCGTTTTTACGAAGCCCACCAGGGAGGGTTCAAGCGTCGGCGTTACGGGCGTCAAGGATGAAGCTTCTCTTGAGAGGGGAATCGAGGACGCCCTTAAATATGACAATGCGATTCTCGTTGAGGAATATCTTCAGGGGATAGAATTTTCATGCATCGTTCTGGAAGAGGATGGCGAGGCCCGACCGCTTGATCTCACGGAGATCTACCCGCAAAGTGAGTATTATACCTATGACGACAAGTACATGCCGGGGAGGTGCAGGAAGTTCACGCCGCCAAAAAATATCCCCGCGGACGTAGTAAAAGAGATCAAAGCGGAAGTACTCAAGGCTTACCAGGCACTGGGATTCAGGTCGTACGGGCGCATCGATGGCTTTCTGACAAAAGACGGACGGATACTCATCACAGACCCCAATTCTTCATCCGGCATGGCGCCTTCATCATTCTTCTTCGAACAGGCCGCCGCTATGGGAATGCTTCCCACAACGGTCATATCGAAGCTGATACAAAACGCCGTGGAAATTCACCAGGAAAAGAAAGGGCCATTGTAACGCCGGCGATATGTTCATCCTCTTGCGAAAGCTCCGGGAAATGACTTTACAAGAAAACAATTTGCCTCTATAGTTTGCGACGTTTATTGCGAGTAAGAAATTGAAAAAATTATTACGTGCAAGCATACAGTGAGGTGATCGCTATGAAGAAAAGCGCTTTGTCAATTTTGTTTGTATTAGCCGCCTTTTTTCTGATTGCCGGTCTTGCGACGCCGGCCTTCGCCCTTGAATTCGGAGTGAGAGGCTATTATTGGTACCCCGACTTGAAAGCGGATTTGAGACTGGATGGAAACGGCATCCAAGGCACCGAGTTTGACCTCAAGGATACGTTTGATATCTCCAATAAGGGTGTCCCATCGGTTGAGGCCTTTGCGGGCTACGGGAGACATCACTTCAGTTTCATGTATACCGAAGTCGGCTACTCGGGAACGGGCAACGTTACGTCCCCCATAAACTTCGGAGGCAAGTCATACACGGGTGCTGTCTTTGGAGATTTCAATTTCCGGATGATCGATGCCGATTACATGTATGATGTTGTAAGCCTGAAAAACATCCTCGCTGGTTTTGCCATAGGAGTAATCGGCAAGGTCAAGTATATTGAAGGCCAGGCAAAATTGATGAATGCCGCAAACGGAGAAACGACGCAGACATTTCGACTTCCCATTCCCATGGTCGGGGTCGGTGCAAATCTGGGCATCCTCGCCAACATCTTCGAGGCGCGGGTGAAGGCGGCGGGAATGGGCTATTCCGGAAATTATGTTTACGAGGGTTTGGCCGACATAGGTGTCACCCCTTTTCCCTTCATAGATATTCGCGGCGGATACAGGATTATAAAGTTCAAGGTTGATAGCATCAGTGATGTCACGACGGACACGACGTTTCAAGGACCCTACGCAGCGCTGACAATCGGCTGGTAAAAAATGGGAGAAAAGCAGTTGACACCGGAAAGCAGCACAAGCGGCGAGAAGCTCAAGGTCGGGATTGTGATGGGCGGAGTGTCTTCCGAAAGAGAGGTCTCTCTTGAGAGCGGCAGAAATATCTATAATAAGATTGATCGTAAGAAGTACGATCCTGCTGCCATATTCATGGACAGCAAGGCTGCCTTCTGGGAAATACCGATAAAACTTTTGATGCGAAACAGCACCAAAGACATCGAAGAGGATCTCGCGGAAGAAGCGAAACATATTCCATACGAGATGTTGAAGACCCGGTTGGATTTCATCTACATCGGCCTGCACGGCAAATACGGCGAAGATGGATGCCTGCAAGGCCTGCTCGAACTTCTCAACATCCCCTATACCGGCTCAGGTGTATTGGGTTCCGCTTTGGGGATGGATAAATATGTGTGCAGAAAGATCCTGGCTGCAAGCGGAATTGATGTGCCGAAGACGTTGCCTGTTTTCAAAAGGCAGTGGCAATCCGAAAATAAAGCGGAGATCCTTAACGCCATTGAAAAAGAAATCCGGTTCCCCTGCGTCGTAAAGCCGACGCGCGAGGGATGCAGCACGGCCGTGAAGAAGGTGGTTTCGAAAGAAGGCATAGCCTCTGCTGTGGAAGAGGCGTTCCATTGGGATAACACGGCATTGGTGGAGGAATTTATCGATGGCATGGAGGTGACGTGCGGTGTCATCGAGGATGATCGACCCTTGGCGCTCACTCCCTCAGAAACCATTCCCACGGACGCCGTTCTTTCCCTCGAAGACAAGTTTCTCTATGGTCAGGGTGAAAATAAAACGCCGGCGAGAGTTCCAGACGATGTGCTGCAGAAGATCAAGGACGTTGCTGTTGAGACCTTCTCTGCCCTTGACCTCCGGAGCTATGCAAGAATCGATATGTTCGTGAGGAAGGACGGAAGAGTCGCCGTCCTCGAGCCGAATACCCTCCCTGGAATGACGCCTTCCACCGTTCTTTTCCACCAGGCGGCTGCCTCCGGAATTACGCAGACAGAATTCATTGACCGGGTGATTGCCGCATCACGTAAGGCCCATGAAAGGAAAAAAGGGCCTCTATAAGCGGCGGATAACCAATAGAAAACATTTGGCAAACGGACAAGATGCCCTGAATATCTGAAGACTTCTGCACCAAGTTCCAAATCAGGGAAAACACCCCTCACAAAAACATTGACAGAACCTGGTAGATGACTATATTAAGACGGATTTTGGATGGTTAATTGACTAAGCAGATGGTGTTGTGATGCATTTCAATCCGGCACAAAGGTCTCTTGCAAATAATATCTTTCAAAGGGC
>CAVWHH010000008.1:0-34250 GCA_963754785.1 uncultured delta proteobacterium | reverse complement strand
TTCTAATCCGTAGGTCGCAGATTCGACTTCTGCCGGGCGCGCTTTAAATACCAACTGTTTACAGCGTTTCACCTTTCGGGCTAAAATGTAATTGTAACGTATTACGGAATATTGAAGGCCCGGCAATCCTCACGTGGTGTCTTAATCCCAGGGAACTCTCGGCTCTTCCCTTCGAGGAGTTTGTCCGTACGTTCTTACCCTCACAGGTAGGGGAAGGTGAGCGGAGGCGATTATGGAATATTTATACGAAGGCACAAACATCCATAAGGCTGTGAGGCAACACCGGCTGTGTTCTTCGAGGCGGGGCTTCTCATCGACGCGTTGCGGCAGCTTGATGCCATGACCGAGAACACGGACAAAAAGATATCGGCGGTGTGCAGGAGGTTCCCCGAGTATGCCCACCTCTTGACGATCCCGGGATTCGGTCCCGATATCTTAGCAAAGGTACTGGGGGCCATAGGGAATCCCCATAGATTCGAAAACTCTCGGCAGGTGCTCAAAACGGCGGGGCTCGATCTCTCGAGTGACCGAAGCGGAAAGAAGACTGATACTGTCCCCGTTATCTCCAAAAAGGGGAAGGCGGATCTTAGGTACAGGCTCTGGCTAGCAGCGCTTTATGCTTCCATAAAAAGCCCCCCTTTCATTGCCTACGTTACGAGCAAGATAAAAGGCAGGGAACGGGAGGCAGGGATACGAGGCAAGGTGAGGATAAAGCTCGCCGCAAAGCTCCTTGTCATTGCGTGGACACTTATTGTTAGCGACGGGGTTTTTACCCTCATAAGTATCGGTAGTAGATCCTCACCCGTCGCCCCAGACCTTTTATGCGCCTCTGCCACAGTAGTACCTTATTTTGAGGGTCTTTGGTGCCGCCTGTGAATTTTCAGAGAGGATTTTCGGCTCTGACCTCACAGGCGTGCTTCCGACTTTGAGGAATCACGGGCTCAAAGCCGTTGACCAACGCGCGAGCGTGCCAGTTTCTGCACTTTTCTCTTGCAGAAACACTATCCTTGAGGCAAGATTAAGGATGTATCATCGGGTCGGTCGGACCCATCATAGAATACCTCTTAAGGGAACCCTATAGGGGCCAGAAACGACGCAGAAACCTGGAAACGTTGAAGCTGCGCTTTTCGGGTGAGATGGGCTTTCTCCCGAACCTCAGACAGATGCCCGAAAACAGGTGAGGTCTGTCGCGTTGTCACTTTTGCAGGTGTGCGGCCCGTCAGAAATGAGGGCGGTTGAACCGTCGCCTACACTTATGAAAAAGCAGGAGGCGTTTCATCCGGATTACATACAGTAAAGAAAGGGAACAATACCGGCGAGAGAGCCCGCTTCAACCCGTAGTGGCATATGACCACGAGAATTACCATACAGGGCCTCTCACCAGAACCATGCAGCCTGGATAAAGGATGATCGGTGGCCAAAGCGCATACCGGATACTGATAACGTTTAAGGTGCGGGTTTGCGGTACGGTGAGAACAACCGCCGGACGTGAGGATACGCTCTACCAAAGGCAAGACCGATAGGAGAAGTGTGTGCTCACAAAGAACGATATGAATAAAGGGTTAATATAATGAATGCTTTGTCTTTTTGATTTTAGTTATTGACAGGAGGATTATAGGATGTAATCAATGATCATCGTGGGTGACAAAGCTTCCCACCTTTGCGTTGCATATGGTCGGTTTATTCAGATATAATGAGCAAGGAAACCAAAACTCACAGCACTAAGGGAAAAGCCATGCGAGTTCTATTTATTTCTGCAAATACCGAACATATGAATATTCTACCATTACCTTTGGGGCTGAATTGTGTAGCTGTAGCAACGCGAAATGCAGGTCACGATGTGCGATTGTTAGATCTCATGACGGAGAAAGATAGCAGGCTGGCTATAACAGAAGCTATTGAGTCATTTTGTCCCGAAGCCATTGGCGTTTCTGTGAGAAACATTGACAACCAAAACATGGATCCGCGGATATTCTTATTGGAGAAGGTAAAAAAAGTCATCAATGACTGTCGAACCCTTTCAACTGTCCCCATTATTTTAGGTGGAGCTGGTTACAGCATATTCCCGGAAAGTGCCTTAGAATATTTAGAAGCAGACATGGGAATACAAGGGGAGGGAGAGGTGGCTTTTCCTGCTCTTTTGTATAGGCTGCATAGGGGCGTTGATCTTTTGGGAACGCCAGGACTTTATCTACGAGGACTTGGACTTCAGGGTGAAAGACGATATGCAAAGTCCTTAGATGAATTGCCTTTCCCCGATGAAAAGATGTGGCCAATACCAGGTTCCGACGATGATGATTTCGGAATACCTATCCAGACCAGGCGCGGATGTCCCATGGACTGCAATTATTGTTCTACAGCGAAAATCGAAGGGCGCCCCATCAGGAAGCGAAGTCCGGAATTTGTCATTCAGAATATCGCACGCCAAGTCGAGGCCGGATATAAAAGATTCTATTTCGTTGATAATGTTTTTAATATGCCTTTGTCTTACGCTAAAGCTCTTTGCCGAAAGATCATAGAGAGAAGATTGGCAATATCCTGGAGATGCATTTTTTACCCTGGGAAAGTTGATGCAGAATTAGTAAATCTATTAGCAATGGCAGGCTGTAGGGAAGTTTCCTTGGGATTTGAAAGTGGTTGTGAGCAGATTCTACGGATCATGAATAAGAAATTCAACCTGAATTCTATTCGCTATACATCAGAAATGCTTAGGACAGGCGGAATCAAGCAATTGGGCTTTTTAATGTTAGGGGGTCCCGGAGAAACCAGAGAATCGGTCGAACAAAGCCTGGTTTTTGCCGATTCGTTAGATCTGGATGCTATGAAAGTTACCATTGGCATTCGTATGTATCCCAACACCGCCTTGTCAAAAATTGCTGTCACTGAAGGTTTGATTTCTCCTGAAGATAATCTGCTTTTTCCAAGATTTTACATCGTTCAAAAACTTGAGGGATGGATACGTGAAACGTTGAGGACGTGGATAGAAAGCCGACCTAAGTGGATAATCTGATTCAGGACCGCAGTCCTGCCCGGGCCTCCAAAAGGTCCCTGGACGCGGTTGACTCCCTGTGCAGCCCAGAGGATATCCGACAGAATCTGCAGTGAGATTGTTTTATCGCTGATGGCTCGGGAAGTTCTTCTCATTTTCAGAGCTTCAAAGACTGTCCCGCACCGGTCGAAAACCGGTTCGGGAAGCGTGACGGGTTGTAGATCTCTAATCTTGCTGTTTTTCATGGTATTCCTCCATCCTTAATCGGTTAATCAGTCGACTATTTAAGATGCACGAAAGCCAGCTGTTGGCAAACGGTGAGCCCGCCGGTTCACCAGGATAGCGTGAGCAAATGGCTTTCCGATTCGCCACGGGGCTCAGACATGATTTTCTCTCCGTCGCCATGGAAGATCATGTCGGCATTGTTTTTGAGTCCCTTAATGACAGTCGGAACATATTCCGATAGACTGATACCTCTGAATTTGAGATGTGCGGCTTCACGCCCTTGTTTGTTCAAATCGGTGTCGACCATGGGAGGAACGATCTCAACCACTTTTATCGATGTGTCCTTGAGTTGCTGCCGGAGCACGAGAGAATAGGTATGGATCGCGGCCTTTGTTGCGCTGTAGATAGGCATATTAACCATTGGCATGAATCCAAGCCCTGAGCTCACGTTGATAATCGCGGCTGATGGTCTTTTCATGAGATGACCGACGAACAGAGCGGTTAGTTCCACCGGAGCAACAAAATTGATTGCAATCTCGTTTTCGCTTGATTTGAGTTCGTTATATCCCTTTTTTAGATCGATATATCTCTGTATTCCCGCGTTATTGACCAGAATGTCGAGGCCAGGAAAACGGCTAAGCACCTCCCTGGCGAGATTTTCCCTTTGCCGGGCATCTCCCACATCACAGGGAAGCGCTGTGATCTCTGGGAATTTTCTCGCTACCGCCGACAGTTTGTCTCGATCGCGTCCGCATACGATCACCGCACTTTTTGCTCGGTGAAAGGCTTCCGCAATACCGAGCCCGATACCGCCGGTACCTCCGGTCACAAGAACGGTTCTGTTTGAAAGTTTCATGGTATCTCCTTGGCCTAAATAGTGCGAAATCTATCGGGAGAGAAGCCGGCGAAATCGTCTTCTGCATAGGTAATGACAGTAATGAGTCCCTTAAGAAACGCAATCACAGTCCAGCTCTCTTCCCCGTAATCTTTCCATTGTAACCAGTTGTAGGGAATTGGATAGTCAAAAATACTTCTATACTAATAGAATCAATGCCGTTTGTGCATACTCTAACGGTTCTCTCCCAGATTCCGCGAAGAATGCGTAACAATTGATACAGCTTTCTTGTAATCCCTAAAATATTATTATTTTGAGACAATTAGCGTCAAGAACAATCTCCCGGAACATCAGTCGTCATTGAATATACAACATTGGTATAATGCCATGATTACAATGTAATAGTCAATAATATGCAGTTCTTCTCATATCGACGTACTTGAGTTGCTATTACAGGTGTCTATTTAATGATATATAGGTATACCGACGGTATGATTAGTAGATAGAGAAAATAATCGGTTCCTGATTGAAATCCGCGTATTCAGCGAGACCTTCAAAAAACATCATAGTAGGAAGCACTGAATAGAATTGCTCACACCAATTTTTGAAAATCTGTTGACCGGGAAAAATGTTGAGTGCACCTACTATGTAGATTGTCAAGCCAAAGAACTTCTTATCGCTTCCAGTGCAAAATTCAAGACGTTGTTATGCTGCATTGTGCCTGCGACATCACAATTTAAACAAGCGTTCCGCATTGCCATGGGCGATCTGCTCCCTGTCGTCCGGACTGACGGGCAGTTTGTCGAGAAACGCCCGCGCCTCTGCCATCGAGGCATACGGGTAATCAGCCGAAAACATGATTCGGTTAACACCGACCTGCATCAATAAATCAACGAACGTCGGCGTGAAGTTAAAGCCGCTGAACGTATAATGAACATTCTCCCGCAAGTAATAGCTGATTGGATGTTTGAGTTTTGTCATCCCAGGCAGCATGTTATCCATCCTCTGTATCATGAAGGGAAGCACTTCTCCCAAATGTCCGATTATAATCTGCAATTTCGGATAGCGGTCGAACACGCCTCCGAGAATCATACGAAGGACATGGACTCCCGTCTCGATGTGCCAGCCCCAACCGGCGTTCGCGAACATATAGGAGACGGTCGGCTCAAAGCCACCATAATAGGCATCAAGCACTGGCTTTGGAGGCTGCGTCGGATGGATATAGATTGGGGCGCCCAATGCCTCTGCCCGTTCAAGGATCGGCCAGAAGAATTTGCCGTCCAGATAAAGGCCGCGGACATGGCCGTTGATCATTGCTCCTTTGAAGCCATATTCCCGGATGGTCCGATCTAATTCTTCAACTGCTTTGTCTGGAATCGCGGTCGGGAGGGTGGCGAACGCAGCCAAGCGCGTTGGATTGCATTTTACTGCATTTGCAAGAAAGTCATTCGATGCGCGGGAGATGACAATGGCCTCATCTCCGTCTAACTGTTCCGTGCCGGGCGACGTAAGCGACAACACCTGCACATCGATGCCTGCCGTATCCATATCAGAGATTCTTCTGTCGCCCACATCGGAAAGCTGCTCAAGCAGATTGGCACGCGGGCCAGTGAAGTGTTTCGCATGTTCCTTGAGGCCCTTCCCGGGGCCATCCAAGAACGATGGGCTTGCGTAATGCTCCTCGAGTGTGATTGTTTTCATATCCTTATTATACCACCAACCGTCACTCTACTCTACCGTTTTCACCTTAGGGAGAGTGAGAGCTCGTCCCAACAACTCGGAATAATCCGTTACCTATCTTCCCGTTCGGTCACTCCAATGCTGCTTTATCTGATCTCTTCTGACCGGTCAAGAGAAACACGGTAAATCGACTCATTTCTCCATTATGAGCTGGTTTCACCACTTCTGCCGCCGTCACATCGTGAACATTCTCAAACCCCGCCTCTGTAAAAGACTTTCTCAGCGTTGTCCGATCAAAGCCGAAGTGGAATACACCAGTCTTGTCGTTATGAAACTGACCCTCATCCAGATCCAGATCAGCAATGCACAGATAGCCAGCGGGCGCCATGATATTATAGAATTGATTGAAGAAAGGTTGTATTTCCTTGATATGATGGAGGGTCATATTACTTACAATCAGATGGTAATTGCCTGCCAGAGTATCACCCTTGTCAAGATCGACAAGTAGAGCTCTAATATTGGTGAGCTTGAGCTTGGAGATCTTCGTATTGAAGATATCGAGCATTCCCTGCGAACTGTCAACGCCGGTGATAGAACGGACTAGCGGTTGTATTTGGATGGTTAATAGTCCTGTGCCACAGCCGAAGTCCATAACATCCATTTCGGGCGTCAATACGATCTGTTTTGATATGGCATGGGCAATATCTTTCGCCAACTTGACCCTTGCAGGATGTTCATCCCAAGAGGCAGCCTCTTTATCAAAGTCCCGTTTTTCGATGTTCATAATATTACGCTCCTGTGTTGCATCACCGTTTCCCTCTCTTAATATTCTTGCGTCCCTGATCACATAACGTGCTGGTCACCTGCCCGGTAAACGGGAAGTGGGGTACGTGAAACCTTCTCGGAATCAGCACGACATTCTTCTGCGTCCGGTGTGCTATTCGGTTATTTTGCGTATTCGACACTAAGTGCATAATTCAGATAATCAAGTATTTTGTATTCGCCCTTCACCTTCGCGCCGATCTTAAGACCCTTCGCCCGATTGTATTCCTGATAGAATCTTGTGTAGTCATCCTGGAAGGTAAGGTTGCCCTTGGCTGTCTTCACCACGAAGCAATGGCACAATACATCATGGCTTAAGACTGTGCCTTCGAAGGTCATGGATTTCACGGAAGCCAGCCTCTGATTGAATTGCTGCAACGCAGAGTCAGCGTTGCCTGCCTGCGCCAAGACTGTGGTTACAAATGTAACGTTCAACAACAACGCCATAAAAACTACCAATACTCTTTTCATGCTGAACCTCCTCATTAGGATTTAAAACCGTATGCTTTGAGGTTAACATTCACTAAATATCTTTGTCAAAGAGAATGAGGAGTTGCGAATTGTCCATCCAATAGTATCGTGAATACATTCATGATCCAAGATAATTGACCTTCTTCCGGATTGATAATCATAAAAAGGCATCTCCGCAGCACAGAGAAATTTCTGCTATGCTGTGATTAAGAAGACTTAAATCCCAATCAGGAGGTGCCTCATGAGATGATACGGTGGAATCGATCTTCATGCAAAGGGTAGTTACTGTACAATCACCGATGACGAGAGAAAGAGGATCTTCAACCGAGATGTCACGAACGACCGGGAAACGATCCTCCGGTTTTGTGCCCCATACAAGACAGAGCTCACGGGGATCGTCGTGGAGTCCACGTTCAACGGGTACCGGCTTGTCGTTACGCTCACTAAGGAGGATTACACGGTCCATCCCGCCAATCCCCGTACTCTCAAACCGTATAGGGGCCTCAAGCACCTCGATGATACGCATGACGCCTGTTCGCTCGCTTTAGCTTTTAGCTCGTATCCTTAAAGGGTATCCTCACAAAGGGATATATCTACCCGAGAAAGGTGCCTCCCGTGAGAGATCTCCTTGAGCACGCGTGGGGGCCCCTTGAGAGAGCTTCTTATGAGTCTTGAGAACACCAGGGCGAAGGCCACCCTCTCAAGGGCAGGCAGGATCGTGTGAGCGGCCAGCTTTCTCAAACGAGAGCCTCGCCTTGACGGGTCCATATGCCCACACGCCAGATCGAAATGATTGCATCTCACGGAAAAAGTACTGCAAGAGGGATCCTTTTCCTGCCTTCCTCCTCACGCCCCCGGGGTGGAAAGGATCCTTTTCTTCACCATCATGCTTAAGACAGGGCCGATCGGTCGGGTTCCCTCAGGTCAATACCTTACGTCCCATCCTGTCGTAAAGCGGAGAGCATCGGGAAGAGAGCGAAAGGGTCAAGGGAAAGGGCAATACAAAGAAACGGGAACCGGTACCGTGCAGGGGCGGCCTCCGAAGCGGCTGATGCCATGCCCGCCGGAAGAACTTCTCTCACCGGAAACAGTCCGGTTGCCCACAGTGCACGTGCGAACAAGCTCGCACGGCGAGCCCCCCTCTCTCATGAGGGATCGGGTCCGTAACGGGGAGGAAAAACTGCTCCGGTAAGAATCCGAAAGGAGGACGAACCAAATCAAGGGGTGAAAGACGATCCCGTTTCGATTGAGTGGATAAGCCGTCCTGAGCCGGATAATGGCACGTGCCGCATCGTTCTGCTTATGATGCCATGAACCCGGGTAGTGGTTTAAGAAAAACCATGGGGAATGTAGGCCTTCCTTGGATACGCTCTGGTACCGACCGAGGCTCTTTCCCGTGATACACAAGGGGGGCTACGGGAATCCGCAAGACACCTTGATCCCGATTGCGTGCCTGGTGCAGCACCACACGAACACCGAAACCCACGAAGATGCGGCAAAGGCAGCGAAAGACACACAGCCGATACGGCAATACCCAGTTTGGTGCATCAAGGAACTTTGTCAAAAGGAGGTGCAGAAAAGAGATGTATTGGTGATTCTATGTTGCCATGTCCCGTGGATCCGCACATTCGTCTTGATCATACTTGGCCCATGAGAACTTTCAGGCGGTTAACTGCGGTGGGAAGGATGTCACCTATTTTCTCACGAAATCGGAGATGCGCAGAGCGGTCAAAGGGTGTGTCACCTTCATTGAGGATAATGAGTTTTGCACCAAGCTGGAGCGCTTCCATTGGCATGTCTGCGGCGGGTGTTACCACAAGGCTTGAGCCTACCACGAGGAAGAGGTCGCTCTTCCGGGAATGCTCATAGGCGAGTATGAGATCGCGCTCAGGTAGGGGTTGACCGAAACCGACTGTGCTTGGCACGAGCGGACCTCCACACGTACATGCGGTAAACCCTAAAGACATATCGTATGTTATCCCACAGCGCGTGCACCTGAGCTTTGTCATATTGCCATGAAGTTCCGCGATCAGCTCCGGCTTTATTCCGGACTTCAGATGAAGGTTATCTACATTCTGAGAGATGAGAAACTTGAGTTTTCCCATGTTCTGGAGCTCCACGATCGCAGAGTGACCCCGATTCGGCTCATACGAGTGCCAAGGTTTACTCGTCTGCGGCGGTGGTAACCCCTTATCCTTTCGGGTCCACACTCCGTCGGGGCCCCTAAAGTCAGGAAGTCCCGATTCCGTGCTGATACCTGCGCCGGTGAAGACGACAAGGTAACGCGATTTGAACATGAGCCTTGCAAAGGATTCTATTCTTTCTTCGACTTCTTTCTTCATTTCGTGCCCTAAGTATGACTATAGGTATATTGCGGATGAAAGGCAAGCAGATGGAAGCGGGCCAGAGAAGAACATGGCTACCGTTTGAAAGCTGTTATGACATGTAAAAGTCGGTCTGTGCTCGTTGCAGGAAGAACTTAGTGGTATCCCGTAAAGACAAAGTGGAGAATAGCAAGAATACAGGTTCATCTTTGTCCACTATAGTGGACCGACCTCATCGGCAATTAGTAGCAGCAAAAGCGGAGAGGAATATTTGGCCCTTGGGACAAAGATCGAAATCTATTTCCGAACACCCATGTCGGGGCAAAGCATCAGTATCGGTCTTCGTCCTTATGCGGACAAGAGATCGCTTTAGAATACTAAAGATAGTCTTCATCAGGGTCTGGGAAGTCAATCCTAAATCAGGCGGTGGCCTTCGCTTCTACATTGTGGAATGTACCTACACATCTCCATTGATACATTCCTCGAGCAAGGTATGTGCCACGTACTGCCCGTCGGATGTCTGTTGGACCCATTCTCTAAGTCGCACTGTATGGTTCCCAGTAGTGGGGTCGGATTCAATCTCCACAAACGTGCGATGAGGTGGGTCCTTGATCCAGGCACCGGCATTGGCGTAGATCCGTTGTGCCCCAGAAGGCATCGAACCTGTTGTTGGCGAATCATCCATCGTCGACCAGAAATCGTACTTGTGGGTGTGACCAAAAATGAGTATTTTTGCCTTCGCCTGCTTGAGGAATATGAAACTTACCGCCTGATCAAGGCTGCCGGTCTCGTTCAACATCGCTTCTAAGGGTCCAACATTGTCCATGTGGGTGTCCTTCCATTCACTAAAAATACGCCCATAGCGGTCTTTGATCTCCTTCCAGGTCAACAGTCCAGGGACTTTATCAAACCCGTTCATCACCGCACCTTGCTGATCCGGAATATGGTCTTTTACTTCGATATCAAGAAGGTCCATGAGGATGCCATCTACAACATCATGATCTGCCTTATCCATCGCCCTTGAGGGATCATTGGCCACTGGCACCTTAGCCAGGATGTGACCGATCCATTCCAGGAATATTTGGGAGCTGGTGCTCGACTTGCCCGTCTTCAGCACCTCTTGGGCACTGATGCGGGAGACGAAAAATCCAAGGGGCAATATACTCGCGCTGAATCCCGCACCCGATATGACAGGATAGGGTGCATTAAAAAGGCCATACCAGTGGCCATGCTCGGCCCAGATACCGTCTTCTTGATACACATCGTGCCCATTAGGTGACGCTATGCATCTTACGCCCGGCAAGATACTTCCTATCGCCGCACTGTCTGCCAACATGTCATGATTGCCGCGGAGATAAATGAGTTTGTGTTGAGCCGCAAGTTCCTTCAAACATGCGGTGGCGTCTTGATTATGTGCGGCATGGGCGATATTTTCGAACTGCTGAGCATCGAGGCCGGGGTCTATTGGGTCAAACTGAGTGGGGCAGACCCACTCATCGAAAAGATCGCCAACAATGACCACTTCATTTACCGATGTGTCATCAATGCAATACTGCTTGAGGAACTTGGTCAGCATGTCCGGACAATTGTCGGAAAACCAGCAGTAAGGATTAAACTCTCCTCCGGGGTTTACACTACGTCCATCGCCCATGTGGATGTCGCTGATAAAGATCCGCTTAATCGTACTCATGCTTTATCCCCTTTGTTTTCTGATGCTTCTTGTCCTCCCTACTGAGATACCTTTTATGGCGGTTATTTCAAGAGCTGGACCTCAGCAGTTTGAACATAAAACAGTACGCACTTCACATGGGAATTTTCCAAGCAAATAATGTTATGATTCTCCCACCCATGAATTGATTTTCTCCCAATCGTCGACTAATTACAAGGAGAAAATCACCGGTCCGATAATCGAATGTCATTTCTACGAGCAACGCAGAGTGCCCCGCCCTGTGGGCGGGGATGAATGCGAAAGGGGTGGGAAGGAGGGGGTGAAACCCCATCCTAAGAACCGTTCCTAGAGCCTTAAAGATATATTGATGCGTAAATCCGTTGGATATAGGATGAAGAATGGTATTAAAACGGGCACGTCATGCCGTATACGAAACCGCATATCATCTCGTATGGGCTCCAAAGTACAGAGAATGGATACTCAAAGACGCTATCAGAGATCGGGTAAAAGAACTGTTTCAAGAAATTTCTCATCATCACGGGTTTGACATAGAAGAGATGGAGGTTGCCAGAGACCATGTGCATATCTTTCTCAGCTTTCCTCCACGGTATTCCATAGCACGGGTGGTGGGTATGCTCAAAAGCATCAGCGCAAGTGAAATCTTCGATGAATTCCCTGCAGTTAAAAAACAACTTTGGGGAGGAGAATTCTGGGAAGACGGGTATTTCGCACGGACAGTGGGTGACAAGGTGACAAGCGAAGAGATCAAAAAATACATACAGCACCACCGCGACCCGAAGTCAAAGCAACTGGAGCTTTTTTATATGTTGTCAATAATAATGGTGTGCTACAATATAATTGATTACTGATTGTAATGTAGCAGTATATTCGGGGAGATGTGAATTTTAAGGAAGAAAGCGGGATAACGATGTTACAAAACGAATGATTACCATGAGAAAGAGAGGGTAACAAACTTCCTATAACCCCAATTCTGAGAAGTCATTCGTCTGCGAAGTAGCGATATCCATATCCTCGTTCAGTCGCTCACCCGCCACATCTTTTAGAGAACGTTTATTCTTTGAACCCCGCCTATTTTTTAACGGGATTCAGAAAAATTTGCATGGCACCCGCCGTCCCTGTTAGATATTTTTCCCTGACTTTCAGAGTAATTAATCCGCTTATGCCTTTCTCTTTCATTTCTACAGGGATGATTAATGTCATCTGGCCAACTTCATCTGGAACAAGTTTCGCTACACCGTTTTCAGCAGTAAGGGCGCCACCATTAGGAATTTTGAAATAGCAGGAAACTACTGACTGCTTTTCGGAAATTGATTTAACAACCAGCCAAGCATCTCCCTTAATTGTTCCTCTCCCCGTCCCCATTTTGGGTTCTGTGTTCCCCCTCCACATTCCATTGTTGCCAAAAAAAGCCATTATCTCACCCGGAAGGGACGGATCGGGAGTCTTTATCTCCTGAGCAGCAACATCAAAGGGATCCGGACCGGTGGCGAACGCCAGTGAAAATCCAGCCAGAATAGCTATTACCACGACGAAAGTTATCTTTCTCATGTTTCCCCCTTTAATTGAATATACTTTTCCCGCAAAACCGATGTGGGATTGTTCAGTATTGAGATTGTACTACAAAAACTGCTATTGTCAACTTAATTGTGTAGTAGAAAATTCGCTATCACCGCTTGAAACAGGTTATAAGTGACTTATTTGCGAGAGACTCAATGACTGGAAGGAAGCAGTACCCAATTCCCACCAACAATAGCCCGGACAGCGGGCGAGAATGGGATGCTCCATCGAGCTTTGCTCGTGGAGGGGACGCCGTAAGCTCCGGTAATATTAGAGCGCAACGACGAAACAGCAAAGCCATATGAATGAAGGCAACATGGGTATCAGCCGCCTCCTATGGGAGGGAACAGAGCCAGTGTATCACCCTCAGCAAGCTTTGCTTCGGGCCCGCTGTGGCGACCGTTGATAAAGATGATAGTGACCTCTGTCGGTGGAATATTGAACCTGTCAATGATTTCACCCGCCGTCACTCCATCAGGAAGTTCAAGGTCCTTTTCGTCGAATCGGTCTTTTCGTAATGTGGAAAAAAATTTGATGGTCACATGCATGTCGCCTAGTCCAAAGACATCACCCGCTCAGAGTGGTGCCAATCTTTTTCATTGAGCCTGATTGTTCGTATCAACACAAACCATCAGGTGATCATAATTGTCATACGTGCTCTCTTCCATCAGTTTATCGTGGGCAATAGACACGCTCTCCAGACGCACGGTCTTTATCTCCTTCCAGAAGTATTCCTTCTGGGTCTGAAAGAAACTGACAACCGTAGAGCGGCTCATGATAATTCCTTTTCTGAGAAAAACTGGGCCCAGTTCCTCCATAAGAAGATTAAAGAGCTTAATGGTGATAATACCTTCCTGAGGGCGGGTATGCATGTCTTCACTATGATAGGTAATTGAGTCCCGCAGGCAGGCGTAGAAACCGCCCCTTCTCAATGTGGCGCCGGCAAGACCGGGCAATGCCGAGGAAAATGCTACGATAGAACCGTCATTCAAGATTGCCGAGGTAATATTATCGACACACTGTCCATCAAGGAATATGGTGCTTACCTTTTCTTCCACGAATTCCTTCTTCAGTGACAACTGTCGGGAAAGAAAGTCCTCAATGTTTTGCCCTACCTGACACCGGAAGAGGAAGCCTCCCTGAAAGATAGATCGAAAATATGGAATCAAAGCTTGTCCTGCCCCGATGCGCACGTCGGGGTAATTCTCAAGGACCGTCTGTCTTTTGTTTTTCATCCTCTTCATAAATGGCAATGCGACCTGAGAAATAAAAAAGTTGCTTCTCGCCTCACATCACCAGTTGAATACCGCGTCAAGTTCCTCATCGGAAACGTCGAAAACGACGTTATGGGGAGGAACGGTCTCAGTTTTGAAAAACTGCGGCAATCTGTCCTGTTCTTTTGTAAAGCCAGCGCGCTTATTGAAATCTCTCTCCATGGTGAGAACCTTTTTTCCGTATTCCGCAACATCATCAGCGGTGAAGCTAAGGCCGTAGAAGGCATTGAGCAGATCAATGAGGGCCTGAAAGGTTTCCGGTTGATCGAGTATGGCGAAGGCGATGAAGAGACACATGCCGGTTGAATCGATTGCCGCGGTAGCAACCTGAAGGTTCCGGGAAAGCTCCACCTGCCCCTGTGGCTTCAAGGGATCGACAAATCCACCCACTTTCAGGATATTGGTGGCCGTTGCGTAACCGGCGGTGTGGTCAGCACCCATAGGACTTGTTGCATAAGTAACACCTAATCCTTTTACGCCCCGGGGGTCATAGGCGGGCATCGCTTGACCTTTGACAACGGGGACGCGCTCCACACCGAACACCTTTCCAGTTACCGCGGCGCCGCTCCCGATGATACGGCCGAGCGGAGTACCTTTTCCCACCTCGTGCATCAGGTTGATTGCGCCGTCAGCATCGCCGAACTTGAGAAGTCCCGCTTCCATGGCGACCCCAATGGTGGCCCCCATTTCTATCGTATCAAGTCCGTAATTGTCATCAAGAAAATCGAGCATGGCGATCTTGTCCATATCGTCGATACCGCAGTCCGCGCCATGGGCCCACACTGTCTCGTATTCCGGTTGTTTGCTCAGATAGTGTCCATCCTTGTCGTTATATATCCCGGAACAGTTTATAACACACCCGCGATGACAGCCGTGGGTTGGAACGCCGCCTCTTTCCTGTTCCAGTGCTGCCTCGGTCTCACCGCTTATCTTTGCGACGCCGGCAAAGGTCCCTTGTTTGAAATTATATGTGGGATAAGCGCCTGCCTCATTAATAATGTTTGCGAGAACATTTGTTCCGTAGGCAGGAAGCGCCTGACCGGTGACACCGTGTTTGCGAAGCCCCTCTACAAAAACCTTGTTTGCTTCCTTATATTTGCCAAGCTCTTTCGCCTGTCGCATAGGTAGACCGGTATCATCAAGGACGATTACCTTAACACCCTTTGAACCCATGACCGCACCGGGTCCCCCCCGCCCGGCATGTCGTGCCGGCCTTAGTTCCATGTCCGTGAAAGCAACCGACGCCGCCGGAAGCCGCATTTCTCCTGCCGGACCGATGGAAATGCAGGCGATCTTGTCCCCGAATTTTTCCTTCATTCTTTCAACCGTATCATAATTTCCGAGCATCCTGAGACTATTATCGACGGTGATTTTCACACCATCCTTATTGATGAATATTGTGTAGAGGTCATCACCTTCAGATTTTCCCTCGAGAACAATTGCCGCGTATCCCAGACGTGCGAGGACTTGAGAAGGTTGCCCGCCTGAGTTCGATTCCTTGATACCCCAGGTAAGGGGGCTTTTGCACCCTACGGAGATTCTTCCCGACATTGCGGCAGTGCTTCCGCTTAAAAGGCCGGGCGCAATGACAATTTTATTATCAGCGCTCAAGGGATGACAAGTGGGGGGAACTTCTTTAGAAATAATAGCAGACGTTAGGGCTCGACCCCCGAGACCTGTGTATTCGCCGATTGGCTCAACGGTAAACTTTGGACCGCCTTTGGTTCCCATGTAGACCCGCAAAATCTTGTCCATAAGAACACCTCCATTATGGATTATCGACCTTATTTAGAAGTATACACCATAATTCCCCTTTTGCAAGATCGTGTATAAGTCAAGCACATTTGCGACAACACCGCTTGTTCAATGAGATAATCGATGGGTGTTTTGTTCCCCAGCGATTTATGGAGGCATTTTGTATTGTAGAAGATGAGATAGTCGGCAAGTTTCCGGCAAAAGAAGGGTTTATCATGGATCGTATCAAGATGATTATCAACGAACTCTTCCTGAAGGGTCCTGTTGTAGCGTTCAGTATACGCATTGATTCTGGGACAGCGGGGATAGGAGAAGAGGTGTGGTATTTTGTCCTTCTTTAGTTGTTCGTCAAATTCTCCCGGGTGTTCGCTGCCGCTATCTGATTGCCATGTGTATATTTCTCCAGGACAGACTGATTCGAATCGTCTAGAGAAATCGTTCATGTTCCTGCTACTGAGCTTTTTATAGTTCAAGGCACGGGCACGTTTTGATTTGATATCAATGGCGGTATAGAAATAATCCTTAATACCATCGGTCAGCCTTTCGCTATGTATCCGGTTCTCCAAAGACCACGGCAAAACTTAAGCTACATTGCTGAGAGCGTTTTTCCGCACGCTGAGGATAAAACCATAACGGCCCTTAAATCTGTGTCCACAGATCGTTCCTCCGGCTTCAAAACACTTGGGTCTTCTGTCCCCCCCCTTTTTGCCATACAGATGGTTTTCCCATCCTCAGACTACTACGAGGGCTCCGTCCCACATCCGTCCTTCCCCGGTCTTGACGGATAGCCTATCGTTTCAACAGCCAGCAAAACCCACCGTCTTACCAACCGTTCCGGTCAAGTCATTCCCGCCGACTGCAAGCAGCGGGTTTCATTCACCCAGAAGGCTGCAAGTCCTTGCAAGGCATACGTAAAACATTGATTACTATCTGAAAGAGGGTAGTGACGGAAAATAGAGAAGATGCTCAGTTTCAACAATCGGCAAAACCGGGGGGGTGGTACATTTGTCCATCACAGATGATTTCCTTGGGATGAACAACTTGTTATGCAAACGTCTCGTTTTCGGTTTCAGGTATTACGTAAGATCAACGACATTTATACAATAGACATTTAACATTTAAAACCAATTATAAAACTTCCCCTTTGGGTATGACTACGATACCATCGTCGGAGACATAGAATTGTTCCTTGTCCTTTTCAATATCGTAGCCTATTCTCATGCCGGGCGGTATTCGTACCCCTTTGTCGATGATGGCCCTCTTCACTTTGGCCCTCATGCCGACGACCACGTTATGAAAGAGGATCGATTCGCTTACCTCTGCGTAGCTATTGATCCGGACATTGGGAGAGAGGACCGACTGAACAACCTTACCACCGCTTATTACTACACCACCGCAGATGATAGAATCCAGTGCCCTCCCAGCCCGGCCGGACTCTTCATCCGCAAACACCGTCTTTGCCGGCGGATACTGCCCCGGATAGGTTCTTATGGGCCAATTTCTGTCATAAAGATTGAACAGAGGGTTCACAGAGGCAAGGTCCATGTTTGCCTGCCAATACGCGTCTATCGTCCCTATATCCCGCCAGTAGCCAGCATCCTTGCTACCACCCTTTGTACCAAACCGGTACACGAATACTTTCCCCGTGGAATAGAGGAGCGGGATAATATCCTTCCCGAAATCGTGTGATGAATCGCGTCCGGCATCCTTGTTGAGAATGTCGATAAGCGTATCCTTCCTGAAAATATAGATACCCATAGAGATAAAAGCCTTCTCCGGATGACCGGGCACGGGACGCGGATTCCTTGGTTTCTCTTCGAAGCCGGTTACGCTCCCGTCCTGCATTGCCTCAATGATGCCGAACCGTGATGCATTACGGATATCAGTTTCAACAGCAGCGATGGTCAGGTCGGCCCTTTTGGCATGGTGGTATCTGATGAAATGACGATAATCCATCTTATAGATATGGTCCCCTGAGAGAATCACCACATAGTCAGTATCAATCTTTTCAAGGTGATATAGGTTCTGGTAGACGGCATCAGCCGTTCCCCTGTACCAATCATCGCCCACACGCATCTGGGGTGAAAGATGGGACACAAATTCGCCCATCTCTGGATTGAGGATACTCCAGGCATCCCTTATATGTTCTACAAGTGAGTACGACTTGTACTGAGAGAGCACAAAGATCTGTCGAATCCCAGAATTGACACAGTTGCTCAAGGTAAAGTCGATTACGCGATATTGGCCCCCGAAGGGAACGGCAGGCTTTGCCCGGTCTCTCGTGAGCGGATGGAGACGGCCACCGACACCCCCGGCGAGAATAAAGGCAACAGCGTTATGTATGATTTTCAGTTTCATGGACATACTTATATATGCATTATAGCAGGTCTTCTTTAGCAATCAACTGATTTTGAGGATAAGAAAATAGTTGATCCAACTATCGAATGATAAAAAAATAAGGCGCCTCCACAGCATAGAGAAATTTGTGCTATGCTGTGGAGGCGCCTTATTATGATTATCAATGTTGTATATTCGGAGTGAACATCAATGTGTGGATTTAAGGAAGAAACACTTACAAGGATATTTAAAGAACGTATTTATGTGCACATAATACCCATGTAAGCCATAATGCCAGCCCAATATTGGGATTTCCGGGTCTCCCCACCCCTTCCAGGACAAAGAATTCTTTTTTTGGTTTCCACTGTATAGTTTTTGTATAGTTCATAGGCAGAAAAGAAAGGAAAAGAAGGGATAGCCAGCCTTTTAGTAAATCACCCGAAGGGCAATAAAAAGAACAGAATAGTAAAGAATGGTAAATGCAGACTATTCTTTTTAGATAACTTCTAATCCGTAGGTTGCAGATTCGACTTCTGCCGGGCGCGCTTCTATCAATGCTTCGCAAAACTGCCTTTAGAAATATTGGGTACTTTATCGGGTAGTCGAATTACGGATATCTTGTCCGCTCATAAAGTCTTATGAGCGGTTTTCAATTAAAAACAATCGAGAACATCCAATCGCACACGAACCGTTTTTCTTATCTGCCAACAAGATAACGGGAGACGACAGACTTCTGCTTACATTCCATGTCGCTGCTTTGTCAGGACATCTTGGTCTGCCCGTTGCACAGGGTGAGATCATCCACGGAGACAGCCACTCAACGGTCAGGGTGAGGACCTCCGGGCTACAGAACGAGGTACGCAAAGTTGAGAGGGCGACTCGATCGGCTGCTCTCCGAGGGTTCGCCCCGAGACCTTGTTCTCAACCGGAACCGCCATTGAATGTGAATTTCAAACGCGCTGCTATCGCAAGGCTGTTGACAAAGACGGCTTGAGCCTGCTGTCAGGCATGTCCGAAAAAGAACGAAAAAACCTGGACAATTGGGGAATTTTCAGTGCGACCGACCGCCCTCCCCCTCGACAAGCGCTGGGTGGCCAAAACAGAAACCGTTGCCTGTGGTGATGCGCGGCAGAGTGACTATATCTCCATCAGTAGTTCCCCACTTCTCGCCGGATCGTAGCCGCCGAGGGATGCAACTCTGTCACGAAACCTCTGAGAACGGATCGTATCAAGCACCGCCAAGATATTTTGATCATTCAGAATAGTGGTCGGTATCACTAAGTCATATTGCTCTCTGTGCAAGGGAATAAAGTCCAGGTCAAGTGCTCTCGCTGCCGCGTAAATTGCCATGCCACAATCAGCGACGCCGCTCAAGACATCTACCGCTACAGACATATGAGTAAACTCTTCATGGAGATAACCCTTTATGGATTCGGGCCTTATACCGAAACGGGCTAGGTTGTAATCGAATAATATGCGAGTGCCTGAACCTGCCTGTCGGTTAACAAACAAGATATCATCTCGGATGAGATCCATGATTCCCTTTATTCCCTTTGGATTATTCTTTTGAATGATCAGGCCCTGTTCTCTGAGAACGAGGCGAAAGAGGCTCACCCTGGTACCCTTAAGGTATCGTTTGATGTAGGAGACGTTATACTCACCCGTCTCGGTGTCAAGCAGGTGGGAGCCTGCGAAATGGCATATGCCTTTCTTGATGGCCACAAGGCCACCAAGGCTTCCCACGTTTCCCGACGCTATCCGTATGTTTCTTCCTGTGTTCTGTCTGATCTCATCCGCAAGAATATCTATGGTGATGTCATGACTTCCTATAACAACTATTGTATTCAGCAACTCTTCATCGTCCACCAGGAGTTCTGCATTTACCAGTTCATCCTGTGTCACCCCTTCAGAAAAGGGTGGGATGTGTATAATTCCTTCGGCCCTTGTAAGAGTGGTAATAGATCCTGCGGCCCTGGGGAGGGGGGTTGCTATTAATTGGTCTTCAACTTTACCGATATTGACACGGATGAATTCCTCCATCCCTAATTTGGAGGGAATATCGGCGGAGGGCTTTACAGGGATGGATTTACCTTTTGGTGCAGTAAGGCACTGGAGGCTAAAAAGAAGAGGCTTGGCAAATTGCTCAAAAGACATGATCGCAGAGACCGTATAACCTGGAATACCAATGACCGGTTTTTCATTAATGACACCAAGTATAGTCGGTTTCCCAGGCATCATCGCAACCCCATGCACAAGGACTTCCCCGATCTCCGCTATTATATTGGCGGTATAATCCTTGGAACCCGCCGACGAACCGGCATTTATAATAATGAGATCTGCCTCCGAATCCGCTGCCTTCAAAAGTGCATCACGGATATCCCCTTCCTCATCAGGGGCTATAGGGAAAACAAGGGGTTCCCCGTGTGCCTCAAGAACGAGCCCGGACAGGGCTATCGAATTGGATTCAATGATTTGATTTTTTCCTAATCGACCCAAATCCATAATATCTCTATGGCGAATAAGTTCTGTGCCGGTCGGGATAATGATCACCCTGGGTTTCTTCCGGACCATTACTGTAAAAATACCCGCTGTGACAAGCGCTCCCATGTCATAGGAACGAATCACATGGTTCTGCGGGAGAAGCAGCTGAGTAGCGACTATATCCTCACCCACCTTTCTCACATTCTGCCAGGGATAGGCAGGTGAACGTATCTCAACATTTGCTTCGTCCGGTTGATGAATCTTTTCTATCATGATAACAGCGTTATAGCCTTCAGGCAGGGCCTGACCGGTATTGATCCACAGAGCGTTATCGCCTATATTCAAAACTTTCGGCGTTTTTTCGGTGGTTCCATATGTCTCGTCCGCTCTTACAGCAATACCGTCCATGGCGGCTGAGTGATAGGACGGCGCTGAAATTCTCGCGAAGGCAGGTTCCGAGGTCACTCGCCCCAATGCATCTTCAACGTTGATCTCCTCAGCGAGGGTTTTCTTTCCTTGCCAGGCCCTTGCAAAGATACCGAGGGCCTCTTCCAGACCCTCCATCTCCAGATAAATGTGTCTCTTCATTGTCTATGCCTCGCCTTTAAAAGGTCTATTAAAGAGCATTACCTTGACAATCTGTCCCTTGTAGAGCCCTTCTGTATTTCTGTGGATCTTTAATAATCCGTTGGCCTCGACAAGCGTAGATATTAGCCCTGATTTACCAAAAATCGGCGCTGCGAAAAATCGCCCACTCCTTTTGTCCAGCTTAACCCTTATGTAATCATCTCTCCCGCTTGCGGATTCGATGTTTCGTTCAAGCTCAGCTTCCTGATAAAAATGATCATCTTCCAATGTTCTTACCTCTCCAGACAGCCGTGACAAAAGAGGATTCAAAAAAACCTCCGCCACAACCATTACGGAAGCAACGTGACCTGGTAGGCCCAATACAGGTTTGTTGCCGATCCTCGCGATTATGGTGGGCTTCCCCGGGCTTATTGCTATGCCGTGTACAAGTAACTCCATGTTATCAAAGGATTCCAAGACGTTCAAGGTTATATCCCGCGTACCTGCTGAACTGCCCCCCGATATCCACAGGGTGTCGCTGGTCTCAAGAACGCCGGCAACCATTGCTCTCAGATCGGGAAAATTATCCTTGCACACTCCAAGATTAAAGGGGATTGCCCCAGCCTGGCTGCAAAAGGCACTTAGCATATAACTGTTTATGTCACGTACCTGTCCGGGCTCCGGTCTTTGATTAATGGGGATTACTTCGTCTCCGGTAGAGATAATGGCTGTCTTAGGCCTTTTGTATGCCTTACAATTTTGTATGCCTAGGCCTGCAAGGAGGCCAATATCCTGGGGTCTGAGCCTAGCGCCTCTCTTAAATATTACAGCCCCACTTTTAAAATCATCGCCTGGTGCTATTATATTTTCCAGAGGCGAAACTGTTCGACTCACTTCAATTGTCGTTTCATCCAGGCTTCGACAGTATTCAAGCATGACTACAGCGTCTGCACCATAAGGGATCATGCCGCCCGTTGATATCCTGATCGCTTTCCCAGGCGTAATTGTGTCAGTAGGAACTCGGCCCATAGTCACCTCTCCGGTTAGCTCAAGGAAGGCTGGGAGATTTTCTGAGGCTCCGAAGGTATCCCTGGCCTGGACTGCATAGCCATCCATGGTAGCCCTGGGAAAACTTGGTAGGTCCTCTTCCGCGATTATCTCCTTGCTCAGGACGCGATTAACGGCATCTCCTATAAAAGTTTCTTCCACGTCCACGGGGTCGAAACCCTTCAATATCTCAAGAACCTCCTCAGATGTCTTGACCTTTAGAAACAAAAACTTTCTCCTTTCATGGTTAAGAATAAATGGGCGAGATCGCCAGGGTGATGAATATGGTCACTCACTCAGTTTCTTTAATGCTGTGTATTTTCGTCAGCCTGGCAAACCCATAGCGCCATGCCCCAAACGCCTCATTGCTTGCAGGTGGACTCACAGCTACCAAAGAGATCAGATCGCCAACCCATACAAATCGATTCGTCGGACCGGGAGAATATCGTCAATGCACCGAAACCACCTCTGCACCTTTTAGCAAATTCATCCCGAAATGTAAATAAGAAAGAATCATTAGATCTCCCTGTCCTATCACAATGACGACTCAGGCCATGGTTCGGCGTCAGCCGGGATCCGGGAAATCGAGCCGGGCTTCAATCCCCCGGTTATTCCTGTTAACGCAACATAAAAATCTAACCAGTTTTGCAATATGATTATGTCTTATTGAAAGACAGGCTCTCCCTTCGTTCGGTGACCTTGAGCCGATGAGGGGCTCTTGCCAAACCTACCCGGAGTATCGGCTCACAGGCTATCTCACCATAACGCTGGGGCATGTTTTGATCAATATGACGAAGTGTTGTAAAAAGATATGACCGTCTGGTCCTGTACAGACGGTCATATAGAGAAAGATAAGGAAAGAAGCCGCTACGATCTCAAAAAATTAGTTATATTACGTAGTGTTATATAGCATAGGGAATAACGATTGTCAAGACAATTTTTTACGAAAAAAGATGGCTTAGAAACACTTGACCGATGGTTATATCTTATGGTATATAACGCTCACTAACATGGATGCATTTGTAACTAATGGTGGAATCGGAAGTCTTATATACAACGCAGGACCTGTGGCAAAGGCCGTAATTGTTGCTCTTGTTTTGTTTTCTCTTATATCATCGACAATCATTTTCACAAAATGGGGGCAACTGAAGAGAATAGACGTGAGCGGGGACCTTTTCATTGGGGAGATTAAAAGGAGCGATTCTCTTGACAAGCTCATGGTGAAACAGGGATGACCACGAGAACCCATTCCTGAAATTGGTGTCGATAGCGCGGAAGGAGGCCGCAATACGCGCGGGGGAAAGACAGGCCGTGGATGTGGAAACCATAATGGCGATCAAAAATGTGATGCAGGCGGACGGGACAGAAGATACAGGAAGTTGGAAAAGAGGCTTTCTTTTCTCGCAACGGCTGCAAATACCCCGCCTTTTATCGGATTGTTCGGAACTGTGTGAGGCATTATGGATTCGTTTCGGGAGATCGGCGTGAAAGGGACAACGAGCCTTGCTGTTGTTGCATCCGGTATAGGCGAAGCACGCTCATAACGACAGCAATCGGGCTTGCCACGGCAATACCGGCTGTGCTTCCATACAACTGTTTTATGGGAAGGCTCAAAGGCATCACATCGAAGATGGAAAATGCATCCATATACATCCTCAATCAATTAACCGGATGAAAGCGCAAAAAAGCTCCGACCTACTATCCGATGTAAACGCGCTCCCGCTTGTCGATATTATGCTTGTGCTGCTCATCGTTTTTATGATCGCGTCGCCCATGATGCAGCATGAATTTGGAGTTGACCTTCCGAAAACGACGGTGAAACCACTCGCCGTGAAAGGCGAGCTGCAAGCGATTACGATTAACAAGAGAATGAAGGTCATCCTGAACGAAAGAACCGTGGACCTAAAAAACCTTCAGTGTACGCTGTAACTGATTTTTGCAGGCAAGGCGGCAGAGGAAATACTGCTGAAAGCAGACAATCCCGAGCCCTATGGTTTTGTTGCTCAGTGCATGACAGAGGTCAAAGAAGCAGTTGTCGAAGAGATCAATCTTGCGACAAAGCCCGTTGATGAATGGTAGCGTGTAAGAATGCTGTCAGCGCATTTCTTTGAAAACCGAGTACGCCTCCATGAATGTTGGGAATCCCGTTGTCTGGATTATAAGGAGCAGAGTATGCATGATTTCATCATCCGTTGCCCCCGCCTCACGTGCTCTGGCAATATGTGTCTCGAGAGCTATTCTATGGTTGCTTGCCCCGGAAATTGCTACCTTCATAAGCCACCGGGTCTTCTCAGGCAGGGGACCGGATTCTTCATGGATCACTTTCCCCAATGCTTCGTGCGCTTTATGAATAGCCGGAAAATCCTTTTTGAACTTTTTGAAAGCATTATGGATATCTTTCATGACCGTCCTCCTTTATTTGCATTTGTCATGTATACCTTAACTGATCTCTTATCCAATTATAGCCCGTTACCTTTCTTTGTCAACCATCTGGCGTCTCCTGGTTAAACATGATACCGCAACACCCTGAGACCCCCGGTCGAGATGGTAATACAGCTTGACAGAAACACTTTTCGTGGCTATGTATAGTTTTATATCTTCAAGGGAGGTGATAGGAGATGAAGTTGAGCGCACGAAACGTGTTAAAAGGAAAGGTCAAAAACGTTACACCAGGTGCAGTCAATTCAGAGATCATTATTGAGATTGCCGGAGGCGTACAGGTTGTCGCAATCATTACGAAGACATCGGCCGATGGGCTTGGGCTTAAGCCAGGCAAAGATGCCTACGCGGTGATCAAAGCGTCAAATGTCATGGTTGCTGTAGATTGATTTCCTCGATAATCAAAGTCTAAATAGAGATTCAGCTCTTTCCCCGAGAAAAGAAGCTTCTCAACCTCTGTTTACTGCTTTTTTGCTGAATAAAGATATTGTTCTGCCTTTATAGTGATAAACAAGCAGACATCGGTAGATTTTGGAGTTATCCGAGGCGTTTGAAGGCCACAGCTTTAATCGCGGCGTATATCTCTGTGCCTTCCTTTATTTCTAGCTCATGGACCGCTTCTTTTGTGATTTCAGCCACCAACAGCCCGTTGCCACATTTCAGTTCCACGCCTATCCTGGATCCCGTGTCGAAAACACTGGTTACCGTCGCTTTAAACAGATTACGAGCGCTGATCGCTTCCGGGTGGCGCTTGAATAGAATGATGTCCGTTGATGATAGCTCAAAAAGCGTTTCTGCCTGCGAGCTGTCGGTGGCAACAAAAAGCTCCTGATCTTCCCAACGATATACAGAAACGCCATCAATGCGTCTTGGCTCAGTAAGCCGGAGTAGGTTGATGTAGCCGGTTGCATCTTTCATCCTGTTTCTCGCCAGATCCTCCGCTGTGACCTGCCCTGTCACACGTCCGTCCGCTACGGTGATCACTTGGCTCGTCATGACCCTCATCTCCAACAGTGCGTGTGAGATAAAGAGGTAAGGAATCTTAAAAATCTCACACGTATCCTTCAGATAAGAGATGATCTGGAACTTCAGACTGTCGTCAACGGCAGACAGGGGTTCATCCATCAACAGGAGCTGGGGATTCGAGAGGACTGCCCGCCCGATAGCCACCCTCTGTTTCTCTCCCCCCGACAGATGCCTGACCCCCCTGCTAAGCAGATGTTCTATCTGCATTACGTTTACCAACGCATCCAAGGTGATCTTACGATATGCGGGGTCACACCGCTTATAGCCGTAAAGAAGGTTGTTCTTGACACTCAGATGCGGAAACAGGAGGGGGCGTTGAAAAACCATGCCGATGCGGCGTTGTTCCGACGGTATATGAAGCCCGCGGCTGCTGTCGAAAAGTGTTTCACCGTCAAGGCTGATAAATCCCCGATCAGGATGTCTCAGCCCGGCTATAAGGCTCACCAGTGTTGATTTTCCACCTCCCGAAGGGCCAAAGACCCCAATTTCGTCCCCTTGAACCGTGAAATCTGCATCCAGAGAAAAGGTACCCAATTGTTTTTGCACTTTAACGGTAAGATTCACCTCAATCCACCCTGACCATACGTCTACCAAGCCATTCGTGAAAAATGAGCACAATAACCGAAATAGCAACGGAGACAAGACAAAGAGACAAGGCCATCACGTCACCCCTTGGTGAACTGACATATTCATAAATTGCCAGTGGAATAGTCTGAGTGACTCCCGGGATGTTGCCCGCTACGATAATTGTGGCGCCGAATTCACCAAGTCCGCGGGCAAACATGAGAATGGAACCCGCTATGAGTCCGCGAACGGAGAGTGGCACAATCACCGTTAAGATGGTGTCAAACCACCCGGCGCCCAGGGTACGGGATGCCTGGATGAGCCGTTCGTCGATTGCTTCCATACCCGTGCGAATAGATCTGACCATAAGAGGGAAGCCGACCACCGCTGTGGCAATGACCGCGGCCTTCCAGGTGAAGATCAGCCTGATTCCCATAGGCTGCAACACCCACTTACCTACCAACCCGTTCTGTCCCAACAGCAATAACAAAAGATACCCGACCACTACGGGCGGTAACGTCAGGGGGAGGTTGACAACTACGTCGAGAGCAACCCTTCCCCGGCACCTTTTGTACGTCATGATGTAGGCCACCGCAAAACCAAAAGGCAGGGATAGCAGGGTTGCAACCACTGACACCCTTATAGAGAGCAAAATTGCGACATAATCCGAATGGCTGAAAACTGGCATAATTACCTTACAAGAAATCCGCATTTTACGAGAACTTTTTCTGCCTCGGGAGACCGGAGAAATTCAAAGAATGCCACCGCTTCTGTCTTTTTGCTTCCCGATACGGTGAGCCCCATTGGATAGGTTACTCTCGGATAAAGGTCCTGTGGAACAATAAAAAGAATTTTCACGTTCTGGGCCATCTGCTCGGCATCCGTTTTGTAGACAAAGGCCCCCGCTACCTCTCCTCTGTCGGCATACGTCAGACATTCCCGGACATCCTTGGCCATAACCAGCTTGTTTCCGAGTTGTTTATCAATGCCCGCCCTTTTAAAGGCTTCAACGGCATATTCGCCCGCCGGAACGCTCTTGGGACTTCCTATCGCGATTTTCTCCAGCGTGACCACATCCTTCATAGTCTTCACCTTTAGTTCAGGCTTCCCGACGAACACCAGGACATTGTATGCAAGGGTGCTGATGCTTTTCTCGTCCAACATCCTCTTTTCTTTCAGGTAGTCCATCCATTCCACATTTGCGGAGAAAAAAAGATCGGCAGGGGCGCCGTTCTCAATCTGTTTTGCAACAGCCCCTGACGCTCCGAAATTATTCTGGAATTTGACACCGGGATTGTTTTTTGCAAAGACGTCCGAGAGTTTTGTGACTGCTTCTTCGAGACTGGCAGCGGCAGACAGATTGATATCTCCGGCGTGGACTGGTACAGCAAACAACATAAAGACAGCCAAAACGAAAAATAAACTCTTAACCATGTTCCTCATATATACATCCTCCTCTTTCTATTGGTTGATCACGCATTTTATCTTACAAACGAATTACCGGACTTCAAATCCGTATTTTAGCAGTAATGCCTTGGTTTCGGAAGAATTCAAAAACGAAAAGAAGTTAACGGCATCCTGATTTTTGAATCCTGAGACAGTTAGTGCCGTCAGAAAAACAACCTTGGAATAAAACTTCTGCGGCACAGTAAACCAGATTCCTACATCCTGAGAAAGGAGCGCATCGGTTTTGTAAACAAAGGCGCCGTCCACCTCACCCTGTTCTGCATATAAAAGGCATTCACGGACATCACGGGCCATTACCAGTTTTTTCTCTAATTGTTTATCAACTCCGGCATTTCTGAGCGCTTCCATGGCATATTCCCCGGCAGGCACGCTTTTTGGACTGCCGACAGCTATCCTGTCAAGCTTCGCTAATTCGTCGAGGCTCGAAACACGTTGTGCGCCTTTACCGATAAAAACCAGCGTGTTGTAGGCAAAGGGGGTGATAGTGCTCACATCCACATGCTTTTTTTCCTTGAGATAATCCATCCATTCAACATTGGCTACAAACACGATATCTGTTTGAGCCCCGCTGTCAAGCTGTTTGGCAAGAACCCCAGAGGCGACAATATTGTTCACTATTTTTACAGATTGATTTCTCTGGGTGAATGCGGCAGCAACATCATTCAGCACGTCTTTCAGTCCGGCTCCTGCCGAGACGGTTATCTCCCCTGCTGTGGCGGGGACGGTGAATGTAACCAACATGAAAAACGTGAGAACAATCTTGATCATAAGACCTCCTGGATTGTCTGAATTATAGGGGTATAATACGGGCCTCCACGTCTGAGGGCTTGCCGAAATATACGGAGGATAAGACAATAATATCGACTCCGGTTGCCGCGTATTGTGCAATATTTGACTCATTGATACCACCGGCAGCTGATATTTTCACCGCAGGGTTTATCGCACGCACTTCCTTTACTAAGGCGACTAATTCATCAGGCTTTACTTTATCTATTTGAACAACATCAACGCCATCCCTGGCTATTTGTACCGCCTCACCGACGTTGTCTGCCTCAATGATGATCTTTGTCTCTTTGGCTTTGGCACGCAGATCCGGAATTGTCTTTAGAAATTCTTCAAGACCACCCATGAATGCTGTATGTTGTTTGAAAATTAGGATTGTCTCCGAAAGCCCCAATCGGTGCGGGAGTGCCCCTCCGGCCATAATGGCCTTGATGGCGATCTTTTTAGTACCGGAGAAAGACTTACGTGTCGTCACTACCGTTATGCCCGGATTGATTGTTCGGGCTGCCTTCACAATGCGGGCTGTTCGACTGGCAACACCCGAGGTATACTCAAGAACGTTGAGTGCCGTTTTCCAGCCTGAATGTAATGCCACAGCCATTCCCTGAGCTTCCAAAAACTCTGTACCCGCGGGCACGAGCGTGCCGCTTGGCAGAATGTGAACTATATTAGCACCGAGTTTGTTGAGAAGACGGGCCGCTTCCTCAGTACAACAAAGAGTTGTTTCTTCGCGTGTCGAATAGATAATCTTCCCGCGCTTCCCACCGATGCCGAGAAGGTGGGTAGTCAGGTCACCATATGGAACATCTTCTTCGATGAAACGCTCAATTTCGGAATCCGGTATATAGTGGAACACGTCAGCACGCCTTACGGATAATCGTTATATTACTTATTATATAACGAATTACCCGCCACATTCAAATGCTTTTTATCTCTTTGACCACTCCCATGACTTGCGGCAAACTCCTGATAATAATTTGCTTCTCTATTGGTACCCTTTTTTATATAAAGAATCTGGTCGTATTAGAGTCCCGGCATATCGGTAATCGTCAGTGCCTCTCAACGGCCGTAACACAATATAGATAGTGCAAAAACATGGCAACAGCGGCCAGAATTTGCATGCTCTTTTGATTGGACATTATTTCAATCCATAGTCCCGCTTCGGTCTTCTTTACGGCCCGATGTGTGATGCAGGACCTTTTCAGAGCTTCTGAATAGATTCCGTGGTTGTCACTATTCTTATCTCTCTCATGGGGCCAGTTTTTGTCGATTTTTTTCATCTTTGCTCTGACCTGCTTTTCGATTTTAGGTGTAACAAGGCCGCCGCCGATATGAGCCCGCCCTCCCGGAACAAGGACCCTGTGTATCTCATTGAATGCCCTTGTCTTGTCTTCCCAGAAAAGGACCGAGCCTCTAGTGACGGCGAGATCGATCGAGGCGTCGTTGAGGGAAATTTTGTGCACATCGCCGGAGAGAATGCGGACCCTTGCCTCCAGACCACCCGTGATAATGTTGCGCAGGGCGATGTCAAGCATTTCCCGTGAGTTGTCGAGAAGAATAACAACAAGATCGGTAATCGGTGCCAGAGCTATGCCAAGATATCCGCCACCCGCACCGATATCGAGACAGACCCCTTCGGTAATTCCGGTTATCTCTTTTATCTGTTCTGCGATGGCAATATAGACGGGAGGAAAAACCTCCCGGGCAATTCTGTCAAATTCCGGAACATCCATTTCCCTTGGGCGTGCCTGATAGAGATGTTGTGTATAAAACACTATTTACTTTCCTTGAAACCAATTTGCCGGGAGGCCTCCGTACGGCCTGGACTGCCAGGATAACGCTTCTCAAGATGTGTCTGACCATGGTACCTCCTTGTATATTATTGGGAAAAACGATCATTATATATCATCGGGAATAACGAAAGTCAAGAAATTTTGTTGTGCTATATTTTTCACAATGCAAAACCAATATGTGTTATATTGTTTTATAAATGATTTATGCGTCTTTATTGATCTGTTTACTATGAAAAACGGCTGAAGATGCATATATTGCCCTCAATGCAGCGACCGGCGAAACTTGCGGAATGACAGATAATCTAATATAATTCGGTATGCTTGGCAAGAAGGAGTGCACATGAAAATCGCATATAAAGTATGGCTTGATAACAACGGAAAGGCATTCGGCGAAGGGCCGTATAGGATATTAAAGCAAATAGAAAAGGCGGGTTCACTTCATCAGGCGGCAATCGATCTCAGCATATCGTATCGAAAAGCGTGGACCGTGCTTCAGAACGCGGAGAAGAAACTTGGTTTCGCGCTTATTGATCGGAAAGTGGGGGGTGTCTCGGGGGGCGGGTCACAGATAACATCTTCAGGAAGAAAGTTCCTGAAGAGCTACGAGAAATTTAGAGCAGAGATAGAAAGAGTCCTCGAAAAAACCTTTCAAAAACATTTCGGGTAATAACTAATAACAGGAAGGAGAGATTACAGGAAAAGGCAAGGGAAGATTTTATCTTTTCCTGTACTGTTCACGGATGTCCTTCTTCAGTATTTTTCCTGTTGTGCTTTTGGGAAGTTCTTCCCAGAAATCGACCGTCTTGGGTTTCTTGAAACTTGCCAGATGTCTGCCGCAGAATTCAATGATTTCCCCTTCTGTGGCAGTAGCGCCCTTTTTGAGTACAATTACAGCTTTTACAACCTCCCCCCAGTGTTCGTCCGGCAATCCTATTACGGAAACCTCTGAAACGGCGGGGTGTTTATAGAGTATCTCCTCGATCTCGCGTGGGTAAATATTGACGCCACCTGAAATAATCATATCGTTCTTTCTCTCCACGATATAGACATAGCCCTCTTCATCGAACCTCCCCAGATCTCCGGTATGAAGCCAACCGTTTTTCAGTTTCTCTGCCGTTGCTTCGGGCATCTGCCAGTATCCGATAGTCATTGCCTCGCTTCTGCCGATGATCTCACCTACCTCACCAATGGGGACATCGTTGTCATTCTCATCGACGATCCTTATCTCATAGTTCAGGGCAGGCTTTCCCGATGAGGCAAGCCGTGCCACGCTTTTCTCCGTACCATCCAGAATGTGGTCTTCAGGCCTTAATACGGTAGTAAAAGGACCGCTTTCTGTCTGACCATAGAGTTGTGCAAAACCACAGGGAAAGACTGTGAGGGCTTTCTTCAGGAGTTCAACGGGCATGGAAGACCCCGCATAAAGGATCAACTTCAAGCTGCTCAAATCGTATTTACCAACGTTGGGCACCTGGATAAGGCTGTGTATCATGGTTGGAACAAACTGGCATCTCGATATCCGTTCTTTTGAAATGTATTCAAGAACCTCTTCCGGATTGAATCCACCTTCCTTCTTGATATAGATTGTATTGGGCAAAAATGAATGGCGCACAATGTTATCTTCGCAGGCAACGTGATACATGGGAAAGGTTATGAGAACTTTTTCATCATATCCAACCTTTAAGTCGATTGCTGATGCTACCGCGTCAGACAGTAAATGTCTGTGCGTCCTCATGGCACCTTTTGGCTTTCCCGTGGTTCCTGCGGTAAAGATAATGCTCTGGACATCATCTTCCTGAACCCTGACTTCCGGTTCGCCAATCTCTCCCTGCGCAACAATTGCTTCATAATCTTGCATGAAGGATTGGTCCGGCTTCTGGAGCCATATGAAAGTTTCTACTGATGTCAGTTCGGTTTTGAGAGAACTTATCATCTCAGAAAAATCACGATCTACAAAAAGAAATCTGGGTGTCGAGTAGACAATGATATCTTTTACTTCCCATTGCTTCAAATGATTATTGTAGGGACAAAAAATACCGCCGGTTTTGGCAGCGGTAAAATAGATCTCCAGGAACTGATGGCAGTTATGAACCAATACTCCTACACGGTCACCTTTCTTCAATCCTTTTTTTATCAACGCATTGGCGAGACGGTTTACCCGTTCGTTAAGAGTTTTGAAATCGAGGGAAAGATCTTCCGACACTAATGCTGTTTTCGCGGGAAATTTGTGAGCACTTCTTATGAGCAGATCTCCAATGGTCATTTTTACCCCTCCTTATCCTATATCGCCCTGTCTGCTCCTCGATTGCCGGATGCTACACGGGAAAGAAGACTATTGTTGTTGCTTCTGAAAGAACCATGCCAAATTCAATATCAATCGTTCATTTCATCAATAGGTTCGGTAGCAACAAGACAATCTGTGAAAAAACGAACGCGAGAATTACAACGAAAACAAGTGAAATTAGAAAGGGATATACCCCCTGCATAGATCACACCTGACCAAACGTTAGCGTACAGAGCATAATTATCCTTGTCAAGGATTTTGTTTTGCATAAACTCCTATAATTACCATCTCCATAGTCTTTGCCGTCTTGGTTGATCACACTTGATTTTACACAGCAGTGAATTCTTGTTGATCTTGTTAATGGCAATTTAGTAAACTCCGTTTGTGAGATGAATTATTCCTCAACGTACTCTAACTTTGCGAGTCGATCCTGAAATGCGTCGTTACCTCATCTTCTTTAGTGCTGCGTTAGGCCTCTTGATGTACTCCATTGATATACGGCAGTCGCCGTCGCCTTCCCCAATTTCATGAGAGACTTCGGTGCCAATGTCCTCTGGGCAGCATGGACTATTTCAATTTATTACATTGGGACCACAACAACCATGCCGTTAGCAGGAAATCTCAGTGATATGTTTGGCCGTAAAAAGGTTTTTTTGATATCTCTCATACTTTTCACAGCCAGCTCGCTCGCCTGCGGTTTGGCGCCTAATATGTATATTTTGATAGTATTTAGGTTTCTTCAAGGCATTGGAGGAGCAAGTTTTCTTCCCACTGCATCTGGAATTGTGAGCGATCATTTTCCAGAGAATCGGGAAAGGGCGATTGGGCTTTTTACAAGTATATTCCCCATAGGAGGCATTATCGGGCCAAATTTAGGAGGGTGGATTGTAAGCCAATTTTCCTGGCGATATATCTTCTATATCAATTTACCAGTGGGCATCTGTTTGATAGCCTTAATCCTTATTCTTCTTCATGATTCCAGGATTTCTTCTCAACCTCGCATAGACTTTAGAGGGGCTTTTTTTATGAGCGGCACGATTCTCTTTCTTATGTTCGGTTTAAATATCATTGCAGAGAACTTCTCCATTCGTTTCCTTCTGTATACAACGGTCCTTCTATTCTTTAGTTTTTTGCTGCTCTTGCTATTTTTTCGTCAAGAGAAGAAAGCAATTAATCCGATCCTGGATCTTAGCCTTTGAAATCAAAACCTTTTCTGGCAGCGAATCTATTAAATATGGTTATCGGTGCCGGGGGTTTTGGAATTTTTTCTTTCGTACCTCTCTTTGCTACTTCAGTCCATAAGCTGTCAACATTGATGAGCGGTATGATACTGACTCCGCGATCTGTGGGAACCATTTCTTCTTCTGCCGTCACGAGTTTTCTGCTCAGGCGGTGCGGATACCGACGACCAATGGTGGTCGGCCTGGCTATCATCTCTACCACAACGGTCCTTCTTGGGCAAGGTCAGTTATGGAGAATAATAGGCATTCGGCTGGGGAGCGCAGAGATACTGTCTTTCTTGATACTGATCACGGGGATTGGTATGGGAATCGCCTTTCCTGCCGCCAATAATGCTTGTATTGAGCTTATGCCAGAGAAGGTAGCGAGCATTGTTGGGCTTCGAGGCATGTTTAGAACTGTTGGAGGGGCATTGGGAATTTCCCTCATTACCCTTATTCTCCATTTAAACTCCAGTCCCGAGAACGGGTTTAAGATTACCTTCACTATTTTTGGTCTTGGACTGTTATGCGCGATTCCTCTGGTTTTCTTTATGCCGACGGAAAAAAGGGGTGTGGACAAGGATGAAACCTCGACGAACAGATTCTTATGCTTAAGGACT
>CAVWHH010000007.1:0-27651 GCA_963754785.1 uncultured delta proteobacterium | reverse complement strand
TCAATGTTTCATATCCGAGAATTGCAAAGCTCATTGCTTCTTTTGCCTCTACAGGAATACCGTGATCGGCAATACTTTTGAAAGAAACTCCTTTGAATAAGTCTTTGAGAAGCACCATAAGGAATCCGTTCTTTACACCACCTCCGGTTATGATGATTTCATCCGGTTTAAAGACCGCTGTTGCACGATATATACTCATAGCTGTTAGATATGTTAAGGTACATATTACATCTTTAGGTTCTATAGTGCCGTGCACCTTCATAAGATCTTCCACATAATCAGTTCCGAAGGTTTCCCTTCCTGTAGATTTCGGTGGTCTTTTTTTGAAGTAGGAATGCGATAAAAGATAATTCAGAAGCTTTTCATCAAGTGTTCCCGAACGGGCAATACACCGTTTCTATCGTGGGGATGTTTACTGATGCCAAACAGTCTTACGGCTTCATCGATAAGCGAGTTTCCTGGTCCTGTGTCGAAGGCGATGGTGTCCTCACATTCCTCGGAAACGATAGTAACATTTGCGATACCGCCTATGTTCACAATGGCACGTTTCTGTCCTTTTTTCTTAAAAAGCAAATAATCTGAAAGAGGCACGAGGGGCGCGCCATGTCCTCCTGCGGCGATATCGCGTGCTCTGAAATCCGAAATGGTAAGTATCTTTGTTCGCTCTGCAATGATTGCCGGCTCTCCGATTTGCAAGGTTGAACTGCCCTTCCCCTTCGATGGCGGTATGTGGTGTATGGTCTGCCCATGAGAAGCGATTGCGTCGATCTCAACCGATGGTAACTCTGCTTTTTTTAAAAGCGCTACTACGGCCTCCGAGAAAACTTCTCCCAATACATAGTTTAATCTGCATATATGTTCCGTATTGCCTTTGAAAGCTTTTTTGATATCGGCCCTGAGAGTCTTTTTATAAGAAAGATGGATATGGCTTAGAAGCCTAAGGGTGAAATCTTGAACGTCTAGTCGGTATTTAGGATTTATTTCAATAAGCGCTGCATCGACACTGTCATGTGAGGTTCCGGACATGAGCCCGATGATTTTAAATATCTTTTTTCTACCCATAAAAGCGAGAGCAGAGTCCATTCAAGAGACTAAAATCGTACGTCGGCAACACTGAGCCTCTAAAAAAGAATAGAAAGAAAAGGAGGCCGGTAACGGCTCCGATAGCCATGTACCACTTTCTTGATCGGTCAAAATTGAGCATGAATTGAGCTATAACGATCGCTCCGAAAGCAAGACAGAAGTGGCAAAATGTCCAATATCTTACCTGAAATCCGATGAGGTAAAACTCAATGCCGAGTGCTGCCGCAGCAAAAAACAGAATCAACAGATCCCATTTTAGTATATTGACAATAATGAAGACAACCATATAAAGAATGCCCACATACTTGAGATCTATAGCGATGATTGTTCCTCTCAGATACGAGCAGGTACCCCCGCAGAGGCCGTAGAATAGCACAACCCCGATTCCAATGACTGCGAGGGCTATATTCACAAGTGGTTTCTTTGCACCGGACATATGTCTTACCTGAAACAAATTCTCAATATCATACCTTATTGCTATTTATCCTGCAATGTCCAAATACCGTCCTAATGTCCTGCCCCCGACACTTCTCTACACCTTAAAACCTTTGCCAGTATCGTACATCTTTTCTCCAGGTAAATATCTTCGGGCTCTCGTTGTGCTTCTCAACAAACTCCACAATGACATCAATGAGGGCCTGAACAGACGCCCCTTCTGATTTTCTTTGTGGTGATTTCGCTCAAGAACCGTTCTAGGCCATGATACCAAGGTGGGTATAACGTGCATAGGGAAGCGATGATGTTCTGTACGCCATTCTTTCACGCGTTTCGTTGTATGTGAACCACGGTTGGCAATGACAAGGGGGGTCAATGTAAAAAGGGGTCTCTGTGTCGATCTTTTCGGGAAACTTCAGGAACTCGTCCTGGCGCTCCTTTGGCATGAGGCCCCGGTTACCTTTCCGTCAAGGGTGTTCAGCACAGCACAGAGGGTCGTTGTGCCGTTGCGTTTGTAATCATGGGTCATAGTTGTGCAACGGCCCTTTTTCAGGGGCAATCCCGGCTGTGTGCGATCCAATGCCTGGATCTGACTTTTCTCGTCAACGGATAGCACGAGAGCTTCATCGGACGGGTTGAGCCACAGACCGACACCATCCCGCACCTTCTCGATGAAATTTTGAAGGTTCTCTGTGATGAGGCTGTATGTTGTACTTTTTCCCTATACGCCTTACTGCCATGCGAGAGACACCCCGGGCTTTCGCCATTGTCCGTATGCTCCAGTGGTAGCGTTACAAGGAAGGGTATAACGGGTCGTATCGCTAACCTCCTTTTCTTTCTGTGGGGTATAATAAGGGGAATGCGGCCGGGACGGGGAGCACCCTAAATGAGTGCCGCAACCCCTCCCTGAACGTATCTCTCCACCCAGAGATACACTGTGGTCCGGGAGATGTTCAATGCTTTTGCGATCCGCTTTTTTGGCACTCCTACCCGCATCATTTTGACAATGTTTGCCCTCAGGACGACTTTCTGTGGTGTGTTACGCCCCTTTACCAGTCTGTCTAAATCGTCTTTTTTTTCAATGTATTCCACCATTGTGTCCATGAGAGAATATGCCACATAGAGAAACAAACGTGTGGCTGTTAATGAGGACAGAAGACTAGGAATCACTAGGCGGATCGACAAGCAAATGATGGCAGCGTCAAGCCTTTTCAGTTCCCCTATTTCGACATATGTTGGCAGGATACCTCATAATTCTGATTTGCAAAAACAACTTTTTTTAATCTTCGTTCGGAATAGTTTAAAAAAACCTCACATGGATTTTGCGTGTGTCTCCGAGCGGGGACTTTTCTTTTCGCTTTATCTTTGTATTGTATGCATCTCGGATTATAAATGTAAAAATAGCTTAAACAGATATAATAAATGTCAGGAGATAAGGAATCCTATGATATTCTCAATAACCGTCTCGATTCGGTTGATCGGCCCATTCAATGCTCCTATCAGAAGAAGGCCGATGAGAATGAACATGCCATACGGCTCAAGCTGTTGAAGCGTGTATTGGAACCTCCGTGTCGAAAAGCCCATCAGGATCTTAGAGCCATCAAGGGGCGGTATTGGAATGAGATTGAACGAAGCGAGCATGACATTAATATGTCCCATGTTCACCAGCATGATATAGAACCTTTCAGAAAGGACCGGTGACGCAACCTGGAGCACGGAAAAGGACAAGAAAGCGAGGATAACATTGGCTACAATTCCTGCCGCTGAAACACAGATAAGCCCTGTTCTCTGATGGTATAAATTGGCAAAATTGACAGGTACCGGTTTCGCCCAACCAAATCCGACCAGAAAAAGAGCCACTGTTCCTATTGGGTCGAGATGCCGTCTTGGATCAAGACTGAGCCGACCAAGCCGCTTCGCAGTTGGATCTCCCATCTTATAGGCAACCCATCCATGCGCCAGTTCATGGAGAATAATTGAGTAGAGAAGAGGGATAGCAAGCAACACGAAAGAGAGCGGATCGCTGTAAAGTAATCGTATAAGCCCCATAATAGATTCCGCTTAAATATCACACAAGTCTTTCTTAATTGCAACCCAAAATCACCGACAATCATATATAACTATTATTTTTTGTTTTATTATATTACAATTGACAAAAGGGTATGGTCGTGTTAAAAGTAAAATTTAATGGGCAAAAGCATTATTCTCACAGATGGAACGGTGATAGTTGATGCGGCACCCCAATCCTGATCACGAGAATGGTGCGATACCCCCCCCAGAAGATCAATTGACTGATTTTAGGGTCGCGGAAGCCTTTGGTGTGGCAACCGCGATTCGTTTTCGGAATTTTGTTATCCGATACCTTGAACTGGTTTTCGTTCTGCTGATCGCTGTTCTGGTTATCGCGGTTTTTTTTGTACTCCCTTTTAAATTCGCTTTCCTGAACCTTTTTTACCTGCCGGTCCTTCTCGCCGCATATATCCTTGGCAGGCGAAAGGCTTTTTATGCATGTCTGAACATCATACTCGTTGTGGTAGTTTCTGCCTTTATAAGACCTGAGTGGTTTGAGGTAGGCGGCAATGTCTATAGCACGTTGATAATGATTATTATATGGGGAGGCTTTCTTGTGCTGACCAGTACCGGCATTGGCTCACTTCAGGAGAGACTCTCTAAGGGTTTTGAAGAGACGCGCCGTCTTTATGAGGAACTGAAAAGAAGCCGGGTTACCGAAGAGATGAAGGAGAAGGTCGAAAAAACCCTTTATACGACCATGGACCCCGTCGTGGCAAAGTTGGCAACTGAAGGAAAACTGCATATTGAAAAACGGGAGATCAGCATCATGTTCTGTGATCTTACCGAATTTACCGCGTACTCCGATCTAAATCCTCCTGATATCGTTCTCGATGAACTGAACAGGTTCATTGGTCATATTGAACCTGTCGTCGAATTGTTTCGGGGACATATAGACAAGTATATGGGTGATGGGATTATGGTTGAATTCGGCGCACCCATTGATTATGCCCAGCACGCCCTTATGGCTGTTCTTGCCGGATTGAAGATGCAGGAAAAAATGAAGGAGGTCGGTCTTCCATGGCACTTGCGAATCGGCGTGGCAACAGGATATACGATTGTCGGTATGATGGGGGTACACCGTCAGGCTTATAGCGCAATAGGAGACCGCGTCAATGTCGCAAAACGTTTAGAGGAAATATGCCAACCCGAGAGAATTTATGTGGATGAGTTCACCGTTAAACAGGTGGAACCCTTTGTCAATATCGTGAAACTCCGAAACATGGGTTTTAGCCGAGAGTCCGATGAAGCGTTGCTTGAACAGTTGAGACTTCTCGAAGCGAGACTCGCCGAAGAGGGTGAGAGCGCCGATCTTTTGTACCAGATGGGGAAAACCCATTTTGGGTTGCATGACGCCACGGCAGCTATTTCCTGTTTTGAACAAGCCCTGGTCTTGGACCCCGAGTCTACAGAGATGCGCCTCGCTTACGCCGATGCGAACCTCAAGAAAGACGAATTTGAGAAATTTCAGCTCAAGGGCAAGCTCCACAAAATTGCAGTCTTTGAAGTGAAGTCCGTAAAGAGCCGATGGCACGATTCTTCAATCATTCCATCGTCTATATCTAGCCAATACAGCGATGTTGAGGCAAACATAAAAGCCCCATTTGATCTCATTCTGTCGGTCGAATCACTAGACGGATCGATAGGCAGAGGGCTTCTCGTGGGGATGCTCTCCTATGCAGTGGCCGATTATATGCAGCTAAATGAAGATCTGAAAAAAACAATACTTCAAGCAGGATTCCTCCAGGATATAGGGAAAGAGGCAATACCTCACCACATATTGAACCGTCCCGCGAGTCTCACGGAACAGGAGATAAAATTTGTAGAAAAATATGTCCTTGAAAGCATAGCCTCCTTGAAGCGTCTCGGGTACGTGAACGAACAACTTCTTGAAATCGTTAAACACCATCACGAAATGTGGAATGGGGACGGTTACCCCGATGGCCTGAAGGGCGAGGAGATCCCGGTCGGCGCCCGCATTACGGCCGTGGCGGAAGCATATGGCGCAATGACCTCATGGCGCCCCTATCGTGGACCATGGGATGTCAAATTGGCACTCAATGAAATTCGTAAAACAGCCGACAAAGGATGCTATGACCCCCGTGTTGTCGATGTTCTTTTTGAAATTGTGAAATTTCCTACAGCCTCAACGGAATAAACGCAACATGGAGCCCTACTCTACTCCACAGTAACACTCTTTGCGAGGTTGCGCGGTTGATCGACGTCCGTTCCCAGGAGATTCGCAATATAATAGGCAAGCAGTTGGAGAGGCACCACGTTCAAAACAGGCTGAAGTTCATAAATGGTGTCAGGTAGGATAAAATAGGAATCAACCCGTTGACGCATTTCGTGATCTTTTTTGTCTGTGAGGAGCACGATCTTCCCCCGTCTCGATACCACCTCTTCCATGTTACTGCATGTTTTTTTATAGGTCTGGTCAACTGGAGAAACGAAAACAACGGGCATTTGCTCATCTATCAAGGCGATGGGGCCGTGCTTCATTTCGCCAGCAGCATAGGCCTCAGCGTGAATGTAAGAAATTTCTTTCAGCTTGAGTGCGCCCTCCAACACTGTCGGGAAGTGTATGCCTCTTCCAAGATAGAGAAAATCCTTGCATGCCATATATTTACGGGCAGTCTCTTCGATCGAAGGAGCCATTTCGAGAATGGTCTGTACCTTATGCGGAATTTTTTTTATTTCAAGGATATTATTTCTCATATCCTCAATGTCCAGAACCCCTAAGTTTTTGCCTATATAGAGCATGAGCATAAAAATGACCGAAATCTGTGTTGTAAAAGCTTTCGTGGACGCCACACCTACTTCAGGGCCCGCATGCGTGAAGACAACACTGTCTGCATCACGCGCGAGGGTGCTGCCGAGGACATTACAGATCGATAAGGTATAGGCGCCTTTCCTTTTTGCTTCTTTCATTGCCGCAATCGTATCAGCGGTTTCGCCGGACTGCGAAACAATGATGAGCAAATCATTTTTTGAAACAATGGGATCTCTGTATCTGAATTCAGATGCGATATCAGTCTCAACGGGTATCCGGAGATTTGACTCAAAAATATGCTTTCCTATCATACAGGCATGATAGGATGTTCCGCATGCCACCATCCATATCTTGCCGATCTTTTTCACATCAGGAAGTTTGATCTCTTCAAAATCTATCTCGCCCTTTTCTTCCTTAATTCTTCCCAGCAATGTTTCTGAGATAGCACGGGGCTGTTCAAAAATCTCTTTGAGCATAAAATGTTTGTACCCGCCCTTTTCTGCCATTGCGTCGGACCATTGCACCTGGTGTACCTTTCTTTCGACCTTCTCTCCGTCGGTATTGATTAACTGTAATGTGTTGTCTTTGAGTATCGCTATATCGTTATCTTCCAGAAAGATAAATTTGTTCGTTCTGTTGATGATGGCAGGCGCGTCACTGGCAATGAAATATTCTCTGTCTCCCACGCCGACGATAAGCGGGCTTTCCTTTTTTGCTGCAATGAGAATCCTTTCTTTCTCTTTCAAAATACCGAGGGCGTAAGATCCTTTGAGATCCTTGAGCGTCATGCAAACAGCATCGAGAAAATTCTTTCCCTTACCCATGTGATGGATAATCAGGTGAGGAATCACTTCGGTGTCCGTATCCGATAAAAACTTATGCCCCTCTTTCTTCAGCTCTTTCTTCAGCTCTATATAATTCTCGATAATACCGTTATGCACAACCACTACATCGCCCGCCTTATGGGGATGCGCATTTCTTTCTGATGGGGTCCCATGAGTGGCCCACCGTGTGTGCGCGAGACCAAGTTTCCCTCTGAAGGTACCGTCGCAGACAATTTTTCTCAGCTCGTCGACCTTCCCTTTCCTCCGCTCCACCTTGATCTTGCCCTTGTCCCAAATTGCTATACCGGCAGAATCATATCCTCTGTACTCAAGCCTTTTTAAGGCTTCTATCAATATATCACACGCTTCTCTGTTGCCCTCATATCCGACTATTCCGCACATTTTTTTTCCTCCCATATCCCTCGATATGCCTCTGTTTAACGCGGCTTATTGCAAGTGCCCCCTCAGGGACGTCTCTTGTGATGGTTGTACCTGCTCCGATGACGGCATCCCTCCCTATTGTGACAGGAGCAACAAGTTCCGTATTGCTTCCCACGAAAACATGATCTTCAATGACGGTCTTGTGTTTCTTTGTGCCGTCATAGTTGCACGTTATAGTGCCCGCGCCGATATTGACTTTCTTTCCGATCGTGGAATCGCCGATATAGGTAAGGTGACTCGCTTTGGACTCTTCCCCTATGACGGAATTCTTTATTTCCACGAAATTTCCTATCTTGGCTCTCATTTCAATGATCGATTTTGGCCTTAGACGTGAGAATGGGCCTACCTTCACACCATCTTTTAGCTCAACTCCTTCCATTACCACAAATCCCTCTATGCCAACGTTATCGTGAATGATGGAATCCCGGATAATAACGTTTGGCCCCATGGTTACTCCGTTACCGATGACGGTTTTCCCCACGATATGGCAGTTCGGGAATATCGTTGTGTCCCTCCCGATCTCAACCTCGCTGTCAATATAGACGTTATCATCCAAAAAAGAGACTCCATTCTTTAGATGCTTTTCAAGAATCCGTATCCTCATCGTCATATTGGCCTCCATCAGATCCTTTCGTGAATTTATTCCAAGAACTTCAGAAGCCACACCGTAGCGATAGGCTTTCACCATATCACCTTTGCTTCGCGCGACACCACAAATATCCGTCAGATAATGCTCACCCTTTTTATTACCGGCATCAATTTCCCGCAGATAAGCAAAGGATTTCCATGGAATGACGCATATTCCCGTATTTATTTCTTTGATCTGTCGTTCTTCGGGAGAGGCGTCGATCTCTTCCCTGATCTCCACAATCGTATCGTTATCGGCAATGACTCGCCCGTATCCGTCAGGCTCCGGTACGATTGTGGTCATGAAGGTTGTGTGTTTGGCCTCTTCATAAAATGACAAAAAGTCTTTCAGGGTCGCGAGCTCTATGAGAGGCACGTCACCATAGAGAACAAGCACGTCATTTCCGGTCAGAAACTCCGCTGAAGAAAGAAGTGCGTGTGCGGTGCCCCTCTGTTCTCGCTGAACCGCGCAGTGCACAGGAGTGCCTGCTAGGTGGGCTTCAACTTCCTCTTTGCCGTAACCGATAACAACGATTATTTGCGCGGTCTCTAGTTTCAGCGCCGTTTCAACCACGTAATCGATCATTGGCTTTCCCATGATCTCATGCATGACTTTTGGCTTGCGAGAAACCATTCTCTCACCTTTTCCGGCTGCCAGTATAACGATATCAAGAGCTTTCATGGAGAATCTCCTTCTTTCCGAAGAATTTAGCGATAAGGATGCTTACCTCATAAAGGCCCCAAAGGGGAAGAGCCACGAGAATAAGCCCCGCCGCGTCAGAGGACACGACGATAGCAGTGACGATAAATATGGCCAATATGGCATATCTTCGTTTCGACGCGAGCATTCGATAATGAATGATACCAGCCTTTGATAGATAATAGACAACGAGCGGCAGTTCAAATATTATCCCAAAGACCGTAAGTAGTTTCAAGGTGATAGCCATATACCCCTTCAGATCGGGCATGGGAATAATGTACTCAGCTGAATAACCCACAAAGAATTTATAAATAAATGGTAATACCCCGAAATAGCAGAATGACAGTCCCATGAGGAAACACAGACTACCCCAGATAATAAAGGGATATACATAGCGCTTCTCTTTTTCGTAAAGACCCGGGGATACGAATTTCCAGAATTCATAGAGCATGATAGGCAAGGCTAAAAAGAGAGCACTGACGATCGATATCTTGAAATAGGTTATGAAGGCTTCCGTGATGCCGGTGAATATAAAGAAACTTTTCGGTGGCATCACCTTTACGAAAGGCTCCATAAGAAAGGTAAAAATCTTTTCCTTAAAATGGTAAGTGACAACGAAGGCAATCCCAATAGCGACAACACAAACGAGTATTCTGTCTCTTAGTTCTTTTAGATGAGACAAAAAGGGTTGCCTTTCGTCCGCCTCGATTTCCTTGGCCATCAACGACCAACTCCCCTATACTTCATCGGGGCTTCTTGTGTTGCCTTTTGCGGCAGCGTCATCCTCCCCCCTTGTGATGCTTAGCCCCATGTGTTCTTCGTCCCCTGCTTTCTGGTCAAAGGTGCCAGTTTTCTCCCCGATCTCCTCTGTGCCCGTGCTTTCCTTGCTCATGCCGGTATCGGTTTCTGATCCCTGTTCTTGGCCAGGCTCCGTCTTCGTTAACTCTTCATTTAAGGTTTCTTTGACTTCATCTGCCATCCGCTTGAACTCATTGAGCGCCTTTCCAAGAGACCTTGCAAGTTCGGGCAATCTGGACGGTCCGACCACAAGGAGCGCGACGATCAGAATAATGATGAGTTCGGGAAAACCTATGCCAAACATTTGGCATAAACTATCATAAAACATGGATTTATAAAAGATAATTGTTGCCGACCAGGCCTTGACCATTATACTCCTTTGAGGTACGGAAAAAGTGTGGGATGAATGGCGGCCACTTTATCGAGGGGAAGATCGGTTGGTTTTTCCTTGACATGATTTGTTCCTATCTGTTAGTTTTGTGAATATCACATGCAAAAAGAAGAAATAAAAAAGATTTATAGTAGATATTCCCCTGTCTATGACATCATTTTTTCAAAAGCCTTCCTTCCGAGGATAAAGAGTGCCCTCGAGAAGATCGGCATCAAACGAGATGAGAGAATACTCGAGGTTGGCGTTGGAACAGGGCTTTCTTTATCTTTGTATCCCGACTCGTGCAATGTGGTAGGCATAGACATAACACGGAAGATGCTCGAAAAGGCACGACAAAAAAAAGAAAAGATGGGTCTCCGGCACATAGAGCTTCTGGAAATGGATGCGGAGAATATGACCTTTGTGGACGACAGTTTTGATCATACAGTTTTGCCCTTTGTTATCAGCGTGGTACCTGATCTGGAAAAGATGATGGCCGAGGTAAGAAGGGTAACAAAGAAAAATGGCAAGATCATTATTATTAATCATTTCAGCAACGGCAACACCTTTTTTTTCACCATAGAGAAAATGCTCTCTCCTCTCTTCATAAAACTCGGATGGAGGTCGGGACTTACATTGGACCTACTCTCAAATCACTGCAACCTTTGTATTGAAGAGGCTACAAGAAAACATTCAATGGACCTCTGGTGGGTTGTACGCGTCACAAATAAAAAATAAGAAAGACATATGAAAATAGCCGGAATTCAATTTGCCTGTTTAGAAGACAAGGAAAAGAATACAGAAAAAGCACTGAAGATGTTAAGTGTCGCATTCTCCAAGGGTGCCAAGATTATATGTTTTCAGGAATTGTTCAATCTCCCTTGGTTTCCAAAAGACCAAAATAAAAAAGCCTTTGACCTGGCCGAAAGCATCGACGGAGACACGGTAACGATGTTCAGAAACAAAATCAAAGGAACCGATGCCGTTATCATCTTGCCTATATTCGAAAGTGCGGGCGATAAGTATTTTAATACCTCTGTGGTCCTTCAATCGGGAGATATCATTGGTTATTACAGAAAGATTCATGTAACTGATATCCCTCTTTGGGAAGAAAAATTCTACTTTTCCCCCGGTGATAACGGTTTTCCTGTCTTTGAGACGCCCCATGGTAACATTGGCGTCCAGGTGTCATGGGATAATTTCTATTTTGAAGGCACAAGGACATTGAGGATGAAGGGTGCCGACATCGTTTTAGCCCCTACTTCCTGTGCTTTCAAATCCCAGCATATATGGCAAACCGTCATTTCAGGAAATGCCATTTGCAACGGTGTCTATATCATGAGAATAAACAGAGCGGGTAGCGAAGAGGCTCAGGATTTTTATGGCATGAGCTTTTGCGTAAACCCTGAAGGTGAGTTGATAGGAGGACCGACGGGAAGGGCCGACAGCGTCCTCCTTGCTGATATAAATTTTGAACAACTGCGACAGGTCAGAAGAGAGTGGCCGATTCTCAAGGAAAAGAAGTCGCAATTTTATAAAGAAATTCTCAGAGAAAATTAATGGTCAGCGAAAGAACATTATGCGTGGTATGCGCGTGGAGAAAGGATTGTCAGAAAAAATTTCTCAGAGGTCAAGATACCTCAGTTCGCTGTCCTGATTTTACAAAAGATGTTTCCATCAAAGAGGGAGTAGAATCTGATGTTAAGAAAGAAAATAGTGGAGATCATCGCTGATGCTTACAACGATTGTACGAAACAGGGTCTTGTTCCGGAGAATATCAACATTAATCCAGCCATTGAGATCCCGAGAGACGACAATTTTGGCGATTATTCAACGAATATTGCTTTTGTGTTAGCCCCTCTTCTTAAACAAAAACCTCAAAAGATTGCAAACCTCCTTGTAGATCATATAAGACCCGAAGAGATGTGCGAAAAGGTAGAGATTGCGGGTAAGGGTTTTATCAACTTTTATCTGAAAGATGATGTTTGGCGAGGGTTCCTGAAAGATATTTATGAAAAGGGAATAGAAACTCTCTATCCGAATGTAGGCGAAGGAAAGAAAGTCCTCATCGAGTTCGTCAGCGCAAACCCCACGGGACCTCTTCATATCGGTCATGGCCGTGGAGCGGTTGTTGGGGATGTTCTTGCCAATATACTCAAGATGACCGGATATGCTGTCACCAAAGAATACTACATAAACGATGCAGGAAAGCAGATAAGGACACTGGGGGAATCGACATACTTGAGATGGCAGGAACTCCAAGGAGAAACGATAACCTATCCAAAGGACTGCTATCAGGGAGACTATATAAGAGACCTCGCCCTAAAATTGATCGAGAGTAAGATTGGAATACCTGCCGAGAAAGACAAGGCTCTCCAACTCATGGCAGATTTTTCCAGCAGAGAGATATTGACGGGGATCAAGAAAGACCTTGAGGATTTTGGCGTTTTCTTCGACAGTTACTACGAAGAAAGCACACTTTTTGACGAGGGCATTGTCAACGATACACTCAATTTTCTCAGAGACAAGGGCTACGCCTATGAAAAGGACGGTGCCTTATGGTTTACAACGAGCCGTTTTGAAAGAGATGAAGACAGGGTCCTCGTCAAGTCAGACGGTGCGAAGACCTATTTCACTTCCGATATAGCTTATCACCGTGATAAGCTCAACAGGTCTTTCGATATGCTTGTAGATATTTGGGGATCGGACCATCACGGATATGTCCCTAGGCTGAAAGCCTCAATACAGGCGCTCGGCAAAGATAAAGAAAGTCTCAGAGTGCTCCTTATCCAGTTTGTGACACTCCTGAAGGACGGAAAACCTGTGGGTATGTCCACACGGGCCGGGGAATTCACGACGCTCAGCGATGTGGTACGGGAAGTCGGGAAAGACGCTGCTAGGTTCTTTTTTTTGACAAGAAAATGTGATGCCCATCTTGAGTTCGATCTTGATCTCGCTAAAAAGACAACTAACGAAAATCCTGTCTATTATGTTCAATACGCCCATGCACGAATTGAGAGTATTTTTAGAAACGCAAAAGAGGAAGGTATCGAGATAGGGGCGCTGAACAAGGCCGATATGAGCCTCCTCACTTTAAGCGATGAGGTCAGCCTCGTGAAGGGCATCCTCCATTTTCATGATGTTATAGAAGGAAGCGCAAAAAGCCTTGAACCCCACCGCATAACCTTCTTTCTGATCGATCTTGTGGGACGGTTCCACCGTTATTATAATAAGACAAGGGTTCTCGGCAATGCCGGCGAGCTCACTTTGGCACGGCTCTGGCTGCTTTATATGCTGAAAGAGGTTATTGGAGAAGGTCTGAGAATTTTAGGAGTATCGGCTCCAAAAAGCATGTAGCCCTACCTTATGAAGGATTTTGAAGGATAAAAAAAGCTAGAAAGAGGAGCAGAAATGCAAAAGACAAAAAGTATAACGAGAGAATGGATTGAATCACTTCTTATAGCAGCCCTGATTGCCCTTTTTGTAAGAAGTTTTATTATCCAGGCGTATAAGATCCCCTCGGGTTCCATGGAGCCAACCCTGCTTATCGGGGATCATCTTCTGGTAAATCGTTTAAGCTATGTGGTTAAAGTGCCCTACTTTGATAACATAATTTTTACGCTCGGCCAGCCAAAACGGGGAGATATCATTGTATTCCGTTATCCCGAAAACACCAAGGTAGATTTTATCAAAAGAGTTATCGCTACAGAAGGGGATACTATCACGATTAAGGACAAGGTCATATATATCAACGGGACAAAGATGCCCGATTCTTGGGGACATTACCGCAATACACCTCCAATACCGCGAGATTCCAGTCCAAAAGACAACTACGGACCATATAAAGTACCGAAAGATGCGTACTTCGCAATGGGCGACAATCGCGACAACAGTGCAGACAGCAGGTTCTGGGGGCCCGTCAGAAAAGAGAACCTCGTCGGTAAAGCCCTCATACTCTATTTCTCCTGGGATAGCGACACAAATGATCCCTTTGAATACATTCGATGGTCAAGGATAGGACAACTCATTAGGTAGCGGCATGGATATTAAGAGGTAATCTATGGTAATATTTCCATCAATGAAAAAAGGTCTTTTGTTCCTGGTGCTCTTCATTCTGCCCTTTTCGCTTTTCGGCAGCGATTACTCGGAATCCATTTTATCCTATCTCAAAGGATATCGTAGCGAAACAAAAGGTGACTTCGAGGAAGCCCTCAACCAGTATAAGGAGGCCCTGAAACTAGATCCCAAGTCTTCGGAAATTCGTACTGACATGGCTTTTCTCTACATCAAAAAAGGTGAGCCTGATAGGGCAGAGGAGTTACTTCAGAAAGCCCTCGATCTTTATCCTTCGAATCGCGGTGCACTGATGCTCCTCGCCGGCATCTATTCCTCAAAAGGTATCACATACAAAGCAAAAACTCTTTACGAAAAATGCATCGAGCTGGACAATGAAGATACGGAAGCGTATATGTACCTTGGCTCTCTCTATGCATCGGAAAAAAAATATGCTGAGGCTGTCGGGATATATGAGAAAATACTCACCTATGATGATGAGAATATCATCGCACTTTACTATGCAGGGAGACTGAATGCTGAGCTGAAGGATAACGAGAAGGCAAAAAAATACTTGTTCAAAGTACTGGAGCTGAAACCAAATTTCGAGCCGGCCCTTCTCGACATGGGTACCCTCTATGAAATCGAAGGTAATTACGAGACGGCGCTTCAATACTATCAGACTCTCATGACCATGGATCCTGCAAACAAAAAGGCAAGGTCAAGGATCGCAGACATATTTATCAAGCAAAAGGAATATGATAAAGCAATTCACGCCTTTGAAGAACTCTCAGACATCGATCGTGAGGACTTATCCATCCGGATAAGGATAGGTCTTCTCTACCTCGAGCAGAACCGCTTTGATGATGCAATTAAGGAGTTTTCCCTTGTTCTCGCGGCGAGACCAAATATGAATACGGCACGCCTTTACCTTGCCACGGCCTGGAAAGAGAAGGGCGACACAAAAAAGGCGCTTGAAGAATTTCTCAAGGTAGACCCAACATCAGAAGAGTTTCTGACCGCTCTGAAACAGGTAACATTTATTTACATTAAATCCGGTTCTATCGACGATGGTATTGCGACGCTTCAGAAGTTCTTGCCCGATGTGAAACAAAAGGATGAGCTATATGTCCTTCTCTCCATACTTTACGAAGAGAAGATGGACTATGCAAAAGGAATAGAAGCACTCGAAGAAGCCTGGAAAATAGATCCGAAAAATATTGACACCCTTTACCAAATAGGCATGCTCTATGAAAAAAAAGGCGAGTCTGAAAAAGCCTTTGCCGTAATGGAAGACGTTCTGAAGAGAGACTCCGAATACAGCAATGCTTTAAACTTCATAGGCTATTCCTTGGCGGAGAAAGGTATTAAGCTGGACGAAGCTGAGACCATGATCAAAAAGGCCTTATCAAAAAGACCTGACGATGGCTATATACTTGACAGCCTTGGGTGGGTACATTTCAAAAAAGGTAATTATCGTGAGGCTCTCGATGAACTTTTGAAGGCCAATCAACTCTTACCCGATGACCCCACGATCGCGGAGCATGTTGGCGATATCTATACGGCAATGAACGAATACCGCCTAGCCCTTCCCTATTACGAAAAATCAGTTCAATTGGAAAAAAACAAAAGCAAGAAAAAACTCCTTCAGGAAAAGATAAAAGCAATTGTAGAGAAAAAACAGTGAAGAGGGTCGTCTCTCTTTACCTTTTCTGTCTCCCCGCTATCATTCTGTTGACTGGGTGTGCATCCGTGCGGCACAAGGCCACCGTGATCAACTGGCCGGCCTCCATCGATTATATGGAAGCAATCTGCGAGCTCAATATCTCCTGGAAGGACGTTCGATACTCGGGCGAAATGTCACTGAAGCTCGACTATCCCGGGATGCTTCATGCAGAGGTTTATGGACCATTCGGCGATACTCTCGTTTCCATTGAAAGAGACAATAGTTGGTTTTTGATGAAGGCGGGCGGTGAAGAAACAAGGGACGAAAAACGGTTCCTGGACGTCTTTCACATGTCTACTGAGGATTTCATGAATGATATAACGTTCAGAGGAGACATACAGCATGACAGCAACGGGGTACCGTATATTCAGAGGGAGCACTACAGGGTTCTGTATCACCTTGATGGCCCGGAATATACGATGCGCTGGATAAGCCCGGAGGGAACCATCTGCATCAAGTTCCTGGAAGTCAACTTCGACAAGGGGCAACCCATTGGAAAAGGTAGTAATAGGGACATGTGATTCCTATGATGTAAAAGGATTAAAAAGGCTTCTGAACTCAAGTTTTCAGGAGATAGCCTGGACCATCGGCAGCGCGAAAGTTCTCATTAAACCTAACCTTTTATCGGCCAAAACCCCTGAAAAAGCAGTTACCACCCATCCCGCAATCATACAGGCCATCGCTGAGTTATTAAAGGATTATTCATGCGATGTCTTCGTAGGTGATAGCCCTGGCTATGGATCACAAGATAAAGTATTAATATATTCTGGTGTTATGAATATAATTAAATATTTGGGATTAAGTATTGCTAAATTTAACCTTAATATTATTAAAGAATCATATGGAGGTCTATCTCCATACAGACATTTTTTGTTTGGTGAAGACCCTGATGACTTTGACGTCGTCATGAATGTCCCCAAGCTAAAGACACACATGATGATGGGTCTCACTCTTGGCGTCAAGAATACCTTCGGTTTTATTCATGCCCATGAGAAAGCAAAGTGGCATCTTCGGGCCGGACAGGACAGGTCTCTTTTTGCCTCGATACTCATCGATATTCACCGCCTTGCAAAGCCCTCTATTACTATCCTCGACGGTATCATTGGCATGGACGGTGATGGTCCTTCAAGCGGAAGGCCGAGGAGCCTAGGGGTTCTTGGTATCAGTAAGGATGCGTTTGCTCTGGACGAATCGATTGAAACAATGCTCCCTCTCCCCTACCCCTTGCCTATCACCCATCTTGCCAGAACACACGGGCTCATCCCTGATTATCGAATCATTAATTGTGGGACACCCGTCATAGACGACTTTAGAATGCCAAAAACCATGAATACCGACTGGAACATGCCTCGTTTCGCAAAAGGGGTTCTTAAGAATATTTTTCTTAAAAAACCGAAGTTGAACCGGAAGGTTTGCAAGGGCTGCATGATCTGTGTGAGGGTCTGCCCGGTCCAAGCGCTCTCGACGGCATCGGCTGCAAGAGAGCCGATTTTTGATTATGGCCGGTGTATACGTTGCTATTGCTGCCAGGAAATGTGCCCCGAGGGCGCTGTCACGGTATGAATCTGGTTATTCTCCTCTTGATAAATTTAACTTCTATCTTCAAGCCAACTGAATATTGGATTGTCTTGTTATATCAACCACCGGCGATAGGTGGAAATATGCTGACAACATCACCCTCGTGGAGGGTCTGTTCGGAAGAGGCAGGGATGCTGTTTATTATGATAGTCTTATTCATCTCTTTCGGAAGATGGAGTTCATTGAGGACAGTACCGACAGTAGTACCCTCATGGACCGTCTTCCTGAAAGAAAAACCTTCCGTCCCATCCGGCAGAAACGCTTTAAATGTCGCAAAGAGTCTTATCTCTACTTCCATAACGTCAAAGCCCCTTCTCTGAAGCGAGGTCAATATATATCTTGCCATCAAAGAAGAAACACTTGTCCATTTCGATGCCTTCTATGTGTTTCTTTATATCCTTCACGTGATCGGCAAGCTTTATGCACATCCCGCAGTCGGAGCTCAGGTTTCTTGGAACGGGCACCAGTTCATATTTTCTTCCTTCTTTTTTTAAAATTTTCTCCACCCGTAACACATCGTGAATGGTATGGAATAGCAGGAAATATACGTTATGTCCATCCAATGTGTCTTACAACCTCCAGGAAAAATTCAATCTCTTCATCTGTTGTAAAATATCCAGGCGAAACCCTTACTGTCCCCTGGGGAAAAGTGCCTATCGTCTTGTGCGTCATAGGAGCGCATTGGAGCCCTACCCGTGCGAATATCCGCTCTTTATTCAAGATGTAGCCTGTCTCTGAAGACATGTGATTATCAATATTGAAAGAGACCACAGGCGAGAAAGAAACCGGGCCGTCAATGCCTGGTCCATACAATGTAACACCCTCAATTTCAGAGAGTCCCTTCACGATCATTTCACGGAGGTTTCGCTCTTTTTCAATAATCGCTCCAAACCCTGTCTTTTCTATGAATGTAAGCCCTCCCAAAAGCGAGGCTATGCCGGGCGTATTGGGCGTACCGCTCTCATACCTGTCAGGCAGTGCTGTGGGTTGCTCGATAGATTCTGATTTACTCCCCGTACCGCCAAACCGCAGGGGTTTCAGATCAAAAGGTTTTTTTATGTAGATTGCGCCCAAGCCCTGAATGGCGAAGAGTGATTTGTGACATGAAAAACAGAGTATATCGATATCGTCCTTCTCGACATTAACAGGATAGGAGCCGATAGTCTGACAGGCGTCAAGGATGAGAGGCACATCGCCAATCGCCGCTCTCACTTCACCCACTGATTGAACGGTACCAACAACGTTTGAACCGTGAATAAGAATAACCGCCTTGGTGTTTCTCCTCAATAAGGATCTCATGTCATCTATGTCGAGGATACCTTCCGGAGAACATTTGGCCGTGGAAAACCGAACACCCTTTTCCTTCTGAAGAAATGTGAGAGGTCGCATGACGGAGTTGTGTTCCATTGAAGTGGTGACAACGTGATCGCCTTCCCTTAGCAAACCAAGGATGGCAAGGTTGAGGGATTCGGTACCGTTTTGCGTGAACACGAGGCGCTCAGAGTCATTGCCACCAATAAAGTTTGTCAACTTCTCCCTTGCCTCAAAAATAATTCGCGCTGCGTCCAGGGATAGAGTATGGCCACTCCGCCCCGGGTTGCCCCCAATATGCCGAATAAAGTTGTTGAGCGCGGCTGTTGTCTCCTTTGGTTTTGGAAAAGATGTGGCAGCGTTGTCGAGATAAACCATTGAAAGCTCCTTGAATGCCTGCATTCTTACGGCCTGATCACCTTTGTTGCTTCGGTGAAGGAGGAAAGAATCTCGAACATATTGCTTATTCGCCCTACCGCAATTTTATCCTTCAGTTTGAAAAAATCAAGACAGGTACCGCAGGACAGGATTTCAGCACCGCTAAACATGATTTCCTTCAATATGCCAATATATTCTGACTCCTGCGATACCAGCTTCACACCCGTATTGATAAAAATAATCCTCCAAGGCGGGGTTTCCAATTCCTTGAGCGTTTTGAGGAAGGCGCCTATAAGTATCTTACCCAGTTCGTCGTTCCCTCTCCCCATTGTTTCGCCGTCAATGTAGACAAGGAGTTTTTCCGTTTCATTGGAGGCATCGTTGGGTTTTCTATCCAAGATACCCCTTACGTGGTATGTGTCGTTTTCTTTTATAGTAGCCGTTGTAAACCCTTTCGATACCAAAAAACGCTTCACGTTTTCGCTCGACGCAGAGTTATCGACCACCACTTCTATTTCCCGAACATCTTTACTTTCCAATAGTCTCTTGGTTTCAACAACAGGCATGGGGCAGGTCATACCTTTCAGATCTAAATATTCCATGTACCTATTTTAAAAAAAAATCTCCTTAAGAGCAAATGAATTATGTGAATGTATTCATGTTTATAAATAGAGGCATCTCATGATAGTCAATTTTTATCTTAATTCTTGCCTTCATGTTATTATATTGGTTCCAAGGAGACTCTTATGAGAAAGAGAAATTCATCTATCATGCAAGGGTTGATTATCGCGGTAACCGTAATATTGATAGTTCGTATGCAGAGACGCCCATGAAGGGATACACGTCCTGATCCGATGGTCAATGAAACTGACGTGATCGACAACGACATGGATGCCGGTCACGAAAAATTCGATAACTTGAAAGGTTTCTAAATAAGATCGTTTTCCTGCCGAAAAAGCATACCATTGAGATCAGTTCTCAGATGGAAACTCTTGGGACATGTTTTGTATTCTGGAGAAACCACATCCATCACCTTCAACGCCAAAGCAGAATGCCCATATATGGTCTATGCCGATATTGTTTCCGGCTACAGAGGAGAGGTTACGTCAAAGATAGAGATACAGACGAATAGATCGCTCCCAGAGATGTAATGTCTTTACGTTCGGAAAATATTTCTGTAGACTGATTTCTCTCTGCAGCCGTCGAGCCCTCGATCAACTGAGTACTTTTTGAGAAAGACATTTGAATTTATACAGCGAACAAAACGGGAAGCGCAGTGTATACGCTCCCCGTCTGATCTCTGTTTGTGCAGGTTACCTGCTCAGTTTTGTTTTAAAGACTTCGATGAGTTTCGGAACGACCTGTTTGTAGTCACCCACAACACCAAATGAAGCCGCTTTGAAGATGGGCGCATCGGGGTCTTTGTTGATGGCAACGATACAATCCGATGTCCTCATGCCGGCCAGGTGCTGGATTGCCCCTGAGATGCCGCATGCCACATAGATTTTCGGTTTTACAGTCTTGCCGGTCTGCCCTACCTGGTGCTCGTAAGGTATCCAGCCTGAGTCAACGGCTGCGCGGGATGCACCGAGGGCACCGCCAAGCACATCGGCAAATTCTTTCAGAACCTTGAAACCTTCTTCTCCGCCCACACCACGGCCGCCTGAAACAATGATATCAGCTTCAACGAGGTTCACTGCGGTCAATGACTTAATAAACTCGGTAACCTTCGTGTTCAGGTCTGCCTCTGGTAATGAGAAAGCCTCTTTAACCACTTCGCCGCTCTTTGACGCATCCTTCTCCGGCATTGCGAACGCTTTTGGTCTCACCGTTGCGATCTGGGGCTGTGCCTTTTCGTTTACCACAGAGATCATGAAGTTCCCGCCGAATCCGGCCCTTGTCATTTTCAGTTTGCCACCGTCTATTGTGAGACCAATACTGTCCGTACAGAGGCCAAAACCAAGATTGGCTGCCGCCGCCGCCGATACGTCCACACCCTGGCTTGTGCCCCTGAAGAGAGCCACTTCTGGTTTATATTTTTCAAGAAGGAAGCTCGCCGCTTTTGCGTAGGGTTCGCTCCTGAACCCTTTAAATACCTCGCCCTCAACGGCAAATACTTTGGAAGCGCCATAGGCAAAGGCTTCTTTTGCAAGGTCATCTACTTTATCTCCGATAACGAAGGCACAGACGTTAGAACCAAAACCGTCTGCAAGCTGCTTGCCGATACCGAGAAGCTCAAAAGACATTGGTGATATGCCACCGTCTTTATGTTCTATATATATCCAAACATCATTAGCCATTGTTCTCCCTCCTCACTATTTTATGACTTTCAGGTCTATCAGTTTGTCAGTAAGCGTATTGACAATCTCTTCCACTTCGCCTTTCAAGATCTCTCCTGCTCCCCGCGGGGGTGGCACAGCGATCTCAACGACCTTCGTGGAAGAACCTGCAGCGCCCACTTTATCTGCGTCCACTCCGAGGTCACCGGCATTCCATTTCGGGATCTCGGTCTTTGACGCCTTCCTGATACCCATAAGGTTCGGGAGTCTCGGCTCGTTAATACCCTTGATAACAGACACAACAGCCGGCAGCTTTGCTTCTATGACTTCGTTACCGCCCTCAATGGCCCTCTCAACAACGATCTTCTTTCCTGCCGCGTCAATCTGACGGACTTTTGAGACATAAGTAAGCTGACTGAAACCGAGAATGGCTGCCAGTTGTGCGCCAATAACTCCTGTGTTGCCGTCTGTTGACTGCTTTCCGCAGAAAATAATATCAACATCGCCGATCTTTTTCACGGCAGAAGCAAGCACAGAGGCAGTGGCAAAGGTATCGGATCCCGCAAACACCGGATCAGTAAGCTGATATACGGAATTTACAGTCAATGCGAGGGCGTTTCTCAGTACATCGGCCGCCTTATCTGGCCCCATCGTTATAGCTACAATCTCACCATCATAGTTTTCCCTCGTAAGAAGCGCCTCTTCCAGAGCAAATTCATCAAATGGGTTGGTAATCGAATCCATGCTTTCTCTCGCTAAGGCACCCTTCGGGATGTTCCATTTGACCTCCGCTTCAGTGTCAGGAACCTGTTTTAAACAAACCGCTATCTTCACAGTGTCCTCCTTGAATAGTATTATTCACCAATATAGGTGGCTTTTCTTTTTTCTACGAAGGCAGTCATTCCTTCCTTCTGATCTTTTGTGGCAAAGCACAGTCCGAAATTTTCCGCTTCTAATGCGAGCCCTTGTTTACCAGAAAGTGATTGACTCTTATTGATACATTCTTTCGCCAGTCTGATTCCAAGTGGGCCATTCGTTTTGATTTTTTCAGCAAGGGCCATGACTTCATTCATGAGCTGATCATGAGGCAAAATTTTGTTGATAAGCCCTAACTCATAGGCCTCCTGAGCCGTGATCGTTTTACCGGTAAATATCAGTTCCTTCGCCCGTGCGAGCCCCACTACCTTGGCCGTCCGCTGTGTCCCGCCAAAACCCGGATGGATGCCGAGTGTCGTTTCCGGGAAACCAATCTTCGCTTTATCGGAAGCATAGATAAAGTCACAGGCAAGGGCGAGTTCAAAACCACCACCTAGTGCGAAACCGTTTACCGCTGCGATAACCGGCTTTTCCATATTTTCGAGAGTATTCATCGCCTCATGACCACGCGCTGAAAAGGCCATTCCCTCAAGAGCTGTCAGGTCCTTCATCTCCACGATGTCCGCGCCTGCGACAAAAGCTCTATCCCCTTCCCCCGTAACAATCACAATCCTCACATCTTTGTTGGCATTGAGCGACTCACCGGCGTGCTTAATCTCAGTCAACGTCTCCGAATTAAGCGCGTTGAGAGCCTTTGGTCTGTTAATTTTCAAAATGCCGATGCCCTCTTTTATTTCAACGATAATATTTTTATACTCCATGATTTTACGCCTCTCTTTCGAGGACCGCCGCAAGTCCCATGCCGCCACCGATGCACATGGAAACAAGACCGTATTTCAGGTTCAGTCTCTGCATTTGGTAAAGGGCTGTAGTAGTGAGCCGCGCACCAGTACATCCGATGGGATGACCAAGCGAAATCCCGCCTCCGAACATGTTGCATTTGTCTGTGTTCACGCCAAGTTCTTTAATGCAGGCCAGCGACTGGGAGGCGAACGCTTCATTGAGCTCAATAAGATCGATCTTATCGATGGTAAGGTTCGCCTTCTTCAGAGCCTTTTTGATAGCTGGAATAGGACCGAGGCCCATGAATGCTGGATCAACCCCGCCGTTAGCCCAGGAGATAATCTTGCCCATAGGCTTAATGCCCAGTTCCTTTGCCTTCTCTTTGGACATGAGCACTACTGCCGAAGCCGCATCATTGAGACCCGAAGCATTACCGGCCGTAACGGTTCCATCTTTCTTGAACGCGGTGGCAAGGGAAGCCATCTTTTCGAGCGTTGTATCCATGGGCCTTTCATCGGTATCGAAAACAATGGAGTCACCCTTCTTCTGAGGAATCACCACAGGCACGATCTCGGCCTTGAAAAGACCATCCTTGATGGCCTTCCGCGCCCTCTGATGGCTGATGAGGCCGAAAGTATCCTGTTCTACCCTTGATATGCCGTATTTTGCTGCGATATTCTCAGCGGTCAAACCCATATGATACCCGTAGAAAATTTCCCAGATACCATCGAGGACCATGAGGTCAATGGCCTTGGTATCAAACATCCTTGCGCCGAATCGCAAAGAAGGCAGAGCGAAAGGAGCCTGACTCATGTTCTCCATACCACCGGCCACTACGACATCGTTATCGCCAACCATAATCGATTGCATTCCGTTTATAATAGCCCTGAGCCCCGATGAACAGACCTTGTTGATCGTGTATGCCGCTGTCTCTTTCGGCACGCCGCCCTGAATGCTTGCTTGCCTTCCGGAGTTCTGGCCAAGACCAGCCTGAAGAACGTTTCCCATGACCACCTCGTCGATGACGACCTCTTTCAGGCTGCTGTCGTAATCATAGTTTTTTGCTTCCAGTTCCGTATCGGTCTTCCCTCCAAAGATTGCGGGGGCGAACTCTTTGTCTTTACTCTTGGAAGGCCTTATCCCTGCTCGTTTTATCGCTTCTTTTATGGCTATTCCGCCGAGCTTTACTGCGGGCACATCCTTAAGAGACTGACCAAATTGGCCAATCGCCGTTCTCACGCATGATACAATAACTGCCTCTTTCATAAGAGTCTCCTTTCATTTGAAAAAATTTTCACAATCTTTTATCGTAATTACGAGTATTTGTCAACGATTTTAATGCGATTTTATCCCTCACGGCGATCTTATGAGCATGACCCCTTTTCCAAGCCGATTATTGCATGAAATCTTTCCCCACTGAAACCTTGAGATATTCGGCTAATATATGCTAACATAGCACTGATTTCAAACAGAATACCCAAAAATCCCTGAAAGGAAATGCATACCATGAACATACCACCAATCAATCTCAAGGCCCAATATAAACTGGTCAGAAAGGAAATCCGGGCCGGCATCAAGGAAATACTTGACGAACAGCAACTGATTCTCGGCAAATACTGCAGCAAATTAGAACGGCAGATTTCTGATTACACCGGTGTTCCCTATACCATCTCGTGTGCCAATGGGACTGATGCGCTCATCCTGGCGCTCATGGCCCTCGGTATCAAACCTGGTGACGAGGTGATCACTACCCCCTATACGTTTTTTTCTACGGCAAGTTCCGTTGCTATATTGGGCGCAAAGCCCGTTTTTGTCGATATTGATGAGGCAACCATGAACATCGACCCCGCTCTCATCGAAAAAGTCATTACGCCGTGCACAACGGCCATCACCGTTGTGCATCTCTTTGGCAAGATCTGCGACATGGACCGCGTCGTCGCCATCGCTCATAAACACAACCTGTCTGTTGTTGAAGATTGTGCCCAGTCCCTGGGTTCCCGTAAAGGCGGTGTTATGTCGGGCGCTTTTGGCGATATCGCTGCTACAAGCTTCTATCCCACGAAAAACCTAGGTGGTATTGGCGAAGGTGGCATGGTCTACACAAAAAGGGTTGACCTCGGCGAGAAGGTGAAAAAACTCCGTATCCATGGTATGGGTAATCAGTATTACCATGAGATGATAGGCCTCAACAGCCGCCTCGACGAGATCAAAGCATACGCGTTGACGGCCAAATTCCCCCATCTAGAATCGTGGAACAGAAAGCGCAAAGAGAATGCTGCCTACTACAACGCACAGCTCAAAAGATTACCTCTTAAGCTCCCTGTTATCGACGATGACACATCGCACATCTTTCATCATTACGTCATACGGACGCAAAGGCGAGACGAGCTGCAAAGCTTTCTGAAAGAACGGGGCATCATGACAGGGGTGTACTACCCTCTTCCACTCCACCTCCAACCATGCTTTATATATCTGGGGTATAAAGAGGGCGATTTCCCCATCGCGGAGAGATCAGCAAAAACCAGCTTGGCGTTGCCAGTTTATCCGGAACTAAAAAAGGCCGAACGCAAATATGTTGCGGAAACCATCGGGGCTTTTTTTGATAAATGATAGTCGCGCAAAGGCATGCCCTCCGCTAAAAGTACTTCAGGATATGGCTCTGGACGGTTTCATCTCGATTAAAAGGGTCACATATTCGGGAAGTAGCGCCGCGTCATATTCATACCATTTCTAAGTCGAAAATAGAACGAAGATTACAAGAAGGAGCCTCCGAAGGTGTATATGGAAATACATCGAGGCGAGCGGCGATGCGATATGCTTTCTTATATGAATGAATTTGAATTGATATTTAAAATGGGTACTTTCCGCCTCAATCCTTTTGCGAAGCTCTGGTTTCATTCCTCCACGCGACACAAGATCGACCTTACAGTGTCTATGCTATAAAAGCGGCTTATCGGGGATACAGTGCCTCCTCAAAACTCTCGGCAGGTTCACAAAACTGTGCCCAATTGAATGATCAAGATCAATAACGATATAGGTTAACTCCGGACAGTCTGTTCGCCACGCACCATGGAACCAAAAAGGCAAATCGTTCTTGACCCCGCCCCTTTTATCGTTTTCCTCTTCGGATTGCCTGAATCAGATCATCAAGACGTTGCAAAAAGCGGGAGCGGTCCCGCGTATGGTAGGGTGGTGACCAACCGGCTGTGTTCCCCGTGTCCCGCAAGAACGTCATAATATCTCTGTGCGAAAGGGCATCTCCGATAAATTCTTCCGTGAGAACACGGCCATTAGGGTCCAAGACGCGGGCTCCCATCTTGATGCACCGCGAAGCAAGGGAATATCGGCGGATACCACCACATCGTTCCCGGTAATATGCTCTACAATCCAATCGTCTGCAGCGTCCATACGGTCAGTCACTACCACCCTTTCAACCAATTGGTATCTGGGGATCCGCATACTGGAGTTGGAGTTGGAGACAAGGTAGACCTTGAGTCCATAACGCCTTGCCACCCGGATTACTTCATTTTTGACCGGACTGGCGTCTGCATCTACGTATATGTTAGTCAAACTATTCATCTGCTTCATGGCCGGAGCACACCTGTGCCCCTCTTCGAGAGAATATTTCCTATCTTGCTTTATGAAGCTCGGCCCATGGGGCTGTGCTTCCATGTAAAGAATGAAGCCCTACCACATAGGTCTTTCGTCGCGGGAACCGCAACACCCTCGCTGCGATGCTTTGGTGCACCTCTCGTGGAGAGCCCTCCTGCAACATATCAACAAACGGTTTTCGCCGGAAACCCGTGTGTCGTGATATAGCCGTGCGACATATGAACTCTGTTCTCGAGTGGCGCAGAAATCGATAACGAACTATCCCACATGCGGATACGCGGGGCAATTGCTTCGACCAGAAGATTAAAGAATGTCGCATGGAAGGACCTTACATCCCACCCCCCTCTGTGTCTATAGGGGCATTTTCGGTAGGAATAATGCAAAGGCCGCACCGGTCGGATCGAGAAACATGCTGAACCACCCTATATCCGGAATTTCAGTTACATCCGCGAGGACTGTGGCGCCGAGGGATTTTGCCTTTTCGGTGGAGGCTGTAATATCGCTTATCAAAACGTACGGCACCCATTGAGGCAACGCACGAGGCATAGGGCTCTTTATAATACCTCCCCCGGTCCCCTCGCCTACCTTGATGACGGTGTAGTTCATATCCGGGATATCCTCGAGTGTCCAGTTAAACAATTCATTGTAGAATTTTTTTCGCCCTCTTCGGGGTCCTGGTGTATGCAGTTCAATGTGTATGAACGGATTTGCCATATCTTCCCCTTTTTACCATATTGTGAGCACCGCTCGATGTTCATTCGTCCAGAAAGATAGCATCGACCGGACATGATTGAGCGGCCTTGCGGATCAGATCTTCTAACTCCGGGCAAACACCTTCTTTTTTTACCACACACTGATCTCCTTCCATCTTGAATACCTCGGGACAGACCTCTGCGCACACCCCATCGCCCACGCAATCATCATTGACACTTAG
>CAVWHH010000006.1:0-11943 GCA_963754785.1 uncultured delta proteobacterium | reverse complement strand
GCCGGAGGCGGGGCTTGAACCCGCATGTCCGCAAGGGACACGGGATTTTGAGTCCCGCGCGTCTGCCAATTCCACCACTCCGGCATGTTGGAAAGCTTAGCAAAACGATACTCTATTGTCAATGGATGAATCGGGCCAGGCAAGGGGGGAGATGCGGGCGATAGGTCAAACAATATTTCAGTGACCTGCCCATCATCGATGGGCTATTTCGTGTTTTATGCTATAATAAATAAAGGCACAAATTAAAGGAGGGAATTATGGAACCGAAAGATGTGAGGCTGCAAGGACTTCTTCAGACATTTGGAAAAACGATCATCCTCCCCTATGACCAGGGGCTTGAACACGGACCACGAGATTTTTTTCATTCACCTTTTGCAGAAAATCCTCTGCACATCATAGAGATTGCGAAAAAGGCCAAGTATAATGCCGTTGTTCTACATGTCGGCAACGCCAGCCGATATTTCGACCGTATGTACGGAGAGGTCCCTCTTGTTCTCAAAGTGAACGGTAAAACAGAGATTCCAAGCGATGCCGAACCGCTATCTCCCGTGACGGCCTCTGTCGATGACGCCCTCCGGCTTTCCGCAATCGCTATCGGTTATACCCTGTATATAGGTTCGTCCCGTCAGGATGAGGATTTTGAACAATTCGCAACGATCAGGGAAGAGGCCCATCAAGCAGGACTGCCGGTTATTGTCTGGTCTTATCCGCGAGGCAATGAAATTGAAGCAAAAGGCGGCAAGAACAGTCTCTACGCAGTCGAATACGCAGCGCGCACAGCCGTCGAGCTTGGTGCCGATATGGTGAAGGTCAATGTGCCAAGCATGAAAAAAGATCCAAAAGTGCCGGAGCCCTATCAAAGCTTCAACGTGGAACTTCAGGAAGCCATTAAACGAGTCGTCAGGGCGGCATGCGGGGCCCCAGTCATCTTTGCCGGCGGCGAAATGATCTCCGATGATGACCTCCTTGCAAAGGCGCGGCTCTGCATAAATGCAGGCGGATCAGGTTTTATATTCGGTCGTAATATCTGGCAGCGCCCCCTCGATAAGGCACTGGAAATAACTGCCAAACTGAAACAGATTATACGGGAAGGTAAAACAAAGAGGTGATTCTCGCAGGTAAGCCCCGTTGAGGCGAACCCCTTTAGCTCGTTCACGAGCGAGAGGAGGTGGCTCCGACAGTTTTGCTGTCGGAGAGGGCGGGTGACAAACCCCGGTAATACACGGTGGTATCTCTTGAAGAACTATAACATCATCGACCATGAAGCCGACGTAGGTTTCGAGGTTTACGGTGGCACAGAGACGGAACTTTTCGAGAATAGCGCTAAAGCTCTGTTTTCGCTCATAACGGATTTAGAATCGGTGCGTCCCATAACCGAAAAACATTTTGAAGTGTCCGGTAACGGCGAGTCGCTTATCGTTTTCCTCAATGAACTCCTCTATCTGTGGGATGCGGAAAGATTTCTTCCAAAGGAAATAGTGATTCACAGCGAACAGGGAAAACTCAAAGCCATTCTTAAAGGAGAATACTTCGATGAAAGAAGACACACCGTATCAGGAGAAGTTAAAGCGGTAACGTACCACAGATTTTCTCTTCAGGAAGAAGAGGGGCGATTCAAAGCAACATTTATCGTCGATTTATGAGGAACAAAAACAATGGCGAATGACCGAAAGATACCATTAAAAAAGCTTGACAGCAACCGATATCTCATTGAAAAACATGGAGCCATGCGTGTCGATGGGCTTATCTTCATCGATGAGGAACTGCTCAAGATACTCGGCACCGATGAGAGCATCAAACAGGTTGAAAATGTGGCATGTCTTCCGGGCATTGTTTCCGCTTCTATGGCCATGCCGGATATCCATTGGGGTTATGGCTTCCCCATCGGCGGAGTTGCGGCCTTCGATACGAAGGATGGTGTTATCTGTCCGGGTGGTGTCGGTTATGATATTAATTGTGGTGTACGCCTCATACGTTCCACACTGACCGTAAAAGAGATGAAAAATTTGCTCTCGGACATCATCGATAACCTTTTTTTCAACATACCTAGCGGTATCGGTTCGCATCGTAAAGATTTGAGGCTTTCACGGGATGAGATAAGCAAGGTCTTGCGTAAAGGCGCGAAGTGGGCCATTGAAAAGGGGTACGGGGACGATCAGGACTTACACCACATTGAAGATAATGGGGAATTTCCGCAGGCGAACCCGGATTATGTTTCCGACAGGGCTTATGAGCGGGGCAAAGATCAGCTCGGGACAGTGGGGAGCGGAAACCACTTTGTCGAAGTGGGCCGTATCAGTGAAATCTATGACGAGAAGATCGCGTCGGCATTTGGACTTTTCAAAGACCAGATTACCGTCATGGTCCACAGCGGCTCACGTGGCCTCGGATACCAGGTATGCGACGACTATATCAGGGAAATGATGAAGGCGTCGGAAAAGTACGGCATTTTTCTTCCCGACAGGCAGCTTTGCGCAGCTCCTTTCGAATCACCGGAAGGTCAACGATATTTTTCGGCCATGGCGGCAGCGGCCAATTATGCCTTTGCGAACCGCCAGATGATTACCCACTGGGTACGGGAGACCTTCGAGAAAACCTTGCAGACAAGCGCAGCAAACCTTGGTCTTTCGCTTGTTTATGATGTTTGCCACAACATTGCCAAATTGGAGAAACATGGGGTGAAGGGAAAAGAATCTACGCTTTGCGTTCACAGAAAGGGCGCCACAAGGGCATTCGGAGCCAGGAGCGAAGGCCTCCCCGATGAGTACTGGCACGTGGGACAACCAGTCCTTATACCGGGAGATATGGGCAGGGCATCATACGTTCTGTGTGGTACAGAGAGGGCAATGGAGGAGACCTTCGGAAGTACCTGTCATGGCGCCGGTCGGGTTATGAGCCGAAGCCAGGCAATCAGGGTGGCAAAAGGGCGATCCCTTCACAAGGAGATGGAAGAGAAGGGGGTTTATGTAAAAGCGGCCAGTAAAAGCACGCTGGCAGAAGAGATGCCGGAAGCGTACAAAGATGTTTCCAATGTGGCCCGTGTCGTCCACAACGCGGGTATATCGAAGCTTGTCGCGCAAATCACCCCGCTGGGTTGCATAAAGGGATAATCAGCCCGAGCAGGCTGTGCGCCTGAATATCCGATCTATTTTTCATGACCTATACACTCTTTTGAAATCAGGCCGGTTTTCTGCTAAAATATGGGGCTTCGTAAAGAGGAATCTGTAAAAGATGAAGGTTAATGGACAGACTATTTATAAAGGGCGCCAGGGAACATAACCTCAAGAATATCGACGTTACAATCCCACGGAATAAAATGGTGGTGATCACGGGACCAAGCGGCTCCGGGAAATCAAGCCTCGCTTTCGACACGATCTACGCCGAGGGGCAGAGGCGTTACGTAGAATCGCTCTCCTCCTATGCCCGTCAATTTCTGGAGCTTATGGACAAGCCCGATGTCGATTACATCGAGGGGTTATCGCCTGCCATCAGTATTGAGCAGAAGAGCATCAGCAAGAATCCTAGAAGCACTGTCGGTACTGTGACGGAGATTTACGATTATTTGCGTCTTCTCTTCGCACGGATTGGCCACGTCTATTGTTACAACTGCGGGAAAGAGATTACCAGTCAGCATGCCCCGCAGATCGTTGACGCCATCCTGTCGCTCCCTTCAGGAACGAATCTTACTATTTTTGCCCCCATTGTGCGGGGAAGAAAAGGAGAATACCGCAAAGAGATCGACGAACTGAGGAAGCAAGGCTTTACGAAGATCAGACTGAACAAAAAGCTCGTGGATCTTTCAGAAGAAATTGAGCTTGATAAAAATAAGAAGCACGAGATCGATGTTGTCATCGACAGGATTGCCCTGAGAGACGGCATCGAAAGGCGGCTCTTTGAGGCCGTGGAACTTGGCCTTGCCAAAGCGACCGGCATCATCACGGTGGAGACAAAGGAAAAAACATATATCTTCAGCGAACGATTTGCATGCCCTGACTGCGGCATCAGCTACCCGGAGATCGCGCCAAGAATGTTCTCCTTCAATAACCCTTACGGGGCCTGTCCCGGCTGTTATGGTCTTGGTGTCAAGGAATATTTTGATCCTGCGCTAATTGTGCCCAATCCTGACCTTTCTTTAAGGGATGGCGCCGTTCTGCCTTGGGCCGATAAAAATCCTGTCCACTTTTTGCCCTTTCTTGAAGCTCTCGTCAAACATTACAAAATCAATGTCCGTAAACCCTTCAAGGACCTGCCGAAGCACGTCCAGGACGCCATCCTCTCCGGTTCAAAGGGCGAAGAAATAGAATTTTTTGTTGACCATGGACCGAGGAGGGAATTTGTAAAGAGACCCTTTGTGGGCGCCATCGGTGAGCTCGAAAAGGAGTGGGGAAAGGCGGATTTCTATGAAAAAGAAAAACTCGAACGGTTCATCAACCTCATTCCCTGTCCCGTCTGTAATGGTGCCCGGCTCAAGAAAGAGATACTCTGGGTAAAGATAAACGATCTCAATATCTATGAGATAAGCGTTATGACCATTGAGGAGTCGCTGAAGTTTTTTGAGAATATCAAGCTACCCGGTAAAGAACGTGAGATAGCACGGACCATTCTCAAAGAAATTGCATCACGATTGAAATTTTTGATGGACGTGGGCCTTGATTATGTGAGTTTGAGCCGTAATTCTGCAACGCTTTCGTCGGGGGAATCTCAAAGAATACGTCTTGCGACCCAGATCGGTTCAGGTTTGACTGGTGTGCTCTATGTACTTGATGAGCCGAGCATCGGGCTCCATCAGCGCGATAACGAGAGGCTCCTGGGGACCCTGAAAAGGCTGCGCGATCTCGATAACACGGTGATCGTCGTCGAACATGATCACGATGCCATCGTGGAGTCCGATTATGTTGTAGACCTAGGCCCCGGCGCAGGCGAAAACGGCGGTAATCTTGTCTTCCAGGGCACACCGGCGGCCCTTCACGAACATCCCGATTCCATAACGGGCCTCTATCTGTCGAAAAGACGGGAGATAAAGGTCCCTGAAAAAAGGAGGAAGCCGAAAGGTTTTCTCAAGATCAAGGGTGCCCACGCGAACAATTTAAAGCAGATCGATGTTGAAATCCCGCTGGGAGTTTTTAGCGTTGTTACCGGTGTCTCCGGTTCCGGCAAAAGCACCCTCATCGTCGATACCCTCTATCCCCTCCTCAAGCAGAAACTCTACAAGTCGAAGGATAGGGCTGGTGAGACAGAAGGGATGAGCGGATATGAAGTCATCGACAGGGTCATCGATATTGATCAATCCCCCATCGGGAGGACGCCGAGATCAAACCCCGCAACCTACACAGGCATTTTTACTTACATCAGGGAACTCTTCACAAAGTTGCCGGAATCAAGGATGAGAGGCTACAAGGAGGGTAGATTCAGCTTCAACGTGAAGGGTGGCAGATGCGAAACCTGCACAGGTGAAGGCTTCGTCAAGATCGAAATGCAGTTCCTCCCTGATGTGTACATTGTCTGTGATGTGTGCAAGGGTAAACGATATAATCGTGACACCCTCGAAATACGTTACAAAGGAAAAAGTATCGCCGATGTCCTGGAGATGACCGTAACGCAAGCAACACAATTTTTCGATGCCTTGCCACACATCAAAAGCAAACTCAAGGTGTTGAACGAGGTCGGCCTTGGCTATATCAGGCTTGGACAGGCCGCGACAACGCTTTCCGGGGGAGAGGCGCAGAGAATAAAACTTTCACGGGAACTTTCAAAAAGGGATACGGGCAGCACCCTCTATATCCTCGACGAACCTACCACAGGCCTTCATTTTGTCGATATCGAAAAACTCCTCCATGTGCTTTTCGAGCTTATCGAACGCGGCAACACGGTTATTGTCATCGAGCACAATCTTGACGTCATCAAATGCGCCGACTACATTATCGATCTTGGCCCTGAAGGCGGAGACAGGGGCGGCAGGATCATCACAAAAGGGACACCCGAGGCCGTTATGGAATCCCCATCAAGCTACACGGGCCTCTTTTTGAAGAAATATCTCAACGGTTATATTCTCAGTAATCGGGCAAGACATCAAGTCTCTGCCCAAAAAGTGCGATAAATACATACAAGATGATCCCTGCGTGAAGAAAGGAAAATGTATGCGCTCTCTTGGGTGTTTTGTTCTTTTCATGTCGGCGCCTGTTCTGCTTTCGGCATCCGGTGGCTGGAAGAAGGTGGCTGCCACAGAACAGAAGGATTACTGGTATGTTGAACAGATCTTGGCAGATTCATCGAAATGGTCTGTGCCGACCATTTGTACCCGATTGAACCTTGTGCCTGCGAGCGGAAGCGCCGTGGGAAAGGACATCAATGCCAATTTTACATCAAAGACAGAGTAATGATTCAGTACAGCAGGAGGAATCCTCTATGAGAAAACCTGCCGTCATCCAACCATATCTTTCGCCGGAAGATCTCGCTGAATGGGTGCGGCAAAAATAAACCCGCGATGCGTACCCGAAGAGACTTGCGGTGTGGCTTACGGTTTCTTCCATGCGCAACAAGTAGCCTCTATATTGCAGGTGTCAAAGCAGGCAGTATGGCTCTGGATCGGACAATACAATACCCGTGGCCCCGAAGGACTTGCCCGAACAGGCAGAGGGGGCGAAGGTGGTCATTTCTCTCATGGGAGGATGAGAATAGGTTCATGGGGTCATTTCTTCGAACGTGCACGGAGGGGAGATGTTGCTACCGTAAAAAGGATATACCGGACGTATGCACAGCGTTGGGAAAAGAAGTATCGATGGACTATGTGTACCGGCTGTTCCATCGTCACGCCTGGCGAAAGATCGGTCCTCGTCCCAGGCACATCAAGCAAAGCCTCCTGTCCAGGAGGAATTTAAAAAAACTTCCCATCATCGTCAAAGAGGCGATAGCGGATCTATCGGGCGATATGCCTATCAGAATATTGTTTCACGATGAAGCACGGTTCGGGAGAATCAGTGACAGACGAAGGTGTTGGGCGCCGCGTCTTAACCGACCGTAAGTCGCGCACCAGGTCATCCGGGAATTCCTGTATGCCCTTGGAGCCGTTGATCCCTTCTATGGCGATATGTCGCCTCTCGTCATGCCTTGGGTTGATCGGGAAGTGATATCCACATTTCTGGCTTACACCGCCGACCTTTTTCCCAATACATTCTGCCTCATGTTCCTTGACGGCGCAGGCTGGCACACCGCAAAGGACGTCCGCATACCTTCCACTATGAAGCTTCTATGGCTTCCCCCATATAGTCCCGAACTGAATCCGGCCGAACACATTTGGGAGTATATGAGAGAGAACGACTTCGGCAATGATCATTTCAACATTCTTGACGATGTTGAGGATCGACTTTGTGTACCGCCCCGGAGACTTACAAAGCAGCCCAGCCCGGTGAAGTCAATAACCTGTTTTGATTGGATTCATACTCTATATATGACGTCAAATTAATATGAGAAAAGGCTTCTGCATGACGGCATAAATACAGATACTTTTCATTACTTCATAGAATCTGTTGAGGTAGGCTGCAGAAAAAAACTTTTTACCATATCGGAGATAGATTTTGTTGATTCTGAGGATTCAAATGTTTACGGGCAGATATTTTCTGAGCCCAAGCGATATACATCAAGACCCAGCAGCATTTTTGAGATCGGCTGGGCTTTATGTCTAAACAAGGCCGGTTTTTTTGATATTATGAAGGGCACCCTCAAGCGAAAGAAGCCTTTTCTTTAATTCTTTCCCCAGGGAGAAACCGCCAAGTGACCCATCTTCCCGTATGACTCTGTGGCAGGGAATGATGATCGGTATGGGATTCCTTTTCACTGCTTGGCCTACGGCCCGAGCTGCCATTGTGTATCCCAATCTTTTTCCTATCCAGAGATAGCTGCGCACTTCTCCGTAAGGTATTTTTCGGAGTTCCACGAGCACCTTGTGGGTGAAGGGGCTTTCTCCGGATGTATCGATATCGACGTCAAACTCGACCTTTTCCCCCTTCAGGTATCTGTCAAGGAGGACTTTTATCATTTTAAAGGATTGTTCCGATTCGCTCCCGTCCGGATAGAGAGCCGACAGGTGTTTCTTTGCTTCGTAGAGATTTTTGGAGTGGAGATCAAGGGCGACTATTTTTTTATTTTTTGACACGATGGAAATGGTACCTATGGATAATTCAAAAAATGTATACTCTACGGAATCCAAATTGGCGTCTCCTCTGCGGTCCATTAAAATGAGATTATCACAAGAGAGGTCATTTTGGAAGGGTTTATTAAGTTTCTCGGAACAGGCGAAGCGCGGTTTTGGCATCCAGACAATTGCGGGTCAGGAGGTCTGGCTCAACTACAAAGAAAACGGTGTCATCCTTATTCATAAACACATTGACACAGCAATGATGTGAATGTTCCCATAGAATCCGTGGCACTAAAGATCCAGAAACAGATTGAACTCTCCTGTCCAGAGAGACAAGCTTATAACGATTTTGAGAAAGGTCTCTTCCGATGACTCAACATCGAATCGGGTACCGGATACATCAAGCGAAAAGAGTATGGCAAGGCTATCTTGTCCTGCAGCGACTAGAGCAGTTGATCGGAATGGGCCGCGTGGATCAGTAAAGTCAAAAGAATATTCTATCGCCGCATGCCCGCTAGACAGGTTGAAGGGGTGTTTCCAAAGGAGTCGATAGTCCCGGAAGTTATTCGGTTGGGTAGAAATGAGCCCCTCGCATTCTTTGGCAGGTGATTTGGAGAACACCTCCTTCGTCTTAACGATCACAGTGATAGCCAGATAACTGGTAGTCACATTCATTGGAATGAGGACCAGTGCATCTCCTTTGAATCTTTCTTCCCAGCCTTGCGGATAGAGGGAACCGAACCTAATTGGCCGGTTTTGAAAAATGTCCATGGGATAATTGAGGGAACGATTTATTGTGACATCAACCTAATACAACGACGCCTTGCCTGAGTTCTTTTCTGTCGCATTTACATCAGCCCCCTTAGCAATGAGTAGCTTCACGGTATCCTCGTGACCATTCTGAGATGCTCCGCGCAGCGGGATCCAGCCATCCCTGGTGTGCCCACTGGCGTTGATCCTTTTGAAAATAAGGAACTTACGTAACGCCACCAACCTCTCTACTTCGTCTGGCGAACTCTTCTTGCATGCCTCAAGAAACATCTCCTTATCGGTCACTATAGCCTGCGTTTCTCGCATAATCGAATGCAAGCAGCAATGTCTCAGATATTATCATTACTTACTGGGTATATTGTAAATAACAGTTGTGTGCTGAAATAATAAACTTATCAACACAAACAATGTAACAAAAAGATACGACGCATGGTTACAATTTACTGCTGCATAACATAGGAATATCGATGATATATATATTGCATGCAATAAAATCTCAGGATGCATTATTTTCTGGTACCATCAGTCAGGATAAAGAGAAAAAAGACAATGTGGGTTCCGCCGGTTTCTCCTTAGAGGGCTGAAAAAAAGCAAAAGCAGAATGTTTCATTATTTGCACGACTCGCAACCTATTGAAATTCTACCGGTGGAAAGTAGCCTGAAGGGCAATATGAACTGAACCGCAACAGAGAGGGATTACTCCGATGCCCACGGGAGATACTGCCGCTCCTTGTTCCAGAGTAAAGAACCAAAATTCGTTAAACATGAAACAGTTAAAAGAGGAAGCCGTCAAGTACCTGAATGCAAAACCCTTGTCTCCGATGAAATCATAAAAAGATGAAGATTATTCTACCAAAAGTGATACTCATGAATCCAGAATGATTTGCTGCCCATCTCCCATTCGATCATTCAACACCGGTTTCATCTTCCATTACCGCACGGTTATTCAGCTACCCCTTTCGCTATCCAGGTCCCCCATCATCTGGGGTGGGTATCGTTCGCCAGATGCAGCCCCCGACGGCACTGCCCTCTCGATCTGAGCCAGATCAGCCGTCGTCAGCGTAATATCGCAGGCACCCAGAGAGTCCGAAAGCTTTTCACGTTTGCGCGCTCCAACCAGGGGTATGATATCCTTCCCCTGAGCGGCTACCCAGGCGATGGCGATCTGCGCGACACTGACGGCTTTCTCATCCGCCACTGTCCGAAGCGCCTCAACGAGGGCAAGATTGTGCTCCAAGTTTGGTGACGTGAAGCGCGGAAATCGTCCCCGCAGATCCCCGGCAATGCCCTGTTCTTTACCCCAGTGGCCGCTGATCAGACCGCGCGACAGCACCCCGTAGGCGGTTATCCCTATACCTAGGTCACGGCATGTCGGCAAGATCCTTGCTTCGATTCCTCGTGAGAGAACAGAGTATTCTATTTGAAGATCACAGATAGGATGCACCGCGGCTGCCCGGTGAATCGTCTCGACACCAACCTCGGATAGACCGACGTGGCGAACGTACCCGGCCTTCACCATCTCCGCTATGGCGCCTATGGTATCTTCTATAGGTACGGCCCGGTCAAGACGGGCAGGACGGTAAATGTCCACGTAGTCTACACCGAGCCTCTTAAGTGAATATGTGAGGAAGTTCTTAGCCGCCCCCGGTCGGCAGTCATAACCGCTCCATCCACCCATAGGGTCCCGAAGTGCGCCGAACTTTACGCTTATTATCACATCCTCCCGGTTCACGCCGCTTAAGGCTTCACGGATCAACATTTCGTTGTGCCCCATGCCGTAGAAATCACCTGTATCGAGTAAAGTGATACCTGCGTCGAGAGCAACCCTAATGGTCGCGATGCTCTCTGCATCATCGGCAGGGCCGTATAGACGGGACATGGCCATACAGCCTAAACCGATCGCAGACACTCGTACCCCTTCTGAACCGAGCAACTTGGTATTCATGGGCAATCTCCCTCTTGAATCAGTGTTTTCTTACGATACCATCTGAAAATACCCTTGGCGTTTCCAGCTTCACCTGGTCGCTCGCTCGTAAAAGGCGGATATTCCCCCTCACTTCACGTAATTTACGTTGCCTCTCTTGCTACGCTCACCAAGATCGAACTTGTTCTCAGCGGCAGCATAACCGACAATGACGGCACACTGCACGGTATAGCCTTCTGGCACACCTGCTTTTCGAGCCAAATCATGATTGGCGTCCCCGTTTAAGGCTCTAGTGGGCGACATGAGATAGCATGATCCCAACCCCAGTCCGGTCGCCTCAAGCAACATGTTTTCTGCCGCGAGCGCTGTGTTGGCCGCACCGGAAGGGGCATCCGCTGGAGCGGAAAGTAGGATTAGCACCGGTGCACCATATATCGGCTCATATCCGGGCAAGGACGCCCGTTGTCGAGCAAATTCGTTATCGGAGTGAACCATGGCATCCAGAGCTCGATTGTTAATCCTTTGTCTCAGCCCTGCGTTTTGGATCACCGAAATCTGAAAAGGCCCAGCATTGGGGGCCCACTGGCCAGCTTCGACAATCTTATTCAAAACATCGGCGGGTACCGGCCTGTCCTCGTAAGCTCTCATACTCTTCCTCTTTGTTATCGCTTCTGAGACATCCATCGTCAACCCTCCTTCGCATTGACAGTATATGCTAGCATAATTATACCATCTGGTCAGGTAAATTTGTAGTACATTTACACGTCTTCGGCATACCTTTGGTAAGATTTCGTTATGAGTCAACTGGTTGTAACCTGTTTTCTCCATGTTTTGGCAGTAGCTTTCGACAGAGACGATTCTCGAATGATAATCATAAAAAGGCACCCCGGCAACAGAGAGAAATTATCTGCTATGCTGTGATTGGAACCCGTAAATCTTAATTAGAAGGTGCTTCATGAGATTATACTGCGGAATCGATCTTCACACAAAGAATAGTTACCTTTGGATCATTAATGAACAGCGGAAGAGGGTCTTCAAAATGAAAGGTCACCAAAGACCGGGAAGCAATCCTATCATTCCTTGCTCCTTTGAGGACGGAACTCAGGATTGTCGC
>CAVWHH010000005.1:0-33826 GCA_963754785.1 uncultured delta proteobacterium | reverse complement strand
AATACTGAAAGGATAGGGTTCTCATATGATGTTCCTTTCAATCCTCAGCATTTCTCTTCTATCGTTACTGATCGGCTTTCTTGCGAAGACTCCCTTCAAGACAATCACCAGAAAGAAATTCTCCCTCACAAACCTTTTTCACAGGAAGGCCCCTCCTCTTTCCCTTTGTATGTTTTTCATCATGATTGCATACGGGGCGATAATCGTTTTGGTTGGTGTTTATGCCGTACAAAAAGGCTTTTCAATGTGGCGACGTTCTTCGTCTGTCTTGCTGGAGCCCTCTTTTTTTAGGGTGTTCTTTGGCAAGTTATTCGACAGGGGGTATTTTTTTCAATTGACAATGGTTGGCCTCGCGCTAACCACCATTGGGATGCCTTGGCTCGGATAAGCGTGGAATCCGACCCAGTTTCTGGTGGCGGGTGTAATGAACGGTTTTGGTTTTGGAATACTTATGCCGACGTCCCACAGCGCCATCAATCATCTGGTACATTCCTCTGAAAGGGGTGCAGCAAATTCTACTTACATGATTTCCTACGATCTCGGAATGGGGTCGGCTCCCTTTTCGTCGGTTTTCTATCCGATTAAGGTCACTCTCGGAGAAATATATGCGTACACTTTGCTGCTGCTTATACTGTCAGGTGGCATATTTGTGCTGAAAGCGATTCCGCACTACCATCGCAGCAAAGTAAAGGACGACACCACCGGAAGATGATAGCGTCACCTTTCTCGCCCGCAAGGTCAGGGGCAAAGAAACGGATCGGAGTGTTCGTTTGTCTATAGTTGCAAAGAAGTCCAGACGATATTACAATAGAGCCACGAATCGCGACACGCAAAGGGAATGAGAAACTATGAATACAGGATCATCATCTCCGGCGAAGCAATCAACCTTCGGATTTATGGCAAGGGCGTTTCGGTACAGGAACTACCGGCTTTTTTTCGGAGGCCAGGGCGTCTCCCTGATCGGCACATGGATGCAGCAGATCGCCATGAGCTGGCTTGTGTACCGTTTGACGAATTCGGCCTTTTACCTTGGCCTGATCGGCTTTACCGGCATGGCACCCATGTTCTTCTTCGCCTCTTTTGCAGGGGTCTTTATCGACCGTATGCACCGCCGGAACCTGCTCATCATTACCCAGTCACTGGCCACGGTCCAGGCCTCCCTTCTGGCATTCCTCACCTTAAGGGGCCGTATCCAGGTCTGGCACCTCGTGCTCCTGAGCCTTTTCCTTGGGTCAGTCAACGCCTTTGACATGCCTGCCCGCCAGTCCTTTGTCGTGGAGATAGTGGAGAACAAGGAAGACATGGGGAACGCCATCGCGCTCAATTCCTTCATGTTTAACAGTGCACGGCTGGTAGGCCCTTCTATCGCCGGCCTCGTGGTGGCGCCATCGGGGAAGGCCCCTGTTTTCTCCTTAACGCCGTAAGCTTCCTTGCCATTATCGCCACACTGCTCGCCATGAGGATACCCAGGCGAAGGCGCGAAACAAAGTCCGCTTCCCTGTTCCACGGGTTAAAGGAGGGATATCGATACATCTTGGGTTTCCCGCCCATCCGCTATGTCCTTCTCCTTTTAGCCCTGACCAGCCTGGCGGGAATGCCGTATATGGTCCTTATGCCCATCTTTGCCAGAGATATCCTTCATGGAGGACCCCATACCCTGGGTTTTCTCATGGGCGCGTCGGGCGTGGGCGCCCTCGGGGGCGCATTGTATCTTGCATCCCGCCAATCCGTACTCGGTCTTGGGCGGCTTATCGTCATCGCTTCAGGCACCTTTGGCGCGGGACTTGTGGTTTTCTCCTTTTCCCGTTCTCTTCCCCTCTCTCTTTTTATCCTCCTTTTCACGGTTTCGGTATGATCATCCAGATGGCTTCGAGCAACACGATCTTGCAGACAATCGCCGACGAAGACAAACGGGGCCGGGTCATGAGCGCTTACATGATGGCATTCGGAGGCATGGCCCCCTTCGGAAGCATCATGGCAGGCAGTCTTGCGAGCAGGATCGGCGCGCCTCACACGGTCATCATAGGGGGTGCATCTGTATCACGGGCTCCTTTTTTTTCTTGAAAAAGCTTCCCCTCATCCGGCAGGCAGCGAGGCCCATTTACATAAAAATGGGCATTATACGGGAGATACCTATAGAATTGCAGTGACGGCTATTCAGATTGCATCATGACAACCGAATGCCACCGAAAATCTTCATGGTTGCGGAAGCATTGGCGGGTACGGAAGAATTCTTAGAAAACACCTGTGTTCGGAGTGCTTCACACGTCAGGGCAGACTTTGCTTGATGGTGATCGCGGGGCCACTCGGCTCGGACCCGTGAGAGTTCATGCACCTTTGTTGGAATATACCCGGTATGTTACAGTCCGGTAAAAGATTACGATTTCCCGACTCTGAACAAAGAAAACCCTTGATTAATGTGATACTTCCAGTAATAATTGTCACAGGGCTTTCTGTTTGCGGCGTTTCGCATACCAGGTACCCTCTTTGGGCCTGATAATCATAGATATACACATATATTGAGGAGGTAGCAGCAATGACTAAAACAGACATCGTGGCAAAGGTAGCACAAGAGGTCAGGATTTCGAAGGCGGCGGCGGGGAAGGCCCTCGGCGTGATCACCGATTTAATCACCCAGGCAGTAAGGAAAGGTGAGAAGGTATCCCTTATCGGTTTCGGAACATTCTCCGTATCCCAACGCAAAGCCAGGAAAGGCAGAAACCCCCAGACCGGTAAGGAAATCAAGATCGCTGCGAAGAAGGTTCCAAAGTTCAGCGCAGGAGCGGCGCTGAAAGCAGCGGCACAAGGAAAGGCTCCTGCCAGGAAGAAGAAATAAACCAGTAACCGGGCGGGCTTTTAAGGCCCGCCTTTTTTCACCACCTTACATCTCTTGCCTGAGCATGGCAAAGAGCGATATAATTGAGACATGCCGAAGATTATCTCTGCGTCGACATGGACGCCTTTTTCGCCTCCGTGGAACAACAGGTCAACCCGGCTCTTCAGGGTAAACCCATAGCCGTAACCGGTGCCGGTGCACGAACGGTCATCACGACCTCTTCCTATGAGGCGAGGGCATACGGCGTGAGAACGGGAATGACCCCACAGGAGGCAAAAAAGCTCTGCCCCAATATCATTTTCGTCGTCGGAAATCACACACGGTATGCTGAAGTCTGCGGCAGACTCGAGAAAATCTGCGAGCGCTTTACACCCGATATCGAGATCTATTCCATAGACGAGATATTCCTTGATATAACCGGGTCCCACCATCTCTTCGGAGATCCTGAGGAACTGGCCCGAACCATCAAGACAACCGTCAAGGATGAACTTGGGATCAATTGTACCATCGGGATGGGTCCCAATATCCTTATCGCCAAGCTCGCAAGCGACCTTGCCAAACCGGATGGTCTTCGGTGGATAGACAAAGAAATGGTACCCTCCGTTCTCGAGACACTTGCGGTGAAGAAGCTCTGGGGTATTGGCCCCCATACCGAAAAGAAACTGGACAGCATGGGTATCAGAACCTGCGGTCAATTGGGGCGAGCCCCCCTTTCTCTTCTGACCAGGGAATTCGGCATACTTGGCCCTCGGCTTCAAGCAATGGGTAAAGGGATACTTGACCGTCCCCTTGAATCGGATACCCGTGATCCAAAATCCATAGGTCACAGCAGGACTTTCCCGAAGGACATATGGCACCGGGAAGAGATAGAACGAGAGCTTTTAAGACTCAGCGAGATGGTAAGCCGCAGGGCAAGACGGTACGGCTATAAAGGCAGGAAAGTCACCCTCACGGTACGATATGCCGATTTCAAAACGTTTACAAAGCAGACCACTTTAGCCGCCTATACAAACGATACCGGCGAGATCTACCGGACGGTCCTTTCCATCCTTGAGGGGATACGCCTGACAAAGAGCATACGGCTCCTTGGAGTATCTGTCTCATCCTTCGGGAATAATGAACAGATGGCTCTCTTCGGTGAACCTGACCGGAAAGAAAGGGAAGCGCTTCTGAAAGCCATCGACACAGTCAACGATAAGTTCGGCGAACACAAGATCACCTGGGCGTCGACAGTCACTCAAGAAGAGAGTCACGGGGTTATCTCGCCTTCGTGGCGGCCAACAGGGGTCAGGAAGAGCGATGTGTGAGCGCTCTCTGCCTTTTACTTTGAAACATGCAGGGGAATCCCTGTCACAACCCATGTGGTTCCCCGATGATAGGGCGCCTTCTGAAACTTCAACAAAGTTATGGCGGCCATACTCTCGGCGGCCATGATGTTCAAGCGGCTGGAGGAGAAACATCATGATCGGATGGCAACCGATGTGGGTCTGCGAATCGAAAGGGCTCCCAGGCGGTGCTGGCTTTGAGGAAGGTGAGAACAACCGATGTCGGCGGAAGGAGCAGCACGGCCGAGGTAGGAGATGCCGTAGCACAGGAAATGCGCAAGTGGAGAGTCAAACGATAAGCAAAAAAGGTCGGGTATTCTTCTAACAAGCCAATCTTACTTATTTGCCCTCCTGGCTGTTTCCTGTTACCATACGGTTGTGGGTTGTTCTTGAGATGTGGTTACTGTCCTGTCAGTAGTATTGGGGAAATTTAGACGGCGGCTTCATATGACATATAAGGAAATTCTTTACTCTGTAGAAGATCAGGTGGCCACTATCACGCTTAATCGTCCGGACAGACTCAATGCCTGGACACGAATTATGGCAGAGGAAGTCCGCAGGGCCATGTATGACGCCACAGACAACGATGGTGTGCGGGTAATCATTTTGACCGGCTCCGGACGGGGTTTTTGCGCAGGAGCAGACATGTCGGAACTGAAAGCTGCCTCGGATGACGGTATATCTAAATTGAGCGGGAACGAGACGGGAGAACAGGCAGTCTCAATCCTGATGGGGACAAAGACAGAAGAGGAACGGGAAGATGGACGTTGTTCTGGAGTACGATCTGACTTCAGGAAGAGATATTCCTATTTGGCGGCTATTCCCAAGCCGGTTATCGCGGCTATCAATGGACCTGCAGCGGGGCTCGGCCTCATCATTGCGCTGTATTGCGACCTGCGTTTTGCCTCGGAAAAGGCACGCTTTTCCACCGCCTTTTCCCGCCGGGGCTTGATTGCGGAGCATGGTGTGAGTTGGATACTTCCCCGCATCGTGGGATTTTCCACCGCCCTCGACCTGCTTTTTTCAGCCCGCATGGTGGACACCGAGGAGGCCTTGCGTATTAATCTTGTCAACCGGGTCTTCCCGGAAGGGGATTTCATAGAAGGCGTCCGGGGTTATGCCAGGGCTCTCGTTACGTCTGTTTCGCCGCGATCTCTGAGAATTATGAAAAAACAGGTTTATGAAGGTCAGTTTCAAACTCTGGCAGAGGCAGTCACAACAGCAGATGAAGAGTTAATTGCCAGCATGGAATCGGAGGACTTCAAAGAAGGGGTTGCCCATTTTGTTGAGAAGCGCCTCCCGAAGTTCACGGGACAATAATTTTTGTCATGCAGGTGTCAACCACAATTATCATCATAACTATTTGATATATATAGATAAGTAAAAGAATTGTGATAATCATAAATATTTATTGACAATAATATATTATTGTGCAAAAATACCAAACAGTCGTAGATTGACCGGTCAGTCTAGAAGATAATCTACAATGAAAATAAGTAAAAACCATAAAGTATGTACAAGAAACAACGCGGGGAGGTCAGACTGGGTGCTTGTTCCATGTTGCCTATGAACGGGTCTGCTGTAGTGAGATGTGCAGCATGAATACTCTATGTGGTGTCCACAATTAACATCAGGGATCAATACTATTATGTTGGCAGAATGGTTCATGAACAACGGGGAATCGTTGGATACCGGAGCTTGTGCCAGAATTGAGGCACAACGACAGCACGAAGACGTTCTTTATTAATGCTCCATCGACTGAACGGTCGATCTATATCTCGTATCCGAGGAGGTTGAATGGCGAAAGGCCCTAGGAAGGTTACAAATACAGAGCAACTTGAATGCGAGGTCGTCATCATCGGTGGAGGCGGGTCCGGTTTAACGGCAGCGGTTGCGGCGGCGGAAAAAGGTGCAGGGGTCATTGTACTGGAAAAACAAGAGACCCCCGGTGGAAACGCAGCGCTCGCAACGGGTCTGTTTGCAACCGAAACGAAAGTTCAGGAGAGACTGCGACTTCTTGTCAGCACAGATGATGTTTTTAGGTTCGTGATGAATTATTCCCATCTCGAGATTGATCCGAGGATTATGCGAGCCTTTCTATACAAAGCGAGTGATACCATTCAATGGCTCGAAAAAAAAGGGATAGAGTTTGACGGGAGCGTCCTTTTCTATGCTGATACAGCGCTTCCGGTCTATCACTGCCCGGTAGGGGGGCACGGAGGCTCGGACATTGTAAAAACGTTGGTCAAAAATGCCAAAGATCTGGGCGTGCAAATTTTTTGCCAGACCCCAGTCGTGAAAATATTACAAGATAAGAAAGGAAAAGTGACTGGTGTCCTGGCGACAGCAAAGGGGAGAGAGCTTTCTATTTCTGCAAAGTGTGTTATTGTTGCAACGGGTGGACACGGTAGCAATATAGAACTTCTGAAGAAGTACCATGCATCCTACAGCGAGGACCTCGTGTACCTCGGTACGCCCCATTCGGGAGATGGAATAATGTTGGCTGATGAGGTAGGGGCCAATACCGATGGCTGGGGTTCACTGATATATCATGGACCAATGTTCCCTCTGCCTATTCAAAGTCAGGGAGGCACCTACATGCGCTATGCCATCAGGGAGCCATACACAATCTGGGTAAACAAAAAAGGTGAACGTTTTGTCGATGAAGCCTGCCGTAATGCTCCTGTTGATACTGCAAATGCCCTGCATCAACAACCCGGTAAGGTGTCCTACACGCTTTTTGATACGAGGATCAAAACGGGCATGATGGAAGATGGATTCAAAAGAGGTGGAGGATACAGACTAAGACCCGGGACAAAGCCGACCGGTCTCGAAGAAGAGTTCCAATCGCAAGCAGGGAAGGGATTTGTTGTGATTTCCCGTTCCTGGGATGAAATCGCAGCATGGATAGGATCATCTCCGAAAAAATTGAAAGCCACGGTAGACGAATACAACCACTTCTGCGACCAGGGATATGATCAGGATTTTCTGAAGGATCGAAGGTATCTGAGACCGCTTCGGACCCCTCCTTTCTATGCGATAAAGGGTTCCCAGGCTTTTCTCGATACTATGGGTGGGATTAAGATTAATCATTTTATGGAAGTTCTCGACCATAAGGACCAATCTATTCCGGGGCTGTATGCTGTGGGTGTTACCACCAGCGGGTGGGAGCCAAGAAGCTATTGTGTGACCCTCGCAGGGAACGCGTTTGGTTTTGCTGTTAACTCCGGGCGTATTGCTGGGGAGAATGCAGTCAAGTATGCAAAAAAACAAATGAGACAGCAAGCACAACAAAAAAGGAGGTAGGAAGATGTTTATGCACAAGAAAACATTTGGAAGGATTCTTTGGAGTGGGATTTTAACCTGTCTATTGTTTCTGGTTTTTGTTCTTCCTTGCCCAGCTCAGAAGACAATTCCCAAAGGTGAGGTGACTGTCGTTGTCCAGGAAGCGTTCTCAATGACCGGAGGTGATCCTCACACGGCTATCGGGGCCGGAGCGATGAACATTACTAATTTGATTCATGAAAGTCTCGTGATAAAAAGGCCGGATGGTAAAATGGCACCGGCACTGGCCAAATCCTGGCAATTCTCCAAAGACGGGCTTAGTGTAAAGTTTAATCTCAATGAGCGGGCGAAGTTTCATGATGGAACGCCTGTTACCGCAAACGATGTGAAGTTCAGCATTGAGAGAGCAATGAAACCGGAGTTGAAGTATGTTAAGGCCGCCTCAATGAAAGATAATCTCGACAGGGTAGAGGTCACCGGCGACAAGCAGGTAACAGTCTACTTCAAGGCGCCTTACCCCGCTCTTCTGGAGTGGTGCGCCCAGCATCTCTCAGTAATCCCCAAGGCATATGTTGAAAAAGTCGGTGACGCTGAGTTTGCAAGACACCCCATCGGCGCCGGACCTTTCAAATGGGTTGACGGTCAGCAGGATGTTTTTGTCGATGCTGAAGCCGTGGAAGACCATTACCGGAAGGTACCCTCGGTAAAAACAGTTCATGTAAAGTTTATTCAGGAAGGATCTACAATTATGGCTATGTTGAAATCAGGAGAAGCGGATATCGTTCAGATTCCACGGGAAAATATTCCAGACGTGAAAAAGGATCCAAAGTTGAGGATTATCTGGGCCAAGTATGTTTATGCCCCCACCCTTGCTTTTTTTGATCTGGCTTTTCCCGATACACCTACTCCATTTAGCAATATGAAAGTCCGGCAGGCCGCCTCTTACGCTATCAACAGGAAGGCAATCTGTGAAAAAGTTCTCAATGGATCTGCTGAGCCGTGGGGAGATCTCTTTGCCCCTTACCATCCCGGTGTAGATCTTAATGCGAAGCCAGATCCGTATGACCCCCAGAAGGCGAAAGCACTCCTCAAGGAAGCGGGATATCCCAACGGCTTTGACACAACAATCACATTTGGTCATATCGGGGATAACGGCGAGTCAGAAGCTATTGCAGCGGACTTGGCAAGAATAGGCATCAGGGCGAAACTCGTGGACATGGAAGATGCGACATATATGCGTAACTTTCGGGAAAAGAAAATCCGTGGAGTTATCCGCGCTCCGAATCCATTTTGGTCTGGCATGTTACAGCCGGGGGTTGCTGTAGAATCGACGATTTCCTCCGCTAACTTCAATTCTTATGTTACTTCGCCGAAGGTTGAAGCTGCGTGGAAGAAGCTTTATGCAATGAGTGACGAGAAGGCAATGGCAGCTCAGGCTAGAATAGTCTCAAAGCTCTGGCACGAGGCTGGCCTTAGGTATATTCTCTGGGCCGTACATCAGCCGTTTGGTATCTCCCAGAAGGTAAAATCCTATACACCTATTGCCGGGCGCATGCAGATCGTAAACCTTGAGTATCTTGAGCTTAAGTAAAGAGTAAAACATTTTAAGGGAAATGGTTCAATGATGCCTCGAATAAAAACAGAAGGAGTTAATGCCATGATTATGCGCAACAGAAGAATGAAAAAGGTTTTCTGGTCCGGAATGTTCACCTGCCTGCTGGTTTTGTCCCTCATCCTCCCTTGCTCAGCGCAGAAGACGGTTCCTAAGGGGGAAGTGACTATCGTCGTCCAGGAAGTGTTTTCGGAAACCGGTGGTGATCCTCACACGTCTATCGGCGCCGGCTCCATGAACATTTCTAATTTGATCCACGAAAGTCTCGTGAGAAGGTCAGGAGAGGGCCGCTACGCTCCGGCATTGGCCAAATCCTGGCAATTCTCCAAAGACGGGCTTAGTGTGAAGTTTACTCTCGATGAGCGGGCGAAGTTTCATGATGGAACGCCTGTTACCGCGAATGATGTGAAGTTCAGTATTGAGAGAGCAATGAAACCGGAGTTGAAGTATGTGAAAGGTGGGTCCATGAGAGAATACGTGGACAAGGTCGAAGTAGTGGACGATCGACACGTAACAGTCTATTTCAAGTCACCGTACCCTGCTCTTCTGGAGTGGTGCACTCAGCATCTCTCGATAATCCCCAAGGCATACGTTGAAAAAGTGGGCAACGCAGAATTTGCAAGACACCCCATCGGCGCCGGCCCTTTCAAATGGGTCGACGGTCAGCAGGATGTTTTTGTCGATGCTGAAGCCGTGACAGACCATTACCGGAAGGTACCCTCGGTAAAAACTGTTCATATGAAGTTTGTTCAGGAGCCGGCTACAATCATGGCTATGTTGAAATCAGGAGAAGCGGATATTGTGCAGATCCCGGCGTCAAATCTCCCGGAAGTTAAGAACGATCCCAAGTTCAGGATTATTTGGTCAAAGTATATTACCGGCCCGACTCTGGTTTTTAACGATCTGGCTTTTCCCAGTGAGCCCAGCCCATTCAAGGACGTACGGGTCCGGCGGGCTGCGTCATACGCTATCAACAGGAAAGCAATCTGTGAAAAAGTCCTCAACGGAGCTGCTGAACCGTGGGGAGACCTCTTTGCTCCAGGCACTCCGGGCATAGACCCCAAACTCAAGCCAGATCCGTACGATCCCCAGAAGGCGAAAGCGCTCCTCAACGAAGCGGGATACCCCAATGGTTTTGATACGGTTTTCAACTTTGGCCATATTGGAGACAAACTGGAAGCAGAGGCCATAGTATCAGACCTCTCACGGGTAGGCATAAGGGCAAAACTCGTTGAGATGGAGGATGCGACTTATATGCGTAACTTTCAAGAGAAAAAGCTGCGTGGACTAACCCGTGGCCCCAGTCCGAATTGGAACGGAATATCACATCCTGGTGTAGCCGTGGAATCGGTTCTTACGTCACAAAACTTTTGGTCTTATGTGACTACCCCGAGAATCGAGGCCGCGTGGAAAAAGCTTTATGGGCTGAGCGACCAGAAAGCAATCGCCGCTCAGGTTAAGGAAGTATCCCGTATTTGGCACGACGAGCAACTCAGATATATGCTTTGGGCATTGAATCAGCCCATAGGTATTGGCTCGAGGGTCAAGTCATACAAGGATATTCCGGGGAGGCAACAGATCGTCGGGCTCGAATTCCTTGAACTCAACCAGTAAGGGAATCTGTAGTTTGGCTACCGTGGTGTGGGCAGCAGACCAGGTCCGGGTAAAGGTGGCAAAGCAGAAAAAGTTGCTGCATAAGGAGCATGGATGAAAAAGAATCTGCTAAAGGAAAAGTTACATAAGGGGAATCCAGTAACTTCGATACTTATACAGGAACCTTCGACACAAGCCCTTGAAATCTTGGGAATCCTGGGGTTTGATTGGGTCCTTATTGACTGTGAGCATTCGTCCATGAGCATAGAAGCAGCAGCACGGTTGATTCTGGTGGCGGAGGCGAGGGGCATGGTGCCCTTCGTCCGGATATCCGAGCATGAGCTCCAGACCGCCCTACGGTATTTGGCCGTCGGGGCTATGGGTATCGTGGTTCCGGGCATCTCGTCACCGGAAGATGTGGAGAAGGCAGTGGCGGTGGTGAAGTACCCCCCGGAGGGAAAAAGGGGACTTGCACCCACACGAGTTGCTGATTTTGGTCTTGTCCAACCACTGCCGGAATATGTAAAGATGGCTAACCAGGAGACGATGATTTTTGGACTCGTGGAGAGCCGGGAGGGGGTAAATCGTATCGATGAAATTCTCGGAACAAAAGAGCTGGATGGAGTATTGGTGGGTGTTCACGATCTCTCTAATTCCTACGGTGTCTCCGGACAAATAAACCACCCCCTGGTTGAGGAAGCGATAGAAAAGGTGCTTCAAGCCGGGAAGAAGGCTGGTAAACCCATAGGGGCCGGCGTCTACAGGGGGACAACACCAAAAGAGTTGATTGACAGGGGTTTTCGTATGGTTGGTGCCCTTATGAACGGTCTTCTCGTGACAGCCGGTAAAGAATTCTTAGAAAATGCCCATCGTTGATTTGTTCAGATTTTGTCCGGCGCTTTTGTCATGAGGGTCGTAAGATTCAAGATTGGTAGATTGCTGGGAAATCTTAACGCTGGAAGACATCGACTGCCCGGTGCGACTAAAAAGGGAGTCAGATAATGAAAGGTTACATAATCAAACGGTTTTTTCAGGCGCTGATTTGCCTTATAGGCATTACCATGGTCATCTTTTCTTTAACCCGATTGAGCGGTGACCCGGTACTGCTTATGGTGCCACCAGAGGCCACCAAGGCTGACCAGGAAATGATGCGAAAGATACTTGGTCTTGATAAACCATTGCACATCCAGTATCTGACCTATATGTCCCGGGCGGTAAGGGGCGATTTTGGAAAATCCCTTCGATGGGACAGACCCAATATTGATCTTTTCCTCGAACGATTTCCCAGGACCTTGCTGCTTGCCTGCACAGCTATGGCTTTTGCTGTTGTTGTCGGTATCCCTGTCGGTGTCTTGTCTGCGGTCAGGGTAGGGAATTGGTTTGACAATATTGGAAAAATATTTGCTTTTGTAGGCCAAGCCATGCCTAGCTTCTGGTGCGGCATAATGCTCATACTGGTCTTTGCGGTGTGGTTGAAGATCTTGCCGACCTCTGGGATAGGAGGCTGGAAAAATCTGCTGATGCCAGCCTTTACTTTGGGTTGGGCGGTGACGGCGGCTTTTGCCCGCCTCAGTCGTTCTGCCATGCTCGATGTTCTTGATAGTGAGTATATCAAGATGGCGAGACTAATGGGGGAATCGGAACTGGCAGTTGTGGCAAAGCATGCCTTTAAGAACGCCTTTATCCCTATTCTGACGTTGGGTGCTATTAACTTCGTGATACTCCTCAACGGCACTGTGGTCACCGAGACGGTATTCAATTGGCCCGGCATCGGACGGCTCCTTGTCGATGCCATTCGTTCCCGTGATTTCCCCGTGGTACAGACCTGTGTATTGATAGCCTCCAGCCTCTTTGTTTTTGTTAACCTCTTGGTGGACATACTCTATGCGTACCTGGACCCGAGGATTAGGTATCAATAATGAGGCTGCGAAGCGCTAAATCAGAAACAAAATCAAAAAATTGCCTGAGTACAGGAAACGTGTGGATGAAGAAATTGAAATGGTCAAATATCAAAAAAATGGTAAGCTCGAGCGAGTGGTCCCTGCTCATTTTGGGGGGCATTCTGCTTGCCTTTATATTTGTTGGGATATTTGGGGCCGCTTTTGCACCTCACGATCCCTATGACGCAAATTTCGAAAACGCACTCAAACCTCCTTTCTGGCAGACGGGCGGAAAACTGACTTATCTTTTGGGAACGGACCATCTGGGAAGAGATATTTTCAGCCGGATTTTAGTCGGTACCCGCATTACGCTGGAGGTTGGTTTTCTTGTGGTCATTTTTGCTGGTATGGTCGGAAGCATAATTGCCCTTCTCTCGGGATACTTGGGAGGGTGGGTCGATACACTGCTGATGCGACTCACGGACATTATGATGTCCATACCGTACCTCATGATTGCCATTGTGCTTGCCGCGGTCCTGGGGCCGAGCAAAGGGAATATTATTCTTATCCTGACTGCGACCGGCTGGGCTGGTTATGCGAGAGTGCTTCGCGGGGAGGTTCTGCGTATTAAGCAGGGCGAATTTGTATCTCTTGCGGTGATTGGCGGATGCAGTAAGATAAGCATAATGCTGCGCCATATTTTTCCTAACATGGTGAATACCCTTGTGGTGCTCGGGACTCTCCAGCTGGGTACTGTAATCATAGCTGAGGCTTCGCTCAGTTTTCTGGGTGTGGGCGTCCCGCCTCCAAATCCCGCATGGGGTTCGATGATCGCGGAGGGAAGGTCCTACTTAGCAAGCTCGTGGTGGGTCAGTGCATGGCCCGGTCTTGCTGTGCTCGTTGTGGTCTTGACATGCAATCTATTCGGTGATTGGCTGAGGGTTCGTCTGGACCCCAAATTCAGGCAGATATAATATACATATGGATGAGAAAACGTTGGAAGTTAAAGATCTGAGAACATATTTTTTTACCCGCCGTGGTGTCTTGAGAGCAGTCGATAATGTAAGTTTCAGCGTTGGTAAAGGTGAGACCTTGGGACTTGTCGGGGAATCAGGCAGCGGTAAGAGCATTACTTGTCTCTCTATCCTGAGACTGGTCCCCGCCCCTGCGGCGAGAATCGTGAGTGGTCAGATCATGCTGAATGGTGAAGATCTTCTGCTGAAGAGTGAAAAAGAGATGCGACAGATTCGAGGTAAAAAGATCTCGATGATTCTGCAAGACCCCATGACCTCTTTAAACCCTGTTTTTACGGTTGGCCATCAGGTGGGAATCCCTATCCGATTGCACCAGAAGCTTACAAAAGGTGCTCTTGAGGAAAGGGTTAAGGAGATGCTCCGCAAAGTCCGTATCCCGGCCCCCGAGGTGCGTATGGGTGAATACCCCCATCAAATGAGCGGAGGCATGAGACAAAGGATTGTAGGAGCAATGGCGCTCAGCTGCCAGCCACAACTGCTTATCGCCGATGAACCGACGACTGCTCTTGACGTTACTATTCAGGCTCAATTCCTTCGCTTGTTAAAAGAGATACAGCAGGCGTCACATATTTCCATGATCGTTGTGACTCATGATTTTGGGATTGTCGCAAAAGTGTGTGATCGCGTGGCTGTTATGTATGCAGGGAAAGTAGTTGAATGTGCGGGTACCAGGAAACTCTTTACCGCACCATCCCACCCCTATACGGAAGCCCTTTTGGAGTCACTTCCCAAAATGGCTGAGAACAGAAAGAAACTTTTTGCGATCGATGGACAAGCGCCAGACCTGTCGGACCTGTCCTCGGGTTGCAGTTTTGAGCCCCGGTGTTCCCGCGCAATGGAGATTTGTAGGAAAGAATCCCCTGCACAAAGCATCGTGGAAGAGGGACACACGGTAAGTTGTTGGCTGGTCCACCAGAGAGAGGGATCCAATTGTGAGTGAAGTTCTTCTCGCAGCTAAGGATATCACAAAACATTATCTTGCAACCAAGGGACTGATATTCTCGAAGGTGATCGGGGTCCTGAAAGCGGTGGATGGTGTCAGCTTTGTGATCGGCAAAGGCGAGACCTTTGGCCTTGTCGGGGAGTCGGGATGCGGCAAGACCACGACCTCGAAACTGATCCTCATGCTGGAGACTATCACGAGCGGGTCCGTGCTGTTCAACGGCGAAGACATTACCCGCCTAACCGGACCAGCCTTGAAAAAATACCGAAGAATGGTTCAGGCTGTCTTCCAGAGTCCCTTCGGATCACTGAGTCCTCGTATGAGGGTAGGAGATATTATTGCCGAACCCTTGAGGGCAAATAAGGTCTTGCCCAAGGACCAGATTCGGAAGAGAGTCGCAGAGGTCCTTGATGTAGTTAAGCTAAGTCCGGATAAGGCCGACCTTTATCCCCACGAATTCAGTGGCGGGCAGAGACAGCGTATAGCTATCGCGAGAGCCCTATCGCTTAATCCAAGTCTTATCATACTCGATGAGCCTGTGTCAGCGCTGGATGTCTCTATCCGAGCCCAGATTATCAATCTTCTCATGGAGATTCAGGAACAATTCGGAATGTCATACCTGCTCATTGCCCACGATCTGGCTGTTGTCAAGCATATGAGCCATCGAATCGGGGTAATGTATCTTGGAAAATTGGTAGAGACGGCGGAAAGTGAGGAATTGTATAAAAACCCTCTCCATCCCTATACCCGTGCTCTCTACTCCGCAGCCTTGCCATCACACCCGGACGACAGGCGCGACGAAATCATACTACCGGGAGAAGTACCGAGTCCGCTCAATCCTCCCACGGGTTGCCGGTTTCATCCGCGCTGCTCTGAGGTAAAACCGATATGCCGGGAACAGCAACCGGTTTTGATTCAGATAGGGGGAGGGCACATGGTGGCGTGCCATCTTGGGTGAGCGATATAGATTTAACATACATTATAAAATGGAGATGGTATTGACGGTAATAATTAAGTAATCTGCAACCGACAAAGTGGTATAAGCGGGAGGCTATTATTATGACAGAACGTGCAATAACTGGAAATGCGGATGATCTTTTTTGCCTGAAGAACTGCCCTCAGGTTATCAAGCAACTGTTGGATAATGAGCAATGGAGGAGCAAATGATAGGAATTGATGTAGATAAACCGGGGAGCACACAGCTTCTGATGGGTAATGAGGCAATCGCCCGGGGAGCCCTGGAAGCGGGAGTGGCCGTTGCCGCTGCCTATCCCGGGACCCCATCGACTGAAATTATCACAACACTAGCTAAGGAAGCGAAAAAATTCAATATGTATGTGGAATGGTCTGCAAACGAAAAGGTTGCCCTTGAAGTTTGCGCCGCGGGCATCTCTTTCCGGTCTGCGAGCAATCACGGCGATGAAACAGGTTGGATTAAATGTGGCTTTGGACTTCCTTGCGAATTTGACTTTCTCCGGAATCAATAAAGGATTGGTCGTTGTGGCAGCTGATGATTCTGGAGGGACTTCGAGCACAAATGAGCAGGATTCACGGCACGTTGCCAAGATATTAGATTTGCCCCTCCTGGAACCGGCCACATTTCAGGAAGCCAAAGACATGACGAAATGGGCCTTTGAACTTTCAGAAGCAATTTCTAATGCCTGCATGCTTCGGACTGTCACGAGGATTTCCCATGGAAGGGGGAATGTGGTTTTCGGCGAGTTGCCCGCGATTGAAAAACATGCACATTTTGATACATCAAAAACCTATAATACTGGAGGTAAAGGAGGCAAGGTCCATCGGGTCCTTCATGAGAAGCTTAAAAAAATTGAGGAGATCTTTGAATCGGCGCCTTTTAATTTTTATGAAGGTCCGGAAGAACCGGATCTACTTATCGTGACCTGCGGTATCGGATGGCTCTATTCTATCGAGGCCGTGAGAACACTCTTTCTGAAAAAATCAGTAGGACTCCTGAAATTAGGCACGACCTGGCCTCTTCCGACGGAGTTTTTGCGAAAGCATTTACGAAAGGCGGACAAGATATTGGTGGTTGAAGAAGTTGATCCATTTCTTGAGGCAAACCTGAAAGAGTTTGTTCTGGATAAAATGCCGGGATACCTCTGGACGTTTCTTGGCAAAGCCTCAGGTCACATAGACTCTTTTGGAGAGATCAATGCTGCTATTGTCATGAAAGCAATAGCCGGTATCCTGCATGTAGACTACACACCAAGAGACGCAACCTACCGGCAGAAATGCGAAAGCCTTGCAAAAAACTACGTGCCTTCACGAGGAGTACAATTCTGTCCCGGGTGCCCCCACAGGGCGACATCTTGGGTCATCAAAGATACCCTGAAGATGGTAGGAGGGGATGGTGTTGTAACAGGTGACATAGGCTGTTACAACCTGGCGGTGGATCCCACGGGATACGAGCAAATCAGGACTCTCTATGCCATGGGATCGGGTATCGGGATTGCCTCCGGGCTTGGCAAGATGAACCAGTTCGGCTCCAAGCAGCCGATTATTGCCCTTTGCGGGGATTCCACTTTTTTCCACGCCGCCATACCTGGCCTGATCAACGCGATTCACAATCAGGCGGATCTTGTCCTCGTCATAATGGACAATTCCGGTACGGCCATGACCGGTTTTCAGCCCCATCCGGGAACGAGCAAGGACGCGGTTGGTGACGAAAGGCCTGTCATAAGTATTGAAAACCTCTGCAAGACGTTGGGAATGGCGGTGACTGTCGTAGACCCCTATGATATTAAGGCTACTCGCGCGGCGTTTCTTAATGTTTTGAAAGACAGGGGTAAAACGAGACTGGTGATAAGCCGCAGAGAATGTGCGCTTATCAGAGCGAGCAGTCAGGGTCCCCTTTATAAGGTCAAAGTGGATTCTCAGAAATGTTTTGGCGACAACTGTGGGTGTAATCGGTATTGCACCAGGGTATTCAAATGCCCCGGACTTATGTGGGACAGGACTTCCATGAAGGCTAAGATAGACGAAGCTGTCTGTAGCGGGTGCGGCGTTTGTGTCGACATTTGTTCTCAATCTGCTATCGTCAGGGAGGAGCTATGATGCATCTGATATCGAAAGAACCGATAAATCTGATTATTGCCGGGGTTGGCGGACAGGGAAACCTATTGATCTCGAAGCTTCTGGGACAGTCCCTTGTTGAAAAGGGGTATAAAGTTACGATAGGAGAGACCTACGGCACAACACAACGGGGAGGGTCTGTTGCAAGCCACGTAAGAATTTCCAAAGAGATACAATACGGCCCTCTGATCCCTGAGGGACAGGTTGATGTGATCCTCAGTCTTGAACCGGTAGAGGCCCTGAGGATTTTGTGCGGATTCGGCCATCCGGGGACCGTTGTTGTGACAAATGTGAGACCTATCCATCCCTTGTCGGTTGCCGTGGGCGAGGAAGAATATCCTTTGTTAGAAATGATCAAGCAGCGTATTGGTGAAGTTTCCCAAAATGCCTTGTATATAGACGCATCATCAATAGCCCTGGATTTGGGTAATGCCCTGCTGACAAACATTGTTATGATCGGGGCGCTCGTAGCAACAGGACTTTTACCTGTGGAAAAGAGCGGATTGGAGCAGCAGCTTGGCTTGAATTTCAAGAAAGACAAGCTTGCCCTCAATATGCAAGCCTTTGAACTGGGATTTGGCACCGTCCATGGCGGCGACGAAAATAAGCCTCATGCCTAAGACGGTCTACAGACTACCTTGGCGAATACATGGCGTACACAAGCGGTTCGATGAACAACAAACTGTGTTCATAATAAAACAGTTACCAGAAAAGGAGTAAGACCAATGGATCGCAGCAAAAAATTTAAGAAGCTCCTCGAGCCTTCCTCTATCGGGTCTGTAAAGACCAGGAATCGGATGATAAAAACCGGTGCGGCCATGGGTTACTGGCATGAAGACGATCTCCATATGAGTGAAAAAGCCAAAGCCTATTATGAAGCGATCGCAAAAGGTGGCGTAGGCCTCCTGATCGTGGAGGCCCCAACTATTGATTACCCGTATGGCGCCCGTTGGAAGGAAAGGTATCGTATGGACGATGACAAATACATTAAGGGCATGAGCGAGTTGGTTGACGTCATACATAAGCATGGTTGTCCAACCTTCATGCAAATGGAACATGATGGACCTTGGCAGTCTCCGCTCTTTGCGCTGCCCCCTACCTTTGAGGGGCCGCCTATTGGGGCTTCCCCGGTCAATCTGAATATAATGGGTGATTTCCATCGTGACGTGCCACGAGAACTCACCATCGCGGAGATTGAAGAACTGGTTGATAAATGGGCCAATGCAGCAGTACGGGCAAGAAAGGCCGGTTTTGACGGTGTTGATATCAATGCCGGCAGTACCCACCTGATGCATAATTTCCTTTCTCCTTTCTGGAACCGGCGGCAGGATATCTATGGCGGGAGTCTGGAAAACCGGACCCGCTTCTTCGTGCAAGTTGTAAGAGAAATCAAAAAACGCGCGGGGCAAGACTTTCCCATTGATGTCATATTGAACGGAATCGAAATCGGTGAGTTGGCTGGTATCGAAAACGACAGGTGTCTGTCGCACGAAGAAAGCAGGAAAATAGCTTTAATTCTTGAGGAAGCAGGTGTTGATGCTTTTCAGATAAGGAATCAGTGGTTGGGCTATCACACGCAAGGTTTTTTCACAGAGCACCTGTTCTGGCCCGAGCCTCCCATCCCTGAGGCACGCTTTCCCAAAGAATATAACTGGAAGCAAAGGGGAGTAGCGGCGAATATGTATATGGCCGAATCATTTAAAAAGATACTTTCTGTTCCAGTCATTCTTGTGGGCAGACTTGACTGGGAAATCGGGGAGAAGGCCCTACAAGAGGGGAAAGCCGACTTTATTGCCATGACCAGACGTCTGCAGGCAGACCCCGAACTTCCGAACAAACTCGCCGCGGGACGGTTAGAGGATATAGCGCCCTGTACGGCTTGCGGAACTTGCTTGAGCCTTCAAAACAACCGGATAAGAAGGTGCAGAATAAATGCTGCTATGGGAACAACACAATACACGATAGAAAAGGCAGCGAAGAAGAAAAAAGTCATCGTGGTGGGCAGCGGTCCAGGAGGGATGGAGGCGGCGAGGGTAGCGGCGATACGGGGGCATGACGTTACGCTTTATGAGAAGGCGAACCAACTGGGAGGGTTGCTGCACCTGGCAAGCCTGATAAAAGGAGGGGAGGTTGAAAACATCCCTGGTATAATCCGCTATTTTAAAACGCAACTTGAGAAGCTTGGTGTAAAAACTGTGCTGGGTAAAGAACTTGATATTTCGACTATTGAAAAGATCAAGCCCGATGTGGTTATCCTTGCCACCGGCGGTACGCTTACCGCTCCAAAGATATCGGGAATTGACAAGCCGAATGTGATGACTACTCCAGCCTTACATCGCAAAGTAAAACCCTTTCTAAAATTATTTGGTTCAAAAACCCTGGGGTGGTCGACCAAAATTTGGCTTCCCATGGGTAAGAGGGTAATAGTCATCGGTTCGGGTTTACATGGTTTCGAGGTTGCCGAATTTTTGATCAAACGTGGCAGGAAAGTTACCATTGTGGACACATCTGAGACCGTAGGAGAAGGAATGCTGCATTTTCGATTAGCTGCGGCCCTTAAGTGGTTTAAGAAAAAAGATGTAACCGTGATTTCCGGTGTTCAATCCATGGAGATAAACGATAAAGGCATGGTCATCACTACGAGGGAAGGCAAAAAAGAGACGCTCGAAGCCGATAGTATTCTGCCTACCTCACCATTGACCGCAAATACCGCGTTGTTGAATGGCCTTAAGGGCAAGGTTGCCGAGATCTACACCGTTGGCGATTGCAGTGAACCCAGATTGATAGTAGATGCCGTTGGTGATGGTTGGCGAATTGCACAGAAAATTTAAGACGGGGAATAGCGGATGCACTCGGTTTTCATCTGTAACGTAGTCTTTTTTTTGGTTAACCCTGAACGATCTGTATTTCGGACCGACGGGGCTAGAAAAAAGAGGTATGAATATGTTTGTTCATTGGAAGATGGTTTGGAAGGTTTAAGGGTATAGGATTTTTTAGTCAACAGGCCGTCAACCAGCAGGCCCTTGAGATGGGCATGGAGTGGTCAATACACAAGGAGATACTTTATGAAACTGAGCGGTGCAACAGAATATTTAAAGCGGAACATCATCAATACGGATCTTTGCACACACTGTGGCGCCTGTGTGAACCTGTGTCCCTATTACACCTCTTACGATGATAGGGTCGTTGTGCTCGATGAGTGCACGATTACTGATGCTGCCTGCGAGGATGTCTGTCCCAGAATGCCTACCGATCTTAAGGCTCTTAACAGCCTCCTTTTCAATGAGAAGGATATGACCCCAGAGGTAGGAGCCGTCAAGGCCTTTTATATCACGAGAGCCGCCGATGAGAAAATACGCACAAACGCCCAGCATGGAGGAACGGTGACGGCCCTCATAGACCTTGCATTAAAAGAGGGCATTATCGATACCGCCGTCCTGTCCGGAACAGAGGACCCCATGCTACCCACAGGAGTGGCACTCACCGGCGCCGGCGAGGCGAGTAAGTCAAGCAAGAGCCGATTTGTAGTTACACCAAACCTGGCCAAGTTCAACGAGATCGTCAAAGAGAATACAAAGTCCATCGGCATTGTGGCCACCCCCTGTCAGACCCTGGCATTAGCAAAGATGAGAAACAGCAAGCACGCCAGAATCATTGAGAACGGCAAGAAAGTGAGCCTCGTCATCGGTCTGTTCTGCGGTTGGGCACTCTCTTCATCAGCCTTGAAAGAACTCCTCTCAAAGAAGGTCAACATTGATTCCATCATCGGTATGGACATTCCTCCCTCTCGGTACCATACCCTTGAGGTTTACACCCAGGATGGCACCGTGAGTATCTCTCTCGATGAGGTTGAGAAGTGCGTCCGTCCGTCGTGTGGTTCCTGCTTAGATATGACGGCAGAATTTAGCGACATCTCGGTAGGATCAGCGCGATTACCTGAGGGATGGGAAGAAGCGAAGTCCTGGAACCAGGTCATTGTGCGGACAGAGACAGGACAGAAGCTTATCGAACTTGCACGAAAAAAAGGTGTACTTGAATTTAGGGAAGTTCCTGAAGACAATCTGGAGAGGCTGAAAAGGGCGTCCTTGAGCAAGAAGAGGGCCGGGAACCAAAACTTGAAAACCATGGGAATGGAGAAAATAACGCCTGATCCGTGAATCAGGAAAGATAGGCAAGATAAGATGCCACCGATATTTAAAAACTCTGCAATGTGTACTGTATGGACCGGTCGGCACAGAAAAACTAGGAAACGATAATGAGTAATAAACCAGATAGAATTGACGTAAAAGAAAAAATTATTACTGAGAGTATAAAGTTATTTCTTGCATACGGTTTCCGGGGGACGTCGGTGAAGGAGATCACGAAGGCTGTGGAAATAGGGAGAGGCACGCTGTACTGGTATTTCAAGAGCAAGGATGAGATTCTGCAGAGTGTCTTGCAGGAATTTGAGAAACAATTTGTAGATGGTATGGCCGAAGCGGTCGGCAGGTGTGACGGTAATTTTATCGCAAAGTACAGGGCGTTTCACAAGTTTGCCACTGAGTTTGCCCGTGATAACAGAGAGTTGGCGCTGGTCTTTAACGCGCTCTTGAATGAGATCGTAGGAAGCAATACGGTAGCCGAGACAGAGGTAAAGACAATTTATGAAAAATACCGGCGGTTTATCGAAGGGATGATCGAAGAAGGAAAGAGAGAGGGCTCAATAAGAGCAGAGGTGGATCCGGCCCTTTACGCGCATATTATCATCGCAGCTCATACAGGTATGCTGGTGGAATGGTTTGTCAACGGTTCATCCTTGGATGTGAGGGCTTTTGTGAGGGTCTACCGTGATGTTATCCTGAGTGGGATTCTTGATGGAGGAAAATAGTGTTATTATACGACAAACCTTACTGAACGGTCGATACATCTTCTCATGCTCTTCCATAGCACTGATTATTTCATTTCTGGAAGTGTTTTAATATCAAGTTGGAGCATGTTCATGTAATAGAACAGGCCGAATGGGCTACACGAACAACGCAATTATAAAGAATTAAGAGTCCTGACGGATGTGTACGAAATACAGACGGTACAAGGTATGACCGGTGTGGGCGCCAAAGATACTTGAAGTGGAGAAGCCCACCCCCCGAGTATTTGAGGGATTGGGCGAAATTAACACCCGATCGGATTGCTTTTAGTTTTTACGGACGGGATATTTCCTATGCAGAGTTGAACTGCATGATTGATAGGATGGCCCGGGATCTTACCGGTCTCAGAGTGCAGAAGGGTGATCGCATGGCCATGTCGAGAAAGAAGAGAAAACGGCTCGGTGGCAGAAGATCAGCGAGCAAAAGGAATACAGATCAGATCGATAAATGACAGGGCATAGAAGATGTTACAAATGAAGAAAGGAGATATAACATGGCACTAAAAACACCGCAGCAATACCTCGAGACTTTGAACGACGGCAGGCTGGTCTATTGCGATGGAAAACGCATAGACGATGTCACGAAGCATCCAATCTTGAAAATCACAAACGACTGGGTCGCTATGGATTACGTGATGAGCAATGATCCGCGGTATCAGGATCTTTTGACTGATATTGATGCAGACGGCGACCGGGTCGCCTTTGCCTTACAACCGCAGCGAACGAGAGAAGACCTCCTGAGACTCCGGGAGGTGGTCAAGCTGTGGGCCCGGGCAACCTTCGGAAAACCGCCAGGCGCCAAGTTTGTGGCTAAGGACGGTTTGAACGCCATTACAGTGGTGAGCAGGAGGGTCGACAAGAAATACGGCACCAACTATGCGGCAAACGTCGAAGCGTACCGGAAGTATCTTCAGAAGAACGACCTTGCCTTTGCCATGGGCCTTACCGACGTGAAGGGGGACAGAAACCTGAGCCCCTCCCAGCAGGTCCAGCACAAGGATTTTTATGTCCGCATCGTTGAAGAGAGGTCCGACGGCATCATTGTCTCGGGCGCAAAGACTCACATCAGTCAGGTTGCTGCCTGCAATGAAGTGCTCGTTGCTCCCTGCCACGCCATGAGACAGGAGGACAAAGCCTATGCAGTTGCCTTTGCTATCCCGGTGAACACCAAGGGTATCACCATGATTTCAGCAGAACCGGAAGTGGCTGAAGGATATGACCTCTTTGATCACCCGATCGCGGGGAGTGTCTATATTAACGATGCCCTCATTGTCTTCGAGAACGTCTTTATACCCAACGATCGCATCTTCCTCAGCGGGGAGTGGGAGTTCGCGGGTCAGATTGCCTATATGTTCGCCAATTTCCATCGACTGTCTGCTGAGACTTACAAGGCTGTGGAACTCGAGCTTGTGACGGGCGCGGCAGTTTTAATGGCAGAGTATAACGGTATCGAGAAGAAAGCTCATATCCGAGAAAAGCTCACGTGGCTTACCATGTATACGGAGATGATAGAGATCATCGGCAAAGCTGCAGTAGAGCACTGTATCAAGGAGGAGGACTCGGATCTTGTGTTCCCGAACCCCATGATCGCCAACATCTGCAAATACCAGTTTGCCGATAACTGGCATACGGCAACCAAATACGTTCAGGATATCGCCGGCGGCATTGTGGCTACTGCCCCTTCCGCGAAGGACTTCCATAACCCGGAAACCCATGGACTCATGGAGAAATACTTCGCGGGGAAAGCGGGAATACCCACGGAAGATAGGCTTCGCATGGTAAAGCTGGTGAGAGACCTGACCTCCTCTTACGAGGACGTGCTCACCATCCATGCTGAAGGCTCGCTGGAAGCCCAGAAGCTTTCCATCCTCCAGTTGGCGGATTTTGATCGGTATAAGGCAGCGGCAATGAGGGCAGCGCAAATAAAAAACAAGAAAAGGGAACCCCCTCTTTGACACCCTTCCTCAGTTTCCGCCGAAGCTTTAGAAATGGTGAAGTGTGATCGGTGAAGCTCAATAAAGGAGATGAACCAATGCATGTAAGAGATATGTTTTCGCTAAAGGGTAAGACCGCGGTGGTAACGGGCGGGTCAGTTGGTCTGGGCGCACAAATGGCCACGGCCCTGGCGGAAGCCGGCGCCGATGTTGTGGTCGCAGCGCGGAAGGTTGATCGTTGTATCGATATGTGCGCGAAGCTTGAACGGAATGGTGTGAGAGCATTTCCAGTTGGCTGCGATGTCAGTAAGGCTGAAGACTGTCAGAAGCTTGTTGATGTGACGATGGAGGAATTTGCCAGTCTCAACATTCTTGTGAACAATGCGGGGATGAGCTGGGTTGCCGATGCCCTCGAATTTCCTATGGACAAATGGCAGCGTGTCATGAATCTCAATGTGAACGGGACTTTCCAATTATCTGTCATGGCTGCCAGGGTGATGAGACAACAGGGCGGAGGCAAAATCATAAACATAGCTTCCATAGGCGCCCTCGGGGGAGATTGGCCGGAATATGCCAACTCCATCGCCTATACCACCAGCAAGGGCGCCATTGTTACCATGACGAAAGACCTGGCCGTAAAATGGGCCAGCTATGGCATCTATGTCAATGCGATTTGCCCGGGGTGGTTTCCCACGGGTCTCAACGATAAGCATTTGGACGGATTGGCCGATAAGCTGATCCCGGGAATCCCCCTCGGTAGGTATGGTAACGATGAAGATCTCAAGGGGTTGATCGTATTTTTAAGCAGTGCCGCTTCCAACTATATTACCGGTCAGTATGTGGTAATTGATGGTGGGAAAACGGCGGTGGTGTAGAACCTGTTCAGACAGGAGGACTGCAAAAATGGATAGATTAGCGAACAAGGCAATAATCGTAACGGGCGGCAGTTCAGGGCTCGGCAGGGCGTCCGCAATAGCATTCTCACGGGAAGGCGCCGACGTGATAGTAGCGGATCTGAACGAGACAGGGGCCGCAGAAACTGTACAAATCATTGCAGGCTCAGGCGGCCGGGCTTTTTTTGTAAAGGCCGATGTGTCCAGGGCCAATGATGTAGAAGCGCTGGTCAAAGAGACCGTCAGCAGATTCGGCAAGCTCAACTGTGCCTTCAACAATGCCGGTGTCGAAGGACCTGCATTTTTGACTGGCCAGTATCCCGAGGATGAATGGGACCGAGTGATCAACATTAACCAGAAAGGTGTTATGCTCTGCATGAAGTACGAAATTGCGCAAATGCTTATCCAGGAAGGCGGGACCATAGTGAATACTTCATCCGTGGCCGGGATTCGCGGCCTGGCGTATCAGTCAGCTTACTCCACAAGCAAACATGCCATAATCGGCCTCTCCCGGACAGCTGCAGCCGAATATGCGAAAAAGGGTATCAGGGTTAATGTGTTATGTCCGGGGTTTGTCGACACGGGCCTTACCAGGATTGCTCTTGCTAAGAAACCACACCTTGAAGAAAAGTATAAGAAGCTTATCCCCATGGGCAGGTTCGGAAAAGAAGAGGAAGTGGCAGAGGCAGCAGTCTGGTTGCTGTCGGATGCATCGTCATTCATTACCGGTCATGCGTTGATTGTGGACGGAGGAGCTAGTGCGTGATTTATAACGCTTAGGTGAAAAGGTCGGTATCGTGCTAAGGAGGATGTATGAATTATAAAAAGATAGCAGTTATTGGAGCAGGCGCTATGGGTTCAGGCATCGCCCAGGAACTGGCAAAGGCCTCAGTAGATGTTGTACTGCTCGATATAAAGACCGAATTTGTAGAAAACAGTTTGAAGAAAATTGCTGGAAAATTTGAATCGGACGTAAGAAAGGGCAAGCTCGCTGCTGAAGAGAAAGACCGTATTATAGGGCGGATCAAGGGCAGTACTGATCAGAAAGATGCGTCAGACGTTGACCTCGTCGTAGAGGCGATCGTTGAGAACAGGAATGTAAAGGGTGATCTTTTCCAGAGTCTGAATAAGATATGCAACGCTGAGACAATATTTGCGACAAACACGTCGACATTATCCGTTACAGACTTGGGCTCCCTCTCGGGAAGGTCTTCCAGATTTCTCGGTCTTCATTTCTTTAACCCTGTCCACGCCATGAAGCTTGTTGAGGTTATCCCCGGTCTTGATACACAAAAAGATGTCGTTGATGCGGCCTGTGCTGCGATGAAATCCATAAAGAAAATCCCCATCATGGTCCAGGATTGCCCCGGGTTTCTGGTGAATCGTGTCCTCCTCTCCTATATGAACGAGGTACTTCTCGCGACAGAGGAAGGCATCTCCCCGGAGGTGATCGACGGTGAGGCAAAGAAAGCAGGGTTCCCCATGGGTCCTTTGGAACTTTCAGATATGGTCGGTTGGGACGTAAGTTTGCACACCTTCCCGGTCCTTCACGCAGGATACGGAGAGAGGTTCCCCATTCCTCAGCTCGTTCAGAAACTGGTCGATGCGGGCCGTCTTGGATTGAAGAGCGGCAAGGGAGTCTATGCCAACGGTGAGATCGATGACGAATTCCGGGCCATGGTAAAAAGCCTGGGATCAAAGCCCGGCAGTACAGAGTTTTCGATTAACCGGCCCGTCATGAGACAGGTTAATGAGGCGATCTATTGCCTGCAGGAAGGAGTGGCCTCTGCGGAGGACATTGATCGTGCAATGGTCCTCGGGACCGGTTTTCCCAACAAGGATGGAATAGGCGGTCCCCTTCACTGGGCTGACGAGAAGGGTCTCGATTGGGTGCTTTTAACTCTTGAAGAGCTGGCGTCAAAAGAATCTGCAAACCGGTTTTGGCCCCACCACCTGCTCAAGACATATATAGCGCGTGGCCGTCTGGGCCAGAAGACAAAGAAAGGGTTTTTTAAATATTAATCAGGGAGAGATGAATATGAAAGAGGTAGTTATCGTAAGTGGAAGTAGAACCCCTGTCGGTGATTTCTTGGGCGGTCTCAAAGACTTAAACTGTGTAGAGCTTGGCGTGATAGCCCTTAAAGCGGCTATGGAGCAGGCCCATGTGGACCCCAAGCTCATAGAAGAGGTGGTCTGCGGCAATCCCGATATGGCAGGCGCAAAATCGAACCCGGGAAGACAGGTTGCCGTCAATGCGGGATGTTCCTGGGAGACCTTCGCCTGCACCGTGAACCAGCAATGCGTGTCGTCGATGAGGGCAGCAGAGATCATGTACCAGGAAATACTCCTGGGAAAGGTCGATATCGGAGCAGCCACAGGCATAGCAAGCATGTCGAACATCCCCTATCTCGTGATGGGCGCCCGCACCGGATACAAATGGGACATCGGCAGCTTGTTGACGCCATGTACAACGACGGCATGGTGGACGCCTTCTACAACATCCTGATGGGAGTGACCGCCGAGAACATTGCCAAGATGTACAACATCTCCCGTGAGGAGCAGGACGAATTTGCCCTCATGAGCCACCAGAGGGCGTGTCAAGCAATCAACAACAAAACCCAGGCAAGCGAACTGGTCCCCGTTGAGATCAAGACAAAAAAGGGGACCACCCTCTTTGACCACGACGAGCATCCTCGACCGGGTCTTACCATGGCGGATCTGGCAAAATTAAAGCCCGTCTTTGTGAAAGACGGTACTGTCACGGCAGGGAATTCCTCCGGCATCAATGATGGGGCAGCCGCCGTTGTCATGATGTCCCTCGACAAGGCGCAAGAACTCGGAATCAAGCCTTTTGCCCGTAGATTTAGCAAACGCCCGAGGAACGCCACCAAGATCCAGCCCAACGCCAGAGCCAGCGATTGGAGATGCCTGCTTTCATACCGCCTGCTTTGCTCATTAGATGATTTACTGCCCATTGCATCATCCAGGAATAGGAGATCCAGACGGCCAGAGCAATACCTGAACTACAGATCATCAGCCAAGATGGAGAACCTGTTAGCCGCCCGGCCACCGCCAAACCAACAGACGCGAAAAGACAAATGGACGGCAGCCATGTGCCTGGATGTTTTCGAACGAATAACCAGGCGGGGACCATCAGGATTGAGGCGCAAGCCCCAATCCACTGTCCAGCGATGCTGTATCCGGCAGCCAGGCAAAACACTGAGAATATCATGCAAATAAAAAACAAAATTTTCCGAGGGGGCATAGGCTTATGGTGTTCCTTACAAATCCCGTTGTCCGCGTGAACGGGTGAGAGCATTGCGCACCAAAGGGAATAGAGGCTGTCTCACCTGCCAGTTAATCACCGGGATATGTAATTGGGCAATCTCATTCAGCTGAAGACGACGCTCGATGCGGGTGGCACGAACGGCCAGTTGATTGGTGGCGTCCTGTAGCAACGTTGAAGATGCAAAATCAATCGGGTCCGGGCTGATCAAAAATGCCTGATACCCATATGCGCGCAAACGCTGGAATAATGTTCGGTCTGTGGATGTAAGCGAACTGATTACTATAATCAAGGCGTGATTTGGAAACATGCGAATTGGGATGAAGTCTAAACTGCCAAGCGCACGGCTTTCGGCTTCGATTTTGGCTTTCGACAGGCAGCTCATGATACGGTGGAGTTGTGTCTTACCGTAACCTGGAAAGGCGTTCAACATCGTTTCCCCAAAAACAAGCAGGCTAACCCGATGTCCCTGGTGCAGGAACATTTCGGCCAGTGAGGCAGTTGCCCCGATGCTGTATTCAAACAGGCTCTCATTCCCGATTCGCAGGTCAGTTCTCTGGCGTGCATCCAGGATCAGTCCGATTTCAGCAATTTCCTCCTGCTCAAACTCTTTGGTAAAAAGCCTGCGTGGGTGACGGGCGGTAAGACGCCAGTCGAGCGTGCGCAGCGGATCGCCGGAATGATATTCTCGTATTCCAAAAAAATCAGTGCCACTGCCGCCCATGCGGGCGGGAATTGAGCCTGGGGAATGTACTGTATTTTGTGGCCGCAAGGGAATCGCTTTGAATTTTTTTATTTGCGGCCTGACCTGGATTGTGGCATTGGCAGGCAATATCATTTCGCTTTCGATCAAGCCGAGAGGGTCGCTTACCATAATGCGGAGGGACTTCCAGGAATAATTTCCTCGTGCTGCTGTAAAAGAATAATTCAACTCCGTGGATTCCCCCGGCTGTAACGTTGCCCATTGACTTAGCTCTCCGTCCGTAATTTTCATCCCTGCTTGCGCGGCTTCATGGATGGCAAGGTGAACGGTCTCCAGTGCCTTGTTTTGTACAGACACACCGACAACAATTGATGGGATGCCATTTGAGCGGGTCTGTTCTAATGTGCGGTTTGCGCTGAAAGATAACTTTTCCAAATTTGGCGTTTGCAGAATCCCCACTCCCAGGTAAACCAGGAAGGGCAATATCATCCATGCAATATCCCCATTGCGCGTGATCAACGCAACAATGAGAAGGATGAAGATCATCAGACCAACGGTCAGGGTTTTATTATTCATTTTCAGATTTAAGAACCGGCACGGAAACCGATTGCGATATCTCTGCAATCACTGCATTTTCTGATTTTTTGATATCCCATAAACTGGGGTCGAGAATGATGCGGTGGGCGAGGGCGGGTTGGATGAATTGCTTGACATCGTCCGGTACGACATAACTTCGGCCTTGGATGGCTGCCCAGGCACGAGTCAATTTGAGCAGAGCCAGCGATCCGCGTGGGCTTATTCCTACGGCCACCTGACGATGGAACCTGGATTTTGCTGCCAGGTCAACCATGTAACGGCGCACATCCGGGTCTACGTAGACCTCTTCTGTCGCGGCACGCATCCCTAGGAAGGTCTCAGTCGAGATAATTGCATTTACAGCAACGATATCTTTTTTGCGTTCAGCGCGCCGTTTTAATATTTCATCTTCCTCTTCCGGGCGGGGATACCCGATTGATAACTTGACCATGAAGCGATCAAGCTGGGCTTCAGGCAGCGGGAAGGTGCCCTCGTATTCGATTGGATTCTGGGTGGCAATCACAATGAAAGGTTCAGGCAGTGAAAGTGTTTCCCCTTCCAAAGTCACCTGGTATTCCTGCATGGCTTCCAACAAAGCCGATTGGGTCTTTGGTGAGGCCCGGTTGATCTCATCGGCAAGCAGAATATTGGCAAATATCGGGCCTTTGCGCAGCATGAAGCGGTTATGCTCGCTTTCAAATACATACCCGCCGGTGATGTCTCCAGGGAGAAGGTCCGGTGTGAATTGGATGCGTTTGAACTCCATTCCCAATGCTCTTGCAAAAGAATTGGCAATCAGGGTCTTGGCCAAGCCGGGGTAATCTTCCAACAATATGTGCCCTCCTGAAGAGAGAAAGGCGGCCATCATCAGCTTCAACGTTTCCCGTTTTCCGACCACTGCCTTTTCGACTTCTTGAACCACCTGGGCAGATAGTTCCGCGACTTGTTCAATGTTGATTTTGGTTGAATTTTCATTTGTCATTTTTGATCTCCAGAGTTGCTTCCATAAAGGAAAGTGTTTCATCAATTATTTGGTGATGCTCAGCTTTTTCCTGTCCTGTCCATTGACGTATCCATTTTCGGGGAGTCTTTTGAAGGGATTGGAAAAACTTTTTTATCCATCGTCCCGATTCCTGCAATTCCTCCGAGAAAAGAAAAGAATGGAGGTGTTGAGGTATGGGAATCTCGCCTTTCCGTAAAGCCTCATAAATGTCAAATTTGGTCGCTGCGTGTTGTTTCGATGCATAAAGGGATGTCAGCAGATGTGCAAGTTCCAGTTTAAGGGTTTTTTCATCTCGAACGTTTTGGTCGTGATAAATAAAGAGAATGCGCCAATATCCGATGTTTGTAATTGTTGCGTTTCCCACCGGGTAGGAATCTGATTGGGATTCGGCCTGCTCGTGGGGAAGGAGGCGGAAAAGAAAAATGACCACAACGAGAATAACTGCTGTCCAGAAATATTTTTGATCTATGCTTAAAAACAAAACTCGTAAAAGTATCCACGCAACCAATGCAATTGGCTGAATGATGTTGTTTAGGATGAAAGGCCAAAAAAGCATCCCTGCGAAAAGGGCGATCGCTGTAACAAGAATGGAAATGACCACGCGCCTGGAGATATTCATTTCAGTTCGTCTCCTTGGTCTCGCGGCTGTATACCATGATGGCTTCCAGGCATTGTATGGCCTTTTGTTCATCAGCCGGATTGGGCTTCCAATTGCCGTATCGCACTGCATCGAAAAGCTGGGTCAATTGATGAATGGGATCATGGGGCAACCCGGCAGTCTCCAATAAATTTTCAAATTCTCCGGTCGTCATGAAATCTTCCCGCTCAATTCCTCGATCCTTTTCCAGTGCCAGGCTCATTTGGTGATAGCACTTGATGATCACATCCTTCAAATCCAACCCGGTTTTGAGCGCTTGCCAGGCTCTTTCCGCTTCCAGCCCCACCAGGTCAATTGGCTTTGGTTGCCGGGATGTTATTATCATCCACGTTCCCACCAGCACGGTCATAACCAACAATCCAATTCCAACCGCCCAGAGAAGCACTGGAGGCACTGTCCCCAAGGGCGATGTGACCAACGGCTCAGGAGTTTGAGGCGGTATCTCCACTGGGGTGGAACTTTCGGAACCGGGAACCATCATGATCAGGAGAAGGATGCCGCAGACGATCATGCCGATGAATAACATGGAGCGGGCGGCAACCACGATATTTTTCCAGTCGGCGCCCTTCAGTAGTTTATACATCGAATAGAGCGTTGTTATTGCAACGATAAGACCAATCAGTACAATGACAAACTTATTGGCTGAGATGGAAACAAATTGGTCTCCTTCGCCCGGCGCCACCATCGCTTGGCCGTTCGAGAACCTGGGAATAGGCATTCCCGGCTGGAGTTGCAATTGGGACAGGCTGGCTGCGATGATCATCGTGATTACCATAACCAATCCCAGGAAAATGAGCGCTTTCCGCTTTGCATTGTATGTCATCTCGAATATAGTCCTGGTTTCGTGGGTAGGAGGCTGCGAAGCTGATTTGACGGAATTTGCTTGAGGGTAGTTTACTCCTCGGGCACGCGCTGTGTTCAGCCTCGTTGTCTTCTACCACAAAACTTTGAAAATTTTCTCCTGAGGTTGTTAAATTTGTAGAACGACTATTTCTGTTTTAACAGAATTTGCAATAAAACATTTCTCGTGTGCCATATGATGTAGTTTGTCCACCTCTTCTCGTAATGGGACAGTCTTACTGTTAAAAATCACCTTGGGTTTCAAGGTAACTTTTGTCATTGCCAACTTACCATCTGTATTTTTTCCCAAAATTCCTTCGGCATGATCTTCGTAACTCTCGACGATGTAGTTCTTCTCGGCTGCAATCGACAAAAACCATAACATGTGACAACTCGAGAGCGAAGCAACAAATGCCTCCTCCGGATCAACAGCAAATTCGTTGGACATCGGAAGCGGTACAACGTGCGGCGAGGAAGATGCGGCTAACTCAATTCCGCCATCAAATATCCAGGTATGAGCTCTGCTGTATTTGCTATCAACGAAAACTTCTTCTAAATTCTTTTTCCAAGAAACCGTAACGTGATACGACATCAAGGATCCTCACGAGTTCGAATAATTTGATCGTAATGCTACAAGCCGCACAACGGTGGGCGAAACGAGATGCAGCCGCTTTGACGGAACCATCTTGAGCCAAGTGTAACCCATTTTGGCGGCGCGTACCCACCAGTCGGGTGCATTATCCCGGTGATCTTCCGGGACGCTTTGTTGGGCAACCTTTATGTTTACCAATACAATGGCTGAAAAAAGACACCATTGCCAACACGCCCAAGTTTTACATATAACTTAATCTTTACCAAGATGAATTCAAACGCCAAAAGAACCAATGACCAACCCGCAAATAATGCCGCCGATTATTCCAAGCCCCATAATCGGTATCCATGCTTTTGTGATTATTGCGTCTGGCAAACTTAGAAGTATCCCAAATAACAACCCACTTATCCATGTTGGAAAAGGTAAATTAGTTGCGCCAATTACGAAACCGACACCAAGCCACCTAACAAATGCGCCTGCCATTGCAGCTTTCTTATCTTCAAATCTGAGCGGTATCATCGTTGCAACTGAAATTGCTCCAAAAACGACGCCGCAAATAATACCGAGAATGATTTTGGACATGGCATATTCCTTTCGAGAGCGAGATGTTACAACAGATTTACTAACATTTAAAAACCAATTGCATTTTCAAACACGAAACCTGAATTTGTTCTTTTGAACTCAACTACAAAGCCAATCTTGCGATTCAAAGACGATTTTGCTCTTGGGTTGCCAACGGCTTGCGTTACCAGCGGGGCGGACGAGCAACACTCACCTATATTATTGCACGAAAATTTGCAAAACGCGCTGCGAATATAGGGCGATAGCCCCCGTCTG
>CAVWHH010000004.1:0-10536 GCA_963754785.1 uncultured delta proteobacterium | reverse complement strand
GCACTGCTCTCATTTCCGCCGTCGTCACCGGCAAGATAGACGTGCGTGAGGAGGTTGCCTGATGCCTGGACAGCATACCGAAAAGGCGTTTGAAGCCGCTATCGAAGATCATCTCCTTACAAGGGCGGGGTACACCAAGGCAGACAAGGGCGCTTTTGATCCCCAACGGGGCCTTGACCCAACAATACTTCTATCCTTTATTCAAGAAACCCAACCCAAGGAATGGGCATATCTGAAGAACCTCCAGAAGGATAAGGCGGAGAAGATATTGCTTGATGATCTTTGCCAGGCCTTGGATTCTGAGCACGAAGGTTGTCTGTCGGTGTTGCGCCATGGTTTCAAATGCTTCGGGAAGCTCTTCCGCGTTGCCTACTTCGCCCCGGCCAGTGGCCTCAATCCCGCAACAAAGAAGCTCTATGCTGCCAACCGGCTGACCGTGACGCGCCAACTAAATACAGTAACAAGCACAACAACACCCTCGACCTTGTCTTGAGCCTCAATGGTGTCCCCATCGCCACAGCGGAACTGAAGAACCCTATGACCGGCCAGACGTGGCGGAGCGCTATCTTCCAATACCAGAACGACCGCGATCACAATGATCTTATCTTTCAATTCAAGAAACGAACCCTTGTACATTTTGCCGTGGACCCCGACGAAGTCTACATGACCACGCGCCTCTCTGGTAGATTACGCATTTCTTGCCCTTCAATCTCGGCAACGGCACCGGCGCAGGGAATCCCGAAAACCCCGAAGGAATACAAGACCCATTACCTGTGGGAATGTTTGGGAGCCCGAGTTTTCTGGACATACTGGCGAGGTTCATCCATCTTCAGGTTGAAGAAAAAAAGGTCGGTGACAAGAAGATCAAAAAAGAGAGCATGATCTTCCCCGGTACCACAACTGGACTCGGTAAGGAAACTGATTGACGATGCCCGTATCGCTGGGGTCGGTAAAAATTATCTGGTGGAGCATTCAGCGGGAAGTGGGAAGAGCAATTCCATTGCATGGCTGGCCCATCGTCTTGCCTCACTCTACAATGATGCAGACGAGAAGGTGTTTGATTCGGTCATCGTGATTACCGACCGCCTTGTCCTCGATCAGCAATTACAAAATACCATTTACCAGTTTGAACATAAACAAGGGGTGGTCCAAAAAATCGACATTGATTCAACCAATTCGCACAGGCCCTTGCAACGGGGACACCAATTATTATCACCACACTTCAGAAGTTCCCCTTCGTGACTGAGAAGATCGGGGAACTCCCCGCCCGAACGTATGCTGTTATTGTCGATGAGGCCCACAGTTCCCAGAGCGGCGAAGGCGCTGCGGAACTCAAGGGTGTTCTGGCAGGGGTAGCAATCAAAGAGGAAGCCAAGGCCAAAGCAAAGAGGAAGGACTACCAGACTATGAGGAGGAAATCCTCCGCACCATGGCAAAGCGGGGTAGACAACCCAATATCAGTTTCTTTGCCTTCACGGCCACACCCAAGTACAAGACCCTTGAGGTCTTCGGCCATGTAGGTCCCGATGGCAAACCGGTTCCCTTCCACCTTTACAGTATGCGTCAGGCTATTGAGGAGCACTTTATCTTGATGTGCTCAAGAACTACACAACCTACAAGACATACTACCGTTTGATAAAGTCAATTGAGGATGACCCTGAGGTCGACAAGAAAAAGGCTGCCCGTGCACTGGCACGATTCATAAGCCTGCACCCCCATAACATCGCTCAGAAGACGGAGGTGATGGTTGAACATTTCCAGCACTTTACCCGCCACAAGATCGGCGGCAGGGCCAAGGCCATGGTCGTGACGTCCTCCCGTCTCCATGCGGTGCGCTATAAACAGGCCTTTGACAAATATATTACCGAGAAGGGATATACCGGCATAAAGACCTTGGTTGCTTTTTCCGGCACCGTATTTGATCCCGACTTACCCACATTGGAATACACCGAAGTGGGTATGAATAACGGCATAAAAGAGAAGGAACTTCCCAGAAATTTGCTACCGATGATTACCATGTACTCCTGGTAGCAGAGAAATACCAGACAGGCTTTGACCAGCCATTCTTGCATACCATGTATGTGGATAAGCGACTCGCCGGTGTCCAAGCTGTGCAAACGCTGTCGCGCCTGAACCGGACCCATTCGGGCAAGGAAGATACCTTCGTACTCGACTTCGTGAACGAGACTCAGGAGATTCTGGATGCCTTCGAACCCTACTATGAAAAGACCACGGTCGGCGAACAGGCCGAGCCACAACAGCTCTATGCATTACAGGCCAAGATGGATGCACAACAGGTATACTACAAAACTGAGGTTGAGGAGTTCAGCAGGGTCTTCTACAAGCCGAGAGAATACCAAACCCCCGGGGACCACGCCAGGATGAATGCCTGTATTGATCCCGCCGTCAATCGGTTCAAGCAACTTGATGAGGAAAAACAGGAGGAGTTCCACGGATGGCTTACCGCCTACCGGAATCTGTATTCATTCCTCTCCCAAGTGATACCGTTTCAGGACTCCGATCTGGAGAAACTGTATTCATATATTCGATTCCTCCTCACGAAACTGCCGAAGCGCAATACGGGTCCGGTCTACAATTTCGACGACGAGATCTCCCTCGCGTATTACCGGCTCCAGAAGCTAAGCCAAGGGTCAATCGATTTGAAGGTCGGCAAAGGCGGTGAAGTCTCCGGCCCAACCGAGGTGGGAACCGGCGTCAGCCACGGGGAAAAGGTTGAGCTTTCCCAACTAATAGATATCCTCAACGAAAGGTTCGGTACCGATTTCAAACCCGGGGACCAGCTGTTTTTTGATTCTGTTCGTGAAGACGCCGTGGGCGATTCAGGGCTGCGCCAGGCTGCGATGGCTAATACCATGGAAAACTTCGGATATGTCTTCCAGAAGGCCCTTGAAGGCCTCTTCATCGACCGCATGGAACAAAATGAGGAGATCACTGCCAAGTACCTCAACGAGAAGGAGTTCCGGGAAGTGGTTGGCCAAAAACTGCTCAAACAGGTGTATGAACAGATACGTAAGGATAATAAAGTAGATGCCGTTACTCCAGACAGTTGACAACAACACGAGCTTCAGGCAATACGAAAAAGATACATGAGAAAACATGAAGGCCTTAGTGCTAAGCCGCCTATGAACTTTTAAGAAAAGAGAAAGATGAAAAGGATACTTTGAGGTGGATTAGTTTAAGTGATTGCCAAATGAAACTCAGGTTCGAGAAATAGTCTAACGGGAAAGGAAATCTCGTAGGAGAAGCCAATGGTCAAACTAAAACTAACAAAGAAGATGGTCGAGGTATTGAAGAATGCTGACCTAACTGTCGGAGAGATCAACAACGTCCCAATGCGGACGATGGATGGACTTGAGGACCGTAAATTGGTGACAAATGCGTGGCGTCATCCCGCCATTGGCAACGGGATAGTTACGACCACTGCGGGTGGTACATTCCCTATGTTCAGTAAGGTCAAGCTAACCTCATTGGGGATTGATGCGGCACGGGCTGTCCAAGGTCTTCGGACCGAACCTTTGGACGTTTCGTAAAGCGCCAGAAAAAAAAGGAGGTTTATTAAGGAGGTCATAAGTAAAGCCACACGACAGTCTGTGAAAAGCCTTTTAAGAAGGTGTGTTGCAAGCCTCACCTGTGAGACTACTAATGACCGCATTAGTAATAAAAGGAGGTATAGAATGACAGATGCGACTGGTTTAACTGACAAGGACAAGTATCTGGGACAAGAGACAGAACTTTGGACCCCGTGTATTTATGATTTCTTTTGTCGCTGCACACCAAAACTGCCAGTGTCCACATGTATCCTTCCCGTGCCTGAAGGCGCCCCGTGGTACACATCAAGAAGACAGACGCCCATTTTAAAGATAGAAGGCGACACATATATTGAACCAGCGCCCTCCCAGTTCTTGTACAAGATTTCAGAAGTGTTCTATAGGAGTCTAATGTTTGACCGATCACGATTCACCGAAAGGGGAGACATAAGCGGAATCAACCCCGATATAGTCGTGATTTTACCCCAGCAGCAAGGAGTGTTGGTAATTGAGAACAAACCATACTACGTATCACCATTCGACGGTAATCAGGTACCCGGTGGTGCCTATGTCGATTTTGTGAAATGGCTGAACTCTAAAGGTGTTCGCTGCCAGTATCTTGTAATTATGCCCATCTCGGGGAGGGATAAAGAATATGGCGAAGTTGTCCAATTGTGTAAGGATTTAAGAGACAGCTTCGCCGTGCTGCTACTGGAAGATATTTTCGCTGCCATGTCAAACCACCATTTTAAATATGAAACCGTTAAAGAAAACTGGTTGGATTTCTCTGATAAGGGCAATGGTTATGTCTGACAAGGCAACCCGGCCAACTCATTCGACGATTTTCTTCTTGAAATTTGCCCACGATAGCGGGAGAATGGATTCATGGGCGGGAAAATCGTCAATTGCACAAAATGGCGGAAGAGAGAAACAGCAAACCGGAGGTTGTCGGATCGATGATTTTCTCTTTGAATCTGATCACGATTGTGGGAGAAGGAAATACTGTCTAACACCATTGCATCTAAAGATAGGAATGCAGTATGTTATTGAACCAGTCTCTGTTGGAGACAATAGCATTTAGAAGCTGTCATAAAATCAAGGATGATTCTTGACTTCTTTCCTCTTCTGTATATTGAATACAGTATAAATGTATATATTGATACTCATGTAAGAGAGTAACTCCTTACAGCAATATAAGGAAACGACAAATGAACAATGGTTTGAGGAAGGGGAGATACGAAAGATGAATGAAAACGATGCACGTATACCTTATTACGTGCAGGTTGCTGAGACCCTGAGACGACGGATCATGACGGACGACTATACGGAAGGTAGTCTCGTTCCACCCGTACTGGAACTGGAAAAGGAGTTTGGCGTCAGCAACATCACGATCCGAAAAGCCCTTGAGACACTCACTCAGGATGGACTGCTCCGACGGAAAAGAGGGGTCGGGACGATTGTGCAGAAATATGAGCGGGACCTCATTGTTTTTGACCTGAGTGGTGATTTCAAACGTCAGGTCAGGTCTATTGAGAACCTTCGCGTTGAGTTGAAAGTCCTGGAAATGAAAATCATTCCCTGTCCTCATTATGTGCGGAAGATGCTTTCTCTTGGCCGTAACGCACAAGTGTTGTGCATGAAGAAGATCAGAAAACACGGTGGTAAACCTCTCGGTTATTACCTCCATTATACCGACCCAACTCTGTACAACAAAATTACGCAAAGGAAGGCAGAGCAAAAAACATTTGTGGATCTCTTTCAGGAAGTCACCAAAACGAAACTGACTACCCTGAAACAGAGGATCGAATCCGTTATGGCCGACATCGATCTGGCGAATGTGCTTCAGGTACGTTTCGGACTGCCTCTGGTGTTTACGGAGAATCTCTATTTTACCGAGGGGAATAAACCGGTCATTCTCACCCAGAGCTACTTTCGGGGCGACAAGTGCTTCTTCAAGAAGTCAACTAAACTGTAAGATGACGTTACCCGCGTGATTTGTAAAAAGTATTGCAATTTTGTTGTTAATATGCGATAATACCGATTAGAAGTTTCGGAGCATTTGTTAGTAGTAACCGCAGAAATATTCCTTTTTTGTAGTACCTTCATAACACGGGTCCGCATCCTTCAATACTAAAAAGAGAGGTAGTAAATATGTCAAGAGGTACAGTGAAGTGGTTCAATGACTCAAAGGGTTTTGGTTTCATTACGCAGGATGACGGCACGGATGTGTTCGTACACCATAGTTCTATTCAAGGCAGTGGTTTCAAATCGCTAGCTGAGGGCGAGGCGGTAAGTTTTGATGTTGTAAGTGGTCCTAAGGGTCCTGCCGCATCAAACGTCTTTAAAGGCTAAACCTAACAAGACAGGCTGAGATCCTCTTAGCCTGTCTTTTCCTTTTCAAATTCTCCAGAGTCCAGTCTTCATCGCAATAATGAGTTGACGAAGCGTCCGGGTTATTTGTGACACTTGCAACTATAACAAACAACGATGGATAGGAGATTTCATTGGACGATTGGCAGGACAACTCGCCGGTCACCCCTTTCTCAGGAAAGACAGATGGTGAACCTAGTTTATTAACCGACCACGACCTTGACCCGACGCAGAAATAGATGTATAATATTATTACTACATTAGGTAGATAGACTGGAATGCCCTTTTGCAGAAAAAGGGCATTTTTTAGTTTTGGAGTTGAAAATGACAATACATAATTCTACTAAGGTAAAAGACCCGGTGAACCTGGGAATGGAGAACGGCTTTCCTGAGTCCGATGAAACCAACGATTTCCTCCCCCGGGAGATCTCTTCTTCCGAAGATGTTGAAGATGTAGTCGACTTTCTTTCAGCATCTGATATCGACATAGTCGAAATGATACAAGGGAAGGTTGGGTCACGCAAGGAAGAGAGCACGGACTGGGGAGAGGTCGAAAGGTTACCTTCGGAAACAGCGGATAACGCAGTATGGGCCTATTTAAAGGATATGGCACATATGCCACTCCTCACTCCTGATGAAGAATACCATATAGCGAAAAAGCTTGAAGAAGCTCACAAAGAGGCAAAGAACATCTTGTTTGAGCTGCCCCAGGCAGTGAACGAACTCCTGGAAATAGGTCAGCAATTGAAGGAAGAAACCGTAAACATAGTAGATGTGATCAACAATATTGATGAAATGAACTGTACGCAAAAAGATGAGGAGGAACACAAGAAGAAAACCATATCCTCCATCAATACCCTAAAAAGGCTTCACGAGAAAAAGGAAGGAATAAAAAAAATACTGCCGGAAACCGGCAAACCAAGTAGGAAGGAGCTTGCCAATGATCTAAAGAAGATCGAGGACAAGACAGAAAAAATCCTGCTGAATCTCAAACTCACCAAGAAGATTCTTGTAGAAATCATCAGGAAGATCGCGCAACAGATGAAGTTCATGAATGATGGCGAGGCACGTATCGTAAGACGGAAACTGGTGGAACTTAGCGAAATTGAGAATGGACTGAAGATCGTGAGGAACAGGCTCGTTCAGGCAAACTTAAGACTCGTGATTACTATTGCCAAGAAATACCTCAACCGGGGGCTGTCATTCCTTGACCTTATCCAGGAAGGCAACATGGGACTCATGAAGGCTGCTGAAAAATATGATTATCAGAAAGGGTACAAGTTCTCTACATACGCAACATGGTGGATCAGGCAATCCGTAACACGATCAATTGCAGATTGCGCACGGACCATCAGGGTACCGGTCCATATACTTGAAACCAAAAATAAGATCAGCAAGGCTACAGTCGCCCTCTTCCAGGAATTGGGGAAAAACCCGAACCTCGAAGAAATTGCACTGAAAGCCGGACTTCCCCTGGAGAAGGTCAGAAAGATCATGAAGGCTTCCGGTGGGGCTGTGTCACTCGAAACCCCGATCGGAGATGATGACGCCAGACTCGGTGATGTCATCGCAGACCCAAAAGCCTCTTCACCTTTTACGGAATTCGTAGATATCTCTCTCAAGGAAGAGATAGACAAAGTTTTGTCAACCCTTACGCCGAGAGAAGAGAAAATTGTCAGGATGCGGCTCGGTATCGGTGAGAAGACCGATTTTACTTTAGAAGAAGTGGGTGATGTCTTTGGGCTTACCCGTGAACGTATCCGTCAGATTGAGGCCAAGGCCCTGAGAAAGCTGCGACATCCGTTAAGGCGAAAGAGACTGGAGAGCTTCCAGGAATAAACAAGCGGTGCACTTACTTTTCCTGAATTTCACCAGAACCAAGGAGCGCCTGCCAGCCGTTCCCAACATAAAAGAGAGTCATTATGGTTTCCCAACGGAAAATCCATGTACTGGTTGTAGACAACGACGAAAATATGGTGCCAACAATAACTGCGATGCTCGAACGGCTGGGTTATACCGCAGAGGGCGCAGCAGGGAGTCTGGCTGGGTTGAGAACTTTTTCTCAGGACCCCGACAAATTTGATATTGCTATAGTTGACCCAGGCATGTCAGAGCATGAAGGAAAAGAAGTCGGTATCCTCGGGAGTATGCGAAGAGGGTCTCCCGTTACCCCTGAACTAACGGGCGTAGAGCTTGCAGTGCGTTTCAGGCGCATAAGACAGGATTTTCCGGTTATATTCAACACAAGATACATTGAGCCGGCTTTGGCAGAAAAGATAAGGGCTGCCGGGTTTGCCAGAGCTATTCCCAAACCGTTGGGATTGAAGGAACTGGACAAAGCAGTACAAGAAGGCTTGCACTCGTATCCCTCCCATGTCCGCTGACATCACGTCTTTCTCGGAGCATGGAGATAGAGTATTTATTGTTTTGAATGATGATATTGGAAGCCCTATTCAGGCGCAAAATTGGACAAGAAAGGCTAGCAAAAGAGATCTGAACATATTAAGATAAAACAAAGGTGGAATAAATGATGGTATATTTGCGGGATAAGGGAAAAAGGATCAAAGAAATGTCTGCAGGGATTGTTGCGTTTGTTTTGGTTCTTGAAGAAAAACTAAAGGAGCAGATCAATCAGGAACTTCTCGACGAAGAGAATCGAGACGGTGTTATTGGTGAAGATCATCAAGAACTTTTGTCGGGTATCAGACGGGATGCAAGAAGAATTGCAGAAGACATAAGGGTTCAGGCGTTCGATCTCGCGAGGAAGATGGCCATAGAAGGTATTCAGGACGACGAAAAACCAAAATCAAAGAAAAAATAGAAAGGACTCCCCGACAAAGGGTAAGTTCTTTGATGATCTTATTCAGAGTAATTCATCAATCCTTCCTCTTCTAAGGGTTGGTTTTCTGTTTTCGCTCATTTATGCAACATTTCAGACGGTACCCAATCGCGTGCCAAGGGAATTGTCCTTGACACTCAGCAACACAAAATAATAGTATTTTACAAATTGCAGACTTCCGTATATTAACTATTAGCAGCCATGGACAAGAAAACAGCAGTATTAAATATAGTAATCTGTACTATTATAGGAGGAATAATCGCCTATTTCACCAATGCTAAATGGCTCGCCGCATCGCTTCGGGTATTTGCGGCACTTTTCATCAAACCGTCCGAAACGAGCTATCAATAGGCATTGATTGGTGACGGTTCCAGAGAAAGCGATGTTGGAGAAACGAGAAAATATTGAGAAGACCGAAAGAGATCCGGATCTGTATAAGCAAACGGGGCCAAGGCTCAGATTCAACGGTAACGTTGAGTTTCACAATGCGCTACGCCTGCGTGTCGACGATTACTTTCGGCAGACAGGACGGCCAAGACGCGGTAACTGGCAGATATATCTGAAAGCCGTCATCCTGCTTTCATGCTTTTTTTCGTCATACCTTGGGCTGGTCTTCCTGGCCAGAAACCTGTGGGAAGGCCTACTAAGCGCCGTTGTACTTGCCCTGTCCATGACAGGAATCGGGTTTAACATTATGCATGATGGGGGGCACCATGCCTTCTCGGAGCATCTCGGGATCAATAAGTTGGCTGCGATGACGCTGGATCTCATCGGCGTCAGCTCCTATGTGTGGCACTGGAAGCACGCCATGTATCATCACAACTACGTCAATATAGTGGGATATGATCCCGATATCGATGTGAGCGTACTCGCCCGGTTTGCGCCACATCAGAAGAGGCTCTGGTTCCATCGCTGGCAACACCTGTACATGTGGCTGCTTTATGCCTTCTTCGTTGCAAAACTCCACCTGTTCACCGATTTTCTGAACTTGATACGTGGCCGGATCCACACTCATGCGATGCTCCGGCCGAGGGGCTGGGATCTTGTCACCTTCATTGGAGGGAAAGGGCTCTTCTTCGCCATGGCATTTGTGGTCCCGTTGTTTTACCATAGTGTCCTGCATGTGGTCTTCTACTACGGACTCATTGTTCTCATGATGGGCACACCCCTTTCCGTCGTATTCCAGCTGCCCCACTGCACGGGCTGCTCTGATTTTCCCCTACCCGACGAGACTTCCCACGAGATGAAGAACCCGTGGGCCGTACATCAGGCGCAGGTAACGCTTGATTATGACCGCCAGAGTCGGATAAGGACATGGTTCTTTGGTGGCCTGAATTTTCATCTCGAACACCACCTCTTTCCCGGTATTTGCCATGTGAATTATCCTGCTATGACCAGGATTGTGGAAGAGACCTGTCTTAAATTCGGAGTGAAATATGCCGAGCACCGCACGTTCTGGACCGGTCTCGTCGAACACTATCGCTGGCTGCAAAAAATGGGAATACCTGCCGGGTAAAACGGCTTTGCCTCTTTATTCTACTATTGGCAGCCTCACAGCTTCGTTAAGCTATGGCCGAAACCACCGTGGCGTCAGTCTTTGACAAAGCACAATAAATGACTATACCATTGCCCAACGAATCATGACGGCCCACCTGGGACCTTTTGGCGGCTAAATTATCCGTTGGGCTAGATTTCAATCCGTTATCCGCAGTTCTTCATGATATGGCAAATGCAAGATTCGTAGGTGAACAATTCTTTAGGGTTCCTTCCCATCTTTCA
>CAVWHH010000003.1:0-43353 GCA_963754785.1 uncultured delta proteobacterium | reverse complement strand
ACAATTCGCAACTCCTCATTCTCTTTGACAAAGATATTTAGTGAATGTGCGACCTTCAAAGCATACGGTTTTAAATCCTAATGAGGAGGTTCAGCATGAAAAAGAGTATTGGTAGTTTTTATGGCGTTGTTGTTGAACGTTACATTTGTAACCACAGTCTTGGCGCAGGCAGGCAACGCTAACTCTGCGTTGCAGCAATTCAATCAGAGGCTGGCTTCCGTGAAATCCATGACCTTCGAAGGCACAGTCTTAAGCCATGATGTATTGTGCCATTGCTTCGTGGTGAAGACAGCCAAGGGCAACCTTACCTTCCAGGATGACTACACAAGATTCTATCAGGAATACAATCGGGCGAAGGGTCTTAAGATCGGCGCGAAGGTGAAGGGCGAATACAAAATACTTGATTATCTGAATTATGCACTTAGTGTCGAATACGCGAAAATAACCGAATAGCACACCGGACGCAGAAGAATGTCGTGCTGATTCCGAGAAGGTTTCACGTACCCCACTTCCCGTTTACCGGGCAGGTGGTTGCCGGCGCGTTTTTATGTGATCAGGGACGCAAGAATATTAAGAGAGGGAAACGGTGATGCAACACAGGAGCGTAATATTATGAACATCGAAAAACGGGACTTTGATAAAGAGGCTGCCTCTTGGGATGAACATCCTGCAAGGGTCAAGTTGGCGAAAGATTAAGCCCATGCCATATCAAAACAGATCGTATTGACGCCCGAAATGGATCTTATGGACTTCGGCTGTGGCACAGGACTATTAACCATCCAAATACAACCGCTAGTCCGTTCTATCACCGGCGTTGACAGTTCGCAGGGAATGCTCGATATCTTCAATACGAAGATCTCCAAGCTCAAGCTCACCAATATTAGAGCTCTACTTGTCGATCTTGACAAGGGTGATACTCTGGCAGGCAATTACCATCTGATTGTAAGTAATATGACCCTCCATCATATCAAGGAAATACAACCTTTCTTCAATCAATTGTATATATCATGGCGCCCGCTGGCTATCTTGCATTGCTGATCTGGATCTGGATGAGGGTCAGTTTCATAACGACAAGACTGGTGTATTCCACTTCGGCTTTGATCGGACAACGCTGAGAAAGTCTTTTACAGAGGCGGGGTTTGAGAATGTTCACGATGTGACAGCGGCAGAAGTGGTGAAACCAGCTCATAATGGAGAAATGAGTCGATTTACCGTGTTTTCTTGACCGGTCAGAAGAGATCAGATAAAGCAGCATTGGAGTGACCGAACGGGAAGATAGGTAACGGATTATTCCGAGTTGTTGACGAGCTCTCACTCTCCCTAAGGTGAAAACGGTAGAGTAGAGTGACGGTTGGTGGTATAATAAGGATATGAAAACAATCACACTCGAGGAGCATTACGCAAGCCCATCGTTCTTGGATGGCCCCGGGAAGGGCCTCAAGGAACATGCGAAACACTTCACTGGCCCGCGTGCCAATCTGCTTGAGCAGCTTTCCGATGTGGGCGACAGAAGAATCTCTGATATGGATACGGCAGGCATCGATGTGCAGGTGTTGTCGCTTACGTCGCCCGGCACGGAACAGTTAGACGGAGATGAGGCCATTGTCATCTCCCGCGCATCGAATGACTTTCTTGCAAATGCAGTAAAATGCAATCCAACGCGCTTGGCTGCGTTCGCCACCCTCCCGACCGCGATTCCAGACAAAGCAGTTGAAGAATTAGATCGGACCATCCGGGAATATGGCTTCAAAGGAGCAATGATCAACGGCCATGTCCGCGGCCTTTATCTGGACGGCAAATTTTTCTGGCCGATCCTTGAACGGGCAGAGGCATTGGGCACCCCAATCTATATCCATCCGAGCAGCCTCCAAAGCCAGTGCTTGATGCCTATTATGGTGGCTTTGAGCCGACCGTCTCCTATATGTTCGCGAACGCCGGTTGGGGCTGGCACATTGAGACGGGAGTCCATGTCCTTCGTATGATTCTCGGAGGCGTGTTCGACCGCTATCCGAAATTGCAGATTATAATCGGACATTTGGGAGAAGTGCTTCCCTTCATGATACAGAGGATGGATAACATGCTGCCTGGGATGACAAAACTCAAACATCCAATCAGCTATTTTGCGGGAGAATGTTCATTATACGTTCAGCGGCTTTAACTTCACGCCGACGTTCGTTGATTTATTGATGCAGGTCGGTGTTAACCGAATCATGTTTTCGGCTGATTACCCGTATGCCTCGATGGCAGAGGCGCGGGCGTTTCTCGACAAACTGCCCGTCAGTCCGGACGACAGGGAGCAGATCGCCCATGGCAATGCGGAACGCTTGTTTAAATTGTGATGTCGCAGGCACAATGCAGCATAACAACGTCTTGAATTTTGCACTGGAAGCGATAAGAAGTTCTTTGGCTTGACAATCTACATAGTAGGTGCACTCAACATTTTTCCCGGTCAACAGATTTTCAAAAATTGGTGTGAGCAATTCTATTCAGTGCTTCCTACTATGATGTTTTTTGAAGGTCTCGCTGAATACGCGGATTTCAATCAGGAACCGATTATTTTCTCTATCTACTAATCATACCGTCGGTATACCTATATATCATTAAATAGACACCTGTAATAGCAACTCAAGTACGTCGATATGAGAAGAACTGCATATTATTGACTATTACATTGTAATCATGGCATTATACCAATGTTGTATATTCAATGACGACTGATGTTCCGGGAGATTGTTCTTGACGCTAATTGTCTCAAAATAATAATATTTTAGGGATTACAAGAAAGCTGTATCAATTGTTACGCATTCTTCGCGGAATCTGGGAGAGAACCGTTAGAGTATGCACAAACGGCATTGATTCTATTAGTATAGAAGTATTTTTGACTATCCAATTCCCTACAACTGGTTACAATGGAAAGATTACGGGGAAGAGAGCTGGACTGTGATTGCGTTTCTTAAGGGACTCATTACTGTCATTACCTATGCAGAAGACGATTTCGCCGGCTTCTCTCCCGATAGATTTCGCACTATTTAGGCCAAGGAGATACCATGAAACTTTCAAACAGAACCGTTCTTGTGACCGGAGGTACCGGCGGTATCGGGCTCGGTATTGCGGAAGCCTTTCACCGAGCAAAAAGTGCGGTGATCGTATGCGGACGCGATCGAGACAAACTGTCGGCGGTAGCGAGAAAATTCCCAGAGATCACAGCGCTTCCCTGTGATGTGGGAGATGCCCGGCAAAGGGAAAATCTCGCCAGGGAGGTGCTTAGCCGTTTTCCTGGCCTCGACATTCTGGTCAATAACGCGGGAATACAGAGATATATCGATCTAAAAAAGGGATATAACGAACTCAAATCAAGCGAAAACGAGATTGCAATCAATTTTGTTGCTCCGGTGGAACTAACCGCTCTGTTCGTCGGTCATCTCATGAAAAGACCATCAGCCGCGATTATCAACGTGAGCTCAGGGCTTGGATTCATGCCAATGGTTAATATGCCTATCTACAGCGCAACAAAGGCCGCGATCCATACCTATTCTCTCGTGCTCCGGCAGCAACTCAAGGACACATCGATAAAAGTGGTTGAGATCGTTCCTCCCATGGTCGACACCGATTTGAACAAACAAGGGCGTGAAGCCGCACATCTCAAATTCAGAGGTATCAGTCTATCGGAATATGTTCCGACTGTCATTAAGGGACTCAAAAACAATGCCGACATGATCTTCCATGGCGACGGAGAGAAAATCATGTCTGAGCCCCGTGGCGAATCGGAAAGCCATTTGCTCACGCTATCCTGGTGAACCGGCGGGCTCACCGTTTGCCAACAGCTGGCTTTCGTGCATCTTAAATAGTCGACTGATTAACCGATTAAGGATGGAGGAATACCATGAAAAACAGCAAGATTAGAGATCTACAACCCGTCACGCTTCCCGAACCGGTTTTCGACCGGTGCGGGACAGTCTTTGAAGCTCTGAAAATGAGAAGAACTTCCCGAGCCATCAGCGATAAAACAATCTCACTGCAGATTCTGTCGGATATCCTCTGGGCTGCACAGGGAGTCAACCGCGTCCAGGGACCTTTTGGAGGCCCGGGCAGGACTGCGGTCCTGAATCAGATTATCCACTTAGGTCGGCTTTCTATCCACGTCCTCAACGTTTCACGTATCCATCCCTCAAGTTTTTGAACGATGTAAAATCTTGGAAAAAGCAGATTATCTTCAGGAGAAATCAAACCTTCAGTGACAGCAATTTTTGACAAGGCGGTGTTGGGATACATACGAATGCCAATGGTAACTTTCATAGCATCCAGATCTAACGAATCGGCAAAAACCAGGCTTTGTTCGACCGATTCTCTGGTTTCTCCGGGACCCCCTAACATTAAAAAGCCCAATTGCTTGATTCCGCCTGTCCTAAGCATTTCTGATGTATAGCGAATAGAATTCAGGTTGAATTTCTTATTCATGATCCGTAGAATCTGCTCACAACCACTTTCAAATCCCAAGGAAACTTCCCTACAGCCTGCCATTGCTAATAGATTTACTAATTCTGCATCAACTTTCCCAGGGTAAAAAATGCATCTCCAGGATATTGCCAATCTTCTCTCTATGATCTTTCGGCAAAGAGCTTTAGCGTAAGACAAAGGCATATTAAAAACATTATCAACGAAATAGAATCTTTTATATCCGGCCTCGACTTGGCGTGCGATATTCTGAATGACAAATTCCGGACTTCGCTTCCTGATGGGGCGCCCTTCGATTTTCGCTGTAGAACAATAATTGCAGTCCATGGGACATCCGCGCCTGGTCTGGATAGGTATTCCGAAATCATCATCGTCGGAACCTGGTATTGGCCACATCTTTTCATCGGGGAAAGGCAATTCATCTAAGGACTTTGCATATCGTCTTTCACCCTGAAGTCCAAGTCCTCGTAGATAAAGTCCTGGCGTTCCCAAAAGATCAACGCCCCTATGCAGCCTATACAAAAGAGCAGGAAAAGCCACCTCTCCCTCCCCTTGTATTCCCATGTCTGCTTCTAAATATTCTAAGGCACTTTCCGGGAATATGCTGTAACCAGCTCCACCTAAAATAATGGGGACAGTTGAAAGGGTTCGACAGTCATTGATGACTTTTTTTACCTTCTCCAATAAGAATATCCGCGGATCCATGTTTTGGTTGTCAATGTTTCTCACAGAAACGCCAATGGCTTCGGGACAAAATGACTCAATAGCTTCTGTTATAGCCAGCCTGCTATCTTTCTCCGTCATGAGATCTAACAATCGCACATCGTGACCTGCATTTCGCGTTGCTACAGCTACACAATTCAGCCCCAAAGGTAATGGTAGAATATTCATATGTTCGGTATTTGCAGAAATAAATAGAACTCGCATGGCTTTTCCCTTAGTGCTGTGAGTTTTGGTTTCCTTGCTCATTATATCTGAATAAACCGACCATATGCAACGCAAAGGTGGGAAGCTTTGTCACCCACGATGATCATTGATTACATCCTATAATCCTCCTGTCAATAACTAAAATCAAAAAGACAAAGCATTCATTATATTAACCCTTTATTCATATCGTTCTTTGTGAGCACACACTTCTCCTATCGGTCTTGCCTTTGGTAGAGCGTATCCTCACGTCCGGCGGTTGTTCTCACCGTACCGCAAACCCGCACCTTAAACGTTATCAGTATCCGGTATGCGCTTTGGCCACCGATCATCCTTTATCCAGGCTGCATGGTTCTGGTGAGAGGCCCTGTATGGTAATTCTCGTGGTCATATGCCACTACGGGTTGAAGCGGGCTCTCTCGCCGGTATTGTTCCCTTTCTTTACTGTATGTAATCCGGATGAAACGCCTCCTGCTTTTTCATAAGTGTAGGCGACGGTTCAACCGCCCTCATTTCTGACGGGCCGCACACCTGCAAAAGTGACAACGCGACAGACCTCACCTGTTTTCGGGCATCTGTCTGAGGTTCGGGAGAAAGCCCATCTCACCCGACAAGCGCAGCTTCAACGTTTCCAGGTTTCTGCGTCGTTTCTGGCCCCTATAGGGTTCCCTTAAGAGGTATTCTATGATGGGTCCGACCGACCCGATGATACATCCTTAATCTTGCCTCAAGGATAGTGTTTCTGCAAGAGAAAAGTGCAGAAACTGGCACGCTCGCGCGTTGGTCAACGGCTTTGAGCCCGGTGATTCCTCAAAGTCGGAAGCACGCCTGTGAGGTCAGAGCCGAAAATCCTCTCTGAAAATTCACAGGCGGCACCAAAGACCCTCAAAATAAGGTACTACTGTGGCAGAGGCGCGTAAAAGGTCTGGGGCGACGGGTGAGGATCTACTACCGATACTTATGAGGGTAAAAACCCCGTCGCTAACAATAAGTGTCCACGCAATCACAAGGAGCTTTGCGGCGAGCTTTATCCTCACCTTGCCTCGTATCCCTGCCTCCCGTTCCCTGCCTTTTATCTTGCTCGTAACGTAGGCAATGAAAGGGGGGCTTTTTATGGAAGCATAAAGCGCTGCTAGCCAGAGCCTGTACCTAAGATCCGCCTTCCCCTTTTTGGAGATAACGGGGACAGTATCAGTCTTCTTTCCGCTTCGGTCACTCGAGAGATCGAGCCCCGCCGTTTTGAGCACCTGCCGAGAGTTTTCGAATCTATGGGGATTCCCTATGGCCCCCAGTACCTTTGCTAAGATATCGGGACCGAATCCCGGGATCGTCAAGAGGTGGGCATACTCGGGGAACCTCCTGCACACCGCCGATATCTTTTTGTCCGTGTTCTCGGTCATGGCATCAAGCTGCCGCAACGCGTCGATGAGAAGCCCCGCCTCGAAGAACACAGCCGGTGTTGCCTCACAGCCTTATGGATGTTTGTGCCTTCGTATAAATATTCCATAATCGCCTCCGCTCACCTTCCCCTACCTGTGAGGGTAAGAACGTACGGACAAACTCCTCGAAGGGAAGAGCCGAGAGTTCCCTGGGATTAAGACACCACGTGAGGATTGCCGGGCCTTCAATATTCCGTAATACGTTACAATTACATTTTAGCCCGAAAGGTGAAACGCTGTAAACAGTTGGTATTTAAAGCGCGCCCGGCAGAAGTCGAATCTGCGACCTACGGATTAGAAGTCCAATATATACCATTTTCACAACTCATCACTTGACATAATTAGTCTTTAAATGTAACATACTTATACATGATACCATTTAATCATAAATCATGCAATATAATTCAAATTGGTAGCTATAGGGTAGCAATGACAGACAATTGGACTGGCCAAAAGTTTGAAGATGGTGGTCAGAAAGGAGGGTAATTATGGCAGCGGCGAGACGACCGACAAAGTATCCTGGGGTATATGAACGGATAAGCGATATCCGTACCTATAGGGGCAAACAAGATAGTTGTTTTGACATTACCTATAAACACGATGGAAAAAAGATATGGGAGAAATGCGGCTGGACTTCAGAGGGGTACTCAGCGAAGTTGGCCAGCACGATACGAGCCGATAGGGTCCGCGATATCCGTCACGGTGAGGATCTGCCAAAACAAAAACAGAAAGTGCCTCTCTTCTCGGAAGTAGCCGAAAAATACCTTGAATGGGCAAAGACAAACAAGTCACGAAATGGCCTTGACGATAAGAGCCGCTATGAGAATCACATCAAAGCACGATATGCACAAAAGAGGCTCAACGAGATTACACCTTTTGACTTGGAAAAAACGAAAGTGGAACTGACGAAGAAAGGCCTCGCCCCGCAATCAGTGAAACACTGTCTTGTTCTCGTACGCATGATGATCAACAAGGCCATCGGCTGGGGCATGTGGCAGGGAGAAAATCCAGTGAGGAAAGTTAAATTGCCAGTTGTACAGAATGAACGGCAGCGTTTCCTCAGCTATGAAGAGGCCAAGCAGCTATTGGATAAGCTGAAGGAGACATCGATCCTGGTCCATGATATGGCTTTGGTCACACTTCATTGCGGCCTTCGTCTTGGAGAAATCACCAATCTTAAGGGAATGCATATCGATTTCGAGAACGGCACCATACATATCGCAGACCCGAAAAACAAGACCGCACGGAAAGCATTTATGACCAAAGCGGTCCAGAAGATGCTTAAAGGAAGAATACCGGATGATCCCGAAGAGTATATATTCACCGACAAACGAAACAAGGGTAGGATTACCAATATATCTCATACGTACCCGAAAGTTGTAAAGGAACTTGGCTTTAATAACGGGATTACGGATAGACGGCAATTTGTGACCTTCCACACCCTTCGTCACACCCATGCTTCCTGGCTTGCGATCAAGGGAGAAAGTCTTTTTGTCATTCAAGAAGCGCTTGGACATAAGGATCTGCAGATGGTTAAACGATATGCCCATCTTACTTCAGATGCACGGCGACAGGCAGCTCTGCGGCTTGAAGCAGGCTTTACCCGAGGGAAGGAAGAGAAAATTATTGATTTGTCGACAAAAGAACAGTAACACCATACACAGAGGATAGAGTCGCTCTCGAAAAGGGGCCATCCTGAACCCCTTCCTCTGTGTGCCAGTTTATTCGGGAACCACGTCAGGAGGTGGCAGCATGGATAAATTCATTACCGCAGAAGAAACCATTGAAAAACTAAATATCAAACCTTTTCAGCTATTCGGGCTTGTAAAAACAGAGAAATTAGAAGCGTTCACTGAATATGGTAAGAAGGTTATTAATTCTGATACATTAGAACGTGAGCCGAGGGATAGTCTTAAAAAGATCTTACGGGACCTGAAGGCGAAGCAAAAGGCAGCTACTTTGGGGGGCACAGGCATGCCGGGGAGGTATCGAACCGATGAAGAACTACTGAGAGTCGCGGAAAGACTTTACCGCGAGCAACGATTAGTTATCGTGAAACAACCCCCTGACACCGAGGCCGTGAGTTTCACCAACCTTAGCAACAATATGCAACTTGCCATCAAAACTGTAATGGAGTTCTTATTCAAGGAAATGGAGGTTACCGCCTTCATGGGGACAGCCGGACAACCCGCACCGGCACAATTGGGACCCGAGAGCTATCCCCCGAATAGAGGGGACTTCCAGAAGACACGGGAAATCAAGCGATGGCTTTATGGATGGGAGCTGTTACAATTGCGAGATTGGACGGCAATTGAACTGTTGAACCACATCAAAGCCGGTCTCCCCGCATATGACGAAATCGGCAGACGAATCGTTGACCTTGATACCCTTCCACGTCACAAACAGACATTTGAAGAAATAGAGGAAATGGTACGTCGCAAATGGGTATCCTTTGAATCAGGCTCTCTTGATGACATTATTGACGGAGAGGAGATGAGACCTGTAACCCACGAATCTGCGATGGAATCATTCTCCGAGCTGTGCAAAAGATTGTATGAAGGCTATACAGCCACACCCGTTATACCGTCTGGCTGTATAGCGATATCATTTACCCTGCGGCCTGGTAACGCTGAAGCCCTCGAACTCCTCGAAGGAATTAAATCGTTTCGTTTTAAATATCAAGACGTCGTTGATTTTGAACAAAATAACCAGTTAGTTTTGGAAAGTCAGAAGGGTCACCCACTCCCAGAGGAAAGTGATCCCCTCTCACCCCAGGAGCGAAGAGACGATACCTCTTCTACCGAAGGAAAACAGAGGATACCAGACACACCCCTCAAAGATGGCGAGTGGGGGAATAATTACTTTGTGCTGGACGGCGATTATTGGAAGGTCTGCTTTCAAGGAAAGTCGAAAACGGTAAGAAACCTCAAGGGTATGAGATATATTGTATATTTACTCAGCAATCCAGGACAGGATATCTCAATCCTAAAATTAATGTCTGGCATTGAAACCATGCCTCGCGACCTCGATGAAGAGTATGATTCTGCTACGGATGAACAGTTGGCCGATGCAGGCATGAAAACCGGAGGGCGCATTACTGAGCGAAAAAGCGAAGCAGCGTTCGGAGAGGCCCAACGGTTACTTGGTGAACTTAATAAAGTAAGGGAAACAAAGATTCCGATGGAAATAGATGCGGCACAAAAAGAATACGATGATTACATGAAAAATTATGTAAACACGGTAAAACAGGATAATATTGACCCGCAGTTTGAAAAAGAGCGCAAACGTATCTGGAAATCAATAAAAACCGCCATTGATAACATCGGTAAGAACCATTCAGAGCTTGGTAAACACTTGGAGGCTACTATAAAAACCGGGGTATACTGCTCTTATATATTCCAGGAAGAGCCTATTGACTGGTTCGTAAAATATTGATTCACGTAATGTCCCAGTTACTGGTAGTAAATAATCCTGACAAACCAACTCTGAAGTTAGTTTCTCCACTAAATATCAAGGGGACTTATTCGAGAATTGATTTAAGGATAGAATCTATTTGAGTAGTACGATGCTTCCGGCCTTCAAGCTGTTTATAAGCTCATCGTCATTGTCAATTTGATTTTTAACTAAACACACCACCGTAACGTCAGCATTAGCAGCCACTTTGCGAATGTAATTTTCTACTGCATGGGTAGATAATTGTTCTTGAGAAATACCCAATTTCTCTGCAAACCTAACATTTAAGTCAGATGTAAACTCAAAGAGTGCTCGTGATATGTCGATAACAGTACCGACAAAGAAATCTGGGTCTTCCTCAATTTCGGCCAGCAGGGATAAATCGAGTTTGAAGTCGATCACTATGCTAATTTATGTTTTTGCTTGCTGTCTTCGTCTTTGACAAATTCGGTTCCCACGCCCTTATCGCTCAAAATTTCATTAATGAACGAATGGGTGCTACCTTCAATAATATGGCATTTCTTTGCGCCACGCTTTAATGCGCTGAGGCAAGTATGCACCTTTGGGATCATGCCTCCGTGTATCACTTCCTTTTTTATCAAATCTTCAGTCTGGCTTACAGTTAGGCTTGGTAAGAGATTGCCATTTTCATCCAAAACACCCTTGACGTTTGTCATAAAAATCACTTTTTCCGCAGCAACCTCGGCGGCAATAATACCAGCCACATCATCAGCGTTCACATTAAAACCAATATCGCCTGGTTTTGTACCATCCGTAACTGACGAAACTATTGGAATGACATTGTCCGCAAGACCTTCTAAAAGTTCTGTTTCCACACTTTGGGGATCGCCAACAAAACCCAAGCGAGGATCGTTTTTTTGTTTCGATTTTACAAGACCGGACTCCCGTCCAAAAATAATACATTTATACCCATGCTTTTTTATTTCCTTCTCTATTTCAAGGCTAATTTCATGAAACACATTGGCAGCTAACTCCAGCACTTCTGCCGATGTCACTCGAAGGCCATCAAATGATTCAACCTTCATGCCTTTCCGCTCCATTGCCTTGTTCAGCTGCCTTGAGCCACCATGAACCAAAATAACATTAATTCCAACCTTCTTTAGGAAGACTATATCTTCTATAAGAGCGGGTAATAAAGATAGGTTATCCAAAACAGACCCACCAATTTTAAGAACGAATCGTTTCCCTGAAAAAGCATTTATATATGGTATTGCTTCGCTTATGCGGGGTTCACTGAGGCAAGTTTCTTTTGATAACGCTCCATTCTTATTAATATCGACAACTTTAGCCGTCATGGCGCTCCTTTCCCATCCTTTTATGTAGCCAAAGCCTTTCCTCGCTCTGGTGATCCTTCCAATGCCTTAATATAAGGTTAAGGCAACCCCCTACTGGATGTCAACTAAAAAAAGTACTATCTTCTGCTCATACGTGATCGGTATATCACAATAATTCTTTAGCTATTTATTTGTTCTCTACCTCTAACTGGTACATTTCATTACCTTAAGTTATTTTTCTTCAAAAATAATCCATGTCTTGTAACTCATTGAAATAATAAGACTGCTACTTGTTCATCCATGTTAGCTACCGCGAAAGTAGCAAATTGCTACCTTGAAAGTCGCGCATACCTCTTGTGAACATAAATAATCTCAGGAGGTACCACATGGATAGACTTAGAGAATTAAATTCAAAGAAGGCTCTAACCCCGGAAGAGGCGGCAGAGGCTTACGGTCTTAATCGAGGCAGCCTTGCAAACATGAGGCTTCGCAAAGAAGGCCCCCGCTTCTACCGGATAGGGCGCAAGGTAATTTACAAAGTCGAGGACTTGGAGCGATGGCTCTATGCGACTCCTGTCCACACCGTTGACTCCGTGAAGGAGTAAAGCCATGAACGATTATATGGCACTCCAGGAATGGCTTCTCAGTCACGGAACGCAATGTATTTTCATTAAGCTGTTAGGTTACTCAGGTGACAACAAAAACTACCGGGATGCAAAAACACCCTTGAAAAAAGACTGGACACACTCCGGTGCCTCTCTCACGGAGCAAGAGATTGAAAAGTGGTTGGACAAGCGAGGCTGGATAGGACTCATTATTCCCCCGGGCCTTATCGTTGTCGATATGGATTCCAAAGATCAGTATAAACATTTTTCCGGACGACTCACGGCAGCCGGAATACGTCATATCGCTATTAGCACCCCCAATGGCGGTCAGCTCCTTTTCAAGGACACAAAGACAGTACAGAAGCAGGGTGCGCGCATCATCACTGTCGGTGGTATTATCGTCGACTATCGCCTTGCAGGGAAAGGCCAGATCGTCATGCCCACCAGAAACACCGAGGGGCGATATATCGAGCATATGGACCAGGATCTTGATCCTCTGTCAATATTCTTTCAGCCTGTACGACGCTTCAGAGAGAAGAAGGATGAGGACATTTTACTACCGGTCCCGATCCGCGAGGGCCAGCGGGATGACACCTTTTTCCGACACGCGTGTCGTATTCGGGAATGGAACGTGAAACATCCCCTCAAGCTCTCTGAGAACGACATTGCAGAGTTATTGCACCAAGTGAATCATTTCCTCTGCGAACCACCTCTTGACGATCATGTGGTTAACGAAAAGATCAAATCCGCTGGCTCCTATCCCGCTTCATCGAAAAGCCATGAGGAGCTAAGACACGAATCACGGTATCCTTACTTTATTGACGACAACGGATATCTCTGCCGGTGGAAGGAAAAAAATGAGATGCAGATAGCCATAAGACTCGCCAACTTCAATGCCTGCATTGTCGAGGAGGTGACCGAGGATAACGGTATCGACCGGACCCATTACTTCGGTATCGAAGGGACCGTAAGAGACGGCGTCTTACCCTGCACGAGGGTTACAGCCAGCCAGTTCCCTTCCATGGCATGGGTGTTTAAGGAATGGGGAAATCGGGCCATTCTTGAGGCAGGGCAGAATACAAAGGACCTGGTGAGACACGCAATACAGGTCCAGTCGAATAACGCAAAGAGATTAACCGTATATACCCATACAGGCTGGCGTCAAATAGAGGGACGATGGATTTATCTGTCGGGGGGCGGAGCAATAGGCGGCGGCGATATCCTTGTAACCCTCCCCGAAGTGTTGAGGAGATATGCAATACCACGTATCGTCGATAGAGAAGAAGAGGAGATCGGTATTACGCGGAGTCTTTCATTTCTTGATATGGGAAGACGCGAGATCACCTTCCCGCTCTTTGCTCTGCTCTGGTTGTCCCCCCTCACGACGCTTCTAAACCCCATGCCGAATTTTTCGGGGTATGCCTACGGAGATACGGGGACATTTAAAACAACAGTTGCCATGTTACTCTTATCTCATTTCGGCGATTTCTCACAGGCAAACAATCTCTCAAACTTTGACGATACCGCAAATGCCATCGAGAAGAAAGCCTTCACCCTCAAAGATACCCTCTTGGTATTAGACGACTATCATCCGTCTTCCCGACGTCAGGACGCTCAGAACAAGGAGCAGTTGGCTCAGAGACTTATCAGAGAATACAGCAACCGGACGGGACGGGACAGACTGAACGCCGACACCACCGAGAAGGGACGATATACCCCACGGGGTATGTTGCTCATCACCGGCGAGGAGTTGGTCCAGTTACAGAGCACACTTGCGCGAGTGCTCGTGCTCGAATTCTTGAAAGGTGATATCGATAAGGCACGATTAACGGAGTTACAAGCGAAGGCTGACGTATTGCCCCATGCCATGAGCTCCTATATTATGTGGGTTCGTGATCATATCATAGATATCCAGAGGAGTTTTCCGGAGACCTTCAGGGATCTGCGCACGAAGGCGTCACGGGAGGATACTCATAAGAAGTTGCCCGAGCAAGTTGCCTTCCTTCAGTTTGCCTTTGATACGATGCTTCGATGGGTCACCGATAAAGGTCTCCTGACTGAAACAGAGTCCAAGACTCGATCGAGTGAAGCCTGGACAATCTTTAATACCTTATCCGCAAAACAGAGCCAGCGCATTGATGATGATGAACCTATCAGACAGTTTATTGATATTATACAGGCGCTTATCACCCAGGGGGCCGTTTGCATAGAACCCAAAGACAACAGTCTCCAACCTTGCGTAGGCAGCAACAATGGGGAGCTCATAGGATACTACGACGAGTTCCATTATTATCTTCTCCCACAGCCCTTGTGGCATACGGTACAAAGATACTGTTTGCAGGAACAGGCACACTTCCCACTGACAAAAGAGACTCTGTATCGGCGGCTTGCGAACAGAGGACTCATTCAGGTCGATCATGGTAGGAATACGATAAATGTCAGAATAAAGACGGAGCAGAAAAGAGTATTGAAATTCATAGCGAAGGGTATATTCCAGAATGAGGTAGCAGAGGTAACAGATGCACCAAAAGCCCATCTATCAATGCTTTAAGTGCTACCAGCCGATGGTAGCACGAGGTAACAGAGGAGGTAACATTTTCTTTTCCCCCTGTCTTGTTACCGCAGAAGCTACCACATGTTACCGCTGTGAGGTAACAGCTAAAGCCTTATCGTTAGGGGGTTTGAATGACCTGTTACCGATGTTACCGCAAACCTGCACATACTCCTTCCCTGTGTTTCTTGAGGAAAGTGACACCACACGATATCACAAAAAACATCAGTATGGAGGGTATAACCATGAAAGGAGTTTATTCCAGAATCAAGAACATCGAAGACAAGTTAAAACCGCAGCAGAAGCCAGAATTCCTGGTGGTGCGGAGTCACGAGGATCAAGAGCAGAGGCTGCTCGAATGGCGGAAAGCCCATCCCGGGTCACCGATGCCAACCATTCTTATAATCAAAACGTCTACAAAACCGGCAAATTCCGGGACGGGGGAGGCAAACTGATATGGACGAAAAACGTTTAAATTCGTTGAGCACCCGACAAAGCCGCGTTATTACAGTTTTGGTCCAGGCGCGTAACATTGAGGACGGGGCCAAACGGGCCGGTATCTCGAAGACGACCATCTACAAGTGGTTGCGCCAACCCCCATTTCGTGAAGAGTTGACCCGGCGGAAGAATGAGTTGATGGATGTGGCCGTGGAGAATTTGAAATCCCAGGTGGAGAGGGCCGTGTCGGTACTCGCCGCACTGTTAGATTCTGACAACGAAACAGTACGTCGTTACGTCGCCAACGATATCCTCACGCATGCATTAAAAGCAAAAGAAATACAGGAGATCGAGGATAGGCTTTCTGGTATTGAACGAATCGTTCTTGAGAAACGAACATACAAATAGGAGGACCAAATGACGATCAAAAGCCGGATAAATAAATTGGAAGAGAAGTGTTCAGTGGCGGAGATCCCACAAGAAGATATGATCCGAGTTGTCTCCGGAATGACCCCTGATGAGATCGAGGCGCTACAGACAAAATTGGAGCGCAAATACGGTCCGGCGGTTGATAGGATTATCTTCCTAAACACGGGGATCATTAGGCCGGGCCGTGGTGGGAGATACAGAGATGGCTGTGAGGACAACAAATAGAATTTGAACTGCTTGACAGACAGTTGTAAAAAAACATACATCAGGCAGGAAGAGGGAGAGTTTTTCTATCCACTACTCATTACAGCCAACCTATGAACCGAATTGCACATTACAGAGTGAAAAGCGAGTAACACGAAGCTCAGCAGTAAGGTTCAGAAGGTCATTGTTTTTGCGCTATTTTCTATGCGAGTATTATCAGACGCCCGCTTCTGCGACTCGTATAGGCTCCATCCCTTGATGGCAGCCAGTACTTTCTCAAATGCTTTTGTAGTCTTGTCGACTTTAACACCACAGAACATGAAGAACCCAAGATCGTAAGGCACTGCACCGATAAGGATATACTCACTGCCCCTGCAATTTCGCCGAACCGCGCCCGTTCTTTGTCTTCTTGCCAAGTATCTACGAGCTTGTCTTGTGACATGTCGGGGCTGACGCGGTTAGCAGTTATTAGCCTATGTGAACTACTCCGTAGCTTCTAAACATGTTTCTAAAGTTGCTCTGGAGTGGTAACTGATTCTCCAGATCCTCCTTGTAGTTTGCAAGAGCTTGCTCAAACCGCTTATGAAGGACGAAGAGATCGACCTGGTAACGGCCTGGAGCGAGTTGCTGGGCAAACGGTGCATCACCACCTCTTGCTGTCAAGGAAAAGTGGTACGCTTGTCTGCCTCTTCTTGAATAAAGTCCAAATGAATGAAGAAGAGCATTCCGAAGTTGATAAATGATCTCCTCGTCTCCAGGGGAAAGCGGCTGAAAGTATTCGCCAACGAAGTCTCTGAACCTCGAGCCGACCTGACCAACGGCATCGTCACCTTTGTAAAACTTCGCCACAAGGTCGATTCCCGCAAGTATGGCCATACCCCCAGGCCACAATGCTTGGTGACTCGTTTTGGTACCCAAGGCTGGATCCCATCCAAGACAATGGTAGACGTCCCTGCGTAGTAGATAGAGAACGCCATAATCTCCGGGATAAGGGCGCTCGTGTCTTGGGTCTTCAAAGAATAGATCTGCCTCGGGATCAAACACCACATGTCCTTTCATGCCGAATGCTTGGTCCAGCCAGAGTCGGATTTTTCATCGATTGGTTGTATCCATTCGTCAGTTAATTATGTACCTGTAATGTTTCTCAATAAACGCCATGGTGCTGCTGTATTTGCCCTTGTCCTTATCGGGAGCAGAGTGTTTCATCTCCGCAAGACATCCAAGTAAGGGGCTTGAATAATTCGACATTCCGTTCTGGAATCGATAAGCTAACACGTTCTCAGACGACATTTTCCTTAACGGGATGTCGTCCAAAACAAAGTCATGGTGAAGCGGTTCGAGCCCGGCTTGGCGAACTGCCACGGTGGCGGAAGGAGTCAGTAGAAGTCCGATCCAGTTTTGGTCTTCGCAGTATTCGTGGGCTTCAAGGAAAGATGGGCCGATGATCATGGGTGGAGAACTGGAAATAAAAGCCGTCCCGACACTGATGGCACCTCTCAGGGGCAATCTGACAGTGATAGATTTGTCTATGAGAATTGTGCATTGGAGAAGAAACCATCCGTAAGAGCTGGCTTTGAGATCGGAAGCAAAAATCACAATTGTATCCGAGAAGACCATACATTCCAATTGTCCATAGTACATGATATCGTGGTTCAGTGCCTCGAAAAGGTCGTTGAGTTTGCTCGTCAGTAAGGCTCGTGGGAATTCCTGGTCTGTCTGTCGAACCAAATCTTTGAAACCCAGGATATCAAAAACTCCAACCCAAGCATCTTTTTGATTCCAGTTAATCATCGTGCAACCCACACGCGGCGGACATACTATGCGTTACGGGCAAGATCGACGAGACTCTTTCCAACCTTGCCCTCGTTATTGACCACAGTGACCGTGACCACGTTATTTCTTTTGTCCTTCATAAGGTCTCTACGCCCTTGCATCTTCGATTGCAATCAGCGCGGCACGATCCGGTTGAATAACCTGTCTGCCCTCTCCGGATCGAGACGCCGCAGTTCTCGGACTGCGTCTAAGGCAGCTGTATAATTGTCGGCATTATAGTAAGCGACAGCAAGATTATACCAAGCGTCATCATACTTTGGGTCAATGCGCAGGGCTTGTTGGAAGGCATTGATAGCATCATTATTACGGTTGACTCTGTAGTAAACGATCCCCAGATTGTACCAAGCGTCGATAAGCTTGGGATTAATACGCAGGGCTTGGCGATAGGCTTCGATCGCATCGTTGTTGCGATTGAGTCTGTAGTAAGGAATCCCCAGATTGAACCATTTTTTAGCATTTTCTGGATCAATGCGCAGCGCTTGCTGATAGGACTTGATTGCATCATTACTACGGTTGAGTTTGTCGTAAATAGTCCCGAGATTATACCAAGCGCCAACATCCCCCGGAGCAATACGCAAATATTGTCGAAACGCCATGATTGCATCGTTGTTGCGGTTAAGCTTGCCGTAACCAACTCCCAGTCCGTACCAGGCCCAGCTACTTTTGGGTTCGTTTTCCGTCCACTTTCGGCACCAATCAATCACCCCATTCCAGTCCTCCATATCCTCAAGGGCAATGGCACGTTTTAACCATTCGGTCTGACTGATTCCCGTAACAACCGGTGTGCGGCCCGGCTTGACCTCGCCTATCCACTCCACGGGCATGGCAAAGTTCAGGTTCTGCCCGCCCTCCACGTAAAGGGTGGTGAGGCCGACAAGGCGGCCTTCCCCATCGAATAAACCACCCCCACTCGATCCTGGAGAGATGGCCGTCGTGGTCTGAATCAGGGGTGGAGGTCCGCCCCGGAGTTGCGCAACGATGCCGTCGGAGAGGGAAAGTTCCAAACCCCGCGGCGCTCCCACAGCAAAGACCGGGTCCCCCACTTTGAGGGCTGCGGTCTTGCCGAACTGCACTGGCTTCCCTGTAATACCTTTGGCATCGAGGATACAGATGTCCCTATCGGCGTCTTCCGAATACAGGGTTGCAGAAATAAGCTGGTTGCCCCGGCCCACCCAGTAAGAGACACCCCCTTCCACGACATGGCAGTTGGTGGCGACCCCGCCGGATGAGAGCAACACACCGCTCCCCTGCAATTTCACCTTGCCCCCAGCATCCAGGGTTTTCACCACGACAACGCTATCCTTGACCTTGTCGAAAACCTGAGCGGGTGTGAGGGCGTGGCACGGCACGGGTAGTATCGTGAGAAAAAAAACAGTACAACGCAACCCTATGATGATTTTCCCACCCATAAACCATTCTCCCGCAATCGTTGGCGGATTTTCACTGAAGATAGATTCACAATAATTACCATTTCAGTTGGTCTCCCTCCTCAACGTGTGGAATAGTCCGGCCGGTTATAAGAATTTCCTCTGCGCGCTCCATGGTAACATCGTTTTGGCTAACGTCGGTTTTCGAGAACGGGGTCTCACCACCAGTGTTTGTTTACCTTTTCCTACATCACATTACGCCCACCTATCTCTGCGGCCGGATGCCATTGGCTTCAAGAAACTCGATGATCTCGCCGTAATGTATAGCAAAGCCGAGTCCTTCTATTGCCCTTCCGGCCATTTTCTGCGTGTTGATTCCGATCACCTGGTCTTCAAAAAACAATGGGCCTCCGGAATTTCCCGGGCTCATTGCCGCGTCGGTCTGAATGTACCGAACTTTATGTCCGCCAGGCGCGTACTCGCTCGGAAGCTCCCTGATGGCACTGATGATCCCCCTGGTAATACTGAACTGCAGGCCTCTCGGATGGCCAATAGCCTCCACGGTCCCGCCAAGAGTCAACTCCTGACCAGAATATACCTTGGCGGGTACACCTCTCGCTTGAACCTTGATGAGCGCCAGATCGAGCCTAACATCCTGTGCAATCACTTTTCCGAAGGTTTCGGTGCCATCATGCATTTTCATCTCAACATACTTTGCATCCTGGATCACGTGGTAGTTGGTAAGGACAACATCATCTTTTACAAAGAACCCGCTTCCCATACCAGCGCTTGGGTTAAAAACGACCACGACGGAATCAAACCTACTGTCCTTTTGGGCGATGGCTGTATAGGTTTTGCCTCTCACTGCAGCCAAATTCTTGTTTCTGTCTGCGATAATTTCATTGTGCAAGCTACTCAGGGGAGGAACCGGCTTCGTGGACTGAGCATTCATCTGCTCGATAATCTTTGAGAGAGGGACTGTGACAGCCGCCTGCTCAAAGCTAACCACTTGATCCTCTTTGGTGGTTCCGACTGAATATCGGTCCATGTCGGGGTCGTTATCCCGTAGCCCATAACAGACATTGAATGAACGCGCCTCACGTACGTCAAAAGTCCCCCTCACGTATGATTGGGCCACTCGGTCGATGATGTAGTAATTGACCGTAGCAACCTTAGCGGCATCAACGACGGCCTTTCTGAACTCATAAGCAGTGTAGACCGGCTTCTCAAAGGTCATCGGAGTGGCTCTGAGGGTATCAAAAGCCTGCTGTACGTTCGCGTTTGCTTTGTTGATCGCGACCGCATTGCCGATACTGATAAGGACGCAGCCCCAACCCTGGCAAGTAGCCGAATCGATTGATGCCTGATTTCGCACGCTCTGAAGGTTCATCTGTGCCTGCCTGACCGTTGCTTCGACAAGGGGATAGTCTGGATTCGGGACTGTTTGCGTCGAGCTTTGGTACTTGGACAACACGCTTTCTGGTGGCTGAATTTTTCTATCGTTGCGGGCCAGTGCAATGTCAAGCACGACAAGAATGTCAGCAGTGTCTGCGGTCCGACTCTCGAACGCCCTGTCCAGTTCTGCTTTCTCGGCTGGAAAGGGGGCATCGATTGCGATCTCAACCGGGAATTCTATGCCCCCATCCTTCAAGCGTGACGGCTCCGTAATCTGAACGACGCGGATGTTTGTATCTTTAAGGGGGCGCAGCGGAAGCCCCGCATCCTTTGTTTTTCGGCACGCATCGAGGACCTGGACAAAATTTGGCTTCTTCGGTCCCTGATCCACCGTTTTCTTGAAATAGATTTCCCCCGCATCCTCAAGGTCGCCGTCATCGAGCCATTTCTTGTAGGAGTCGGTAAAAGTCTTGACTCCTTCGCAGCTGAGCTTCGTTAGGTTTTCTATCCATAAGGGCTTGTTGGATTTTAAAAACTCTTTCGGTTCGATCTGTACCGGATACTCTGAGAAGAAATCGCGGCTGGCTCCGGGCTGATACGTTAAGAATTGCTCTGGTACGTCAGCCGCTATTCTCCTGAGCAATTCATTTTTGGCCGCTAAGATGGGCTGGGCAGCTCTATCCCTTCGACCCAAGTACTGAAGGACCTGATGACTGTCAATACTCCGGAGAAGAGTATCTGCCTCCGAAATAGCTTGTTTCACGGCAGGCCAATTCTCTCTGATATCCGGCCATTGTACTGAGCGGAGAGATGTTTCTATGCGCGTTACAAAAGGGACAAGGAACTTCTCGACCGCATCCGCAAGATCTTGGGTACACTTTTTGTCTGTATCGTCTTGAGATTGCTTAAAGTACTCAGCTTCTCTATTCCACACACCGCTCGCGTTTCTTACGTCCCCGGCCTGAAGCAGTTGGCCGATATGTTTCGAGCGGGTGAAAAAGAAGTAATAGTGTACCGATTCGGCTGGGCTTTCAGCTTCGGCCGGTAGATAAAGGAGAACCACCAACAGAATAATGAGCGCACTTCCCACGATTCTGCTGTTGCGTTTAGGAGGCCTTTTATTGAGACAGGTGAGCATGGACGTTCCTCCAGCTATCCCACCTTCAGGGACAAGTTATCTATCGTGACAAAGTCGCCAACCATCGCTGGTGACTGTCATGCATGATAAATCGATAGGTCGTTGTTCCCCCATACATCTCTTCGCCCTATGCGCCTTTCTGACCTGAAACGAATGTCTAATTGTCCCACTTTCGCCGGGCCATTGCAAATAGTTTTTCCTGAGAGAAGGAACTCGCCGATGCGACAATCGAATTCCGCCTATAGTCTTCATAGCTTCGGACAGCATGGCGTGTAACGATGACGGGAAGGAGGGGAGTACCTCGTTCATCTGCAGGTAAATGATTTCAAATAAAGGAATTACCAAGACTTACCTATTGAAACAGATGATAACACGGCCTCTATGACCAGTGTGGAATAACCATGCGGAATGAAATTAACCCTTATTTACCAAACAAGATATCGTCAGTAATGGCGGATTTGAGGCTCCTATCGTTGAAATCATCCCCCTCGACGATCTCAAATGACTCGTCCTCTTTTATCCCTGCCTGTTCTAAGGCTTCCTTAAGAGAAGGGGTATCAACGGTAATGTATTCTGTGTCATTTACCCGAAACTTATATCGAGACATAACGAACCACCCCTACATAATTTTAGCACATCCCGTTCTCTCGTGCATCGTAATTCACGCTGTGTCATGGGCGGCGCCGCGGGCATCGTCATCGCAACAGCGGGTATCGAAGAGGAAGAGATTTGAACTTGGTCATCTGTGGTTCAACGTCTTGACGGCAATATTTTATGACACTTTCGTGGCTTTTCCTATAGGCTCAATGAGAAGTTCAGCCAGGAGTCACAGTTTCGGCGATTGACTGCGCCGACTGGTTACATGACCTCATCAAAATAGTCCAAATCTATCTTCTTTACCGGATATAATGAAATGGTCGATACACCTACGTCACTGTCTATCATCAACTGGGCCAATTGTTCACCGTCAATCAATACGATCTTACTACCAATTTGTGCGACATAACTCCGTGCTTCCTCGGTGAATCTCGACGTGGTGATAAAGATGCCTTTGATGGCTTTTTGGGCTTGTAACGCACCGGCGAATTGCATTACTTCGGGTCTTCCGACTGAATTGCTATCCCACCGTTTGGCTTGGATATACACTACGTCGAGCCCCAACTTGTCTTCCTTGATAATGCCATCAATGCCGCCATCACCACTTCGGCCAATAGCCTTGCCGGCATCGGCACGGGAACCACCGTACCCCATCTTCACAAGGAGCTCCACAACTATGCGCTCAAAGAACGCCGGCGTGACCTGCTTTAATTTGCTAAGGAGGTCTTCTGCGAGTTGGTCGCGGAGGTTCTCGTATGCTTTTTCAAGTGCTTCAGAAGGGGTGGTACCTGGGAAGTCCACCATCCCTTCGGTGTCTTTCGCTTTCTCGCCGCTCCGTGTGCCCTTTAAACTCTGAAACTGTTGGAACTCGGGATACTGGCTTAGGAGTTTCACGTTGATCTTTTGAGGATTCTTTTTCAGCAGATCGAGACCACGCCTTGTAATACGGTAATAGCCACGGCGGGTGGCCTCTAACAATCCCGCCTTTTTCATGTAGGTGGCGGCCCAGCCCACCCGATTGACGAAGGTTGGCGAAATGCCACTCGGCAACATCTGTTTCAAGTCATCTTCGGTGAGGGCAAGAGACACAGCCAAAGCATCAACGGCCTCGCCGCTCGAGATTTCTCCGTCACGACCTGCGGTGTATTCCAGGAGTGGAAGCATCACGCTTTGATAATCGGGAACAGCCATTTATCCTCCTTCTTTTATGTGCGTGTTAATGTGGTCGGTCTGAGCCGCACAGTAACGACCTAGCTGCACCCATGGTTGCCCATGGTGAACGTTAGGGATGCAGTTGATTTTCTCAACTCGATTCTCCCACCCATAATTCTATTGTCGCGCAATCATTGACGGAATTCAAGGGAAAAAGATTCCTGTAGAAGTTTACGTTGTACTATTTAAAAGTACGAGTCTGTTAAGGGAAATAGAAGCGAAGGACGCAAAGAAAGCAAACGTGATAATGGCAGGGATGTGTGACAGCTGAAAAGGTTCGTAAAGACAGCGACCCTTCAGGATTGGAATCATATTGCGACTTTCACGAGGATTGGATTGAGCACTCTTTGCAAATCCCTCGGGTCGATCCCCACCAGATACCCGCGTTTGCCGCCATTTATGTATATCCTTGAAAGATCCAGTATGGTCGCCTCCATATAGACAGGCATCCTCTTGCGTGCCCCGAAGGGCGAAGTGCCACCCACCATGTGGCCCGAGTGTTTCTGTGCGGTCTCGGGTTTATTGGGTACCGTTCGTTTCACCCCGATGATTCTGGCAAGCTCTTTGGTGGAAACCTCCTTGTCTCCGTGCATAAGCACGATGAATGGTCTTCCAGACTTGTCCTCCATGACGAGCGTCTTTATCAAGGAGTGTTCGTTAAGACCGAACTGACGCAATCCTTCCGCGGTCCCTCCTCGATCTACGTAAGAATACGTGTGTTCCGTGAAGGAAACGCTGTTATTTCTGAGCACCCTTATTGCTGCCGTTACCGGATTCCTATCTTTGCTCATAAGACAAACTTCCTTTGATGAGTGCCCTGCCCCCATTCATTGTACCACCCTCAGAGTTAGATGTCCCCTTGTCTTTTGAACATACTAAGCATATCTTCGTCCTCACTAATTGCAACGATTGCAATCTTCGTTTTAATATCGAAGAGCATTATCAGATGGTCCCCTTCCTCTGCACCACGACGTTTATAGAAACTTCCCAAATTCCATCCAGCGTTCCCTTTAACCGTGAAATCTCCAATATTGCTCCCATCTATCGCCTTCAAGTCGTATATACCTTCCAAATACACTTTCATCGCAGCCGGAATAACAAACAAACCATTTCTCAGCATTCCTGCTGAAACCCTGTGAGCAATCCATATTTTGCCATCCTCAGTCCATCCAGAATCCAAGAAAGTTTTCCTTTTACGGTGATTATCTGACTTTGAGAGCAGCGAATCAACAAGGCCTGGAGGGACTTTGGCGCCTCGTAGGCCGTAAACTCCGGTAGCATATCTGTGAATAATTGGAGAAAAAGTCAAGTAGGCAACAAAGGTGTGGAGATTCATGCCCTGTTCAATGCAAGCCCTTTCAAAATCCTCCCTTTTCATAATAGGCCCACGTTCTTTCAAAATGGTATAAAATATCCATTCTACGGACCCTCCGAGTTCTTCTTCACAGTTCAGACGAGCCTCAATGGTGCTACCATCTACTGTACACCATGATAACTGCTTGCAGAGCTCTAAAATCACATTACGTGGAGGCATGAATCCTTGCATTCGAGAACTTCTTCCAATACCGTTTCGCAGTACAGATACATCAATAGGGCCTGAGGCGGATAATATTTTTCGGACTATTGTGATTAACTGATTTCTGCGTGCGCTCGGAGACCAAAACCATCCATTTCCTTTATCAAGCCACGAAAACTTCCAAATGTTGGATAGTGCCGACAAAACGGAGGTAACTAATTCGGGAGTGATTTCTTGTCCTGCTCGTTCGGAGGATATAGCCGCGATGTCTTCTACCGTGGCCACGCCATAGTGTTCTATGGCTCTCGTTCCGCAATACGCTATGATTTTAGGTATTCTTTCTGTGCCGGGAGAAATAGCATAGGGAACTGTTTTGTATCGGACTATTTCAAATGGAACCGTTTTCTTGGTGAGAAAAACTGCTTCTTTAATACCATCTAGGGAAAATCTCTCTTTTACAATTCCTTTTGTGGCGAGGTAAAGCTCGACCTCGTCCTTTCTTACCGGCAACAGTCGAGATATTTCCAACAGTGCACGATCCAAAAAGGGGAGTTGGATGTCGTCATATCGGAACTGCTTGAGCCTCTTGAGGAATTTCGATCTGATCTGGCGCACACGTTCACGAGTTAAGCTGAATTTTTGACCGACAGTTTCAAGTGGTTTTGTTCCAGTTCCATCAAATCCCATCAGGATAGTTATAACGCGACAGTCTCTTTGGTGGGACGCATGCTGTTGCCAGTTCCTTCTGGGTATGATGCGTTCTACAAACATCATAAGTTCTTCCTCCAAAGATCTTGCTTTGAAGGCTATCGTTTTTGCTTTTTTAGGCTTACTCGATATCACTTTTCCTTGCTCATCCGAAAAAGGAGGAAGAGGATACGTTATCGTGTTTTGCCCACACATTTCATCGAGCACGGTTCTTTCTGGAAAACCGTACAATTTCATTCCAAACCGTAAATCCATGGATAGAAGTATTTCCTTTATCTCTCGAAGAGATGTCCTACCGAGATTCCTTCTCAAAAAAAGTTCTTGTTCCGTCCATTGAACAAGTTCTCCCACATACTTGATATCTGCCTTAGAAAGACAATTGAAACTTCGGACAGAAAGTTCCAGAGTATTTACGGGTATAAATAATTCCTTTCTTAAAACGGGTTGCACTTTCGCTGTGTCGTCTGCCTCACCATGCTCGGGTAAAATGACAGCATTCATTATATCGGCTTTTTCGAGGGCCTCACGTGAGGGAAAATCATACAACCTCAAGCCAAGCTGAAGCCCCATACGAGAGAGGATACCTTTGATTTCATAAAGACACTTTTTACCGAAATTCCTTCTCAAAAGAAGTTCTTGTTCCGTCCATTGAACAAGTTCTCCCACATACTTGATATCTGCCTTAGAAAGACAATTGAAACTTCGGACAGAAAGTTCCAGAGTATCAATTGTCCTGAGCAAGCAATCTGGTACCGACGTCGTTTGGGAATTTTCAGCCCGCCTTGCATTCTCATCAATTTCGGGCTTTATCGGTTCCTCGGTCTCGGTGGTTCTGAGCAAATGATCAGGCACCGTCTTCGTCACAGAATTTTCAGTGTTTAGATTATTCTCATCGGCTTTATTTTGTTCTTCCGTTACAAATGGTCCGTTTTCCCTTTTCGCAATTCTATCAAGGGTTCTTCTGTCGGGGAAATTCTTAAGTTTCATGCCGAAGGATAAATCCATAGATTTTAGTTCGTTTCTGATTTCAAACAATGATGCCCTATCGAATCGATATAGATCGCGTAAACTGTCTTCTGTCCATTGAACAAGCTCTCCAACGTATTTGATATATGTTTGCATCAGATAATGTTTGCTTTTTAAGGATAACCCAAGCCTATTGACAGGAATAAAGAGAGTCTTTCGAAATGTTGGTTCCATTATTATATTAGTATGCCACCCTAAACACTTGCCTTATTCACCCTATCTTAATATTCATTTATGAAGTTCACAGGCTTTAAGTCAAATAGCGAGCAGCCTTTCTGGACATCCTATTTACACTTTCACGGATATCGAGGATTGGATCGGAGGTCTCCAAATATTCTCCGCGCTCGTTTAGTTCAACCGCCAAAGCAATAGCATACTCGGCGAAGGCATACTCATACGCTATCTCTTTATATTCTCGACTTTCTATTGAGCCGCTGATCTTCTTAATAGCTTCAAGGCGAGGGAAATCTGTGTTAATGAAAATTGTTCTCAATTCTCTCGCATAAAAGGCCCGAGGTTCCTGTTCACCCATAGGTTTGAACTCGATGCTAAATCCTCCTTTAGAAGGTGGCTTGACCTTTCCACTGGGGGTTATTTTCCCCTTGTCTTCGCTGTCAGAAGAAATTTGAACTTCCGGTTCAAGGTGGCGGGGTTCTCCACCATTGCCTCGACTGTCACCTCTTGCTCCCGGGCTACCTTCAAGGCTAAGGTCTTGAATGAAAAAGTCGTCACCATTTTGCGTTATTATGTCATTCTCCCCCGTGCCATTTTCCTGTAGGCCTAAATCAATACCAGTTTCACTTTTCATGCTTTTTATCTTTTTTATCCTTTCTCTAAACTCGCTGAAATCTTCATTGATGATCCGAGCCAGTTCTTCCGCATGTTTATTTAATTTTTTTGCTTCCTCAGTTTTCTTTCTCTCTTTTTCTTCTTCGACAAGTTTCTTCCTTACTTCTTCTGCCTTAGTGTTTATAAAAGCAAGGATCACCCGAACAAGCTCATTTTGTGGATTAAGGGTCATCGATCGAGTTGAATCAAAGGGCGCAGGTATCGAAGTATCAATATCAAGCTTAGGCACATCAATATCTCCAAAAATATACTGGGCCATCTCCTTCCCTTCCAATCCTGCCAGCGTGGTGGCATGCCAAACACCATTAGAATAAACAGAAATACCTCGATCATCCCCATCCTCTGGTGGATGGTAAGCTGCCTTGATAAGAAGCTCGACATCATCAAGCATATTCTTGATTTCCCCCTCGGGATGGTATGTAAACAGATACCTGGCCTCGGGCTCCGATGACTCACACTGGTGATTGTTTACAAGTACCGTTGCATTCCTCCATTTCTTAAGGTGCCGTTCAATATATTTTATGACCGATGCTTGATTGAGAGTTTTCAGTTGGACCTTTTCAATTTCAATTTTCGTTCCATTCCGTTGTTCTGTCAGTATTTCCTTCTCTACGGTTTTTACCGGGATTGGATTACCTGATGTCATTGCGTTAATATCAGCGCGATGGAGTTCAACGCACGATCTTTTGCTATTTTTGACAGTAGTAACCTTAAGGATGTCAGCAATACCAAATGCTGCGGACTTTCCGGTTCCAAATAGGCCACGTCCGGGCCTGCCCATTTTCCTGTCAATATTTTCGCCATGCATAAGGAAAAAATTCTGGAGCCCGCGCCAATCCATTCCTCGACCATTATCATCAACGGTGATTTTCTTATTCTTGCTATCAAGCGTGACTTTTACGATAGGATTAACACCAGCATCAACGTACTGAAGTCCGTTCGATACATACTCCCACACCACTTTGTCCTCTTTTCCAAAGGAGTTCGCACTTTGTATTAAATCACGTCCGACGTGGCTCTTCACATGTATCTGACTTTCCATGATCTTCCCCCTATATTTTCCTGACAACTTTTACTAAATCGTTCATTATTGCCCTCAATAATGGGTCATTCCTAAATGCATTTTGGACCCTTACAAGTCTTTCTTTACGTGCTACCCCTGTCACATAATCGTTAACTCTGAAAAAGGCTTCCGCTTCCAGGGTGGTGATTTCTTCTCTTTTTCCGATAGTGTACTTCTCATAAGCCGCACTTGAAAGCATCCGTTCTCTTTCCCGATTTCTCCAAACCCGCTCTCTTTTGTTAGCGGGCATTCGAGACACATCTAAGTTCTTCAAATCCTTGTTAGTTTTTTTGGAAACCACAAGTCCATTTTCACTTAATATCCAGCCTTTTTTTCGAGTACCAAGAAGATACCCTGCCTTAATCTTTGCGTCATAGAGACGTTTTTCAACATTGGCAATATTTATTTGTTCGGGGTATTTCCGCCACGCAAAACGCCCAGGAGCTATTTCATTAGCTTTTATGGCCACATCTTCTGTATCAACGTATGAGGATATTCCACCAGTTAGATAAACAGCGAGGGTTACGATTTCAATATTGGATATTTCTTTTGTATCATTGCCTTGGGTCATAACTTCTCCTTGGGTAGACAACAACCAACCCTAAACTTGATCATGCTGGTTGACCCTTTTGTTTGGCATATTCCACCTCATTATGTATGTTCCCAATGGTAAAATCAGTGGCGGCTGTAAGACTATAGAGCATACCGTTTAATCCTTTTATCATTCATTTGATCCCAAATGGGAAGGAGTGGTCTCCTTGTTGTATAAGGCTTATACCAGCAAATCAAATGAAGCGTCACGCTTGAGCTCAGGCAACGGCCCTTTAGAGCCATGGCCTTCAGTGAATTGTTAGGTATGTCCGCGTAATTCAGCAACGAGAGGTTGATACCAATCTTGTCTCTCTTCGATTCTCTGAAGCACGAATCGCTTCCGCTCTTCAAAGGTTTTGAGTGCCCGGGACCGCGAAAGCATTGAATTGCACGAAGGGCACGAGAGAACAAGATTCGTTAGTTCATCACCTCCTCCTGCAGCTACTGCGACCACATGGTCTACCGTGGCAGAATGAAACAACGAAAATGACGATAGAAGATCGAGGCCGCAGTACTGGCAAAACCCCTTGTCACGTTTAAATACTTCTTCCCACGTCCCAACATCTACACGCATGGTTCACACTTCATTAAGCGCCTAATGTTTTGGATATACCAATCAGGTTTAGCTATCCGTTTTGCCATATTCTAACATCATCGTGTCTTCTTTGTCTTCCAACATTTTAATGTCGGGTATCGATGACCCTGCGATACCTTTTAGGGAGCCATAGAAATCGACTGCGTCCGTCAATATCTTTTCGAGCTGTTTTTCTCGCTCTTTCCATATCTTCTGCATTTTCAGTTTTTCATCACTATAAGAATCTTGTAGCTCTTTAAAGCCTTCCATAATTGCTTCAAACTGTCCCCTAAACTCCTGGCTTGTCAGATAATTATAAAGAAGTTCCATTTTTGTTCCCTTATTCTGCTGGGTGACGGTTACGTCGTGCACTCTTGTTAGCGCGTGCCTAAGCACTACCGATAGCCCCTTGAATTCATGGAATGAACAAATCCAAATGCCATCTCTATGACCGAATTTATCTATCCCATCGGGTAATGTCTCGGTAACAAGCACTAAGATATTCGCTTTTACACTTAAGTTATCATCGCGGAATTTTTGTATCCAACCGTTTTGAAATCCTTTTGATCTTTTGCTCTCATAGTAAATCTTGCCACATTCAAGGCCTGATGGTGTTTTGACAATCTGCAGAACATCAGCTCCCCGCTGTCCTTTTTTAATTTCTATTATTCTCGTCAAACCTGTGGAGTTCCCTCAGCTCGTTTTCGAGTTCAAGTTCTTGAACCTCCCCTTGAAGCTGCATGGATCCCTGTTCCGCTTTGCGTTTTGCTTCGTCAAGCTGCGTTTTTAGATCATTGATTACCTTTTCTTTTTCTCTTATTTTTAGTATGTTTTCCTCTTGTGCCTGTTTTTTGATTTTAAGTTTTTCATCGTTTAGTTTTTCACCGAATTCTTTTTCTTTCTCCAAGGCAATTTGATCCCTAAGCTCATCTTTTTCTCTCTTCAGCTTTTCAACTTCTGCCTTTGTTTTGTTGAGTTCTTTTACTTGATTGGATTTTGTCTGTAATTCCTTTTGTAAGCCGGTTATTTGTTCAGATGTTTCGTCCTGGATCTGTTGCCGCAATGATTCTTCAATCTTAGTCTTTTCGAGTTTGAGTTTGTTACCGACCTCCCTCTCTATTTGCTCTTTGATATTTTTCTTTTCCTCTTCAAGTTTTTCTTTTTCGGATTCGTATTGTTTGGATTTAGCCTCTAACTCTTTCTCTTTTTTAAATATTTTTTTGTCATAGTCCTTTTTGATATGATCTTCAAGCTGATGATAAAGTACTTCATTAACATCAATTTCCGTACCACATTCGGGACACCTTATAATGTTTTCTTTTTCCATGAATGCTCCCCATTAATTTCTTGATGCTAACAATTGCTCACTCCGTGCGGTAGTTTCCCAAACGTTATTCTTCCGGGTATTGGAACCAATCAGAGACACACACAGTTTCTTTAATCTGATTCTTCCGCCCATGAATCCATTCTCACGCAATCGTCGGGACATTGTAAATACTTTTACCCCTAACTGGACATCTGACGATGAAGTTACTTGAGACCAAGAGCCTGCGAGTATACTTGTGCAGAGAAACCGTATATTTTTTTCCCATTGATAATTGCAAATGGAACGCCTTGCCGCGGGGAAAGCCTTTCTTCTCGTTTAGCAGCCTCGCTGTCTTTTTCGATATCGTAAGCCACATACGGGATACGATTGTGTTGAAGAAACTTTATGGCCTGCGCACAATAGGGGCACCAGGAAGTTATATAGATTTCTACCGTTGCAGTCGGCTGGGCGGCGGCCATAACTGTCTGGCCAAAAGGCTTGTTTGCGCCTCCGAAAGAGAGACCTTGCATTCCAAATAATATTATTACTATTACCAAAAAGGCCTTTGTAGCCATTACTATCTCCCTACCAAATGCTTTGCGCCCTATGCGCCTTTCTGACCTGAAACGAATGTCTAATTGTCCCACTTTCGCCGGGCCATTGCAAATAGTTTTTCCTGAGAGAAGGAACTCGCCGATGCGACAATCGAATTCCGCCTATAGTCTTCATAGCTTCGGACAGCATGGCGTGTAACGATGACGGGAAGGAGGGGAGTACCTCGTTCATCTGCAGGTAAATGATTTCAAATAAAGGAATTACCAAGACTTACCTATTGAAACAGATGATAACACGGCCTCTATGACCAGTGTGGAATAACCATGCGGAATGAAATTAACCCTTATTTACCAAACAAGATATCGTCAGTAATGGCGGATTTGAGGCTCCTATCGTTGAAATCATCCCCCTCGACGATCTCAAATGACTCGTCCTCTTTTATCCCTGCCTGTTCTAAGGCTTCCTTAAGAGAAGGAGCATCAACGGTAATGTACTCTGTGCCATTTACCCGAAACTTATATCGAGACATAACGGACCACTCCTATGTAATTTTATCACATCCCGTTCTCTCGTGCATCGGAATTCACGCGGAGCCATAGGTTGACAGTGGGAGTAACCATGTTACATGGGGATTCTCTGAGTACCTCATCCGTTGCCGTGGATCAAAGGATGCCTCATGCGAGTATTCTAAGAGATAAGGACCCGCCGTTTCAATATTGGGGGGAGATAGTTGACCGATAGGACGGTCAATAAAACGGCGGGTTGTTGGTAGTGTGAAATTATATTTTACCACATCGGTATTTTTAATCAAGCACAGTCCCCTGAAAAATGGAAAGGAACGCTAAAGGATTGTTTCACCAATCAAGCATTGGGCATATCATGAAGAACTGCGGGTTACGGGGTGGAATGTAGTATGAACGCGCTCTTCAGCGGGAGCGGTACGCAATCCGCTGGATGGACTTGTTGGGGCAGATTCGTCGCGTTCTTACCTACTTCGTGTCGATGAACGTGCCCTATTTTTCACCTATATACTGTGCAATTGTGTAGTAAATCTTTAAAAGACTCTTCATTGTTTTCCAGAAAGCTATTTCCAATGAAACGGTGACAGCCAGAACAGATAAACCCATTATTGCACCGAAATGAAACCAAATCACCAACAGCCAGAAGATACAGCCGGGGATAAGCAGCAAGAACAGATTTCGGTACATACTGTAGTATGACCACTGTGTATCTCGATATTGTAATATGTGGGCTGGCACTACTTTCCAGAACGCCCCAATTTGTTGAGATGATGGACTTTCTCGGCAGATAAAACCATCCAAGAAACATTCGCCAATTGAAAGGCCGACAGCATCCATAATCAAGCCAAGAAAGTAGGAAACCGCAATTCCTGTTGCAATGGTTACGCCATCTAGGTGCTTGCCAATAAACACCATGGTTGATGAAACGTCACTAATGTGTATGAGGTCCAAAAAGGGCACAATTACTGCGATGGAAGCGAGTCCGCTAAGGATTTCGCAAAACACCTCAGAAATATCAATGTCTTTCATAATGGTCGGCCTCCTTATTCATAAGATCCGTTTCATGTACAATTGCTTGACGAGCACTGGAGGAAGATCTTTGTAAACTTGAAGGTCAATGAAGCTCCAGTGCTGCATAGGCACAAAGCCGAGTTCAAGTGCCGTTCGGTCGTAGATCATTTCCCAAAGTGGGACATGAACATTCTTAGGGGGGAACAATGGGTGACAGCACTTGACCACGTCACATGATCGGCAGATCCATAGATTGCTGCACCGTCCTCGCACGGAAGTCTCTATCAAAGAAACAAACACCTTGCGCCACCCTCGGAAGTGGTCACGGACATAAGCAGGACGCCTGTAAGCGATGTCTGATTGCAGCACAAGAAGATAGCAGTTATTTTCCTCAATTCTTCCAAGAGCAAAGGCGATGGACGGGAAACCATCTACCATGACGTGATTGTTTATAGTACGTCTCAGATAGCGTTTCACTCTGAGCGGGTAGAAAAGCTCCTCTTTAGGCATTAGGGCGACCCTGAAGTTGATGTTTTGTCGCAATGGATCACCATTCAGTTCAATGTCTTCATGATAAGAATATGAAAAACCACGACAACCTAGACTCTGGAAGAACGTGCGTGCATGGATGGATTGCAACAAGTCTTGACGCAGATGGGTCAGGTGGAGCGTCTTACTTCTGCTTCCGCCATAGAATTTCACTACTTCCTCGATAAAGCTTAATTTGTTGCCATTTCTACGTAGATGCGTCAACAATTCATGTTTGTCCACGTCGCCGTTCTGCGGGAAAGCCATTATGAGATCCGCATAACACAGAGTGTCACCATAGTGAAGGTAATTGACTGAGTCCAACAATACCTCCAACATATAATCTACTGCAAGCAATAATTTCCGAAATATTTACAAAGTATTTTCCAAAGTGTGTCATTTCTTGTTAACATCTATGGGGACAATAGTGAAAGATTCCTCGTCAAACGCCTTATTGATTATAAGTTTGTAATCATCAATATAGTCAAATTCAAATCCCTTTGCATCTTTCCACCTTACTCGAACAGATATTGTTTTTTCTCCTTCTCGTGATCCCCAGGCCCCCATCCATTCTAATATTTTAAATCGGTCTCTTCCTGACTTCAAATTGCCGACATGGGATCTTATTGTCTCTCTATACTGAGACAACCAGCTATTTTCTTGTCCTGTCAGCTCACCTTTTCGTGCTTTTTTCTCCAGACCTTTCAATGCAGCGGTCACCCAATCAAGAATCCAAACGTTTGCATCGCTGTATTTTACATCTGGCCTGACATCATATGCGGTGCGGCTGCCATAGTTTACATATTGTATTTTAGTCACACCCATCAACTCTTTGCCATCCTTACCACCCATAACAAATTTAAAGTCAACTGGCTTTGCCTGTAGTACGGGCCTAATTTGGGATTCAAAAAGTAGTTCTGCCCTCCTATTCGATTGAATACTAAGAGAAAGAGCACCTATGGCCGCAAAGGCGAGTATAATGTTAGCGATTGGTATTATCCAATCTTTGCTTTCTTTAAGCCAACAGGCAAAATTATGCCACATATCATCCTCCCTATGTAATAGGTCTATTCTATTCTGATATCGCAGAATGTCAATAAGATTATAGGAAATTAGCCATTACCAATTGAAATCAGTTCTTATATAGAAATGACTATCCATGTTTGTTTCAGGAAGGAACAGAGACCGTGCTCCGTTAGATAGTAGCAGAAGATTGCCGCTCGGAATGCATTTGAAGTATAATTGTACCACTGGCCATTTCGTGTGGTAAGGATAATTTTCAGGGGTTATCATGTTTCGTAAAGAATTACCGAGGATATATGAGCTTGTCGATTTAATCGAAAATCCTGATTCGCCGCATTCATGTTTTCGTGATTTTAAAAGGGTACTCAAAGACCCAGAGGCGATCAAAATATGGTTAAGCATAGAGAATGATCTACGGGGACTCGATGGGCCTGCGTGGGAATTTCTAAAGAAAGAAGCATCTAAGTATTTGACCAAGTGGAATGAAAAAAGTAAACATAATGGGGCACCACGGGGGCGTGAGCCGCTACTCAATATACTATATCAAGCAAAAGCCTATAATTTTCTTAAATCAAAAGGCTATTCAGACATTCATTTTGTCCAGCCCTCGAAGAGAAATGGAATCAAGTCGCCCGATCTGCAAGGAACATCGGATACAGGTAAAGTGTTATGCGAAGTGAAGACAATCAATCGATCCGAAGACGAAGTGTACCGTAATCTCAACGGTGAGTATCTGCATAAAAACTTCAAGTTGGAATCTGCCTTTTTTGAGAAACTCAGAACCCGTCTTGAAGACGCGAAAAAACAAATGGAAGCTCACGATCCAGGCAATGAAGCAAAGCGCATAATATACATCATTCTTAATCTTGATGATTTTTGGGGTGACCACAAGGAAGACAGCATTCAGAGAATCGATGAATATCTTTCTTGTTCAGAAAATAGAGTTCCTGGAACGGAGCTGGTGTTTCACGGCCTACGAACAACCTTCAACAATACTGTCACTATGAAATACGCCACCTTCGTGACTGAATAATACCTTCGGTGTGATGTTCATACCTTCACCTTTTCCTCCGGATGTCGAGGAGTGGTCCCGTAAAGCTCTACGTGATGGCCAATGGATCTTTGTCAGACCACGGCCGATGACTTCTACGGACCGTCTTGTGTGGAGCCGTAGCATGGCATTTTTCCGTCTATCTATCTATGACACTGCCTCTTCGACTATGGTGTCAGCTAATTGGACTTGGGTGATTTGGGCGTCTTTTAGCCGGGCCTTAAGTATATCGCATAACACCATCAGTTCATCGACTTTGGCAACGATGCGGTGTTGTTCAGCGAGCGGTGGGAGCGAAATGCAGGCTTCATTTAACTTGTTAAGCGTTACTCTTGTAATTGCAACACCTGTCATTTCGGCACGCATTTCTTGATAGAAATAAGGCGATCTGAGAGACAGCAAGAGATAAGTATTTGATATTTCTTCTGGCACTTTCAGTAATGCTATACTCGAAAGCATTGAAAAAGGCTCTTTCAAATTATTGATAGTCGTAATGCCAGTGGTGGTACCGTCTTTTATGTAAAGTATATCACCATATTCCGGATCGCACCGCGCGTGAATTTCATTATGGATATCCTCAGTAACGTAAGAGACATTATTCAACAATACACCTTCCTCTTTAATATTTTTCGCTGAAATATACAGGAATTCACCGTTTTCGCTATTTGGTGGGGAATGATGTGTACCGTCTGTAATTTTTTTCAATGCAGTACCAAGCCTTGCCCACTCCCACCCCTTCGGCAATTCAAATGGTTTTTCAGCTTCGGTAATTTTCGACAAGGGTTTTTCTTTTTTAATTCTCCCTTCTTTTGTTAGCTGTGCTTTTTCTTGAGCGATCTTTTCCAAGAGCACACTGGCAGGTTCGTCGCTGGGGTCTTGAGGGACGAGTTTGCCCATGACGGCGAGTTGGAGGATGGTTTGTTTGAGCTGATCGATGCTTTGTTCTGTAGTAAATAGGTTGTCGAAATGGCCGGCGATGAGCTGCCATGCTTCGCTAAACTCACCCAGATTAACGGCAGTCGTGAGAACGGTAAGCAGTGCCTCCACCAGGGTTTGATGAGTTACGCTGCTGTCTGTTTGTTGCTGTTCCAACTGGTCGCACAGCGCCATCAGTTCATCGACTTTGGCGACGATGCGGTGTTGTTCGGGCAGTGGAGGGAGTGCAAATATAATATTTTTTATTTGAGCTGTGCTCAGATTAGGTATTGCGCTCCCCATCGATTTTGCAAGGTTCTCGGCTATTTTGGTCGTTAATGGATAATAGAGATACTCAATATATGAACAGTAAGGAACTATCTTTCCGACTCGCTGGTTAATATAGAATACCTCATTTGTCCTATTAAAGCCCAGTTTGCCAGTTGTAGCTCCTGACATTGCGATTAACATATCGCCGTTATTAACTCTTAAAGAATCATCTAAACCTAAAACAACACCTTCCTGTACTCGCGACATTGAGATAGTTGTTATTTCTCCGTTTTGTATATCACCAATTTTCACTACGCCAACGCCTATGTCCGAAAAATCACTACTCTTGAAGGCAAAACCATTTATAAATTCAGTAACTCTACCAAGACGAACCCACTGCCACCCTGTAGGAAGGACAAATGGCTTTTCGTCTTCATCAATTTCCAGCGGCGGTTCTTTTTTTTTGATTTTCCTTTCCTTGATCAGCCGTGCCTTTTCTTTCGTGATTTTTTGTATCAGGACACTGGCGGGTTCGTCGTTGGGGTCTTGGGGTACGAGTTTGCCGCGCACAGCAAGTTCCAAAATCAGTTCACGCAGTTTCTTTATACCGTATGCACTCTGATTAACAGAACCATTACCACGACCTCCGCCGTTCTTTTCAATTTGGGCGGTAGTCCAGATATCAATTTGATCGATCATCGGATTAAGCATTGCTAAACCACTTTCCCGCCCTTCAGCGCCTCAGCCAAAATGTTCTTGAGCTGATCACGCAGCTTGGTGATTTCCTGTTGTTGCCCTGCATATTTTTTTAACAGCACATCCGGGTCATGGCTAATTTGATCTGCTACGTGGGGGTTCTTGATGTCCAGATTATAATTGCGGATCTTGATCTCATCGATGGACACTTTCCATGCCTGTTCGGATTCCACCCTTGTCTTGAAGCCATCGTCTTCGTTTCCCCACCACTCTATTTCGGGTTGAAATTCTTCAAAGCGGATAGGCTTTGTCTTGTTGTAGCTCTTCACGCCTTCTGGATAAGGGTGCTCATAATACCAGATGTATTCTGTGGATTGACCCTTGGTGAAAAACAGGAGGTTAGTTTTGATACCGGTGTATGGATTAAAGACACCATTGGGCAGACGCACGATAGTATGGAGGTTGCAGTCTTGCAAGAGCTTTTCCTTGAGACGGGTCTTCATACCTTCGCCGAAGAAGAAGCCATCAGGCAGGACCACAGCGGCGCGACCTTTATCCTTGAGCAAATGAATAATGAGGGTTACAAAAAGATCGGCTGTTTCACGAGTGCGAAACGTGGCAGGGAAGTTGTTTTCAATGCCGTCTTCTTCCATACCACCAAAGGGAGGATTGGTAACGATAACATTGACGCGGTCTTTGTTGGTATAGTCACGTAGCGGGCGTTTTAAAGTATTGTCGTGCTTGATGTTGGTGGGTGTATCGATACCGTGTAGTATCATATTGGTAACGCATAACATATAAGGCAGGGACTTTTTATCGACCCCATGGATAGATGCTTGCAGGGTTTCTTCATCTGCCGGAGAACGAACAAACTTCTCACGTTTGTGTTCGATAACATTGGCGAGAAAACCGCCGGTGCCACAAGCCGGGTCAAGAACGGTTTCTTGCAACAGCGGATTGACACGATTCACAATAAATTGTGTCACGGCACGAGGCGTGTAAAACTCTCCGGCATTGCCTGCGCTTTGCAGGTCCTTGAGTATTTGTTCGTAAATACTGCCGAAGGTGTGGCGGTCGCTGTTGGTGTTAAAGTCTATCTCGCAGATCTTATTAATTACCTGACGCATTAAAGTACCCGACTTCATGTAGTTGTAGGCATCCTCAAATATATCGCGTACGACCATCGCCCGTTTACCGTTCAGACCCTGGATATTCAGTTTGTTCTTTAGGGTTGGGAACAGTTGGAGGTTCACAAAATCGGCGAGCTCGTCGCCCGTTATGCCTTCGGGGTCTTTAGCCCAGGCCCGCCACCGTATGTGTTCCGGCAAAGGGGATTTGTAATTGCCTTCGAGGAGTTCAACCTCCTCTTCCCTGTCATCGAGGATTTTCAAGAAAAACATCCATACAAGTTGGCTGATGCGCTGGGCATCGCCGTCGACGCCGACATCCTTGCGCATAATATCCTGAATAGATTTTATGATTCCTGAGACATTACTCATGCGGATTTCTCCTGGTCAAATAATTCTTGCTCCAGCTCGTGGATGGCATTTTCGTAATTACTTTTACCACCAAAGACATTTTTGATTATCTCCATTGGAGTGCCCATGTCCTTAAAGGGTTTGAGATTTAATACTTTGGGGTCTTCAATGCTACCGATACCCCCGTCGGCGTATTTGTCGAGAAGGGCATTGAGTACAGCCCGTGCCTGTTCGCCGTACTCTGTAAAGTAGTTACGTTTCTTGACTTTGTTTGCTCGCTCTTTTCGCGTGAGCGGTGGTTGATCATAGGCAATGTGACATATGAGATCAAAATCGCCATATTCCTTACCGACCTGTTCTGCAAGGTTCCCCAGTATGATGCCGTGCTCTTCGAGTAGGTCTATGATTGCCTGTTTTTTATTGGTTTTGTTCCAGCGTTGAAGGAAATCATCGAGAGACGCGAATTCGGATTTGATTTGCTTGCGGGTAAAGTCACGGTAGGATTCGGTAATCAGATTGCCATCGGGGCCATAGTAGGAAATACGTTCGGCAACTATGCTGGCAGGAATTCCATTAACAACATATTTTATCGTGCCAGGACCGTCTCCCCCGCCGTCATCATCGTCTTCCCCCATACCGTCAGGTCCTACCGGAGGATCAGGCGGAACGGGATCGTCGCCAGAGGGTTCAAAAATAACAACGGGCTCGCCATCAAAGTCAGGATCTCTGAAAAGTTCGGTGGCTTTCTTAAAATCCATGATGGTGAAGTAGTATTTGTTGTATTCTTCTTCTATGCGGGTACCACGCCCGATGATCTGTTTGAATACTGTCATGGAATTGATGGTTTTGTCGAGCACGATGACCTTGCACGTTTTTACATCAAGGCCGGTTGTTAATAATTCTGAGGTTGTAGCGATGACCGGGAACTTGCTTTCAGGATCGATAAAATTATCGATTTCGGCTTTACCTTCGGTACTATCACCGGTGATGCGCATGACGTACTTCGGATTGTCGATAGCAAGTTGTCCGGCCGCATTCACAATGGCAGCACGCATACGTTCGGCATGGTCTATATCTTCACAAAAGATAATGGTCTTAGCGTAAGGATCAGTGGCCTTGAGGAGTCTCATAACTCGATCAGCGACGAGCTTCGTTCGTTGGTTGAGGATGAGTATGCGATCCATATCCTGCTGATTGTAAGTGCGGCCTTCGATTTGTTGTCCTAAGTCGTCTACCATTCCGGGTGGCGGAGTCCATCCATAAATGTCTTTATCAATGTCGATACGAACAACCTTGTAGGGTGCAAGAAAACCGTCTTCAATGCCCTGTTTCAGGCTATAGGTGTAAACAGGTTCACCAAAGTAGTTTATATTGGAAGCGTATTTTGTTTCCTTTGGCGTTGCCGTCATGCCTATCTGAATGGCGTTTGAGAAATACTCGAGGATTTCCCGCCACGTGGAATCTTCGGCGGCACTACCCCTGTGGCATTCGTCCACGATGATCATGTCAAAAAAATCGGGGGAGACATTTTTAAATATCTTGTCCTCTTCGTCTGGACCGGTTATGGCCTGATAGAGCCCCAGATAGATTTCATAGGCAGGGTCAATCTTCCGGTTTTTGATCTTGGTCATCACCGAGCCGAATGGCTTGAAGTCATTAAGCAATGTTTGATCGGCCAAAAAGTTTCGGTCAATTAAAAAAAGAGCCTTTTTAACAGTTTTTGCTTTCCAGAGTCGCCAGATGATCTGAAATGTTGTGTAGGTCTTGCCAGTGCCCGTTGCCATGACGAGCAGGATACGTTTTTGACCCGCGCAAACAGCCTCAATGGTTCGATTGATTGCATCAATCTGATAATAACGAGGCTCCTTTCCTGAGCTATCCGAGTGATAAGGCTGCAATACAAGTCCTTCTGATTTATCTTCAATGCCGTGATGGGATTTATATCGTTTCCACAGGGTTTGCGGAGACGGAAAGTTTTCCAGTGCAAATTGAGTCTCGATATCCTCACCGGCCGATGGTACCTTGTTATGTGAGGCAAAAGCGTCACCGTTAGAGCTGTATGCGCTTGGCACATTTAGTATTTGCGCGTAGCCGAGGGCCTGCTGCATTCCGTGGCTGACGGTATAATTATTGTCTTTAGCTTCAACGACGGCAACTGGAACGCCGGGTTCCTGAGAGAGTACGTAGTCAGCAAATTTTTTCTTTTTCTTGTTTCGCGAGGACATATTGCCCCTAACGATAACGGGGCCGGGGGCAAGAGTCACTTCGCGCCGGATCTGTGTTGTTTGGTCCCATCCGGCGTTTATTATGGCAGGCGTAATGAACAGATCACAGATATCTGTTTCACTCAACTTCTTCTTGTTGTTTTTGTCCAAAATATCCTTCTAATGAAATTTTATAACAAAAACACTTCTTAGATTTCGTAATTTGTAACTATTAACATATATGTGTAGGAAATTAAAGAAAATACGTGTTGCCTTTTGCAGGAACCTAATATGGCATTATATCAGATCTCTTTTGGTTTAAGGGCAACAACTCCCAGAAACGAACGTATGCGGAGTTGTCACGGTTCTGTCCTTTCCGCATCAATGCTTACTTGTTCGCACGTGATTGGGTCTCACTTTTCCTCCAGTTTCACGTGGTCTTCTATCTCCGAGATTACCCGCTCCAACTCATCAACAAGGGGTGAGGGATACACCGCCATAAGCACGTCCACCAGCGACCGGTAATACCAGAGCGTTCCTTTCTTACCGCCATTAAATCTGTCCCAGAGCGAATCACCAAGTATGCGGTAATCTCTTAAGATGGCCCGTGCATTGTGTAGCTTGTCAGCGGCCGATACGAGGTGAACGGACGAGAACGTATCCTTGATATGAGCGATATAGGTTTCCTTCCTCTCTTTCCAGGGAGGCTTCGGTTCTACGTCACAATCGGTGCAGCCGTCGACAATTGCAACGACTCTATCACCAAAGCGCATCCGGATCTCTTCACGTGTTTCAGCGCCGCCTTTATCTTCGACTGCGTCGTGGAGCAAAGCGGCTATTGCCTCGTCCTCATCTGCGCCATATTCAAGGGCAATGCTTGCCACTCCCATGAGATGACTGATATAAGGAATCTCGATCCCCTTGCGAGTTTGTTCCGCATGGAGCTTTGCCGCATATATGAGAGCATCTTTAAATTGCTGTCCGAGGAGCAGTTTAGTGTTTTTCATCGGTGTCACGCTGCCTTATCTAATGCATTAGTGAGCGCTTTCTTATTCACCTGGGCACTATCGCCATACCAGAGACTGTTGAGCGTATTGTCTTGCGTTTTTCCCCTGAAGTAATTGAGGTACTCGGTAACCGCGTTGTAAGCGCCCCAGTAAGTTTTGCCAGCTATAGCGCTTCCTCTGCCGTGAGCAAAAAGATAGGTGACGTTGGAAACAAGCTCTTTTCCTCCGGTATCGGGAATGTCAAATACGTCTCTCACATATTCTTCCAAATCGTTTCCGCTAATTTCCTTTTTTGCGAGAATCCTGTATTGTTCAACGGTGGTATAGAATTCCTTCCGGGCAAGATCCATAATTTCTCTGATATATTCAAGATTTTCAAGAATACGCGAGGTATGTTTCACCCGCAAGAGTTTACTGGCTTTAGACTCATGGGCAAAACAGAGGGTGTTGTTGCACACGACTCTGATTGGCGTAAATCCTACACGGACAGGGATAGAACCATCATGAGAATTGGAAAGCAAAATATAGTGGGCAATTTCATCTTCTGAACTGACAAGCATTTCCTTGCTTCTTATCCTGGCAAGGACCCATATCTTGCTTCCACCTTTGAGGCTACCGGCCGTCTCAAGGGTGGCTTCCTTTTTGTCGAGGAAAGGTTGGAACCACTTGAAGGCCTCTTTATTCTGCAAGGGAGTATAGCCTGGACCGACGATGCCAAGGACCGCGTTGTCTTTTTGACGGCAGACAGCATACTGGTCGAGGATCCCGATCCTGGTATGCTCATCGGCTTCGGTGAAAATGTGTTTGAGTTTTACTTCCCAGCCAAGCCCCGAAACAACGATGGCTTCACCAACGCTGAGCCTCTTCTCCGCTGGAATGGGTGTGCCCAGACCATGCCAGGGGGTTTCTCCCACATACATCATTGTTTCGACTAAATGTGCCATGATAGACCTCCTCTCCCTTTTATTATGTAGAATGGTAGCAACACCAGTGCGTCAGTGACCACATTGAAAACCTCTTGTTTTATAACCGCAAAAAGGGGCACAAATTACCCGAAGGGTAGCTATAGGGTAGCAAGCAAAGCTTGTGAAATATTCATATGCTACGTAAGCAGTTGATATTATAA
>CAVWHH010000002.1:0-58359 GCA_963754785.1 uncultured delta proteobacterium | reverse complement strand
CCGGAAAGACCGATTCCGGTCTTCTATGTTGCCTACGACGGCACGGGAGTTCCCGTGACCAAAAAGAGAGACCGTTGGTCGCAAGGGAAAGCAGGGCGACGCCAAAACAAGAGAGGCAAAGCTGGGATGCGTCTTCACCCAGGTGGAGACCGATTCGGACGGGTTCCCCATCAGGGAAAAGGAATCGACCACGTACACGGGAGCCATCGAGACGGCAGAGATCTTCGGCGAGCGGCTCTACGCCGAGGCATTGATGCGCGGCCTCAACCATGCAGAACGGGTTGCTGTCCTCGGCGACGGGGCACACTGGATATGGAACGTGGCTGCCCTGCACTTCCCCAATGCCACCCATATCGTCGACCTCTATCACGCGCGGGAGCACCTCTATACGCTCCTGAAGCTCATCTTCCCTCCGGGGGAGCTCTACGAAGCCCGATGCAGGGAATGGTGCGACCGGCTCGAAGAAGGGAAAGTAGAGCAGATCATCTTTGCCGCATCTGAGTTGCTCCCGAAGGAAGAGAACAGCCGGAAATTTGCATCAACGGAGATCGAGTACTTCAAAACCAATGCAGAGCGTATGCGGTATGCCGACTTCAGAGCCAGGGGTCTCTTCGTCGGTTCCGGTGTTGTTGAGGCCGGGTGCAAGACCATTATCGCCGCCCGCATGAAGAAATCAGGAGCCAAGTGGTCCGTCCGGGGGGCCAATGCCATTATCGCCCTCCGTTGTGCCCTCGCTTCATCGCGCTTTGAAGACTACTGGGCAGAGCGTGCCTGTGCCTGATCATAGGATAGAAATGCCACTCGGCCCCCACTTCTATGTCGCACACCCGACACCGGAAGATGATAGCGTCACCTTTCTCGCCCGCAAGGTCAGGGGCAAAGAAACGGATCGGAGTGTTCGTTTGTCTATAGTTGCAAAGAAGTCCAGACGATATTACAATAGAGCCACGAATCGCGACACGCAAAGGAAATGAGAAACTATGAATACAGGATCATCATCACCGGACAAGCAATCAACCTTCGGATTCATGGCAAGGGCCTTTCGTTACAGGAACTACCGGCTTTATTTCGGAGGCCAGGGCGTTTCCCTCATCGGAACATGGATGCAGCAGATAGCCATGAGCTGGCTTGTGTACCGTTTGACGAATTCCGCCTTTTACCTTGGCCTGATAGGCTTTACCGGCATGGCACCCATGTTCTTCTTCGCCTCTTTTGCAGGGGTCTTTATTGACCGTATACACCGCCGTAACCTGCTCATCATTACCCAGATACTGGCTACGGTCCAGGCATCCCTTCTGGCATTTCTCACCTTAAGCGGTCATATACAGGTCTGGCATCTCGTTCTCTTGAGCCTCTTCCTTGGATCAATCAACGCCTTTGACATGCCGGCCCGCCAGTCCTTTGTCGTGGAGATAGTGGAGAACAAAGAAGACCTGGGGAACGCTATCGCGCTCAATTCCTTCATGTTTAACAGTGCACGGCTGGTGGGTCCTTCCATCGCCGGTCTCGTGGTGGCAGCCATAGGGGAAGGCCCCTGCTTTCTTCTGAACGCCATAAGCTTCCTTGCCATTATCGGCACACTGCTCGCCATGAGGATACCCAGGCGAATGCGCGAAACAAAGTCCGCTTCCCTGTTTCACGGGTTCAAGGAGGGGTATCGATACGCCCTGGGTTTCCCGCCCATTCGCTATGTCCTCCTCCTTTTAGCCCTGACCAGTCTGGCGGGAATGCCGTATATGGTCCTTATGCCCATTTTTGCCAGAGACATCCTTCATGGAGGACCCCATACCCTGGGCTTTCTCATGGGTGCTTCGGGCGTTGGCGCTCTCGTGGGCGCATTGTATCTTGCATCCCGTCAATCCGTACTCGGTCTGGGAAGGCTTATCGTCATCGCTTCAAGCACCTTTGGCGCGGGACTTGTGGTTTTCTCTTTTTCCCATTACCTTCCACTCTCCCTTTTTATCCTCCTTTTCACCGGTTTCGGTATGATCATCCAGATGGCTTCAAGCAACACCATCTTGCAGACAATCACCGATGAAGACAAACGAGGCCGTGTCATGAGTTTTTACACGATGGCATTCGCAGGCACGGCCCCCTTCGGAAGCATCATGGCAGGCAGTCTTGCAAGCAGGATTGGCGCTCCTCACACTGTCATCATAGGGGGTGCCATCTGTATCACCGGTTCCCTCTTTTTCTTAAAAAAACTTCCCCTCATCCGGCAGGCAGCGAGACCCATTTACATAAAAATGGGTATTATACGGGAGATACCTGCAGAGTTGCAGTGACGGCTATTCAGATTGCATCATGACAACCGAATGCCACCGAAAATCTTCATGGTTGCGGAAGGATTGGCGGGTACGGAAGAATTCTTAGAAAACACCTGTGTTCGGAGTGCTTCACACGTCAGGGCAGACTTTGCTTGATGGTGATCGCGGAGCCACTCGGCTCGGACCCGTGAGAGTTCATGCACCTTTGTTGGAATATACCCGGTATGTTACAGTCCGGTAAAAGATTACGATTTCCCGACTCTCAAACAAAGAAAACCCTTGATTAATGTGATACTTCCAGTAATAATTGTCACAGGGCTTTCTGTTTGCGGCGTTTCGCATACCAGGTACCCTCTTTGGGCCTGATAATCATAGATATACACATATATTGAGGAGGTAGCAGCAATGACTAAAACAGACATCGTGGCAAAGGTAGCACAAGAGGTCAGGATTTCGAAGGCGGCGGCGGGGAAGGCCCTCGGCGTGATCACCGATTTAATCACCCAGGCAGTAAGGAAAGGTGAGAAGGTATCCCTTATCGGTTTCGGAACATTCTCCGTATCCCAACGCAAAGCCAGGAAAGGCAGAAACCCCCAGACCGGTAAGGAAATCAAGATCGCTGCGAAGAAGGTTCCAAAGTTCAGCGCAGGAGCGGCGCTGAAAGCAGCGGCACAAGGAAAGGCTCCTGCCAGGAAGAAGAAATAAACCAGTAACCGGGCGGGCTTTTAAGGCCCGCCTTTTTTCACCACCTTACATCTCTTGCCTGAGCATGGCAAAGAGCGATATAATTGAGACATGCCGAAGATTATTCTCTGCGTCGACATGGACGCCTTTTTCGCCTCCGTGGAACAACAGGTCAACCCGGCTCTTCAGGGTAAACCCATAGCCGTAACCGGTGCCGGTGCACGAACGGTCATCACGACCTCTTCCTATGAGGCGAGGGCATACGGCGTGAGAACGGGAATGACCCCACAGGAGGCAAAAAAGCTCTGCCCCAATATCATTTTCGTCGTCGGAAATCACACACGGTATGCTGAAGTCTGCGGCAGACTCGAGAAGATCTGCGAGCGCTTTACACCCGATATCGAGATCTATTCCATAGACGAGATATTCCTTGATATAACCGGGTCCCACCATCTCTTCGGAGATCCTGAGGAACTGGCCCGAACCATCAAGACAACCGTCAAGGATGAACTTGGGATCAATTGTACCATCGGGATGGGTCCCAATATCCTTATCGCCAAACTCGCAAGCGACCTTGCCAAACCGGATGGTCTTCGGTGGATAGACAAAGAAATGGTACCCTCCGTTCTCGAGACACTTGCGGTGAAGAAGCTCTGGGGTATTGGCCCCCATACCGAAAAGAAACTGGACAGCATGGGTATCAGAACCTGCGGTCAATTGGGGCGAGCCCCCCTTTCTCTTCTGACCAGGGAATTCGGCATACTTGGCCCTCGGCTTCAAGCAATGGGTAACGGGATACTTGACCGTCCCCTTGAATCGGATACCCGTGATCCAAAATCCATAGGTCACAGCAGGACTTTCCCGAAGGACATATGGCACCGGGAAGAGATAGAACGAGAGCTTTTAAGACTCAGCGAGATGGTAAGCCGCAGGGCAAGACGGTACGGCTATAAAGGCAGGAAAGTCACCCTCACGGTACGATATGCCGATTTCAAAACATTTACAAAGCAGACTACGTTGGCCGCCCATACAAACGATACCGGCGAGATCTACCGGACGGTCCTTTCCATCCTTGAGGGGATATGCCTGAAAAAGAGTGTACGGCTCCTTGGTGTATCTGTCTCATCCTTCGGGAATAATGAGCAGATGACTCTCTTCGGTGAACCTGACCGGAAAGAACGGGAAGCGCTTCTGAAAGCCATCGACACAGTCAACGAAAAGTTCGGCGAACACAAGATCACCTGGGCGTCAACAGTAACTCAAAAAGAGAGTCATGGGGTTATCTCGCCCTCGTGGCGGCCATCTGGGGTCAGGAAGAGCGATGTGTGAGCGCTCTCTGCCTTTTACTTCCGGACATGCAGGGGAATCCCTGTCACAACCCATGTGGTTCCCCGATGATAGGGCGCCTTCTGAAACTTCAACAAAGTTATGGCGGCCATACTCTCGGCGGCCATGATGTTCAAGCGGCTGGAGGAGAAACATCATGATCGGACGGCAACCGATGTGGGTCTGCGAATCGAAAGGGCTCCCATGGCGGTGCTGGCTTTGAGGAAGGTGAGAACAACCGATGTCGGCGGAAGGAGAAGCACGGCCGAGGTAGAAGATGCCGTAGCACAGGAAATGCGCAAGGGGGAAGTCAAACGATGAGCAAAAAAGGTCGGGTATTCTTCTAACAAGCCAATCTTACTTATTTGCCCTCCTGGCTGTTTCCTGTTACCATACGGTTGTGGGTTGTTCTTGAGATGTGGTTACTGTCCTGTCAGTAGTATTGGGGAAATTTAGACGGACGTTGCGGCGCAATGTCCAGTGCGCGTTAAACCGGGGCGAGTCGTATCACAAGCTCCGGCGTGCAGTGGCCTACGCCTATTCAGGCAGACTCCGGGTAAAAACGGAGCTGGAACAACAGATTTGGAGCGAGTGCTCACGGCTGCTCGCCAATTGCGTTATCTACTACAATGCCAGCATTCTGTCCGAATTGCTGGAACGTAAGGAACAGCAAGGCAATCAGGAGCAAGCGGATCAACTCAAACGCGTGAGTCCCGTGAGCTGGAAGCACATCAATTTTTATGGGAAATACAATTTTCTAGAAGCCGCCATTGACATTGATCTCTCTGCGATAGTGGATTGGCTGGAGGTGTTATATGGTGGTGGGAAAGGCGCTAATTGACATTTCGCGGTTTTAGTCGAAAATACCCATCATGTATTGATCAGACGAGCATGAAAGGAATTGGTCAGAATAATGTGAGAGGCTACAGGCGGTCTTTCACGGGAAGCGGGGTGAACTCCGGCAGCGTTATCGCGAGGGGCAGGAAGACCAATTGGGTGCCCTTGGTCTTGTGGTGAATATTATTGTCCTCTGGAACACGCTATACATTAATGCGGCTCTCGAACAGCTCCAAGCCGAGGGTTTTCTCGTGCCGGCGGAAGATGTTGCCCGGCTATCACCGCTGGTTTTTGAGCATATCAATCTGCTGGGCAGGTATGCCTTTTCGGTACCGGACGCCGTCCTGCGTGGAGAACTGCGTCCCCTGCGAAATCCATCGGATTCTGTTGGAGAGGTTATGTGAAGTGCTTAACCGTACTTTCTGTTCCATTGCTCCTCGTGTTAATTCTGCAATGTCCCAAATGGACCCCAGGGACGAGCAAAATATGATTGCATTTGACATAAAACGTGGATATAATATATAAGATATATAAAGGAGTTGCTGTTATGGGAAAAATACTGGTATCCTTGCCGAACGATCTTGTTAAACGGATGAAAACGGTTATCCCGGCAAGAAAGCGGAGTCAAGTCGTCAAGGATCTCTTGGAACAGGAAATCGACCGCAGGGAAGAAGCTCTCTTTCAATGTGCCCTCGCAGTTGAGAAGGACAAGGCCTTGAATAAAGAAATGGCGGAGTGGGACGTTACCATAGGAGACGGCATTGAGTCTGAAGCGTGGTGATATCTACTGGGTTAATCTCGATCCCACAGTAGGCTCAGAGATAAAAAAACAATGGCCCTGTATTCTCATCGGTGCAACCCCTGTTAATGATGCCAGGAGAACCGTTCTTGTACTTCCCCTATCTTCTTCCGGTACACCGAGACCGCCACTGGCAATTGAAGTGGAATGCCTCGGGCGGAACGTTGTGGCTGTATGTGATCAACTTCGTGCGATAGATAAAAGCAGGCTCCATCAAAAGGCAGGAAGCCTAAAACCGGGTGATCTGGAAAGGATAGAAGATGGCCTGCGCCAGACACTGTCACTCTGAAAAGAATTAACTGCAAGCCTTCTCCTGAGGCCACTTGCGGAATCCATCGGATTCCATCAGGGGCAGATCGAAGTCCTTAACCGCACTTTCTGTTCCATTGTTACCCAATACCCAAGTTATCGAGAGCATGCAAAACCGGGGGAGGCGCCGAGAACCGACGATGTCATAAACCTGTAAGTTGACGAACATAAGTACTATTTCGACTCTGTTTTTCTAAACGGAAGTTAAGTACTACAAAAAGCAAAACCTAGGTAGGACAGGGGTCTTAAGGAATTTACTCGCTCACTACCTCGTCAAGGCTGGGTACTTTACAGAGCGTCAGAATCCTTGTAACCCGCTTATCAATGCGGGATAACTTTGTGTAGATTTTACCCCCTGCTTCAAGCTTCGCCAGGCTTACTGTGCCCAGTTCCCGCCAGATGTCGGCCAGGCTGCCGGCCTCGCACTGTTTCGTCACGGGGTCCCGTTCGAGTACCGGCGAAAGACGATCTCTGAGTTCCCATATGACCCGGTAGGCAAAAAAGCAGGCAAAGATGTGTCCCCTGACGTTGGGTTCATGAAAGTGACGGATGGGACGGGTCTGGATATCAGTTGTCTTCATGGTGCGAAAGGCCTGTTCCACATATTTCAGGTCCTTGTGGTGGTTTTTCAGTTCCTCTGTGGTCTCATGCCCTTTGGCGGCATTGGAGCGGATGACATAGCATCCGTCGAGTCTCTCATACCGGGCAATCGTTTCTTCTTTGCGTGTATAGGCAAACTTCCCCTCGTCGCAGGTGACTTCGAAGAAACGCTCCATTCCCCAGCGGTTGATGAAGCGATACATCCGGCGGGCAATTATTAACCGTCTCATAATTGTATTGACATGATCAAGTCCATTGTTGTATACTGTGAGCACAATGGACGCGAGACGACTGGATCATGTGACGCTTACCGAGTTGAGGAAAAGGGCGGTGACGAGCGTTCAGGAGGGTCAAAGCCCGGAAGTGGTGGCCAAGGCCCTTCAAGTGAGTCGTCAGGCACTCTATGGCTGGCTTGCTCGTTATCGTGATGGAGGCTGGGGCAACCTCGATGCGAAGAAGAGAGGAGGACGGCGGCCGAAACTTGACGCCAAGGCCATGAAGTGGGTCTACGACACGGTGACGATGAAGAACCCCCTTCAGATGAAGTTCACCTTTGCGTTGTGGACGGCAAGGATGGTGGGGAAAGCTATCGTCGACCGGTTCGGCGTGAAACTCAGCAAGGCCTCCGTATGCCGGCTTCTCGCACAACTGGGACTGACCCCACAGCGGCCCATATGGAGAGCCTATCAGCAACAGCCGGAGGCGGTCCAAAGATGGCTCGATGCAGAGTATCCCCGCATCAGAGATCTCGCCCGTAAGATGAAGGCCGTGATCTTCTTCGGAGACGAGGCGGGGGTACGTTCGGACCATCATGCGGGGACCACCTGGGCTCCCAAGGGAAAAACACCCGTCGTAAGCAGCACGGGAAGCCGTTTTGGGCTGAACATCGTGTCCGCCGTTGCCGCACAGGGCGAATTCAGGTTCATGACCGTCAAAGGGAAAGTGGGCGCCCCCCAGTTCATTGAGTTCATCAAGAGGCTTCTCTATGGTATGTTGCGGATGGTCTTTCTCATTGTTGGCAACCATCCCGTTCATAGGGCAAAGAGTGTCAAGACCTTTGTAGAGAGTGTCAAGGACCGTTTCCGTCTCTTCTCCCTTCCCTCCTACTCCCCGGAACTGAACCCGGATGAGAGAGTCTGGAATGACCTCAAGAACAATGCCGTCGGGAAACACTCCATCACCGGTTCGGAACAACTCACCAAGGCGGTAGTGGGCACCCTTCGGTCCATCCAGAAATCACCTGCCCGTGTCCGTTCATACTTCAATAATGAGACCACAAGATACGCCGCTTGTGTATAGACACAATTATGAGACTGTTAATAAAACACAAGACACTGTGAAAAAAAGGTCGATGATTACTAATGGTTTAAACTCCGCAATTGAAACTGACATAAGCCGCTCATAAGGACAAAACAATGTTGACGTAGAACACGCAGAAGAAATTTCTCCAACTATCGGTTGCAGTTTTTGCTCCTCTTTTTCTTCTGGTAGGTAATATATATTCAACTGAGTATCTTTATTAGATTTCGAAAACTTGCCACTATCGGCAATCCTATTTTTCAAATGTGGTTTTTCATCCACAAAAAACACTCAATGCATTAAGAGGAGGTTTCTATGAATAGCCATAGGAGTATACAGATGATAGGCAGACTGACAAAAAAACCGGAGCTCCATTACACTGAAGGTGGAAAAGCTGTCTGCAAGTTCACCGTGGCTGTAAACGATAAGCGCGACAATAAACCGGAATACTTCGATATTGTTGCCTTCGACAAGCAGGCGGAAAGTTGCAGCACTTATCTTGACAAAGGCAGGCCGGTCTTTGTCATGGGGAAACCGGAAATCCGGAAATGGGAAGATAAAGCAGGGGTGAAGCACAGCAAATTGGAGACAATATTGAAAGAGATAACGTTTCTCGGTTCCGGCAATAGCCCCAACGCTTCCACGTCAACACCGCAGGGAAACAGTTATGATGAATTCGTACCGGAAATCGAAGAAGACGATGTCCCCTTATAAGGAAGGTGCAGCATGAGAGATGACATTCTCGAACAAAGGTATTTCTGGAAAGACAACAAAGGAAACATCGTCGAGGACTGGCCAAAGCTCTGTCGTAGGGTATCCAAGGCAATAGCGAGAACTGACAAACAGCAGCTCCGGTTCTTTAACATTATGAACGAAGCGATCTTTCTTCCGAACACACCGGCCCTTACCAATGCAGGAAGACCGAGTTTTTCCCTGTCGGCCTGTTTTGTTCTGCCCGTTGAAGATTCAATAGAGGGGATATTTGATGCGGCAAAGAACGCTGCTCTGGTACACAAGATGGGTGGCGGCACAGGGTTCTCGTTCTCGAGGTTACGTCCTGCGGGAAGCATGGTGGGAACAACTGCCGGAGTCGCAAGCGGTCCCTGCAGTTTCATGGAAATATTCAACATTTCCACAGAAGTCATGAAGCAGGGAGGAACACGCCGTGGCGCCAACATGGGAATGCTCCGTGTTGATCATCCGGACATTCTCGAGTTTATCAATTTAAAGCAAGAGGATGGCGCGTATTCTAATTTCAATCTATCGGTAGCGATTACAGACGAGTTCATGTCTGCAGTTGCCAACGACGATACCTTTGATCTTCGCTTTAACGGTGAAGTCAAACAAACGATGAAGGCGCAGGACATTTGGAATGCCGTTATTGATAGGGCATGGAGAAACGGCGAGCCTGGTCTGTTTTTTATCGACAGGGCAAACGCTGCAAATCCGACTCCGCATGTCGGTCATTACGAAGCAACAAATCCCTGTGGCGAACAAATGCTTCTCCCTTACGAAGCCTGTGTCCTTGGGTCAGTGAACCTTGCGGCAATGGTAAAAATGGAAGAAGAATATGAGGGTATCGATTGGGAAGCTCTCCAAAACGGTGTCAGAACCGGCGTGGAGATGCTTGATTGTATCATTGACAAACAGGCATATCCCTTACCTGAAATTCAAAAGATGCACAGTGCCAACAGAAAAATAGGTCTTGGTGTCATGGGCTGGGCCGATATGCTTATCAAGATGGGTATCAATTATGCTTCCGATGAAGCCCTGAAACTTGCTGACAAGGTGATGGGTTTCATAACACAGGAGGCGATAAACAAATCCAGGGAGCTTGCCGAAACATACGGGGTCTTTCCGAACTGGAAGGGCTCAACATGGGAACAAGAAGGTATCAAAGTGAGAAACGCCACGTTAACGACGATCGCGCCGACCGGCACGATCTCAATCATAGCCGAAGTATCGAGCGGAATAGAACCTGTCTTTGATTTTTCAACGAATCAAAAAAGGGCCGACCACGAATTCGAGGTTATGCATCCGCTATACGAAAAGTGGATAAGCGAGCATGACGGAGATCCTCTCCCTGAATATTTTATCAAGGCAAGTGAGGTTCCTTTGGAATATCACGTCAAAATGCAGGCGGCATTTCAAGGAAATACCCATAATGCCATATCAAAAACCATTAACTTGCCGGCCCACGCCACAAAGGAAGATGTGGAACGTTCCTATCTTCTTGCTTACGAGCTAGGCTGCAAAGGCATAACTGTCTATCGAGACGGAAGCCGTAAGAATCAGGTTATCTCATCAAGAAAAGCCGCTTCGTCCGTGGGTGAAATCACTCCGATTGAACTTCCGGATGTGCGGGATCAAAAACTCGTTGAGCTTGACACATCGGAAGGCAAAATATACGTACACCTCACCCTCATCGATAACAAACCCATAGAGGTGTTCGTCACTACTCCTGTGGAATCGAACCACGCAGAGGTTTATGAAGCGCTTTCCCGGGTATTTTCCACATCTTTACGGTGTAGGGTACCAGCAGTGTTGCTTCTCAAACAGATAGAAGATGCGAATCGCAAATACGGAAGCGTTGTCTCACCATCATACGCCATACTGAGGGCATTCAAAAAACTTGGCATGAATGGTAACAAAGATACCTGTCCGGATTGTGGATCTGTGCTCGTACCTCAAGACGGTTGCCTGAAATGTATCACCTGCGGTTTCAGCAAGTGCTGAGACGATAATAGATCATGAAGGCAGCGACACGACAATTCAAAAATAACCCATAGACCCCTATCGGCAGGAGTAACAGCCCTTAGGGGTTATCCATGAAACAGTACAATAAGAGGTGAACAAGATGGAAGATACAATTCATGTGCTGCAACCTTGCAAAAACCTTGAGGCCACTGTGGGGGAAACAGAAGGATCGATACAGGACGGACCGCAAGAAGCACAGGACGCAATGACAGCGAACATAGCACAGCGCAACGATGCCCTGAGAAGGAGCATACCCGTTATATTCAGCCCGAATCAGTTCGTCCTCACAAGAGGCATTGCTGATACATTCGAAAACAAGCTTGAAGACCTGTTCGAGAGAATAAGGACCTTTGATGCCTTTACTCCCGATAACGATCCCTGGGAAGAACATGACTTCGGTCCCTTTGAATTCTGTGGGCAAAAGGTCTTTTGGAAGATTGATGATTATAACGGAGAGCAAGGCCTGCAGCTTGTTTTCACAATTCTTCTCGCTGACGAATATTAGGGAGATTCATATGGCAGGATTCGGACTTGATGGTTTTTTCGGCAGAGTTCCCTGTCCGCACGGTAAATCGACAGATTGTTGCGGCATTCGGGGAACGCGAGAGCAACGGCAACTCATCTGTTGCTACAAGGGCAAAGTAATGACGGTAGAACAGTTGGAAAAAGCTCTCGTCGAGCCGACATGAGCCGATACAAAACAAATATCGGAGCAAATGGAAATTGTAACGTGTAACCTATGTCGGCAAAGAGTACGGCAAACCGTTCAAAAAGGGCATGGTCCCCTGTGCAACCATACATTTGGAGGGGGTGTGTCCATCCATCAGCAAGTATAAACAACTGACTCTCCTGGAGAGAGCCAGTACATCCTTAACAGAACAAATGGCGCTTCCTCCCAATCCTCTAAAGGGGATGGGTCTTGGCGCCCAGGGGAGAATTTATGAGTTTACGAAGAATACCTGAACTCAAAAAAGTATTAGTCAACGGTGTCCAGTGTCTTTTGACAAAGGCCAGAACAACCAAGTCACAGCTTAAACCAAACAAGAAATATCCCTATATCTACGATCTGCGTGAGGGGGATGACGGCGAACCATGGAGTATAGAAAAAAACGTGGTTGTCAACTACTTCGGCACAATCCTCGCACCGGAAAGCTTTCTCAAGAACGCGAAGAAACTCACAAACGGCAAGAGGTGTAAGGACATAGACGCGTGCGAATGTGGCTGTGGCTGCCCCTCTTTTCTTTATCTGGAGTAGAGGCGAGGGTTTGCCCTTCCTCTCACTCTTCATAACTTCCTGAAAGGAAAAACCACAATGATAAACGAAGATAAGCTTTTCAAATTACTACCATACTTCTTTCAACATCCGTCAAGCGTACTTGTGGAGATCGCGCAAAATGCCTATCGGTCGGGTTCATCGAACCTTGATATAAAGGTCGGAAAAGATGTACTGGAAGCGATGGACGATGGCAAAGGCACCGACAATATTACAGCGATCTTCTGCCTTGCCGAATCGGATTGGTCCGAGGAGGTTACGGACAATCAAACCCCCGCCGGCTGGGGACTGTTCTTTCTCATGTCAATTGCAGAGAGGATAACCTACAAAAGCCTTTTTGGTGAAGTGCATGTGGAATGCGCGGCATTTCTTAACGATGCAGCATATCGCGAGCGAATTCATGAGTATGTAGACTCGTCCTCAAAAATCCAAAAGGGATTCTACATCAAAGCACGCCTGATAGAAGGTATCTCGATCCAGGTTATCCAGCCAGGCCTGCTCCAATATTTTCCTCTCAACATAACAATCAATGGTAGAACGATTGAACGTGAGAACCTTTCTGTTCGGTGTGAGCGATATCCTATAAAAACGCAATACCTTGGAAACGACGTGTATATCAATCCAACGAGAAGCATGTTTGGTTCATCTGCACAGAGCTCTGTGAGCGATGTATCCGTCATCTGGTATGGTAACCCCATAGATGCATCACCACACATACACGCTATTGTTCTTGACATTCACAAGAACAACCCGCTGACACCTGTTTTACCCTACCGCTCAAAGGTGAAGTTCGATGAAAAGGCAGAACGATTTATGAGTTTTTGCCGTGAGCGCCTGGCAATCTGGTGTATCAAAGAACTTCACAATTATGATCGATATATCAAGAACGGAACTTTGACGGACCTGGTCCACGTTATGGAACTTGCCGGTAATGTTCTGTCTCAGGCTGATCTTGATGCCCTTGACGTATTTTTTGTCGATGCCGAAGATCCCTATTATGCCGAGGACACCGATTCATCAGTATGCCAGCACAGGCTCGTGGTGAAAACTGACAGCCCACTGATCAGTGAAACCTTGGTGCTGTATGTTGACGGTGAACTCGAGTGGGACCAAGAAGAACCAATGCGTGAACGGGAAAAACCAACCCTCCCTCTATGGACTATAACAAGAATCGACCTCCCACGCAAAAGGCCATCATGGCTGCAAACCGAAGAACGGACAGTGAACCTAAATGTTACTGTCCAGCAGACCTATGACAAACACTATCTCTGGCATCGGGCTTCCATAGACTGTGCGGGAAAGGACATTAAGGCGATCTCGTTAGGTTCTAACCATAGATATTACGAAAGGCGTATCTATTTTACAGAAAAGCCGGAAGATTTCTGCGGTATCCAGGATGCAGTTTTCAATATGCATATTTATACGGGAAAGGAAAACGCTGCATATAATGAACAGCAAAATTACTTTTCAAACGTGGTCGACGAGGATATCATAAAAATCAACGGGCAATACCCGCTACGAGAGCTTCTCAAAGGCATGGGAATGACAGGAATTGACCTCTATGGTATACGGAATATCACTATCAACCGGGAAGAAAAGATCATGGAGGTTATAAGCGATACCGGCGAGACTACCACTTTTAAGCTTGCAGCTTGAGTATCAACCAACAAACCTTTTTAGGCCCTTCGGGGCCTTTTTTTATTCCTTATTGCCTCTGTTAAAAAATCCCAGCTTGCTTTTACACTCCTGAAACACAAGGGGCTCAGGGTTTTTCAGAAGAAATCCGTAGGGCCCGGAGAACCAAAGAGAACCATGAGACTGAACACAGTCCACCAGCTCGACACTCCCTATGATTCCGCCTCGCAGAAAAGAAGTAAGGTAGGGGAGTTCATGGATGCTCTGCTGGATCCAGAGCCTGTTCGGGTTGACGGCGATCCATCTCCAGCCTTCCATGTCGAATTTCCTCGAGGCGTGGACGAAAAAGCGATCCCGAAACTTCGTCGACCAAGTTCTACTTTCAATATCTTTGCCGCCATGGATAATCGCCCAAGCGAAGGGCTGTCGAATGGAAAGAATCATCATCGTCTATATTATCATAGTTCTCGTGGACAGAATAGTTTCAAACAAGTTGCATAAACCCGTTTCTCAAGGCCCAATACGTATATTCAGGGCATCTTTCTGTAAAGGAATAGTTTTGTATGAGTTTCCATAAAATCTATTGGTGGGTTATAATCCTCTATAGCGGTTTTATGTTTTCCACCGTATCAAACATTGGCCGGTTCATCCTCGGAGAAACGGGATAGAGTTCCATTGGTTCGGAAGGGTAGGGCGCTAACAAGGGTACAAGCCTCTCTTTATCTTTATTGGTGGGATCGAGCCAATAGTCTTCTTTGTCCTTCGGCATTATTACCGGCATCCTGTCATGTATGGGCTGTATGAGATTGTTCGCCTGGGTGGTAAGTATAGTGCAGGTGAGTATAGAATCTCCCTCTGACGACTCCCAGAGATTGTACAGGCCGGCGAAACCGAAGAGTTCCTTCTTTGCAAGATGGATATAGAAGGGGTATTTCTTTCCCGCCCTCAGTTCCCATTCAAAGAAACCGTCGGCGACAATCAGGCACCTGTGGTTCGTGAGGGCATGCCTGAAGGCTGGCTTGACTGAAGCAGTCTCGGATCGTGCATTGATCATTCTGGTTCCCGTGGACGGATCTTTTGCCCAGGTAGGAAGAAATCCCCACCTACAGGAAAAGAGCTTCTTTGCATCCGTGTTGGCCACAATAATAACATCCTGACCGGGTGCAATATTGTAGCTCGGCTTGACGTCGGCAGAAGCCTCGGCCTCAAAGCGTCTCGCAATAACCGGAACCGGACTGATTCTCACAAACCTGCCGCACATATCAAAAAGAATCTATAACGCAACAGGAGGTCTGTCAAACAAGAATATCTTTCTCTCCAGATTTCGCTATAACGCTCAATGCCTTAAAGCCACTGCCCGTGTGGGATGTCTTTACTATGAGGGGTCGTTTGGGTATTTTATGCTTTATGGATGATTGCAAACGGTGCGGAAGAGATATTGAAGATCCAAAGACAACAACGTGTTTGAAAGACCCCGTTGCTCATGAAGACGGTGAATATCTGCCAAGGGTCCCCCTGTCATGTAACGCCCGGCGTCGTGCATCACGAAGGCTGCTATATGGAAAGATGTCCCGGGTGCGGGCAGAGACTCATTTCTTGTGGCTATGTGAAAGGGTAGGGCACAAGTAACAATCTATAACAAACAAAAAGTAAAGCGATTCTCTACACACTGAGGAGAGAATCACACCGCCTTCACAGAAATTAACTGCTCTATTCCCCCTAATTGTTGCGACACTGTCGCTACAATTCCTAAAAAGAGAGGTGTATAAATACAGTCCTTACGCGCGCGAGTAGGTAGACCCTACAAGTGGTTTAACGTGGATTGGGCTGGACGACTTTCGGACCTGGGCAAGATCATATGACCCCTGAAGCTGCAGCCAGCTTTCTGGACTGCGTCCAAAAGCCTGAGATAACCTCACAGCCATTTCGGGGGAAATACCCGCGTGTCCGTTCAACAGTAACGAAAGAGTCTTGCGGGTTATGCCAAGACCTTCAGCGGCTTTCGTAACGGTCAGACCAAGGGGTTTGATGCACAGGTCCCGTATAATCTCGCCGGGATGTGGGGGGTTCTTCATAGCCATAATTCATTACTCCTCAATGATAGTCAAATCAATATCGGTAGCCTGGCCGTTTTCAAAGTGGAAGATTACGCGCCAATTACCCGAAAGAGATACCGAATAAAACCCGGCAAGGTCTCCCTTTAACCGGTGAAACTTAAGCCCCGGGATATTCATATCTTCAGCAACGAAGGCGGTATCAAGCAAAGCAAGAATGTGACGCAACCGTTTAACAGACGCATGTTGTACCCCCTTGGTCCGGTCATCATAATAGAGACCGGCCAAGCCTTTGTGCTTTATACTACCAACCATTCGCAGTATACCCCATTACGTAACAGGTTACAATATGTTTATCAAAAGTGCCAGAGCAATCATGCGTCAACAGAAAGTAAAGATGCTGATGTAAACTGTCGAAGAAAAAGGGTGAGTCATGAGCACGAGCGAACAGTTGAACATTGCGCCTGTCCTGAAAAGGGCAGTGGCAGTTTTCAACGAGCCGTGCGGATTGTGGACGCCCCCTAAGAGTGATCGCGCTGGTCTGCGAAATCGACTTGGGGGCCGAGATGTGGGTATGGGTGAAAGAAACCTTCTTTATATGCCCTTGTTGCCACATCACAGTGAATGCTGAAATCACCAGCCATGCGTGGGCATGGATTCACACAGCAAGAGTGCATTCTGTCTCAATGAAAACAAGGGGTGCCTTATCCTCTATGGCTTGTACAAACGGACGGCTTCAAAAATACCCTTGATGATGAATTGAACGGCTATCGAGAGCAACATGAGGCCCATTATTCTCCTCGCTACCCTGGTACCGGTTTTTCCAAGGAAGGTAAGGATGGGCTTTGATCGGGAAAGTATTATGTAGGAAATCAAAAAAACGAGGACGATGGTACCCATCAAGATTATTCTGTTTTGAATGTTTCCCGCCGTATGGAAGAGCACGATCCCCGTGGTGAGCGCACCCGGTCCCGTCAAAAGAGGGATGGCAAGGGGAATAACCGTTATTTCGTCCATTTCCGAACTGCTCTTCTCCTCGTCCGTGGAGGACTGGGTCCTTGTCCTGAGTCCCAGAAGCATCTCGATTGAAATGATCATGAGCAGTATACCGCCGGCAGTCGTGAAGGAGAACATATCGATGCCCAGAAGACGAAAGAACAGGTTGCCCGTCACGGTCACTATGAGCAACGTAAGGGCGGCTACGATGGAGGCTTTTTTCATCATAGCCGTCTTTTGAGCTTCACTGAACCTCTCCAGGAGCGTGACGAACAGGGGAACGTTCCCTATTGCATTCACGATCACAAAGAGGGATATAAAGGATTGCAGGAAAAAGGTGATACTGCTCGATCTCAATACAGCGTGGATGACATCCATTCGAGCATTATACACGGGTTTCCGGGAAATATACATACTCTCGTGTAGATTCCGAATGGGAGACGTTGCCTCCCGCAACCGTAACCATATTTCCCCAGAAAATGCTCGATTTTATGATCGGTGTTGCTTGAGATCGCCAATGTTAAAAAAGACCTGGTGGGTGCGTCTTTCAGGAGCAAGCAATTGACAACACCGGAGGGAGCGACCTTAGTCTGCACTGTGATCAACTAAATGGAAAAATTCTGCGCAATGAATGAAGATATTTCCTAACCTACGTTAAGGAATATATTGACCTGTGTGTACCGGGGATCACCGATAGCCGTTATATTTTATCTTCCCATACTCGAGTTGTTCGAAGGGCACCGGCGTTTTGGTTTCCGCGGGATAACCCATGGCGATCAGGCACTCTACTCCCAAGTGACTGGGTATACCGAGGAGTTCCTGAATATAACTCTCCGCGGTCTTTTCCTTGGAGTGAAACCTGTTTCTGACCTGAATCCAGCAAGTTCCAAGACCTAATGAATGGGCTGCAAGCTGCACAACAATTGAGGTGATGGAGCAATCCTCCACCCACACGTCCGACTTGGTTTCATCTCCGCAGACCACGATACCCAGCGCCGCATCTTTTAGGAAAGTGGAACCGTGCTCTTTTGCCTGAGAAAGCCGGTGGAGCAACTCAGAATCGTCCACAAATATAAAGGTCCAGGGATTGTTGCCCCGGGATGAGGGGCAGCGGAGCAGGGCCTCCTTGAGAACATCCACTAAGCCTTTATCAATCTCCTTTTTCTCATATTTTCTTATACTGCGCCTGGTTCTGAGAATCTCGATCATTGCTATCCTCCCACGATCTCCGTTCTGTTTTCGGATCATGCCACACCCGACTGCTTCTACCCGGTCTTTAGATGGAGTTCTCCCATCCTTGGCCCACGTCTGAGAGCGGTCTTATTTCCTGAATCTCTAAGGTTATCACGGCATGCATGGCTTTGGCTGCCTCCTCACCGATCCTCTGGGCCACCGCTTTTCTCGTTGCCTCCACTTTTTCACCCGAAGTCTCGCAGCCCGTCATCTTGAGGTAGAGCCTCACCCCTTTCCACTCCGGTGAAGTTTTGCCAGGCTCCATGATCATGAAGACGGCATTGGGGTTTTCCTGAAGATTGGCAAAGGTACGGGCATTCCGGACAGACATGACAACCGTCTTTTCGTCAATCATCCGCGGAGACCCGAAACAGGCGGTGTTTACCTGGCCATTTTTGCTCGCCGTACTAAGCGATCCTATCCTTGGTGTTTTGTTGAAATATTCCATCAGTCTTGTTGACATCTTAGACCTCCTGTCCAAATGCTTATGTGCTTGTCGTGTCGTCTGATATAGACATAATATAGCATTTCCGGAAAATTGCAACTGGTAGATTAGGACGATACGTCCTGGAGATAATTCGGGATGTGCTCCGCAAAGTGAGGTGAATTGCAACTATAACTGCCAAGGCGATATTTACACGAAAACCTTCAGTCAAGAAGCACCTCTGGGGCGGTGAGTTCTGGACAGATGGCTACTCTGTGGCAACGGTTGGGGAGAGGGCAGATTGGAAAACGGTCGAAAGATATGTCCAGAAACAAGGATTACCAAAGCAAGACCTCAGGCAGTTACCGCTTTTTGGTTTGTAATACCCTGCAGCAAGCTACAGGGTTGTTTATTGCCGCTTTTGACTGAACGCTCCATCGTCGATGATGACGGAAAGAATCTTATTGATCGGTTAGGAGGCGTCCCTCTGTAAACGTGAACCGAGGTCCGGCCTGGCCAATGACTTCGCGAACGGACACTAATCGCCTAAGGGCAAATGGTAAAGTCGTCATTTGAAAAAATGGGTAGTCTTAGCCGGTATGTTGACAGGAGACCTTCTAGTGATTAAGTATATTTCAAAGACGAGATGACGAGCAGTGAAAGCTCAAATTGCCTACAAATGTTATAACGGAGCCAGGGCAATAAGACGATGGTTTATCCCCTATCTTTATTCGTTGGCTCATTCTGAAGAATTCAGACCCCTTCTTTGTTACCTCTATACAGATTGGAAGTGTAATATTGACTGTCACTATTGCCACCAATACGATAACAACCGCCCAGGTATGGATATCGATACAGCAAAAACCGCAATTGACTGGCTGAAATCGATAGGCTGCAGGGTCCTCCCGCTTATGGGTGGGGAACCGCTCATCCGGAAGGATTTTGTCGTCGAGGTTATCCGGTATGGGGCTAAGAACGGCTTTTTTGTCTATCTGCCGACGAACGGCTACCTGATGGACAAAGAGTTTATTGACGAGATAGGACATGCCCACGTTGCCGCAGTGAACCTTGCCGTTGATTGCGTGGTTCCAAAGAAAGGGCTTCCCAAAGCCCTTTTGGCGATAGAGCCGCAATTCCGCTATCTTTTGGAGCAAAAAGAGAAGTATGGATACTTGGTCTTCTTCAATATCAACATCTGTCGTGTAAACATCAAAGATGTGAAGCTTTTGACGGAAATTGCTCATGAGAACCGCATCGGCACCGATTATCACTTGAACGAACCTCCTCATGACTTTGTTGACACAGGCTACTACAGACACAGACAGAACAATCTGTGGATAACACCGGAAGAGTACGAGGAAGTGGACGAACTCCTCGACTGGCTTATCGAGAGGCAAAAACGCGGCCAGCCCATGGTCAATTCAATAAAGCATCTTCAGACCTTCAAGGAGCGAATGCGAGGTCACATCTCTCCGTGGCATTGCCGTGCGGGGATGAACGGCGCGCTTATCCGTCCGGATGGTTCCCTTTCGCCCTGTTTTGATCTTATCAGCTATGCCCCTGACTGGGGAAGGATTTGGGAGCCAAAGTTCGACAGGGATGCCTTGAGGGCTACAAAGGAGAAATGTCAGCCCTTTTGCTCATCGACGTGCTTTCATACCATGAGTTATTATTATAGTATCTCCTCCATGCCGCAATGGGTCCTTAAACACGCCAGGGTAGGCTGATAATGAACGATCGAGATCTTACTCCCCTGCCATGTGTTTTATGAACCTTTGATATTCCTTGCTCTGACTTATTAATCCGGTCATTAGTAGTCTCACGCGTGAAGCTCGCAACATACCTTCTCAAAAGGCTTTTGACAGACTGTCATGTTGGTTTGCTTACGACCTCCTTAGTAATCTTTAAGCTTGCCAAAACGAAACGAAAAATTTGCCAAGGCAGACGGGGGGAGGGGGAGAGAGAAAACCATCCACCTATCCGATGAGCACGCCACTTTTTCTTCCTCCTGTGGTTCAACCACGGACTATAATATAGGTGTGATGTTCCCCGGTGGGAAAACGTTGCGTCATCCTGTATAGGCTTTACTAGTATTCAACCTTTCCGCAATTTTCAATTTTTACGACTGTGGTCATTGACACCTTGGTGGGCAGGTACCTCTTTAAACTACCCTAAGCCTCTCCTTCTGAAGCGCTTTTTTCAGCAACTCGCCACATTTCTTCCTGCAGATCATGAAGAGAAGGTCATTTCCGTCTTTCTTGGCTTCGGAATTGCGCGTGGGTACCACGGCGGGAACGGTCTTGTTGATATGGGTGAGCGTTATCGGTATTATTGAGCCCTCATACGGTTTGAGGTTCATTCCTTTTCGTGCCTTCGCACCAACGGCAAACACCTCGCTATCCTTGTCTATAACCTTGTTGCACCAGGCACATACATGAACCGGCTCTTCATCTTCTGATTCCTCAAAGACCGAGACTTTTTCACACTCCCATGTGGGTATGCCACAATCACCGAACTTGTTCTTTTTCCGGGTGCATTTTTCGCATATTTCCCAATGCTCGCAGTTACTGCCCCTCGCAACAGGCCTCCCGCATTCTGTGCACCAAAGGTAGCCGCACGTATTGCATAATCCAAGAGTAATGTCCTCTACCTCAGGGACTTTTTCGCAATCCCTGGTGTCATGGCTACCACACTCGGGGCATTCCCCCACGAATATCTCGTTCACAAACTCCTCGGGAGATTCCGCGGATGATTCTTCAACGGCTTTTGCCAGTTGATCCTGCAGGTCTTTCGGAAGGGCTTCCCATAGCTTTGTGAAATCGTCTTTATCCTTCATCTACACAATTATACCCCAAAACCAAATGAGTTTTCCACAACCTTCGCCGGTGACGTGTCACTCTTATCTCCCGAGACCACATCAACTGTCGCCCATGGATTCCTGGCTGTGTGGGAAAAATAGAGTTCTTTTTCCTAAAAAGCACATGCCAGGGGTGCGCAAATCCACGGTTCGTCACGGAGAAATCCATTGATATATCTTTTATGTTATTTCGGTTGAGGATGTTAGTGAATCCGGTCTGGATGAACTCAAGCGGTGTGCATTCGGAGAGGGCTGCCGGCTTGAACAGTCCAATGCTCAATGAGGCCGGGCAACGTGGTTTCTGAAGTTAACAACATCCTCATAGCATCAGAGGACACTCTTAGGACTTGATTGTTTTCCAACGCGAAGTGGCCAGGATTGTTTACGAGAAAATACTGGTGTAGCTTCCAGATCAGATGAGAAACAGTCTGGATGACCTGTTTGAAACCATGGGTAGGGGGAACCCCCAAAAAGGCGCTCAAGTAATCATTACCCTCAGTAATTTACTCGTCATCATGGGCAGAAAAAAAGAACAGCAAACTATTAAAAGTCCCCAGCAAAAGGTAATATTCTGATAACAGTATTTTTATTAGATATCGAAAATACCCGTTTCCTATGGGTAACTAAGCACTAGCCAACATGCCAGCAATTGTCTAAAGACCTTTTGTCTCGTTTTTTGGCTTCGGACAGGCCTGTTCTCAAGCCTTCATTTTGACGCCACGCAGTTAACCACAGAACAAATCACGTACCCTTGGACACTTACGGCATAGGTAGAATCAAACACCGCAACAAGGAGGTTTTAACATGAATCCCATAGCCTTGAACAACGAGTCTTACCAAACAAACTATCCCGAATCAATCGGGTACAGGGAAAGCCGTCTCGTTGATCTTTCGAGAGGTATCAAAGATTTGATCGAACAGGTGGACTTTGTCGATCGAGTCACCGGAAACCATGACCCCGTGCCACAGGCATTTTTCAGTAACACGGAGTTTTTGTCCGCTGACGAAAAGAGAGCTGTGCTGTACGACTGGAAAAAGTTCATCAAAAACGGATACTCATTGACATGCTTCACCGACAGGCTGTATCAACATCTGCATCTTCACTGTGGCTACATCGCGCACTATAATCGTCGGGGTTTCTATGACACCTACTGGAGAGACAACGTTCTTGAATACGCGAGACAAAATTCTCTCACTATCCGTGCCGTTCCCGGAACGTTCTACAACTGGACGTCTTTCTTCGTTCAGTTTCAGATCTGGGGCGATTACTTCGATATTAATGTGTCCATGATGTTCTTGCTCCGCACGAAGCTTCTCGAGCTGAAACAAGAGCTTGAGAATGAAGTGGTGTCACTGTTTCAGAAGGACGTGGACCACAGATCACAGCTTGCCATTGACAAAAAAGAATACATTAAAAAACGTATCGAAACCCTCAACGATGAAATAAGAAACCTGCAGCTCCAATCTGATCGGCTTACCCCAGATACCTTCATTGATGACCGGATAGAGAAATTCAGAAGTCTCTTTCCATCAATGGATACACAGTGCTTCACTGTCAAGGGATTGGTCGGGAATCTTTTCTAGGAGGCCCGCATGGACAAACTTATCAGAAAAATGAAAACCATACATCCCGAAATAGCTATTATGAGAGGGATATTCTTGTTCGCTCTTGTTTATTTCGGTATCCGTCTGCTCTACTACCTTTGTGTGAGGTTCCCATGAAAAGAAAAATGGGCATCCGCATAACTGACGCTGATAAAAGGCACGTGAAACAACTCGATCTCAACAGGTTCATGGAAGAATATCTGGGCATGAAATGCAAGGCGAGATCGGGCGGTAACAGCTATTATCTCTCTCCTTTTCGGACTGAAAAAGAACCGTCGTTCACAGTGAATTACTATAGAGGTGAATGGTGCTGGAAGGATTGGGGAGGTGATCCGGACAATGACCGGGGGGACATTCTTACGCTGGTCATGAGGATCTATAATGTGGAATTTGTGGAGGCCGCACGGATGCTCTTCGCAAAGGAGTTTTCCTCAGAATACTACCAGAGGGAAGCTGAATGCGAAAAGCTGGACAGGGAGAAAAAATTGAGCCTGTTGCGGAAGATTTATCTTCGCAGCCTCAAGGTGAACAACATATCTCTGGTGAATGCCTATTTTCAGGAGCTCGGCGTTCAGTATCACTATCCCATGGGCTGTGCCTTTATAAACAGCTTTCGGGAGAAAAAGAGATACGTGGCCATTCCGCTGCCTTCGCCATGGGACATACGGGGTCTTGAAATGAGGGAGATGAAAGGAACGTCCCGGAAGACCTTTGGAGAAAAGACCTTCTGGACCCTCAATCGTAATCCTCGAAAGGTCCTTCTTACAGAAAGCGTTCTTGACTCGCTCGCCGGGGAGATAATTCTAAACGACAATCAAATCTCCCTGTGGTCCCTCAATGGCGTAGCCAACGTCAACCAGCTCCCTGAGTTTCTCGGAAAATACGGGCCTGAAGAAGTATACCTGGCATTGGACAACGATGCTCCCGGTATGGCCGCGAGAGACAAAGCAGTAGAGATCCTTTCTCAAACAAGATCATCCATAGTTCTTGTCGAGGATCATATCAAAGCTGGTGTGAAGGATCTTCATAAGTTTCATGTACGCCAGAATCTCGCGATGGCTCAAAAAGATGAATCATGAAAAGAAGTCGTTTACGGTGAAGGTTCCCCGCCATGACGATCGCCCCCCCTCGTCATGACAGGCTTGCGAGAGGAAAACCGGGATACTACCGCCCGAAAGAGAAACACCAATTTATTACTATGCTGAAACAGGAAGGTACAGCATACCTTTCTGCGGCGGCATAGAAAAGGAGCATACGTAATGAAGAGAATTAAGTTGAAAGACTACCTGAGCAGAATGGAAGCCGCGGTCGCTAGTCTCATGGCTGAGGACCGCTTCAAGAATTATCTGCGAAGCCTCGCGCTTTTTAGACGCTACAGTTTTGCGAACAGGCTTCTCATATATATACAAAAACCTGACGCCACGAGCGTAGCGGGGATCAAAGTATGGAACGAACTGGGAAGGCGCGTGAAGAAGGGCCAGAATGGTATCATGATTTTTGCGCCTACGTTCAGGTCCCTGAGAAACAAAAAACCACGTAACGACATTACCGAATCGGAAGAGGATGAAGCGGCCGTAAAGAACAAAGAACCGCACTCTGTCTTGAGCGGGTTTCGTGCGGTTTACGTTTTTGATATTTCTCAAACGGATGGTCAGGAAATAACCTTGGCAGAGTTCCAGGCGAGACCTCAGTTTAGCGTGTCAGAAGGTACCGGCGTAAAAGATCTGTTTCAGAGAATCCTCGCTGTCTGTCCACTACCCGTTGAGTACGCTCATATCCCTTATAAAGGCTGTTATGAGCCATTTGACCACAGAATAAAACTCTCAACAGCCCTTACTGATCTCGAAAAACCAAAAACACTGATTCATGAAATAGCTCATTCAATGGCTCTGGACACAAAAGAGCACACTCTAAACGAGCGGTCGATGGCAGAAGTAATCGCTGAAGGGGCCGCTTTTGTGGTGTGCAACCATTATGGATTGGACACGAGTTCCTACTCGTTTGCCTATATTGCAGCCTGGGGACAGGAAATAAAGAAAATCCTGTCCTGGGGAGATGCGGTCATGCGGATATCCAACAGACTCATTGATCTCATAGGCGATGCAGAGATTGAACAGAGACATGCTGCGTAAGGAGGTTATCGATGCCAATAAATTGTCCGCTCCAAATGAAGGGAAGCGACACAACCGTAAAATGTTCTATGGTGTTTAAATTAATACTGAATAATGTCCCTGCAGTTACGTGCATTGCTGCCCAGAACTGGGGTTGAGTGCATACTCTATTAAACTTATTCCGGCTCATGGGGAATGGTCTTATCTCGATATGAAGAAGAGGCATGCCCTAAAATACACTTAAATCTAAGTTATGAAGGAGGAAGTAGGTAAATTACATAGCAGGAGCGGGAAACCGCTTCTGCTATTTTTTTATCAATTATTATGGTACATGATATTATTGAAACCTTCGTTTTAAGCATAGTGTCCTTAAAAAATAGAGAAATTACTATCAATCTTACAAAAAGGGATAAGGCTACCGTTACCGCGAAAAGAACGTGTGTATTTATTGATGGTCTTGTCAGAATCAACGAACATGAGATAACACCAGGTGCTTCAGAACGGCGTTTTTCACCATTTTATGTTGTTTCGTTAGAAAATTGATGAGAAGACATCGAAGAAAAACAATCTTGCAGAGTGTATGGAAACGGTCCATTTTGTATCGCTTTCAGCAGGCCATTTCAGAGCGTACACCAAGAGAGGCCCCAAAACACGCCGCCATATCTCGACAAAAGCCTGTGCATGTATGTTTAAGAAAAGATACGAATATGGGGGGCGCGCGCCCCCCTCCAGTCTCAAATTCAGACACAAGTGGTATTTCGGGAGGCAGGCTGTTAAAATCCTAATCTCCCATGCTGAATTCGAGGTATTTTTGTGATTGTGGCGAATTGGGAGTGCCGCTGGGCAATGACTACTTCCTAAATCATTAACCCGAAAAATGCGATTACAACTGATGCACCCGTAGCATAATGCCTGACAAGGCTTTTCGTTACAATTCCTCAGGATGACTATTGCTGGCGCTGTTTTTAGCTCACCTCCGGTTCTATTCGGGGTAACCCAAACATTCGTGCAACAAGGGGCAAATCAACTGAAGAGGAGTATAGGGAAAGAGTGAGGATTCTGCGAGAAACCTTACTGCTCCGGGTGAACCGCCCAGTTGGTCTGCTTGAGGCCCGCTATCTTCTTGAAGTGTTTCGTGTTGTTCGTGACGAGGACGAGATTGTTGGCGATGGCGCAGGATGCTATGATCAAGTCGAAATCGTCTACTGATGAACCGGTTTTCTCCAAATTGGCCTTGAGCGAACCGAATACCTCGACGCATTCCGTGCCCACCGAGAGAATATCGAGGGAATTCTCTATGGTCTTGATCTTGGCGAGGTTACTCGTTACTTCCCGGGATTTATAGGCGCCGTAATAAAGTTCCATGAGAGTCACGGTGCAGATATTCAGGGGGTCATTAAGATGTGTCCTCAGATTTGCCTGAACGGCGGTGTGCCCCTTCATACTGTAAATAATAGTATCCGTATTGAGTAGATACACTTAGAGTCCCTTTTCCAGTTTCCTGGAGTTTCTCCTTGCCGCCTTTATCTCTGCAATAATCGCATTGGCACTCCGGTTATCTACCCACGACCCCGAGAGGTCAAGCAACGCCTGAGCCGGAGTCTTGATGGCAACAGTCTGCTTTCGCTTCGCCACATGTTCTTTCACCAGAAAAAGTATCTCCTGGCTAATTGACCTGTTTTCAGATACGGCAAGCTTCTTGATAGTATCATACAGTTTATCATCTATGCCCTTGATCTGAAGGTTTGCCATATTTCACTCCTTACATGAACAATTATTCATGAAGTAGTATAACAATTTCATGATCACGAGTCAACAGATTACAATATTGACAGTAACGATTCCTTCAGAGGCCGCCCAACCGCCACAACCAATTCAAAATGATTAATATTTCAGACAACCCCCAGCATCCTTTCGAGGGAGTGCTGCGCTTTCAGGCGAACTTCCTCTTCAAGGAGGATGAAGGCGTGCCGCATTGGCCTTGTTGGGTCTTTGATCTTCACACGGACCTCCTCTTCAAGCTCAATGGCATATTTCATGTCTCTGAGAGCATGGTAGACGCTTTCCAGTTTTGTCTTTTTCATGTTCGGGCAGATGAGGCCCTGGGACAATAGATACAAGGTTTTATCGGGATTATCCTTTTTAAGTCTCATCAGCACGCCCATTTCAGTGCCTATGATGAATTTCTTCCCTTTTGAGGCAGAGGCAAAATCGATGATTTGTTTTGTGCTTCCCACGAAATCAGCCATCTCGACCACTTCAGGGCTGCATTCAGGATGGACCAGCACCAGCGCATCAGGATGCGCCTCCCTCACCCTTATCACATCTTCAACAATAACTCTCTGGTGCGTCATGCAGTATCCTTCCCAAAGTATCATCTTTTTCCGGGGGACCTTTTTCGCAATGTAATTACCGAGGTTATTGTCGGGCACGAAGATGATCTCTTCTTCGGCCAACGATTCGATGACCTTCACTGCATTGGAAGAGGTACAGCAAATATCGCACTCTGCCTTCACTTCCGCGGAAGTATTGATGTAGCAGACAACGGCGGCGCCAGGGTATTTGATCTTCATCTTTTTCAAGTCTCCTGGAGTGATCATATCGGCCATGGGACATCCGGCATCGATCTCCGGCAGCAGCACTATTTTCTGTGGTGAGAGGATCTTTGCGCTTTCAGCCATAAAACGGACTCCACAGAAGATAATAACCTCTTGCGGAATCGCGGCACAGTATTTGGCCAGTGCAAAAGAATCCCCTACCATATCGGCTATCTCCTGGACGTCATCAACCTGATAGTTATGGGCCACGATGACAGCATTCCGCTGTCTTCGTAATTCCAGTATCTGAGAAATAAGTTCATTTTTGTCCATATATAATGCCCCTATGTTATCCTCCTGCAAGCATCATAAAGCGGGGCGCTTCCATAAGTGTGACTTGCTGAATACCTTTCTCCTCTTTTTCCCGAAGCATAAAGAGAAGCTGTTCAAAGCTCGTGACCTGGAAGTCGCCAATTACTCTCATTATCTCCGGATTTTTCCAATCCCACGTCTTTGCTTCATCGAGTCCGCAGATTCTGCTCGTGTCGTTTTCTACGTCGACTAACTTCAGTCTGATTTTGAGTTTGCTACCTGCTTCCGCGCCCTGGTCAGCAGTTGGTTTTTGGGATTGAAACAATGTCCGGAACGTCTCCACACCCCGGTCTTTCGGCGTATCGGGATAACCGGGGCATTGCTTGTTCTTAAACAGGTCACAATCAGAGCATACCCCGTGACTCCACATTGAGCAATCCATTTACAACCTCCTTCAACCACGGTCAATCTTCATCACAATCCGCATGTAGCGTCTTCATCCTCAGCGTGACCATCACTGCAAACGCTTGTAATCCGTGGGTTTGCCCCGCAGAGAGGGCAATCGATGTTCTTCCCGATTACCAGAAACTTTGACGTCAATGTAAGCGCGCTGTAAACATAGTACTTGCCGATCATCGATCTTCCGACATTCAGAATCAGTTTTATTACCTCTGTGGCCTGCACCAGGCCAATCTGTCCGGGCACAACACCCAGTACCCCAGCCTCGCTTCAGGTCGGTACAAGATTGGGCGGCGGTGGTTTCGGAAAAAGACATCTCAGGCATGGTCCCTCTTTCCTGGGCCAGAAAACGCTTGCCTGTCCATCAAATCCCACGGCGCCACCGAAAACATAGGGTTTGTTTGCAAAATAACAGGCGTCATTGAGGAGAAATTTGGTACCCATATTGTCGGATGCGTCCATGACGATGTCAAAGTCGTTTATCGTTTCAAGGACGTTTGTCGGCGTAATTCGCTTCGCAATAGGAACCACCTTCACTTCGGGATTGACCCGCTCGATGGCCTCTTTTGCGGAATCTACCTTGAGTCTGCCCACGTCCTGCGTTCCATGTATCACTTGTCTGTTGAGGTTTGAAAGCTCCACCCAATCGTAATCGGCAATACCGATGGTTCCCACACCGCTGGCAGCGAGATAAAGTCCCGCAGAAGAAGCAAGGCCACCGGCACCCACAAGAAGGACTTTAGCGTTTATAAGCCTTAATTGCCCCTCTTCCCCGATTTCCTTGAGCAGCATGGTTCTGCTGTACCTGTTAAGCTGCTGAATGGTAAGCTTGCTGTCCGTAACGATCTTGCAGCCTTCGTTTAACCAGGTGTTGTAGCCTCCGGCGATAGAACGGGCATTGCTATAACCCATTTCTTGCAGTCGGGAAGCCGCAGGGAGTGAACGCGTGCCGTTCGAGCAATAAATGAGAATAGGCGCATCCTTGTCGCCCGAAAGATGACTTATTTCGCTGTCAATAAGACCGAGAGGGACAAGCCTGGCTCCTTTAATATAGCCCAGACAAATTTCCCTGTTGCTCCGTATATCAATCAGTATTACCCGATTACTGTCCCGGAGCAGATTCTTTGCCTCCTCAACAGAGATTTCCGGGTTCGCTGTGGCATTGCCGGGCCGGTCTGGATATTCTTCATTGCTCTTCATGCTTCAAACCCCGAAAGCAGAAAAATCCCCGTCAACGCAAAAAGATTGGGCAACAAATGTATAGCTCCTTTCACGTTCATAAAGCGGGTCTCCTCGATAACGATCCTCTGTTTTTCGCAGTATTCTATAAAATCGAGAATGCTTAAAAAATGCAGGTTGGGCGTATTATACCATGCGAAGGGAAGCGATGACGTGACCGGCACCCTGCCATTGAAAAAAATCTGACATCGGGCGCGGATATGGGCAAAGTTAGGGATACCTATGATCACTTTTTTGCCTACCCTTAATGACTCCCTCAAGACCTCCTCCGGCTTCTTCACCTGCTGGAGACTCTGATTCAGTATGACGAAATCGAAAGATTTATCGCCATATTCAGGCAGTCCCGTATCGATATCGTCGTGAAAGACGTTCAGTCCCTTTACCACGCATTCGAATATGGCCCTGTCGTCTATCTCGATGCCCTGGGCCTTCACATTCTTTTCCCTCACGAGAAAAGAAATGAGATCCCCGCTCCCGCAGCCAAGGTCAAGGACTGATGAGGAAGGCGTCACAAAGTCGAGGATCGCCCGATGATCGGGACTTATATCGGTCATGCCCGCACCTCTTCAAATACCCTCTCAAGGAAATGACTTACGAGGTGGGACTCTTCGTCGACCTCCACGAGAAAAGCATCGTGTCCGTATGTTGAACCGAGTTCGCAGTAAATGGCATTTGCGCCTGCACGCTTACAAGCCCTGGCGGTTTCCTGTGACTGATAGGCCGGATAGAGCCAGTCCGATTTGAATGCGATGATGAGGAACCTCGTCTGCACACCCTTTAACGCATTGCCCAAGCCCTGGCCGTTACCGAGGTCAAAATTGTCTATTGCCTTTGTGATATAGAGATAGGAGTTAGGATCGAAACGCTTTATAAAAGTGTCTCCCCGATGTCTGAGATATCCCTCAACCTCAAAGTCGGCGCTGAACTTAAAGGGCTGTTTTTCGTCCTTTACGCGTCTGCCGAACTTGGCGTTCATCGATTCATCGCTCATATAGGTAATGTGGCCGACCATTCTGGCCACGCTCAACCCTTTCACGGGAAGACGATGACCGTAATAATTTCCCTCGTCCCAATTGGGATCGCCCATGATAGCCTGTCTGCCCACCTCATTAAAGGCAATCTGCTGGGGTGAATGGACTGCTGTCGTGGCTATGGGGATGGCGCTCGCCACCTTCTGAGGATAGGAGACCACCCACTGAAGCACCTGCATGCCGCCCATTGATCCTCCGGCAACGCACAAAAGCTTATCAATCCCCAAGTAATCGAGGAGGCGCACCTGAGCGTCGACCATGTCCTTAATGGTGACGAGAGGAAACTGAAGGCCGTAAGGTCTGTCTGTTGCGGGGTTTATCGATGAAGGGCCGGTGGAGCCCTTACAACCCCCGATGATGTTTGAACAGATAACAAAATACCTGTTTGTGTCAAATGCCTTACCGGGACCGATCATATTGTCCCACCAGCCAGGGTTCTTATCGCCTTTATGAAAACCCGCGGCGTGGCCATCACCTGTCAACGCGTGGCAAATGAGGATGCCATTCGCCTTTTCGCTATCCAGTTGCCCGTATGTCTCATAGGCGAGCGTGACGGGGCCCAGCTTCTCGCCGCTTTCCAGTTTGAGCAACTCCGGCGGATCGGCAAAGGTATAGTATTGAGTCTCAACGATGCCTATGTTCTTGTCTCTATCTACCATATCTTATTCTTTTTCCCGCTTTCCGCTCCTCACTATCAACTATTCATTGTTTTTCTTAACGCCTGATCGATATCTTCCTTAATATCCTCTACGTGTTCGAGGCCTATTGAGAGCCTGATAAAATCCTCGGTCACGCCGGTTTCTTCCTGTTCCGCTCTTGTTAACTGCTGGTGCGTCGTTGATGCCGGATGGATCACGAGGGTCTTGGCATCACCGATATTGGCAAGATGAGACAGAAGCTCAACGGAATTGATGAACTTCTTGCCTGCCTCAAGTCCGCCTTTGATACCGAAACCAACAAGCGCTCCATAACCGTTCTCCAGATATTTCTTTGCCAACGCATGGCTCGGATGATCATCGAGCCCGGGATAGTTGACCCATGTTACGAGAGGATGCTTTTTGAGAAATTGCGCCACTGTGAGGGCATTCTCGGAGTGTTTTCTCTGTCTCAGGGGCAAGGTTTCAAGACCCTGCAGGAAAAGAAAAGCATTAAAAGGACTCAAGGCCGGGCCTAAATCCCTGAGCAGCTGGACCCGTGTCTTGAGAATAAAAGCCAGATTACCGAGACCGGGGAGATTACCGAAGGTGTCCCAGAATTTGAGCCCGTGATACGTCGGGTCAGGTTCGGTAAATTCAGGAAATTTGCCATTGTCCCAGTTGAATTTGCCTGAATCTACAATGACGCCGCCGATTGATGTTCCGTGGCCTCCCACAAATTTAGTTGCCGAAATAACTGTAATGTCAGCCCCATAATCAATAGGCCTTACGAGTCCTACACCGACGGTATTGTCAACTACAAAAGGCAGACCCGCATCATGGGCAATCTTCGCGATGGTCTCGAAATCGGGTACATCCAATTTCGGGTTACCGATGGTCTCCGCATAGATGGCCCTTGTCTTTTCTGTTATGGCTCTCTTGAACTCCTCGGGCTTTGAGGAATCCACAAATTTTGCCGAGCGCCCCAGTTTTGGAAATGTATAGTGGAGAAGTTCGTATGTTCCTCCATAGAGGTTGTTTGCCGACACAATTTCATCACCGACCTGAGTGATGGCAAGGAGCGCGAGTGTTTCAGCGGCCTGGCCTGATGCCACCGCCAAAGCCCCGGTGGCTCCTTCCAGTGCGGCTATCCGCCGCTCGAAGACATCATTTGTGGGGTTCATGATACGGGTATAGATATTGCCGAACTCTTTGAGACCAAAAAGGTTCGCCGCATGCTCTGTATCGTTGAATACGTACGAAGTCGTCTGGTAGATAGGTACAGCACGAGCGCCTGTGGCAGGATCAGGAGTTTCCTGACCGGCGTGGATTGCCAGTGTTTCTAATCTTCTTTTCGTCATTACATCCTCCTTTTTTTGATCGCGGGAAACTCTCAGATATAATACATGCCTTTTTCATTGCCGGTTTTATCTTCCTGCAATCTCGCTAAATCAGCCAGCGTATAGCAGGATAATACTTCTTGGATCTTGTGGCTCAGCAACGTCCATATATCCCGTGTGGAACACAATGCAGACCTCGAACAGTTATCGGGTTCGGCAACGCAGTCAACGACACAAAGGGGTCCCTCAAGGACCTCCATGATGTCGCTTACCCTTATCTCCTTCTCCGCCCTGTTCAGGAGATAGCCTCCCTTTCTGCCCCGCACGGTCTTTACGATACCTGCCCGGTGCAGTTGTGTGGCAATCTGCTCAAGATATTTGTTCGAGATACCCTGTCTTTTGGCAATATCAGAAAGAAGGACCGGAAAACCATTTCTCCCATTAATGGACAGATCGATGAGTGCCCGTAATCCATACCTGCCTTTTGTCGAAATCTTCATCTTCTCATAACCTCCCTGAAACTTGTAAATGCTTCTATGCGTTATTCCTCAATAAATTTACACCATTTTCCAAGGATCAATACTAATCCATACTAATCCCGTAGAATTAATATAATCTATCTATTTTATTTTGTCAATTATTTCTATCGAAATACTATTCGACGAAAGGATTGCAAGAACTACAGGCATTCTTTTATTATTTGTAGACTGTAGTATCTATTTCCACGCGGCACCCCGGGGAGAGGCGTCTATCTGCACAACGGTGCAACAGTATCGCTGGTACGTTTTGCATCATATTTCATGGCTTTTCCGCACGCGAGATTAAATGATGTATGTTCTCTTCGCAGGTGCTACTATAGAGTATTACCTTCTTCTTGAATTCGTGTATCTCGCATCTACGATCTTACCACCTTCGATTGGAATTGGTAGGGCTTGAATCTTTCCGATGAAATATTATATTTATCTATATCCTGAGTTTACTGTGAGAAATCCTCTACACACTCACCTGGATAATGGAGGGTATAGAGAATGATGAAGAGATTTTACTCATTGTCCATTCGCACACGTTTCGTAATTCTCTTATTGTTTCTGGCGTTCCCATCCCTGTGTGCGATAGTCTACTCCGGCATGGCTGCACGCAATGAGGCAATAGATGAGGCAAGAAGGGAGTGTCTAAGGCTCGTTGACACCATAGCTACCGAGCAACAGGCCGTGGTCGCTGGTGCGGAACAATTAGCAACCGCACTCAGTTTTCTCCCTGATGTGCGATCTTACAATCGCAAAGCCACCAATGCCATTCTTTGTGAGCTTAAAAAAGAGAATCCTCAATATTCCAATATTGCCGTAGACGACACATCCGGTCTTATCTGGGCATCGGGAGTACCATTCAAGGGGAAGGTTTCGGTGGCTGATAGAAGATTTTTTCAAGAGGCAGTCCGTACAGGAAGGTTTTCTTCCGGTGAATACACCATGGCCAGGATATATAACAAGCCCGTTCTGAACTTTGGATATCCGGTGAAGAACGCCTCGGGCAAGGTATTTGCCGTAATAGGAGTCATTCTCGACTTGGGTTATGCCCAGCGGACTTTCGAGAAGATTAGCCTTCCGGCAGGGGCATCATTCAGCTTAACTGACTACCGGGGCATCATTCTCATCAGAAACCTTAAAGATCCCTTTTCTGAGGAGCTTGTGGGGAAGCGTGACGTGAGGGAAGAACTCTTCACCAAGATGACGGTGGGACCTGATGAAGGAACTTTTGAAGCTATGGGTAACGACGGCAAGTTCCGTCTTGCTGCCTACAGAAAACTACGTCTGCCGAACGAATCTGAGCCTTATCTTTACATCCGTTCGAGTATACCTCTCACCTCGGTCACTTCAAGCGCATACGCCGCAATGTTCCAAAGACTGGGTCTCCTTATACTACTGTTTGGAGTCGGGCTGTTTTTCGTCTGGTACATCGGGAAACGAGCTGTTGTAACCCCTATCATGCTGCTCAAGAAGGCCTCCGAGCAATTGGCTCAGGGTGCAGACACCGTGAATGTTTCTCATGTGGTGAAGAGCGGCGAGCTTGGAGATCTGGCTCGTTCATTCGATGGTATGGCAGGGGCTTTGGTTCGAGAGAAGACTCTTCTGCGCGAGAGCGAGCAGCGCTGGGCCATCACTTTGGCAAGCATCGGCGACGCTGTGATCGCCACCGACGAGTCAGGCAGGATTACCTTCATGAACGCTGTGGCGGAGGAACTCACCGGCTGGAAGCTGAGTGACGCCCTGCAGAAGCCGGTACCCGAGGTATTCCACATCGTCAACGAAAAGACCCGACGGCAGGTCGAAAACCCTGTCGTAAAAGTGCTCCGGGAGGGAACGGTTGTCGGCCTTGCCAACCACACTATCCTCGTGAGAAAGGATGGCACAGAAGTCCCCATCGACGATAGCGGTGCGCCCATACGAGACCGGGACGGAAAGAACATCGGTGTTGTGCTCGTTTTCCGCGACATCACCGAGCGTAAGCGAGCCGAAAAGGAAACCCGAAGACTTTTTACCGCTGTGCAAGAGGAGAAAAACAGGCTATCTCAATTGATCAGTAACATTCAGGACGAGGTCTGGTTTGCGGATACAAGGAAAGTATTCACTCTCGCTAATCCATCCGCGCTCAAGCAATTCGGCCTCAGCGCTATTGATGAGATAGATGTGGAGAAATTCGCAGATAATTTAGAAGTGTACCGTCCTAATGGCAGCCCTCGCCCGGTCGAGGAAGCTCCACCGCTCCGTGCCCTTAAGGGTGAGATCGTGAGGAACCAGGAGGAGATTGTCCGAACACCCGGAAGCGCAGAGCTGCGCTATCGCGAAGTCAGCGCCTCTCCAGTGAGAAATACCGAGGGCACTATCGTCGGATCGGTATCGGTCGTGCGTGACGTTACCGAGCGCAAGCGAGGCGAAGAAAGCCTAAAACACCTCGCCTCTATTCCGCAACTGAATCCAAATCCAGTCTTGGAGGTAAATGCTTCTGGTGAAATCAGCTTTTTTAATCCGGCCTCCCAAACCATTTTGGAGAGCCTTGGGATGGACAAGGGGGACCTCAAGGCCTTCTTGCCTCAGGACCTGGACGCCATTTTAAGAGATTGGGACAAGAAAAGCGGATCGACATTTAATCGAGAAATATTCATAGAAGGCCGGGTTTTTGGTGAGACGGTCCACCTCGTTCCACAATTCAACGTCGCGCGCCTCTATGCCCGTGACATCACCGAGCGCAAACGAACCGAGGATGAGTTGCATAAGGTCTTAAACGAACTGGAAGATTTCGTACAACTGCGAACCGCTGAGTTGAAACGAGCCTACGAAACACTTCAGCATGAAACGGAGGAACGTAAGAGAACCGAAGAGGCGCTCCGCCAGTCCCAGAAGATGGAAGCAATCGGCACCTTAGCCGGTGGCATCGCCCATGACTTCAACAACATGCTCGCAGCCATCATTGGGTTCACAGAGATGGCAGTGGAAGATGCCGCGGACCGTCCGGAGGTGGGGAGAAGCCTTCAGAATGTCCTCAAATCGGCAATGAGGGCGAGAGATCTCGTGAAGCAGATCCTCACCTTCAGCAGAAAGGCCAATTATGAGAGAGGCCCTCTGTCCCTCACCCTTCTCATGAAAGAGACTGTCCAGTTCCTCCGTGCCTCTATCCCCGCCACGATTAAGATCAACCTTGCTATCACTGCAAGCTCCGATACGGTCCTTGCCTCTCCGGTCGAGGTGCAGCAGATACTCATGAACCTTGCCACCAATGCCTCCCTTGCCATGCAGGAGAAAGGAGGCACATTGGATCTGAGTCTCACCGATATCGACTTCACGCCGGACTCGCCCGTATTGGAACCGGATGTGATGCCGGGAGAATATCTCCAACTCACCGTGAAGGATACGGGTGTCGGTATGACGCTGGACGTGATGAAACGCGTCTTTGAACCCTTCTTTACCACACGGGAAGTGGGTAAGGGGACCGGCATGGGTCTTGCGGTGGTTTATGGGATCATAAAAGACCTCCAGGGTGGCATCACCGTAGAGAGCACACCGGGAGTGGGTTCCACCTTCCGGGTGTTCCTTCCCAAGGTACAGGCCGAAACTTTAAAGGATCAGGCACCTATCATTCAAGCTGCGACAGGCACGGAGAGGATCCTCTTTGTCGATGACGAGGAACTGCTCGTCGAATGGGGTCGGACTACCCTTGAACGGTTGGGCTATACGGTGACCACCGCGACTGACGGCAAAGAGGTCCTAAAACTCTTTTCTTCCGACCCTTCCCGGTTTGACCTTGTCATCACCGATCATACCATGCCCGGTATCACCGGGTTACAATTCGCCAAAGAGCTTCTCAAGATACGAAGCGACATCCCCATCATCCTCTGTACCGGTCACAGTGAGACGGTATCACCGGACATAGCAAGGGAAGCGGGTATCAAAGAATTCCTCATGAAACCTCTTGCCAAGCAGGAATTGGCGCAGACGATTCGCCGCGTGCTGGATGCAAAGATAGGGGGATGAGAAGTCTGTTTTTGGGGTCTATCTCTGACGCAGGGCTGGCAGAATTCCAAAAGAGATAATCTGCTCTGTTTCGTGCGGTAATCCTCAGTTTTTGTCGCTACCTGATCTCCACATCTGTCCAAAATAAACTTGGAGGGGCAACTCCAAAGAGGTAGAATGAATTCGCCAAAGAATCAAATGATACCTTAAGGAAACACCCCGTGAATAAGTTTAGCAGTGTGTTCGGCCAAGTACTACCGATATTTTACTAAATAGCTTGTGCATGGACTAAAGGAGTATGTGCCTTGACAATAGATGAAGGAATGAGGGCAGTATTGCCGTATACTCTTTGTTCTCCTGATGAACAGGTTAGTAAAGGCATGTTAGCAAAGGCATTGACAAGTCATCTTCATTGATACTATATTGCTACTGCATTTGGAGGGAGTAAATGAATAGTCAAATAAAATCCATAAAGAGTGAACTTATGTGAATACAAAACATCGTCGTTTTGGCATTACACAACGTGGCATCGCTATTTTGCACAGGATAGTAATGAACAACGGAAAGCCATCTCAAAAACGTATTCCAAAGATTCTTAATCGTACCAAGCAAGCTGTCGCAGGGGTTCTCACAAACCTCGAAAAGAGGCATTTGATCACGAGAGAAACAGTCGGTCAAGATCGTAGGCGAAGGCTCGTGAGGATAACCGCAGAAGGACTGAGGATTGCGAGAGAATGTCTGCCGCTGAGAGAACGGTTTTACGCCTGTATCCAGCCTTTTATGAGTCAGAGCGATGCAGAACACCTTGCTTCTATTTTGAACACCTCGAGCGCTTGTCTCGTCGCGGACATGAGTATGCCAAGCAAATTGAAGGATTCTAAAACGTTTTAAGGAACCGGCGCATTGCTGTCTCGGCTCGCAACCCATTCACAGGAAGGTGAATCCAATATGAATAAGACCAAGAAAACACAAAAAGAACGAATCCTCATCTTCACAGGTGATGGAAAAGGGAAAACCACCGCGGCCATCGGAATGGTGGTACGCTCCGCCGGTCACGGTATGGCGGTCCTTGTACTTCAATTTATCAAATCGAATCAGTCTACAGGAGAGCTCATAGCCCTTCGCCAATTCAGGAACGTTGAATTTAGACAAACCGGGCGGGGTTTTGTACCTAGCCGATCCCATCCGGAATTCGAAATGCACCGTCTTGCTGCGCAGGAAGGCCTGAAAGAGGCGGAGGAAGCTCTCAAATCCGGCCGGTACGATTTTGTCTGCTTGGATGAAGTCATCTCGGCAGTGTCCCTAGGGCTCGTGACCGAGCGTGCCGTCCTCGAGGTGGTGAAAGAGGCCCTCCCCGGCACAATTCTGGTCATGACAGGAAGAGGAGCAACAACGGGGCTTATCGAGATCGCGGATACGGTCACGGAAATGCGGGTAGCGAAACACGGTTACAATTCAGGGTACAAGGCCCAAAAAGGTGTCGAGTACTGATAAAAGGCTTTCGAGGCAAGGACGTTGTGTACATGCTTAGAGGGGAGATGTCAAGGCACATCGAGATTATTTATAACAGGCAACGCAGGCAGATAAGGCTGGGGTACTATCTGCCATGGCCTGACGGCGATCAGTCATGGAGAATACCGGTCAGGTTCCCCGCTCGGTCCACGACGGGAAAATCCTTTTGGCTTGAATTCATCATAAGCTGCATAATATCCTCAAAACGCATGCACAAGCTGTAGCATGGTTCGGTACTCGCTCGAAAGGGGCGCAATAACTGCTACCTCTTCGGCGGGATCCTTGATGAGGATGTTATTACCATCCCGTACCCTGTTAACGTATTGGTTTAGTTTTGCCTTCGGTTCCTTAATGCCCACATGTAATATCATACCGTAGTCCTGCTGAAACACTCCCGCCATTTGGCCTATTGAGATTTTGCAGATCGGGGTTTTCTTATCCGCTCTATCTCTTCATGTGTCAACTTCCTTAACATCTTTTCTGCTCATGTGAAACTGAGCAGGGCGCAATGAGCTTTTGGTAAACCGGAAGGCTTGTCTCCAAAGGTTACCATGCAAGGGGACGCTTTATCCCCGGCCGTTCTTGAAAAGAGAGAATGATTTCCTATCTTGGCTCAAGCAATCTCGCAAAACGGTATATTGAGGAACACTTCTCTGATACTGTTGCCGATTGGGTAACGGTATCCGAAATAATTGCCACCTATGATGTCGCTCATAGAGAAGTTAAGATTTTCTTCTCTTTTACAGTGGTCAATTTCTCTACGAATCACGACTCTCATTTTTTCTCTAAGCCTATGTTCAACGATGAGAGGAGCAACTGGTAATACGAATTATTTTCTCCTGGTTCTATTCTGCGATCACCTCATAGAATTGGAGAGTTGCATTGTCCTCAAACAAGGGCGCTACCCGCTTACTGGCTTCATCGTGCCCAGGGCTATTACGCATGGCCATGAAGGTTTCATGGCTCTCATGCTCTACGATAGCCACATAGTTACCGCCCTTTAAGGGTTTTAAAAGCCGCCGCTTAATAAAACCTTTGTAATGTGCAAACTCTTTGTTTGACCAGACAAACCATTCCTTAAATTTATCATCCTTGCCTGGTTTGATCGGTGGGAAACTGATGATAACAATCAACATGGTAAATGCCTCCTCTTCAGGTTTTATTTCAACCGTTATTTTCCCCTTAACCCCTCAAACTACTCGAACCATATTACCACTACCATTTTATTTCGTAGCCGAAAACGCTATGGGGCACGATTCTTTGGATCAATGGGAACCTCGCCACATGTTTTCCAGTGTCATATTGGTTTCTTCAAGGTTGAACTCTTCCGGATCAAAGTCGTCACCGAGCCATTCCATCATGTCTTCATATTCGGGGTCCTTCGGGTTCTTTATGACGTCCAGCATATCATAATAACCTCCGATACCGCCACAATCCTCGGGAGGGCATGACAACTGGCCTTTCAGGCAGACTGGTTTTCCGGTGAATCTTTTGTCCTGGTCCAGAATCTTTTCTACTTTTATCTTGTGCTCCCAGTTGTCTCCGAAGTCATAGATGTACATAAAGGAGCTTTTTACCTCTGGTGCCACCTGATAAAGGCGTGCGAGGACCTCGTTTTTGGCCTCTTGTATCCCCATGTCGGGGTCAGGATCGGCATAGGAAACACCGTTCACAACAAACTCATGGAGATGACTGTCAGTCCAGCCCATAACTGTCTGGATTGTCCTATGCAGCTCACTCAATGCCGCATCGCCCGATATGAGAATTCGTCGTGATATCTCCGGCTTGCTATCTCTCAGTGATATTTTGAGCTGATAGACCTTATGTGCATTGTTGGTTACCGCCGTTTTTCGCGTCATTGTCCTTCCTCCTCTTTTGTTTGGCATTACACTGTTTTTCCGATTGTCCATTTGCCCTCCCAAAAGCATGGATAACTGGTGAGCACTGCAGGTCCTTTCTGGACCGTAGAAGCGTCTTGCCCACCGGAATTCCAAAGAGGGCGCTGTATGGCTCCTTGGCAACATCGATGCCCATTACCAGATGCTTCTTCGATCTTCCGGGTTCATTCTTCATTTGACGGAACATGGCAAGTCGGGTGCTCTCGTTCATGCGAGGACCCGCCTTCGTAACGGTTTGAGTTTGGGGGTGCTTCCTTTTATCTCTTGGAAGAAGGTTCCCTTTTTTGAAAGATAGATATAATGTCGTTGACTAACGTAACACAAGAGCCTAATACAACTCCTCTCTTTCTCCATTTCGGGCGGTTGATAATTTTCCACCCACGCATCTATTCTCCCGCAATAGCAATCAAAATTCAAGAAGGAAATCATTGACCGGGCCAGAATACCGCTTGAACTATTCAGAATTTCGGAAGGCTCTGTCTGCAAGGCTTTTAGAAAGAAAGATATTCCAGACAAGCATGCAAGAATTCGGATGAACCAAAATTACTATCTCCTCATGTGGGATTTCTTCATTAAAACCGCCCCAAATATCTTTCAACGAATGAGGCCGCTCCTCCATACCTGCCAAGTAATACTATAGTAACAAGTATCTTTATTAGACACCCGAAGAACCCTTTGCTGCCATCATGCAGCCTCTATGGGGAACCATTACCAAAAACATAATACGAATCAAAGGTAGCAAATGACATTTTTCATTTGCGAAACGTCCACCTGCACAACGGACCTCCCTTGGAAGGGATCAAAGAATGCAGTCTCTACGCACTGGAGAAAAAAAGAAAAGAGTGGCCGGACCTCATCACCATACCAGGCATTTTTTGCTGCCGATTTCGTGAGAGACCCTGCAAACATGGCACCAGTGCTCATTGGCTCTCAAACATCCACACATGATCCCAAAGACAGGATCAGGTTTTTCTCAAGGTTTCAGGGCACAATGCAGTGCATACGGCGGCAACGCCGCGGCAGGTAATGTTGATAGGGACCAAGTTTGTCCCCCTCGATAGCTGTACCGGCGAAGCTTTTTCTGACTCGATTGAAATCGGCGCAGAGTATGCTTCTCTCCGCGAAGATCTCGATAGATTGCGAGAGGTTGATAGTAACGTCAAAGACAAGACAAGAAGCCTCGAGCACTACCGTTTCACCGCAAAACACAAGAAAGACCTCCTGGACAGGAAGATCGATCGTATGGCAAGAAAAGAGGCAAAACTTGAGAAATATCCCCGCAAGGATACCGCCGTGTCTGAATCGTGGTCTTTTTTTGAAGCACGCAGCCATGGCTCAAAAAGCGATTCTCGAAGAGCAGAAAGAGCTTGATGCCTTTACTTAGGAATCGAAGAAAAAAGACACAGCGCCTTCCGAGGAAGCTAAAACCTCACCAGAAGTCTCGTCGAAAGGAAACCCCTCGAGAATACAAAACAATAGTTGATACAACCCAAAAGATTAAAGAACGGAAAGCTCACGGGATATAAGCGCGCGATAAAGACAACGAGAACACTTCAAACGAACCCGTCAGCGGTAACAACAGCAAAAAAGGCCATTCAGAAGACCGCTACTCGTACAGACGAACTCACTGCCGAAAAACAAGAGTATCTCATCGGGTAACAGCCGAGACAGAAACTCTCACCAGTGAGCCTGCAATACTTGCCGGCAGGGTGTCAGAGATCAGCGATGACGAGGACCTTACAGAAAAAAGAGAACCTGAGCAAACTCCTTGCAGGTCCCACAGAAGAACTCAAGAAGCTCCGTGCCCACAAAAAAGATAACCGGAGAAGACTCGGCATTACCACGGAAAGTCTCAGGCTGCTAAAGGAAAGTGAGACAAAACTTAAAACGGTGGGGTAAGAAATCGCGTTCCTTACGCAAGAAATCTCTGAATGGACAATTCTTGAGCAAGCGCTCGGAAACGAAGAATTATTGCTCTCGAGATCAGTGATACCGGTTCCGCCCTACCTTCATCGGGAAACGAACTCTTGAGGGGCCATGACGGCCGCTATTAGGTATGAATCGACACAGAGGCCATGACACAAGACGGAAGCTGACTCAAGGAAGACCTGGACATTACTGTCTTTGATTCCTTGATCAACGAAACAGAAAGCATTAAGAAAATGTCCGGTGGACAGGGTACGTGTATAGAAGACGCCCGAGCCAGGGCAATCTGCTTATGTAACAGCAGCGCCAACGGCGACCATTCGAGGTGATTTTCGCCGACGGAAAGGACGGTGCTCTTGACCCTGACGGGAAGAAGGCTTTGTTCCAGGCTAAGAGACTAATGTACACGACCTTGGCGGGTATTGTCAGGAATACGGCATTACCCATGTACCGGAACTCTTCGAAATCGCCGAAGCCGTCATTGAACGTAAAGATGGCGCGGTCGTAATCACGAACAACAATTAAGGTAAGGAGGATGTATGATTCAAGATAAAAATAAGGTAGACAATTTGTTGGACCTTGAGGCTATTGAACAAGAAATGCTCATGCCTGTTCTTGGGTCCTCAGACGACTATGGTGATCGTGCCGGAGCCATACGACCGGGGATCATGGTACTGAAAAAGGAAGATCACACGGAAAGAAACGAGAAAATCTATAATGAACTTATAGCACAAGGGCTGCGGTTCGATGAAATCGATAAAGCACTCGGGCCGGGGGAGGACAACAAGTCAAAGCTGACGCCCATGAACGTGGATTATTTCACGGTCCGTCCAAACGATTGTTTGGATCCCGGCCATGCGAAAAGAATAATGGATATGTATGCCGATAAAGATGGTAAGCTCAGGTCCTTTCCGGTCTGGTTCAATACGAATGACTTATGGGAGATCATACCCCACAACCTCGAGTGCCGCGTGCAGAGCAGGATACAGCACAGAACCAACGTCATCCAGGAATGCAGAGATGGCCGGATAATGAAGACGAGGGTCTGTGAGACTTCTGATGTCAGACCTGGGATCAGACCAACCGCCGGAATGCCGTGGACCCAAAAGGAATGTGACCCGGAATCGTGTGACCTATATCAGATAAGACAGTGCACATTACATGGCTGCGTGAAGTTCATGATCCCCGGGATTGAAGGCGACAAAGTATGGGTAATTCCCACTACATCGTTCAATTCACTGCACAGGATCAAGGGTGCTCTGCAGAGAATATCTCATGCAGCGAAGGGACGCGTTGCCGACATTATAGTCGATAACAAGCCCATTTGCATGATACAGAGAGTTCAGGCCGATGTGTCATCTATCAACAAGCAAACAGGGGAGCGCCGATTGAAGAAGCAGTGGCTCACCGAGCTTGGGGCGACCATTGACCTTTTTGATCTCGTCAAAAAGAATCAAGCCGAAAACATCCCGACTCGGGGAAGTGCTGTGGCCGACTTGCTCAGTGCCGGCAACGTGGTCAATCTCGATCAACAGAGAAGCCGTCAAAAAAAGGCATCTGTGACCATCCAGGCGGAAGAACCCATTCAGCAAGAAAAGACACCTGAAGACAAACAACCTGAAAAAGCGGAAGAAACCCCGCCTGTGCAAGCTGAAACAGACAAGTCAGCAAAACAGAAAAGTAGTTCATCGAATAAGTCCGACACAAAAAGCGCAAAACCTCCCAATGGTGATGGACCTTTGAAGAACCAGTTGGACGCTATCGACAAACTGGCAAAGAAGTTCCAGGTACCGGATGCACTTTTGATGGAGGAAAAGAAAAAACTACGTACTCAGGGCGACGCAGGCGCGCTCATCAGGCAGCTTAACAAAGGTGACCTATCACGGTTCATACCTGCTGCATAAACAGATCACTGTACCATGGGAGGGCTTTTAGCCCTCCTTTTTTTTATTATCATTGGTGGTCACGAGAATGAGCATATTGCTGAGAGCAATACCCAGTCTCTCGATGTCGTTCTCGTTGAGGTGCTTGGCCTTCTCGAGCAGGTCCCGGAAGTGCTCGTTATCGATGATCTTGCGAAGCGATTCAGGTATATACCCCGCAAGGATGAGATATTCATCTTCGGGTTGTTTGAATCGCCTGGCCATCTCAGAGACTTTGCGATGCGATAAAAGATATCTGCCATTTAAAACGGCATCCAGCGCTATCTTAGTGATACTCAGCTTGCTAATAGCATTCTTGTCTTCAAGGGTATTGATATCCTTCTCCAAACGTTCAATAAATGGTTTGGGCATGCTGTCGGAAACGATGAAGGACTCCGATGTCAAGTCTGCGAAAGTATTTTCGGCAACTTCCTTTTGGAAGAAGATACGCGCTCGTCTGAGTAAGAGTTTATGCTCGATCTGTTTTCTTTCCTCAGTATTCTTCGAGCAAACCCTCGCAATTGATTTCAAGAGCTCAGGGCTTGCCGTTCTTTTCGCAAGATGATATTCACGCTCAATCATGGTTGCATGAAAGTAACTACAATCAATCCTGCGGGCAAACTCATTAAGTTCGTAGTTATTCTTTTCTCGAAGATACTTTATATAATCCCAGAGCAATTCTGGTTCAACTTCGGTCTTCTCCATATTGAAATTATACACGATAAAAAGCAAACTGAAAATAAATAAAAACAACTCTCGAAAGATAGTTATTTTTTTCTTGACATATATCACTAAGTTTAGTTAGTTATAAAAATACCATATCAGGAGATCCTCATGGCAGACAAGATGAAAATCGGGGACGCATTGAAAAAGATGCGGGAATTGACCGGGTTTCCGAAGCTCCCTGATCATGCGTGGGAGATCGACGTACGCCCTCCTCTGTGTATCAGACTAAAGGCGATGTCCAGATACGATCGGAGGGCTATTTGGGTACCCTGATGAGGACATACATGGATAGGACAAGCGAAAAATGAGTTTGAAAGGATGAAGCGCATGCAGTCTTTCCCGACATGATAACAGACGAATACATCAAGAAAAATGTAACAAAGCCTGCAAAACGGCTGAAGTCGATACAGGTATATTTGCCAGACTTCGGGAATTGATGTCTATGCAAACTGACAGAGTATCAAGAGGGGGTTTTGTTTCAACGATGTTGAATATGCCGGCGATCGACTTTGATCAGCCTCCGCCCGAATTAAAGATATCTGTCTCTTCCATCTCGGAAACGGTACGATCAAAAATACCCTCAAAGAAACGCAAGTATGATACCAACGACAAAATCAATGCACTCTATGAAAAATATTTCAGCGAACCAAATAGCGATATAAGCGCACTCTACGGTAAACTGGTTTTCGAATTCTACGATCTCTACAAACCAAGAATAATCAGCATAGCCAGGAAGCACAGATCCGTAAGCGCGATATTTGACGAGGAAGATCTCAGACAAAGCGCGATGGAAGCTATTTTCGGTTCCTTTGATGCCTACCGACACAGAGAGGACATAGAGATGAGGTTCGCAACATTCCTCGAATGGAAAATACGGAACATGTTTCAAAGGGCCCTCGGTACGAAGGACAAATTCGTTGAGATCTATACGAAAGACGAGCAGCTTAAAGAGACAATGGAGTATCATAAATTTATTACAAAGAAAAAGGCATTGCTTGGCGCGGGGCACACCTATCTCATAAAGAGCCGTACCTGCCAATACTCTGAAGTCCACGAAGATAAGAACCACGGTGAAGAAGATAATGCTATTTATACGGTTCTGGGAAAGTACCACCCCGATGCTTCCGATGACACTGAGGATAAAACGGATGAAGACGCCGTTGAAAGGGAAGAAAAACAGGGTGAAACCGATGACACTAATAATGACGCTGTTGATAATGTCGAGGAAGATTCAAAGCCTTCACCTCGAAGGAGAAAACAGTTGCTCCATCCGGTTCAAGCGTCAAATAACGGCCACAACGAGAACATGCAGATTATTGACGGCATATACCGTTGCTATGCGCAATCAACAGAACCGTCGGCGGAGGAAACTGGCGAGGTGATACGACGAATATGTGATCTTTATAAAGAACACGCGGAAGAACATGCAGCAAAAGTTATTCCTCGAGCGCTCATGTTTGATAGAGAGGTTCTGGAAAAATGGACCCTATCAGCTATAATCGACAGCATCAGCAATTATGATAATTGTGTTCCAGAGGCCCGCTTCTCGTTTTATCTGGAGATAGCAATGAAAAAAATCGTACGGAGGTCCCAAGAGAATCTATGATTCCAATTGACCTGAAAGAAGCAAAACAGATTATTTATGATCAGATGTTGCAAAAGGCCCAGCCATGGAAACCGCTTACCGAACAGCACCTCACGACCGAGGAATTTCTCGCTATTTTAGGTGTAAAGAAGTCAACGGGGAGGCACAGAGACGTTCTCAAAGCTTTCTCTGTGGCATGTTCAAGAACGGATGGTCAATCCCTAATGCCCGATCATCTTAGACAGGTATTTTTAAATGGTATAGTTCGCGTACATCTTTTCGAGTATAAACAGAAGAAAGGGCGCGTTAAATTTGTGTATCGGGTCGCTGTGCAAGATATCGACAAGGAATACATGCCAGCAGTAGAAAAGGTCATAGCCTTCAGAAACAATACTAGGACACCAGATGCCATAGATGTATATCCTCGAACCCTGAAGAAGTTAAAGTATCTGAGTCTGAAAACTAAAACCAGCATCACTGATCTCATAGACAGACTTGTCACCAAGGAGTTGAATTCGCTTGGATAGCGATTGTCCTCAGACTTACACGTAAAGTACGTGCAACATCTCTTAATATACACGTAAATTACGTGTAAGCGACCAAGGCAAAAATAAATATTTATTCAATAACCAATACCAGAAAAGGAGAACAACCATGAAAGAAATCGGATCCGTACCCATCAATCTTTTACATGTAGACCCCATGTACCAAGAGTTCTTTCCCCCACTTAAAGACTCTGAATATCATGATCTGAAGGAAGGCATAACCGAGGCGGGGATTATCAATAATCTCATCGTCGAGAAGGACAAAACAGGTTATCTTATTCTTTCCGGTCACCATAGAAAGAAGATTGCTATCGAACTCGGTATAAAAGAGGTCCCTTGTTCTTTGGCCGAAACGCCAGAGGAAAAGGCAAACGCTCTTTTGGACAATAGTCAACGTCGGCAATTGACCGAAACTCAACGCAAAGAGTATATGAACAAAAAGAGATTTGTACTCAAAGACTTTTACCAACGGGCTGTTATTCCGGAAATATATGAACTTTATCTGCAGAATAAAATCGACAAAAAAGCCATGCAGACATTTTCTACTGCAGACCACGAAACTCAGAAAAGCATGCTGGCAACTGTGTTAACCAAGTTAAAAGGGGTCCCGAAGGCTGTACTTGAGAAACACGAAAGAGAAATAGAGGATATCCAGAATCTACATAAAACGGAGATGGACAGCCTTACAGCGGCCCACACCGAGACCATGGAGAATCTGAATGAATCTCTGGAGCGTGAACGTGGCAAGCTAAATGCTATTTCTCACGCCAAACAAAAAGCCGAGAATGACCTCAAAGAGAAAACCGAACAGATCGAGAAGCTACAAGCGGAGGTTGATAAGATAGCACAACAACTCGACGATAAGAAGAACCGACCAAATGCCGAAGTAAGTAAAGCTCTTAAGGCCCAGAATGAATTGCTCCAGAAGGAAAGAGAAACAAGAGAGCACGCCAGAAAAGAAAAGGAAGACGAGATCGCGAGGATGAGTGACCGAATTAATTCGCTCCACACCAACATCCATGGATTTAAGACCCAAATCGCCTTTTGGGAGCATGAGGTTGCTAGAATCTCGGAAACCTACAATAAAACCATTCAGTACTTTTCAAACCCGGCGCTCATCGAAGTTCAACTACAGGTAATTTCGGAGTTTATAGAATCGCTGATCAGGGTATCAAAAAGTCACAAATGGGACAACGAAACAATAAAGATGGTCGAAAAGTATAACAAGTCGATCGGTGGACAACTGAAGCAGCTCGTTCATGAGGTGGCAATCAACCAGAAAGAAATCCTTTCGTTAGAAGCGGCACGTCAGAATGTGGAAAGAGCGCTGGAAGAAAAAAAGACACCACTAAAGGCTGTCAAAAAAGGATAAAAAAGGGAGTGTTATGTTGACGATAACAGGAAGCAGATTCTTTAAACCGGTGCTGTGAGCAGTCTTATTGATCGGGTGGTTTGTCCTGTGCACCCTGCCTCCGTCATTTCAGTATGAAGTGGCACCCATAAAGGTAAATGACTGAGAAGATAATCATACATTGCTCCGGTGCTTATGGCCGTTCGGTCTCTCTGAGAAAGAGCAAAATTCAGTTTGCTTACTTCTCCGTTTGCTACTCTCGGAAAGACGGAGATAGGTGTAAAGAAGCGCTGCCGCGACCCAACCAGATTGCCGTGATTAAGTTCAATGCCAGGGCACACTTCATTACTTACAGAAAACCCGATGCTTAAGCAAAGAGCCAGTGGGGCGGGAGCAAATCGCATATTACGATCCGTTATCGGTAAGCCTGACCACGCGGAGTTGTCCGTTGCTGGTGAGCAAGAAAAGAATGCTGACCGCCCATAATAACGCCCTCAATCCAAATAATGAGCAAGCCACCTACTTTGCTCGTGCACCAGGCACGGCACGTTTTGCATACAACTGGGCGCTGGCCGAATGGCAAAACCAGTATGAACCATACAAGGCCGATTCCGCCCAGTTAGAGCCATCACAAACTGCATTACGCCACACGCTGAACGTTATCAAACGCGAACAGTTCCCGTGGATGCTTAAGATCACCAAGAACGCACCGCAGATCGCAGTCATCCAGTTGGGGGAGGGCTTCAAGAACTTCTTCGCAAGTCGTGAGATACCCGCAATTCCGCAAGACAGGTGTCAGAGCTCGGTTCATGAATACCCGCAATGCGAACCCGAGGAGTGTTGACAGGCGGCGCAACAATGTATAGAGTCGAAGGTAATGGGCAAGGATTTGAAAGTTATCGAGGATAAGGAGAAACGGTAATGGATCGTAGGACTTTTTTGAGGACTGTTGTGGCGGCAGGAGGTGCAACGCTGTTTGTTGGGCCGCAAGGTCATGCGCTACGCTTATTCCCGAATCCGGGCGAACGAAAATGGGCGGTCCTTTTCGGATCACGCTACGGGACCACAAGGGATGCCTCCGTCTGGGTCTCGGAAGGAATGGGTGGAATTGCGGATGTCTTCGACGCCCGGGAGAACCCTGACCTGTCATCGTTTGGGGCAATTGTCGTTGGGTCCGGTATTTACATGGGTAAAATCGACAAGCCACTTGAGGGCTACCTGGCGAAGTACGCTCCGCAGTTTTCTTCCCGTATCAGGGCACTCTTCATCGTCTGCGGGGCTGGTGACACTCCGCGCGGGCAGGGATTTCTCGAAGGGCTTGCGAAAGCCTGTGGTGCCAAGCCACCCCTGACAAGAGTTTTCTCGGGAAGGTTAACCAAGAGGCTGCTCAATACGGAAGATTACAAGGTCGAGGCAGAGGTGGCCAGACGCCGGAATGAACCGTACGAAGATTACGACCGTCTGCAGAGAAAGGATTGTCTGAAATTCGGCGAAGAGATTCTTGCAAAAGGGCAGTAAATAACCGCAGGTCTGACCGCCTTCTTTGGCGACCGAAGAATCGTCGGTTTTCAGTCCTCTGAGGTTCTGGTATCGTTCTTCATAGGCAGCGGGACAAGCAAGGGTAAGACAAGGATTAAGTGATTTGGCATACAGACAAAACCAGAAAGTTAAAAAGGAGGACAACCATGAAACAATCCCTTGGTGCGAACATACTTGTGGGGGCTACGCCGGTATGGGTCATAGCCACGTATGACCGAGAAGGCAAGCCGAACCTCATGACTGCTGCCTGGGGTGGGGTCTGTTGCTCGGACCCTCCCTGCATAGGGGTTTCCCTCAGGAAGGCGACATACAGCTATGCAAGCATCGTGGAGAGAAAGGCCTTTACCGTGAACATCCCATCCGCCGGATATGTAAAGGAAACAGATTATGCAGGGATGGCCTCAGGGAGAGATACAGACAAATGGCAGGCCACGGGTCTGACTCCGGAACGAAGTGAATTTGTCGATGCCCCTTATGTGGCGGAGTTTCCGCTTGTCCTTGAATGCAGGCTTCTTCACACCCTCGAACTGGGGCTCCACACCCGTTTTATCGGGGAAATCGTGAACGTCAAAGCCGAGGGGTCGGTGCTCGGCAAAGATAGATCCCTCGATATCGAGAGGATGGACCCGTTTTTCTACATACCCGGAAAACGCACGTACTACCGAATAGGCTCTTACCTCGGAAAAGCTCATTCGGTCGGTTCCGGACTCACGAAGGCAGGGACGTAGCCAGAGACGATCAATCAACTTTATACCACCTGTTTTCCCACCTGCCAAGCTTTCTGAAACTGTGAAGATTTCAAACGGTTCGATGAATGCCAGTCAGTGGCTTTCTCCTGAAAATTAGCTTGTTTAATGCATATTGTCTTCCTTTTTACGGTGTGGAAAAGCCGGTCAGGGTTGTAAAAATTTCTCCTGCTCTATGGCACCATTGTTTTGTCCTTTTGACCGGCTGAGGTCAGTTTTTTCTGCGGGGTCTTAACCACCAGTAAGCGTCGACCTTTCTTCCACATGTTATCAATGGGAACCATCCATCTGGAGTGTCTCCCCGTATCGGTCCTTCCTCTCCCGCCATTGACGGTGCTCCCTTGGTTTTCTCTGTTTCTTCGACAGGTCTTCTTCCATGAACCAGGTGCGCAGGGTCTCACGACTGATAAAGATACCTTCATGTTCCTCGAGCTTCTAGGTAAAAAGGGCGGGACCGAAATCACCATAGGTGGTCTTATAGAGCTTTATGATACGGTCCTTGAGCTTAAGGGGAAGTTTTCCGTTGGAGGGCTTACCCCGCGCCTTATGGCGTATCCCTTCGCCTCCTTCTTCCATAAGCCGCCATATAGTCCTCCGTACCTGACGTTCGCTTAGAGGTACGAGTAAGACCGCTTCCCTTTGCGTCATTGTCAGTTCCAGAGCTTTGTGAATAACATGGAGTCGCTTTAATTCCTTCTGTTGTAGCATGATAATATCCTTTTTCGCCATTCTGTCTCCTGTAAAAAGAAAGCAGTGTAGCATTGATGGAATGGGACATTTCTATTTTGCACAAACAGGACATTATCATTTTGCGGTAACAGAAGTAACTCGGGCCATGGACCACTCCTTTCTATCGTCAAAATAATTACCATGAGATGGCTTGACTTTTTGCAAAGGCATATATAATATGGGTAAAAGACAAGGAAGTAAGGATGAATAGATTAATGCTTTTGTGGCGCAGAATCCCTGAGCAGATCAGACGCCTTTTCATACCTTTTTTTATTATAATAATAGGCTACCTCTTCACAAGATGGGTACTAGTACCACCTGATTTCGGTCTGTTAGGCCACTATCGCGCCTCGTCGATCACAACAAACATGCAAAAAGAGATCCGGTACGCAGGAGCAGAGGCATGTACCGAATGTCATGATCAAATTGTTGCAACTAAGAAACAAGGATACCACCAGGGGGTTGCCTGTGAAGCGTGCCACGGTCCCAGTGCGGCCCACGTACAGGATCCTGAGAATTTCAAGCCGGCCGTTACACGGACTCGAACGCTCTGTCTATTATGCCACGAATATCTCCCTACGCGGCCAACCGGTTTCCCCCAAGTCATTTCAGATTCTCATAACCCGACGAAACCATGCATTTCCTGCCACCGGCCTCATGAGCCTAGGCCACCAAAGCCGCTAAAGAAATGCGAGGCCTGTCACGCAAAGGTTCAACGTGTTCTCACTTTGTCCAACCATTCTAACCTTGACTGCACAAGTTGTCATGAAACACCTGCCCAGCATTATACTCAGCCCACCGCATATCCGCCGAAAAGGATGCAAAACCGGCAGGTTTGTCTGAGATGCCACGACAAAACCACCTCCGGTCCGCAGGAAATTCCACGGATAGATGGCGCTACTCATGGTGGAAAGTACCTTTGCTGGCAGTGCCATTATCCCCACATGCCGGAGGCACGTTAAATGAAACAAAACGATACTCATCGGATGAAGAAGGGGAGACGGAAATTCTGCAAAATCATTTTGGGTGGTATTTCGCTGCTGCTCGTTCCCGGAACAGCCGGCCTCGCGAAAAGTAAAGGCGAGTATAAAGCATGGTATGGGGCACGGTACAACCCGAAGGACCACCGGTACGGCATGGGGATAAATGTCGATCGATGCATTGGCTGCGGTCGATGCGTTGACGCGTGCAAGAAAGAGAACAATGTTTCTGACGACCCGTTTTACTTCAAGACCTGGATCGAACGGTACGTGATAGCGGGAAATGGAGAAGTGACAGTAGATAGCCCAAACGGCGGAAGGGATGGCTTCAAGAACCGTCCCCAGGAAGAAAACGTACTCAAGACTTTTTTTGTGCCAAAGATATGCAACCACTGTGACAAGCCTCCCTGCGTTCAGGTTTGCCCAGTCGGTGCCACATATAAAACAGATGATGGGGTGATCCTGGTAGATGAGAAATACTGCATCGGATGTCGCTACTGCATCCAAGCCTGTCCTTACGGCATGCGTTTTCTCAATCCAAAAACACGAACAGCGGACAAGTGTACCTTCTGCTATCACAGGATATTGAAGGGCTTGGTACCTGCGTGTGTTGAAGTCTGTCCGACGGAAGCAAGGGTATTTGGCGACTTATCACAGGTGGCAAGCCCCCTAAGTCGCTTTGTCAGGATGAACAAGATCATGGTCCTGAAACCGCAGCTCAACACGGAACCGAAAGTATTCTACGCAGACCTCGACATGGAGGTGAGATAACATGAATCACGGCGCCCAAGATCTCTGGCCTCTTCTTAAACAGGTAACAGGCTTCATCTTCCCCAATGAGATCGAATTGCACTGGAATCTTCTTATCGTCATTTATCCTTACATAACAGGGCTTGTTGCAGGGGCATTCATTCTTGCGTCTCTCGTCAAGGTCCTTAACGTAAAAGAGGTACAGCCCACATACCGGCTATCTATTCTCACTGCTCTTGCCTTTCTGATAGTGGCGCCCTTGCCCCTTATAGCTCATCTTAGCCACCCGGAGCGCTCTCTGGAGATGTTCCTGACTCCGAGCACAACCTCGGCAATGGCCATGTTCGGTTTTGTCTATATATGGTATCTGATGGCTGTCCTGCTTCTTGAAATATGGTTCGATCATCGTAAAGAACTTATCCTGCGGGCTGAAAAAGAAAAAGGTTTAAAACGCCTCTTCTTCAAAATCCTTTCCCTTTACTCAAGTGACATTACACCGCGTGCACTGGCCTTCGACAAAAAGGCCGTCTACGCTATAACCGTCGTCGGCATACCCTCGGCCTTTCTCCTCCACGGATACGTGGGATTCATATTCGGTTCTATAAAAGCAAATCCTTGGTGGTCCAGTGTGCTTATGCCAATCGTATTTCTTTTCTCAGCCATAGTTTCAGGAATAGCCCTGGTGCTCCTGCTCTATATGATCATCACGCTTTTCAGTCGCCGGAAGCTTGACATGATATGCCTCGACAAACTGGCCAGTTTCCTCTTTTACATGATGCTCGTCGATTTCTCCCTTGAAGGGCTTGACTTTATTCAGCGTGTTTACCAGTCCGAAGAATCTATCAAGATTCTCGGAGAACTGATCTCACAAAGGCTGTTTATCAGCCTCATTATCATCCAGTTACTCCTGGGCATGCTTCTTCCGCTTATCTCCCTCTCCGCCGTAAGGATCTTCCGTTTTTCACCGGAATTTAAGAGGCTTATCTACTTTGTATCAGCTGTTCTTGTGCAGTTTGGTATCTTTGCCACCCGCTGGAATGTGGTCATTGGAGGTCAATTGTTCTCTAAGAGTTTCAGAGGACTCACCGTCTATAAAATAGGAATTGGGGGAATGGAGGGCCTGCTTGTATCGCTCGCATTTCTTATCTTGCCTTTCGTTATCCTCTATCTCCTTGCAAAAATACTCCCTCCCTGGGAAGAAACCCCTGAGCATAAAACATCAGTGATCTAGCCCATCATTGAAATCGGACCGATTGGGTCTTCCTCAATCACACCTCTATTTTTTGTTTTCGTCACCAGTCTCCTCGTTTCACCCACGAAGGCTGGTTTTCGATCTTCTGCTCAGGGGCAAGCAAATAACCGGTAGCGTCCTATTTTCTGAGAATACCATAATATTTCAATCGAGAATCTTGGGCAGAGTAAAATTAATTGTGTAAATTCGATATGAGGATGACAAAAAGGATGTACCTCCTATAAAATAAGCGATAACAGCTTATCACACTATTTCAGGGAGGAGGAACATCCGATGGAACTAAAAGTGAGTGTATCAGAGGCGATTGCATTAATCAAGGAGGTAGAAAATGTTCCGGCTAAAATTCTGGAGTATATCGGCATGAACATACAGAAGGAAGTGGGGACCTTTCTGACAAACCTGATGGACCATGAACTTACCCACCATGTGGGAAGAGGGAAATATGAACGTAAAGAAGGTGCGAACGATTACCGTAACGGGGCCTATACCCGCACCTTCTGTATCAAGGGTATCGGTGATGTAGAGGTACGGGTTCCCAGAGACAGAAACGGTGATTTTAAGACCCAGGTACTCCCCCGTTGCCAGCGCTATGATTCCAGGATTACCGAAGACATTGCCGCCATGTATTTAACCGGCATCTCTACACGGACCCTCTCTCTTCTCAGTAAGAGGCTCATCGGACGGTCCCTCTCCCCGACAGAGGTAAGCAACGCATCAACAGAACTGAAAGCTGCCGTCCTGAAATGGAGGATGCGTGACCTCTCCCATGAGAAGATCAAATACCTCTTCATGGACGGGGTTACTTTCCGGATGAGGATGAAAGACAGGATAGATCCCGTTCCCGTCCTTGTCTGTATAGGTGTCAGAGAAGACGGCACAAAACTTGTTCTTTCTCTTCAGAGCGGCGATAAGGAATCAGCGTCTGCCTGGAGGGAGTTCTTCAAGGACTTGAAGAAACGGGGACTCAACGGGGCAATGATACAATTAGGTATCATGGATGGGCTTGCCGGTCTTGAGAAGGTTTTTCATGAAGAATTCTCCCATGCAAAGATCCAACGCTGCCAGGTCCATGTTGCAAGAAACGTCCTTGCGAAAGTTCCGCGGAAGTTGAAACAGTCGGTAGCCGATGATCTACGTTCCATCTCACTGCTTCATCGAGAAAAAAGGCAGACGAGTTTGCGATATCCTTTCGGGATACATGGGAGAGAGAACTGCCCTCAGCGGTAAAATCGCTCTCCAATTCCCTTGATGCCTGCCTGACCTTCTTCTCTTTCCCGGAAGAAGAATGGATATCATTAAGGACGACCAACAGTATTGAACGACTGAATAAGGAATTTAAAAGGAGGACAAAACCGATGGAGATTGTTGCAGGAGAGAATGCCTGTTATCTCCTGTTGGCTTTTATATCATTGAAGATGGAGGCAAGCTGGGGATCCACGAAAATAGGAAAGGTACGTTTGAATTTGCCCCTCTATAAGAAAGTTATACAATTATGTTGACAGTACGTGTTGAAAGAGGTAAAAGAAAAGGCCCCACCATTGAGAGACGCATTCCACACCAGGTGTCAGACCTGTCATAAGGAGATTTTCGCACAAGGAATAGGTGCGCCCACGAAGTGTAATGATTGCCACAAAAAATAAGCCAGAAATTGAAACCGACAACAAGGCGTCCGCATTTCGTCGCATATACCGACGAATGGTCTCGGTACGCTTCTCGATGTTCATTTTGTCGCTTATTGCCGCAGGCTCCATCGTTGGAACCCTCATAGAGCAGGGCGCCAGCGAAGAGGAGTATTTGGGTTACTATACGGAAAATACATATAGAATCATCAAATTTTTCGGTTTGAATGATATCTACCACTCTTTCTGGTTCTATGCCCTTGTCGCGCTCTTTGCGGTAAGCCTTATCTCTTGCACAATAGAACGGCTTGCCCGCTTTATCCGAGAAAGACACCAGAACGCCCTGCCGGACGCCGATAGGCTGCGGGAAATGGAATTTAATGCTCCCGTAGCCCAGGGGAAAAGCCACGAAACCTTGGAAAAAATAAGAAAATCGCACAGGCTCGTGAATGAAAACGAAGACGGGGCCATATTTGAGAAAGGAATCGTATCCCGTTATGGCGTTTTTATCATTCACGGAAGCATCCTTACTATTCTGGCGGGAGGGCTAATCGGGCACGTTTGGGGGTTTCGCGGTTCCGTTATCCTGAGGATCGGAGAGACACGAGACCGGGCAATAGCGAGAGACGGAAGCGAGAAGGACATACCCCTCGGTTTTTCCATTAAATGCAAGGATTTTAGGACGAGTTTCTATCCGAATGGCACGCCAAGAGAGTACGTGAGCGCTGTAGAGATTCTTGAGGATGATAAGGTCAAGAGAGAGCAGGAAATACGGGTGAATGACCCTTTATCCTACAAGGGGATACGCCTTTATCAAGCGGGCTACGGAAAGACAGCCTCTTTTGAGTTTAACGTAGGCGGCGAGAAAATAGAGATCGGGGAACAGGAGGTGGTTCGGAAAGGAAACGTCGTGTTCAAGGTGGCCAGATTTGAAGAGGAGGTTGACAATTTTGGCCCCGGGGTTCAGGTCGTGTACCTCAATGGAGATGAGCCGAAGACAACATGGTTTTTGTTGAACGTGGACAAGATGAAATTGCAGTCAATAAACAACGTCAGCATTGAACTTGAAAATATCAGGCAGGAGCCCTATACGGTTCTGGAGGTGGCCCGCGATCCCGGTGTTTATGTGGTTTGGGTTGGCTTTGCCTTGCTGCTTTTTGGCCTGTTTGTAAATTTCTTTACCTATTACCGCAGGATATATGTAGCAAAAACAGAAAGCGGAATCCTTGTCGCCGGACACGCAGCGAAGAACAGAGAAGCCTTTAAAAAAGGATTTGAAAAATTCAAAAGGGGAACAGATGTCGGCACACCATAAGATACTCGGTATTGTTACGATGCTCTATCTTGCCCTCTTTTTTCTGCATGTTCTCTATTTTGCGCTAAGAAGAGAGAGGATTTTTTCGGCTATATGGGGTCTGTTTTACGTAACCTTCGGATTACGGACGGCCGGGATTCTCCTTCGTTGGTTGGAGTCGTATAAACTCGGCATGGGACATGTGCCGCTGTCGAACTTCTATGAGTCGCTGATATTATATGCTTGGTGTGTGAGCGGTCTCTTGATTGCTCTGAGAAAAACGCTCGCCGTACCCGCCATAACCGGCCTCGCATCCGTGGTGGCGCTCGTCTTAATGGGGATCGCGTCGATTTCGTCATCGGTGGAGAAAAACATACAACCCCTCGTCCCTGCCCTGCAAAGTAACTGGCTAACCGTTCACGTCATTACGTGCTTTGTAGCGTACGCCGCCTTTGCTCTGGCCTGTATTGCCAGCATATTGTATTTGATCGGGCAAGGGCGGCTCGTTCCGTCCAGAGAGACGCTGGAAGAAATAAATCGTAAGAGCGTCATTATTGGCTTTCCCATGCTTACTTCTGGTATACTTACGGGAGCCGTATGGGCCCATTACGCGTGGGGTTCTTACTGGAGCTGGGATCCAAAAGAGACGTGGTCGCTCATAACCTGGATCGTCTATGCCCTTTTCCTCCACGCGAGGCTCACAAGGGGATGGAAGGGCAAAAAGAGCGCGCTTTTATCGATAATAGGTTTTGCGAGCGTTCTCGTTACTTATTTTGCGGTAAATTTCATATTGTCGGGATTACATAGTTACGCCACATGAAAAGCTTCAAAAAGGAATCAGGATTCACTGAATCTGCT
>CAVWHH010000001.1:0-41770 GCA_963754785.1 uncultured delta proteobacterium | reverse complement strand
CCATCGGTTTTCATGGCGCGGAGATCATTCATGTATCTGAATATAAACTGCCTGACCGACAACCAATGTCGGTTGAGACTGTTGAGACGGTCGGCAAATTCGTAAAACGCTTGGAGGAACCTTTCATCAGGCTGGTACAGTTGGATGGAATCTAAGGTGTCATCTAAATAGTCGAGATTCATAACATGCATTCCTCAGCGAACAAAAAGATCAGGCAGCAGTTTGGACGATTGGCTGCATCACGTCGTTTTATGTGGTGCCGTATTCATGGCAAACCGAGCTGCCGGTAAACCCGATGCATCCTGAATGACCCTCAACGCCTTCGTTAATAATTCGTGGTCTGTGGACATGAGAATGAAGGAGGCATGGGAGATGTACGCAAATGAGTCGACAGCGTGCTCTCCCAGAAGGGCCATTTTCTCTACGAGTTGTTTACGCTCCCGACCTCTCACCAGAGACTGGTCGAAAACGATTGTCAGCGACGCAGGTCGTTCAGAAACAATCGATATAGCCTCTGGACCGAATAGGTACGAAGGGTTATTCCTGGCTTTACTAACCGCAAGACGTAGCCCTATGTCGGGGTCGAGAAAAAGATGGTTCTGACACGAACGGGCAGTTGCGAAATAACGTTCGCGATTTGTTTTCGATTCGAGTACATCACGGACTAGCAGAGGAACGCCCAACAGACGGGAGAAGGTGGCAGCCTGTTCAGAGGTAACCCGCTCCGTGAACATCGGATGGGCCACCCATGGCCCACAAGCTCCCAGCCAGCGCAACAGACTCTGCTTCACGATGTCATAGGAATCGCCGAGGTATCGTGGTCTCAATCTCTATCTCCTCTTTATCTTCACATAACGCCCAGATCAGCCAAAGCCGGTTTTTTCGGCGATTGGCTGCATCCATTTGGCCGGTTGTCATTCCGACTTTGCCTCTTTTGTATACCTACAGTTGGGGAAGCCAGAGCAGCCCATAAACTCCGTTCCAGTTTTTGGTCCCTGCTTTGTTGTTCTTTTGACAAGGGGACGGCCGCACTTGGGACATGTTGTATTACTTGAAAATCGTTCCTTTACATCAAATACGTGTTCTTTTGCCGACGATGAAGTGGCATGCATTTCTGACAATCCTTGGCTGAGTTGCATCATTTCAGCATCTGAGAATACCACTTTGTCGAATCGTTTAATATAAGCCGACAGCCCAGAGGTCATTACATTAGGGGGAAGATTAGTTTTGAGCTCGACATCACCGATGAAGAAAACCACGGAGTGTATCTTATTGGTATCTATTTTCAAGTGTTCGGTTAAGGCCATTGTATGCCTATAATTCTGATGAAGAGGGTTTTGGAACCGGTACTTTTTTCCATACAAAACCTGAGTCCATGTGCCTTGATGCTCATCGCCAAAGATCCAGCCGTCATAGTTCTTCGTCTCAATGACGAATATTCCATATTTGGAGAGTAGGATGTGATCAATTTGCGTAGTTCCGTTGAGGGTATTCACGATGAGGTTATGAAACCGTCTGTAGGTTTCACCGTCAAGTTTCATCCACATGCCCAACTGCGTTTCCTTCTCCCCCAGCCATCCTTTGATATTACTGAACATGGACTCATTCCCCTTACGTAACTCTGTGTGAAAAAATCAAAGGTATCTAACTTTTTACCAAAAGTTAAGATAATTGGTAATATGCAAGATACCAATTCGTCTGCACAAGAAGGCGACAATTATAATTACCAATACAATCCCCCACCAAGTTTTATACCATTTCTTTTCCTTTCCCTTAAAAGAAGTCTTCATTTTGGGTTCACCCGGTCCTTGCGTTTATCTACGGGATGGCTCTCTCCTGCACCTAATCTTGCATTTGGCATATCATGAAGAACCACGGATTACCCATAGAAATGTAGCATAACATGGGCGACAGCGAGAAGCCATTAGTACTCCTCAATTAGAAGGCACTGATACAAATTGTGAAGTATAGGAAGCAGGCAAGCTAGAGAACACTTAAAAAGCTTGACTAAAGCCACAACGATATTGTATCGTGATTTTGTGCTTACAATACTAACCATAAGGAGGTACAGATGAGGAAGTTCATTTTGTTGTTGGCACTTGTACTGAGCATTTCGTTGGTAACCACAGCCTTTGCCCAGAACTCGGAAAAAACAGCAAGCACGCCTCAAGCAGACCAAGCTTATAATTGGACGGGTGTTTACCTCGGGCTAAACGCAGGGTACGGCTTCGGTGGGGGCAATAGTTTCAGTTTCGTGCCGATCTCTGCCAACTGGTTGCCGGTTTACAATGCCGGTGGAGTGGGAAGTCCGAGCTCGCTCAATCCAAGCGGATTCATAGGCGGCGGTCAAATCGGTTATAATTATCAGGTCAACAAATACGTGCTCGTCGGGCTTGAAGCAGATATTCAGTCAGCCTCTATTCGTGACAGTAAGTCACAAGGGGTGCAGGCGACGGGATTTGCGGCAGGAGAAACAGATATAGATCAGCAGTTGGACTGGCTCGGAACAGTCCGTCTCCGAGCAGGCTTCCTTCCTCTGGACCGTCTGCTTCTGTACGCGACAGGCGGATTGGCTTACGGTAAAGTAGAGCGGTCCGCGATGGTTTCTTTTCCGGCAGTGGCACAGTTATTCGGAGGCTCCTCATCAGATACCAAAAGCGGATGGACCATCGGATGTGGTGTAGAGTGGGCCTTCTGGGGAAATTGGAGTGTAAAAGGCGAGTATCTTTACTACAATCTGGGAGAAGAGGATGTTGATATCGTCACCATCGCTGGCCCTGCAGCAGCCGCGAGTGGAACATTCGATACCAAAGGCAATATCATTCGCGCTGGTGTGAACTACAAGTTCTGATGGGGCAGAGACGCCAGACGATTTGATATTGAAGGCCCGATCTTAACAGATCGGGCCTTGTCTTTCGGGAGGAGGTTCCCCTTAAGGGCGTAGTTGAGCAAAGCGACAAACCATCCTTTGCGCTGTTTTCATTCCCCCAGTGATTGTCTGATCGTTCCCCGCCCGTGAATCCATTCTCCTGCAATGGTTACCAAATTACAAGAAGAAAAGCATCGCCCAAACATATGGGTACCGCTTGTAATCTTCACAGTTTCGGAAGAATACGGTGTGAGAATTTAAGGAAGAACTGAAATCCTCACCATTCTCCTTCTTCTTTGCCATTGTTGTGGAGGACACGGTACCGGCTTAGAAAAGTCAGGAGTCATGTTACCGTTGTTGTCTTTGATTACCTCCCCGCTTGAATCAGTCTTGGGTGCGTAACATTGGTTTGGCGTCGGCGTTGCTGGTGGAGGCCCCTGCTGATAGGCGGTAGTGGCCTCAATGGGTGGAACCTCAATAACGTAGGGAGGTGCTATGAAGATAAGCGGGCATAAGACACGAAGTGTTTTTGATCGGTACAATATCGTTAATGAGGATGATCTTAGGGTCGCTGCTGAGAAAGTATCCGGACTTCACCAGGAACAAAAAGACCTTGCAAGAAATATCAAAGCGGGCACAAATCCGGGCACAATCGCATTTTCAGGCTATAGGAGGGAAAGCTAAAATGGATTGTAACGCCTTAATATCATTAATGCCGGAGGCGGGGCTTGAAACCTATTCCTGGTATTGTAACTTATTGAAATGATAGACTATTTTTTCTTGGAAAATGCCTCTGGTGACAGTCTGGTGACAGTTTCTTTTCTCTTCAACGACATTTTTGATAGCTCCGTTCGGAGTCCTTCGATGTGATGATGAGCGTATTTTTCAGTCATCTTTGTCGAGGAATGACCCAGCATTTTTGATACAATGTAGATAGATGTTCCGCTGTTTACAAGCTGAGAGGCAAGCGAATGACGAGAGGCATCGTACAATCTTAAATCTCCCTCAATTCCGGCTGCCTCTCGTATGGTATTCCATAATCTAAATATGGCATTGTGTGAATAGGGACCGCCGCGTCGAGGGTTTTCAAAGACAAATGCTTCGGGTAGGCTCGTGCTTACACGATCGGAGATAAAGGCAAGCGCTTCCGGGTGTATCGGAATTGTCACTGCCCGCGATCTCTTGCCCTTCCTTTTTTCCCGGTACGTATTCAAGGAAAACGTAGCCGATATGGTTATTGACTCGTTCTCAAGATTGACATCTCGACATTTTAAGGCCCTTGCCTCTCCCGGTCTACACCCGTGAAGCATGAGAAAAGCGATAATGGGCTTATCTTCATCGGGTACTTTTTCAAAGATAGCCACCTGGTCTTTCGCAGATAGCCATTTGAATTTTGGCTCCGGTACTTCGATATCTGGGAATGCTGGTACCACGTCAATCACTTCGAGATCGTTTTTTAGATAGTGCATGAATGCCTTAAAGAAGTCCATCGTATTCTTGAGGGTCTTGGGACTCCATTTGAAGGAGTTTTGACAATGGTCTTTGAAATTGATCAGGTCAAGCTTTCTGAGTTCACGAACATCCTTCGTTCCAAAGAAATCCTTCGCTATGCGGCCCATACGTTTGTGATCCTTCAGATAAGTTGGGGCGAGCTCTTTTTGCTTCTGTGCTAAATAGCGGTCAAGCAGATTCGTAGCCCAGTATTGCTCAAGTTCGGCCTTGATGTACTTGGAAGGGTCAAACGTGAAGCCCCTGATCTCATGATTAATTACTTTAAGAAGGCTCTCTGCCCGTTGATACGAGTCCAGGGGTTGACCTTGTTTATCGGAGAAAATACGTATTCTCTTGCCTTTGAAAGAAAGGTCAATATAACAACGCCTCGGTACAGTCTTACAGTCCGGACAGATGAAGCCCAATCGCTTCATTCCGACGAAAGGTTCACCGCACGAAGGGCAACGGCCCTTACACCTAATCACTCCCTTTAAATCCTCCTTGTCTTCCAGGAGAATACTAAACACTGAGGGGTCTGTCAACGGGATTATGCGTGTCGGAGGAATCATATTTCCCGCTGGTCACCCTCCATCTCTTTCTTGATTCGTTCTGCTACAAGCTGTCTTATGTTCCGCCAGAAATTATCGTGACAGCCGAGTGAGCAAAATTTTTGCCAGCGACGTCTTGGAATAAATCTCCGACGGCACTTCTGATACTTGCAGACGGTAGGGCGAAGGCTATCTGCCACGTCGGCTGATAAAAGCTCTTTAAAATTCGTGCAACGGAACAACATTAGCCCTTAAGCCTGCTCTTCGCAGTCTTCAAACCTTCAATTATGGCGTCCGCGGTTTCGTCGTTAAGGGTTATCCCTTTGCGCGTGGGAATCAGTTTGTTTGTATCGTCCCGAAAATAAATCTGGCAATCGATATAATGACGGTTCTTAAACTCCTGAATGGAGACTATGATTTTTTCCTTACTGTTTCTTTCGACTTCTGAAATGATCATTCCTGCACCTCCTAAAATAATCTGTCTTGACGAATGGTTTTGTCTTCAGGGTTCGATGGTCTGTTTTCCCCTGTGGGATCTCCGCGAAGACTTTCTGTATACCTCATTTGCCCTTTCTTTAGTTTAGAAGAATCCTGCAATTCCAGAACGAAATCATTTTTTTCTTGTTCCTGTAAGTTCTCAGTATTCTCTACAGGCTGGGAACCAGAGTAATCATTATCCCTCAGCGGTTTATGGGTAAGTTCGTTTTCTTGTTTTGTTGTTCCCGTATATATAGTGGGAACAAGGGAACAAGAATATTTGAAGGGGTCGCCCTTACCGCCCTTTCCTTCCCGTCGAATTTGTTGTTTTTCCAGTAAAGACCGGATAGCTTTTACCTTTAAACTCTTTCTGCCCTCGATGGCCTCCAAGATTTCGGCCTCGGTAAATGATTCAGTCTGTCCGGAAAGGTATTCATAGATAACGTCCTCCACACCTTTAAGGTCTTCTTTTTCCTTTGTTTCGCCTAAACTGATTATGCGCGTACCAGGATCAAAGGAGAGTGTTGTCTCTTCCAAGTCCTGTCCGTATCTCTGAATTGTATGGATAGTCCGGTATTTGTCGCCCCGTTTTAGTAGAATGGCAGTGTCTACGCTTCCCAAGATGGCCGTTGATCCAAGGATAGAATCGCCTCCAGTGCGTTCCCTCTTGCCTGTATGATGCACCACCATGACATGCGCCCCGCTATCTCTGGCAAGTCGTAAAAGGGGTTCTAATGCCGCTGTAACTTGTACGTAATCATTCCCATCCCTAACCCGTGTCAATCGAAACAGGGGGTCAATTATGACAAGCACAGGCTTTATTTCCTGCACTGTAGCCTTAAGCTGTGTGAGTGCGTCCACCGGTGCGGAAGAGGCGAAAACATGTATTTCCTCAGTACCATCGGCCCCCATGTCTGAGAAGTGTTTTCTCACTTCATACCGTTTTTCCTCAAGGGCAAGATACAATACCGGCCCCTTTTGGGTTTTACGGTTTAGAAAATAGCTTCCTCTGGCTATCGACAAGGCAAGGTTTCTGGCAAGCGTACTTTTTCCGCCCTTCGGTTTCCCGCCTAAGAGAGAAAACCCAGCGGAAGGGAGCAGGCCCTCTATTGTCCATTCAATGTTTTCATCTGGTTCTTTGAGAAGGACACCAAGGCGCGTGAAGATTAGTTTACCTTCTTGATCTTTTCCCGTTTCGTCATTTTGGTCTTCCCATCCAGAAGTTCCTATTATCAAATCAAGGAGTTCTTGCTTGCTATGGGTCAGGCCGATCCAGTCTGTTATATCCCCCTTCTCTGGAAGCCCCGGCAGTTCGATGACCTTTAGAGATTTTACAATCCCCCTGAGATTCCGGGCAATGGACAAGGCATGTTTACGGCCCGCATCGTCGTTGTCCGGAAGGATGACAATATTTTTCTCAGTGAAATATGGATTATATACCGGCTTCCATTTACCGGCCCCCATCGGATTACAGGTTGCAACAAAACCAAGGCCTCGAAGAGTTTCAACGTCTTTTTCGCCTTCCACGATCAGAACATCTGAGGGTTCAATAACTGTCTGTAGTCTATAAGGAACGGTGTTGACGCCCTGAAGATTGTAAACCCATTCCCCTTTGCCGTCCGGCCTTCGTTGACGGAAATCCTTCGGTTCATAACGGACCGTCTGAAAGATTAAGTTTCCCTGTGAGTCTGTGTAATCATAGGTAGCCACAATCTTTCTTTCGAGTCCCTGTGTGGTGTCAATACCTGCAAACCGCGCCAAATCATCCAGACTTTCTTTGAATGAAAGGCCGTGCTTTTTCATATGAAAATCGAAGACACTGCCGGATTGTCCGCAGCCAAGGCAATGGTGTTCTCCTGTCATGTTGTTAAGAGACAAGGACGGGTGTTTATCATCATGAAATGGACAGAGAGACATGCCTTGCCCGTTACCATTCCAGCGAATAAATGGAAGTTCGTTCTCGTAATAGGTCTTTAAGTTGATATGGTTGATAATGGTTTCTTTGAGATTATGATCTTCCATCACGCACCCCCCCTCTCGTTTCTCCTCATTACCATAACAGCGCGAAGCTGCCTAATAGTCTGGCATAGCTCGAATGCATTCAACGGAATGCCCGCACTATACTGAGCTATGGCTTTATAAAGGTCATCGCTGATTGGAAACGTAAAAGTGGTCCAACCATTCTCACCTTTAAAACTTGACATTATGTTGAGGATTTTTGAGATAGAGGCGGTTAAGTATGGATCATTTGTTTCAAAAAGGGCTCTTTCTTTCATGGTGTACCTCTTTCGTTTTTCTGGTAGGAAAATTGTCTTTCCTACCTTAGGAAATCGTAAAAAAGGTACGGGGGGGCTTTTTCCTTAAATGATATTAATTAGTTGTAATCTGTACCATTCTCTATGCTCTGTTTTTTTGTCTTTTGTTTTGTAATTTTCTACATAGGAAAGGCCCAAGGCCGGTAAATCTTCAGGATAGAGACGATTAAAGATGTTTATCCATTCTTTATAGGTACTGCACGTTTTAGGGCATTGTTGGCCATGTTGAGGACAATTATATTTATTGAGATAGTCTTCACTGTTTTGTGAACTGTCTTTGGTTCGGTAAATAGCCCGGCGTATCAGGTTAACGCCCTTTTGAATTTTGCCTTCTTCCTTAATTGATCTTCTTATTTTAACCTTTTTGTCTTGGTGGATATATTTTTCAAGCAGCTTCTCGGCGTTTAATGCGCTTTTTTTTCGAAGGCTTTCAATATCAGCAATCGCGCGTAGACTCAGACGCCTTGCATGGTGAAGATCATACCAACGGAGATAAGCGGAGAAGGTTTCATCTTTTGCATGATAGACGAAAGCCACTTCTGGCGGGTCTCCGCACGGTTTTGCCTGTTGCTGTTTAATACCTCCTAAAACATTGCGCCTTTCTTGAATCCGAGTCCTCACGAGTTCCCAGACTTGTCTTCTTACCTCTCGCGCATCGTTTGTGTCCAAAGTAGATAGATTAATGTCAAGATACAAATGGTCTTGCTCTTTCATGAACAGATCGCCACGTTTGTCCCTGATGTAATGGGGTGTGTGAGCACCAGAAACAAACCGAGCAGGGATGTGCTCCATGACTGCTGGTAAAATCTTCTGAATTGAAAATTCTCCCGAACCGGATGAGTCAAACGTAAAAAAACCAAGATTCCATTTCTGCCGTATCGCTGTCATTGAGGCAGAAGCCTCGTCTTGGTTGATATTCAGCTGGTTCACAAAATCGGTCACAAGCGGATCTCGCCGCATGAGTTCGACGAATCTTTGGTTGACTGTAGTTTCCATTTCCATTCGACTTCTCAGAACTGGTCTCTCCAAGGCTATACAGCGGAAAGGCTCTGGAGATCGTATTTTTCGGCCCCGTGGGTCTATTCCCCTGAACTACTGTACCCAGCAAACATGACCGCTATTCTTTCGGTTTCAGACTATCAATAAAACGCTTAAGCTCAGTCTCTTTAAACAGGGTTCTCTCCCCAAGTTTGATTGGCCTCAGTTTTTTATCAGCGATCAACCTGTAGAGACCTGTTCTTGATATCTTCAGAACACTCATCACTTCTTTGACCGTATATAATTGCTGCATAGGCAAAGGTATACCAAATCAGTTGCTAACTGTCAATTAGTCAGTTAGTAACTTACCATCATATAATATACCATACTGTACCAACGGGTATTGACGAGAGGGGGTGTATCTGCTATATATTCGAGAATGCCGGTGTTAGCACGAGCATAAACTAAAAACGGAAAGAGGACACGAGAATGAGAACGAAAGCAGTAGGATATGTCCGTGTTAGCACGGATGAGCAAGTGCGTGAAGGTATTAGCCTGGAGAGTCAAAAAGTGAAGATTGAGACATACTGCCAGTTGAATGACCTTGAACTCGTCGACATCATCGAAGATGCCGGAAAGTCCGGCAAGGACCTCAACCGGGAAGGCGTACAAGCTCTGATAGACCTCATAACCAACCGTAGAATTGATTCTGTGGTGGTCTATAAGCTCGACAGGCTCTCCCGAAGGGTAAAGGATACCCTAAGTCTCATGGAGCTCGTGGAGAAGAAGTCCTGTGCCTTCCACTCAATTTCTGAGAGGATTGACACCAAGAGTGCCATGGGTAAATTTTTTCTGAATATTATGGCTTCCATGAACCAATGGGAAAGGGACACGATCAGCGAAAGGACCCATGACGCGCTACAGCACAAAATAAGCAAGAATGAAAGGGCAGGGCAGATACCATATGGCTGGACTCTTGCAGATGACGGCACGTCTCTTCTGCCGAACGAGAAGGAACAGAAGGCCATATCTTTTATCCGTGACCTTCACGACAAAGGATATTCTTACCGGGCAATATGCAGAGAGTTGGAGGCAGAACACCATGAGCCTATAGGCGTAAAATGGCACCATCAAACCATCAAGAACATTCTGGCAAAGGCGGCGTAGTGGAAGAGAACGGACAATTTGGCAAGCACCGGACAGTGATTGCCATCGATGAAGAAAGGGATATTTCACAAGAGCCCGAGACAAAGGACCTTCATGAAGTATTTAAGCATATGACACAAGAGGAAAGGATAAAAACCATAGCGTACATCAGGGAAAGACGGAGCAGTGCTGATTCAATTCCGCAGATAGTCCATGGTAATGCGGACATACATCTGCATAAATTCCCGATCATGATGACCCCTCCCGGTACCCCCGGCTCCTGCCTGATTGGAGTCCCTCTTTTTACATCCCAATCATCGTGTATGCGGAAACAGAAGAGGGTGTGCATTTTTCCGACCCCCAGGAAAAGAACGATGTTAGCACCAGAAAAAATTACCAAAAAAACATAAGGAGGATTTTGCGATGAAACGCGAACCGGAAAAGAACGTATTCTGTCAAGCAACAAGCTGCAGACACTTCAACACGGACAAGAGAGTTTCGCAGCATTGCCTTCTTATCAGCATACCATATGATCCTAATTTCGAGGCATCACCGATGAGGATTGGTAAAAATGGAGAATGCGCGAATTACAACACATTAGGAGACAAACAATGCTGAAACCCTTTGGTAGCTTCTGGATAAAACTGACAAAGGATGAGCAACCTTATTTCTCCGGTACTGTCGAAATCGGCGGAAAGAAGTGCAATCTCGTTCTCTTCAGGAACAGGAATAGGAGGAATGATGAGGACCCAGACTATTCGGCATGGCTTGCTACCAAGCTCAAGACAAAGAGACTTGAATCTCCCCGGAAATCGGAGGAAGATGAAGGGGAAATTCAGTACAGGTATTAAATACTTCCTGAAAGCAATAAGTAAGGGAATCTTATAAAAATACGCTGTCTCATATGGTAATCGCGAATATGTGCATAGCATAGGAATATTCTGTTTGTGGACTCGATACAGATGAATTTATCTCGAATCACCAAACCAGTCTATATTTGGGCCTGTTCGGTATAGCCCGTCAACCTTTCAAAGTGGGTAGAACCGGCATTCATGTTTCGTGCATTCTTTGTTCATTTGATGGAACTCGCATTTGATGGGCTCGGAATCCATCTCCATCTCTGTGCCGAAGTGTTCTTTGACAAAGCGGGCAGCTTCCAGTATGGCAAGAAAGGAATTTCTCTTGCAGCAACGAGGTCCACCAGCGTGAGCGATAGTGCGAAGACTGTCTGCGGTCATGAGGTTGGAGAGCCTCCACTCATCTCGGGACAAAGGCGTGGCATCGGTCAAGATGCTCATAAATATACCGGTGCCGACCGCAGCACCGCAGTTGCCATAGAAACCGCAGAACCCGCCGAGAACCTTCTCCGCCCGCTGTCTGGCCTTCTGTATCTTTGATTCCTTCTCGTTTGCACGGCCAGATGAATTGTAAAAAGCAGAGAGTAACACGGCAGGGACGAGGAAATGATGTTCGGGGCCATGCATTTTCACGCTGGGGCTTTTCATGAGAGTTGTTGCCATATTCAAAGGGTTTTTGGACGTACTGCCTGTCGTGAATCGTTGAATGAGGTCATTCGCAGACAGGGAATGACACGTATCACAGATGAAATGATTATTCACACATTTTGCCTGGCTGCTGAAGATTCTGTTACAGAACAGACACTGCATCTCTTCGGATTCACTGATGTAGCGAAGCTCTTTACCACAAAAAGCACATCCACTCTGATGTTCCATTATTACCTCCGTGGTTCTCAATCTTTGTCCTTAAGGGAGTCGGGTTCTGTCCATAAACTCCACCATTAGCATCCCGCCGGTGTTTATTCTCTTTACAACACAGCAACTTTTCTTGACATCTCCACACTTCTGCCATATTTATATATATGCGCATAAACGATTATACACATAAATGGGGGATTTTTCCATGGAAGAGTTAGCCCAACTGTACAAGGCACTTTCAGAAGAGATGCGGCTCCGTATCATGATGTTACTCACCCAGGGTGAACTTTGTGTCTGTGATATAGAAGCGGTGCTTGATGAACCGCAGTCCAAGGTCTCCCGGCACCTTGCTTACCTGAAGCACTCAGGTTTGGTTAGCAGCAAACGCGTTGGCGTCTGGATGCACTATCTTATAAAGGATTTCGCTGACAAGACCTTTGCGGCCCAGCTTGCATTTATGGAGGAGAATCTATCAAAGCTCCCCCAATTTAGTGCCGATAGGAAGAAGCTCCAGGAGTTTCAAAAACAGAAAGGCTGTGATGCGCTCCCTCCCCCAAAGAGAGAAGGTAGGGCCACCCCGTCAAAACCAGGCAAGAAGGGTGGCGCGGTCGAAACGAAAGTGAAGGCTAAGAAGACAAGGGGGAAGTAACTGATGGCAGATGAACGCCTTGGTAAAAAACTTTCTTTCCTGGACAGGTATCTCACTTTGTGGATATTTCTTGCCATGTTTATCGGCGTGGGTTGGGGATATGTCTTCCCCGGTGTGGTTGACTTCTGGAATCAGTTCCAATCAGGGACAACTAACATTCCCATCGCCATTGGACTCATTCTCATGATGTACCCACCCCTTGCAAAGGTAAGATATGAGGAACTTGGTGAGGTATTCAAGAACTTTAGAATCCTCGGCCTGTCTCTGGTTCAAAACTGGGTCATTGGTCCTATTCTGATGTTCATCCTCGCTATCATGTTCCTAAGGGGCTATCCGGAGTACATGATGGGTCTCATCATGATCGGTCTTGCCCGGTGCATCGCCATGGTGATCGTCTGGAATGATCTCGCGAAAGGCGATACGGAGTACTGTGCGGGTCTTGTGGCTTTCAACTCCATCTTTCAGGTCCTTTTCTTTTCCGTGTACGCCTACATCTTTATCACCGTACTTCCGCCCATGCTCGGTCTGAAAGGGGTAGTTGTCAACATCACCATAGGCCAGATTGCCAAAAGCGTCTTTATCTATCTCGGCATCCCCTTCCTCGCCGGAGTGGTTACAAGATTCCTTCTCATAAACGTGAAGGATAAAAAATGGTATCACGAGCGGTTCATTCCGAAGATCAGTCCCATTACCCTCATCGCCCTGCTCTTCACTATTCTTGTCATGTTTTCTCTGAAGGGCGAGTACATTGTCAGGATCCCCCTTGACGTCATTCGCATAGCAATCCCTCTTCTCATATACTTTGTGATCATGTTCCTCGTCTCTTTCTACATGAGCCGTAAGGTAGGCGCCCATTACGGACAGGCCGCGACCCTTTCTTTCACTGCCGCTTCTAATAATTTTGAGCTTGCTATTGCCGTTGCTGTGGCAGTTTTTGGGATTAACTCAGGGCAAGCATTCGCAGCCGTCATAGGTCCTCTCGTCGAGGTGCCGGTTCTCATCAATCTCGTACATCTTGCGCTCTGGTTCAAAAAGAAATACTTTCCTTATGCAGTAGAGACGCCAACAGGGGTTTGCTATTATAGCTGCAAGGATTAAAAAGGAGGATTATATGACGGATAAGAGACGGGTCTTGTTTGTATGCGTCCACAACAGCGCCAGGAGTCAGATGGCCGAAGCCTTTTTGAATAGCATCGCAGGAGACAGGTTTGAAGCGATGAGCGCCGGACTCGATCCGGGGACGCTCAATCCCCTTGTTGTAGAGGTTATGAAAGAGGTAGGCATCGACATTTCACACAATCAAACGAAGAGCGCCTTCGACCTCTACAAAAAGGGTGAACTTTTTTCCTATGTCATAACTGTCTGCGATGCCGCGAGCGCTGAACAATGCCCCCTCTTCCCCGGTTTATTAACGGCGCAGATCCACTGGAGTTTTGCAGATCCTTCGGCATTTACAGGGACCTACGAGGAGAAGCTGAAGCAAACAAAACTTTTACGGGATGCCATAAAAACAAAGATTGAAGAATGGCTTCGGAGTGTTAATGACTGAGCAAGGAACGTTGTGGGGCAGGCACAATGTTCTCCACCCCGCCGGGCGGATAAAGAAACAATTGAGGCGTGATATGGCACACTTTAAAGTGGGATGAATAGACTGAGGAGACGATTACACACCGCCACCAGTTAGTTGGCGTATGTTGAAATTTATTGATGATACCCAGATTAGCGTGTTCGGTCTGGACGAGACACTGGCCGATCTTTACTCTGAAGGACGGACGGCGAATGAGGAGACTGCCGAAGAGATGATAAAGAGGTTGGAGGCCTACAAGAACTATATCCCCTCGTCTGACCGTGCCCATAAAGAGTACGCCTATCTGTTGCTGAAGGAGTACAGAAAGTATGTTAAGGATCAAACCGGCAAAGACCAATAATAGGGCTCTCCTTAAGCTGTTTTTAAAAGAACTATAACTTCCTCTTCTAAAGCAAGTTTTTAGAACCTACGCCCGATATGCAACATCACAGTTGGAAATCAATCATCAGGTTTCTTCATCAATATGATAAATACGGATGATAGACAATGGACGATAGGTGACGGGCTTTGTTAACCAACTCATTGCTCCTTCGTGCAACCCGGATCGTGATGCAAGTTTCCACAAAAAGGGATGGCAAAAAACAAAAACATGCATTAATATAAAAAATATATGCGCAAAAGTTCATGCGAAAGGAGCCATCGATGATTGAAACCATAAAATTCAAGATCAATCATAAGCCTGTCACCTTGAGAACTGATGGGGAACGCATGCTCTTATGGGTTATGCGCACGGACTTGGGAATCACCGGCCCGAAATACGGTTGTGGTGAGGGGATTTGCGGGGCCTGTACGGTCCTTGTTGACGATAAGGCTATGAGGTCATGCCAGGTTCCAATCAAGGTGGTGAAAGGACACCAGGTAGTCACCATTGAAGGGCTTGCAAAAAACGGTAAACTCCATCCGCTCCAGAAAGCCTTCGTGGAGAACGATGCGCTCCAGTGCGGCTTTTGCACATCCGGCATGATCTTAACCGCTTACAGTTTCCTGAAGGATAACCCTTCTCCCAGTGAGGCCGATATCATTCGAGGGATGGACGATAATCTCTGTCGCTGTGGCGCTCATATGCGTATCATTAAGGCCATCCAGAGTGCGGCACGAGCTATGAGATAGGGGAGGGAAACATGAAGAAGGGTAAAGCTGAAAGTTCAGAGTCCGATAACATTGTGAAAAGTTCTTCCTTCAATCGCCGCGATTTCCTTAAGACGGTGGGCGGTGGGATCATCATCTTCTTCTTTGCCGGTATTCTTCCTGCCCAGGAAAGATCAGGCCCTCGCCCTGCAGGCCAGGCATTACCCACTGATTTCAATGCGTTTTTGAGGGTCGGCGCTGATGGACGGGTGACCTGCTTTACCGGCAAGATAGAAATGGGCCAAGGCATTGTCACGTCACTGGCGCAGATGCTTGCCGATGAACTCGATGTTTCTGTGGACCGCGTTGATATGATCATGGGCGACACAGACCTTTGCCCCTGGGACATGGGTACATTCGGATCGATGAGCACTCGTTTTTTCGGGCCGCCGCTCCGGCAGGCAGCTTCAGAGGCACGGTCCATTTTGTTGGCGCTTGCAGCAGAACACCTCAAGGTTTCTCAGAGCCGACTCATTTTAAAGGACGGCGTGGTTTCGGACAAAGCGAACAGCAGGGAAAAAGTCACCTATGCGGAATTGACGAAAGGAAAATACATCGAAAAACACCTTTCAGTCAAACCACCTGTCAAACAGTTCTCCGAGTTTAAGGTTATGGGCAAATCACATCTGCGTGAGGACAGTGTGCAAAAAGTGAGCGGAGAGGCCCGCTACACAGGAGACATTCGCCTGCCCGGAATGCTCTATGCGAAGATATTGAGACTCCCTGCCCATGGGGCAAAGTTAAAAAGTGTCGATACCTCGGCCCTCAGAAGTGATGGGGAGATTCGTGTTGTGGAAGAAAAGGACTTTGTCGCTATCCTCCATCCCTATCCTGATGTGGCAGAAGAAGCCTTGTCCCGTGTGAAGGCTGAATTTGAAATACCTGGCAGTGATCTGGACAATAAAACTATCCACAAGCACCTCCTTGATGTTGCGCCAAAAGAGGGTGAGGTCGTCTCGGAGGGGGGCAATCTGAAAGAAGGGGAGAGCCTTGCTGTAACGACCTTTAGTGAAACCTACTTCGATCACTATGTGGCCCATGCCGCTATTGAAACCCATACTGCTACGGCGAAAATAGAGAGTGATAAGGTGACGGTCTGGGCATCCACCCAGACACCCTTTGCCGCAAAAGAATCAATAGCCAGGGAACTTGGAATCCCTGTCCAGAAAATACGTGTCATTACGCCCTTTGTGGGAGGAGGTTTTGGCGGTAAAAGCTTTAACCTCCAAGCTGTTGAGGCGGCCCGACTCGCAAAGGTGACCGGAAGACCTGTGCAGGTCATGTGGAGCAGGAAAGAGGAATTTTTTAACGACACCTTCCGGCCAGCTTCAATCATAAAGATCAGATCAGGTCTCAACGAAGGAGGCAAAATTATATTCTGGCAGTATGATGGTTACTATGCCGGGCCAAGGGGCGTGGAGCAGTTCTATGCGATACCTCATCATAAAGAAACTTCGTATGTACATTACACAGGTATGGCCGGTGCCCATCCATTCTCTACGGGCGCGTGGCGAGCACCGGGTAACAACTCAAATACCTTTGCCCGGGAATCGCACATAGATATCATGGCCACGAAGCTCAAAATGGATCCACTCGAATTTCGTATGAAAAATCTGACAGACAAAAGGATGTTAAATACCCTGAAGGCCGCCGCCGCACAATTTGGCTGGAAACCTGTGGCCGCGCCCAGCGGGAGGGGTTATGGGGTTGCCTGCGGAGTTGACGCGGGGGCATGCGTGGCAACTATGGCAGAGGTGGAAGTGAACCGGGGAACCGGAAAGGTTACGGTTAAGCGCATTGTCTGCGCCCAGGATATGGGTTTTGTGATTAATCCCGAAGGCGCAAGAATCCAGATGGAGGGATCTCTTATGATGGGACTTGGTTACGCGCTCGTTGAACAGGTTAATTTCAAGGGCGGGCAAATTCTCGACGATAACTTCGATACCTATGAGATACCGCACTTTTCCTGGTTACCGAAAATTGAGACAATTTTCGTTGAAAACCCAACCTATCCACCGCAGGGGGGCGGGGAACCGGCTATTACCGGTGTCGGAGCAGTGATAGCCAATGCCATTTATGATGCAATAGGGACAAGGCTCTATCAGATGCCCATGACGCCGGCACGGGTGAAAGAGGCCCTACAAGCTCCAGCGACGGTGTCATAGCAGAAGACGATAACTACGTTTTTGTAAGATATACTTTGTAATAATCTCTGGAAAAAGGTTTGCGAGTTTTCCTCTATTTCAATTGGCACGTCTTGGTAATTCCTTTATTTGAAATCATTTACCTGCAGATGAGCGAGATGCCCCCCTCCTTATCTGTAATCGTGTTTTCGGTTCTCATAGCCGGAATACTATGTTTTAAGAGGCATTCAATGATGCGGTGAGAAGTTTTTGCTTCAAGTCGTAAGCGTGTTTGATTCTATGCGGGAGACGGTAAGCACGTACTTCGGTTCGGAATGCCCGCAAAAAGCAAGACCCTCATTCTGCGGCCCCTGGCTGATCCTGGTGGGTAACCCATCACCTTCCGTATGGTGTATTGTGCGTGTACCACCGTCCTCGATGCTAAGTCAACTTTAAGAAATAGACATATTTCATAAAATAGTCGTTTTTAATTGGAACAAAGGCCGAATTGATTCGTTAAATATGATAGAAGAGACATAATGCAGATAGATACCGATATCGTCAGAAGGTTCAAGAACGGAGATCTGTCTGTATTCAACGATCTTGTCCATAGATACCAGGACAAAATCTATAACTTATGCTGTTACATGCTCGGAGATACCGTGGCCGCGCAAGATGCCGCGCAAGACGTATTCATAAAGGCCTACAAGAATTTGGATCATTTCAGACCGGATGCATCCGTTTATACGTGGCTTTACAGGATTGCCGTGAACACGTGCCTTGACTATAACAAAAAATCGCGACCCGAGCCATTAGAGTTAGGATCAGCTTTTGAGGATCTTCCTTCATCGGCTTCATCGCCCGAGGAGCTTTACGAATCGAAAGAGATTGCCCGAACCCTGCAGGCGGCACTCCAGCAAATTCCGGAAAAGCATAGAGCAGCTATAATATTGAAAGAGATCGAAGGACTCTCTTATGAAGAGATTGCCGAAACGTTGCAGGTCGTTATCGGAACGGTAAAATCAAGAATATCAAGAGCACGTGATGAATTGAGGGTTCTTCTCAAAAGATGAAATGGGAACACGGGAAACTTTTTGGAACAAAAATTGGCCGCAATCGTTTAACTATATGGAGAGAGAAAAAATGCACTGTAACAGAATAACGAAGATGATTTCCCCCTATATCGATGACCAATTGTCAGCGAGCGAAAAGGAACTTGTCGAGTTGCATCTCCAAGGCTGTGCTGAGTGCCAGAAAGTGGCGGAGGAAACCAGCGCCCTCCATCAACTGTTTGCGTCGGTCGAGAGATTTTCCGCACCTTATGGATTTGTAACACGTGTAGCGGCTGCGTTGCACGAACAAGAAACTCAGCGAGGCTTCTGGGATTCGTGATCTCCCATCCTTTCCTTACGCGATCCACAGAATTGATCTTCGCACTTGTTATTGTGGTCGTGGGACTGATGTCCGGCCCTCTTCTGATAAATCAAGAGATTCCTGTGCACGGAAGCGCAGATGTTCAGGCAACATTTTCCCTCGATGTTTTTGATCCTCTGCCGCCCGACTCCGTGGGAGGCGTTTATGTCAGGATGGTAGGAGGTACACATGAGAGATAGTATCATAAAGTACACACTTGTCGTCTCGCTCCTGCTCAACTTCTCTATGCTTGGCGCGGCGGCATACACCCACTACAAGGGATTACGCCATCGTGGTGCACCCATAGGTTGCTCCGATGCTCACGCCAACTATGTTTTTAAACAGTTATCCCTGGGGGCAGCTCAAGGGGGCCTGATGCAATGCAAGGCCTCCGCGTTCCACATCACCCTTGACGTGAAGAGGCAAGAAGTGCTTGCTAAGAAGGCAACCCTCCTTGGCCTCATGCGAGCGGATGTGGTGGACGACGCTGCCATCAGTGAAGCTATATCCCGAATCAACAGGGATCAGGAAGAAATACAGAAGATGGTCGTGGCGCACATTCTGGAGTTTAAAGGGATGCTCGACACCAAACAGCAGCAGAAGTTCCTTGACCTCATCGACCAAGCTATGACAGGGCGAGATGTGATAGAGTGCCCACAGCAATAGCGTCTGATGCAGTGATCTCCATAATGAACCGGTCAAGGGATTGAATCGTCAAGGGACATAGTTGTACAAGCCCATAGAGGAGGTAGTTTGTATGATAAGAAAGAAGATTGACTCCATAATAGCGAAGATCACAGCGCGTGTCGGCATCGTGGTCTTTTTCATCATAGCGCTCGAGGTACTGATCATGATCAGCCCCTTTGCAGCGTTTTTCTACACGGCCTTCAATCCCGTTCTCCTCTTCTTGGCAGAGTGGCCAGCCACACAATGGCTGGCGGCATTCTTCCTGCCGCACATGATCGTGCCTCCCGGGTTGTTCCTCCAGACTGTCCGGGTCGCTGGTTCAGTCCTCTTCGTAGTCGGGGCGGTCATTTTCTTGGTTTGCGCGGGGCAGGTCTACTTCCACAAGTTCTTCCGTCGCGGTCCGGCCCTGGGTGGGCTCTACCGGTATATCCGGCACCCACAGTACCTGGGCTTAGCAGCCACCGGGCTGGGGCTGGCAATCCTCTGGCCGCGGTTCCTCACCATCGTCCTGTGGACGATCATGGTGGGACTTTACTACCTCCTGGCCCGGGATGAGGAGCGGCGGATGCTGAACCAGTTCGGCGACCAGTACCGACAGTACATGGCACGGACGGGCATGTTCCTCCCAAGAAGACTGAAGCAAGCCGCGGACTACCAGCAGTTCCAGAAATCGCCGGTGCTCAGGCCACTGCTTGGGTTTGTCCTCATTGTGGTCGTGGCTGTGGGGGGCGCCTTCGCCCTCCGCGCCTACACGATCGCTCAATTGCCGCTCTGGTCGGAAGGACGGGTTACGGCCATAGCCATCCTACCGGGAGACTCCTTCATGCTCGAGCACCGGATGGCCGATGTCCTTCGCCTACCGGAGATAAAGTCCCGGCTCGATCAGTCATCCGGACCTATCCTTGTCTACCTCGTACCCACGCACTATGTAATGCAGGGGATGATCGCGGATACCGGTCCTCAGTGGCGTCTCTACGAGCATCATCAGACGCTTGCGATGATAACCGACTGGATCTTTCATCCCTTCCGGCATCTTGAGGGCGGCCACATGATGATGCACCACGACGTAGGAGGCGCATCGGCGACAAGCTCGGCTTTTGATGGCGCGGTCCGTCGCCTCATCTTCCTGCACCTCGAGTCCCCTCGCCCGGAGAACACGAGGGCGTTCATATTAGGCATTACGACGGTTCGTGTCCCGCTATTCTTCGCCGACGTGGATATCCATAGCCTGGCTCTCTCGGATATCCAATCCCTGGGCCCGGGCACGGGGTGGGGGCGCGTCCCAACGCCCATGTTCTAAGCGGAGGATTCTGTAAGGCCGCCGTTCAGTATGAGCTCACGTAACCAGTGTCTCCAACTAGCGCCACGAATGACAATGGTGCGAGACTTGGTCGAACAGCGCAATGAACCAGACGGCCTAATATCTAAACGATATTATGAAATACGATGGAGGGATGCCGGGCCTGTTATGAGGAAGATAAAGCATAAAGCTGCATTTTCGGAACATTTATTGTTAAGATTACAATATGGGTTGAAGCAGTCTGCCCGAGAGTTAAAGGAGAAACCGGAAGAGTGCAGCGAGGAACAGATCAGGAAATGTCACGGAGACACCAAAGCCCACCCCTGCAAGAACGAGGACAAAGAGGGATTCATGATCTCTTTGTTCGGAGGCGTAGGCAGCCGTCAATCAAATCATTCGGATTCAAGGCGTTCCAGATCGCAATGAAAGAAACCCACATTAACACACCCACCAGCGGTCAAGGACCTTTAGAACCGATAAGGAAAGGCAAAGATCCGCACCTTATGCAGCTGTTTCTCGCATTCCTGAGGCTTGGGGTTACTGCTTTCGGAGGCCCAGCGATGGTGGCGTACATCGGGGATCTTTCGGTGAAGCGGAAGAAATGGCTCGACCAAGAGACATTTACAAGAGGGGTGGCGCTCTGCCAAACCATTCCCGGTGCTACGGCGATGCAAACGGCTGCTTATGTGGGCTTTAAGACAAGGGGTATCCCTGGGGCACTCTCTACATTTGTAGGATTCGGCTTGCCTGCCTTTATTCTTATGGTCATCCTCTCATATCTCTATGTTGCCGTGGGTAACCCACCGTGGATAAGGGGTTTGTTCAACGGGCTGCAAGTGGTGGTTGTCGCCCTTATTGCGAACGCCACGTACACGTTCGGCAAGGCAACCATCAAAAATTGTATCAATGCGTTAATAGCCGTGGCCTCTGCATCCCTTTTCTGGTTTGGCGTGAGCCCTTTTTATGTCATCCTGGGAGCCGCTCTTGCCGGTCTTCTTTTCGTAAAACGAGAGAAATATAATGACTTGGGGGATAGTGGACACCTCGTTGTGCCCTTGTCTCACCTCGTCGCACTCATCATAGTTGTTTTCGGTGGAATCTCATGCCTCTATTTTCTCCGTCGTGAGCTCTTTGGGCTGGCCCTCTTAATGATCAAGATAGACCTCTTCGCCTTTGGAGGGGGTTTTGCTTCGGTGCCTCTTATGTTGCATCAAATTGTCAATGTGCGGGGTTGGATGGACAGCAAGGTCTTCATGGACGGGATCGCCTTGGGACAGGTTACCCCGGGTCCCATCGTGATCACCTCGACCTTTGTGGGATATTTAATCTACCGTTTGCCAGGGGCTATAGCTGCCACTGTTGCCATTTTCACTCCTTCCTTTCTCCTTGTCGTAACCGCGGCGGGGTTTTTCGACAGGTTGAACAGGTCTGCGTCCTTCAGAAAGGCAATAAAAGGCATATTCGCTTCCTTTGTGGGGCTTCTTCTCTATGTAACCATCAAATTTGCTTTCGCCGTCCCCTGGGACGTGGTCAGGGTCCTCATTGTGTGCGCTGCTCTCGTTGCGCTTCTGAGAAAGATAGATATTCTTTACATTATCCTTGGAGCAGCTTTCCTGGGCGTGGCGTTGTTCAGATAGGCTGTGGCCCTGTGACGTCGCTACACCTTCTCTCCGATCTTTAAAGTGGTTTTTACGCATGCTCAACCACTGGTGGTGCAGACTTCACGTGGGAATCGTGGATGAAGCGAAAGGCATCAAGGTGAAGACTTGGTGCACTCAATATTTTTCCCAATCAACGGATTTTCAAAAATTGGTGCGAGCAATTCTATCCATTGCTGTAATCAACGAAATTAGATTTTTGCACAGAGTGCAAGGTTGCAAATGGTAATCAATAATATCATACCACGGCCATTATTATTGACAATATATCCTCTAAATACTAATATTTCGGAAATTACTTCTTGCAGTATATTAGTTGTTAGCGATGAATAATACAATGATGCCAAAGAAAATAATAGAAGATGCTTTAGAAGCCACGCAGTGCATCATCAGTGTGATGGGCGATCATGCTGGGGAAGGGGTTGACAAGATTTTCAAACGAAAAATTGAAGACATAACAAAGATCAACCGCACTTTTTGGTTAGTTAAATCACCAAAAGCAAAACCCGAGTTAGTCCAGAAAATGTGTGGCTTCGATTCTACCTATGTTGTTTTCGTTGAGCCGGCGACCAAGGGCGGTGCACGCCCCGCTATTGCTGATAAAAAAGCCACGACATTTACGGAAAATGGATTCATATGGAATCCGCTGCCAAACCAGTTAGGCCCTGTTACCGGCAAACTCGATTCTCGGGCTTATGCCTTAGTTTTCAATAAATTGGAAACGATTGATGCGAAACAGGAAATAGACCTTTGGCACTACGCAGATTTTGTTAATCAGGAGAAACCCATTAGAATGATATTAGGTTGTTCAACTGTCTGCGCGATAAGAAAGGATATGAAGGAACATCCCGAAAGACTAAAGTCGCGATTCCGGCGTGTTGTTGCAGTAGGTCGTCTCATAGCGCCATATTGCGTATGGGTAAGATAAGTTTCAAGCCGCTAAAGCCGATCGCAGTCTGCTGGGCTGCTCCGGCTTAGTTTTTCGTTAGGCATCCAATCGAGGGCACATGAACCATTGGGGTATCCCTGACTGGCTCGAAAGAGAAGTGAAAGAGCGAGACAAAACCTGTGTCTACTGTGGCACCCAAATGATCGAGCAGGTGCCTCCACGTGGCCCACGAAAAGTTGTGGCAACCTGGGAACATATCATCAACGATGCAAGTATCGTCACTCGCGAGAATATTGCACGATGTTGCGTAGCATGCAATTCAAGCAAAGGTACCGAGAAACTCTCTGAGTGGATTCAGTCGAGTTACTGTAGGAAGCACGGCATCAGCGAGGACACAGTTGCGGAGGTCGTGAAAGAGGTGTTGGCTGTGAGCGTATCGTTATACGTGGGGAGATAACATGAGGACAGCAACATTAACGATGTTTCTGGTATTCGGAGATCCAAAACGATTACGAATCGTCGAACTTTCCAACTGGACTGGTAAAGCTGTGGCGGGGCCTAGAAGCGAGTTTGAGAAAGTTTTAGAACGAGAAGAATCGCTGAACTCAGGCGTCTATTTCCTTACGGGAATTGATCCTTATACCAACAAAAGCGTTATTTATATTGGTGAAGCTGAATGTATTAGAGATCGAATAAAAAGCCATTTATCAAAAGACTTCTGGAACAATATCGCTTTTTTTATAGCGAAAGATGAAAATCTTACCAAAGCGCATATTCGGTATATTGAAGGTCGTCTAATTGAATTGGCAAAATCAGCTAATAGATCGGTTGTCATTAATAACCAAAGTAGTGGCGCAAAGCTTCCAGAATCAAACAGAGCGGACATGGAGGTATTTCTGGAGAACATGCAGCAAGTTTTGCCGGTTCTTGGAATCGAGGCATTTGTTCAGGCAACTTCGAAGGCTGCAAGTGAAGCGGAAAAAGAAATGCTCACGTGCAAAATCAAAAATGTTGTTGCCTCTGGCTACCTCACTCCGAATGGAATAGTAGTTTTGGCAAAGTCAGAAGCAGTTCTCGATGAACGTGAGTCCGCAAAGAAATGGCCAAGTGTCATGGTTCAAAGGAACAGGCTAATCGAAGAAGGAGGACTTGTTCAAGATGGGGACAAATACGTTTTTGTAAAAGACACGGAATTTTCAAGCCCTAGTTCTGCAGCAGCCGTCATTCACGGCGGCAGCGCAAACGGCCTCACGGCTTGGGTAAATGCGAATGGTAAATCTCTCAAAGACTTACAAAACGCATAACAAAGGCAATCCAGCTGATCGCTATAATCCGGCTGATTTTTTCGCAATATTCTATTTCATTCCGTAATAAAGGATTTGTTGCTGAGGACTGAATGCTCGCTTCGTAGGTGGAAGAGGGGTCGTTCCGTAGGAAATACACAAGAACCTGATGAACAAAATAGGTGACACCCGTCATTGCACATAGTAGAAAAGTGTAATATTCTGTATTACAGGTGAGGCGCTAAAAAGATGGCTACAACGAGTCCAAAATCGAAAGGCATACTCGAGGAGTTGACAGCACTCTACGAGATAAAAGCGAAACTGGAGGAGCACGAGAACGGACAGGAAGAATCCGAAGTAATGCCCAACAATCAGCAAGGACCCCCACAACTAACGTTGTCTCGGAAAGAATCAGCCTTATTCAAGGAATTAACAGCACTCTACGAGATAAAAGCGAAACTGGAGGAGCACGAGAACGGACAGGAAGAATCCGAAGTAATGCCCAACAATCAGCAATGGGCTCCAGAGATTTAGGCCCCCCCCGAAAGAGACAATCTTACTTGAAAACCCGTTGAGTCTCAGTACTAATTATGGAGGTGGCCTTTTATGATCATTAATAAACAGACTTTCATTTTCTATGTAATCAGTTTTATCATTGCATGTGACGGTTTCGCTTTGATATTCCTGACGCGGACCACATTGATACTGGCGACAGGGGTCATATTAGTCATTGTCGGACTTTTCCTGTTTCTCATCGTTGAGGAAATGAAAGCAAAAACCAGGAGGCAATACTCAACAAACTTTTAAATGCCGGACCTGGCACTTTATTGGGCACTCTTTTGGCACACCACAGGATCGATTCATCAGTGGGGCCATTAGCTTGGGATCCTTTTTCGTAAGCATACTCTCTTTCTCTTGGTAATCCTTTATCGTTGAGCAACTTCAAGTGTGAGCATTTGTAGGTGCTATTGCGTACGGACTTCTTCCTGTAAATCTTGTTTCTCAATTCTTTCGTTTTATGGTAGATTTCGAACAGTAATCTTTAGCGTTTGGAATATTAACACCGATCCATATAAACAATGTTAGGCAGCCGCTGGAGCGCCGAACAGTTAAACGGGGACTGAAATGGGAAGCCAGACGATCAGCGCACTCTACGTAGTCTTGATGGCAGCCGTAATCGTCGCGATCGATGTCTTGTTCTTCAAGAACCGGTTCTGGGAACGGCTGATGGTGAACGTAGGAATCGTCCTGGTATTCGCAGCCTTCTACTTCAGATTCCTGAAATGTCCATGAGCAAGGCGGAGGCGCCCCTGAGTTTAACCGTTGCACCTTACAACCAATAATCCTCAATTTTGGCGACTCCAAAATACTGTGGTAGGTAGGTGTACTCAACATTTTTTCCAGTCAACAGATTTTTAAAAATTGGTGTGAGCAATTCTATTCAGTGCTTCCTCAAGTCCTCAACTGGCAAGCCTTCCGAAACTGTAATCATTTCAGGCGGCAATCATTATTATATCTGTGACTTTCTCCTTTAAACTTAATCGGGATTGCGGGAATATCAATTCATAGTTGGGGCAAATCTCACAAAAATAAACATGGGAAGGGCTCTTGAAGAGGCCCTTCTTCAATTGACATTGGGGGATCAACAGGTTTCATGGAACGAATAAATGGCCACCTGTCCTTCTGTTTTTCTTTCTACGTCGCCTTTTTCCTCAAGATACCTGAGGTGGGCGAAGGCTTCTCCTGTCGCAAAGAACGACTGTGTAACGGGGAAGGAGTCCCATGAGTCACAATCAGTATTCCATGTCATCTGCGAAGCCACCTCATAGATGTTCCTGCTCCCCTCCTGCAATATGGCGAGCACTTCATCATTCCTTTGCAGATGGTGTGCTTTTATATCCTCGATTCTGTTCTTAGCGTCCTTAAAAAGGGCTCTGTGCCCCGGTAATACCATGTCGATATCCAAGGCGAATACCTTGTCAAGGCTGGAGAAGTATTCTTTTAAGGGATTCTCGTTATCAACTCTTTCCTGAATGCCGGGGGTAATATCCTCCAGTATATGATCACCTGCGACAAGTATTCTTTTGTTTGGTTCGTACAGGCACATGTGCCCCTTGCTATGGCCCGGTGTTTTCACGCACGTAAACCGGTATTCCCCTCTCTCTATGATGTCTTTGTCTTTCACAAACCCGAAAGGGAGAACAACTCCCGATCTATACTGACTTACGGCATCAGGCGGAAAGATCTTTTCAGGGTCCTTCTCTGGAAAGCCACTTATCTGAAGAAAAACCCCGATCTCCGACTGGAGGACCCCGGTTTTGATTTTAGAAACAATCTCGGCCTCCACTTCATTGATGTATACAACCGATCCGGCATGGATTAACCGGAAAACAAGGCCAATATGGTCTACATGAGAGTGGGTTATAAAAAAATCTGTTTTCTCCAGGTCGACATCGAGTATCTTCAAGGCCGCCTCCATGGCATTAAAGCATTCATCACTATACATGCCGGTATCGATGATCAGATGTCGCTTCCTGTCTTTGATGACATAGGAATTAACGAATTTCAGATGAGTATCTGAAAGGGGGATTTCAATTCTGTAAAAGTCCGACGCAATTACCTCAATCATTTCTTTACCATCCTCTTTATTTTGTATCTTCTGCTGCTATGCCGGAAATAGTTTGTTCAATATCTGACATAGCACTCATTACGCTCTATAGCGATTGATAGGATTCTATTGTGCCTGTTTTGCCGATCGCCTTGTATCAGTCTATTATAAACCAATAGAGCTGCCGTATCCAGGATAAACGCCAGTCCGGGCTAACCCGAGATCCTTCTCTTCGAGCAACTTCAGGACAGTATCTCTCGCGGTCGCTTCTTTCTTCCGGCAGGCTGCTCTAAACGCATAATCTTCACCCACTATGGTAATGCTCTCTCGGGCACGTGTTATGGCAGTATACAAGAGTTTGGAGTTCAGCATGATAAAGTGAGAAAACGTCATGGGGAGCAACACATGCTTAAATTCGCTCCCCTGCACTTTATGGATGGTCAGCGCATATCCCAGGCGTAAGAAATCCCGTGCTTCGTCAAAAGTATACTCAACAATCGTTTTGTCTGCGGGATAGAACACATGAAACACTTCTTCCTCTTTGTCTACCGCAATGATTATACCGATCATGCCATTATATATACGTTCCTTATGGAAATGTTTCTCAGGTTTCCTGTAGTCGGCAGGGGAGATACAGTCGATATTGGTATTCTGGATGTGGACCACCTTGTCACTCAACGCCAGCCTGGTTTTGCCTAACGCGACGGACTTGCTCTCGTCAAAGATAAACCGGTTGAGGAGCTTCTGGAGTTCATCGTTGAGGTTCTCCGTGCCCAGTACCCCGCCTTTCATGGGGGTAATGATCTGGAAAGTGGTCAGAAATCCTGCGAAGTTCTTCTGTCTTAGGGCTTCGGCAAGAAGGGGTTTATAGGACTCAGAGATAGCGATGAGGGAATCAAAAATCCTTACGGTATTCTTCTCCTTCATTTCCTTGAACTCATTTTCCGGGAGCACATGCTTTTTGACCTTCGCCCTGAGAGAAAAATAATTGGGGATGGAAAGGTCCACAAAATCAAAATCGGAGTACTGGCTCGATTGATAGCCTTGGGGTACAAGGGCCTCACGTATTTCATTCGCAAAGACTGCGATTACTTTGTCCTCGCTCTGACGGTATATCCTCGTGAGGCTTACCGACGGGGCAATGTTGCCTTCAATGATATCACTGAAAGGCTCCCCTGCTCCTATTGGGGGAAGCTGTGCCGGATCACCTACCATGATAAGGGTGCTTGAATCCTTCAGTCTCAGGATCAGCTTATAGAGAAGTTCAGTATTCACCATAGAGGCTTCGTCAACAAGCAGCACCTCATAGGGGAACTCTTTGTCCTCGCCTTGATATTTGTATATCAGGCTGTAGATGGTCTGCGCCTGGTATCCTGAAGTCTTTCGTATCCGGTCGGACGCAATGCCGGACACCGCACAGCACATGATCTTGTCTTTAGAACACCGTGTGGAAAAAAGATCCAGTATTGCCCTCGCTATGGTGCTCTTACCGGTACCCGCATACCCGCACAGCACGAATACCTTATGTCCCTTGTTGATGATCCGGAGCGCCTCTTGCTGCTTTTCGCTGAATTGAATACCCATGTCCTCTTCTTTGTTCTTGATGTACGTCTCGATATCGGAGATGAGAGGAGGGAAAGCATATTGGCTTCGTTCAACCATGGCTTTATAGATGCGTGATTCTGCATTGAATAAAAAAGAAGAGGTGAGTTTCTCGTCTTCAAGGAATTTGATCTTCTCCTTTTGCTCCATTGTCTTGAGAATGTCCTTGAAAAGTTCGGGCTCAATCTTGAAATCGTCTTCACCGGACACGAGTTCCTCGTTGGCGAGATGGAGGAGCAGCGGTTCTGCAATACAGCTATTACCATTGCTGTCTGTGTAGTCAAAAAGGACATACTCGATACAGGACTCTATCCGGTGGGCATCTGTGGGTTCTATGCCCATGGCCCTTCCTATCTTGTCCGCTGTTTTGAACCCCACACCCTTTATCTGCGTGAGGATATAGGGGTTATCCTTAATATTCTGGATGATGTTTCGGTCCTCTCCGAACTCGCGGTAGACCTTCTGGACAAAAGTATGGGTGGCACCCAGCGGGACAAGGAATTCGGAGAGTTCTTTGAGATCTCTGTACCGCTGCCAGTTGGCGACAATCTTCTTGAGCTTTTTCTCTTTTATGCCCTTGACCTCAAGGAGTTGGTCCGGATCACTGTCGAGGATATGTTCAAGTTTTTCTTCACCCATGGAATCGATGAGGAATGAAGCCAATTTCCTGCCCAAGCCCTTCACGACTTTTGTGAGAAAATAGAAGAGTTCATTTTCGAGGATAATCAACTCGTCAAACATAAACTGCATGCCGTATGCCTTGTGCTTCTGCCATTCTCCTACCACCTTTATCTGAACTCCTTGAAGATCGACATCGCCATCATAGTAAACCCCGCACAAGGTGATTCCCGTTTCCGTTTTAAGGACCATATACCCGTTGTCTGCATTTTTGTAGGTTACATTTTTTACCACCGCGGTAATTTCTTGTTTCTTCTGAACTACGGGCCTGGTTACGGTCATCTCTCTCTCAATTCCTCTGACAATACTATACCCATATTATCCTTGTCGGTGCAAAGGTCTAAAATATGGTAATAAGGACCGGGTCATTATACCTTATGATACAGGGTGTACCCGCTGATTTTCGATAGGAAGACATTTTGAAAAATATGCGAGGGAGGACTTTATCGAGTCCTTCCTGTACTCGTTGCCCTTCAAGCCTTCCGAAACTATGAAGATTTTAGACGGTATTCGCTAATGCTAATAACTGACGCTGTTGAAAAGCTTGGTTAGGCGTAGTGTCCTAATTTCAGCTCCTTGTTGTCATCCTTAGGTCGAATGTGCGCCATTGATTTTATACCATCCCTGTATAATATTGATTGAGGAGGACAATATGAAAAAATTTCTGTTAGTCGTGATGCTTTGTCTGGTTGTGGCCCTTCCATACCCCTCTTATGGAAGGGATGACGGTCATGGCGGGGGACACTCCGGTAGGTCTTCGGCACATTCGTCTGGGGGATCTCATGGACTCTCAGTGGGTCATCCCGGAGGTGGAGTTCATCCAGGTGGTACCGCCCGTTGGTATGGTGGATACTCTCGCGGAGGCCACTATTATGGAGGAAATTATTATCGTGGCAATAGCAGATACTATTACAGAGGGTATGCACCAAGAGGGGCCATATTCGGAGCTTTTCTGGGTGGAATAGTCATTGGGGGCATCTACAGCCCATTCTGGTGGCCTTACTACGCTGTACCAGTAGATCCGGCCTATTACGATCCATACTATCAATATCCATATCCTGCACCTCCCTACGTTATTGAGGTTCCACCCACTGAGGCCACTACCGCCTATCAGCAGGGGCCTCCACCAGCAACGCCGCCGCCAAACCAATGTTACGCACCCAGGATTGATTCAAACGGGGAGGTAATCAAAGACAACAACGGTAACATGACTCCTGACTTTTCTAAGCCGGTACCGTGTCCTCCACAACAATAGCAAAGAAGAAGGAGAATGGCGAGGATTTCAGTTCTTCCTTAAGTCCTCACACCGTATTCTTCCGAAACTATGAAGATTACAAGCGGCATTCGATATGTTTGGGCGATGCTTTTCTTCTTGTAATTAGGTAACGATTGCGGGAGAATGGATTCATGGGCGGGAAAATCATCAGTTGCACAACTGGCGAAAGAGAGAAACAGCAAATCGGCGCTTGCGTCACGTTTACCAACTACACCCCCGATTGTCCAGGAAGGTTATGGTGGTTCAAATGAAAGCAGGTGCCGACTTTTCATCTGCTACTTTATCATAAAGTCGAACGTCAGCATCTTAGTCCTATTATTCTGCATTATCGACAGAGTCATTTTCCACGCACCCTTCACGCGAAGATTCATTGTTGCTTCATATTTCTCGCCCACGGGTTTTGCCGTCGTGGAATAACTCATCATCGGTGACTTTCCGTCCAGAGAGGACATGAAGTACTTGACATGCACGTTAGCATTGGTGACATTGCTGCCCGATGCATCTTTTACAATGATGGTAAGTTTGTTGACTCCTCTGACCGGCGGAACATGTTCAAACTTCGCTTCGACACCTTATTTTCTCGCCTTATCTCTCTTGACCTTATCTCCCGCATTGACAGCAGCAACCAGCGCAAAGAACATCAAGATTGTCACAAATACGGCTAACTTTTTCATAAAACATTTCTCCTCGTTTCTATCTGGTTTCCTTTTGTCTAAATTCCCTACCGCGCCAGATCATAAAAATGGCAGGATAGATGATGAGTTCCAGAATGGTAGAAGTGATAACTCCACCAACCATTGGGGCTGCGATTCTTTTCATAACGTCCGCACCGGCTCCGTGGCTGAACATAATGGGAATTAAACCGGCAAGAATGACGCTCACCGTCATGATTTTTGGGCGTATCCTCTTGACGGCGCCATGCATAATCGCATCCTTCAGGTCGAGTATCGTTTTCAACTTGCCCTTCCGATCCCATTCCGCATGGGCCAACTCCAGATAGAGGAGCATGACCACCCCGGTTTCCGCATCGAGACCGGCCAAGGCGATGATGCCCACCCAGACGGCAATGCTCATGTTATAGTTCAGAAGATAGAGAAGCCAGAAGGAGCCAACGAGGGAAAAGGGAACCGCGAGAAGCACAATAATGGTCTTCGTCACCGACCGGGTATTCAGATAGATGAGGACAAATATGATGAGGAGCGTGAGAGGGATTACCATTTTCAGACGCTCACGGGTCTTCACCATATACTCATATTCACCGCTCCACTCAAGACGATAGCCTTCGGGTATCTTCAAAGAGGCCACGCTCTTTTTAGCCTCTTCCACGTAACCGCCCACATCACGGCCGCTGAAATCTATGAAGACGTATGATGCGAGAAGCCCCTCCTCACTCTTTATGGCCGTGGGCCCTTTGACGACCTTGATATCTGCAAGCTGTTCCAGCGGTATCTGAGCAATTGGAACTGCACCTTGCGCACTTGCTTGTGACCCCATGCCTGAAGCGGCAGGGGACCCGCCTTGCGTCCCTACGGGCACAAGAATTCTCTTCAGCATCTCTATGTCACCCCGGAGTTCTCGGGCATAACGGACGTTGACGGGATAACGCTCCCGCCCTTCTATCGTCGTCGTCAGGTTCATGCCGCCGACAGAGGACTCTATAACCTCCTGGACGTCTTCAACGCTAAGTCCATACCGGGCCGCTTCCTGTCGTCTAATATCAAAGTCGAGGAAATAGCCTGTGGTAACTCGCTCCGCATAGACGCTCCTCGTACCTTGAATGTCTTTGACCTTCTGTTCGAGTTCAAGACCTATCCTTTCAATTTCCTCTATGTTAGGTCCTAACACCTTTATACCCACGGGTGTTCTGATACCTGTGGCAAGCATGTCGGTCCTTGCTTTGATGGGCATGGTAAAAGAATTGGCCACACCTGGGATCGTGAGGGCATCGTTCATCTCGTCCGTCAGTTTTTCGACAGTCATTCCCGGTCGCCATTTCGCTTCAGGCTTGAGATTGATAGTCGTTTCAAACATCTCAAGCGGCGCCGGGTCAGTAGGTGTTTCCGCCCGTCCCGCCTTTCCGAATACCGACTCCACTTCAGGGATGTTTTTCAGAATCTTATCCTGTATCTGGAGAAGGTTCGTGGCCACAGACACGGAGGCCGCCGGAGCTGTAACCGGCATGTAGAAAAGGGTACCTTCGTACAGAGGAGGCATAAACTCGGTGCCGAGCTTCATGAAAGGATAAACAGTACATACAAGTATCACAATACCGGCAACAATAACGGTCTTCTTGAACCTCAACGCGAAAGATGCCACGGGCTCGTATACCTTGTGGAGCATGAGACTAACAGGGTTTTTCTCCTCAGGTCGTATCTTTCCCCTGATGAAAAGTGTCATGAGCACAGGTGTCAAAGTCACGGCAAGAAAGGACGAGAAGAGCATGGCAAAGGTTTTTGTATATGCCAGTGGTTTAAAAAGCCGCCCGGCCTGGGCCTGAAGGGTGAAAACCGGCAGGAACCCAACAGTAATGACGAGGAGCGAAAAAAAGAGCGATGGCCCCACCTCTTTCGCAGCGTCGATGATCACATCAATTCTGTTGCCATTTCTGCCGCCTGCTTCCCATTCTTCCAACTTTTTATGCGCGTTCTCCACCATGATAATAGAGGCGTCTACCATAGCGCCTATGGCAATGGCAATACCGCTGAGGCTCATGATATTTGAGGTGACCCCAAGGTAATACATGCAAATGAAAGACATAATAATGGCGATAGGGAGGGTGAGGATCACCACGAGAGCGCTCGGCAAGTGAAAGAGAAAGACGATACAGACAACACTCACCGCTATGGAGAGCTTGATAATCTCATCTTTGAGAGTTGCCATGGCACGCCGGATGAGATCGGACCGGTCATAGGTGGTGACGATTTTCACGCCCTTCGGCAATGAAGGCGCAATGTCCTGGTCGATCTTCGCCTTCACGCGGTCGATAACGCTAAGAACGTTCTCGCCGAACCTCACGATGACAATACCTCCCGCCACCTCTCCTTTTCCGTCAAGCTCAGCCACACCTCGCCGTATTTCCGGGCCAAGCTGAACGTGGGCGATATCTTTCATATAGATCGGGGTGCCGGACCCGTTGGTGCCCACAGAAATATCTTCAAGGTCCGCGATGGTCTTGATGTAGCCCCGGCCTCGTACCATGTATTCGATACCGGAGAATTCGATGACCCTCCCCTCTACATCGAGATTACTTCTTCTCACCGATTCCATGACCTGTGTGATGGGAATGTTATAGGCAAGGAGCCGATTCGGATCGATAGTGATCTGGTACTGTTTCACGAAGCCACCTACGCTTGCAACCTGGGCGACACCGGGTACACTCTCAATGGCCAGCTTCAGGTTCCAGTCCTGCAAAGAACGAAGCTGAGCAAGGTCATATTGTCCCGTCTCATCAACGACGGCATACGAAAAGCCCCAGCCTAGACTCGTTGCGTCCGGGCCAAGGACAGGGTTTATGCCCTGAGGGAGCTTGTCTCGCACGGCCTGGAGATATTCGAGGATTCTGCTTCTTGCCCAGTAGATGTCCGTACCTTCCTTGAAGATCACATAGATAAAGGAACTTCCGAAGAATGAGAAACCCCTTACCGCCTCGACTTGGGGCGCGGCAAGGAGCGTCGACGTGATGGGGTAGGTGATCTGGTCCTCTATGAGGTCCGGACTTCTTCCTGACCACTCCGTGTAAATGATTACCTGGGTATCGCTCAAATCCGGGAGTGCATCGAGAGGGGTGTTTTTGAGGGCCCAGTAACCCCATGCAATGGAGAAGAAGATAATGAGAAAGATGATGAACTTATTTCGTGCGCTGTATTCTATAATCTTAGCTATCATTTTACCCGCCCGCCCCCGTGCACAGTACTTGTCTAATGTCTCTGTTGAGGGGCAGACGGTGTCGGTACCTGAGGCTTATCGGAGCCTTTTGGCGACAGCGGTTCTACTCCCTTTAATTTCGCTTCCGAGTCGATAAGGAAATTGGCCGCCGATGCTATCTTCTCGCCCGCCTTGAGCCCCGAAAGTACCTCTATGAAATTCTCTGCCCTGAGTCCCGTGGTAACGACCCGTGGCTCGAAATAACCGTCTCCCTTGTCCACATAGACGATCTTCCTTAAGCCCGTATCGATGACGGCATCATTGGGTACAGCGAGTTTTGGTCCAAGGTTGACCTTCAGTTCAACATCGGTGAACATTTGGGGTTTTAATTGCCCGCCGGAGTTGGGAATGCTGAACCGCACTTTGGCTGTTCGCGTGTCTGCGGCAAGGGTTGGCGCTACAAACTCGATTCTTGAAGTAAGCTCCCTACCGGGAAAATAGCTCAGTTGTATCCGTGCCGTATCGCCCACTTTGATAAAGGGAAGCTCGTATTCATAGATATCAGCAACGACCCAGACGGTGGACAGGTCGGATACATCAAGGAGCTTCTCGCCCGCCATGACCTTCATACCCTGGGTTGCATATTTCTGGAGCACATAGCCGCTTATGGGGCTATAAATGGTGAGGGTTCGTATGGGCTTTTCACTTTCTTCTATCCTTTTTATCTGCTCATCGCTGATGTCCCACAACTTCAGTCTCTGCCTCGCCGCATCCATGATGGCCTCGGCGTCCTTCGAGAGCATGACCGTCAGGCCCTGCATATCGCCGGAAGAGGCGCCGCTCACATTCCCGTCCGTATCTCTTTTCTGGCTCTTTTTCACCCACCGCACGAGGTTAATAAATTCCTGCTCAGTGGCCCAGAGTTCAGGACTGTAGATATCGGCAAGGGGCGTATCTTTCTTCACATACGCCCCGGTGAAATTGACATAAAGCTTTTCAATCCAGCCCTCGATCTTTGTGTTCACCGTCGTTAGCTTTCGCTCGTCGTATTCGATCTGGCCCACGGTCCTGATGATCTTCTGCAAGGGCTGTATAGATACCACGATCGTTTTGACTCCGATAAGCTGTTGCTTGTCCAGGGGTATTTCAACAGTGGGCACTTCTTCCTCTTTCTGTGTTTCCTCTGCGGGTTTTACCGGTTCACTAGCTTGTTTCTCGGCGGGCATGCCAGGCATTCCGGGCATGCTGCCAGTTTGCTGTCCTGTTGCAGCCTGAGTAGTGTTTTGCGGAGGGCTGCCGATACCACCTCCCCGACGAATGAAATAGAAAAAGGCTGTCGCAGCTGCGACCAGTATCAGGCAGGCGACTATTATGATTGGCTTCTTCATTTCTCTTTTACCACCTCCAGGGAACTCGTATCCCCTGTGATCGCCTCAAGCCTCGCTATGGCCTTTTCCCGCTCTACATATTGTCCCCAGTAGAGGATTTCCGTATCGAGGAGCGCCTTGAGCGTTGAAATGGCGGTGATAGCCTCAATCTTACCCGTGGCGTAGCCGGAAAGAGCGAGTTGAAAATCCTGATAGGTCTTCGGGATAAGACCTTCCTTGTAGAGCTTCATCAGGTTTTCCGCTGTCCGGGTCATGGAATAGTTTTCCTGTATACCCGATGAGAGCAGGTACCCTGTGGCTGCCAACTCTCTCTTGGCTCCAAGCAGGTTCACGTTTGCCTCAAGGACTGCAGGCTCCTGTTTGCTCTTGTAGAATATAGGGATATTGACGGTTGCCGTGAGGTTCCACATATCGAGAAGGCCTTCTGTCCTTGGATAATAACTGGCTCCTAATGTAACATCTGGATAGTATTCTTTTTGCGCCATCTTTACCTTTGCCTCTGCGGCCTCGACCATCTTCTCTCGTGAACGTATTTCCGGTGAGTTGTTTCTGGCCATCTGAACCAATTCTTCCATCACAAGGTTATAGGCAGCGGAGGGCGGTTCCACCGGACGGCCGAGGGACGCATTGACCTGCCTGCCGATGGTTGAGTTCAGCATTCCCTGGGTAACCTGTATCTTCTGTTTCTGCATCTCCTCTTTTTCAAGGAGCATATATTTTTCCGTTTGCGCCATTACTACCTCCTGCTGGGACCCCGTCCCTGCTGCATATCGTGCGACAGCAGCATCCTCAACCCGTGAAAAAAAGTCAGTCATATCTTTTAGGATATCAATGGTCTTATATGCGAGGAAGAGATCGTAATACGCCTGCTTAACTGTCGCGACAACCCTCAACTGCACGGCTTTGTGTATGGCCTCGAGGCTCTCCTTGTCCTTTGTTGCCATTTCGCCCTTCAACCCGGTCTTTCCCGGAAAGGGGAACGTCTGGGACAGCGAAAACATGCCCTGTGCATTCGGTTCATCGCCGATGGTAAGCCTCCTGAATCCTTCATTTTGATAACCAAACATGAACGTCGGGTCCGGAAGGGCTTTGGCTTGGGGTATCTGATAACTTGACGCGGTAACCTTCGATTCCGAGACAAGCAATTCGGGGCTATTTTTCAGGGCCTCCTGAATGAGATCATCCAGGCGCAGGCTTTGGGCATCCTGAGCATAGAGTGGATAGTGGACAACAGATAACGCTAATAGGACCATGGCCAAAACAAGGACCATTCTGTATGCTGACCATTCCCCGTCATGCGCCCTAAACTCTCTGTTCCATAGTTTGTGCTCTCTGTTCTGCGCTAATCTTTTACTTCGCATCGATGGTAAACCTCGCAGCTACGGTTTTGCCGTTCCGGGTTATTTTCACTTCATTGTTCCATGAACCGGACATGGAGTAGTTTATCTTCGCTTTGTAAACATTGCCCTTGAGCCCGACGTCTGTCTTGTAGCTTTCTGCAGGCATCCCGGCCATGGCAGCCATGGAATAGGTGAGTACCACCTTTGCATCGGGGATGGCCTTACCGGATGCATCCATGATAGCGATTTCCACATTATTGTCCCCTGCGACAGGGGGGTTCTTATCTATTCTGATGACGACATTGTAATCCCCGGCTTTCTTACTCACTTCATAATCCTTTGCGTACACAACGCCTGTTATCAAAAACAACGTCACCGCAAATATTGTTAATTTTTTCATTTTATTGCCTCCTTTTTAGTTTTCATCGTATTTTCACAGTAAAGCTCATATACAATCCTGTCAAGGTTCCCTGCCCTTGTCCGATCTTTGCCCAGCATTTGGATGAATATAGAGATTTGATGGTAACCCCGATATCCTCTTCACACAGTCTAATTACAGCATTCCGGTCACGGTGATTTCTTGCCTGACAACCACCGACAGACCGATTGGGGTCTCGACAATATCCAGGCTTAAAATGGAGGTCTTAGATTAGCAGAGAAGGTTGAGCGTTTGAAGATAGACACTTACTGAAGGACCCCGGACAGGCACTTTCCTGTCATCCGTGGTTTTTCTTTCTGTATGCGGGATAATAGTAGACAGTTCATGAGAGAAGACTATATCCTTGTTCACTACATTAGACAAACGTAAGGTCAAGGCGAGCGTTTGCTCCGGGGCGTTCGCCGAATTACCCTGATTAAGTTCGCAGTCGCAACGTACGCCGCTTTCGCAGCATGCGCAGTGCTTTGCCTGTTGCATATGTTGTCCTGTCTTGTCCGCAAGACAACCGACGCCAGCCAGAACCGGCTGAACCGAGGCCAAACCAACTGTCAGCCAAATAACCAGAGGGGCATATGCAAGGACTCGATGACCTCTAATGTGTTGGAACAATTTCATCATGAAAGTAAAATTAATATCTGCCGGCCCACTTGTCAAGTAATTTATGTAACATTCCGATAGAATTACTATAAGTTCAGGGTAAAACAAAGAACTGGGGTTACCCCTCATATTGAGAATTTTATTCCCACATCTTTGATTATGCTTTATTCGAAGCGATAATCTTCATACTTGCCGCAACCCTCAATGTGATTCTTTGTTGTAAGAGACAGCCATCCCGTAAGTATTAGGAGGTATGCAAGAACCGGATGAGTTAATATTACTGCTATAGTATATAGTCACGCTCATTGTCCGTTAATGGTTTGAGATAATGGATATGGTCGGAGGAGGTTAAGTGTGTGCATCCGCAATCCCGCGGGTACATTCTGGTGACATTCTGGTGACACTTATTATGTTAACTCAGAAAATATAAGTTATTGATATTATGTGATATTCATAATGCCGGAGGCGGGGCTTGAACCCGCATGTCCGCAAGGGACACGGGATTTTGAGTCCCGCGCGTCTGCCAATTCCACCACTCCGGCATGTTGGAAAGCTTAGCAAAACGATACTCTATTGTCAATGGATGAATCGGGCCAGGCAAGGGGGGAGATGCGGGCGATAGGTCAAACAATATTTCAGTGACCTGCCCATCATCGATGGGCTATTTCGTGTTTTATGCTATAATAAATAAAGGCACAAATTAAAGGAGGGAATTATGGAACCGAAAGATGTGAGGCTGCAAGGACTTCTTCAGACATTTGGAAAAACGATCATCCTCCCCTATGACCAGGGGCTTGAACACGGACCACGAGATTTTTTTCATTCACCTTTTGCAAAAATCCTCTGCACATCATAGAGATTGCGAAAAAGGCCAAGTATAATGCCGTTGTTCTACATGTCGGCAACGCCAGCCGATATTTCGACCGTATGTACGGAGAGGTCCCTCTTGTTCTCAAAGTGAACGGTAAAACAGAGATTCCAAGCGATGCCGAACCGCTATCTCCCGTGACGGCCTTGTCGATGACGCCCTCCGGCTTTCCGCAATCGCTATCGGTTATACCCTGTATATAGGTTCGTCCCGTCAGGATGAGGATTTTGAACAATTCGCAACGATCAGGGAAGAGGCCCATCAAGCAGGACTGCCGGTTATTGTCTGGTCTTATCCGCGAGGCAATGAAATTGAAGCAAAAGGCGGCAAGAACAGTCTCTACGCAGTCGAATACGCAGCGCGCACAGCCGTCGAGCTTGGTGCCGATATGGTGAAGGTCAATGTGCCAAGCATGAAAAAAGATCCAAAAGTGCCGGAGCCCTATCAAAGCTTCAACGTGGAACTTCAGGAAGCCATTAAACGAGTCGTCAGGGCGGCATGCGGGGCCCCAGTCATCTTTGCCGGCGGCGAAATGATCTCCGATGATGACCTCCTTGCAAAGGCGCGGCTCTGCATAAATGCAGGCGGATCAGGTTTTATATTCGGTCGTAATATCTGGCAGCGCCCCCTCGATAAGGCACTGGAAATAACTGCCAAACTGAAACAGATTATACGGGAAGGTAAAACAAAGAGGTGATTCTCGCAGGTAAGCCCCGTTGAGGCGAACCCCTTTAGCTCGTTCACGAGCGAGAGGAGGTGGCTCCGACAGTTTTGCTGTCGGAGAGGGCGGGTGACAAACCCCGGTAATACACGGTGGTATCTCTTGAAGAACTATAACATCATCGACCATGAAGCCGACGTAGGTTTCGAGGTTTACGGTGGCACAGAGACGGAACTTTTCGAGAATAGCGCTAAAGCTCTGTTTTCGCTCATAACGGATTTAGAATCGGTGCGTCCCATAACCGAAAAACATTTTGAAGTGTCCGGTAACGGCGAGTCGCTTATCGTTTTCCTCAATGAACTCCTCTATCTGTGGGATGCGGAAAGATTTCTTCCAAAGGAAATAGTGATTCACAGCGAACAGGGAAAACTCAAAGCCATTCTTAAAGGAGAATACTTCGATGAAAGAAGACACACCGTATCAGGAGAAGTTAAAGCGGTAACGTACCACAGATTTTCTCTTCAGGAAGAAGAGGGGCGATTCAATGCAACATTTATCGTCGATTTTGAGGAACAAAAACAATGGCGAATGACCGAAAGATACCATTAAAAAAGCTTGACAGCAACCGATATCTCATTGAAAAACATGGAGCCATGCGTGTCGATGGGCTTATCTTCATCGATGAGGAACTGCTCAAGATACTCGGCACCGATGAGAGCATCAAACAGGTTGAAAATGTGGCATGTCTCCCGGGCATTGTTTCCGCTTCTATGGCCATGCCGGATATCCATTGGGGTTATGGCTTCCCCATCGGCGGAGTTGCGGCCTTCGATACGAAGGATGGTGTTATCTGTCCGGGTGGTGTCGGTTATGATATTAATTGTGGTGTACGCCTCATACGTTCCACACTGACCGTAAAAGAGATGAAAAATTTGCTCTCGGACATCATCGATAACCTTTTTTTCAACATACCTAGCGGTATCGGTTCGCATCGTAAAGATTTGAGGCTTTCACGGGATGAGATAAGCAAGGTCTTGCGTAAAGGCGCGAAGTGGGCCATTGAAAAGGGGTACGGGGACGATCAGGACTTACACCACATTGAAGATAATGGGGAATTTCCGCAGGCGAACCCGGATTATGTTTCCGACAGGGCTTATCAGCGGGGCAAAGATCAGCTCGGGACAGTGGGGAGCGGAAACCACTTTGTCGAAGTGGGCCGTATCAGTGAAATCTATGACGAGAAGATCGCGTCGGCATTTGGACTTTTCAAAGACCAGATTACCGTCATGGTCCACAGCGGCTCACGTGGCCTCGGATACCAGGTATGCGACGACTATATCAGGGAAATGATGAAGGCGTCGGAAAAGTACGGCATTTTTCTTTCCCGACAGGCAGCTTTGCGCAGCTCCTTTTCGAATCACCGGAAGGTCAACGATATTTTTCGGCCATGGCGGCAGCGGCCAATTATGCCTTTGCGAACCGCCAGATGATTACCCACTGGGTACGGGAGAGCATCGAGAAAACCTTGCAGACAAGCGCAGCAAACCTTGGTCTTTCGCTTGTTTATGATGTTTGCCACAACATTGCCAAATTGGAGAAACATGGGGTGAAGAGGAAAAGAGTCTACGCTTTGCGTTCACAGAAAGGGCGCCACAAGGGCATTCGGAGCCAGGAGCGAAGGCCTCCCCGATGAGTACTGGCACGTGGGACAACCAGTCCTTATACCGGGAGATATGGGCAGGGCATCATACGTTCTGTGTGGTACAGAGAGGGCAATGGAGGAGACCTTCGGAAGTACCTGTCATGGCGCCGGTCGGGTTATGAGCCGAAGCCAGGCAATCAGGGTGGCAAAAGGGCGATCCCTTCACAAGGAGATGGAAGAGAAGGGGGTTTATGTAAAAGCGGCCAGTAAAAGCACGCTGGCAGAAGAGATGCGGAAGCGTACAAAGATGTTTCCAATGTGGCCCGTGTCGTCCACAACGCGGGTATATCGAAGCTTGTCGCGCAAATCACCCCGCTGGGTTGCATAAAGGGATAATCAGCCCGAGCAGGCTGTGCGCCTGAATATCCGATCTATTTTTCATGACCTATACACTCTTTTGAAATCAGGCCGGTTTTCTGCTAAAATATGGGGCTTCGTAAAAAGGAGTGTGCAAGTAAGGTTAATGGACAGACTATTTATAAAGGGCGCC